>CAVUBY010000018.1:0-321843 GCA_963739925.1 uncultured beta proteobacterium | reverse complement strand
CGCGTGAGCAGCACCCGCTTGTTGTCGCGGCTGCGCCGCGCGTGCTCCCGCATCAAGGCCTCGGCGCGGGCGCCTTCGCCAGCGACGAGCGCCTTCACCAGGTCTTCGTGGTCCTGCTGCGCCCGCTGGATGAAGGTGTACTCGAGCCGCGGTGCGACCCCGTGCAAGGTCAGTGTGGCCGCGCCGGCCAGCGGTGTCTTCACCACATGGGCGATGGCGCTGGCCAGCGCCGAGTTGTGGGCGGCCCGCACCAGCGTGGCGTGGAAGAGTGCGTTCATCGCCATCCAGCGCGGCGCATCGATGTGAAAGCCATCGCGGGCCGCGGCGTCGATGAGCGCCTGGCCTTCGCGCACGCAGCGGTGCAGTACCTCGCCGTCGGCCTCGGAGAGCTTGCGCTCGCTCGCGAGGCGCGCGGCCATGCCCTCGAGCACGCCACGCACGTCGATCGCATCGGCCAATTCGTCGGCATTGAACTCGTTGACGCGAAAGCCGCGCGTGGGCAGGCGCTTGAGCAGGCCTTCGCGGGCCAATTCTTCGAAGGCCAGGCGGATGGGTGTGCGCGAAACGCCGAGTTCGGCCGAGACCTGCAGCTCGACCAGCCGCTCGCCCGGCGCGTAGATCCCCGTGGTGATGCGGCGACGCAGTTCGTTCGCAACGGTGTGAATCTGGGTGGCCACGCGGCGAGTCTACAAGTCAGCACGAATCCAAAATTGCATGCAAAGTGTGCGTATTTCTTGCGATGCGTCAATCCTGCATGCTCTAATGCATGCATTCGAAACAGGAGACACGCATGAGCTGCATTCGCCGACAGGCGCTGCTCGCCCTCGCCCTGGGGCTGGTGACAGTCGCTGCCGGAGCCCAGGAGAGCGTCGAGAGTTACCCCAGCAAGCCGATCCGGCTCATCGTGCCTTTCCCGCCAGGCGGCGGCGGCGACATCCTGGCGCGTCTGGTCATGAACCGGGTTGCCAAGGAACTCGGCCAGCCGCTCGTGGTGGAAAACCTGGCCGGCGCGGGCGGCAACGTGGGCGCTCAGGCGGCGACGCGCGCGCCCGCCGACGGCTACACCCTCTTCTACGGCACCAACGGCACCCATGCCATCAACCACTCGCTCTACAAGTCGCCGGGCTTCGACCCGCGCAAGGACTTCGAGCCGATCAGCCGGCTGACGCGCATCGCCGCCCTGGTGGCGGTGCGGCCCGGTCTGGAGGTGGCCACCTTCCCTGACCTGCTCAAGCTCATCCGCAGCCGACCGGGCAAGCTCACGTTCGCTTCCGCCGGCAACGGCACCACCTCGCACCTGGCCGGTGAGATGCTCAAGTCGCAGGCGGGCCTGTTCATGGTCCACATTCCCTACCGCGGCGGCGGCCCGGCGATGACCGACCTGATCGGTGGCCAGGTCGACCTGATGATCGACGTGATGCCCAGCACCGCGCCGCAGGTGCGCGCTGGCCGCGTGAAGGGTCTGGCGGTCAGCACCGCGCAGCGCGTGGCGAGCTTTGCCGACCTGCCCACCATCGCCGAATCGGGCGTGCCCGGCTTCGACGTGGGGGCGTGGGACGCCATCTTCGCGCCGGTCGGCACGCCGCGGGGCGTGATCGCCAAGGTCAACACAGCCATCCACAAGGCCCTGGCCGACCCCGAACTGCGCCAGCAACTCGCCAGCCGCGGCAGCGATCCGTCACCGACCACACCCGATGAGCTGGCGAAGTTCGTGGCCAGCGAAATGGACCGCTGGGGCACCGCGGTGCGGCGCTCCGGCGCGTCGGTGGATTGACATCCACGGTGCATCGCACACCCCCGGAACACGCTCCGATGCAGACCTTGCCCACCGCCGCCGACAGCTTCATCGGCCTGCCGATCCCGCTGGCGCCGGCCATCACCGAGACCAAGCACTTCTTCCAGGCGCTGGACAACTTCACCCGAACCTTCGCGTTCCGCGCGGGCGACTCGGTGCTGATGCTGGCCGACCCGCTGCTCGACCCGAGGGTGATCGACGCGGTGCAGGGGCACGCCAAGGCGCGCGGCGCCACGCTGCGGGTCTACATGGAGCCGAGCTCGCGGGTCACCCAGATTCCCGAGGCCATCAAGCCGCTGCTCGAGCAGGCGAACTTCGTGGTGTCGACCTGGTTCTGCTCGATCATCGATCCCTTGTGCATCGCGCTGCGCAAGCGCGGGCAGCGCTGGGTGAAGATCACCTACTTCCGCAACCTCGACCTGCTGCGCACGCCGCAGGCGCGGTTTCCGATCGATCTGGTGGGCGAGATCACGCGGGCGACCGCACGCCGCTACCCCCAGGGCGTGCCCTTCGATCTGCACTTCACCGACGCGCGTGGCAGCGACTTCCGCATCGGCTTCACGCCGCAGATGCGCGACAACATGCTGGCCACAACCGCTGGCGCGGCAAGATGACCGCCGAAGAGAATGGCTGCTACGTGCACTACCTCGCATCGCACGGCCCCAATCTCTGGGATCACAACGCGGTGAAGAACGACCTGTCGGTCCAGACCGTGATGAGCGGCGTGCTCTACCCGCAATGGGCCGTGGGCTTTGCCGCGCCGTTCAAGGAACGAATCGGCGTGGTGTTCGAGGGCGAGTACGTGAGCCAGGTCACCGGCGAATCGGACGAAGCGCGACTGCTGCGCGACATGCTGATCGGCGGGCGGATGATCGAAGGCGGCGGCTGCGGCTTCAATCCGAAGGCCCCACGCCACACCATCTACCCGGCTGGGTCCAACTCGCCGGGGGCGCTGCACTTCGGCATCGATCTCGCCCAGCCTGCCGACTACATCCGCCGCACCATGCCCGACTGGGAGGAGCCACCCATCCACGTGGACCTGGTCACCCTCGATGCCACAGTGAAGGCCGGCGACGCCACGCTGATCGACCGCGGCTTCCTCTGCGCCCTGCGCGATCCGGAGGTGGTGGCGCTGGCGCAGCGCTTCGGCGATCCGGTCGACCTGCTCGAAGGCATCGTCTACTGACGGCCATCGCGGGGCGGCCGGACTGGCGCGATGGTTCGCCACGGTCCCTTCGCCCCACGATGCTGCCGAACCCCATCGAACCGATCCGCCGGCGGCTGGCGCGATGCCCGCGATCCGCGGGCCAATGTGGTGGGCGCGGCCAAGGTGCTGGCCGCCACGATCGCGCTGGTGGTTGTTCTGGCGATCATCTGGATGGTGTCGCGCCGGCTGCGCGACGGCGTTACGCGACGGCTCGCGCAGCGTCTGGCGACGGTGCCGGATGCCGCACTGGGTCTGCGCACGTTCCCGCTGTTCCTGTGCGTGGCCTCGCGCTCGTTCGTGCTGCTCGCGTGGTGCTCAGCCTGCTGGTGCTGTTCGTCTTCCTGACGTTCTCGCTCGAGCAGTTCGCTACACGCGGGCGCTGGGCGATGGCCTGCTGCAGTGCCTTTGCCTCGCTGCTGCTGCAAAGCCTCACCTCGGTGGCCGAGGCCATTCCGGGCATGTTCATCGCCGTCATCATCTTCCTGGTCGCCTGGCTGTGCACCCAGCTTTCGGCAGCGGTCTTCAAGCAGGTGGCCGCAGGCCAGCTCAAGCTGGGCATGCTCGACGCCCACACCGCCCCGGCCACGCGCCACATCGTCAACGCCTCGCTGTGGCTGTTCGCGCTGGCCATGGCCTACCCCTACCTGCCCGGCGCGCAGACCGAGGCCTTCAAGGGGCTGTCGGTGATCCTCGGCATCATGGTGTCGATCGGGGCTCGGGCCTGGTCGGCCAGGTGGCCAGCGGCGTGATCCTGGTCTACACACGGGCGCTGTCGCTCGGCGAGTACGTGCGCATCCAGGAGTGCGAAGGCACGGTCACGGAAATCGGCCTGTTCGTCACACGGCTGCGCCATGGCATGGGCACGGAGTTCGCGCTGCCCAATGCGCTGCTCATCGGCAACGTGACGCGCAACTTCTCCCGCGAAACCCGCGATGGCGGCCACGTGTTCGAGACCGGCGTCACCATCGACTACGACACGCCGTGGCGCCAGGTGCTGCCCTGCTGCTGGACGCGGCACGGTCGGTGCCGGCCGTGCTCGCGCGAGCCGGCGCCCTGTGTGGTGCAGAGCGCCCTGCAGGACTACTACGTGGCCTATCGCCTCGTGGTGCATGTGCAGGCCGGCGACCGCGCGGCACGCGCGCGGGTGCCGAGCGAGCAGCATGCGGCGATCCAGGACGTCTTCAATCGCCATGGCGTGCAGATCATGTCGCCGAGCTACTTACGAGGATCCGGCGCAGCCGAAGATCGTGCCGCCGTCACGCTGGTTCACCCCGCCCGCCTCGGCCGAGGGCGAGCTCAAGGCACCGCGCGATCCTGCGCT
Organism: uncultured beta proteobacterium; assembly: GCA_963739925.1. GTDB lineage: Bacteria > Pseudomonadota > Gammaproteobacteria > Burkholderiales > Burkholderiaceae_C > CAVUBY01. The sequence goes on along the minus strand of CAVUBY010000018.1, from coordinate 317,520 downwards.
CTGAGCCAGTCGGCCAGCAGCGGGTTCACGCGGTCGGCCGCCTCGTACTGCACCCAGTGCCCGGCACCGGGCAAGGTCTGCACTTCGGCGCCACCGAGCCGCGCCGCGAGTTCGGGCATGAGGACCTCTGGCGTGGCCGTCAAATCGTGTTCGCCCCACAGCAGCCACTGCGGACAAGGCAAGGACGCCAGCACCGTCTGCAGACCACCGCTCAGCGAGATGCGTTTGCTCTGGAAGCGTGTGTGCACGCAGGCCTGGGTGTGGATGGCCACCGCCTCTTCACCCGCCGGACCGGCGAGCATGTGGCGCTCGAGGTTGCTGCGCATGATCGAGCGCAGCGCAGCGGCATCTCGTCCTTCCCAGGCTTCGCGCCACGCAAGGAGTTCGCCGCGCGGCCGGCGCGCGCCGCCGTGGCCGGCCGCACCCATCAGGGCCAGGGCACGCACGGCGCCGCGGCGGGCCGCCAGGTGGGACGCCACCAGACCTCCGAACGAAAAGCCGCCGAGCAGGATGGGCACGCGAGCGCCGAGCAACGTGTCCAGTGATTGCTGCAGGGCTTCGACCAGCGCGTCGAGCGTGGTGGCCACGGGCAGCGAGGAGTCACCGTAACCCGGAAGGTCGGCGACCCAGACGCTGAAGTCCGACGACAGCGCCTCGATGTTGCGGCTCCAGTGGGCCCACGACCCGTGGCCGCCATGCAGCAGCACCAGGGGCGGCCCATCGCCCAGGCTGCGCCACGCCACGTGACCCCCGTCGAAGGCGGCGTCGCGGCGCCGCAGGCGCGCGTCGAGCACTTGCCACGGGAAAGGTGTCGTCATGGCGGCGGGCGACCGCCGAGGCTGTACGGCAGCAGGGCCTTGGCGGCTTCGATGCGCAGGGCCAGGGGCGCAGCCTCGTCGTTCATCACGTCCAGCAGAAACCGCTGGGGGCTGCCCTCGCCCGCAGGCCCAGCTCCGATGGATGGCGCATCGACAGGTGCTGCGGGCATCGACGGGTGCCTCGGTGCCGAGTCCGCTGTGGGCGGGACGGTCTGCGCGAGGCGCAACAAGGCAGCCGCAAACGCCGCCGGAGAGATGCTCGACAGTCCCGCCAGCAGCTGGGCCTGACCGTCCTCGGCCGGCGGCAGGTCCAGCCAGGGCGTCTCGGCGAACAGCGGTGCGAGATCGGGCGCGAGGAAGCTTGACCACTGCTCGGCGGCCGTCTGCGTGCCTGGCATGACCAGGGCAGCTTGCAGCGGCGCGGACCCAGCGCCATCGCCCGTTGTCGCCGAAGCCGCGGGAAGCTCGGGCAGGCACCGGAGGCGGTGCGCCGGCACGCCCTGCAGATGGCGGTGGCTCAAGGCCTGGAGGAAGGTGTGACCTGCAGCGAGCGGCACGGGCTCGTTCAGCGAAAACCAGAGTTGGTAGCCATCGGTGCCGTTGACGGCGATGGCCGGTGCCGGCAGGCCGAGATCACTCTGCACCCCGCTCCACACCTGGGCGATGGGCGCCCATGTCGCGGGCCGAGCGAGCTCGATCACCAGCGCCCGGACACGGCCTTGCACATCGACCAGACCGGCGGCATCGGCGGGCGCGTCCGGTGCAGCGTCGGTAGGCCGGTAGAGGCGAAAGAGTTCGTTCTGCAGGCGGCTCATGGGTCGACAGGCAAGGCGGGCACGGACAGGCCCCGCCGCGTGCCGACTGTACGAGAGAGCGGCAGCATCTACGATGGCATCCCTGCACCGCCGAACCCACCCTGGCCATGATCACCCCCACCAGCAACCCCGGTCCGATGTCCCCGTTCCACCTTGCCTTTCCGGTGCACGACCTGGCCGCGGCGCGTGCGTTCTATGGCGAACTGCTCGGTTGCCCCGAAGGCCGCAGTTCGGACGAGTGGGTGGACTTCAATTTCTACGGTCACCAGATCGTGGCGCATCTCGCGCCCAGCGAAACTGGCAAGGCGCAGCGCAACGCGGTCGATGGCCACGGCGTGCCAGTGCGTCACTTCGGCATCGTGCTGCCGATGGCGGACTGGGAAGCGCTGGCCGCGCGGCTGCGCCAGCACGGCACAGCGTTCGTGATCGAGCCCTACATCCGCTTCAAGGGCGAGCCTGGCGAGCAGGCCACGATGTTCTTTCTCGATCCCTCGGGCAACGCGCTCGAGTTCAAGGCTTTCGGCGACATCACGCGGCTGTTCGCCAAGTGATCTGACAGCCGCGCCGATGCGCTGGCTGAACGGTCACCCGTTCAGCGTGGGGCCACCCGACCAGCTTCGTCGGACAGCACGATCTCGACCCGACGGTTCATCTGGCGGCCGCCGGCGCTGTCGTTGCCGGCCACCGGATAGGCCTCGCCGTAGCCCTCTGTCGCCACGCGTCCGGCCTCGACGCCGCGAATCACCAGCGCACCGCGCACGGCCTCGGCCCGCCGCCTGGACAGATCCTGGTTCATGGACTCACTGCCCACGCTGTCGGTGAAGCCTTCGACAACCGCCTGGCGTTGCGGGTTCTCCTTGAGGAAGGTGACGAGCTTGTCCATGCTGCGTTCGGCACCGGACTTCATCTCGGCGCGGCCAGTGTCGAACAGGACATCGCCGATGGTGATGACCATGCCGCGGTCGGTCTTGCGCGCGTTCAGGTCGCGCAGCTGCGCTTCGAGCAGGGCGCTGCGCTGATCGGCCGCACCGGCTTGTTGCTGTGCGACCAGCGCTTGGCGCTGCGCGGCCTCGGACTGCATCTGCGATGCGCCGGCCTGGCGCTGGGCAGATTGCGCCTGTGCCTGGGCCAGCTGGGCATTGCGCGTGGCCGCTCGGCTTCGCGCGTGCGGGCCGCCAGGCGCAGCTGGTCGCGCTCGAGGTTGGCACGGGCGACATCGCCTTCGGCCGCTTTGCGTTCGCCGGTCTGCTGGGCCAACACCACGTTCTGTAGTGCCAGGTACGAGAGATGGTCGATGCGCGCGGTGTCGTCGCGAGCGGCCGCGGCGGCGTCGGCTTGTGCCAGCGCGTCGGCCGCACGCTTCAACTCGACGACGGCGCCGTCTCGCACCTGCGGATTTGCCTGAGCGGCGGCGTAGGTGCGGCGGGCCTCGTCCAGGCGCGCATTGGCGGTGGGAGTGGTGCTGCAGGCCTGCAGGACCAGCAGGCTGATCACGCAGAGGGTGGCGGGTGCAGTGGAGCGGCTCATGGTCAGTTCCTCGGGGTGGTGGTGGCAGGCATGACCAGTGGGGTCATCGCCGCGGGTGTCTGACGGCTCATCTCCTCGCGCAAGGCCCGGCTGGCCTCGAGCACGGTATCGGCCGCACGACGTGCCTTGATGGCCGCCGCCTTGGCGCCAGCGACCTGCGCATCCGCCTGAGCCTGCTGCGCCAGTGGCAACGCGCGTTCGCCCTCGCCGGCGGCAACCGCCGCATCGGCACGGGCCATCTTGTCGCGCGCCAGTCCCAGTTCCGCAGGCGCGAATTCGCCCGCGCCCGCGCTGGTGGCCTGGCTGATCGCAGCGCGACTCACCGCGATCTGCTCGGTCGGCACAGGCGCGCTGGCGCAACCGGCCAAGACCAAAGCGCCCGCGGTGAGCAGCGACATGCGCGGCAGGTTGAACTGTTGAAACGTCGGGCGAGCATGGGACATGAGGAGACTCCGTGATGGCAGGGACAACGTGATGCCGAGGGCCGGGAGCGTCTTGTCCGTGGGGCACAGGCAAGAGCGACATCGGCGCCGGAGCGCGAGGGTGGCATGGGCTGCCGAGTGATTCGGTGCGGTGGCACACACACCGGCAATCGCGATGTGAACGCGCCGGCATCTCGCCCGGCACTAGACGTTCAGCAACGTCTCCAGGCAATGCTCGCGCAGGCCGTAGAAGCGCTTGATCTCCGCGATCTGCGAGAGCAGTTCGGGCCGGCGCCGTTCGGCCGCGGCCAGCGCCGCGCCGCTCTTCTTCACCGCCAGGATCATCTTGTTCTTGCTGGTGTGCTCGAGCGCGACGAACTCGAACACCTGCGTCGCGTAGCCCTGCACCTCGAGCAGCAGCGCGCGCAACGAGTCGGTGACCATCTCGGCCTCCTGGCCCAGGTGGATGCCGTGCTGCAGCAGCGGCTTGAGCAGGGGCGGCATCTGCATCTGCGGGCGGATCTGCTTGTGGCAGCACGGCGAGCACAGGATGACCGCGGCCCCGGCGCGCAGGCCCAGGTGGATGGCGTGGTCGGTGGCGGTGTCGCAGGCGTGCAGCGCGATCATCACGTCCATGGGCTCGGGCGCGCGGTGGCGCACGTCGCCCTGGTCGAAGTGCAGGCCGGCGAGGCCGTGGCGAACTGCGGCGGCGTTGCACAGGCTCACCAGGTCCTCGCGCAGCTCCACGCCGGTGACCCGGGCCTGTCTTGCCCTGCCGACCAGCCAGTCGTGCATCGCGAAGGTGAGGTAACCCTTGCCCGAGCCGAAGTCGACGACGTGGACCTCGGCCTGGGCAGCGAGGGGCTGCTCTTCAAGGCCGCACCCAGCACCTCGATGAACTTGTTGATCTGCTTCCACTTGCGCGACATGGCCGGCACCAGCACGCGCTCGCCCTTGACGAGGTGGGTGACGCCCAGGTCGGTCCAGAAGGGCTTGTCGAGCGCCAGCGGGCGGTGCTTGGCCTGGTCGTGCGCGGCGGCCGGCGCTGGCGGCGGGTCGCTCGTCGCATCGTCTTGCGCGGGCTGGGGCGCGTGCTGCGCGCCCACACGCAGGCTGGCCTTGCCCTTGCGGCTGAAGGACAGCTGGATCTCGTGCGTGCGCGTGTGCAGATGCGCGTGCAGGAACTCGGGACCGAGCAGCGCGAGCACCTGCTCCACGCCCTGCGCGAGCGGATGGTTCTTGGTGACGTCGCGGGTGGCATAGCGCCACACGAACGACAGCTGGCGCTCGCCGCGCAGGCTGACCTCGCGCACGCATCAGGCGCTCGAGTTGCGCCTGCGCTCCGCTGTACTTGCTCAAGGCAGCCGCACGAAGCTGCCATCGGCCAGCGCCGTGTGCAGCAGCCGTGCGAAGCGCTCGATGGCATCGGCGCGGGCGGCGGGCGGTGGGTCGATCAGGTGGCTGAACATCGTGGCGCTCAGGTCAGGCCGGCATTCTCGCGGAGGGTCGCGCTGGCCCGCGCCCACACCAGCAGCAGGTTGTTCGCCGGCATGGCCACACGCTCGCGGCACACCAGGCCCACGGCGGCCGCTTCCCGCGCCACGTCCTCGCGCCGGCGCAGGCCCCAGGCCGGGTCGCGCGCGCGCAGGTCGGCATCGAAGGCCCGATTGCCCGGCGCGGTGACCACGCCGTCTTCGAGGTAGGGGCCGTAGGTGATGAGCAGTCCCTGCGGTGCGAGGTGCCGCGCCGCGCCGCGCATCAGCCCGGCGCAACAGGCCCAGGGGGCGATGTGGATCAGGTTGGCACAGTAGATCGCATCCACCGCGGCCGGCACGCCAGGCCACTGCGGCTCGAGCACGTCGATGCGCAGCGCCGGCTGCACGCGCTCCAGGCCACCGCACCAGGCCGCGATGGAGGCCAGCGACTCGTCCTCTGCGTCGCTCGGCCACCACTGCCAGCCCGGCAAACCGTCGCTGCAGCGCGCGGCGTGCTGGCCGGTGCCGCTGGCGATCTCCAGCATCACGCCGCGCTCGGGCAGCAGGCGCTGCAGTTCGGCGAGGATGGGCGCGGCATTGCGATCGGCGGCGGCGCTGTGGCGGCGGGGGTCGGCTGTCATGGGCATGACGTGATTCTCTGCCTTGTGGAGTGTCGGCCCGCACGGCGGACCCGAAGACATTGCTCGGGCCAGATCGTTGTGTCGGTGTAAGACGAGCGACCCTGCGCCGACAGAGCCCTTGCAGCCGGGTTGGTTGCCGCCGTGTTCCACTCCTCAACTTCTTCGGAGCCCTCGATGCCCAACTTCCGCTCACGCCCTGGTCTGGTCCTGGCCGGTTTGACCCTCTGCGCTTTCAGTGCGCCCAGCTTCGCCCAGGTCGACCCGAACCGGATGGTCGACGCCTTCGAGACGCACGGGCGGCAAGTTCGAGGGCTTCCGGCGCTCCGGCGCCAAGGGCGTCTGCGCGGTCGGCGAGTTCGTCGGCAGCGCCGAGGGCCGCGCGCTGTCCGTGTCGTCGGCCTTCAGCGGCAAGCCGGTGCCGGTGATCGCGCGCTTCTCGGTCGGCGGCGGCAACCCGAAGGCGCCCGACAACGCCAAGCAGCCAGCGCAACCTGGCCTTGCAGTTCAACCTGCCCGGCGGCGAAACCTGGCAGATGGGCAACATCTCGGCGCCGGTGTTCGGCGCCGCCACGCCTGAGCAGTTTCTCGGCCGCCTGGAGTCGCTGGCGCCCGATCCCGACACCAAGAAGCCCGACCCGACCAAGGTCAAGGCCTTCGCCGACGCGAACCCGGAGGTGCTGATGCAGGGCAAGTACTTCGCCAGCCAGCCGGTGCCGGCCAGCTTCGGCAAGGTCAACTACTGGGGCGTGCATGGCTTCGGCTTCGTCGACGCGAGCGGCAAGAAGCAGTTCGGCAAGTGGATCTTCGAGCCGGTCGGCGGCACGCAGGGCCTGAGCGACGAGGAAGCCAAGGCCAAGGGCACCGACTTCCTGTTCGACGACCTGCGCCAGCGCGTGGCGACCGGTGGCGTGGCCTTCGACTTCAACCTGCAGCTCGCGCAGCCCGGCGACCGGATCGACAGCGCCGTGACGCCGCTGCCCGACGACCGCAAGAAGGTCAGCCTCGGCCGACTGACGATCAAGTCGGTGTCGCCCGACGCCAGCGGCCCCTGCCTGGCCATCACCTACAACCCGATGGTGCTGCCCAAGGGCGTGGAGCCGTCGGCCGATCCGATGCTCGCCGCCCGCGCGGCGCCGTATGCGGTCTCGCTGGGGCGGCGCCTGGGCGAAGGCGCCAAGCAGTAGCGAGGGTCGGGATGAAGCGGCTGCTCCTGCTCCTGTCCCACATCGCGATGCTGGTCGTCGGGTTCGGGCTGGGCGTGTACGCCCTGCCCATCCTGATCGCACCGGCAGCGCCCACCAGCGTCCAGGTGAGCGCCGAGGCCGCCAAGGCCGCCTTCCGCGGCGAGTTCAAGCGCGGCCTCAAGGACAGCGACGCGCTGCACTGGGGCGAAGGGGTGGTCTCCGTCGGGGCGGGCAGCATCGGACTGATGGGCGAACTGGCACCGGGTCCCGACTACAAGCTCTACCTGTCGCCCGAATTCCTGGAGACCGAGGCCGACTTCCACCGCCTCAGGTCGAGCATGGTGCGCGTGGGCGACATCAAGACCTTCAAGAACTTCCTGGTGCCTGTGCCGGACGGCATCGACCCTTCCCGCTACACCACCGTGGTGGTCTGGTGCGAAACCTTCGGCCAGTTCATCACCGCAGCAAAGTACCGGTAGTGGCTTCGCGCCCGGCCCGTCGTGGCACGATGCGGCCATGCCCATCTTCGACTTCCTGAACCCGAATCTGCCTTCGGGGCTGCCCACCGTGCGCATGCCGGTGGTGGACGCGAGCGATGCCACGCTGGCCGGCTACGGTCGACTGGTGGACGACCCCGCGCACTGCCCGGTCGAGATCGTGCGCTGGCCTGCCCAGGGCACCCGGCCGGTGGACGAAGACACCGGTGACGAGGCCGGCACCACCGAAGGCGTGTTCGTGAGCCGCTGGCAGGGCGACATCCTGTACGGCCAGAACGAGGCGGTGGGTGGCCACTATGTGCTGGCCTACGGCACCGACCCCGGCCAGGCGCGCGAAGACCATGCACGCGATCCCCGAGGCATGCTGCTGTGGCATGCCAACTACCACCCGGACGGCGGGCAGCTCTTCTTTCCGCTGGAGCAGCGGCCCTTCTATGTGCCGCTGGCCCTGCCGGGCGACGACATCACGCCCGAGCGCTTCGTGTGCTTTCGCTTCACCGGTGACCGGGGCCTCTACATCCACCCCAACATCTGGCACGAAGGCGTCTTCACGGCGCGCGGCAGCCAGCGTTTCTTCGACAAGCAGGGTGCGGTGCATGCGCGCGTGTCGGTGGACTTCGCGCGCGAGTTCGGGTGTCTGGTGGAATGCCTGTTGCCCGGCACAGGGCGCGAGTGACCGGAGATCCACCTCACGGCCGTCGCTTTCGCGCGTCACGATCCCGCCGCACGCGGCGGCTCTCGCCAACGCCTACTCGTCGATGCGCGCCAGCAGGTTGTTCACGCTGGACACCCAGTCGTCGTATTCGTCGCTGTCGCGCCAGAGTTCGTGGAGTTCCGACTTGTCCGCCAGGATGCGCGTGATGGCGGCCTGGGCGGCGTCGATGAGTTCGATGCTCGGCTTGATCTGGGTTTCGGCGATCCACTTGTCCGCCACCTCGGTGTAGGCGTTGTGCTCGCCAGGCTTTCCGCCCAGGCGCGCGAGCACCTCGATGGCCGCCAGTGCGATGGAGGCCTCCGGCGCCTCCAGGTACTCGTCACCCGCGTTCACCACCGCCGCAATGGCTTCATGGATGGGCCGCAGGTCGAGCGCATCTTCGAGCTCGTACGCCCAGTCCGCTGCCTCGTCGTTGCCGAAGGCATCCACCGACCACGTTCCCAAGACTCACTCCTTCGTGCTGATCCGACCGTGGGCCGTCCCGCGGGACGACCTCCGCGAGATTCTGACGAAGCGGCGGGCCGGCGACACAGGGCCGGCGGCGACAAACGGGAACAAGCGGGAGGAGTTGGCGCCGGTTCGGGTCATCGGTCACGAAACCTGGGCCAACGCGACCCGGTAAGACAGCCGCAGCGCGCGCTGCATGACGCCTCCTCAGGACGCGCTCGCACCACCCACCGGGGTGCACAACTCCACCAAGGTGCCGTCCGGCGTGCGCACGTAGGACACCACCTGTCCCCACGGTTTGCTGGCCGGTGCGGACAGCTCGCGCGCACCGGCCGACAGGGCGCGGGCATGGGCCACCGCCACGTCGTCGGTCACGAGCGCGATCTCCATGCCCAGCGGTGGCACGGACGCATCGGCCCGCACATGCCCGCCAGGGAAGTTGAGGTCACCGAGTTCGTGGGCCGCAAAGGCGAGCGTGGTCTCGCCGGTGTCCAGCTCACCGTAGGTGCCGGACTCGTGCAGGAAGCGCCGCGAGAGGCCAAAGGCCCGCTCGAAGAACGCGAGCGACTGCGCGACGTCGGGCACGTAGACGATGGTGTAGCCGAGTTTCATGGTGCGATGGTGATGAATGGTAGACACCTGGCCGCCAGAATCGGTGCCAGCACGGCGCCAATTCTCGCCTCTGTGCGGGCGCTGGCATGATCCGCGCTCGTTGGGGGGGAATGCCACCAGGCTTGCTATCCCGCTTCAACACCTTCCACGTCCACGACGCCGCCCACGGCACCCTCGCCCCGATCCCATGTCCGACCGACGCAGCGTGCTGCACACCCCGGCCCGCGCCGCAGACTCCTGCAAGGTGAGCCGAGTCCGGCGGCGCTTGATCGTCGCAAGCGGCCTCGGGCTGCTCGCGGCGAGCACGGGCGTGGGCCGTGCGTTCGCCCAGGCCGAGGCCACTTCCGGTGCGCAGCACCGGAAGTGGCCCGCCTCGCGCCCGACACCCTCGCTTGCGCTGCCCGCGTGGGAGGGGCCGGCCTTCAACCTTGTGGCGCAGCGCGGCAAGGTCGTGGTGCTCAACTTCTGGGCGAGCTGGTGCGCGCCGTGCCGCGCCGAACTGCCATCGCTGGAGCTGCTCGCCGAGAGCCGCGCGGCCCAGGGGCTGGTGGTGCAGGCCATCAACTTCCGCGAAACCGACGGTGCCATCCGCCGCTTTCTCGAACAGTCGCCGCTGTCGCTGCCGATCCTGCGCGATGTGGATGGCGGCGCGGCCAAGGACTGGCAGGTGCGCATCTTTCCCACCACCGTGGTCATCGGCCGCAACGGCCGGGCCGCGTTTTCCGTGACAGGCGAAGTCGACTGGAGCGGCAGCACGCCGCGCCAGTGGATCGCCAGCGTGCTTTGAAACCTGAACGTGCGAATCATCCTGAGGAGAAGACCATGAACCATCCCATGCCCCGCCGTGCCCTGCTCAAGGCCGGTGCCGCACTGTCCACCGCGTCGCTGTCGTCGTTCGCGTTGCCGGCCTTCGCGCAGGAGCGGCGCTTCGAGCCGCAACCCGGCAACTGGCGCACCTTCGACGTCACCACCACCGTCGAGGTGGCCGACGTCAAGGGCGCGACCCGCGTCTGGTTGCCGGTGCCCACGCTGGACACCGACTTCCAGAAGTCACTCGACAGCACCTGGACCGGCAATGCCGCGTCGGCGCGCCTGGCCAGCGACCCCGCCAGGGGCGTCCGCATGCTCTATGCCGAGTTCACCGACGGCACCAAGACGCCGACGCTCAGCCTGACGAGCCGGGTGCAGACACGCAACCGCGTGGTCGACTGGTCGCGCACCGGCGCCGCCCAGGAAGACCCCGCGGTGCTGCGCACCGCGCTCGCGGCCACCGAGCTGCTGCCGCTCGACGGCATCGTGCGCGACACCGCGCGCAAGGCCACGGCCGGCGCACGCACCGACGTGGAGAAGGCCCGTGCGATCTACGCCTGGGTGGTCGCCAACTCGCACCGCGATCCCAAGACCCGCGGTTGCGGCAGCGGCGACATCAAGACCATGCTCGAGACCGGCAACCTCGGCGGCAAGTGCGCCGACCTGAACGCGCTGTTCGTCGGTCTGTGCCGCGCCAGTCGGCGTGCCGGCGCGCGACCTCTACGGCCTGCGCCTGGCGCCCTCGGCCTTCGGCTACAAGGAGCTCGGCGCGCAACAGCAGCAGCCTCAAGGGCGCGCAGCACTGCCGCGCCGAGGTCTACCTCCGACAGCACGGCTGGGTGGCGATGGACCCGGCCGACGTGCTGAAGGTCATGCGCCAGGAGACGCCCGAGTGGATCAAGGACACGAAGCACCCGGTGGTGGCACCGGTCAATGCCAGCCTGTTCGGGCGCTGGGAAGGCAACTGGGTCGCCTGGAATGACGCGCCACGACATCAAGCTGCCGGGCAGCGTGGCCAAGGGAACGCTGCCGTTCCTGATGTACCCCAACGGCGAGAACGCCAGCGGCCGCTTCGACGAACTGTCGCCCGACAGCTTCAAGTACACGATCAGCGCGCGCGAGATCACCAGCTGATAGAGCTGGACCAGGGCTGGATCGCATCGGGCGTGCCTGATGCGATCCTGATGCTGCGCGTGGTAGCTTGAGCGGATGCAGCCCGTGCATGCACCGGACCCCGACCCGTCCCACCACGCCCCGCTGGCCCGCGGCGCTGGCCTGGGCGCTGGGCTGGGCCGCCTTGCTGGGGCTCGATGGCCGCATCGACCTGGCCAACCAGGCGCTGCTGCTGGTGCTGACGGCCACGGTGGCCGCGGTCTGGTCGGGGCCCTGGACCTCGCTCGTCGCCAACGCCGCCGCGGTGCTGGCCTTCAACTTCCTCTTCGTTCCGCCGCGCGGTGCGTTCGCGGTCGGCCTGCACCAGCACCTGGTGCTGCTGGCCACGATGCTCGCAGTGAGCTGGATCGTGGCCCTGCTGATGGCGCGGCTTCGGTGGCATGCAGCGCGTGCCATGGCGCATGCGCAGCAGTCGGATCGCCTGCGCCGCTTCGGCGAGCACCTGCGCGCGGCCGACAGCGCCCTGAGCCAGGCGGCCGCGCTGCAGGCCGCGTTATCCCACGAGGGCGACGTGGGTGACCAAGGCGGTCGTGTCAGCGTGCTGCTCGGCACGCGGACTTCGGCGGATGTCGGCGAGCACCTTGTCGGCGAGGCCTCGCCGGACGAAGCCGCCGGCCTTCGCTTGTGTGCGCGCGAAAGCCGTGCCCTGGGCCCGGGCACCGGCCGCCACGAGGAGCAGCCGGCCTGGTACCTGCCGTTGCGGGGCCGCCAGGGCTGCCACGGCGCAGCGCTGATGCGGCTGGCGGCACCGGCCGCCATCGCCCGGGCTGCGCGAGCATGCGCAGGCCCTGTGCGACCAGATGGGCGCGGCGCTGGAGCGCGCCGCCGCCTGGCCGCCGCCGCCGCCGCACGCGAGACAGGCGCCAGGCCCAGGCGCTGCGCAACACGCTGCTCGCCGCCATCTCGCACGACCACCGCACGCCGCTGGCCACCATCCTGGGCGCGGCCGCGTCGCTGCACGACCAGGGCGAGCGCCTGCTCGCCCGCGCAGCGCGCGCGGCTGGCCGCACCATCGTCGACGAAGCGGCGCAGCTCGCGCGCCTGACCGACAACACCCTGCAGCTGGCGCGGCTGGGCAGCGCCGGCCTGGCGCCTGCAGCGCGACTGGGAGTCGGCCGAGGAGATGGTCGGCACCGTGGTGCGGCGCATGCGCGCCAGCGCGCACGCCGGGCGTCGCAGATCAAGGCGCGGGTCGAGCCCGGCCTGCCGCTGCTGCGCTGCGACGCGCTGCTGATGGTGCAGCTGCTCGACAACCTGGTCGACAACGCCGCTGAAGTACGGCAGCGCCGACGAGCCGGTCGAGGTGCTGGCCCGGCGCATCGGCGAGCAGGTGCTGATCGCCGTGCGCGACCGCGGCCCCGGCGTGCCGCTGGCGCTGCGCGAGCGCATCTTCGAGACCTTCCAGCGCGGCGAGGCGTCATCGGCAGGCGGCAGCGGCGACAGACCCAGCGCACCGGCGCGGGCATCGGCCTGGCGCTGTGCCGCGCCATTGCGCCGCGCGCATGGCGGCGAGCTGCGCCTGCGCCCGCGCAGCCACGGCGGCAGCAGCTTCGAGCTGCGGCTGCCGGTGGAAGCCGCACCGCCCGCGCCGGAGGCCGGCCCGTGCAGGGGCCGCGCCGTGAGCCTGACGCGTGCTGCTGGTCGAAGACGACCGCGAGCTGCGCGCCACGCTGCGCGAGGCGCTGCAGGTCGAGGGGCTACCGCGTGCTGGCCGCGGCCAGCCTGGCCGACGCGCGGGCGCTGCTCGCCCACGCCGCCGACCGCGAGCGGCATCGACCTCGTGCTGCTCGACCTGGGCCTGCCCGACGGCGACGGCGACACGCCTGCTGGCGGAGCTGCGGCGCGAGCGCGGCACGCCGGTGATCGTGATCTCGGCGCGCCCGGGCGAGGACCAGAAGATGCGGCTGCTCGACGCCGGCGCCGACGACTACCTGGTCAAGCCCTTCAGCCTGGCCGAGCTGCTGGCGCGCATGCGCGTGGCGCTGCGCCACCGCGGCACGCACGTGCCGCCCGCGACCCTGCGCTACGAGCGCGCCGGCCTGCGCCGTCGACCTGGCAGCGCACCGCGTGCGGCGTGACGGCGCCGAGGTGCACCTCACGCCCACCGAGTTCCGGCTGCTGGCCCGGCTGGTGCGCCAGGCCGGCCAGGTGGTGACGCACCGCCAGCTGCTGGCTCGACGTGTGGGGGCCGGAGTACACCGAGCACACCCACTACCTGCGCCTGTACATGGCGCAGCTGCGCGCCAAGCTCGAGGCCGAGCCGGCCGACCCGCAGCTGCTGCTCACCGAGCCCGGCGTGGGCTACCGGCTGGCCGAGCCGACCACGGACTGAGGCCCCGCCACGTGCAGCGAGGACGCGTCCTTATGCGTTCCTGATGCGCGCCGGCGCGATGCTGCGTGCATCGTTCACTCGCACGCATCCCATGTCCAGCAGCGCCTCACTGCCCGCGACCTCGACACCGCCCGAATCCGCCCACTCGCCCGCCCGCCAGGGCCTGGCCGCGCTGACGCTGGGCGCCATCGGCGTCGTCTACGGCGACATCGGCACCAGCCCGCTCTACACCGTGAAGGAGGTGTTCGCGCCGCACACCGGCGTGCCGCTGGACGCCGCACCACCTGATCGGCGCGGTGTCGGTGATCTTCTGGGCGCTGATGCTGGTGGTGACGCTGAAGTACGTGCATCCTGATCCTGCGCGCCGACAACCACGGCGAAGGCGGCGGCCTGGCGCTCACCGCGCTGGCGGCGCAGGCGGTGCGAGGGCCGGCCAGCGCTGCGCACCGCGCTTGCTGCTGCTGGGCGTGTTCGGCGCCACGCTGTTCTACGGCGACAGCCTCATCACGCCGGCGATCTCGGTGCTGGGCGCGATGGAAGGGCTGGAGCTGGTGACGCCGGCGCTCAAGCCCTACGTGGTGCCGATCACGCGTGGCGATCCTGGTCGGGCCTGTTCCTGGTGCAGCGCTTCGGCACGGCCTTCGTCGGGCCGCTTCTTCGGGCCGGTGATCGTGCTGTGGTTCGTGACGCTGGGCGTCACCGGCATCCTGCAGATCGTGCAGCAGCCGGCGATCCTGGCGGCGCTGAACCCGCTGCATGCCTGGACCTTCCTCGCCGAGCGCGGCTGGCACCTCTTCGCCGCGGTGGGCGCGATCGTGCTGGCGCTCACCGGCGCGGAGGCGCTGTACGCCGACATGGGCCACTTCGGCCGCAAGCCGATCCAGCTCGCCTGGACCGGGCTGGTGCTGCCCGGGCTGGCGCTCAACTACCTGGGCCAGGGCGCGCTGCTGATCGCGCGACCCGACGGCCATCGAGAACCCGTTCTACCGCCTCTTCCCGCAGGCCTGGCTGCTGCCGGCGCTGGTGCTGGCCACGCTGGCGGCGATCATCGCCTCGCAGGCGGTGATCTCCGGCGCCTACTCGATGACCAAGCAGGCGATCCAGCTCGGCTTCCTGCCGCGCATGGCGGTGCGCTACACCTCGGCGCGCGAGGTCGGCCAGATCTACATGCCGGCGGTGAACTGGGCGCTGCTGGCCGGCGTGGTCGGCGCGGTGCTGTACTTCGGCAGCTCGTCGGCGCTGGCCGGCGCCTACGGCATCGCGGTGACGCTGACGATGATGATCACCACCGTGCTGACCTTCTTCGTGGTGCGCGACGCGCTGGCAGCTGCCGGCGCCGGTGGCGGTCGGCGCCACGCTGTTCTTCCTGGCGATCGACGCGCTGCTGGTGGCAGGCTGCGCGGTGAAGTTCTTCGACGGCGGCTGGTTTCCGCTGGCGCTCGGGCTGCTGCTGTTCGCGCGTGATGAGCACCTGGTCGCGCGGCCGCGCGCTGCTGGTGCAGAGCATCCGCCGCGACGGCCTGGAGCTGCAGCCCTTCATCGACCAGCCTCGATCCGCGCAGCATGCACCGCGCGCGAGCGCACCGCCGTCTACCCGGTGGCCGACCCGACGACCGTGCCGCAGGCGCTGCTGCACAACCTCAAGCACAACCAGGTGCTGCACGAGCACAACGTGATCCTGACCGTGGTGTTCCACGAGGTGCCATGGGTGCCGATGGACCGAGCGCGTCGAGGTGCAGCCGCTGGGCCACGGCTTCTGGCGGGTGACGCTGAACTTCGGCTTCATGAACACGCCCGATGTGCCCAAGGCGCTCGAGCTGGCCGCCGCGCACGGACTGCAGCGTGCCGGTGTTCGAGACCACCTACTTCCTCAGCCGCGAGACGGTGGTGCCCACGCCCGGCGGCGGCATGGCGAACTGGCGCGAGCGGCTGTTCGCCGCGATGAGCCGCAACGCCGGCGGCGTGGTCGAGTTCTTCCGCCTGCCCGGCAACGCGGTGGTGGAGCTGGGAACGCGGGTGCAGATCTGAGCGCTCGGCCCGCCGCTCGGGGCGGCGCCGTGGGGCCTGCCTCCGCCGACCTCAATGGGCCAGCGCCCGCATCTCCGCGTACAGATCGGCCTTGCCTTCGAAGCCGATGCCCGGCAACTCGGGCAGCGTGACGAAGCTGTTGTCGACCTTCACGCCGTCGGGGAAGCCGCCGTAGGGCTGGAAGAGGTCGGGGTAGCTCTCGTTGCCGCCCGAGCCCGAGGCCGGCGGCGATCGCCAGCGACATCTGGTGGCCGCCGTGCGGGATGCAGCGCGCTGGGCGACCAGCCGTTCTCCTTCAGCATGTCGAGCGTGCGCAGGTACTCGACCAGGCCGTAGCTCAGCGCGCAGTCGAACTGCAGCCAGTCGCGGTCGGGCCGCATGCCGCCGTAGCGGATCAGGTTGCGCGCGTCCTGCATCGAGAACAGGTTCTCGCCGGTGGCCATCGGCTTGGCGTAGTGCTGGGCCAGCTCGGCCTGCAGCGCGTAGTCGAGCGGGTCGCCGGCCTCCTCGTACCAGAACAGGTCGTAGGCCGACAGCGCCTTCGCATAGGCGATCGCGGTCGGCAGGTCGAAGCGGCCGTTGGCGTCGACCGCCAGCTTCTGGCCCGGGCCGAGCAGGCTGCAGCACGGCCTCGATGCGCTTGCAGTCCTCGGCCAGCGAAGCGCCGCCGATCTTCTTCTTGACCACCGAGTAGCCGCGGTCGAGGTAGCCGCGCATCTCGCGCTCCAGGCCCTCGAGCCCCTGGCCCGGCCAGTAGTAGCCGCCGGCGGCATAGACGAAGACCTTGCGGTTGGCGTTCGCCGTTGCCGTAGCGATCGGCCAGCAGCTGGTAGCAGCGGCATGCCGTCGATCTTGGCCACCGCGTCCCACACCGCCATGTCGATGGTGCCGACGGCCACCGAGCGCTCGCCGTGGCCGCCCGGCTTCTCGTTGGTCATCATCGTCGCCCACACCTTGTGCGGGTCGAGGTTGTCGCGTCGGGCGTCGTCGAGCAGGCTCGCCGGGTCGGCCTCCAGCACGCGCGGGATGAAGCGCTCGCGCATCAGCGCGCCCTGCCCGTAGCGGCCGTTGGAGTTGAAGCCGTAGCCGATCACCGGCTTGCCGTCGCGCACGACGTCGGTGACGACGGCCACCAGGCTCAGCGTCATCTTCGAGAAGTCGATGTACGCGTTGCGGATGTTGGACTTGATCGGGCGGGTCGATTCGCGGATGTCGATGATCTTCATGGTGGCTTCGTGGAGCGATGGCGGCGGTCAGCGGTCAGCGATGCGCCGCCGCAGATCTGGATCTCCTGGCCGGTGATCGCCGCGGCCGCGGGCGAGAGCAGGTAAGCCACGAGCGACGGCGATCTCGTCGGGCCGGATCAGGCGGCCGATGGGCGGCAGCACCGGCGTCGCGGTCGCGCGCGCGCGGGGTCGTCGATCATCGCGGTCTGGGTGGCCGCGGGCGAGACGACGTTGACGGTGACGCCCGCGCGACCACCTCGGCGGCCCAGCTGCGCGCCAGCGCCGACCAGCGCCGCCTTGGTGGCGGCGTACTGGCTGCGGCCCGCCTTGCCCTGCGCGACGCGGCTGCCGATCAGCACGACGCGGCCGTGACCGGCTTCGGCCATCGCCGGCACCAGCACGTCGGCCAGGCGGCTGGCGGCGCCCACGTGCAGGCGCCACATCAGCGTCGCCGTCGGCGGCGTTCCAGCCGCCCGAGCGCGCCCGACCCGCAGCACGCCGGCGGCATGGACCAGCGCGTCGGGCGCGCCGAGCGCGGCGGCAGCGCGCTCGGTCGGCGCGCGGCATCGGTGAGGTCGGCGGCGACGTGCATGAAGGCCGGATGCGTGATCGCGGCGGGCGCACGGTCGAGGCCCGTCACCTGCCAGCCGTCGGCGAGCAGCCGTTCGGCCACCGCCCGGCCGATGCCGGAGCTGGTGCCCGTGACGACCGCGCGCCGCGACTCACTCGGCACGGATGTTCCCTTCGGTGATGATCTTCTGCGACTTGGCCATGTCCTCGCGCTGGAACTTCACGACGTCGTCGACCGAGCCGCCGTTGACGATCAGGCCCTGCGGCGACGAGCTTGTCGCGCATGTCGCCGGCCAGCGCCTTGTTGGCCTCGGCGTTGAGCTTGGCGGTGATGTCGGCCGGCAGCTTCGGCCGGACCCCACAGGCCGTACCAGCTGTAGAACTCGTAGCCCGGCACCGTCTCGCCGACGGTGGGCACGTCGGGCAGCGTCGGCACGCGGTTCTTCGACGTCACCGCCACGATGCGCAGCTTGCCGCCCTTGTGGAAGTTCATCGCGCCGAGCAGCGGGTCGACGAAGCCCTGGATCTGGCCGCCGACCAGGTCCTGGAACGCCGGCGCGGTGCCCTTGTACGGCACGATGGTCAGGTCGATGCCGCCGGCGCGCTTGAGCAGTTCGGTCGACAGGTGGCCGGCCGAGCCGGTGGAGCCGATGGCGAAGTTGAGCTTGCCCGGGTTGGCCTTGGCGTGCGACATCAGGCTCGCGATGTCCTTGACCGGCAGGTCGTTGTTCACCGACACCGCGAGCGGCGCCTGCGCCACCAGCACCACCGGCGTGAAGTCGCGGTTCACGTCGTACGGTGCATTCTTCACCACCATCGGGCCGGTGGTGAAGGTCGAGGCGTTGAACAGCAGCGTGTAGCCGTCGGCCGGCGCCTTGGCCACCGCGTCGGCGCCGATGAAGCCGTTGCCGCCCGGCCTGTTCTCGATCACGAAGGTCTGCCCGGTCTGCTCGGACATCTTCTGCGCCAGCGTGCGCCCGATGAAGTCGAGCGTGCCGCCGGGCGGGAACGGGAATGATCACCCGCACCGGCTTGTTCGGGTAGGCCTGCGCCCAGGCCGGGGCCAGCGTGCAGGCGAGGGCGGCGGCGGCGATGGTGCGCAGGAAGTGGTGTCGTTTCATGGTCTGTCTCCTTGTCGTGGTTGTGTTCGAATTTCGGTCAGGTCAGCGCTTGAGCAATCCGGCCTTGTGCCACCGCGGCGCGCAGCGCCTGCATCTCCCTTCGTTGGGCGCCTCGGTCGGCGGACGCACGGTCGGGGCTGTCGATCACGCCGGCCAGGTACATGCCGGCCTTCATGCGCGCATGCGCCTCGCCGGTGGGCTCGCCGCCGCCGTAGACGGCGTCCTTCAGCGGCGTGATGACGCGCCTGGATCTGCATCGCGCGCTTGAGGTCGCCGGCCTTGCACCGCCTCCCACAGGTCGTTGATCAGGTCCGGGATGAAGGTGGCGAAGCCCACCAGCGCGCCGTCCACGCCCTGCACCATCGAGGCGAGCAGGTACTCGTCGTGGCAGGTCAGGATGGCCTTGGACGGGATCGGCGGCGCGCACCGCGGCGATGTCGGCGGCGTACTTGTTCATGTCGCGCTGGCCGACCTTGAAGGCCTGCACGTAGGGCAGCCGCGCCAGATCGGCCATGGTCGCGCTGGAGTACGAGGCGCGCGTCCACGCCGGGTACACATGCGCGATCAGGTCCAGGCCCGACCGCGGCGATGGCCTCGAAGTACTCGGCCACATGTCCGGGGCGGAAGCCGAAGCGCAGCCAGTGGTGCGGCGGCATCACGTCCAGGCCCGACGGCGCCGGCTTCGCGCGCCATCGCGCGCGTGCTCGCGGGCGTCGCGACAGCCCTTCGCAGACGATCGACGAGATCACCGGCAGCGGCCCTTGCAGCTCGCTCGGCCACGATGCGGGTGACCTGGGCGCGCTCGTGGCGGTGAGCGAGAACACCTCGCCGGTGTGGCCGTTCGTCATCACCGCCACCACGCCCGGCTGACCGGCCAGCCACGACGCGAGGCGGCGCAGCGCGGGTTCGTCGATGCGGTGGTCGGCGGTGAACGGGCAGGCGATCGCGGGGATGATGCCGCGGTAGTTCTGGATCGTGGGCATGACTGTCTCCTTGGGGAACAATACGGCGATGTTCCGCGCTCGCGGCGCGATTGGCCAATGCCCGTTGGTCTGGACCCATGCCGCCAAAGCACTGGAACGACCGCACGCATGAACCTCTCCTGGCTGGACGACTTCCTCGCGCTGGCCGAGCTCGGCAACTTCTCGCGCGCGGCCGAGCAGCGCCACATGACGCAGCCCGCCTTCAGCCGGCGCATGCGCGCGCTGGAAGAATGGGTGGGCGTCGCGCTCTTCGACCGCAGCAGCCACCCCGTCGGGCTCACCGAAGCCGGCGAGTGGTTCCGCAGGTGGCGCAGGAGCACGCTGGCGCGTGTCGCCCGAATCCCCGGCGAGGCGCAGGCCATCGCCGATGCCCAGCTCGGCCACGCTGCGCTTTGCCGCGACGCACGCGCTGTCGCTCACCTTCCTGCCGGCCTGGCTGCGCAGCGTGGAGGCGCGCACCGCGGTCGGGCCGATCCAGCTGGTCTCCGACGTGGCCACGCAACTGCGAGTCGCATGATGCTGCAGGGCCGCGTGCAGTTCCTGCTGTGCCATGTGCACGCGCAGGCGCCCCGGTCGCCTGGCGGATGGCGAGTTCCGGTCGGTGTGCGTGGGCACGGACACGCTGCTGCCGGTGAGCGCCCCGGCCGCCCGTGGCAAGCCCCGTCACCGACTGGGTTCAGCGGGGCGCGTGCCACTCCTGTCGTACAGCGCCGAGTCGGGCCTGGGGCGTGTGGTGCGCGCGCTGCGCGCCGACAGCCTGGAGCGCGCCGGCGTCGAGACGGTCTTCACCGCGCACCTCGCCACGCTGCTGAAGTCGATGGCCCTGGAAGGGCGCGGCGTGGCCTTCCTGCCGCGCACGCTGATCGGTGACGAACTCGCCGACGGCCGCCTGGTGGCCGCCGCCGGCCGCGACTGGGCCATCGACGTCGAGGTGCGCCTGTTCCGCCGCACCGAGATCCAGGCGCCCTCGGTCGAGTCCTTCTGGCGCACGGCGTCGGCCATCCGACTCGCTTGATCGGCGGACAGTGGGCTGGCGCGGGTGTCGTGCCTCAGCTCGGGGACGAGACGAGCACCACGTGCACCGCATCGCCGCAGCGCAGGCGTCCGCCGGTCAACACCCGCGCCGTCACACCACCATGCCCACGCATGGCGTTGTAGGCCCCGCACCCAGCGCCGCCTCCATCTTGGAGCAGGGATCGCAAGGACCTGTGACAGCCAGCACGACGTCGTCGCCCAGGTGGAGGTGCAACACCTGGTCGGCAAAGAGACCGCGTGCCGCCAGCAGATTGAGGCCGGACACGACCAGGTTGCGCCGCAGCACCGTGGCATCGACCGCCTCGCGGCCGGTCCATGCCGCCAGCAGTGGCAGGTGCTCGAACTGGAACAGCGTGACCTGCCGCTTTCCGCCACCCGGCGGATGCCGGCCCGAAGCGCTGCGGTCGCCCTCCAGACCGCAGCCTGAAACGGCCATCACCGTATCGACAATGACGGCTGCGCTGCCGCGTGCAGGGCGCAGCACGATGGCTTCCAGGCGACCGACGCGGGGATGCTGCTGCGTGAGCGCCCTCAGGTTGCCGGCCGTGACGGGCATGCGAACAGGCCGCCGCCGGTAGCCGGCGGTCTTGAGCGCGAGGAGCTGCGCGGCGGCCGCCTTCTTGCCCATGGAGCGCAAAGCGGCAATCGCCGGCAGGTGGCGGGCTCGCGGACGTGCATCGCCCTTTTCCCAGTTGTGCACGGATTGACCTGAAGCCCCGATCAGCAGGCCCATGTCTTCGGCCGACAGGCCCAGGCGTTGGCGCGTCGAGACCAGCCCCTTGGCGACGAATCGCATGCCTTGGCGCGGCGCGTCGGCGGCTTGGCTCGAATCGGATCTGACAGCACTCGCGTCGTGCGACGCAGCGCTTGTTGAAGTTCTCGCACCATGCGCTTGAGCGTCGCGATCTCGCTGCGCTGGGTCGCGACCGCCTTCTTCAGAGTTTGGGTTTCGAGCCGCACTTCTTTACGCGCGACACGAGCGACTTCAAGTTTGAGGATGGAGGCAATGTTGGGCATGGCGTGGATTGTGCGCCACGCGGGACGCCGCGGAATCTGCGCCCGCGCCGCGGGCGCGATGGAACTCAGTGCGTGCAGACGGTGCCGCAAAGACCACCGTCATGGCACGACCCGAGCTGCTCGCGCTGACCTTGCACCGCACTCTCGATCGATGCATTGGCATCTGCCACCTGGATGCCCACTGCCGGCCAGATCACTGCGCACCTGTTCGACCGGCTTGTTGGCCAGCATGGCCACCGTGCTCAAGGGCGCCTTCGCCACGGCGCGCATGCCAGCACCTGCGGCGGTGCGCCACCCGCCGTGGGGGAAGCGATGAAGAAGCTCCCGACCAAGGCCAGCGCGCAGACTGCCAGGATGGCCTGCCCACGACCCAGCCGCTGGAAGTAGCGCTTGAAGCCCAGCCAGTTGGCCGCTGCGTGCACGGCCACCGCGGCCACCAGCAACCAGCCCAGCCACTCGTGCACGGACTTCTGCAGGCCGTTGTCGAGGTGGAAGAACATGAGCAGGCCGGTCACGGCCATCAGCGCGAACGCGCCGATGGTCAGCGGTGTGGCCCACTCGCGTGAGATCGGGGACATGGTCTGAGCTCCTGATGCAGATTGACGATGCTTCATCGTCACGCCGGCGTGTTGCTGCCGGATTGCCAGCATGTCAATGAGTCGAGTGCGTGCTTGTGCTGGCGCAACACCCATCGCGCGCAAAGCTCAGTACACAGGTGTGGCCGATGACCGTTGGCGACGCGCTCAGGCAGCGCCAACGTCGAAGACCTGCACCGTGCCCTGCCAGGGACCGTGGCGCAGTTCGTGTTCGGCGAAGCCCGCCTGCGTGTGCACACCGATCACTTCACGCCAGAATGCCTGTGCGGCCACGTTGCCCGGCATCTGGCCTACTTCCCAGCGTCCCGGCACGGCTGCGAACACCGATCGAGCCAGTTGCTGGCCGACACCGCGACGACGGTACTTGCGCAGCACGAAGAACTGGTCCATCCAATGTCCGTGCGGGCCGATGCGCACCGCCGGATCCACCAGCGCGAAGCCGGCATGGCGCCCAGCCATGAGGGCGACGAACGCATGGCAGCCGGGCGCGCGATTCCAGTATCGGTCGAGCCCGTAGCCGTACTCGCCGCGCTCGTCCAGGTCCTGGTCCCACAGATCGGACAGGTCGTGCTGGTAGAGCTCGAGCATGCGCTGAACGGGCAGATGATCCTGCGGCAGCGCGCTGCGCACCTCGCAGGGCGTGACCAGCACCGGAATCGGCGCGCTGGGTTCAATCATGGCGCCCCTTGCCGCCAGGCCACCTCATGCGTGGGTCCCGGTCAGGTAGTCCTTGATGTCGTCCACCGCAGGCACAGCCGCCATGGCCACCAGCATTCCGGCCAGCGGCAAGGTGGTGGCGTAGCCGATGCGCTGGAACCCGACCGCACCGAGCAGGCCGCCGAGAAAGAAGCCCAGGACCAGCCACGAAAGCAACAAGCAGACGGCCCCGGTCGGCCACGACGTGCAGCGAAGGGTCCTGCTGCAGGCGATTCCAGTAGAACAGCTTGCCCAGCTCGATGCCGATGTCGGTGACGAGGCCAGTGACGTGGGTGGTGCGGATCTCGGCACGGGAAATCTTGGTGATGAGCGCGTTCTGCAGTCCCATGATGAAGCACAGCAGCATCACCGTCACGGGAACGAACAGGCCCGTGGATCGTGGCCAGCCAGGCCCCGATGAGTCCGAACAGCAGCAGCAAGGCGGCTTCCAGCAGCAGCGGCAATGCGAACTGGCTCTTGAGTCCGCGCCGCTTGGCCAGGTTGACAAGAATCGCCGACGCGGCAGCGCCGACCGAGGAACGACAGCAACGCCCCGAACGCGCTGGCCGCCAGCGGCAGGTCACCGAGCACCAGCGAATCGGCCATCGACGACACCATGCCGGTCATGTGCGAGGTGTACTGCTGCACGGCGAGAAAGGCACCGGCATTGGTGGCGCCGGCGATGAACGCCAGCGCCACGCCCAGGCGCGATTCGCCGCCGTCGTGCGCACCTGACCGGTGAGTCGGCGGGAAGTTTCGATGGGCATGGCTCATTGTCCCCCGCGATCGAGGGTTTCGCCGTGGCAAGGCCTCGACCTAGGATGCCGCTCTCGAGCCTCCACTCCACTCGCGAGGCACCTCATGGGATTTGAAGACCTGCTGGCCGACCCGATGCACGCCGATCAAGTCGACCTGAACGCGCACCAGTCGGTGGCCTATTGGCAAGCTGCCCTCCAGGTTTCCGAAGAGACCCTGCGCCGCGCAATCGCCGAAGTCGGCCCAGTGATCAGCGAACTGCGCGACCACCTCGGCCGCTGAGCCACTGGGCGGCAGCGGCGGTCGTCGCGCCCGCCATCCATGAGGAATGGTTGACGCATCGGTAGCCCCAGGAAGTGACCGCGCCGACTGGACGTGATACGTTTCAGGCACCGCGCGGCGAATGGCTGGCGGCGCACACCCTCGGTCCCTTCTGCCAACCTCACTCTTCACACCGACGCTGGTCATGGTTCAACGCGACAGCGAAGCCAAGCCCGTGCCCGATCGCCGATCGGGCAAGGACAGGCGCAAGACGGAGACTGCCCGTGAAAGGCCGCGAGCGTCGTCGTCACATCGAGCCGCGGCGCCCGGTGGTGACCGAGATCGAGCTCTCGCCTACCGAGTGGGACGATTTGCAGCAGGCCCTCGACCCCGTCCCGGCCAAGCCCTTGCCCAAGTCGCCTCGCTAGGCTGCCCTCATGGCGGGTCGGTGCGGCCACCCGGACCGAGATCGAAGGTGTAGGTCACGAAAGCTTCGCTGTCCTGCGTGCCGCCCACGGCACGGTACAGCGTGCGGGCCGCGGTGTTGTCGACCTCGGTGCCGACCCAGGCGGTGGTGCACCCCAGCGCGCGCCCGTGGTGCAGAAGCTCCTCCAGCAGTGCCTTCGCCAGGCCCTGTCGCTGGTGCTCGGCGGCCACCGCCACTTCGATGATGAACAGCGTGGGCGGCTGGTCGGGGTGCACATAGTGCGTGGCGGTCGCGCTGCCGACCGCCCGTCCGTCGAACAGGGCCACGGCGATGTGGTGCCGCGGGTCCGCGAGGAACTCGGCCGTCCAGCGGGGGCTGACGGCAAAGTCGAAGAGCTGAGGATCGGCCGCCAGCAGCACGGCGGCCTCACCGGCACCGAGCCGTCGGATCTGGTAGCGGGTGTTGTCCATGGCTGTGTGCGGAGAATGCATCGAGAGGGCGCATCCCTCGCACCCCTAACTCGGGGGACACGCGATCGCCGCGTCTGCGCCTATGCTTTCCGTCACACCCACCGCGCGAGCCGAGGCCCTCTCTCATGAAGACGCTGCTCTACTGGCCTGCCAGCCGATCGCTGTTTCGCCGACCCCGCGGTCACTCGCGCGCCACGCGCGCGCTGGCCGGCGTCCTGACGCTGGTGGCCGTGGCCCTGTGGGTGGAGACGCTGCAAAGACTGGTCTGACCGACCGCCGACACGACGCCCGTGACGCGACGGATTCGCGCTGTCAGCGCGACCTGGCCTGGTGTTCCAGGTACCAGGCAGCGAAGCGGCGCAAGCCCTCGGCCAGAGGCGTCGAGGGGCGATGGCCCCCCAGCAGGTTCGCGAGGCGCGAGGTGTCGGCGTGCGTGGCCAGCACATCCCCCGGCTGCATGGGCAGCATCTCCTTGATGGCGGTACGGCCCAGTGCCTGCTCCAGCGTCTCGATGAAGGTGAGCAGCTTCACCGGCTGCTCATTGCCGATGTTGAGCACCCGAAACGGCGCGGTCGAGGTGGCCGGGTCGGGGTTCATCGGGTCGTAGGCAGCGTCGGCCCGGGCCGGCTGGTCGAGCACGCCCACCACGCCATCGACGATGTCGTCGATGTAGGTGAAGTCGCGCTCGCAGCTGGCCGTGGTTGAACACCGTGATCGGTTCGCCAGCGAGGATGGCGCGGGCGAACTTGAAGTACGCCATGTCTGGCCGACCCCAGGGCCCGTAGACCGTGAAGAAGCGCAGGCCGGTGGTGGGCAGCCGGTAGAGGTGGCTGTAGGTGTGCGCCATCAGCTCGTTGGCGCGCTTGGTGGCCGCGTACAGGCTCACCGGATGGTCCACGCCGTCGCCCTCACGCAGCGGCATGCGGGCATTGCCGCCGTAGACGCTCGAACTGCTGGCGTACACCAGGTGCTCGATGCGCTCGTGCCGGCAGCACTCGAGGATGTTGAGAAAGCCCACCAGGTTCGACTGCGCATAGGCGTGCGGGTGGGTGAGCGAGTAGCGCACGCCGGCCTGCGCGCCCAGGTGCACCACGCGGGCGAAGCCCTGCTGCGCGAACAGCGCTTCCAGCGCCGGCCGGTCGGCGACATCGATGGGCTCGAACTGGAACGCCGGTGCGCGACGCAACTCGGCCAGCCGCGCCTGCTTGAGCGAGACGTCGTAGTAGTCGTTGAGGTTGTCGATGCCGACGACGCTGTCGCCGCGCTGCAGCAGCCGCTGCGCCACGTGCATGCCGATGAATCCGGCCGCGCCGGTGACGAGGATCTTCATGGTGCCGATGGTAGCGGGCCACTGCACGACCGCTCCGGCCTCGGCACGAGCCATCACAATCACCCCGGTGGACCTCTTCCTTCAGAACCCCGGCTCGACCTTGCTGCTGGCCGCGATCGTGGTCACCAGCCTGGTCGGGCTCTACGCCGCGCCAGCGTTCGTCGAGCGCAACCTGTTCCGGCCGTACTGGCTGCTGCGCGAGCGCGAGTACCGCACGCTGGTGACGAGCGCCTTCATCCACGCCGACCTGCCGCACCTGCTCTTCAACAGCTTCACCTTCTGGGCCTTCGCCTTCCAGCTCGAAGGCGCGATCGGCACCGGCCGGTTCCTGGCGCTGTACGCCTTCGGTCTGCTGGTCAGCGACGCCGGCACCTACTGGCGGCAGCGCCACAACCCGGAGTACCGCAGCCTCGGGGCGTCCGGGGCGATCCTGGCGGTGCTGTTCGCGTCGATCGTCTACTTTCCGACCTCGTCGCTCTACATCCTGCCGATTCCGTATCCGATCCCGGCCCCGCTGTTTGCCGTGGCCTACCTGGGCTTCACCTACTACGCAGCGCGGCAGGCGCAGGGCCGCATCAACCACGACGCCCACCTCGGCGGCGCGATCGCGGGGCTGGTGTTCGTGGCGCTGACCGACATGGCAGCCATTCGCGGCGCACTTCGCAGCCTGCTCGGCTGAGACTGCCGTTCAGGACCTGCAGTCCGCGCCTGCACCCGCGCATCACGACAGCGCGCCGGCACGCTGGCCGTTCGGACTCACTGTTCCTCGGCTTCGATGCGCAGGCGCCGCCGGACAGCGCCGCGCACCTGCGTGAGGGCCCGCACGCGCAGCCCCCGGCCCGCCGGCACCTCGACCTGCACGTGGTAGTCCAGGGTGTCGGTCTGGCCCGGGTTGCTGGTGTCGATCTGGCGCGACCACTGGCGGCGCCCGTCCAGCTCCAAGGTCAATGCATGCCAGGCGCCGCGCGGCTCGGCAGGACACTGCACCACGAACTGCACATCGATGTGGAAGCGGCGCGTGCGCGCCAGCACCGCGGGGATGTCGAGCGTGGCGATGTCGGCCTCCCCGGCATCGAGCTGCCAGCGCTCCGGCCTGGCGGGCGTCTGCGGCGCGGCGGGAGGGAGGGCTGTTCGAGCGGCGGATCGTCGTGCCATGCGCCGGACGATACTTCAGGCTTCGGGATCGCCGCATCCCGTGGCCCGCCACCCCTCATTGCCCATGTCCCGCCCTCCGCGCCCCCGCATCACGCCCATTGCGGCGCCGATCCTGGGCGAGTTCCTCGTGGGCATCAGCGTGACGATGGCCGGCCTGTGGATGGCCTCGCGCGTCTCCGACGCCACGGCAGGCGCCTTCGGCATGAGCCAGCAGGTGCTCGAAGCGCTGTTCGTGCTGTTTCGCGTGCTGGCGCTCGGCGTGGGCGTCAACATCACGCCAGGCGCTCGGCGGTCGGCAGACCGAATCGGCCCAGCGGATCGCACGCGTTGGCCTCGGCGCCTGCACCTGGGTGGGCGCCGTGGCCGCCGGCTGGCTGCTGCTGTTCGGCGACTGGACGCTGGCCGGCCTGAACGCGCCGCAGGCGGTGGCCGCACTCGCCAGCCCGTACCTGCCGATGCTCGCCCTGGCCGCGCTGCTCGAGGCCTACAACCTGGTGATGGCGGCCACGCTGCGGGCGCACCTGTACGCACGCGACACGCTGTTCGTGATGCTGGTGATGCACGCCACCCACCTGCTGCTGGCCTTTCCGCTGATGCTCGGCGTGGGAACCTGGTCGGGTTTCGGCCTCGCGGGCTTCGCGCTCGCCCTCACCGTGAGCCGCATCGTCGGCGTGGTGCTGCACCTGAGGCTGTGGCGCCGGCGGATGATGCTCGTGCCGCAAGGCCGCGACTGGTGGCATTGCCCGGCCCGCTCGCTGCTGCCGGTGCTGCGCATCGGCGTGCCCGGTGCGGCGCTCGACCTGGTCTACCGCGCGGCCTTCCTGGTGTCGCTGGCGGCAGCGGCCAAGCTCGGCGTCACCGAAGTGGTCACGCAGGCCTATGTGCTGCAGACCCTGCGCTACGTGCTGCTCGTCAGCCTGGCCATCGGCTGGGCCTGCGAGATCATGGTGGGACACCTGGTGGGCTCGGGCGAGTTCCGCATGGCACACCAGCTGGTGAGGCGCAGCATGCGCAACGGCCTGCTGGCCTCCGGGGCGCTGTCGGTGCTGGCCGCGGCTGAGCGCACCCTGGCTGATGCGCGCCTTCACGCAGGACCCGCAGGTGATCGCCCTGGCGCAGACGCTGCTGTGGATCTCGGTGGCGCTGGAGACCGGCCGCGTCGCCAACCTGATCGTGCTGGGTGCGCTGCGCTCCACCGGCGACGTGATCTTTCCGGTGTCGGCGGCCGTGGTGTCGGTGATCGTGGTGCTGGGCGTGGGCGCAGTGGTGCTGGGTGAGCGCTACGGCCTGGTGGGCATCTGGATCGCCTACGCGGCCGACGAGTGGATCCGCAGCGGCGTGATGCTCTGGCGCTGGGAGGCGCATGGCTGGGTGCAGCATGCGCGCGCCATCCAGCAGCGGCTGCGGTTGCCGATGATCGACAGCCGACTGTGAGCGCCACCGCCGACGCTGCGAAGGAGTTCCCATGTCAGCCATCCCGCTCATCGACATCCGCGACCTGAACAGTCCGAGCGAAGCCGAACGCCGTCGCGCGGCCACCGCCATCGGCGCTGCCTGCCGCGAGGTGGGCTTCTTCGCGATCACCGGCCACGGCATCGCGCCGTCGCAGATCGCGCAGGCCTTCGCGCTGGCGCATTCACTCTTCGCCCTGCCGCTCGCGGCGAAGCAGGCGCTGGCCCTGGCCACCCATGGGCACAACCGCGGCTACGCCGGCCTGGGCACCGAGTCGCTCGACGAGCACGCCGCACCGGACCTCAAGGAGGCCTACAACCTCATCTGGACCGACGAGGTGAGCCGCGTGCCCAACGTGTGGCCGCCGCTGCCGGCGTGGCGTGAGGCCGCCCAGGCCTACTTCGATGCGGTGCTCGCGGTCGGACAGCGGCTGCACCGTGCCTTCGCGCTCGACCTGGGCATGCCGGAGGATCACTTCGCGCCGCTCATCGATCGGCCGATGGCGACCTTGCGCTTCCTGCACTATCCAATGACGTTCGCAGACGGGGCCGGCGGCGCTGCGCCGGGGGCCGGCGTGCACACCGACTACGGCAACGTTACCCTGCTGGCCACCGACGACGTGCCAGGCCTGCAGGTGCGCCAGCGCGATGGCCGCTGGCTGGACGTTCCAGCCTTGCCCGGGGCCTTCGTGTGCAACGTCGGCGACTGCCTCATGCGCTGGTCGAACGATGTGTACCTGTCGACCCCGCACCGCGTGCTGCCTCCGCCGAGGGAGCGCTACTCGATCGCCTTCTTCCTCGACCCCAATCCCGACGCGCTCGTGAGCGCACTGCCCACCTGCGTGCCCGAGGGCGAGGCACCTCGCCACCCGCCGATCACCGCCGAGCAGCATCTGCAGGAGCGCTTTGCGGCCACCTACCGCCACCTGCAGAACCCCTGAAGGAGCGACGCATGTACATCCCACCCGGCTTCAGCACCGTCACGCACTGCCCCTTCGTTCGGGACGCTCCGCGCTTCATCGCCTTCCTCATCGACGGGCTCGGCGGCGAGGAGGTGCTGCGCACGATGCGCCCCGACGGCACCGTGGCCAACGTGCAGGTGAGACTCGGCACCTCGACGGTGATGGTGAGCGAGGCTCACCGGTCGCTACCCACCCATGGCCGCGGCCTACTACCTCTACGTGGCGGATGCCGACGCTGCCTTGCAGCGCGCCCTCGCCGCCGGCGCCACGCTGGAGATGGCGGTGGGCGACATGCCCTATGGCGATCGCCAGGGCGGCGTGCGGGACGCGCACGGCAACCTGTGGTGGATCTCGCAGCGCACGGTGGAGGCGCCGTACGTGCCCTGAAGTCGCGGCGGCACGGTAGCGGCTTCGACCTGGTCTCGCCGGCCACTCACCCAGGCGATCCCGCGGAAGACCAACGCGCGCGCGAAGCTCCCGCCCGACAGATCTGGCCCGATGGGTCAAGCCCGCTTCAGCGCCAGCCGCAGCGGCATGCCAGTGCGCAGGCCCCAGCGCAGGGCCGTGGCATTGAGGTGGGAGAGCACGCCATGGTCCCAGGTGTCCTGCGCATCGCCGATGCGCGCGCTGGTGTGGGCCACCGTGCCCGCCGGCACGCCGCGAGCGTCCAGCAGCGACAGCGCGGCGATGCCGGCGTCGTCCTTGCCCACGCCGGCGTCGTTGAAGAACACCGCCGCCAGCGGATGCTCGAGGGCGAAGGCGGCCGATGACACACCGCCGTGCGAAGCCGACACCACGATCGCGCCCGCGTCGCCGGCGTCGAGCAGGGTGATCGAGTCCACCAGCAGCACGCGTGAGGTGCCGCGGACGCTCAGGGCGCGTTTCAGCATGGCCCATGGTACGGCGTGGCTGGGCATGGCGTCGCGTGCCGGCTTGCGTTGACGGCCGGGCACGCCAGGCCCCTGCACTTGTTCAGCGGGACGGAAAGACCCGTCCAGCACCGCCTCGTGGGGATAGGCATCGCCCGGATCGACCTTGCGCCGCTGTGCGCGGTCGCAAGGCAGGCGGCCGTGGTCGAGGTCCGAATGGCGCACGATGCCGGCGCGCTGGACGCCGTGGCGCTGCACGATGTCGCGCAGCAGGTCGACCAGGGCGTCGATCTGGGCGGGTGGGAACGGGTCGCGGCCGTCGCCGTCGTTGATGAGCTCGATCGCGATCGAGCGGCCGCTGGCGCCGAACACGTGGTGTGCCACCTGGTCTTCGGGAACGCTGGCGCGGCGCGTGCCATCGCGGTCGATCATGTGATGGATGCCGAGCTGCGGGTGGGCTTCGATCAGGCGCAGGTTCTCGTCCATCGTGCCGGCGCTCACCCAGATGGGCTGACCGGTGCGCAGGTCGCAGGTGGGTCCGCCGGTGGAGTGGATGACCACCGTGTCGACGGGCTGCTGACGCGCTGCGCCAGTGCGGCGGGCCTGCACCTCGGTGGTCAGGCTGGCCAGCAGAACGACCAGGACCAGCGCCGCGGCGGAGCGCCACAAGCCACCGGGAGCGCGCATGCCGGCGGGCCTCACGTCCGACCGATCGGAGGGCACCCGCGAAACCGGGCGGCTCAGGTGGCCAGCCCGAGGCGCGGCGGCGCGGCGCGCGAAGCCGTGGCCGTCGCGGTGGTGGCCGGGGCGACCACGGAGGCCGCAGCGGTGGAGGCCGCTGGCCCGCGCCGCCACACCGACGCGCCATCGACGAACACCTGCAGCTCGCCCGCGCCGAAGGCCTGCCAGGGCTCGTTGCGCGTCAGCGGCTCGGTGGCGACGATCACCATCCGGTCGCCGGGGCCGTTGGCCGCCGCGAGGTCGAGGCTCAGGTCCTCGTCGACCAGCTGGGCGGTGGCGAACGGGTGCTGGCGCTGCAGCCAGAAGAGGCGGGTGGAGGCGTGCGCGTACAGCGCCTGGCCGTCGGACAGCAGGAAGTTGAAGCGGCCATGCCGGGCAATGCCATCGGCCAGCTCGGCGATCACAGGAGCCACCTGCTGCCAGCTTGGCGTGCCGCGCGTGCGCACACGGCGGCGCAGCTCCTGGAGCATCCAGCAGAAGGCGCGCTCGCTGTCGGTCTGTCCCACTGGCAGGTGGCTGCCAGTGAGCCGCGGCTCGAAGCCCTGCAGATCACCGTTGTGGCAGAAGGACCAGTGCCGGCCGCGCCACTCGCGCACGAAGGGATGGCAGTTGGCGATCTGCACCGGCCCCTGCGTGGCCTTGCGGATGTGGGCCAGCGCGATGCGCGAGCGGATCGGGTGGCGCCGCAGGAACTCGGCCAGGGCCGAATCGCTGGCGCGTGCCTCGTCGATGAACACCCGGCAGCCCGCGCCTTCATGGAACGCCAGGCCGAAGCCGTCGGCGTGTTCTCCGGTGCGCCCGCCGCGCGCCGAAAAGCCGGTGAACGAGAAGGTCACGGCGGTCGGCACATTGCAGTTCAACGCAAACAGCTGGCACATGGTGAAGGAACGGGCGAAAGGGTGGACGCGTTGTCAGGGATCCGAAGCAGTCTTCGTGCCGGGTGGGCGCGGCCCGTGCGCTGCGTGACTTTGTTCTCGCAACCGGTCTCTGGCGGCTTCCTCGCGCGCTGGCCGCCGACGCGCCCCGTCATCCGGCACGCCGCCAGCCTCGCGCTTTGCGGTGTTTCGAATCGTCCTGTTGCAGACCTTGGGGCCCCGTTGGCTGGCGGCCGGGCGCGGCATCCACGATCATGTCGGTCCAGCGCTCCCTCCGCCCATCTCACCCCGCCCTCGCCGCCGGCCACCGCATGCACTTCGTTCCCGCCACCCAGCCCGCCGCTTCGGCCACCGCCGAAGCCTGGTGCTTCGCCTTCGTGCAGCGCGAGCTGCTGCTGCCCGAATCCGCCGCCGACGCACCACCGCAATTGCAGCCCTTGAGTGCCGCCGCCCTGGGCGAACTCGCCACGGCGCGCCACTACCTCGGCCGGCTGGCCGGCATCGACTGCTGGGCGCTGTCCTTGCCCGAGGCACCGCCGGGCTGGCGTCGATCGCCGCTGCGCGCGGCGATGATGGCCCTGGACCCAACCCTGGGCGCGCTGGCCGGCCGGGCGGTGCAGGTGCTGGAGTGGGACCGCACCCACCGCCACTGCGGCGTGTGCGCCACGCCCACCGAGCTGCAGCCCGGTGAGCGCTCGCGCGTCTGCCCGGCCTGCGGACACAGTGCCTACCCGCGCCTGAGCCCGGCGATGATGGCTCTGGTGTGGCGCCCGGGCGAGCTGCTGCTGGCACGCTCGCCGCACTACGCGCCGGGCATGTACAGCGCGCTGGCCGGCTTCGTGGAGGCGGGCGAATCGCTCGAGGACTGCGTGCACCGCGAGGTCGCCGAGGAGGTGGCGGTCACGGTGCAGGACCTGCGCTACTACGGCAGCCAGAGCTGGCCCTTCCCGAACAGCCTGATGGTGGCGTTCACCGCACGCTGGACGGGCGGCGAGATCGTGCCGCAGCCGGGAGAGATCGAAGACGCGCAGTGGTTCGCGGTCGATGCGCTGCCGGGCATCCCGCCGCGCTTCTCGATCGCCGGCCACCTGATCCGCGACACCCTTGAGGCGATGCAGGCCGTCGGCTGGCGCTGAGGTCGGCGCGGCGATCGTTCAGTCGAACTCGACCTCGAGCGCGGGCAGGACCGCATCGAAGCGCGCCTGCCAGACCTCTCCGGCATGCACCGGCCAGGCATCGGTCCAGGTGCCGGTGGTGACCACATCACCGGCTTGCAGGTCGGTCGCGCCAGGGCAGGCGCGCAGCTCGGCCAGAAAGTGCAGCAGTGCGCGCAGCGGACTGTCGAGCACGTTCGCGCCGCGGCCTTCTTCCACCCGCAGACCATTGCGGTGCAGGCCGACAGTGGCCTCGGCGAGGCGCCGATCGAGTTGCAGCGGCGTCGTCGGCCATCTCGGCCACCGGCACGCGCGGACCGATCAGCAGCCGGCCATGCAGCCCGCTGTCGGCCACGCTTTGCGCGGCGGTGAACCTCCAGTCCGGGCGGTGCGACTGCACGATCTCGAAGCCGGGGGCGATCCACTCGATGGCGTCGAACAGCCCCTGCAGATCGGCATCGCGCGGCGGCGTGGCCCTGAGGCCGAACACTGCCTCGGGCTCGATGCGGGGCTGGCACAGGTGGGACAACGACAAGGCACCCGCGCCGTCGCAGGCCGACAGCGTGGTGTTCCACACCGAGCCCCAGATGGGCGCGTACACGCCATAGCGCGCCCAGATCGTGCGGTTGGTGAAGCCCACCTTGTAGCCGCGTGGCCGCTCGCCGCGCGCCAGGCGCAACGCACGCACTGCCAATGCCGTCTGGTAGGCGTCCGGCAGCGCGTCGAAGCCGGTGCCCGCGCCGGCAGGCCAGAGGTCGCCGTGGTCGATGTGGCGCAGCAGCTCGTGGGGGGTCATCGGGTTCTCCGGCAAGGCAGGATGCAAGGGTCGGAACCCACTGTACCTGTCGTGGCGCGCTCGACCGCCGTGGCGGCAATGCAGAATCGGCGCGGACCGAGCGACCACGACGCTCCGGAGCGCGCATGAAGACCATCGGGCTGATCGGCGGCATGAGCTGGGAATCGACGGTGCCCTACTACCGGGTCATCAACGAGACCGTCAAGGCGCGCCTGGGCGGGCTGCACTCGGCTCGGCTCGTGCTCTACAGCGTCGACTTCCACGACATCGAGCGGCTGCAGCACGCGGGCGACTGGGACGCGGCCGCGCAGTTGCTCGCCGACGCGGCGCGCGCGCTGCAGGCCGCCGGCGCGCAGTTCATCGTGCTGTGCACGAACACCATGCACAAGGTGGCCGGCCGCATCGAGGCGGCCGTGTCGATCCCGCTGCTGCACATCGCCGATCCCACCGCGGAAGAGATCCGCCGCGCGGGCCACCACACGGTCGGCCTGCTCGGCACCCGCTTCACCATGGAGCAGGCCTTCTACCGCGATCGCCTGAGCGAGCGGCATGGCCTGCGCGTGCTGGTGCCCGGAGGAGAGCGACCGCGACACTGTGCACCGCGTCATCTACGAGGAGCTGTGCCTGGGCGTGATCCAGCCGGGCTCGCGCGAGGCCTACCGCCGCATCCTCGCCGACCTGGCCGCACGCGGCGCGCAGTCGGTCATCCTCGGCTGCACCGAGATCTCGCTGCTGGTGGATGCCAGCGACAGTGCCGTGCCGCTCTTCGACACCACGGCCCTGCATGCGCGGGCTGCGGCGCTCGAGGCGCTCGGCGACTGACCCGCGGCGCGTGAGCACCGACCTGATCCTGCTGATCGCCGGCGCCGCCACGGCCGGCTTCGTGCAGGGCGTGTCCGGCTTCGGCTTCAGCATGGTGGCGCTGTCGTTCTGGGTCTGGGGCTTCGAGCCGCGCACGGCGGCGGTGATGGCGGTGTTCGGCGCGCTCTCGGGCCAGGTGCTTTCGGCGTTCACGGTGCGCCGGGCCCTGTCGGTGTCCACGCTGCTGCCCTTTCTCGCCGGGGGTGCGCTGGGCATTCCACTCGGCGTGTGGGCGCTGCCGCACCTGGACCCGGCGGTGTTCCGGCTGACGGTGGGCGTCATCCTGCTGGTGTGCTGCCCGGCCATGCTGCTGGCCAGCCGATTTCCGACCGTGCAACATGGCGGCCGCTCGGCCGATGCCATCGTCGGCGCGGTGGGTGGCGTCATGGGCGGGCTGGGTGGCTTCAGCGGTGTGGCGCCGTCGTTGTGGTGCACGCTGCGCGGCTACGACAAGGACCTCCAGCGCAGCGTGATCCAGAACTTCAACCTCGCCGCGCTGTCGGTGACGATGGCCACCTACATCGCCACAGGCGCCGTCTCGGCGGCCATGCTGCCGCAGTTCGCGATCGTGCTGCCGGCGCTGGTGATTCCCTCGCTGATCGGTGCGCGGGTGTATGTGGGTCTTTCGCCGCTGGCCTTCCGGCGTGTGGTGCTGAGCCTGCTGACGATGGTGGGCGTGGCCATGGTGGCGGCCGCGCTGCCGGCCATGCGCTAGATTCCGGCATGGCTCAAGACTTCGATCTGGTGGTGCGCAATGCGGTGGTGATCACCGCCGCCGAAGAGATGCGCTGCGACATCGGCGTGCGGGGCGGGCGCATCGTGGCGCTGGCCGAATCGCTCGGGTCGCGGCGCGCGCGAGATCGATGCCGGCGGGCGCTGGGTGATGCCCGGCGGGGTGGATGCCCACTGCCACCTCGACCAGCCGATCCCACCGCCCGCGCGCATGGCCGACGGCTTTGCCTCGGGCACGCGCTCGGCGGCCTGTGGCGGCACCACCACGGTGATTCCGTTCGCGGCGCAGGCCAAGGGCCAGTCGCTGCACGACGCGGTGGCCGACTACCACCGCCGCGCCCAGGGCCAGGCGCTGATCGACTACGCCTTTCACCTGATCGTCAGCGACCCGACGCCCACGGTGCTGAACGAGGAGCTGCCGGCGCTGATCGCGCAGGGCTACACCTCGTTCAAGATCTACATGACCTACGACGACCTCAAGCTCGGCGACGGCCAGATGCTGGACGTGCTCGAGGTCGCGCGCCGGCACGGCGCGATGTGCGATGATCCACGCCGAGAACAGCGAGTGCATCGAATGGCTGACGCGCAGCGCTTGCACGACGAGCGGCCGCACGCGCCACGCTGGCACGCGCATGCGCGGCCGATGCTGGTGGAGCGCGAGGCCACGCACCGCGCCATCGCGCTGTCTCAATTGCTGGCACAGTGCCGATCCTGATCGTGCACGTGTCGGGGCGTGACGCGATCGAGCAGATCCGCTGGGCGCGCGCGCCGCGGCATGACGGTGTATGCCGAGACCTGCCCGCAGTACCTGTTCCTCACCGCCGAGGACCTCGGCATCGACGACGACTACGTCGGCGCCAAGTGCGTGTGCAGCCCGCCGCCGCGCGACAAGGCCAACCAGCAGGTGGTGTGGGACGGCCTGGCCGACGGCCTGTTCACCGTGTTCTCCAGCGACCACGCGCCCTTCAAGTACGACGCGCCCGAAGGCAAGAAGCCGGACGGCCAGGAGGTGCTCGTTCGCCTACATCCCCAACGGCATCCCGGGGCTGGAGACGCGCCTGCCGCTGCTGTTCTCGGCCGGCGTGATGGAGGGGCGGCTCTCGCCCCAGCGTTTCGTCGAACTCACCGCCACCGCACCGGCGCGCGCCTATGGCCTCTACCCGCGCAAGGGCACCATTGCGATCGGCGCGGATGCCGACCTGGTGGTCTGGGACCGCTTCGAGCCCGGCCAGGAACGCGTCATCCGCAACCAGGACCTGCACCACGCCGTCGACTACACGCCCTATGAAGGCCTCTTGGTGCGCGCCTGGCCCGCGCTGACGCTGTCGCGTGGCGAGGTGGTGTGGGACGGCACGCCGCCGCAGGGCGCGGTGGGACGCGGACAGTTCCTGCCTTGCGGCCTGCCGAGCCTGGGGCCGCGTCGGCTCTGACGCCGGACCCGCGCCCAGATGCTGTCTGAGGGTTCCTCGCCGTCTTTCCTGTCCGCTTCCCTCACCTGGGTCTTGCCCGCCATGCGCCTGCTCGTCATCAACCCGAACATCTCCGCGATAGCGTCTCGGCGCTGATCCAGGCCGAGGCGAGCGCAGCGCCTCGCCGGGCACTCGATCACCATGCTGACCGCGCCCTTCGGCGTGGCCTACATCGAAACCCGTTTCGAGGCCCTGATCGGTGCCTATGCCACGGCGCAGCTCGCGGCAGAACACCATGCGGGCCACGACGCGGTGATCGTCGCGGCCTTTGGCGATCCGGGCCTCGGGCGGCCTGCGCGAGGCGCTTGCCGGTGCCGGTGCTGGGCATGACCGAATCGGCGCTGGCCAGCGCCTGCCTGCTCGGTCACCGCTTCTCGATCATCGCCATCTCGCAGCGCATCCAGGCCTGGTACCGCGAGGTCGGTGGAGGCCAACGGCCTGATCGGCCGGCTGGCCAGCATCCGCGCACTGACCGCCCGCTGGCCAGCATCGGCGCGGTGCAGGACGACCACGCCGCGGCGCTGCGCGCCCTGTGCGAACGCGCGGTCGATGAAGACGGCGCCGAGGTCATCGTGCTTGCCGGCGCGCCGCTGGCTGGCCTGGCGCGCACGCTGCGCGGTCGAGCTGCCGGTGCCGGTGGTGGACGGCGTGTCCAGCGCCGTGAGGCATGCCGAAACCCTGGTGGCGCTGGCCCCCGGACGCGGCACGCGGCAGTTTTTCACCGCCCCCGGCCAAACCCCACGCGGGCCTGCCGCCGGCGATTGCCGCCTTGCTGGAAGCGGCGCAGCGGCGCGCGCCGTGATGTGACCTGCCCGATGCGCTGCACCTGATTCAGCGCGTCTGGAACAGCACGCCGGATCCGCGGCGCTCCGGCCCGCGGCCCCGCACCGCACCGCACCGCAAGGGAAAGGCGCTGGCTCAGCTGCCTCGAAACAGCGCGCAGCCCCAGGCCGTGAACTTGAGCGGCAGGTGCACATGCTGCGTGACATCGCGCACCTGGAAACGGAACGGCAGCACCTCGAGAAACGGGCTCGCCTCGGGTCCGCCGTGCGCACGCAGGTAGTCGCCCACATGGAACAGCGCCTCGTGCTCGCCGGCGGTGACACCCTCGCCGCGCACGCTGGGGTGGTCGAGCTGGCCGTTGGCCGCGAGCGGACCACGCGCAACCAGCCGGCGCTGCGGTGACAGCGCCCACAGCTCCACCTGCATGCCCTGTGCGGGCACACCGCGGGCCACGTCCACCGCATGCAGCGAGATGCCTCCGGCGTTCTGGGTCATGACAGTGGTCCTCCGATTGACGTCATGCGAAGGGAACACTCTATCTGCACCCCTGCGTTGCCTGGCACCCAAATTGCTGACGGGTTGCGTTCGTTCCACCACCCGACTGCCTTTCTCATGGCGGTCACCCCAAGGAGTAGTACCCGATGAAACGACGCGAACTGCTGGCCGCCGGTGCCTCGCTGATGGCCGCCCCCGCCTGGGTCGGCGCCCAGAACAACGCCTGGCCCACGCGCGGCCCGATCAAGCTGGTCGCCCAGTTCCCGCCGGGCGGTCTGGTGGACACCGTCTCGCGCCTGATGGCACCGCACCTGTCGCAGGCCCTCGGCCAATCGGTGGTGGTCGAGAACCGCCCCGGCGCTGGCGGCGTGATCGGCACCGACTACGTGGCCAAGCAGCCGGCCGATGGCTACACGCTGCTGGTGAGCCACGCCGCAGTCCACGTCTACGCCACCGCCACGCGACGCACGATGCCCTTCGACGCCGTCGGTGACTTCACCCACATGGGCATGCTCTGCGAGGCACCGATGGTGCTGCTGGTGCGCGCGCAGTCGCCGTTCCAGACCCTGGAGCAGTACGTCACACAGGCGCGCAGCAAGCCGGTGCGCTACGGCACTTCAGGCATCGGCTCGGCCAACCACCTGTTCGGCGAGCTGATGAAGATCGAAGGCAAGGCGCCGAACCACGACCACGTGCCCTACCAGGGCAGCGCGCCGGCGATGCAGGACCTGCTGGCCGGCAACATCGAAAGCGTGTTCGACCCGATCACGACCAACGTCGCCCAGCTCAAGGCCGGCTCGCTGCGCGCGCTGGCGGTGTCCACCCCGGCACGGCTGCCGGCGCTGCCGAACATCCCGACCTTCGCCGAGCTGGGTTACCCCAATCTCACCGGTTCGCAGTGGCTGGGCCTGTCGGCGCCCAAGGGCCTGCCGGCGCCCATCGCGCAGCGGCTCACCGCGCTGATCCCGGAGGTGCTGGCCCGGCCCGACGTGGCCATGCGCCTGGAAGAACTGCAGACCCTGCCGCGCAAGACGCCGGTGCTGGGCGATGACTTCGTGAAGATCGTGCGCAGTCAGATCGACTCGTGGCGCACCGTGGCGCGCAGCGCGAACGTCGAGGTGATCACCTGATGAACGCCGGGCAGGTGGTGGACGAGTTCCTGCGTCTGATCATGCTGCCCGACCCGGTGGCTGCGCGCCGCTACACCGCACCCGATCTGCGCATCCGCTTCACCGGCGGTCGCGCGATGAGCGACCCGACCGAGTGCACCGCGTTCAACGCGGCGCGCTACAAGTGGGTGAAGAAGCGCATCGAACGCACCGAAACGGTGGCTGGCACCAACCCGGACGGCGAGGCCGTGGTCTACAGCCTCGGCACGCTGTACGGCGAGTGGCCCGACGGCACGCCGTTCGAGGGCAACCGCTACGTCGACCGTTATGTGCTCAAGGCGGGGCTGATCACCCAGATGGAAGTGTGGAACGACAGCGCCGAGTGGCTGTTGGTGCGGGCCGGTCTGGCCGCACCGATCGCCATGGGCTGAGCGCCGCCGAATGAGCGTGGCGCTTCAGCGCTGACGCAGCTTCGATCAACGGGCGCGGTGCACGTCCAGAGCCGACACTGGCGCGGCGGTGTGGCCCCAGGACTGGCGCACGAAGGTCGCCACGGCGGCGATCTCCGGTTCGCGCAAGCTCTGCTTGAACGGCGGCATGCCGAAGGGCCGCGGATTGCCGGCGGTGCTCGGCGCAAAGCCGCCGTGCAGGATCGCCTTGACGAGGTTGTTGGGCGACACCAGCGTCACCGCCCGGTTGCCGGCCAGCGCCGGATAGCGCTGCGGCACGCCTTCGCCCTGATCGCCGTGGCACTCTGCGCAGTGGTCGGCGTAGAGCTGCCGGCCCTGGGCCATGACACCCGCTTCCGCGGCTTCGCGGGCCGGTGCTGGCAGGCTCACCTGTGGCAGCGATTGCAGAAAGACCGCCATCGCGCGCAAGTCGGTGGGGCTCAGGTGCTGGGTACTTTGAAACACCACCTCGGCCATCGGCCCCATCACCGACGCGCGCGGCGAGACGCCGGTCTGCAGCAGGGCCACTACCTCGTCGATCTGCCAGTCGCCCACACCGGCCTCGCGCGACGAGGCGAGTGAGGGCGCGAACCAGTTCTGCATCGGGATCAGGCCGCCGCCGAGTTCAATGTCGCCGCGCGTCGCGCCCAGCGCATTGCGATCGGCATGGCAGGCGGTGCAGTGGCCGAGACCTCGCACCAGGTAGCTGCCCCTCTGCCATTCGGGCGAGCGGCCCGGATCCGGCACGAACTCGCCCGGCCGGAAGTAGAGCGCGCGCCACACCGCCAGCGAGGCCTGCAGGCTGTACGGAAAGCGCAGCGCGTGCGGCGTGTTGGCCTGGCGCACCGGCGGCAGCGTGCGCAGGAAGGCGTACATCGCATCCGCGTCGTCGCGGGTCACGAGGGTGAAGCTCGGGTAGGGGAACGCGGGATACAGCAGCCGCCCGTCGCGCGAACGCCCGTGGTGCAGTGCCCGCCAGAATGCGTCGGCCGACCAGTCGCCCAGCCCGGTCTCGCGATCGGGCGTGAGGTTGCTGGCGTAGACGGTGCCGAAGGGCGTGTCGATGCCGCGACCGCCGGCATAGTCGGCCCCTCCGCGCGCGGTGTGGCAGGCCGCGCAGTTGCCGGCGCGTGCGAGGTAGGCCCCGCGCGCGACGGTGGCCGCGTCGGCCGCCGCGGTGGGCGGCGCCGCGCCCACCGGGGGCTCGCCGCGCAGGTCGAGCCAGGCCACCAGGCCAGCCAGGGCCAGCAGGAGGTCAGCACGAGTGCCAGCACCACTGTTGCGAGCTTGGCGGCAATAAACCCCCTGGCCAGGAACCGCGGCCGGCTCATCGCGCGCCGCTCCCGCATTCGATCGGCAGCGGCAGCGCCACCGCGCGCGGCCGGCTTCGCGTCGGCGGGCAGGCCTGCGCCGAGAGCCAGGTGGCCACGGCGCTCACGTCTTCCGGGCTCAGGCGCTGGGCGATCGTGGCCATGCAGTCGGGCGACGCGGCCCGGCGCTGGCCGGTGCGCCACGCACCGAGCTGCGCGATCAGGTAGTCGCGCGGCAGGCCGAGCAGGCCCGGCATCGCGGGCTGCGCGCCCGTCATGCGCTCGCCATGGCAGGCGGCGCAGGACGGAATGCCGCGTGCCGGATCGCCGCGCCGCACCAGGGTGTCACCACGCTGCAGGACCGCGGCGTCGGCGCTGCGCGTCTGCGGCCCGGGATAGGGCAGGTCGAGCTCGGCGAAGTGGCGCGCGATCTCGCGCAGGTAGTCGTCGGACAGGTGCTCGACGAGGTAGGTCATGGTGGCGTTGTCGCGCCGGCCGTCGCGAAAGTGGCGCAGCTGGTTGTACAGATAGCCCGCGGGCTTGCCGGCGATGCGCGGGAAGTAGCCCTCGTTCGTGGCCCGCCCCTCGGGCCCGTGGCACACGGTGCAGGCCTGCAGCCGCTGGGCCATGGTGTCGGGCACGGGAGGACGGGCCGCGGCCTGGCTGGGTGCCGAGGCCAGCGTGGAGGCCGCAGTCTGCGCCGATGACGGGACCGTCAGCGCGGCGCCAAACGCAGCGAGCAGGGCGCCACGCACAACGACAAGCGCGGCCTCGAGGCAGGGAGTCATGGCGGAGGGAACAGGGAACAGAAGGTTCGACAGCGACGCAAGCCATGCAGCCTAGCAGCCTCTGCCCAGGGAGCGAGACGCGCCCGCCGCGGTCCGTTGGACAATGCCGTCCTGCCACCGCCGAGACCCCCCATGACCGACACCACCCCTCCGCCGATTCCCGACCGCCTGTCGATCGACCCGCGCAGCCCGCATCACGTGGCGGCGGTGTTCGAGCGCGAGATCGGCATTCGCCTGAACGGCAAGGAGCGCTTCGACGTCGAGGAGTACTGCCTCTCCGAGGGTTGGGTGAAGGTGCCCGCGGGCAAGACGCTCGACCGCCGGGGTCAGCCCATGCTGATCAAGCTCAAGGGCAGCGTGGAGGCGTTCTACCGCGAGGCGAAGTAGCCGCAGCAGGCGCCGCGCGCCTGCGCTGCGGCTCAGACCCCCGTCGGGGCCGCGGCGCGTCCGATCGGCCGGTAGTCGATGCCGGCGGCGCGCGCCAGGGCCGGATCGAACAGGTTGCGCCCGTCGATCACCACCGGCTGCTTGAGCCGGCGCGCGATCTGCTCGAAGTCGGGGCTGCGGAACGCCTTCCACTCGGTCACGATCACCAGCGCGTCGGCGCCTTCGAGCGCCTCGTTCGGCGTGGCGGCGTAGTGCAGTCCGTCGACCGCGCCGAACACGCGGCGCGCCTCGTCCATGGCCGCCGGGTCGTGAGCGTTGATGCGCGCACCGCGCGACAGCAGCGCCTGGATCACCACGCGGCTCGGCGCTTCGCGCATGTCGTCGGTCTCCGGCTTGAAGGCCAGGCCCCACAGGGCAAATGTGCGACCGCGTGAGGTCCTGGCCGAAACGCTGGGTGATCTTCTCGACCAGCACGTGCTTCTGCGCCTCGTTGGCCGCCTCCACCGCGCGCAGCACCTTCAGCTCGCGGCCGGCGTCGGCCGCGCTCTTGATCAGCGCCTTCACATCCTTGGGAAAGCACGAGCCGCCGTAGCCGCAGCCGGCGTAGAGGAAGTGGTGGCCGATGCGCGGATCGGCCCCGATGCCACGGCGCACCTGCTCGATGTCGGCGCCCACGGCTTCGGCCAGGAGCGCGAGCTCGTTCATGAAGCTGATGCG
The DNA here is from genome assembly GCA_963739925.1 of uncultured beta proteobacterium. Classification (GTDB taxonomy): domain Bacteria; phylum Pseudomonadota; class Gammaproteobacteria; order Burkholderiales; family Burkholderiaceae_C; genus CAVUBY01. Next base: position 274,433 of record CAVUBY010000018.1, on the reverse strand, counting down.
GGTGGCCAGCATGGCATTGGCCGCGTACTTGGTGAGCTCGGCCGAGCGGATGTCCGTGAGCACCAGGCGCTCGCGGTTGCGCTGGAAGGGCGCGTAGATGGCGCGCATGAGCAGCGCCGCGCGGTCGTCCTCCCCATCGACACCGATGACGATGCGATCGGGCCGCATGAAGTCCTCGACGGCCGCACCTTCCTTGAGAAACTCGGGGTTGGAGACGACGCTGAAGGGCACTTCGACGCCACGCTCCTTGAGCGCTGCCTGCACCGTGCTGCGCACCAGGTCGGCCGTGCCCACCGGCACGGTGCTCTTGTCGACCAGCAGCTTGTAGTCGGTCATGGTCTCGCCGATGGTGCGGGCCGCGGCCATGACGTGCTGCATGTCGGCCGAACCGTCCTCGTCCGGCGGCGTCCCCACGGCGATGAACTGGATGGTGCCGAAGTGAACGCCGCGCGCCACGTCCGTGGTGAAGTGCAGCCTTCCGGCAGCGATGTTGCGCTCGACCATCGGCTGCAGGCCGGGCTCGTAGATCGGGATCTGGCCCTTCTGCAGCTGGGCGACCTTGCCCGCGTCAATGTCCACGCAGAGGACGTCGTTGCCCATTTCAGCCAGGCAGGTGCCAGAGACGAGGCCGACGTAGCCGGTGCCGATGACAGTGATCTTCATGTGATTTTCCCAGTGAGCGCTTACCCCGACATCGTAGAGCACTGCTGTGCAAGGCCCGTGACGCCCAGTGCTGGGGGTTCAAGCCAGGTACGCAAGCGATGTGCCCGAGCCCGACGTCGTGCGCCCCTGCCTACAATCCGCTTCCTTTGCCGCGCCGCCCATGAACTTCACCATCGACCACCTGCCCGAGCGCTGCGACGTGCTGGTCGTCGGCGCCGGTCCCGCGGGCAGCGCAACGGCGCTCACCCTGGCGCGCGCCGGGTTGCAGGTGGTGCTGACGGACCAGCATGCGTTTCCGCGCGACAAGGTCTGCGGCGACGGGCTGATTCCCGATGCGCACCACGCGCTTCGCAAGCTCGGCGTGCTCGATGCGGTGATGGCCCAGGCGCAGCCGGCCAGCCACGTGGGCTGCATCGGACCGCGCGGCGGCCGGGTCGATGTGCCGGGCACGCTGGCGGTGCTGCCGCGCAAGCAGCTCGACGACATCCTGTGCCGCGCCGCAGTGGAAGCCGGCGCGCAGATGTATGCGCCACTGCGCTTCGTCGCGCCGCTGGAAGAGGGCGGGCTGGAAGAGCGCGGACGCGTGGTCGGGGCACGCCTGCAGCACGGTGAGGTGGTGCGCGAGCTGCGCGCGACCTGGGTGGTGCTGGCCACGGGCGCCGTGCCACAGGCGCTGCTCGCCTCGGCCATGTCGGAGCGCCACACGCCCAGCGGCGTGGCACTGCGCGGCTACATCCGCAATCCCGCCATGACGGCCCGCCTGACCCGCCTCGAGGTGGTGTGGCACCGCGCGCTCAGCCCGGGCTACGGCTGGATCTTTCCGTGCCGCGACGGACTCTTCAACATCGGTGTGGGCATTGCCGACAGCCACAACGAACACCGCAACGGCAAGCTCACCAAGCGCGAGGTCAACCTGCGCGCGGTCTTCGAGGACTTCACTCGCATCTATGCGCCGGCACGCGAGCTGGTCGAGGGCGGCGTGTGGACCACGCCGTTGAAGGGCGCGCCGCTGCGCTGCACACTTGAAGGCGCGCGCCTCTCGCGCCCCGGCATGCTGGTGACGGGAGAAGCCGCCGGCAGCACCTACTCGTTCACCGGCGAGGGCATCGGCAAGGCGCTGGAGACCGGCATGCTCGCGGCCGAGGCCCTGCTGGCCGGTCGGGCGCAGGGCCAGGACGACGCAGCCGTGGGCACGGCCTACGGCGCGGCGCTGCGCGCGCTCAAGCCGCGTTTCGACCTCTATGCGCGCGCGAACACCGTGAACCGGCACCCCTGGCTGATCGACCTGCTCATCTGGCGCGCCAGCAAGAGCCCGCGACTGATCCGGCGCATGAGCGGCGTGCTCGAAGAGACCAGCAACCCGGGCCACCTGCTCACGCTCAAGGGTTTCGTGCGGCTCTTCACCGAGTGATGGAGCACCCGGTGCCGGCGTACCGTCACCACCCGCTGGGCGGGTTTCGCCATGCCTGATCTCGCCTGACCATGTGCCAGCTGCTGGGCCTCAACGCCAACACGCCGACAGACGTGATGTTCAGCTTCACCGGCTTTGCCACGCGCGCCCAGGAGCACAAGGACGGTTTCGGCATCGCGTTCTTCGAGGGCGCCGGCGTGCGCCTCTTCGTCGATGCGCAGAGTGCGCGGCTCTCGCCGGTGGCCGACATGGTGCAGCGCTATCCGATCCGCAGCGAGAACATCGTGGCGCACATCCGCAAGGCCACGCAGGGGCAGGTGGCGCTGGAGAACACGCATCCCTTCCAGCGCGAGCTCTGGGGGCGCTACTGGGTGTTCGCCCACAACGGCGACCTCAAGGGCTTCACGCCGCGACTGCATGGCGCCTTCCGGCCCGTGGGTGCCACCGACAGCGAGCGCGCCTTCTGCTGGCTGATGCAGGAACTGGCCAAGGCCCACGCCGCGGTGCCCTCCATCGCCGAGCTCACCGCCACCTTGCGCGAGCTGGTGCCTCCCATCGCACGGCATGGCACCTTCAACTTCATGCTCAGCAACGGCCAGGCCCTGTGGGCGCACTGCTCGACCCAGCTGCACTACCTGGTGCGCCGCCACCCGTTTCGCGCGGCGCGTCTGGCCGACGAGGACGTGCGCGTGGACTTCTCCGAACTCACCACGCCCAACGACCGCGTGGCCGTGATCGTGACCGAGCCATTGACCACCGACGAGGCCTGGGTGGCGCTGGCCCCGGGCGAGCTGGCGGTGTTCGTGGGCGGCGAGCGGGTGGGCAAACGCTGACGCGCGATCGAGCCGATCGACCGCCGGTGTCAAGCCCTTCCAGTCGCTGTTTCGCGGCCAGTGATCCCCGGCTCAGGGGGTGGCGCGCCCAGGCGGGCGATGAGGCCGAGCTACGATCGGAGATGGCGCGGCGAAGGTCGCCGCGTCCGCAGTACATCCCCAGCGCACCATGACGCAACCCGCCACGCCCTCGCCTCGCTTCGACACCTTCTTCAAGTACGAGGCGCTGATGCGCCTGATGTTCGACTATGCCGATGCCCACCCGACGCTGGTGCAGGTGGAGTCGATCGGCAAGAGCCACGAGGGGCGTGACATCTGGGTGGCCATCGTCACCAACACCGCCACCGGACCGCACGCCGACAAGCCGGCGTTCTGGGCCGACGGCAACATCCACGCCGCCGAGCTCACGGCGAGCACCACGGTGCTGTACTACCTGCACCAGCTGGTCAGCGGCTACGGCAGCGACATGCAGATCACCCAGCTGCTGGACACCCGCACGCTCTACCTGTGCCCGCGGCTCAACCCCGATGGCGCCGAGCTCGCGTTGGCCGACCGCCCGCGGCACATCCGCTCGTCCACCCGCCGCTACCCCTACGACGAGGAACCGGTCGAAGGCCTGACGGTGGAAGACATCGACGGCGATGGCCGCATGCTGACCATGCGCATCCCGGATCCGCACGGCACCTACAAGAAGCACCCTGACGACCCGCGGCTGATGGTGCCGCGCGAGCCGGGCGAGTTCGGCGGCGAGTACTACCGCCTCATGCCCGAGGGTCTGCTCACGCACTACGACGGGCTGACGGTCAACGTCAACAAGGACGTCGAAGGCCTGGACCTGAACCGCAACTTCCCGTCGCAATGGCGCCAGGAGTACCAGCAGGTGGGCGCCGGTCCCTACCCCACCAGCGAGCCGGAAGTGCGCGCGATGGTCGACTTCGTGATCGCGCACCCGAACATCGGCGCAGCCATCAGCTACCACACGCACAGCGGCGTGATCCTGCGCCCCCTGGGCACGCAGAGCGACGACGACATGATCCCGGAGGACCTCTGGGCCTACAAGCGCTTCAGCGCGCTCGGCGAGAAGCTCAGCGGCTATCCCGCCATCAGCATCTGGCACGAGTTCAAGTACCACCCCAAGGAAACCATCGGCGGCACGCAGGACTGGCTCTATGAGCACCTGGGCGCGCTCTTCTGGGTGGTGGAGCTGTGGTCGCCCAACAAGGAGGCCGGCATCACCGGCTACAAGTGGATCGACTGGTTCCGCGAGCACCCGGTCGAAGACGACCTCAAGCTGCTCAAGTGGAGCGACGAGCAGTGTGACGGCCAGGCGCATGTCGACTGGAAGCCCTTCCAGCACCCGCAGCTCGGCGCGGTGGAGATCGGGGGCTGGGACAAGATGAACTACTGGCGCAACCCGCCGCCCGCTCTGCGCGAGCGCGAGGCCGCGCGTTTCCCGGCGTGGATGACGCAGCTGGCGCTGAGCCTGCCCAAGCTGGAGCTGCTGCGCACCGAGGTGCGTGCCCTCGGCCCCGACACCTGGCGGGTGCGCATGGCGGTGGCCAACAGCGGCTGGCTGCCGGCCTACGTGACCAAGCGCGCGCTCGAGCGGAAGGTGGTGCGCGGTGTGATGTTCGAGATCCACCTGCCGCCGGCCGATCCGTCGGTGAGCCTGGTCAGCGGCAAGCCGCGCATGGAAGGCCCGCAGCTCGAGGGCCATGCACCGAAGAATTCGCAGATCGCCTTCCTGCCCAGCCGCGAGATCACGGCCGACCGCGCCGTGGTGGAATGGGTGGTGCGGGCGCCGCAGGGCACCACACTGGCCCTCACGGCGCGCGCCGACCGCGCTGGCGCCGTGCGCACCGAGGTCACGCTCGACTGAGCCGAACCGGCCGCGATCCCGGATCGCGGCCGTGCACGTTCAGTGTGTGAGCGCACCGGCCGCGCAGGCGGTGCTCACCACGCAGGCGGCGGTGCGCACATGGTTCCAGCGCAGCCACTCCCGCACATAGACCGGCCAGTAGGCCGTGGCGTCGGTGGATTCGGGATCCAGCTTGGCCAAGCGCTCGTTGCGCGGCACGTTGAAGGCCACCGTCACGCCGAATCCGCCGACGAGGTAGCTGAGCCCGGCGGCGAGCAGCCACTGCGAGCGCGGCGCGCCCCAGGGAAAGAACCCGGCAAACACGCAGATGCCGGCCAGCACCGCCGTGCCGACGAACACGGCGAGGAACAGCGGGTTGAGCACGATCGCGTTGATGTGCTGCATGGCCGCCACGCCCTGCGCCACCGGCAGCTTGTCCAGGGCGCGCATCACGAAGCTGGAGAAGGCGAAGAACACACCGCCGACGATGCCGGCGCCAATGCAGACCAGGACAGGCAGGGAGTCGAGCATGGTCGGCTACTCGGCGTCGCGGGCGGGTGCGGGCCGGCCGAGCTCCTGGCTCGACGCGGTGCGCGGGATCACCGGCGCCTCGCTCAGGGCCTCGCGCCACATCTTCTTGGGCAGGAAGGTGCGCAACTGCGCCATCGCCTTGTCGACCAGCGCGGGGTGAAGCTCGTGGCCGATGCCCGGCAGCGCCTCGCAGGTCACGTCACCGCCCAGCGCCACCAGGCGCTCGGCCGAATCGATGGCCGGGCCCGGCGGCATCACGCGATCGGCCAGACCGTGGAAGAGGTGCACCGTGGTGTCTTCGGGCGCGTGCATCGGCGCCGTGGCGTGGCGGCCGCTGAACGCCAGCACGCGGCCTGCCAGGCGCGGCTCGCTCTGCACCGCCTCCAGCGCCATGATCGCGCCCTGCGAGAAACCGACGAGCGCCGTGCGCGGCCAGTCGAGGTCGAAGTGCTGTTGCAGGGCGCGCACCTGCGCCACGAAGCGCGGCACGGTCGCGGCGATGCGCGCAGGCCGGTTGGCCTCGTCGATGCCCTGGATCGAGAACCACTGGCGGCCCCCGCCACCGGGCGCGACATCGAAAGCATCGGGCGCATCGATGCACAGCACCGCCGCCTGCGGGTACTCGCTCGCCAGGCGCTGGGCCAGCGACACCATGTTCTGGGCCTGGCCGCCGACACCGTGGAACAGCAGGAACAGCAGCTGCGGCGGGCCTGCCTCGGGCAGGCGGGCCAGGGTGGTCGTGGGGGAGGTGCTCATGGCGGCGGGAGATCGACAGACAGGCCGCCAGTGTCCTCCTTCGCGGCGAGGTCGCGGTGCGGCTGCGCTGAACGCAGCCGCCAAGCCGGCTGAACCGGAGGCTGGTGGCCGCCGACTTAGAATCGCCGTGCGCTCTCGTCATTGGGGAGTAGCCACCCCGCCGTCACGGCGGGGGCCTGCGTCAACACACTTGGCTTCGGCCATGGTGCAGGCAGCACGGTCGGCCCGTCAGGGTGGCCAGGCCCGGCAAGACCTTTGACCGCACAGCCCCCGGATGGGCCGGGGTGGCCGTGCGGTCTTCGGTTTTCCCATCCGGCCCCGGAGTTTCCCTTGGAAGCATTCCTCGTCTCGACCGGCATCGTGGCCCTCGGAGAAATGGGCGACAAGACGCAGCTGCTCGCCTTGCTGCTGGCCGCCAAGTTCCGCCGGCCCGTGCCCATCATCCTCGGCATCCTGGTGGCCACCCTGGTCAACCATGCGCTCGCCGGCGTGGTGGGCGACTGGATCGCCCGCGCTCTCGGGCCCGACGTGCTGCGCTGGGTGATCGGCCTCTCGTTCCTCGCCATGGCCGCCTGGATGCTCGTGCCCGACAAGATCGACGAGGCCGAGGGCGGGCACCAGCGCTTCGGGGTGTTCGGCACCACCGTGGTCGCCTTCTTCCTGGCCGAGATGGGCGACAAGACCCAGATCGCCACCGTGGCCCTGGCCGCGCGCTACACCGACCTGCTGGCGGTGGTGGCCGGCACCACCTTCGGCATGATGCTGGCCAACGTGCCTGCGGTGCTGCTGGGGGACGTGGTCGCCAAAAAGGTGTCGATGCCGCTGGTGCATGGCATCGCCGCCCTCATCTTCGCAGTGCTCGGCGTGTTGACACTGTTCAACGTCGGTCACCTCTTCTGATCCATCGACTGACTCTCTTCGGCTGACCTTTTGACACGGCGGGGGATGGATGCCTGCCGCAGAATGGCTGCGGCGCTCGCCGCACACTGCCGTCTTCCGCTGCATCAAGCCCACCCCGCACGGCCTCACCCGCTCTCGCCCCCTGCATGGACCTTTCGATCAACGGCCAGCGCCGCCAGCTTCCCGACGCCGACGCCCCGCCCGACATGCCGCTGCTGTGGGCGCTGCGCGACCTGCTGCAGCTCACCGGCACCAAGTACGGCTGCGGCGTCGGCGCGTGCGGCGCGTGCACGGTGCTGGTCGATGGCCAGGCCGCGCGCGCCTGCGTCACGCCGCTGTCGGCCGTGGCCGGCCGCAGCGTGCGCACCATCGAGGCGCTGGGCGCCAAGGCCACGCCCCACGCGCTGCAGGCCGCGTGGGCGAAACATCAGGTCTCGCAATGCGGCTACTGCCAGAGCGGCATGCTGATGGCGGCGGCGGCACTGCTGGCGCGCAACCCCGACCCGAGCGACGCCGACATCGACGCCGCCATCACCAACCTGTGCCGCTGCGGCAGCTACCCGCGCATTCGCACCGCCATCCGCACGGCGGCCATCGAACTGCGCACACCGAGGCGATCCCCATGAGGCGTCGCGCGTGGCTGCTGAGTGCGGCCGGCGCGTCGGGTGCGCTGGTCGTCGGCTGGAGCCTGCTGCCGCAGCGCGCGCCGCCTGGGACGAGCCGATCCGCTCGCGCCCGCCGATGGCCCCATGCCCTTGAACGGCTGGATCACGATCGCGCCCGGCGGCGCGGTGCAGCTGGCATGAACCGCTGCGGAGATGGGCCAGGGCGTGCACACCGCGCTCGCCATGCTGGTGGCCGAAGAAATGGACGTGCCGCTCGCCCAAGTGCAGCTCATTGCGGCCGGGCACGACACGATCTACGGCAACGTGGCCACGATGATGGCCCTGCTGCCGCTGCACCCGCGCGACCGCGAACCCGGCGCCGAAACCCCTGCCGTGCGCGCCTCGCGCTGGATGCTGGGCAAGGTGGCACGCGAGCTGGGCATCAACATCACCGGCGGCTCGAGCAGCATCAGTGATGCCTGGGAGGTGTTGCCGCTGGCCGCCGCCACCGCGCGCGCGCAGCTGATGGGCGCCGCTGCGCTGCGCTGGAAGCTGCCTGTCGATGAGCTCACTGTCGCCGACGGCATCGTGCGTCATGCGGGGAGCGGGGTGCAGGCCCACTATGGCGAGCTCGCGAAGGCGGCGGCCGCCACGCCGCCAGGCGAGGTGCGCGTGAAGCCGCGCGAGGCGTGGAAGCTCGTCGGCACGCCCGCCCCGCGCATCGACGACGCCGCCAAGCTCGACGGCTCGGCGGTGTACGGCATCGACGTGCGCCCGGCCGGCCTGGTGTTCGCCGCCGTGCGCCACAGCCCGATGCTGGGGGGCAGCCCCGGGCGCGTGGATGCCGACCGTGCCCTGGCGTTGCCCGGGGTGGAACGTGTCGTGCGGCTCGGCAGCTATGCGGGCTCGACGGCCGCCGTGGCGGTGGTCGGGCGCACCAGCTGGCACGCACAGCGCGGTGCGCAGGCTTTGCAGGTCGACTGGCAGCCGCCACCGGCCGGCACGGTCGACACGGCCGCCATCGCACGCGAACTCGAAGCGCAGGCGCGTGCGGCCTCAGATGCCGACGGCGGCTTTGCCTTCCACACGCGTGGCGATGTGTCCGCAGCATTTGCCAGGGCGGCGCGCCGCCTCGAATCGGTCTACAGCGCGCCCTACCTGGCCCATGTGCCGATGGAGCCGATGAACTGCACCGCGCAGGTGAGCGACGGCCGCGTTACCGTCTGGGCGCCGACGCAGGTGCCGGGCCTCGCACGTGCGCTGGCCGCGCGTGTGGCCGAGGTGGACGAATCGGCGGTGACGGTGCATGTCACCTACCTCGGCGGTGGCTTCGGCCGGCGCCTGGAAACCGATGTGGTGGGCCAGGCGGTGCGGGTGGCGCTGGAGACCGGCGGGCGTCCGGTGCAGCTGCTGTGGTCGCGCGAGGAAGACATCGGCCACGACTTCTACCGCCCGGCCGCCGCGGCCGTGATGCGGGCGGCGCTCGACGCGCAAGGCCAGCCGCTGGCCCTGCACTTCACGAGCGCCGGCGATGCGCTCACGCCGCGCTACACCGCGCGCAACCTGCCGCTGCTGGCTCGCGCGTCGAGCTGCCCGACAAGCTGGCCGCCGAGGGCCTGTTCGACCTGCCCTACGGCGTGCCGAACCAGCGCATCGCGCACGTCGCCACCCACCACCGCGTGCCGATCGGCTACTGGCGCTCGGTGGGCCACTCGCACAACGCCTTCTTCTCCGAAAGCTTCATCGACGAATGGCCCACGCCGCCAGGCAGGATCCGGTGGCCTTCCGCCTCGGCCTGCTGCGCGACATGCCGCGCCATGCCGCGGTGCTGCGGCTCGCGGCCGACAAGGCCGGCTGGGATCGCCCGCTGCCCGCCGGGCGCGCGCGTGGCGTGGCGCTGCTCGAGAGCTACGGCAGCATCGTCGCGCAGGTCGTCGAGGCGAGCGTGGACGGCGGGGCGAAGGGCCGACCGCGGGTGCACCGCGTGGTCTGCGCGGCGGACATCGGCACCGTGGTGAACCCGGGCATCGTGGCGCAGCAGATGGAAAGCGCGGTGATCTTCGGGCTGTCGGCCGCGCTGCACGGCCGCATCGACATCGTCGGCAGCGTGGTGCAGCAGCGCAACTTCCCCGACCACCCGCTGCTCACGCTGCCCCAGACGCCACAGATCGAGACCCACCTCGTGCCCAGCACGCGCGCGCCCGGCGGCGTGGGCGAGATCGGCCTGCCGCCGGTGGCTCCGGCCCTGGCCAATGCGCTCTTCGCCCTGACGGGACGGCGCCTGCGCAGCCTGCCGCTCGACCTGCAGGCCACGCCGGGATAATCGCGCCATGGGCAGGCTCCAGCGTGTGGTGGTGGGACTCAGCGGTGGCGTGGACTCCGCGGTGACCGCCCACCTGCTCAAGCAGCAGGGGCACGAGGTCGTCGGCCTGTTCATGAAGAACTGGGAAGATGACGACGACAGCGAGTACTGCTCGTCGAACATCGACTTCGTCGACGCCGCCGCGGTGGCCGACGTGATCGGCATCCCGATCGAGCATGTGAACTTCGCCGCCGACTACAAGGACCGCGTCTTCGCCGAGTTCCTGCGTGAGCACCAGGCCGGGCGCACGCCCAATCCCGACGTGCTGTGCAACGCCGAGATCAAGTTCAAGGCCTTCCTCGACCATGCCATGCGTCTGGGCGCCACGCAGATCGCGACCGGCCACTACGCCCGCGTGCGCCGCCGGGGCGATCGGTTCGAATTGCTCAAGGGCCTGGACCCGCTCAAGGACCAGAGCTACTTCCTGCACCGGCTGACGCAGGCTCAGCTGGCGACCACGCTGTTTCCGCTGGGGGAACTGCACAAGACCGAAGTGCGGCGCATCGCCGAGGAGATCGGTCTGCCCAATGCCAAGAAGAAGGACTCGACCGGCATCTGCTTCATCGGCGAGCGGCCGTTCCGCGAGTTTCTCAACCGCTACCTGGCGCACACCCCCGGCCTGATCAAGGACGACCGCGGACGCACGATCGGCGAGCATGTCGGCCTGAGCTTCTACACCCTGGGGCAACGCAAGGGCATCGGCATCGGCGGGCTCAAGCCACGCGGCACGGCGCGCGGCGGCAGCGAGCACGCGCCTTGGTTCGTGGCGCGCAAGGACCTCGTCACGAACACGCTCCATGTCGTTCAGGGGCACGACCACCCCTGGTTGCTCTCCGATGCCCTCAGCGCCGACGGCGCGAGCTGGATCGCAGGCATTGCACCGGCCGCCGCGACGCTGGGCGCGAAGACGCGCTACCGCCAGGCCGATGCGGCATGCGATCTATCCCTCGGCACCGAGGCGCAGTTTTCGCTCACCTTCACCCAGCCGCAATGGGCCGTGACACCGGGTCAGTCGGCGGTGCTGTACGAGGGTGATGTTTGCCTTGGCGGAGGATTCATCGCCAGCGCCGATTCGGCGGAGGGCTTGGTCGCGCTGAGCCGCGAGGCACGAGAGGAACGCGCCCCCCCCGTTCGCTCAGACGCGTGAGGTCCACGACTCCGTCGGCGCGCCAGACAGCAGCCCGCGCACGTGCAGCAAGGTCTGCTGTGCCGAGAGGTGGCGCATGGGCTTGCTGATGTGGCCGTCGACCTCCTCGAACAAGGCCGCGAGTTCGTCCCGGGTGCGGGCGCGACGCAGCTTCATGAGCGTGATCGAGCCGGTGACGGGGGCCTTGCTCTTGATTTCGCGCACCAGAATCCGGCGAGCTTCCTCGAGCGCATCGTCACGAGGCTGCTGCTCGTCGGCACCACCGAGCGCACCGAAGGCCGATTCCAGCAGAGGGTAGAGCGAGCCCATCATCGAATCGACCAGACCTTGACCGTTCTTGGCCGGGCGACTCTTCGGCACCGGGGGCTCCATCTCGGCCAGCATCTCCATCCGTTCGTCGGAGAGCGGCGCGAAATGGGACGGGTCCTCGGGCGGAACCAGCGGCGGGAACGGTGTCGCTTCGACAGATGCCATCGGCGGGGCGATGACAGCCGTGACCGGCACGAGCGGGCTGGAAGGCAGTTCGTCCGTCCGCAACGTCAGCGGGGCGGACGGCTGCAGGGGCAAGGTCGTGGGCTCGGCCGGAAGGCCCGAGTGCAAGGCGCTCGCCAGCGTGAGGTTGAGCGCGGGCAGTTCCGGCAGCGGGGCGGCGGCCAGGGGAACCACCGGTGCGATCGTTGCCAAGGCCTTCGGAGCGGCCTGAATCACCGGCGCTGGCTCGACGACCTTGATCAAGCCCAGGTCGAGCAACTCGTCGAAGCAGGTTTCGGTCGCGCCGGCCTGCGAAGCCACCTGCTTGAGCTGGGCCACGCTGCGGCGGCCATCCACCAGCAGCAGCATGGTGCGCTGCCGCTGGCTCAGGCCACGCTGGCGCTGGCGGATCTCGGCCTGGCCTTCCGGCGTTTTCACGGGCAAGGCCAGCGTACTCGGCACCTCGAAGAGCACACCCTGGCGGGGCGGCAACGCGGCCGGACTGCCTTGATCGGATTGAATGCGACTGCCTTCCATCGGACCGTTCTCCTGAACTCCCGTCTCACCCTGTCGGATTCGACCCCGGGGAAGCCCCGGAGCGAAGAGGAACAACTGCTTACAGGACGATACTAGCGGTAGCAAAGGCGGCTGGCGATGGCCAGAATGCAACGCCTTAGGGGTGACCCCTGAGTCGAGGGTGCCCGAGCCGGGGGGCGTGCCGGGCGGTTCAAGGCCTTCTCGCAGCTCTTGAAGGCAGATGCCGCACAATGACTGCGACGTCGATGCTGCTGCGCCTCACGGCGCGTGCTGGCGGCGATGCCCTCTCGATGGACCTTGGACGATAGGGAGACCTCATGCTCGTCAGGCCTTTGGGCCAGTTCCTGGCGCAACGTCGCGCTGCGCAGTTCGCGGCGCGCGTTCGTTCGGGCTTGGCGGAGCTGGGCCTGCAGGTGACCCGATTCGACGCCCCACTGCGGCGCCTCTTCGACGATGTGTGCGCAAACTACCACGAGCAGGAGAAGGAACGCGCCAATCCCTACTGGCTCGCGGTCGAGTTCTTCTTGCGGGTGATGATCGAGTATCCGCGCGTCGTCAGCAGCTCGGCGGTGAGCAGCGGGGCCCTCGTGGCGTCGGTGGCGGTGCTCCGCTCATGGCACATCAAGGGGCGCATCGACGCAGAGCGAGCGCAAACTTCGATCGACCATGTCAAGCGCTATCTGACCGATCAATTGAAGGACTTGGACCTGACGGACGAGGCCCGGCTGGAGACCGAGCTTCAGATCCGCGAACTCTGAGCGTCAGCGAGAACGCGCCAGATCCATCGTCCAGTAGGTGTTGTAGCGGCTGCTGGCCGTGCCCGGCACGCAAGCCAGCCCGAACTGGTTGAAGTTCGGATTCATCAGGTTCGCGCAGTGGCCGGGGCTGGCCACCCAGCCATCCACCACCGCGTTCACCGTGGGGTAGCCGGCGGCGATGTTCTCACCCAGGCTGCTCCAGAGATAGCCGGTGGCGTCCACCCGGTTGCGCAAGGTGCGCCCATCCAGACTGTCGTGCGAGAAGTAGTTGTTCGCCGACATGTCCTGGGAGTGCGAGGCTGATGCCTGCGTGAGCGCGGTGCTCCACGTCAACGCCGCGGCCGGACCGAACGTGCCGCCGCTGCCGCAATTGGCGCCATTGGCACGGATCTGATTGACGCGGGCCAAAGCGCTCTCGGCAAATGTCCGGCAGGCCACAAGTCGCCGTCGCGGCGGGAGCGGGTGCCGCGGGGCTGGGTGCCGGCGACGCGGGTGTGGGAGCTGGCGCGGTCGGCGAGGCCGCAGGCGCACCGGCGGTCGGCTGGGACGAGGTGTTCGTGGCATCGGTCCCGGAATCCGATCCCCCGCCACCGCAGCCGGCGAGCAAGGCTGCCGCCACGCCGCACTGCAACAGCATCAGGCGCCGCAGGCGCGGCCTGTATTCGAGTGTCTGCATGGGTGCGCAGGCTATCGACCGGCCCGGGCCGCAGGGGTGAGAAGAGGTAAGGAGCCGCTACTCGTCCCCTGCGATCCGGGGCCGAGCGTGCAATTGCACGCAGACCCGCGGTTCGCCAGGCGGTCGCCATGCCCCCGAGCGCGCTCAAGTGCGGCACCCTGCGGACCGATACCTTCCGTGTGGGCGGTTGAGGCACGCACAGCGCTCGCCAATGCCGCTTCAACACCGTCCGATCGCCCCGCGAACCCTTGCCATGACGCGTCACCTGCCGCTTGCCCTCTCCCTGCTGGGGTGCCTGAGTCCCCGCAACGCAGGTGATCGCCGGCTCGGTGTCGCTCACGGTCACCGATGCCGCCGGCAAGCCCCTGCCCGATGCCGTGGCCCTTCTCGAGCCGGTGGGCGCCAAGACTGCCGTCAAGCCCCTGCCCGACACCGAGATCGCACAGCGGCAACGCCAGTTCATCCCGCGCGTGACCGTGATCACCACCGGCACCCGGGTCAACTTCCCCAACTTCGACACGGTGCGTCACCACGTCTACTCGTTCTCGTCGATCAAGGCGTTCGAGCTCAAGCTCTATGCCGGCGTGCCCGGCACACCAGTGGTCTTTGACAAGCCCGGCGTGGCGGTCATCGGCTGCAACATCCACGACAAGATGGCCGGCTGGATCGTCGTGGCCGACACGCCATGGTTCGCGCGCACCGGGGCCGACGGCCAGGGCGCGCTGGCAGCGGTGCCGGCAGGCCCCTACCGACTGCAGCGTGTGGCACGCGGCCCTGCCCGCAACGCCCCGAGCGGCCCCGGTGGACTTCATCGTCAGCGCCGCCGACCAGCAGCATGCAGTCGCAGCTGCCGGTGGACGTTCAGCCTTGAGCACTGCCATGAAGTCCTGGATCTTCGCCTGGCGCCAGCGCTTCCAAGGTTCGCTGCGCGCCCGCGTGGTCACGCTCTTCCTCGGCCTGCTGGCCGTGGTGCAGATCGCCAGCTTCAGCGCCATCAGTGCCGGTCTCAGCCGCCATGCACGCCACGCCCTCCCGGGGCAGATCGAAGTGGGCGAGCGGGTGCTGCAAAGCCTGCTCGACCGCCGCGCCCAGACCCTGATCGGCGGCGCCCGCCTGCTGGCCGCCGACTATGGCTTCCGGGAGGCCGTGCTTTCGGGCGACACCGAGACCATCGCCTCGGCCCTGGACAACCATGGCCAGCGCATCGGCGCCACCGAGGTCGCATGGCTCGACACCGAATTCCAGCTGCGCTCGATGGGCGAGCAGGGCCGACCGCAGGCTGCCGCGCTTTCTCCGGTGGCGGCGCAGCTGGGCCAGCGCGCTGCCACTTCGGGCAGCGCCAGCAGCATCGCCCTGCTCGAAGGTCGGCCGCACCAGGTGGTGATGGTGCCGATGAAGGCGCCGCTCGTCGTCGGCTGGGTGCTGATGGGTTTCCCGCTCGACACCAGCCTGGCGGCCGACATGAAGCAGCTGTCGGCCCTGGAGCTCACGTTGCTGACGCGCCGCGACGCCAGCAGTCCCTGGGTGCCATCACTCACAGGCATGGACCCGGCCCTGGCGCAGCGGCTCGCGGCGGAATCCTGGAGCCCGAACGCCCCCACGCCAGGAGGCATGCGCTCCGTGCGTCTCGACGGCGAGGAATTCGGCGTGCGCGGCAGCTGGCTGCTCGCCCCCGATGCCGCCGGCCGCGACAGCACCAGCCGCGGCGCGCGTGCTCGCGCTGGTGTCGCTTTCCGTCGACGCAGCGACACGCACACCGCGTGAGCTGCAACTGGGCCTGCTGGCGATCACGCTGGGCGCCTTCGCGCTCTTTGCGCTCGGCAGCCTGCTACACCGCCGGCCGCGTGACCACGCCGCTGCGTGCGCTGGCCCAGGCCGCCGAACGCCTGGGCCGCGGCGACTACGAGACGCCCATGGGCGGCCTCGCCCGGCAGGATGAGGTCGGCCAGCTGGCCCAGTCGTTCGAGAACATGCGCGTGAGCGTGTCGGCGCAGCAGCAGCAGATCCGCCAGCTCGCCTACTGGGACACGCTTACCGGCCTGCCCAACCGGGTGCAGTTCCGCAACGCCGTGCAGGACGCGATCACCCAGGCGCAGGCCGAGGGCGGCAGCGTTGCGGTGCTGCTGCTCGACCTCGACC
Organism: uncultured beta proteobacterium; assembly: GCA_963739925.1. GTDB lineage: Bacteria > Pseudomonadota > Gammaproteobacteria > Burkholderiales > Burkholderiaceae_C > CAVUBY01. Next base: position 258,786 of record CAVUBY010000018.1, on the reverse strand, counting down.
GCTTCAAGCACGTCAACGACGTGCTCGGGCTACCGCTTCGGCGACCTGCTGCTCAAAGGCGTGGCCGAACGCCTGAGCCAGCAGGTGGTGCGCGGCGACGACGTCGTGGCGCGCCTGTCGGGCGACGAGTTCGCGGTGCTGCTGCGCGAAGGCGACGCGGAGCTCGCGCAGTCGGTCGCGCAGCGCATCTCGCGCGCCTTCGACACGCCGATCACGCTCGAGGAACACAAGGTCGACATGGGCGCCGGCATCGGCATGGCCTGCTGGCCCGCTGCACGCGGCCGACGCCGACACGCTGCTCAACCGCGCCGAGGTGGCGATGTACGCGGCCAAGCGCACGCGGCAGCGGCCCGCTGCTGTACGACGCCGTCGTTCGACGCCGCCAGCGCGCAGACGCTGTCGCTGCTGGGCGAACTGCGCCACGCGGTCGAGCACGGCGAGCTGCGCCTGTTCCTGCAGCCCAAGCTGGCGCTCGACAGCGCCACGCGTGGTCGGCGCCGAGGCGCTGGTGCGCTGGCAGCACCCGGAGCGCGGCATGGTGCCGCCGATGCAGTTCATCCCGTTCGCCGAGCAGACCGGCTTCATCCGCACAGCTCACCATGTGGGTGTTCGAGGAAGCCGCGCGCCTGTGGCTGGACCTGCACGCGCACGGCATGGCGCTGACCCTGTCGGTCAACCTGTCCACGCGCGACCTGCTCGACCAGGATCTGCCGCAGAAGTTCGAGGCCTTGCTGCGTCAAGCACCAGCGTGCCGGCCGAGGCGCTTCTGCCTCGAGATCACCGAGAGCGCGATCATGGACGACCCGCAGCGCGCGCTCGCCACGCTCAACCGCCTGAGCGCGCTCGGCTTCAAGCTGTCGATCGACGACTTCGGCACCGGCTACTCGTCGCTCGCCTACCTCAAGCGCCTGCCGGTGGACGAGCTCAAGATCGACAAGTCCTTCGTGATGAGCATGGAGACCGATCTCGACGACGCGAAGATCGTGCGCTCCACCATCGACCTGGCGCACAACCTCGGGCTGACCGTGGTGGCCGAAGGCGTCGAGAACGCCAAGGTCTGGGACCTGCTGCGCGAACTCGACTGCGACCAGGCCCAGGGCTACCACATGGGCAAGCCGATGCCGAGCGATGAATTCCGCAAGTGGTCGGCCAGCTGGGCCACGCGACAGCGCGCAGCGGGCTTGGCCACGGCCGCGATGCACCTGCACTGACGGGTCGCGGCAGGCGGCGGCACAATGCCGCGATGTACCTGCCCAGCCACTTTGAAGAGTCGCGCCTGGAGGTGTTGCATGCGGCGATCGCGGCCCATCCGCTCGGCCTGCTGATCACCCACGGCAGCGATGGTCTCGCGGCCAACAGCGTGCCTTTCCTGATCGACGCCAAGCCCGGAGCACCCGGCACGCTGCACGCCCACGTGGCGCGCGCCAACCGGCTGTGGCAGACCGCTGCCGATACCGAGGTGCTGGTGGTCTTCCAGGGCCCGCAGGCCTACGTGAGCCCGGGCTGGTATCCCAGCAAGGCCGCCACCGGCAAGGTGGTGCCGACCTGGAACTACGTCATGGTGCAGGCCCGCGGGCGCTTGCGCGCCATCGAGGATCCGACGGCCCTGCATGCGCTGGTGTCGCGGCTCACACGCACCCATGAGGCCGCACAGCCACAACCCTGGGCCGTGACCGACGCGCCCACCGATTACATCGACAGCATGCTGCGCGCCATCGTCGGCATCGAAATCGAAGTCACCACGCTCACCGGCAAGTGGAAGGTGAGCCAGAACCGCAGCGCGGCCGATCGCGCCGGTGTCGCCGAAGGCTTGGCGCACGACGGCAGCGAGTCGGCAAGCACCATGCGCCGTCAGGTGCTTGAGCCGGGCGGCGGCACGCCCTGACACACCGCCGGCGCGGCCGGCGAAGGCCTGTGCAACACCACCCGCTAGAACGGGATGTCGTCGTCCATGTTGTCGAAGCCGGTCGACGCGGGCTTGCTCGCCGGCTTGCTGGCCGGAGCCGGGCGAGCCGCTGGAGCGGAACGCTGCGGTGGGGCGCTGCCATAGTCGTCGCCACCGCGGTCCTCGCCCGCGCCGCCACCACCGCCGCCCATGCCTTCACGCCCGCCGAGCATCTGCATCTCGGTGGCGATGACCTCGGTGGTGTACTGCTCCTTGCCTTCCTTGTCGGTCCACTTGCGGGTCTTGAGCCGACCCTCCACGTAGACCGAGCGGCCCTTCTTCAAGTATTCGCCGGCGATCTCGGCCAGGCGGTCGTAGAACACCACGCGGTGCCATTCGGTCTCTTCCTGCTTGTCGCCGGATTCCTTGTTCTTCCACTGCCGCGTGGTGGCCACGCTGACATTGCAGACCGCGTTGCCGTTGGGCGTGTAGCGCACTTCGGGGTCGCGGCCGAGGTTGCCGATGATCTGGACTTTGTTCAACGAGGCCATGGTGTGCGCTCCGCTCTCGGATGGTTTCGGGGGGAATTCGGGGGAATTCGAGGGGATGGGAGCGATTATCGCGCCGCGTCCGCCGCGACGCCCTCCCCAGGGGAGTGCCGACCACCGGGGGACCGCCAGACACCCTCCCCCGGGGGCCGCATTTGCACGACATCGGCGTGCTTCGGAGCAGCCAACGCCGCCACAATGGACAGGCGGACCCACCCTCGATCGACATGCTGCAGGCCTTCGTCTACTTCTCCACCTTGAGCCTGGTGCGCTACCTGGTGTTCGTCGGGCTGGCCTTTGCCGCGCTGTGGTGGATCGCGCGCCGGCGCGGTGGCCTGGCGCCCGGCGCTGCAAGCCGGCGGCCTGGCCCCGGCGCAGCTGCCGCGCGAGCTGTGGCTGAGCGCAGCCACCATCCTGATCGGCGGGGCGATCGCGCCCTTGATCATCGGCATGGACTGGAGCTCGCAGTTGCTCTTCTACCGCCGCATTGACGACCACGGCTGGGCCTACTTCTTCTTCAGCATCCTGCTGATGATGCTGGTGCGCGACGCGCTCTTCTACGCCTTCCACCGCGCGATGCACCACCGCCGCGTGTTCCGCTTCGCGCACCGCACGCACCACCTGTCGACGCGGCCCGATCCCTGGACCGCCTACGCGGTGCACCCACTGGAGAGCCTGCTCGACGTGGTGGTCACCTTTCTCGTGATCCTGTTCCTCGTGCCCAAGCACCCGCTGGCCTACATCGTCTTCCTGTGGATCGATGCGGCCTACGCGGTTTACGGCCACATGGGCGTGGAGATCTTCCCGCGCGGCTTCTCGCGGCACTGGCTGGGCCGGTGGATCAACACCTCGGTCGCCCACAACCACCACCACGCGACCGCACGCCACAACTATGGCTACTACTTCCTGATCTGGGACCGGCTGCTGGGCACGCTCGACCCCGACTACGACCAGCGCTACGACGTCGCCACGCGGCCTCGCTCCGCCGCGAACGGACCGCATCCGGCCGGTGGCTGAGCGGTGCTCGCGTACCATCGCCGCTTTTCTCGAGGCGCCCTCCCGTGACCGCAACGCTTGCCGCCCCTGGCGCCACCGCCGCACCCGCCCTCGCGCCCCTGGCGGTGCTGCGCGAGGTGTTCGGCTACGGCGACTTCCGCGGTGCGCAGGCCGAGATCGTCCAGCACGTCAGCGCCGGCGGCGACGCGCTGGTGCTCATGCCCACCGGCGGCGGCAAGAGCCTGTGCTACCAGGTGCCGGCGATCGTGCGCCACCGCCGCGAGCAGGGCGTGGCCATCGTCGTCAGCCCGCTGATCGCGCTGATGCACGACCAGGTCGGCGCGCTCGAAGAAGCCGGCGTGCACGCCGCCTTCCTCAACTCCACGCTGACGCTGGAGGACACGCAGAAGATCGAGCGCGAGATGATGAGCGGCCGGCTGGTGCTGCTGTACGCCGCGCCCGAGCGCCTGACCACGCCGCGCATGCTGGCGCAGCTCGATTCGCTGCACGAGCGCGGCCTGCTGAGCCTGTTCGCCATCGACGAGGCGCATTGCGTGAGCCAGTGGGGCCACGACTTCCGCGAGGACTACCTGCAGCCTGAACGTGCTGCACGAGCGCTACCCCGACGTGCCGCGCATCGCGCTCACCGCCACCGCCGACGACCTGACGCGCGCCGACATCATCGCGCGGCTGCAGCTCGAAGACGCGCGCGTCTTCATCAGCAGCTTCGACCGGCCCAACATCCGCTACGCCATCGTCGAGAAGGACGACGCGCGCACGCAGCTGCTGCGCTTCATCCGCGACGAGCACGAGGGCGACGCCGGCATCGTCTACTGCCAGAGCCGCAAGAAGGTCGAGGAGACCGCCGCCTGGCTCAATGACGAGGGGCTGACGGCGCTGCCCTACCACGCCGGGCTCGATGCCGACGTGCGCAAGCGCCACCAGGACCGCTTCCTGCGCGAGGACGGCATCGTGATGGTCGCCACCATCGCCTTCGGCATGGGCATCGACAAGCCCGACGTGCGCTTCGTCGCCCACCTCGACCTGCCCAAGAACATCGAGAGCTACTACCAGGAGACCGGCCGCGCCGGGCGCGACGGCGCGCCGGCCGACGCCTGGATGGCCTACGGCCTGGCCGACGTGGTGAACCAGCGCCGCATGATCGACGAGAGCCCGGCCGGCGAGGAGTTCAAGCGCGGCCAGCGCGGCAAGCTCGATGCGCTGCTGGCCCTGGCCGAGGCACACGACTGCCGGCGTGTGCGGCTGCTCGCCTACTTCGGCGAGGCCAGCACGGCCTGCGGCAACTGCGACAACTGCCTGCAACCGCCCGCCACCTGGGACGCCACCGAAGCCGCGCGCAAGGCGCTGTCGTGCATCTACCGCTTTCACCAGAACGGCGGCCAGCGCTTCGGCGCCGGCCACCTGATCGACGTGCTGCGCGGCAAGGCCACCGACAAGGTGGCGCAGTACCACCACGAGCGGCTGTCCACCTTCGGCATCGGCGCGGACGTGAGCGAGGCGCAATGGCGCGCGGTGCTGCGCCAGCTGATCGCGCTCGGCCATGTGCGCACCGAAGGCGAGTACAACACGCTCGAGCTCACGCGAGACCGCGCGCGAGGTGCTGCGTGGCGACGTGGTCCTGCTGCTGCGCGAATCCATCGAAGCCCCGCGCCGTGGCCGCTCGGCCAAGGGCGCACGCAGTGGCTCGGGCAAGGACAAGGCGCCGCCGATCGCGCTGGACGACGAGGGCACGGCGCGCTACGCCGCACTCAAGGCCTGGCGCGCCGAGGTGGCCAAGTCGCACAACCTGCCGGCCTACGTGGTGTTCCACGACGCCACGCTGGCCGAGATGGCCCGCGCCCAACCCGGCTCGCTCGACGCGCTCGGCGCGATCAGCGGCGTGGGTGCCAAGAAGCTCGAGGCCTACGGCCGCGAGATCCTGCGGGTGCTGGCGCTGGTCTGAAGGCGAGGCCCGGTCAGGGCACCACGGTGACGGACACGACCTGGCTGTCGGAGCGCTGGCCGGCGTTGTCCAGCGCGTGGGCAAACACCTGCAGCGTGGTGCGGCCGTCGGTGGGCACGACCGTGCTCCACTCATACGGCGCGCTGCCGTCACTGCCGAGCAGCGTGGTACCGACCCCGTCGACACGGTAGAACGCCACGCTGTCGATGCCGCTGGCGTCCGACGCCGCGGCGACGAGGGTGATCACCTGGCCGGCTTGCACTGGCCCCGCGGGGGCGGCGATGCTCACCGAGGGCGGCGTGCCCTCCAGGTCGTCTCCGAAGCCGTAGGTCAGGCCGATGGAGATGCCGCCGCCGCAGCCCGCGAGGGCGAATGCACTCACGAGCGCAAGCGCCAACGCGAGCAGGCGCGACGGCATGGTTTGGACAGCAGCATGGATTCGGCAGGCCATGCGCCATGCTACGTCAGCGCCCTGAGGCGGTGCGACCCCTCACCCTCGCACCAGGCGCGCCATCTCGTCGCTCACCAGGCGCACGATCAGCCGGTCGAGCGTCTGCACCGAATAGTTCTTGACGTCGTGGCCGGTCTGCGTGCCGGGGCCGCTGCCCGGATCGGCTGGCGTCCTTGTAGGTGAGGAACACGAAGCGCCCGGCGGTGAACTGCGCCATCTGCCGGTAGATGTACTGGCCGACGGGATCGAGCCCGCTCGCGCCGACCGCGAACAGCTTGATGCCCTTGGCGAGCGCCGCCTGCATGTCGATGTCGTACTGCGGACCGCCGTAGTCGAGGTGCGGCGGCGCATCGGCCACCAGCACCACCATGCGGGCGGCATCGGTGCGCCAGCTCAGGCCGTGCACCACCTCGTGCAAGGCCTCGTTCAGCGCCTCGGGCGTGTCGCCGCCGCCGCCGGCCTGCACCCGCCCCAGCACCTGCTGGAAGGCGCCGAGGTCGTCGGTGAAATCGTGGGTGCGGGTGATGAAGGCGTCGCCGCGATCGCGGTAGGCGACGAGGCCGTAGCAGACATCGGGCTGGCCCGGCAGCTGCGCGATCTGCTGCGCCACCGCACGCATCGAGTGCTTGAGCTTGGCGATCTCGTCGCCCATCGAACCCGTGGCATCGATCAGGAACACCAGGTCCAGCCGCGGGCGCTGCGTCGGCATCGCACTGCCCAGGCGCACCTGCAGGGCGGCCTTGTCGCCGCGAGCCAGGATCGTGCGGCCCTGCCAGGCGCCCTTGCGCACGGCGATGCCCAGGGCGCGCTCCTGCGCCTCGGCCGCACCGAGGAAGGCGCGCGGGTGCAGCCACACGCGGCCGGCGGTGTCGGTGCGGGCCCATGCCACCGGCTCGGCCCGGCCGGCACGTTGCACCGCCACCTCCGCATCGTGCACCGGGCGGCCGGCGGCATCGGTCACTTCGAGCAGGTAGCGCTCGCCGATGTCGCGGTCGCGCACCGGCAGGCCGGCGTGGCGGGCACGGTAGGCGAGGTACTCGCCGAAGTCGGCGTTGTCGTCCACCATGCCGGCGGTGACGGTCTCGTGCGCGGGGCGCGGCCGAGGCATGGGCGATGGCTGAGGCATCGGCTGCGGCCAGCCGGGTGATGCCGACTCGCGCTCGACACCGGATGGCGCCATGGCCAGCGGCGCGGCGGCCGTCGGCGCTGCCGCGCGGCTGCGGGCGCTGTCGATGGACTTGGCGGCGCTGTCGCCGGGCACTCGGTCGCCGGCATCGGCTCGGCGTTCAAGACGCGCATCGCTGCGGCTGCCACGCCATTGCGCCGGCCTCGGCCGGTGTCGCTTCGGCGCGGCCGACCCGCGCGGCCCACGACGGACTCACGTTCTGCATCGCTGCCGCACCCGGCACTTCGCGCACGCCCGGCAAGCGGCGGCAATGCGCAGCGCTCGGCGGCTGGAAGCGCGGCACGCCGTCGTCCACCCAGTTCGGTGGCGGGCTGTCCTGCCACACCGGGGGCCAGCTGCCGGAGGCATGCGCCGACGGCGGCTCGAGGGCACCGGCACAGGCCGCGAGCAACAACGCGGCGGCGAGGACAGGGGCCGCGCCGAAGCGGGCGATGGATCGAACGGGTGACATGGAGGAACTCCCTGAAGTGGATGGTGCGGACTGATACGCGGCGAGACCTGCAACGGGGTGAAGCTCGGTGTTTTCACCGAAGCGGCCCGCGGTTTCACCCCGTTTCGCGCGCTGCGCCGTACCAGCACCGAATGAGGCAGACTCCCCCGCCATGCTGACCAGCACCGAGCCCGACGACGACACGCTGATGACCGCCTACGCGCGCGGCGACGCGCGGGCGTTCGAGCAGCTGTACCAGCGGCACCAGGCGGGCGCTGTACCGTTTCGTGCGGCGCCTGCTCGGCACGGCGCTGTCGACCCAGGTGGACGAGGTGTTCCAGGACACCTGGCTGCGTGTGGTGCATGCGCGCGAACGCTGGGAACCGCAGGGCGCGACCTTCCGCACCTGGCTGTTCACGCTGGCGCACCACCGGGTGATCGACCTGCTGCGCAAGAGCGGGCGCGAGGTCGCGCTCGATGCCTTCGACGACGAGGACGGCGAACCCTGGCAGCCCGACGCGCAGGCCTGGCAACACTGGCCCGCACCCGCCAGCGCCACACTCCAGAGCGAAGACATCGCCTTCTGGCGGCGCGCCGGCGAGCGGCTGCTGAAATGCCTGGACGAACTGCCGCTGGCGCAGCGCAGCGCGTTTCTGCTGCACCACGACGATGGCCTGGCGCTCGACGACGTGGCGCGCGCGCTGGAGGTGGGCTTCGAGACCGCGAAGACCCGTCTTCGCTACGCGATGAGCAAGCTGCGCACCTGCATGGGCGCGTACCTCACACCCGATCTGCGATGAGCACGCCCGACGACCTCGACCGCGATGCCTGGCTGCGCCAGGCGCTGCAGCATGCACCCGATGCCGATGCGGCGCCGCCCGCTGCGCTGAGCGCCGCCATCCTGGCGCAGGCCCATGCGCAGGTGCGCAGCGAAGCGCCCGCCGGGTTGCACCACGCCCCGACTCAGGCCACGCCGCAGGCGGGTTGGGGCGCACGCCTCATGGCCGCCTGGCGGTGGCTGGCGCAGCCACCCATCGCGGCCGGCTTCGCCAGCGTGATGCTGGCCACGGTGGTGGGTGTGATGTGGTGGGGGCAACCGCTGGAGCAGGCGCTGCCACCGCGCGATGTACCGCTCGCTTCCAATCCGGAGACGGTGGCGCCCTCTCCGAGGCCGCCCGAACTCAAGCGCGCAGGAGAGAACGATCTGCCGGTTGCGAACAGCGCAGCGGAAACTGCCACAGCAAGGGACATCGAACCCGTGCCCCCGGCGGCACGCGTCACCGCAGCCCAGCCGCCTCGGGCCCTGCCCAGGCCAGACCCTGCGCCATCCCCATCCCCATCCCCATCCCCGCATCCCGCATCGCCCAGCGCCGGCGGAGGCCACGGCCAAATCGGCCGCATCACCTCCCTTGCGTATGACTGCCGGGAAGCCCGCCCGCGCCGTGATCGAGCGCGGAACGCGGCCCGCCGCCGGCAGCCGGCCCCGAACGCTGCCGCGGATCGCCGCAGCGAGGGCCGCGACGACAGGCGCGCTGCGCCAGCGCCCGAGCGAGCCACCGAACGCGGGACCGATCTCGCAGCGGCATCGAGCGCCCGCGGCCGAATGGAATCGGCGATGCAAGGCCTGTCGGCCACCGCACCGAGAACCGTGGCAGTGGCGCAGGCACCTGCCGTGCGGCCGGCCGGACTCGACGACATCGTCCGCGGTTGGCGCATCGAGCCGCAGCGGTGGTCGTGGCAGACGGTCTCGGGCACGACGCCGCGCTCTGACACCGCACCACTGGCGTGGCTGGCACAGCTCGATGCGGCCGTGGGTTCGCGCTGGATCAGCCAGGCAGGCTCGGCGGTCCCACCTCCGGCCGGCGACGGCAGCGAGCTTCGTCTGTGGCGCGACGGCCAGCCGCACAGCGCCGTTCGACTCGACAGCGACGGCGTGCGCCTGGAAGCCTTGGATGCGGCATCCGGCAAGCCGACCACCTCGTGGCGCGCGTCGCTCGATGCGAGCGCTGCCGTTGCCCTGCGCGAGGCATTCATCCAAGCCACCCGCTGACAGCGCGACGGTGCCGTCGCTATCATGGTCGGTTTGGCCCAGACGCCCATGCCTCCCCCGCCTTCCGATTCCAACGACTCCGCCGCACGCGCTCCGCGCACCAGCAGCGAGCCGAGCATGATCCGGGTGCGGGGCGCGCGCACCCACAACCTCAAGAACATCGACGTCGACATCCCGCGCAACCAGCTGGTGGTCATCACCGGGCTGTCGGGATCGGGCAAGTCGAGCCTGGCGTTCGACACGCTCTATGCGGAAGGTCAGCGGCGCTACGTCGAGAGCCTGAGTGCCTACGCGCGGCAGTTCCTGCAGCTGATGGACAAGCCCGATGTCGACGTGATCGAGGGCCTGAGCCCGGCGATCAGCATCGAGCAGAAGGCCACCTCGCACAACCCGCGCTCCACCGTGGGCACGGTCACCGAGATCCACGACTACCTGCGCCTGCTCTACGCGCGCGCCGGCACGCCCTTCTGCCCCGACCACGCCCTGCCGCTGCAGGCGCAGAGCGTGAGCCAGATGGTGGACGCGGTGCTGGCGCTGCCCGAAGGCACCCGGCTCATGGTGCTGGCGCCGGTGGTGCGCGACCGCAAGGGCGAGTTCGCCGAACTGTTCGCCGACATGCAGGCGCAGGGCTTCGTTCGGTTCCGGGTGGACGGTCAGGCCGTCGAGGCGGCCGATCTGCCCAGCCTCAAGAAGACCGAGAAACACGACATCGACGTGGTCATCGATCGCGTCAAGGTGCAGCCAGATCTGCAACAGCGCCTCGCCGAAAGCTTCGAGGCCGCGCTGCGCATCGCCGACGGCCGCGCCATCGCGCTGGAAATGGACAGCCGGGAACCGGCAACCGCCGGGGCCCCTCCCCCGACTCAGGAACATCTCTTCTCCAGCAAGTTCGCCTGCCCGGTGTGCAGCTACTCGCTGGGCGAACTGGAGCCTCGCCTGTTCTCCTTCAACTCGCCGGTGGGCGCCTGCCCGAGCTGCGACGGCCTCGGCCAGGTGACGGTGTTCGATGCCGAGCGCGTGGTGGCCTTTCCGTCGCTCAGCCTGGCCAGCGGCGCGGTCAAGGGCTGGGACCGGCGCAACGGCTACACCTTCTCGATGCTGGAGAGCGTGGCCCGCCACTACGAGTTCGACATCGAGTTGCCTTTCGAGGCGTTGCCCGGGAAGGCTCGGCAGGTGCTGCTGCACGGCTCGGGCAAGGAAGACCTGGAGTTCATCTACCAGGCGGAGGGCCGCACCGGCCGTGCCCGCACGGTCAAACGCCGGCATCCGTTCGAAGGCATCCTGCCCAACCTCGAACGGCGCTTCCGCGAGACCGACTCGGCAGCGGTGCGCGAAGACCTGGCGCGCTACCAGAGCGCCAAGCCCTGCCCCGAGTGCGAAGGCTCACGGCTGCGGCGCGAGGCGCGCCATGTGTTCCTGCTTGACCCGGCGCAGCCGGAACGGCGGGAGCCCATCTACCGCGTCGAGCACTTCACCCTGCGCGACTGCCTGGCGTACTTCAGCACGCTCAAGCTGCAAGGTGCCAAGGCCGAGATCGCCGACAAGGTGGTGCGCGAGATCGCCTCGCGTCTGCGGTTCCTGAACGATGTGGGCCTGAACTACCTCAGCCTCGACCGCAGCGCCGACACCCTCTCGGGCGGCGAAGCCCAGCGCATCCGCCTGGCCAGCCAGATCGGCTCGGGCCTGACTGGCGTGATGTACGTTCTCGACGAACCCAGCATCGGCCTGCATCAGCGCGACAACGAGCGCCTCATCGCCACGCTGCGCCACCTGCGCGACATCGGCAACAGCGTGCTGGTGGTCGAGCACGACGAGGACGCGATCCGCGCGGCCGACCACGTGATCGACCTCGGCCCCGGCGCCGGGGTGCACGGCGGCCGGGTCATCGCGCAGGGCACGGCCGAGGAAGTGGCCGCGAACCCCGACTCGCTCACCGGCCGCTACCTGGGCCGCGTGCTGCAGATCGCCGTGCCCGAGCGGCGCCGTGCGCTGGCCGACGGCACCGATCCACAGGTGCTCACGATCACCGGCGCGCGCGGCAACAACCTGCGCGGCGTGAACGTCGAGATCCCGGTGGGCTTGTTCACCTGCGTCGACCGGCGTGTCGGGCTCGGGCAAGAGCACGCTGGTCAACGACACGCTGTATGCCGCGGTGGCGCGCAAGCTCTACAACAGCCACACCGAGGCGCAGCCGCACGACGAGATCAGCGGGCTCGACGCCTTCGACAAGGTCATCAACGTCGACCAGAGCCCGATCGGCCGCACGCCGCGCAGCAATCCGGCCACCTACACCGGCCTGTTCACGCCGATCCGCGAGCTGTTCGCCGAGATGAACACCGCCAAGGAACGCGGCTACGGCCCGGGGCGGTTCAGCTTCAACGTGGCCGGCGGGCGTTGCGAGGCCTGCCAGGGCGACGGCGTGCTCAAGGTGGAGATGCACTTCCTGCCCGATGTCTACGTGCCCTGCGATGTGTGCCACGGCAAGCGCTACAACCGCGAGACGCTGGAGGTGCTCTACAAGGGAAAGAACATCACCGAGGTGCTGAACCTCACGGTCGAAGACGCGATGGGCTTCTTCAGCGCCGTACCCAACATCGCGCGCAAGCTGCACACGCTGATGGACGTGGGCCTGGGCTACGTGCGCCTCGGCCAGAGCGCCACCACCTTGTCGGGCGGCGAGGCGCAGCGCGTCAAGCTCGCGCTCGAATTGTCCAAGCGGGACACCGGCCGCACGCTCTACATCCTGGACGAGCCGACCACCGGCCTGCATTTCGCCGACATCGACCTGCTGCTCAAGGTGCTGCACCAGCTGCGCGATGCCGGCAACACCATCGTCGTGATCGAGCACAACCTCGACGTCATCAAGACCGCCGACTGGGTGATCGACATGGGCCCCGAAGGCGGCAGCGGCGGCGGCCAGGTGGTGGCCTGCGGCACCCCCGAGGCCGTGGCGGCGAACCCGGCGAGTTTCACTGGTCGCTATCTGGCGCCGCTTCTCGTGCCGCCGGATCGGGGTTGACGCGGGCCGCGTCGCGGCGAGGGTCTTGCGCGAGGTGGCTAGACTGCGCGCAATATCAGAACCGAGCACCACACGAGGAGGCCCCATGCCGCTGACGATCGACTACTACTTCGCCCCGAACTCGCCCTACGTGTACCTCGGTCATGCGCGCTTCGCGGCGATCGCCAAGGCGGCAGGCGCGACGGTGCGGGTGCTGCCGGTGGACCTGGGTGGCAAGGTGTTTCCGGTGTCGGGCGGCCTGCCGCTCTCCAAGCGCGCGCCGCAGCGCCAGGCCTACCGGCTGGTGGAGCTGCGCCGCTTCAGCGAATGGCTGGACCTGCCGCTGAACCTGCAACCGAAGTACTTTCCGGTGTCGGCCGACGCTGCCGCCAAGCTCATCATCGCGGTCGACCTGAAAGACGGCACCGAGGCCGCGATGAAGCTGACCAGCGCCGTGACGCGTGCGGTGTGGGTGCAGGAGCGCAACATCGACGACGAGAAGGAACTCGCCGCGCTGCTGGCGGAACAGGGCATGAACCCGGCGCGGCTCGAGGAGTCGCACTCGCAGGCCGTCCATGTGCGCTACGAGGCCGACACCCAGCGCGCGATCGATGCCGGCGTGTTCGGCGCGCCCACCTACGTGATCGACGGCGAGCTGTTCTGGGGCCAGGACCGGCTCGACTTCGTGCAGCGCCGCCTGGCGCGCGGCTGAGCCGCGTCACGACGGCCGCCACCTTGTTCACGGTATCCACGAGGAGCTTCACGATGGGTGAATCGGTTCAACTCACCGCCGCCGATGGCCACCGCCTTCGCGCCTGGCTGGCCACACCGACGGGCACGCCGCGCGGCGCGATGGTGGTGGTGCAGGAGATCTTCGGCCTGAACGCGCACATCCGCGCGGTGGCCGAAGGCTTTGCGGCCGACGGCTACCTGACGATCGCGCCGGCCCTCTTCGACCGCATCGAGCCGGGCATCGAGCTTGGCTACGCGCACGCCGACATCGAGCGCGGCCGCGCACTCAAGGCCGCCAGCCCGGACGACAAGGCGCTGCTCGACCTGGCCGCGGCGATCGCCCATGTGCGGCACGCGGGTCGCGTGGGCATGGTGGGCTACTGCTGGGGCGGGCTGCTCACCTGGCTGGCGGCCGGGAAACTGGAAGGCCTGTCGGCGGCGGTGCCGTACTACGGCGGCGGCATGGCCGATCGCGCGAGCGTCGCGCCCCAGTGTCCGGTGCTGGGCCACTTCGGCGAGCAGGACACGCACATCCCGGTCGAGGGCATCCAGGCGCTGCAGCGGGCCCATGCGCAGCGCACCACGGTGCACTTCTATCCCGCAGGCCACGGCTTCAACTGCGACCAGCGCGGCTCCTACGACGCGGCCAGCGCGCGGCTGGCGCGCGATCGCACGCTGGCCTTCCTGCGGCAGCACCTGGGCTGAGGGTCACCACACCATGCTGAGACACCTGTTCGCCACCCTGGCGCTGGTCGCCCTCGTCCCCCTGAGCGCGACGGCGCAGACGATGGCATCGCCCGCGGGCTCCTACAGCGGTCCGCTGTTCGATGCCCACCTGCACTACAACGACGAAGCCTGGATGTCGGAGCACCCGATCGCCGATGTGCTCGGCCGACTGCAGCGCAGCGGCGTGCGCGCCATCATCGCCAACAGCCGCCCCAACGACGGCACCAGGAACCTGGCCAGTGCCCGCGCGCAGACGCAGGCCGCGGGCGTGACGGTGGTGCCCTTCATCCGCCTCTACCGCAACCGCGCCGACTACTCCAGCTGGTTCCAGGACGAGACGATCTACCAGATGGTGCTCAGCGAACTCGCCAACGGCACGGCCGCCGGCCCCTACCGCGGCATCGGCGAGTTCCATCTCTACGACAGCGCCAACGCCAATGGCGCGGTGGCGCGCAAGCTGATGCAGCTGGCGCAGGAAAGGAACCTGGCGGTGCTGGCCCATGTGGACGACACCGCGATCGACCTGCTGATGGCGCATGCGCCGCAATGCTCGGCTGATCTGGGCGCACACCGGCATCGGCGGCGCGCCGGTCGAGCGCGTGCGCGCCTTGCTGCAGAAGTACCCGAAGCTGATGGGCGAGCTGTCCTACCGGCCCGGCCTGACCCAGTCCGGTGGCGGCCTGAGCGCGGAATGGAAGGCCCTGCTCAGCGCGCAGCCCGAGCGCTTCCTGGTCGGCTCGGACACCTGGATCAACGCGCGCTGGTCCGGCTACGAAGGGCTGATGAGCGATGCGCGGCGCTGGCTGGCCGACCTGCCACCGGCCGCGGCGCGGCGCATTGCATGGGACAACGGCGGCCCAGTTGTTCGGCCTGCCACCGTCCTCGGCACTCGCAAACTGAGCGCGCGACGCGGCGTTTGCAGCCGCGAAAAACAAAAAAGCCGGTGCATGCACCGGCTTTCCTGTCGGGCCCAGAGGGCCCGGAAAAAGGATCGAGTTACTTGAGGTGACCGTTGATCAGCTTGGTCATCTCGAACATCGACACTTGAGCCTTCTTGAAGATTTCCTTCAGCTTGGCGTCGGCGTTGATCATCGTCCGCTTGGCCTTGTCCTGCAGGTCGTTCTTCTTGATGTACTCCCAGACCTTCTTGGTGACTTCCGTGCGCGGCACCGGGGTGGAGCCGATGATGGCTGCCAGGTGTGCGCTCGGGGTCATGGCCTTCATGAAGGCGGCGTTGGGGGTGCGCTTCTTGGCCGGAGCCTTCTTCGCAGCCGCCTTCTTCGCCGGCGCCTTCTTGGCCGGAGCGGCCTTCTTCGCGGGAGCCGCCTTCTTGGCCGGAGCCTTCTTGGCCGGTGCCGCCTTCTTGGCCGGGGCCTTCTTCGCTGCCGCCTTTTTCGCGGGAGCCTTCTTCGCAGTTGCCATGTTGATTCTCTCCATCAAGTTAGAGGTTGATGTGCCCGGGATGGGCGAGAGCCACGTGGACTCTCATTTCTCCATAGCACCGTGCGGGGCGGATGTTACTGCGTGAGTGAGGCATTGAGAAGCATTTTTCATAGGTAAATCGCTCATTCTTTCGAGGTGAGCACCGCTTTTGTCGCAGGCACGCGTCATTGCGATGCGCACGAGCGCAGCGAAATCAGCGTTCTTCTCGAGGGAAGAGCACGCGCGAACTCACCTCGTCGATGCGCGCGCAACCGCTCAAGGCCATCGCGATCTCGAGTTCATCGCGCAGCAGACGCAGCACCTGCGCGACGCCCTGCGGCGCCGGCCACAGCCAGCGCGAACACCGCCGGACGACCCACCAGCACCGCACTCGCGCCGAGCGCCAGGGCCTTGAGCACGTCGGTGCCGCGGCGGATGCCGCCATCCACCAGCAGCGGCAGCGCGCCGCCCACCGCATCGGCGATGCGCGGCAAGGCCCACGCGGTGGGCAGCGCGGTGTCGAGGGTGCGGCCACCATGGTTCGAGACGATGAGTCCGTGCACACCGAGCGCCGCGGCCTGGCGCGCGTCGTCCTCGTGCAGCACGCCCTTGAGCAGCACCGGAAGGCGCGTGTTCGCCTGCAGCCAGGCGACGTCGTCCCAGGTCGGCGCGTGCTGCAGCAGGTCGTCGAAGAGCCGGCTCTCGCCGGGTGCCAGCGCGCGGGGCGCTGGCGTCGGTGCGTCGCTCAGGTGCACGGCGGACACGCCGGCGGGCAATCGAAAACCCGCGCGGCGCTCGCGGTCGCGCGCGCCATGCACCGGCGCATCCACGGTCAGCACGATGGCCTCGAAGCCGGCGGCCTCGGCGCGCTGCAACAGGCCGCGGGTGACGCCGCGATCGGGCTGCAGGTAGAGCTGGAACCACAGCGGCCCGCGCGCCGGCTCGTCCAGCACCACCCGGGCCACGTCTTCCATCGGCACGCTCGACTGCGCACTCAGCACCACCCCGGCCTGCTGCGCCGCCGCCGCGAGGGCGCTGCCGAGCTCGCCCATCGGATGGGCCAGGCGCTGGTAGGCCACCGGTGCCAGCAGGATCGGGTGCGCGAGCGTGCGACCCAGCAGCGTGGTGCGGGTGTGGCCACCGGCCAGACGTCGCAGCACCCGCGGATGCAGGCGCAACGCGTCCCAGGCACTGCGGTTGGCGCGCAGCGTGATCTCGTCGCCGGCTCCGCCGGCGAGGTAGGACCAAGCGTTGTCGTCGAGCACCTCGCGGGCCGCCGCTTCGAAATCGGCCAGGCAGACCGGTGCGCTGGACGGCTTGGCCATCAGGTGTCTGCCCAGTGGCGCAGGAGGTTGTGGTACGTCCCGGTGAGGGCCACCGCCTCGTCGGTCTCGCCGTGACGCTCGCGCAGGCGCGTCACCTGGCGGTCGAAATCGAACAGCAGGCGGCGCTGTTCGTCGCTGCGCACCAGGCTTTCGATCCAGAAGAAGCTCGCCAGCCGCACGCCGCGGGTCACCGGCTCGACGCGGTGCACGCTGGTGCCGGGGTACACCACCGCATCGCCCGCGGCCAGCTTGACGCGCTGCTCGCCGAAGGTGTCGGCGATGACCAGCTCGCCGCCGTCGTAGTCCACCGGATCACTGAGAAACACGGTGCAGCTCAGGTCGGTGCGCACCCGCAATCCGCTGCCAGGGACGTAGCGAATCGCCTGATCGACGTGATTGCCGTAGGCGTTGCGGGCGCCGCCGTAGCGGTTGAACATCGGCGGGAACACCTTCTTCGGCAGCGCTGCGGCGAAGAACAGCGGGTGCTTCTCCAGCGCACCGAGGACCTGCGATTGCAGCGCGAGCGCGGTCGCGCTGGTGGCCGGCAGTTGCTGGTTGTTCTTGACCTGGGCGGCCTGGGCACCGGCGGTGAGCTCGCCGGCCTCCCAGGTCGCGTCGGCCAGCAGCGCCTGGACCTGCGAGAGGCCTTCGCGGGAAAGCAATTCAGTGATGTGGATCAACATGGCGGCGGCTGTGTCGAAGTGGCTGGTGGGGGTGGTCCGCGACGCGGGCCTGCGCGTTGGAGGGCGCCCTAGAACTTGAAGCTGGCCGTGGCCTGGATGAGCCGGCCCGGTCCGGGGATGTAGTGACCGCTGTAGAGCTGATCGGCGTAGAGCTTGTTGGTCACGTTGCTCACGTTGACCTTGTAGGTCAGCTTGTCGGCGATGGCGGTGTACTCGGCCATCAGGTCGGCGGTGACGAACCGCGGCGCGGTCCACCCTGGGTTGCGGATCGGCGTCTGGCCCGAGCGGGCGTTGAGGCCACCGCCCACGCGCAGCGCCTGCGTCACCTTGTAGGTGCTCCAGATCGTGCCGGAGTGGCGTGGCGTGAGCGACGGCCGCGTGCCCTCGCCTTCCGAGCCGGCCACGCCCTCGTCGATGTTGGCCACCGGGATGAACATGTAGGAGCCGTACACCTCCCAGGCCGGGGTGAGGCGCCCGGTGAGGTCGAGCTCCACACCGGCTGCGTGGCGCTTGCCGGACAAGGTGACCAGGTTCACCAGCGGGTCGGTGTTGCGCTCCTGGAGCTTGGTGGTGCGGAAGATCGCCGCCCGGGTGGTGAAGTTGCCGTCGGCCGAGTCGATGCGGGCGCCAAGTTCGACGTTGATCGACTGCTCTGGCGGCAGGCTCTGGTTGGCGGCACTGAGCGAATAGGCCTCGCCGGAGGTGTTGAACGAGGTGGCGCCCGACAGGTGGAAGCTCATGCGCTCGGTGGGCTGGTAGATCACGCCGACGCGCTTGCTGACCTCGGACACCTTCATCGAGTAGCTGGCGGTCGTCTCCGGCCCGGCGGCGTTGTTCGGTATCGCGAAGGTGTCGTAGTAGCCCACGAGGTAGTCGTAGCGCAGACCCGCGAGCAGCTTCCAGTTCGGCAGGAACTCGATCAGGTCCTGCACGTAGACCCCCGCGGCCTTGGAGGTGTAGGCGCTCGAGACGCGCAGCACGCGCGAGTCTTCGTTGATCGACGCGCCGTCGTTCGGGCTGCCGACGGTGGTGTTGGGCTTGGTGAGGTTGACGCCACCTTGCGCCGCAGACCGCGCCGCGAAGACTTCCTTTTCCTCGCGCGCGAAGTCAGCGCCGGCCTGCAGCTCGTGGCCCATGCCCCAGGCCTTGAAGCGGGTGCTCAGGTCGCTCTGTGCGTGGAGCGTGTCCATGTTCTGGATCTTGAGCTGGGTGCCGCGGGTGATCACCGTGCTCGGGCCGAAGGTGGCCAGGCTCACGCCCACACCGCCGGGCTGCGATGCCGCGTTGGCAAAGCGCACCGTGCCGGCACGCTGGTCACGCTCGTAGGCACCTTGCCGCAGCTTGGTGGTGAGCTCGGTGTCGTTGCTGAAGCGGTGGGTGTGGCTCAGCGTCAGTGTCTTGGCGCCGCCGGCGTTGCGGTCGCTGGCCATGCCGTAGTAGGCGGTGGGGTCCAGCGGCAGCAGGGTCGTGTCCGAGACCGGCGAGGTGAGCGTCGGGCGGATCCAGGGCATGCCGTAGTTCATGCCGTTGTCGTTGTCGAGGTAATAGCCGCCGATCGAGAACTCGTCGCGCTCGCCGATGCCCCAGCGGTAGACCGCCGCCAGGCCCGTCTTGTCGATGCTCGAGCCCGCGCCGTTGTTGTCGGCCTGGGTCAGCATCGTGCCCAGGCGCAGGGCGCTGCTCTCGCCGAGCTTGAGGTTGAAGTCGCCCACACCACGCAGGTAGCCGTGGTTGCCCACGGTCACATCGACCTGGTGCTCGGTGAGCAGGCGCGGCGACTTGGTCACCTGGTTGACCGCACCGCCGGTCGACCCACGGCCAAACAGCATCGAGGCCGAACCGCGCAGCAGCTCGAGCCGGTCGAGGAAAAAGGTGTCGCGCTCGTAGAAGGCCGGGTCGCGCATGCCATCGACGAACACATCGCCGGTGGCCTGCAGCGAGAAGCCGCGCAGGCGGATGTCTTCCTCACCGCCTTCGGCCGCCAGGAAGGTGATGCCTGCGGTGTTCTTGAGCGCCTCCTTCATCGTGTCGAGGTTGCGGTCGTCGATCAGCTTCTCGGTGACGACCGTCACCGACTGCGGGATGTCGCGCAGCTCCTGCTGCCCTTTGCCGATGCGCGACTCGGTGGCGCGGTAGGCGTCTTTGCCCGCGGCTTCGGCCTGGGCCTTGACCTTGATCTGGGGCAACGTCGCCTCCGCCGATGAGGGTGGTGCCGACGCGGCAGCGGCCGGTGCCACCGGCGCCGCAGCGGCAGGGGTCTGGGCGTGCGCCGGGCTGCAGGCCAGGCCGAAGCCCGCGGCCAGCGCGCCCAGGGGCAGCAGCGCGGTGCGGGGGATGGAAGGAGCGTGCCGTGACATGTCGATGTCCTTGTGAGAGAGCGGTCTGGACAGTGGCTGGCGGGTCACAGGCGCGGTGCGTGTCACGGGCTGGCTGCGGAGAAGTCGGATGCGTTGCCGACAGAGGATTCGGGCAGGGCCGCGCGGGCCCTCGGGTCTTACTTGGTGAGGATGAGCTTGCCCAGCGCCGTCTGGCGCAGGCGGTACAAGGTGCCGCGGTGGTCGATCTGGATTTCGACCGCGCCGGCGAAGAGTGC
Organism: uncultured beta proteobacterium; assembly: GCA_963739925.1. GTDB lineage: Bacteria > Pseudomonadota > Gammaproteobacteria > Burkholderiales > Burkholderiaceae_C > CAVUBY01. The sequence continues at coordinate 238,798 of CAVUBY010000018.1, read as the reverse complement.
GGTGCTGTCGATGCAGGCAGGCGCAGGCGCGGTCCGCGAGGGCAGCGCCCGCGCGACATCAGCCTGCTGCGCTGAGGGCGCGGGCGCGTGGGCCGTGCATGCGATGGGTTCTCGGCCATCGGCTCAGCGCTCCTCGGGTTCGCTGACGAAGCCCACCTTGGTGAGCCCGGCCCGGGAGGCATCGGCCAGGGTCTGCGCCACGAACCGGTACGCCACGGCTTGGTCGGCGCGCAGATGCACTTCGGGTTGTGGCTGCTTCTTGCCTTCCGCGGCAAACCGCTGCGCGGCCTCGGCGCGGCTCACCGCCTCGCCGTTCCAGTGCAGTACGCCAGCGGCGTCGATCGCGAAGTCGATCTTCTCCGGCTTGAGCTGGTTCTCCTGCGCGGTGGCGCGCGGCAGCTCGAGCTTCACGGCATGGGTGAGCAGGGGCGCGGTGATGATGAAGATCACCAGCAGCACCAGCATCACGTCGATCAGCGGCACCATGTTGATGTCGGCCATCGGCGCGTTGGCGCTCTTGGAGTCGAAGCTGGCAAAGGCCATGGCGCTCTCCTCAAGCCGCCGCAGGCCGGCCCGGCAGCGCGTGCACGCTGGCTGCGGGGGCGTTCGCCGCACTCAGCGGCTGACCCATCGACACGAAGGTGTGCAGCTCGTAGGCGAAGCCATCGAGGTGCGACACCATCACGCGGTTGGCGCGGGTGAGCCAGTTGTAGCCCATCACCGCCGGGATCGCGACCGCGAGGCCCAGGCCCGTCATGATCAGCGCCTCTCCCACCGGGCCCGCCACCTTGTCGAGCGTGCCAGCGCCGCTCATGCCGATGGCCACCAGCGCGTGGTACACGCCCCACACGGTGCCGAACAGGCCGACGAACGGCGCCGTGGCGCCCACCGTGGCCAGCACGGCCAGCCCGTTCTCGAGCCGCGTCGTCTCTTCGTCGAGCACCTTCTTGATGGTGCGGGTGACGAACTCACCGGCGCTGCCCGCCTCCTGCAGCTTGGCCGCGCCGTACTTGGCGTGGTGTGCCTGCGCGTGCATGGCGTGGCTGGTGAGGTGTGAGAACGGATCGCGCGCGCCATGCGTGCTGATCTCGGCGGCCACCGCATCGAGCGAGGTGGCGTTCCAGAAGAAGTCGAGGAAGGCCCGGCTGCGGCGGCGCCGCACGATCAAGGTCAGCCCCTTGATCGCCAGGATCACCCAGGACGCGATGGACATCAGCACCAGGATGGCGAGCAAGGTCTTGCCGACGGCATCGCTCTGCCCGATGAAGTGGGCAAAGCCCAGGGTGCCCGATGCGGCGGCCACGGAGGTTTCGGGGTTCACGGTCATTTCTCCAGTTCGAAGGGAATCGGGATGCGCGCCCAACCCGCGGTGGGCACGCCGTTCTCGGTATAGGGGCGAAAGCGCGCCTTCTGGACGGCCGACGCTGCGGCATCGTCCAGGCGCTGGAAGCCCGACGACTGCGCGATCTGCACGGCGCGCGGCAGGCCGGCCTCATCGACATACACGCGCACCACCACCAGACCGGCCTCGCCCAGGCGGCGCGACGTGCGCGGGTACTCGGGCGCGGGCGGCTCGAGGTACTGGATGGCCGATGCCGGGATGAGCTTCGGGGCCGGCGGCGGCGCGGGGGGCGCTGGCGGCGCCGGTGGGGCCGGCGGTGCGGCCAGCACCACCGGCGGCAGAGGCTCGGGCGACGGCGCTGGCGGTGCTTCGAACGCCGCTGGCGCCGGGGCCGGTGCAGCGGTGACGAGCGGCGCCAGCGGCGGGGGCTTCTTCAGCACGGGCTGCGGCACGGGAGGCGGCGGCGGCGCGGGCGGTGGTGGCACCGGGCTCGAGGGCGCCATCAGCGAGACAAAGATCGGCGCCACGTCCACGACCGCCTGCCGCACCGCCGGCACCTGCAGCACCGCATAGCCGGCCAGGCCATGCAGTGCCGCGATGGCCAGCGCCACGGCGCGGCGCTGCGCCCGGCGTGAGCGTGTCGTCGCGGCCCCGGCGACCGCCCACGCGCGAACCGCGCAACGTGGGCGCGGGCAGGACGGGCGATGAAGGCGAGGTCATGGGTGATGGACGTTCGAGGCGCGAACCGCTCGCGGGTCACGCCGTTGAGCCTGAAGCGTAACACGAATCATTCTTATTTGCGAAGATGCTTTCGCTGCGTTGCTGGCGCCAGATCGGGCATCCGGACGCCATGGCGCGCACCAATGAAAAGGGCCCGCCGAAGCGGGCCCTGCAGCCTCTTGTCGCAGAACGCCGGGGTCAGCGGCCCGGCTCGGGCTGCGGCTTGGGCGCAGCGATGCGCGGCGCGGTCTTCACGCTCCACACCATCGTGATCGCGAGGATGCCCACCACCACGGCCAGCGACACCAGCACCGGGATCTTGTAGACGTCGATCAGGATCATCTTCGTGCCGATGAACACCAGGATCACCGCCAGGCCGTAGCTCAGCAGGTGGAACTTTGCCGCCATCGCGGCGAGAAGGAAGAACATCGCACGCAGGCCGAGGATCGCGAAGATGTTCGAGGTCAGCACGATGAACGGATCGTTGGTGATCGCGAAGATCGCCGGGATCGAGTCCACCGCGAAGATCACGTCGGTGATGCCCACCAGCGCCACCACCATGAGCAGCGGCGTGGCGATGCGCTTGCCGTTCTCCACCGTCCAGAACTTCTCACCGTCGAAGTTCTTCGACACCGGCAGCACGCGGCGCAGCAGCTTGAGCGCCGGGTTGTCGTCCAGGCTCTGTTCCTTGCCGGCGGCCCACCACATCTTGATGCCGGTGAGCAGCAGGAAGGCGCCGAACACATAGAGGATCCAGTGGAACTTGGCGATGAGCAGGCCACCCACCAGGATCATCACCGTGCGCAGCACGATCGCACCCACGATGCCGATCATCAGCACCCGCTTCTGGTAGGCCGGCGGCACCGAGAAGTAGGTGAAGATCATCAGGAACACGAAGATGTTGTCGACGGCCAGCGACTTCTCGATCAGGTAGCCGGTGAGGAACTCGAAAGCGCGGGTGTTGGCCTCGGCGGCGACGGCCGGATCCGGATGGGTCTTGAGCGCCCACCAGAACAGCGCGTTGAACGCCAGGCTCAGCACCACCCAGATGATCGACCACTTGATCGCCTCGGGCACGGTGACTTCGTGCGCGCCCTGCTTCTTGAGCACGACGAAGTCGACGAACAGGGCGACCAGGACGGAAATGATGAAAAAGGCCCACAGCCAATCGGGCGCGACGGTATTCATGAGACGACTCTCCGCAATTCGAGCACTCGTGGCCGGGCCGATGGCCCGGGAACGGGTGCCGAAGAGTCTTGCGGGGGTCTGAACGCACGCGGCGTTCAAACTGCGGGCCCGGGTGGCGATTCGCATCGTCCACCGTATTGACGGGCTACGCGTCAGCATTGCGCTGATCGCTACTCCCCCTCCAGCGGCGCGGATTATCAGGTGCCGGACCTGAGCCCCCAGATTTCTTGGGGCTTTGGCGGTTATTCTTCACGCATGAAGATCATCGTCCGCTGGCTCCTGCTGGCCGCCGCCTTGCTGCTGGTGGCCTACCTCTACCCTGGCGTGAGCGTCACGAGCTTCGGCTCGGCGATGATCGCGGCCTTTGTGATCGGCGTGTTCAACACGCTGCTGCGACCGATCCTGGTCCTGCTGACGCTGCCGGTGACGCTGCTCACGCTGGGCCTGTTCCTGTTCGTGATCAACGCGCTGATGTTCTATTTCGCGGCGCAGGTGCTCGACGGGTTTGGCGTCAACGGCTTCGTCGCCGCGCTCATCGGCTCGTTGATCTACACCGTGTGCGGCGTGATCATCGACGTGGCGATGGAGCGCCTGTTCAAGCGGGGTTGAGCACGCCGGCCACCGCAGGCTCGCGATGACGCCGCATGCGGCGGCCCCTCAAGGACGGGCGCGGGCCACCGTCGCCTTGGCACCGCGCACTTCGAAACGCACCGTCTGGCGCACCTGCCCATCGCGCCCGACCAGCGTGAGTTCGTGGCGCCCCGGCCACGGCGCCCAGGTCACCTGACTTGAGCCGTGCCGAGGCGCCGGCCGTCGAGCACCCAGGTGCCGGGCTCGCCCTCGAAGGTGATCCGCTGGGCGGCAGGCGGGATGTCGGGGTCGAGCGCGAACACGCTGCCGTCGCGCGGGCTGGTGATGCCGAAGCGCTGCGCGCGCCGAGCTGCGCAGCTGTCGCGCTGCCGCTGCTCGGTGCCGGCGATGAAGAGCTCGTCACGCGCCGGCTCCCGCTGCGCAGTCGAAGCGCACCGCCTGACGCACCACGCCCGCCGGCAGCTGCCGGCGCCACGCGAAGGCCGCCCGGCGTGCAGTTGCCGCACCAGCGCCTGCCACACCGGCGCCGCGCCGCTCACGCCGCTGACGTCGTGCATCGGCTGCGCCGCTGGCATTGCCGACCCACACGCCGACGGTGTAGCGGTCGGTGAAGCCGACGCACCAGTTGTCGCGCAGGTCCTTGCTGGTGCCGGTCTTCACGGCCGCGAAGCCGCGCGTGGCCAGCGCGCTGTCGACAGGCCGAAGGTGCGCGCACGGGCGCTGTTGTCGGCCAGGATGTCGGTGACGAGGTAGACCGCCGCGGCCGTCGGCCACGCGCCGCGGCTGCGCGCGTCGCGGCCCGGGCAGTCCCGCACGCAGCGTCACCGGCTGCGCAGCACGCCCGCCGTTGGCCAGACTGCCGGTAGGCGTTGGTCAGCGCGAGCAAGCGTCACGTCGGCGCCGCCGAGCGCGAGCGCGTGGCCGTAGTAGCCGGCGCTCTGCGGCAGCGCGAAGCCCAAGCGCGTTCAGCCGCGTCGAACAGCGCGTCCGGCCCGAGCATCGCGCCGACGCGCACCGCCGGGCACGTTGAGGCTGGCGCCGAGCGCCGTGCGCGCGCTGACCCAGCCCTTGAAAGCGCGGTCGTAGTTCTGCGGCAGGTACAGGCCGTTGCTCGGTGGCGATCTGCGCCGGCGAATCGTCGAGCAGGCTGGCCGGCGTGATCAGCCGCTGCTCGAAGGCCAGCTCGTAGACGAAGGGCTTGAGCGTGGAGCCGGGCTGGCGCCGCGCGAGCACGCCGTCGACCTGCGGCGCGCTGCCGACAGGCCGCCGCTCGAGCCGACCCAGGCCAGCACCTCGCCGCTGGCGTTGTCGAGCACCACGACCGCGCCGTCTTCCACGTTGCGGCCGCTGCAGCTCGGCCAGCTGGCGCGCGCAGGGCCGCGATGGCCAGGCGCTGCAGGCCCGCGTCCAGCGTGCTGCGCTGCTGCCGGCGGACCGCCGGTCGTGCACCAGCGCCTGCGCGCGCGAAGTGCGGCGCCAGCTGTTCGCCCAGCGGCATGCCGCCCGCGCCGCACCAGCGCCGTCGCGGTCATGGCGTCCACCGCCGCGCAGTCAAGCTGCTGCTGCCTGCAGCACGCCGCAGGCGCGCTGCGCCACCCGTGCCGGCTGGCGCGTTCGGGCGCGCGCACCAGCGCCGCGGCGATGCGCGGCCTCGTGCGCGTCCAGCCCGCTCGGGTGCTTGCCGAACAGCGTCTGCGACAGCGCGCCGATGCCCACCAGCTCGCCGCGGAACGGCACGGCAGTTGAGGTAGGCCTCGAGGATCTGGCTCTTCTTCCACTGCGCGCTCGAGCTGCGTGGCGGTGAGCGCCTGGCCGATCTTCTGCGCCACGCTGCGACCGCCGGCCGGGCGCGCGAGGCCGTCGTCGATCAGCCCGGCGAGCTGCATCGTCAGCGTGGACGCGCCCCGCGTGCGCGTGTTCCAGGCGTTGGCCCAGGCGCTGCGCGCCACCGCGCGCCCAGTCGACGCCGCTGTGCTCGTGGAAGCGCCGGTCCTCGCTGAGCACGATGGCCTGCAGCAGCGCGGGCGACATGTCGCTGCCAGCGGCACCCAGGCAGGCGGCGCACGGTCTTGTCGACGCGCAGCGTCTGCACCGGCACGCCGTGGCGGTCGAGCAGGGTGATGTCCGACGGCCGGTGCGCGGCGCGCACGTCGGTCGAACGTCGGCATGCTGGCTGCAGCGCCGGCAGGCCGTCGCAGAGCGTCAGCGCGCCGATGGCAGCGCGCAAGGCGACGCGCACGCGGCCCAGCGCCGCCGCAGACGCGCTCGACCAGCTTCACGGCGCCACCTCCAGCGCGGCGTTCGGCGATTCGCCGAAGCTCTCCGGCGCGTACATCGCCTCCACGCGCGTCGGCGGCAGCGCAAAGCGGCCGGGGTTGTTCAGCCGCACGGTGTACTCGACCACGTGCCGGCCGCGCGGCAGGAACTCGAAGTAGCTGCGGAAGGCCTCGAAGCTGCGCTCCTCGAACGCCGGCCAGGCGCTGCCCTCGCGCCGCTCGCCGCGCGTGGCGATGGCCGAGTCGCGGCCGAGGCCGGAGCCGAGCATGCGTCGCGCCGCCCGGCACCGGGTCGCTCACCACCACCCAGGTCATGTCGCTCTGCGCGTCGATCTCCAGCCGCACGCGCATCGATGTCGCCGCGCGACCAGCGGCCCGGGTCCTTCTGCTCGACCGCCGCGACGCTGCGGGTGACGCCGTAGCCGGCGCGCAGCGGCGCCTTGAGCGGGATCGCGGCCAGGCTCTGCACCGTGAGCCAGGGCTTGCCCGCGCCCTCGTGCGCCACGGTCAGCGTGCCTGCGCCCGCGGGCCAGGGCAGCATCAGGCTGCCGCCCTTCGGGCTGCGCCGCCCAGTCGATGCTCGCGGCGGCGGCTGGAGGCCGCACCCGTGGCAGCACCTTGCCAGCCGCCGATCCTGCGCCGATGCGCGCCGTGGTGCGGCCCGTCACCGTCCGGACTCGAACTTCGCCGAGAACTTGTCGAGCGCGAGCGCACCCCACAGGTTGGCGGTGGTCGTGAGCCAGGCACCGCGCTGCTGCCGGCCGAGGCTGCCCACCACCAGGCGCGGCAGGTCGTCGCGCCAGGCCGGATCGTCGAGCACGGCGAGGATGAGCCGCGCCGCGTTGGCATCGGCGCTGTCCATCAGCCACCACCAGAAGTCGTCGTCCTCGTTGCTGAACCTCAGCGTGGTGCCGGCGTAGGTGAGGCGCGCGCGCAGGATCTGCTGCGCCTCCTCGAGGCGCGCGGCCTGCTGCGGGAATGCCGTTGCACGCGGCGCAGGATGGCCAGCCAGTCGATCACCGCGGCGGTGGGCCACAGGTTGGGCGTGATCGTCGATCGAGCCGAGCATGCCGCGGCTGCGCGCGGCCGTGGCGCGACAGCGCTTCGATGCGCGGCGAGCTTGCGCACGTCGAGGTCGGCTCTGCGGCGACCAGAACCGGCGCTCGATGCGGCCCTCGACGAACGCGGCCAGCCCGTCCAGCATGCGCGTCGCGCGCCGCGCGGCGGCAGCTCGAAGCCGGCTTCGTGCGCGGCCGCGAGCACGTAGGCGGTGAGCCGGTCGCTGCCGCGCGGCCGCGTCTTCGGCACGCGGCGGAAAGTAGCTCGCCAGGCCGTCGCCGTCGAGGTAGGTCGGCAGCGCGTTGGCCACCGTCGCCCAGAGCGCCGCGTCGCGCAGGCCGATCGCCTTGGAGGTCTTCTGCTCGAGGCAGATGAACGGGTAGGTCTCGAAGTAGCGGCGCAGGCCGGGCAGCGCGCCGCTCAGGCGCGGCTGCACGGCCGACGCTCAGCCGCCGCCGCGCCTGCGCGGCCCGCTGACCGGCAGCGCATCGGCCGGCGCCGCCACCGGCAGCGTGAGCGCTGCCGTCGAGCTGCTGCAGCGTGGCCTGCAGCACGCGCACCGGCACGGCGGCAGTCACGAGCTGGGTGAGCTTGAGGCGGTCTTTGCGCGGCGCCCGTCGCGGCTGCGCCGCCCAGTTCCTCGCACCGCGGCTTCCCAGTCGATGCTGAACGCCTCGGCCGGCACGTCCACCGGCCAGCCGATCTCCTGCGCCGCGCCGGCGGCGAGCGTCAGCTCCTGCGGCGGCAGGTTCGAGCGGCGCGCGCGCTGCGGTCGGCGCCGCTGGCCCGCGTTGCCGCCGCCCGAGCGTGGCGCGCACGCTTCATCTCGCGCGCGGTGGTGTTGCGCAGCGTGAGCATCGCGCTGAAGCGGTCGCCCTCGCGCACCAGCGGCGGCAGGCCGGACAGCACCTGCAGGTCCTGCGTCACGCGGATGCGGGCGCTGCCGGTGCCGAAGCGCTGCGCGCCCTGCGTCGGCCACCGCCACCAGCCGGAAGCTCGTCAGCGAATCGTTGAGCGGCACCTCGATCGTCGCCTCGCCCTTGGCGTCGAGCGTCACCGCCGGCCTGCCACAGCAGCAGCGTGTCGAACAGCTCGCGCGTGCCGCCGCGCCCGCCGCCGCCGCCCGCCGCCACCGCCTTGCGGCCGTAGTGGCGCCGGCCGATGATCTCGCTCTGCGCGGTGCTGGTCTCCACGCCCCAGGCGCGCTCGCTGCAGCATCGCGTCGAGCAGGTCCCACGACGCGTTGTCGCGCAGCGCGAGCAGGCCTTCGTCGACCGCGGCGAACGCCACTTCGGCGCCCGCCAGCGGCTTGCCGCCCTGCGTGACCTTGATGCGCGCCAGCGCCTTCTGCGCGGACGCGGTACTGCGGCTTGTCGGTGCGTCACGCTCGACCTGCAGCTCGTGCTCGGCCAGGCCCACCTGCAGCGCCGCCACGCCGAGCTTGAACGCCGGCTTGGCCAGGTCGACCATCGCGGTCGGCGCCTGGTACTCGCTGCCCTCGTACGCAGCACAGCTGCGCGCCCAGTCGAGCGGCTCGCGCCAGCCCCAGGTGAAGAACGAGTACCACGGCACGTCGCGGATGCGCCCGCGCAGCGCCAGCACGCTGACGTAGACGTTCGGCGCCCCAGGCCTTGTCGATCTTCAGCTCGATCGTCGGGTCGTCGCCGCGCAGCGTGACGCACGCGCGTGTCGATCACGCCCTCGCGCTCCACCGCCACCAGCGCGGTCGCCTCGCGGAACGGCATGCGCACCTGCAGCCGCGCGGTCTCGCCGGGCTCGTAGCGCTTCTTCTCGGGCAGCACGTCGATGCGGTCGTCGTTGTCCTGCGCGAACCAGAGCTCGCCCTGCCTCGTGACCCACACGCTGGTGGCGGCCTGCGCCGGGCGGCCCTGGCGCGTCCTGCGCCTGCGCGATCAGCTCCACCTGGCCGGCGGCCTCGAGCGTGGCCTCGCACGCCAGCAGGCCGCTGGTCGTCGGTGCTGCCGCTGCACAGCGCGCCGAGCTCCTTCACCTCGGTGCGGTTGTCGTAGGCGTAGAAGCCGCCGACCATGCGCTTGCGCGTGCTGATCGTCTGCGCGATGCGGCCGCGCACCTCGACACGCCTGGCCCGCGATCGGCTTGCCGGCGGTGTCGAGCGCCAGCGCGCTGAACTTCACCTGGCCCGCGCTGGCTGGCCCAGGAGCCGGCCTTGATGCCCAGCACCACCGCGCTCGGCCACAGGTTCACGCGTGGTGGCCACGGTCTGCGCCTCGCCGTTGGGATCGTTGTAGGTCACCTCGGCCAGCAGCTCGCTGGGGCGCGTGATCGGCGGCAGGTCCTTCGAGCACTGCAGCGTGGCGGCGCCGGCCCGGTCGGTGTCGAGCGCGCAGCTTGTCGGCCACCAGCTTGCCGTCGCGCGGACGCCGGCGGCGCGCTCTTCGCTGTCTTCGTCCTGCGCCTGGCCGTCGCGACCGAGATCGCGCGGCGGCTCGAAGCGAGAACCCCTCGTAGCCCGCAAAGTCGCACGGCGCGCGGCTTGCAGCAAGCGCGCGTCGCGCGCAGCGGCGCCTGCGCCATCGCGCCGCCCGACAGGTAGTTCAGCTGCACGTCCAGCGGCAGCTCCTTCGGCGCGACCGGCACCGCCTGCGGGCGCGGCCAGGCGCGCATCGACCAGCGGCACGCGGAACTCCTCGACGCGGAAGTCGCCGCGCTCCAGCTGCGGCGCTGGCGCTCGTCGCCGCTCGCGCGCGTTCGAGCACCACGCGGTAGACGCCGAGCTTGGCGGCGGCCGGGATGTTCCAGGTGGACAGCGCGTGCGCGTGCCCGTCCACGCAGCGGCTGCACGAGCTCCTGCGCCGCTGCCCTCGTGCACGATCTTCATGCGCGTCGGCAGCGCGTCGGCGGCGGGCGCCGCCAGGCCGGCCGAGGTCTCGACGCGCGACGAAGTGCTTCATCGACACCGTCTCGCCGGCGCGCAGCAGCGTGCGGTCGAACACGGTGTGGGCGCGCACGTCGGGCTCGGCGCCGCTGGCCGGTGGGCACGTTGAAGCGCCAGGGCTCGATGCCCTGCTGCCAGCCGCTGAACACGAAGGCGGTGTCCACCGCCGCGGCGCCTTCGCGTCGGCCTTGCGCGCGGTGACGAACAGGCGGGCGCTGACCAGCAGGCCCAGCGCATCGTCGCGGTGTCGTCGCGACCTTGCAGCGCCTGCGCGATGCGCGCGAGTGCCTCGCGCGTCGGTGCGCCCTGCCACAGCGCGCGGCCCTCGCAATCGCTGACGGCCACGTCGGCGCCGGCCACCGGGCGGCCGCGGTCCAGCGTGGTCACCCACACCAGGCTGTTCTCGCGGCCGAGCTTGAAGTGCACGCCGAGGTTGGTGACCAGCACGCCGGTGCGCACGTACATCGGTGCGGCCTTGTCGAGCAGCGCGGCGCCCAGGCGCTGCGACTCGACCTCGACCACGTGGTAGCCCGGTCTCGGCAGCGGAATGCCGACCACCTCGAAGGGCCGCGGGTCACCGCCTTGCAGCTGCGGCAGGTCCAGGCGCTGCACGCCGCCCTCGCGCGCGAGCAGGGAGACCTCGCGCGTGGCCACGACGCGATCGACGCGGCGCTGCACGGTGCGCCCGCGCGCATCGGTCTCGGTCTGCAGTTCGGTCCAGTCCTTCTCGGGCAGGCCGAGCTCGCGTGCCGGCAGTCGCGCTTCGTGCGTCAAGCGCAGGCGCTTGAACCAGGCGAGGATCTCGGCGTCGGTGTCCAGCGTCTTGATGCGCACCTGACCACCGGTGGCCGCGGGTCGCAGGTCGCCCTGCACATGGCGCAGCGTGAGCGGCAAGCGCCGCCTCGGCTCGCGCTCGATCACGCCGAAGGGCGCGGCGGCGAACTTGGCGATCGGCGGTGCTTCGCCCGTGGCCACCGACAGCGGAAAGCTCGCCGCATTGGCGAGCGCCCGGCCTGTCACATCGACCAGGGCGGGCGGCAGCACGACGCTGAATCGCGCGTTCTCCGCCAAGGGTTTCGGGAAGGCGATCTCGTCGACTTCGGTGGTCTTGTCGTCCTTGTCGAACAACGGGGCCAGCGCCGCGCCACCCGCGGCCGGCTGCAGCCGCACCTGCGCCGCCAGTGCGCGCGGCACGGCCGCATTGAAGCGCAGGGCCATGGCGCGGATCGGCAGGCATGGCGCATTGGCCCGCTCGCGCTCGCAGCTGAACTCGGCCGGAAGGCCTTGCGCACGCGGAACTCGAAGCGCTGTTCGACGCTGGTGATGACGCGCGCATTCGCCTGCGCAGCGATGCCACGTCCCCACACCAGGCGCACGCGCGCATCGGTGGGCAAAGGGCGCTGGCACGAGAGCACCAGCGTGCGCGCGGCCTGCTTCTCGAGCCGCTGCGCCTTGAGGAGTTCGTCGCGCGCGGGGCCCGTGAGGGCCCGCACGGGCAGGCGCTCGCCGATGCCTTCCACCTCGCACCAGGCGTTGGCCTCGACGCTGGCCGGCGTGGCGGGGCCGTTGAGCCGCATGATGAAGGCTTGGTCCTCGTCGATCGTGCTGCCGGCCCAGGGCTGGACCTGCACCACCGCCGGACCGCCGGTGGAGAAGCTGAACTCGCTGCGGCCGGTGAGCGCGCCGGCCGCGGCCAGCGGTTTCCAGTCGGCGCGGAGCTTGAGCGTGCAGCGCTTGCCCGGTGGCAACGGCTCGCGCAAGTCGAACAGCCAGGTGCGTTCGTTGGCCCAGCGGCCGGTGCCCGGCGGTGCACCGCCTTCACAGCTGAACACCATCGGATCGGGCTGGCGCAGATCGCCCAGCGGCACGACCGCGTCGGAGAACTTCACGTTCAGCTGGCGCACCTGCGCCACCTCGCCCTGAGGGCTGGCCCCGGCAATGGTGACGGCCTGCGACGTGCCCGCCACCATGAGCGCGGCGAGCCACACCGCCGATCGATAGAGCACCCGAACCATGTCGCCACCCTCCTGCTGTGGCGCCGAGTCTACGAGGTGCCGCAGGGGCTACGGACGACGCTCTTCGGCGCTGAGCTGGCGGAACTGCAACTCGACGTCACGCAGGCGCGAGTCGATCACGGAGGCTTCGATGAAGTCGGTGGCGCTGCCACTGCGCGCCAGGCGCTGGGCGGCACGCAGGCGCTCGATGGCGCCGGGCAGATCACCGAGCGCCAGCTGCGCCTCGGCATCGGCGCGCAGCGCGCGCAGCGGTTGACCGAGGCGCGACCACACCTGCCCGAGCAGCGCCCAGCCCGTGGCATCGCCCGGCTGCGTGGCCACGCGGGTCTGCAGTTCCTCGGCGCTGCGGCGCAGCGCCGTCTCGGCGGTTCCGGATGCCGGCGCCGTGGTGCCGGCGGGCACACCCGCCAAGGCGACCTGCGCGAGCATCAAGGTCACCGGCCGCGCGGTGTCGCTCGCAAAGGGCTGCAGCGCCGCGGCAGCGCGCGCCACATCACCGCGGGCCAGCATCGACTGCCCCACCAGCAGCGCCAGCGCCCGCTGCGCGCGGGCATCACCGCGACCGCCAACGCGCACCAGTTCCGCAGCCCGCTGCAGCGAGGTGTCGGCGCGGCCCGTGTCGCGCAACAGCGTGGAAGCCAGCGCGCTCGACGCGGCAGCGGCCAGCTGCTCGGCTGGCGCGCCCACGGCACGCTCGCCGTCCAGCGCCTGCCAGCGGCGCAACGCGTCCACACGCGTGTCCATCAGCACCCGCGCGCGCGCCTGGGCCAGGATGTGTTCGAGCTGCGTGACCGGCGCCGGGCCGGGACCCATCGGGGCTCGTGATCCTCCGGCCGTACCGAGCTTGGCGCGCGCCTCGCCGATGCGCTCGCTGGTGAGCGGGTGGCTGCGCAAATAGGGAAAGCCGCCGCTGTCGTTGAGCCGGGACGCCTGGTCGAGCTTCTCGAACATCGCGGCCATGCCGGCCGGTGAATAGCCCGCGCCGGTGAGCACCGCAAAGCCGATGCGGTCGGCCTCGCGCTCCATCTCGCGCGAGAAGTTGAGCTGGCCCTGCGCTGCCACCGCCTGGCTGCCGACGATCGCCGCGTTGATGCCGTCTCCGCTGTTGGCGCGGCTGGCCGCCAGCACGCCGAGGATGAGCCCGGCGATGCCGATCATCGACTGCCGCTTGCTGTTGGCAAAGCTGCGCGCAATGTGGCGTTGCGTGACGTGGGTGAGCTCGTGGGCCAGCACCGATGCCAGTTCGTCCGGCGTGGCCGTGATCGCGATGAGGCCCAGGTGCACGCCGATGAAGCCGCCGGGCAGCGCAAACGCGTTGACGCTGCGGTCGCGCACCAGGAAGGCTTCCCACGCGAAGCGCGCATCGAAGTCGGCGCGCGATGTTGCCGTTGGCCCGCGCCTGCGCCACCAGCGGCGACCACAGCGACTGCAGGTACTCGAGCAGCACCGGATCGTCGAGGTAGTCGGGATCGCGCCGGATCTCGCGCATGATCTGGTCGCCGAGCTTGCGCTCGGTGCCCACGCCGAAGTCCTCGGTGGCCGAATCGCCCAGCGCCGGCAGGTTGTGCTGCGCCCACGCAGGTGGCGACAGCAACGGCGCGACGAGAGCGAGCGCGCACGCAGCGGTCACGACGCGCCGGCGCAGAGGGATCGGAGACGACAACACGGTCGTTATGATGCGCCCGAAACGTTTCCGCTTTGTAATGGGGCCTTGGCCTCGCCGACACCCGCGAACAGCCGCCATGAGCACGCCCGCCACGCCTTCGCCATTGACGCATTTCGATGCCCAGGGACAGGCGCACATGGTCGATGTGTCGGCCAAGGCCGAGACGCACCGCGTGGCCGTGGCGCGCGGCACGATCCGCATGCAGCCGGCCACGCTGGCCTTGATTGCGTCAGGCTCGGCGAAGAAGGGCGATGTGATCGGCGTGGCGCGCATCGCGGCCATCCAGGCCGCCAAACGCACCGCCGAGCTCATCCCCTTGTGTCATCCGTTGCCCATCACGCGGGTGATGGTCGACTTCGAGATCGATGCGCCAGCTTCGAGCGTGCACTGCACGGCGCAGGTGGAGACCTTCGGTCGCACCGGCGTCGAGATGGAAGCCCTGACCGCGGTGCAGGTGGGCCTGCTCACCGTCTACGACATGTGCAAGGCCGCGGACCGCGGCATGGTCATGGGCGAGATCCGCGTGCTGGAGAAGCACGGCGGCAAGTCGGGCGACTGGGTGGCCATCGACCCGGCGCCGGGCTCCGCTACCTGAAATCGAGGTAGCCCAGCGGCCGTGTCGGCGCCTGGCACTGGAAGGGCAGCGACTCGGGTGCGGCGCCGGGCTGTTCGCAGGGCGCGAAGAAGTCCTCGGCACCGGGGTTGTGGAACTCGCGCAGGCGTTGGGCCAGGTGGCGCGCGTGGTCTTCCTCGCCGACCTCCTTGAGCGCCGTGGCCCAGGCGATCATCAGCCGCGTGTCGAGCAGGTAGTGCGGCGCGCGGGCGAAGGCCGCCATCACCTGCGAGGGATGGTCCACCACGGTGGCCGCCGCGTAGTCGGCATGGTGGGCGAAGAACCAGCTGCGCCGGCCCTCCATCACCCGCTGCGCCAGGGGCGTGTTCTCGGTCTGGGCGAAGATGGAGACGACGCGGGTGTAGTCCCACACCGAGGCGGCGCCGCCCATCGTGAGCATCAGGGCGCCGATCATCAGGGGACGTGTGCGCTGCGGCGCGGTGGTGGCAAGCGCAGCGGCACCGAGGTCGCTTTGGCCGCCTTGGCCGCTTGGCTGCCTTGGGCGCAGGCACGGCCGCTTTGTTCGGTTCGCCCAGAGGCCCACCCAGCGACCAACAGACCGAACGCGAACGACGCCGGCAGCAGGAAGTAGGCGTACCACAGCGGGTACTCCAGCTGGCTGTGCAGCGCCACCAGCAGCACCATCACCACCGCGGCGCGCAGCTGCAGGGCGGTGTCGCCTTCAGCACCACGGGCCGCCTTGACCGCCTCCACCAGGGCCCACAGCAGCAGGCTCAGCACCAGCGTGGCCAGCGGCAGGCCCAGCTCGACGGCGAACTGCAGCGACGATGTTGTGGGCGTGATCGAAGAACTCCAGCGGCCGTGCCGGAAACGGCGTCAGCGTCCACGCGAAGTTGAACTCGCCGAAGCCCACCCCCAGCCACGGGTGCGCAGCAACCAACGACAGCGTGTTCGACCAGATCGCGAAGCGGTTGCTCGACAGGTCGGCCTGCTGCAGCCGGGCCACACCGTCGAACACCTGCTGCTGCGCCTGCGCCCAGAGCTGCCATGCCACCCCACATCAGCGCATAGGCCACCGGGGCCAGCCAGCAGCATGCGCCGTGCCGGCGCGAGAGGCGCCGGTCCAGCAGACCCCAGCCCGCCAGCATCAGCGTGCCCAGCATGCCGGTGCGCGAACCGCTGAGCACCACGCCGAACAGCATCAGGAGCGACACCGCCATGACCGCCGCGCGCGGCAGCCGCTGCGCTGGCGCATCCCCCAGCCACACCGCCGCCACCAGCGACCACAGCAGCAGGCTGCTCAGGTGATTGGCCTGGCGCAGGTTGCCGCCCGCGCGGTTGGCGTTGGCCGCCGCGAGCCAGTTGTCGCCGGTCCAGCCCGGCGCGTAGATCTGCACGACGCCGATCAGCGCACTGAGCACACCGGCGACCACGCAGCGCCCAGCAGAAGGCCTCGAACGCCTGACGCCCGTGCCCGTGCCGCTGCAGCAGCGCCGCCATCAGCACCACCAGCATCGCCGCAGCGATCATCCCGACCGACGAAAGCGACAGCGTGGCCGGCAGCCCGGCCCACAGCGGCGACACCAGCGCCGCCAGCAGCAGCAAGCCCAGCGCCCCCAGCAGCGCCGCCAGCCCGTCACCCAAGGGCCGCCCCCAGGTGGCCGGCAACAGCGCCGCCAGCAGCAGCAGCCACAGGCCCCAGCCGATCAGCGAGGCGGCCTGGTTGAGGAAGGTGGCCGAGGGGGGGAGGTTGAAGGAGAGGAGCGTGGGCAGGGCGACGGCGAGCAGCGCCGCCACGACGTGGAAGCCCAAGGTGAACGGCGTTGCCATGCCCAAGGCGGTGGGCGCCGGCGGCACTGGGATCGTGGAGCGTTTCATCGAGCGGGTGGCGCCGAAGGGTCACAGACGCCGTATGGCGTGGGACCCTTAAGGCGCGGGACCAGGGAGTGCCGCGAAGATTGTGTGGCAAGCCGCGCGGCACCCCGCGAGGGGCGGCCACTTGCAGCGGCTACGGCAGGCGCGCCGCGGTGGCCAGCCAGCCGGCCAGGGGCCAGCCCTTGTCGGTCGACATCTCGGTGAGCGCCGTGAGCGCGGCCTGGAACTGGCGCTCGCCGTGCAGCCCTCGCAGGCGGCGCAATTGGTCCAGGCCCTCCGCCTCGCGCCCATGCAGCGCCAGCGCCGCGGCCGACATGCGCAGGAAGTAGGCCCCGGGGTAGCGGCGCGTCACGGTGAGCAGGTCATCCAGCTCGGCAGCCGGCATCCCGGGCCGGACCGCGACACGCGCATTGCGCGTGGCCGCCTCCAGCTGATCGAGCACCCAGAAGTCCGGTACAGGGGGGAACGGCCGCACGCCGCCGATGCGCAAGATACCATCTGCACTTCGCGCCGATCGGCTTCGGCGAGCACATAGTCTCGGGCGATCGCCACCACCAGAGCGGCGCACACCACGGCGCAGCCGATGAAGCCCACGCGGCAAAGCCTGGCTCGCCGGGCGCTGATGGCGGGCGGGGCGCCCGGAAGCCTCCAGCTGCCCCGCCAGCAGCGCCACCGGCACCAGGAAGTAGGTGTAGGCAAACGGGTACTCCAGCATCGAATGCACCGCAAAGACCGTCAGCACGCCGAAGCGGAAACTGTCGGCCGCACCATTCGCCTTGAGTCCCGCGCCGGAAGTACCACCACGCCAGCAAGCCTGAGAGCAGCACGCCCAGGGGACGCCGTTCCAGACCATCAGGTCAAGCACGAGGTTGTGGGCGTAGCTGGAGTATTCGAGGCCAGGCTTGGTGAGCGCCGCCGCGGCCTGCGCCGTCTGGCCTTGCAGCCAACCGTAGCCAACCCAGGGGCTGAGGCGGATGGCTTCGAGCATCTGCGACCAGATTAGAGGTCGTGCCGCCGCTTGGAGTCGTGCTGCGCCTCTCCTCCCCACTCAAGGCCGAGTAGCGACGGGAGCGTGAACACGGCCCACAAGAAAAGAACATAGTACCAAGCAGTAGGGCAACAACCCACGGACGCAACCCCAGGGGCCGCCACAGGTTCTCGCTCCGAAGACTGCCCACGCGGCCATGACCAGCCGCGCAACCCAGGCCGTCCGGGACTGCGACAGCGCCAGGCCCATGCGCAAGGAAAGCCCATGACAGGCGCACCAGAGTGCCGCTCCGCCCGTGCCGGCGCGCCGCAAGTAGGCAGCCGCCAGCATGGCCCACATGACAAGCTCGCGAAATGATTGGCCTGACCAATATTGGAGTCGCGCGTGCTCCTGGGAGACCCTGGACCGATCCACTCGCTCCAGTCGGCCTGGCCGAACCACTGCTGCAGGGCAATGGCGGTGGAAGCGAGCGAACCACAGAGAATCGACCAAGCGATGCAGTCGATCAAGCCACCTTTGTCAGATTCCGGACCTGCACTTGCGCCGACGAAGAGACAAACGGCAATCCCGGTCAAGTACACGACGGCCAGCAGCAAGTCACCCGCGAAGACTAGCTTCCCCGACAAGAACTGCAGCAGCGGTACAACAACGAGGACGAGACATACCCAGGCTGAAGTCGGCATAGATACCAAAGCTGTGCGACGGCTCCCCAACGCGGCTGCCGCCAGGACGATGGCTGCCACGGCGACCGGGAGCTCGCTGTAGAAGGCTGACCAGGGCAGGTAGTGCGTCGGATTGAGCCAACCTGCAACCAGTAGCGTGCCAAAGGCCAAGGCGAGCAGGGTTGGGGCCACCTATGAGAGACGATAGGCATTCGGGAATCGAGGGTTGCTCGAGCAACGCTGTTGCAATGAATGACAAAGGGCGGCCGAAGCCGCCCTCGAGAAGGCTACTGAAACCTGATCAGTAGTTTCCGCGGCACGAGCCAGGCAGCAAACGCACCGGAACCGTGGAGCCACCTGCGCCGCAGCGCCAGCCCGCGATCTGCACGCCAGCGCTCGTGCTGGTCAATGCAGTGAAGCCAGTGACCGTGCTCGACGGCTCCATGACGATGGTGCCATCGTTGCCCGTGCCACCGATATTCTGGGTGGTGACAGTGATCACGCCGGTGTTGCTGACGGCCACCGTCGCAACGTACTTGGTCTGACCGCCCGAAGCCGCGTTGACTTCACAGCCCCACAGGGTCGGAAGGGTGCTGCCAGACGTGTTGGACTGGACGACTTCGGTCACGGTCGTGCGGCAAGCCGAGCCCGCCAGAATCGCCTCCGAAATCCGCGCCTTGCGGGTGTAGTCCTGGTACGCCGGCAGCGCCACTGCCGCCAGGATGCCGATGATCGCCACGACGATCATCAGTTCGATCAGGGTGAAACCTTGTTGGACTGAACGCTTCATGATGGATCCAATGGGTGGTTGGGTTTAAGACGGGGAGTCAGATGCGAAGGGCATGCCAGCGTGCCAAGACGGCTCCGCGCATGTGATTATCCCACCGAAAAGCTGACACAGAAAGTCACTCTCGCAGGGCCGCTGAAGACTGCACTGGTCAGCGGTGACAATTCCTGACCATTGACGCTTAGCGCGATCGAAATGAAAACGGGCGGCCGAAGCCGCCCATCGAGAGTATGCCGACCAAGAATCAACTAGTTGCCGCGGCAAGAGCCGGGCAGACAGCACAGGATCTGTCGTCCGCTGGCGGTTCTGCACAGCGCCAGCCGGCTATCTGCACGCCAGCGTTGGTGCTGTGCAAGGCCGTGATACCTGGCCGACTCGTTGCTCGACGCTCATGACGATGTTGCCATCGTTGCCCGTGCCGCCGATGTTCGCGTGGTGACAGTGATCACGCCGGCGTTGTGATCGGCCACCGTCGCAACGTACGTGGTCTGACCGCCCGAAGCCGCGCCGACTTCACAGCCCCACAGGGTCGGAAGGTGCCGCCCGACGTGTTGGATCTGGACAGACTCTCGGTGATGGTCGTGCGGCAAGCCGAGGCCGCCAGGATGGCTTCCGAGACCCGCGCCTTGCGGGTGTAGTCCTGGTACGCCGGCAGCGCAACCGCCGCCAGGATGCCGATGATCGCCACGACGATCATCAGTTCGATCAGGGTGAAACCTTGTTGGACAGAACGCTTCATGAGAGGTACTCCAGGGAGCCTGAGTGGGTGATGCCTTCATGTTTGCGATCTGCGTGCCAGCAAACTAGGGGGGCTGGCCGTGAACTGCGTCGCGCGGGCTGACACGGAATGTCCATGCGGGCAGCAAGGGAAGCGCGCGAAGGGTCAGGGGTGACGGGATTGGTCACTCGGCGGATGGCGCCAGAACTGTAGGCACCGAGTGCAACACGTGGTGAACGTGCGCCGGCCGCGGCGGCCGGCAGGGCGGCGCTCAGCCCGCCAGGTGCATGCGCTGCCCGGCCGAGAGCGCGCGCACGCGGTGGGCGGTGGCCAGGCGGCTGATCTCGCTCATCACCGCTTCCATCTCGCCGGGCTTGATGTGGGTGATGTGCACTTCCACGCTGCCGGGCAGCTGGGCCAGCTCGTGGCCGAGGGCCGCGGGGCAGAGGTGGCGGCTGATGTAGGCGAGCTGGCGTTCTTCGTCGCTGAAGGCGGTTTCGATCACGAGGTGCGCCACCTTCATGTTGCGCAGGCGCATCCACAGGGCGGGGTTGGGGCCGGTGTCGCCGGTGTAGACCCAGTGGCCGGCCTCGCCGCCGTCGACGGCAAAGCCCACGGCCGGCACGGTGTGCGAGGCGGTGATCACCTCGACGCGCTTGCTGCCGAGCTTGAGGATGTCGCCGGTCTTGAAGGGCACGAGCTTGAGCACCGGGTGCTTCGGCGCTGGGCAGGCGGGTGAAGTCGGGCCAGATGACGCCGTTGAAGATGTGGTCGCGCAGCGCGGTGAGTGTTTCGGGCAGGGCGTGCACCTGGATCGGCCCGCGGCCCGCGGCGCGGCGCGCGCGCATCACGCTGTCGGCCAGCAGGGCGATGGACAGGATGTGGTCGAGGTGCGAGTGGCTCACCAGGATGTGCTCGATGCGCGCCAGCGCCTCGAGCGGCATGTCGCCCACGCCGGTGCCGGCATCGATGAGCATGTCGTCGTCGAGCAGGAACGCCGTCGTCTTGCAGCCGGCTGCGATGGCACCTGAACAGCCGAGCACTTGGAAGATCATTTGCTGTCGAAGTTGAAGGTGGCGTCCCAGTCGGACGGCGGCGGCTGGCGCTGATGTTGCACGGTGCGCTCGTGCAGCTGACGATACAGGCCGCCAAACGCAGTCGTCGCAGACGTGTCGACTCGGGATTGCAGGGTGGTCAGTGCGGCGAGTGCTTCATCCCAATGTTGGTGCCGGTACGAGGTGAGTGCAAGCTGCCAAAGTCGCAGTTCCTCGGTAAACGCGGGGGCGCTGGCGGCGGCCTGCGGCACGGGCGTGAAAAGCGTCACGGCCTGCTGTTTGCCCTTGACGCGAACGCGGTCGACCTCGAGCCAGGCCATCGCCTCGCCCGCGGCCTGCCGGGTGGTCTCGCCCACGAGAATGTCGACGCCGTAGTGCCGCGTGAGGCCTTCGATGCGCGACGCGAGATTCACCGCGTCGCCCATGACCGTGTAGCTGCGGCGGATGTCGGAGCCCATGTCGCCCACGGCACACCATGCCGGTGTTCAGGCCGATGCCCAGGCCGATCGTGGGCAGGCCGCGAGACGCGCAGTTCGGCGTTGAGCGGCACGAGGCGGTCGACCATCTCGAGCGCGGCGCGCACGGCGTGCTCGGCGTGCGCGGGGTCGTCACCGGCGCGCCCCAGAAGGCCATGATGGCGTCGCCGATGTACTTGTCGAGCGTGCCGCGCTGGCCGCGGATGGCCTGGGTCATGGTGGAGAAGAAGCGGTTGACCAGGGCACGCAGCTCCTGCGGCGGCAGCGACTCGGAGACGCGGGTGAAGTTGCGCATGTCGCAGAACATCACGGTGAGCACGCGGTTGCTCGCCTCCATGGTGTAGCGGGCGGGGTCACGCGCCATCTGCCGCACCAGCTCCGGCGGCACATAGGTGCCGAACAGCCTGGCCAGCGAGCGCCGCCGGTGCCCTTCGACGCACGTAGCCCCAGCTGGTGTTGATGGCCAGCACCACGGTCGACGAGCAGCCAGGCAGAGACCAACGGCAGCACCAGCCCGTGCGCCCGGTACAGCCAGACGTTGAGCACCGCCAGCGCGGCCATCAGCAGCAGCCCGCTGCCGATGCCGGCCAGCGCGCCGCAGCCGCGGCAGTGCCAGCGCCAGCACGGCCATCACGACGACCAGCTGCGCCACCTCGTAGCCGCGCGCCCAGTCGGGCTGCACCAGCGCCCGGCCGTCCAGCCAGCGCCGACAGCAGGTTGGCGTGCACCTCGACACCCGGGTAGGCCTGCGCCACCGGCGTGGTGCGCAGATCGAACACGCCAGGTGCGGTGGAGCCCACGATCACCAGCTTGCCGGCCAGGTGACCGGCAGGCACGCGCCCGCCGAGGAGGTCGGCCGCAGACACGTACTCGAACGAGCCGCCGCGCGGACCACCTTCGCCGCGAAACGGCACGCGCACCGACACCCGCTCATCCACCGGGATCGGCAGGCGCTGGCCGGCCTGCTCCAGCAGCACGCCGGTCAGCACTGGCTGACCCGAAGACGCTGAACCCACCGCTGCCCACATCGGCTGCACGGCCGGCGTCCCGGTGTAGCGCCGCAACATCGCCAATCCGAGCGACTCGACGTGGCGCCCCTGCGTCTGCGCGATCAGCGGCACGGAGCGCACCACGCCGTCGGCGTCGGGCCAGGCGTTGAAGAAGCCGGCCGCAGGAGCCGCAGCGGCCAGGGCCGGCAGGTTGGCGGTGAAGCCGCGCCAGTGGGTGAGGTTCACCGCCCGCCCCTGCAGCGCTTCAGCGGGCCAGACCGGCTCGGGCAGCACACCGGCGCGCACCGCCTGCGGATCGTCGTTGAGGTAGAAGCCCAGCACCACCGGCCGGCCTTCCAGCGCGCGGGCGAGGCGTTGGTCGTGGGCCGGATCGGGCTCGGCCAGCACCATGTCCAAGCCGATCAGGGCCACACGCTGGCGTTCCACCAGCTCATCGACCAGCGCGGCGAGGCGGTCGCGCGGCCAGGGCCAACGGCCGATCTCTCCCAGGCTGCGCTCGTCTGCGTCGACGATCACGATGCGCGGGTCGAGCGTGCCGGGCAGGTTGGAGCGCAGGCGGGCGTCGGCCCAGGCGAGTTCGGATTCGGCGACGAAACGCAGGGGGAACACGCCGCTCGCGTGCAGCAGCACCGCAAGGAAGCCCAGGCCGAACAGCGCAGCTCGCCACCCGCGCAGCCCGCGGGGACTCATGCCTTGCCGATCGACACGCCGCTCACGCGGCCTTCCCGCGCGGTCCCGAACGCTCAGACCGGCGCGCTCAGGCCTGGACGAACTGCATCTGGGTGCCGGCGAGCTCGACCACGTCACCGTTCTTCAGATGCACGGTCTCGCCCGATCACCGGGTTGCCGTTGACGGTGGGGCGCAGCGCGCCTTCCACGTGGGCCAGCACGTAGCCGCCCGGGCGCTTGGTGATCGAGGCCACCTGCACGCCGGGCTTGCCGACGGTGGTGACCACCTTGGTGAGCATGACCTCGCGGCCGGCGGCGGCGCCGTTGAGCACCTTGATCGACGCCGGGCCGGCGGTGGCGCCGAGCGAGCCGAAGCCCGAGGCGCCGAAACCGACCGTGGGCGAGTAGCCCCGCGGCGCCGACCCGTCGCGGCGGTGGCGCCGGGCTTCATGATCATCGTCTTCTCGTAGTCGGTGCCGTCTTCGACCAGGTACTTGATCTTGTACTTGCCGATCTCGACCGTGTCGTTGTGGCTGAGCAGCTGCTTCTTGATGGCCTTGCCGTTGATGTAGGTGCCGTTGGTGCTGTTGAGGTCTTCGATGAAGACGTCGGCACCCACCATCTGCAGCACGGCGTGCTCGCCGCTGACGGCGAGGTTGTCGATCACGATGTCGTTGTAGGGCCGCCGGCCGAGCGTGGTCTTGTCCTTGGTGATCTGGACTTCCTTGATCACCACACCATCCAGCGATACGACCAGCTTGCCCATGCTTGTGCCCTCGTGCCTTCTACTGTTCTATGCGGTGTTGCGGCACTCAGCGGCGAAAAGGCCACCATGATCCGCGCCGGTCCCGCCGGGGCCGCGCACCCGCGCCAGAACGACGGAGATATTATCCTTTCCGCCTGCCTCGTTGGCCGCGTCCACCAAGGCTGCAGCCACTTCGGAGAGAGCGTCGCTGGTCTGCAACAGCTGAGCGATGTTCTCGTCGTCGAGCATGTCGGAAAGTCCGTCCGAGCACAGCAGGTAGAGATCGCCGGGCAGCACGTCGTGCAGGTGCGTCTCCAGCAGCACCGTGTCTTCCACCCCGACCGCCCGGGTCACGAGGTTCTTGTTGGACGAAAACGCCGCCTGTTCCGCCGTGATCAGGCCGGAGTCGATCTGCTCCTGGAGCAGGGAATGGTCGTGGGTGATCTGGGTCAGTCGGCCAGCGCGCCAGCGGTAGGCACGGGAGTCGCCCACGTGCCCCATCAACAGCCGGCCTTCCCTGAAGACGCCCACCACCAGGGTGGTGCCCATGCCTGCACATTGCGGGTTGGAGTTGGCGGCGTTGAAGATCGCCCGGTTGGCGTTGTCCACGCAGATGTCCATGGCTCGGCGCACGTCGGTGTCGGAAGCGTTGTCGGACGCCTCGGTGAGCCAGCGACCGAGCTCGGTCTTGATGAACGAGGTGGCCATGCCGCTGGCCACTTCACCAGCGTTGTAGCCGCCCATGCCGTCGGCCAGCACGATGAGGCCCGAGGCATCGTCGACCGCCACGGAGTCCTCGTTGTTGTTGCGCGACCGGCCCGTATCGGTCGCGCTGAAGAACTCGAGCGTCATGTTCGGGGCGGGATCAAGCAAGGACATGGGAGGATCGGCCGGTCTCGGCCCGGACCGTCGGTGGCGCAGGCGCTTAAGTTGCGGAATTGTGCCTTGGATCCTGGCGTGAAAGCGTCACGGTTTTCTCGAAGTCGGCGCTTTCCGGAACCAGTGCCTGCGCCACGACGGCGCGCAGGTCGGCGGCCATCTGGTGGCCGTCGCCGTAGCGCACCTCCGCGCGCTTTTGCAGCGCCAGCGCCACGATGTCGGCCAGCGCCTGCGGCAGCTCCGGCCTCAGGCTGCGCAGGTCGGGCGCAGGTTCGTTGGTGATCTGGTACATCAGATTCGCCATCGACTCGCCCCGGTGCGGCAGCCGTGCCGGTGAGCAGCTCGAACAGCATCACGCCCAGCGAGTACAGGTCGGTTCGGCCGTCGATGCGGCGCCCAGCCATCTGCTCGGGCGACATGTAGGACGGCGTCCCCAGCACCAGGCCCGTGCGCGTCCGGGCGGCATCGGTGATGCGCGCGATGCCGAAGTCGGTCACCTTCACCAGACTGGTTTCGAGGTTGACCATCACATTCGCCGGCTTGACGTCGCGGTGGACCACCCCCTGGCGATGGGCATAGGCCAGCGCGTCGGCCACCCGGGCGCCCACGGCCAGAACTTCGGTCCATGGCAGCAGCCGGTCGGGGGTCGCGTGCCGCTGCAGGTCGGCGCCCTGGATGTACTCCATGGCGATGTAGGCCAGGTCCTGGGACTCGCCGGCATCGAAGATCGTCACGATGTCCGGGTGCTGGAGGCGACCCGCGGTCTCCGCCTCCCTGAAGAATCGACGCCGGGCTTCGGCCAGCTTGTCGCCCTGGAACTCGCGGCTCAGGGCCAGGGTCTTGAGGGCGACCTGCCGACCGATCTGCGGATCGTGTCCGAGGTAGACCGCCCCCATCGAGCCGCGACCGAGTTCGCCGTCGATGCGGTAGCGGCCGAGCGTTGCCAGGGGTTTGGCGGTTGCGGAGGTGGCATCCGCCGACGCGGCGTCGGGCGCCGATGCGGTCAGGGGTTCAGGAGGTCGGTCGGTGGCGGAGGAAGCCGCGGCGACAAGCGCGCGCGCCGGGCGGCGCGACGTCGGGACCGCACCCGGTGTTGCGTTGATCGGGGGCGCGGTGGCTCGCTGGCGCCGAGCGACGTGGCCGATGTGACCGAAGACCATCGCTGTGACCGGAAGTGCTGCGAACCATCCGCTGCCCGGCCAGGCCAGCGCCACTGTCACGCCGACGATCACCGACAAGCCGCTGACCCACAACGCCATCCGGCCGGTCAGCCTGGGCAGAAGCCAGACCACGCAGACCAACGCCAGCCCCATCGCCAGAGCGGTCCAGAGCCACACGATGGGGCCGGGCGGCGTCATCGGCACAGTGCTGAACATGGCACCAGCGCGGATCGGCGGCGCGTGGGTTCAGTCGGCCATGGCCAACAGGGTGCCCAGGCTCAGGGTGCTCAGCCAGGCGCCCAGCCCGCGCTCGTCGTCTTCGCAGGAGACGGGGTGGGTCGCGGCGTTGGGCGCGGCACGGGGGCGTCGCGCGTCGACCACCTGGAGTGCCGGATGCTGCGAGCGCAGCTGCGGCTCGACCTCCAGCCACGTCCGCTTGACCAGCAGACGCTCAACCCGGTGTGCCGGGTGATGGCCGAACAGCGAATCGAGATCCGCGAAGAGTGCAGCGCTCCACCGTTCCAGGGACTGCCGGCGTGCCGAGGCCGACATCCAGCGACCGAGATGGCGGGTGCGCGTGGGCGAGGCCGCGACCAGGATCCAGTGCGTGGGCTCACTGCTTTCGAGTGCGCGGCTCAGAACCTGCCGCGCATGCGGAGCATCATCGACGATCACGGCCACAGTCTTCATGGACCGGGTTCTAGCACAGCCCCCGACCCTCCTGCAGACCGATCTGCGGTCACCGGATCAGGAGTCGGCCTCGGCCGCGCCGTGCGCACGTTGGTGCCGACTGGCAATCCACCGTCCCACGGCCAGCACCAGCAGGGCGCCCACCACGCCGGCGGCGTAGCGGATGGAGTCCAGAACCTCCGGCATGGCGCCGGCTCTGGCGGGCGGCGTGGTGGGCAGCATGCCGATCACGGCCGGATCGGTGACCGCCATGGTGCCGGCGATCCAGCCCAGCAGCATGCCGCCGACGGTGATGATCATCGGGAAGCGGTCCATCAGCTTGATCACGAGCTGGCTGCCCCAGACGATGATCGGGAATGCTGACCAGCAGGCCGAAGATCACCAGCGGCATCTTGTGGTCGCCACCGGCACCTTCGGCCGCGCCGGCGATGGCGATGACGTTGTCCACGCTCATCACCAGGTCGGCCACGATCACGGTCTTCACCGCGGCCCAGAGCTTGTCGCTGCGCCTGGATGTTGCCGTGTGCGTCCTCGTCTTCCGGGCGCCAGCAGCTTGACGCCGATCCAGACCAGCAGAGCCGCGCCGACGAGCTTGAGGTACGGGATGGCCAGCAGCGTCAGCGCGAAGAAGATCAGGATGACGCGCAGCACGATGGCGCCGGCGGTGCCCCAGAGGATGCCCTTGGTGCGCTGCTGCGTCCGGCAGCTTGCGGCACGCCAGCGCGATCACGACCGCGTTGTCGCCACCCAGCAGGATGTCGATCATGATGATCTGGCCGACGGCAATCCAGAAGTCGGCGTGCATGAACTGTTCCATCGGCGGGGCCCTGTCGGGTCGGAAATCGCGGCTGCGAGCCGCAGTGTAGGCGCCTTGACCCGGCGTCGCAAGTGCGTGGAATTACGCAATGCAGCGCGCCGCTCAGCGACCATCGAAGACAAGGGGCGCGCACTCGGGCGGCCCCTGTCAGGCGCAGGCGGACCGGTCAGAGCAGTGCCTTGAGCAGCTTGCCCATCTCCGACGGGTTGCGCGTGACGGTGAAGCCGCACTCCTCCATGATCGCCAGCTTGGCATCGGCCGTGTCGGCGCCGCCGGAGATCAGCGCGCCGGCATGGCCCATGCGCTTGCCCGGCGGGGCGGTGACGCCCGCGATGAAGCCGACGATCGGCTTCTTCATGTTCGCCTTGCACCAGCGCGCGGCTTCGGCTTCGTCCGGGCCGCCGATCTCGCCGATCATGATCACCGCGTCGGTGTCCGGATCGTCGTTGAACAGCCGCATCACGTCGATGTGCTTCAGGCCGTTGATCGGGTCGCCGCCGATGCCCACGGCGCTGGACTGGCCCAGGCCGATCTCGGTGAGCTGCGCCACCGCTTCATAGGTCAGCGTGCCCGAGCGCGACGACCACGCCGATGCGGCCCTTGCGGTGGATGTGGCCCGGCATGATGCCGATCTTGATTTCCTCGGGCGTGATCAGGCCCGGGCAGTTGGGGCCGAGCAGCAGCGTCTTCTTGCCGCCCTTGGCTTCCTTCTGCTTCATCTTGTTGCGCACTTCCAGCATGTCGCGGATCGGGAATGCCCTCGGTGATGCAGATGGCCAGGTCCAGGTCGGCTTCCACCGCTTCCCAGATCGCCGCGGCGGCGCCGGCCGGCGGCACGTAGATCACGCTGACGGTGGCGCCGGTGTTCTTGGCGGCGTCCTTGACGCTGGCGAAGATCGGGATGCCCTCGAAGTCCTCGCCGGCCTTCTTCGGGTTCACGCCGGCGACGAAGCAGTTCTTGCCGTTGGCGTAGTCGCGGCAGCCGCGGGTGTGGAACTGGCCGGTCTTGCCCGTGATGCCCTGGGTGATGACCTTGGTGTCCTTGTTGATGAGGATGCTCATGTCGTTTCTCTCGTGCGGGCGGGTTACTTGACGGCAGCGACGATCTTCGTCGCCGCTTCGGCCATGGTGTCGGCGCTGATGATGGGCAGGCCGGACTCCTTGAGCATCTTCTTGCCCAGTTCCTCGTTCGTGCCCTTCATGCGCACGACCAGCGGCACCCTCAGGTTGACCGCCTTGCAGGCGGCGATCACGCCCTCGGCGATGGTGTCGCAACGCATGATGCCGCCGAAGATGTTGACCAGGATCGCCTTGACCTTCGGGCTGCTCGAGCATGATCTTGAAGGCCTCGGTGACCTTCTCGGCGGTGGCGCCGCCGCCGACGTCGAGGAAGTTGGCCGGCTCGCCGCCGAACAGCTTGATGGTGTCCATGGTCGCCATCGCCAGGCCGGCGCCGTTGACCAGGCAGCCGATGTTGCCGTCGAGCTGGATGTAGGCGAGGTCGAACTTGCTGGCCTCGATCTCGGCCGGGTCCTCCTCGTCGAGGTCGCGGTAGGCCACGATCTCCGGGTGGCGGAACAGCGCGTTGCTGTCGAAGTTGAACTTCGCGTCCAGCGCGATCAGGTTGCCCTTGCTGTCGCAGTTCAGCGGGTTGATCTCGACCAGCGAGGCGTCCGTCTCCATGTAGCAGCGGTACAGGTTCTGGAACAGCGTCACGGCCTGGGCGTGCGAGGCTTCGGGCAGGCCGATGGCGGCGGCGACCTTGCTGCGCCTGCGCGTCGGTCATGCCGACCAGCGGGTCGATCAGCTCGGTGATGATCTTCTCGGGCGTGCTGTGCGCGACTTCCTCGATGTCCATGCCGCCTTCGCTCGAGGCGATCATCGCGACCTTCTGCGAGGCGCGGTCGGTGACCAGCGAGACGTAGAGCTCCTTCTTGATGTCGGCGCCTTCCTCGATGTAGAGGCGGCGCACCTTCTGGCCTTCGGGGCCGGTCTGGTGGGTCTTGAGCTGCATGCCGAGGATCTCGCCGGCGAGCTTCTTCACGTCGTCCAGCGATCTTGGCCACCTTGACGCCGCCGCCCTTGCCGCGGCCGCCGGCGTGGATCTGCGCCTTCACGACCCAGACCGGGCCGCCGAGCTTCTGCGCCGCTTCGGTGGCCTCCAGCACGCTGAAGGCGGGGTAGCCGCGCGGCACCGGCACGCCGAACTGGCGCAGGATTTCCTTGCCCTGGTATTCGTGGATCTTCATGGGTGTCTCGCTTGCTCAGGTTTCAAGGGGGTGGGAAGGCGGCATGCGGGGCCGACGGTGAGCTGGGGTCGCCGGTACCAGCGCGGGTAGAAGTCTTGCACCACCGGCGCCGTCGGAGCGCAGCGCGTGGCAGCGGTCGATCTGGAAGGGCGCTGCGGCGTCCGGTCCTCGCCGTCGTGTCGATCACTTCGCCGGCAAAGGCCTGGACGACGGCGGTGGGCAGCACCTGCGCCAGCTCGGTCAGATGGGTGCAGCCGGCCACGCCGCCCAGGCGCTGCCATGACCTCCTGCCGGAAGCCCTTCAGCAGGTTCAGGCCGACGAGGGCCGCGGTAGGCGTCGCCGTGGTCGTCGCAGCTGGCCGGCGTAGGGCATGCTGCGCGTCTGCGGAGCCGGCCTCGAGGATGTTGCAGCTGTCTCGTCGACGACGATGCGCAGCAGCATGTCGTGGATCGGATCGCCGGCGCGGCGCAGGCCGCCGGCCAGCATGGCGTCGCGCGTCTTGACGTCGGTGATCTCGGCGTCGACCTCCCACAGGCCATTGCCCCGCGCATAGACCTGAACGTCGATGCTGCGGCGGTGCTTGAGCTGGCGCTCGGGCGCGGCGGTCGGCAGGGCCATCGAAGGAGATTCAGGTGGGCGTCGAAGGGTGATGGCGGCGACTTGCGGGTCGTCGTGGACGTGACCCGTGCGGAGCCCTCGCATAGCGCCGCGCAATGTAGCATGCTGCTCTGCACCAAAGCTGACGCCCAGCTGGCAGCCACTCAGTCCGGATCGCTGTCAGTGTCCGGCCGCGGTTCGTCGCTCACCGGCAGCGGCTTCTCGCAGGACTCGGCGCACCACCTCGGGTGAGAAGCCCCGCGCCGTCAGGAAGCGCGCCTGCTTGCGCAGCGTCGTGGCCGTCGGGGCACCCGCGTTCGCGATCCGGCCGAACCTTGCGCTGCCAGACCGCCCGTGCGCGATCGAGTTCGCTGCCTTGCAGCGCCACTCGCGCCTCGTCGGTGAGCGTCCACCCCATGCTGCGCGAGCTCCTGGCGGATGCGCAGGTTGCCGAAGCGCGCCGAGCGCGCGTGGATGCGCGACTCGGCGAATCGCTGCTCGCGCAGATAACGGTGGGCCTCCAGCCAGTCGAGCAGGCATCGACCCGGGCGGCGGCAGCGGAGCCGGCGGTCGGCGCCGGCGCCGCGGCCATCGGCCGCGTCGACTTCGTCTTCGACTCGCCTCGCCCGGCGTGCAGGCAGCAGCTTGCGCCGCAGCTCCGGCCGGCTGTGCTCTCGCTGGGCCAGCCACTGCAGCGGCGCGCGCCTTCAGCGAGCGCGGCGCCCGCGGACTTCACTTGGCGTCGGCGGCTCTCGCGGGCCGGCAGCATCGGAATGCCCACCGCCTCGCGCACCTTGTTCTCGATCTCGATGGCGATCTCGGGGTTCTCTTTCAGGAATTCGCGGGCGTTGTCCTTGCCCTGGCCGATCTTCTCGCCGTTGTAGGCGTACCAGGCGCCGCTCTTCTCGAGCACCTTGGTGTTCACGCCCATGTCGATGATCTCGCCCTCGCGGCTGATGCCCTGACCGTAGAGGATGTCGAACTCGGCGGTCTTGAAGGGCGGCGAGACCTTGTTCTTGACGACCTTGACCTTGGTCTCGTTGCCGATGACCTCTTCGCCCTTCTTGATGCTGCCGATGCGGCGGATGTCCAGCCGCACCGAGGCGTAGAACTTGAGCGCATTGCCGCCGGTGGTGGTTTCGGGGCTGCCGAACATCACGCCGATCTTCATGCGGATCTGGTTGATGAAGATGACCATGGTGTTGGTCTTCTTGATCGTGCCGGTGAGCTTGCGCAGCGCCTGGCTCATCAGGCGGGCCTGCAGGCCGGGCAGCGAGTCGCCCATCTCGCCTTCGATTTCGGCCTTGGGCGTGAGCGCGGCCACCGAGTCGATGACCACCAGGTCGACCGAGCCGGAGCGCACCAGCGCATCGACGATCTCGAGCGCCTGCTCGCCGGTGTCGGGCTGGCTGATCAGCAGTTCCTGCAGGTTGACGCCGAGCTTCTGCGCGTAGGCGGTGTCGAGCGCGTGCTCGGCGTCGATGAAGGCGCAGGTGCCGCCGAGCTTCTGCATCTCGGCGATGACCTGCAGCGTCAGCGTGGTCTTGCCCGAGGACTCGGGGCCGTAGATCTCGACCACCCGGCCGCGCGGCAGGCCGCCGACGCCGAGGGCGATGTCCAGGCCGAGCGAGCCGGTGGAGACGACCTCGATGTCCTCGATGACTTCGCCCTCGCCCAGGCGCATGATCGAGCCCTTGCCGAACTGCTTTTCGATCTGGGCCAGCGCGGCCTGCAGGGCCTTGGCTTTTTCGGTGTTGAGGGCTTTGACGGGTGCGTCCATGGCGCGATCTCCTGAAGGTTGGCGCATTATGGCAAAAGCTGGATGTTTGTACAGTACCCTGTGCGTGCCGTGGCAGGCCATCCCTACAATTGCTGACACAGCCGACCACGAGCCGGACGAGGAGACAGACATGCGCATCCTGATCGCCGAAGACGACCAAGTCCTGGCCGACGGCCTGCTGCGCTCGCTGCGCAACGCCGGCTACGCGGTCGACCAGGTGAGCAGCGGCACCGAAGCCGATGCGGCGCTGGCCTCGCACGAGTTCGACCTGCTGATCCTCGACCTGGGCCTGCCCAAGATGCATGGCCTGGAGGTGCTGCGCAAGCTGCGCGGCGCGCGGCAACAGCACGCCGGTGCTGATCCTGACCGCGGCCGACAGCGTCGAGCAGCGCGTCAAGGGCCTGGACCTGGGCGCCGACGACTACATGGCCAAGCCCTTCTCGCTGCAGGAGCTGGAAGCGCGGGTGCGCGCCCTGACGCGCCGCGGCCTGGGCACGGCGTCCACCGTGATCAAGCACGGCCCGCTGACCTTCGACGCCACCGGCCGCGTGGCCTACATCAACGACCAGATGATCGAGCTGTCGGCGCGCGAGCTCTCCCTGCTCGAGGTGCTGCTGCAGCGCGCCGGTCGCCTGGTCAGCAAGGACCAGCTGGTCGAGCGCCTGTGCGAGTGGGGCGAGGAGGTCAGCAACAACGCGATCGAGGTCTACATCCACCGCCTGCGCAAGAAGATCGAGCAGGGGCCGGTGCGCATCGCGACCGTGCGCGGGCTGGGCTACTGCCTGGAGAAGATCGCCGCTTGAGCGGCGCCGCCGGCCGCTTCCGGGTCGGCCGTGCGCAGGCCGGCCCGGCGTCCGGCCCTCGCGCTATCCTGAATCCCCATGCCGAACCGCAAGGAACAACGCTCGCTCTTCGGCGAGATCCTCGACTGGATGCTCGCGCCGCTGCTGCTGCTGTGGCCGATGAGCGTGGCGCTGACCTGGCTGGTGGCGCAGAACATCGCCAACAAGCCCTTCGACCGCGAACTCGGCGAGATGGTGCGGGTGCTGTCCAAGCAGGTGCGTGCTGCAGGAGCGCCAGCCCGGGGTGTCCAGTGCGCGCTTCACGCTGCCTGCGAGTGCCGCCGAGCTGCTGCACACCGACGAGGCCGACGACATCTACTACCAGGTGCTCGGCCTGCGCGGCGAGTACCTCGGCGGCGACCGCAGCGTGCCGGTGCCGCCGGTCGAAGACCTGTCCGATCCGGGCGAGGTGCGGTTCCGCGACGACGTGATCGGCAACGAGGAGGTGCGCATCGCCTACGCCTGGGTCGCCGCTGCCGCAACGCAGCAGCGACAGCCCGCGCCTTGGTGCAGGTGGCCGAGACGCTGGGCAAGCGCTCGCGCCTGGCCACCGAGATCATCAAGGGCGTGATCCTGCCGCAGTTCGTGATCCTGCCGCTGGCGGTGCTGCTGGTGTGGCTGGCGCTGGCGCGCGGCATCGCGCCGCTGAACGAACTGCAGCAGCGCATCCGCGCGCCGCGACAGCAACGACCTGAGCCCGATCGACGAGCGCGACGCGCCGGAGGAGGTGTCGCCGCTGGTGCGCGCGATCAACGACCTGCTGGCGCGGCTGGACCAGTCCATCGGCGCGCAGAAGCACTTCCTGGCCGATGCCGCGCACCAGCTGAAGACGCCGCTGGCCGGGCTGCGCACGCAGGCCGAGCTGGCGCAGCGCGAGATCGACGCCGGCGAGCGCGACCCGCAGGCGCTGAAGAAGTCGCTGCAGCAGATCGCGCACTCGAGCCAGAGCGCGGCGCACATGGTCAACCAGCTGCTGGCGATGGCGCGCGCCGAGGACAAGGAGCATTCGGCCCAGCACGCAGGCCGTGAACCTCGCCGCGCCTGGCCACGGAGACGGTGCGCGACTTCGTGCCGCGCGCGCTCGACAAAGCGCATCGACCTCGGCTACGAGGGGCCCGAGCACCGGCCGAGGCGCCAGCGGCGGCGCGTGCGCTGGTGGCGGGCACGCGCGTGCTGCTGCGCGAGCTGATCCGCAACCTGGTCGACAACGCGCTGCAGTACACGCCGGCCGGCGGCACGGTCACGGTGCGCATCGTCGACGACCCGTTCGGCCAGGTGGTGGTGCTGCAGGTCGAGGACTCCGGCCCGGGCATCCCCGCGGCCGAGCGCGAGCAGGTGTTCCAGCCGTTCTACCGCGCGCTGGGCACCGACGTCGACGGCTGCGGGCCTGGGCCTGGCGATCGTGCGGAGATCGCGCTGCAGCATGGCGCGGAGGTCACGCTGGAGGACGCCAACCTGCGCCACCGCCCCGGACTGAGCGACCAGGCAGGCGCAGCGCTTCGGCCCGGGCGCGCGGTTCACGCTGCGCTTCGGCTCGCCGCGCCGGCCGGACGACCATCCGACAGACGGTCGGCCGCGCGCGGCGTAGCAGCTCGAGCAGGCTGGCGTCGTCGAACGCCGCGAACCCGGCCTCGCAGGCCTGCGCGAAGAGCGCTGCGGCCTCGCTGCCCAGCCGGCAACTCGATGCCGGCCTGCGCCGCCATGTCGAGCGCGAGTCCGGTGTCCTTGCGCAGCAGCGTGGTGTGGGCGCGCGGCGCCAAGTCGCCGGCCAGCGCGCGGCGCATCCGGTCGGATGCCGATCCAGCTCTGGCCGCTGGACGCTCGATCACCGCCAGCGTGCGCTTCGGGTCCAGCCCGACGCGCTCGGCCAGCGCCAACGCCTCGGCCGCCCCGGCCAGGTTGATGGCGGCCAGCAGGTTGTTGACCAGCTTGGTGCGCGCGCCGTCGCCGGCCCGTTCGCCGACGCGGAACACCTGGCTCGACAGCGATGCGATCAGCGGCTCGCCAGCGCCCGAACACCGCGTCGGCGCAGGCCACCATCAGGCTCATGCTGCCGTCGCGCGCCCGCGCCGGGCCGCCGGACATCGGCGCATCGATGCCGTGCAGGCCCTGCTGCGGCCAGCCGCGCGGCGAAGCGCTCGGTGTCGGCCGGGCCGAGGGTCGGGCACAGCAGCACCGCGGCGCCGGCGCGCAAGCGCCTGGGCGGCGCCGTCGGGGCCGAACAGCACGGCGTCGGTCTGGGCGGCGTCGACCACGGCGACGATGAGCACCTCGCATCGTTGCGGCCAGCGCGGCTGGCGACGGCGCACAGTGCCAGGCCTTCGGCGCGGGCCAGCGCTTCGCGCGCCGGGTCGATGTCGCGCACGGTCACCGGCATGGCCGCGATCGCGCAATCGCAGCGCCATCGCCAGGCCCATGTTGCCCGACGCCGACGACGCCGACCGCGCGGCAGCCGTCATCAGCTCTGCACCAGCCGCCGGCTCTTGGCGATCGACATCAGGATGCCCAGCCCCAGCGCCCAGCGTGACCATCGCGGTGCCGCCGTAGCTGATGAACGGCAGCGGCACGCCCACCACCGGCAGGATGCCGCTGACCATGCCCATGTTGACGAAGGCGTAGGTGAAGAAGCTCAGCGTGATTGCGCCGGCCAGCAGCCGCGTGAACACCGTCGGCGCTTCGGCGGCGATCATCAGGCCCGCGGAAGATCAGGAAGATGAAGCCCAGCAGCAGGCCGGCACAGCCGACCAGGCCGAACTCCTCGGCGAAGGCGGCGAAGATGAAGTCGGTGGTGCGCTCGGGGATGAATTCCAGGTGCGTCTGCGTGCCCTTCATGAAGCCCTTGCCGTCGACGCCGCCCGAGCCGATGGCGATCATGCCCTGGATGATGTGGAAGCCCTTGCCCAGCGGGTCGGTGGTCGGGTCGAGCAGGGTGCACACCCGGTTCTTCTGGTACTCGCGCATCACCGGCCACTTCACGTCGGGCTCGCAGATGCTGTCGGCCGACACCACCACCGCCGTGATGGCCACGGCCGCCAGCACGATCACCGGCAGGATCAGCCGCCACGACAGACCCGGCAAAGAAGATCACGTACAGCCCGGCCGACAGCACCAGGATCGCCGTGCCGAGGTCGGGCTGCTTGACGATCAGGCCCACCGGCATCGCCAGCAGCGCCAGCGGCGACCACGAAGTCGCTGCGCGCGGATGCTGGCCCTCGCGCCGCTGGAACCACCAGGCCAGCATCAGCGGCATGGCGATCTTGAGGATCTCGCTGGGCTGGATCACCACGCCCAGGTCGAGCCAGCGCGTCGCGCCCTTCTTGGTGATGCCGAACAACGCGGTGGCCACCAGCAGCGCCACGCCCACCGCGTACAGCGGCACGGCGAGCGCCATCAGCCGCTGCGGCGGCACCTGGGCCACCACGAACAGGATCATCAGCGGCCAGCAGCATGTTGCGCCCGTGGTCGACGAAGCGCGTGCCGTGGTCGAAGCCGGCCGAATACATCGTCACCAGTCCGGCGCCAGCCAGCAGCAGCGATGGCCAGGATCAGCGCGCCGTCGAAGCCGGTGAACACCGGCGCCACCCGCTGCCAGAGCGAGGGCTTGTCGAAGGTGCCGTTCATCGGCGCAACGGCCTGCGGTGCGGCCACGCTCGGCGGCGCGGCAGCGCGCGGCGGCACCGGCACTGCCGCAGGCGCCACGACGGCTCGGGCCGCCGGGCAGCGGCACTTCTGGGCCGGACGCGGCTTGCCGACCGGCGGCCCGCCCTTGCCCGAGCGGATCAGCGCGATGTCCTCCTCGCTGGGGTACACGCCGCTGAGCACATAGTCGAACACGCGCCGCGCGATCGGCGCGGCGGCATCGGAGCCGAAGCCGGCGTTCTCGACGACGACCGCCAGCGCGATGGTCGGCGCCTCGAGCGGCGCGAAGCGCGATGTAGAGCGAGTGGTCGCGCTGGTGCTCTTCGAGCTTGGTCGCGTTGTACTTCTCGTTGGCCTTGATGCCCACCGCCTGCGCAGTCCCGGTCTTGCCGCCGCTCTTGTAGGGCGCGCCGCAGGAAGGAGCGCACCGAGGTGCCCTCCTGCGTGACGCCGTAGAGCGCGCGGCTGATCAGCTCGACGTGCTCGGGCTTGAGCGGCAGCGGCGGCGAGCGCGTCGCTGGCCACGCGCTTGCGGTCGCGGGTGACGCACGTCTTCGATCTCGCGCACCAGCCGCGGCTTGAAGCGCTGGCCGCCGGACACCAGCGTGGCCGTGGCGCTGGCCAGCTGCAGCATGGTGAAGTTGTTGTAGCCCTGGCCGATGCCCAGCGAGATGGTCTCGCCGGCGTACCACTTCTGCTGCTCGGGCCGCTTGTAGGCGCTTGCGCTTCCACTCGGTGGACGGCAGCAGGCCGGTCACCTCGCCCTCGACGTCGATGCCGGTCTTGCGCCCGAAGCCGAAAGGCTGCAGCTGCTCGTGCATCAGGTCCACGCCCATCTCGTTGGCCAGCGAGTAGTAGTAGACGTTGCTCGACTTGACGATGCTGCGCACCATGTCCACCGGACCCAGTCCGTGGTCGCCGTGGCTGCGGAAGGTGTGGTTGCCGAACTGGAAGGTGCCGCCGTCGTAGATCACCTGTTCGGGACCTGCGCTTGCCGCTGTTGAGTGCGGCGATCGCCATGAAGGGCTTGAAGGTCGAGCCCGGCGGGTAGGTGCCTCGCAGCGCGCGGTTCAGCAGCGGCTTGTCGATCGACTCGTTGAGCTCCTTCCAGGAATCGCTGTCGATGCCGTCGACGAAGAGGTTGGGGTCGAAGGTGGGCTTGCTGACGAACGCCAGCACCTCGCCATTGCGCGGGTCCAGCGCGACCAGCGCGCCGCGCCGATCGCCGAACAGCTCTTCGACCAGCGCCTGCAGGCGGATGTCGATCGACAGCACGACCTTGTTGCCCGGCGTCGCCGGGCTGCTCTTGAGGCGCCGCACCGGACGGCCGCCGGCGCTGGTCTCGACCTCCTCGAAGCCGGTCTGGCCGTGCAGTTCGGCCTCGTAGCTCTGCTCGACGCCGAGCTTGCCGATGTATTCGGTGCCGCGGTAGTTCGACGCGGTCTCGGACTCGTCGATCTGGTCCTTCTCGGCCTGGTTGATGCGGCCGATGTAGCCCAGCAGGTGGCTGCCGGTCTGGCCGAGCGGGTAGTTGCGGAACAGGCGCGCCTTGAGGTCCACGCCCGCGAAGCGGAATCGCTGGGCGGTGAAGCGCGCCACCTCCTCGTCGCTCAACTTGCGTGCGAATCGGCAGGGACTCGAAGCTCTTGCTCTCTTCCATCAGGCGCTTGAAGCGCTTGCGGTCGCGCGGCTGGATGTCCACCACCTCGGCCAGGCTGTCGATCAGGGCGTTCGAGTCGGGCCGGCCTTGGACGGGGTG
This sequence comes from uncultured beta proteobacterium, assembly GCA_963739925.1. Taxonomy (GTDB): domain Bacteria; phylum Pseudomonadota; class Gammaproteobacteria; order Burkholderiales; family Burkholderiaceae_C; genus CAVUBY01. The sequence goes on along the minus strand of CAVUBY010000018.1, from coordinate 201,052 downwards.
ATCTCCAGCGTGTAAGCCGAGTAGTTGTTGGCCAGCACCACGCCGTTGCGGTCGACGATCAGCCCGCGGATGGGCACGACCGGCACGACCGCGATGCGGTTGTTCTCCGCCTGCGTCGACAGCTCCTCGTGCTTGTAGACCTGCAGGTGCACCAGCCGCGCGCCGAGCAGGCCGAAAGCGAACAGCACGAACGCCGCCGCGGCCAGCAGCCGCGTGTTGAAGCGCGACAGCTCCTGCTCGACGTTCTTCAGCTCGGTCATAGAGGACGATTTTCGTCCGGATCGGGGGCTCTGCGCTGAGGGGCGAGCAACAGCCAGGTGGCAATCGGCCACAGAAGCGCCTCGAGCATGGGCGCGAACACCAGCTCCCAGCCGGGGAACATGCCGCCGGCCAACATTCGCACGACGAGCGAGACGGCGTGCGCCGCCAGGAACAGCGGCAGGATCTGCAGCGCCTGCGACGGCACCGTGAACCACAGCAGGCGGCGGTGGATGGTGGTGGCGAAGAAGCTCAGCAGCGTGTAGGCCAGCGCGTGCTGGCCGAGCACCGCGCCGTCGTGCACGTCCATCATCAGCCCGAACAGGAATGCGGTGCCGATGCCGACGCGCCGCGACTGGTGGACATTCCAGAACACGAGCACCAGCGCAAGGAAGTCGGGCATGGCCGGCTGCCGGCCGAGCGGGATGATGTTGAGCAGCAGCGCCATCAGCAGCGTGGCCCACACGAACAGCGGGTTGGCCGGCAGCAGCAGCGCGTCACCGCCGCGGGGCATGATCATTTGCGCGCCCCCTTCCGGCCCGACGCCTTGGGCTCCTCCACCGAGGGCTCGGGCCGCGGCGGCAGCTGCACGCCAGCGGGCTCGAGCACCAGGACATGACGCACGCCATCGGCCTGCGCGGCCGGCTGCACGCCGATGCGCGCAAAGCCCGAGTCGATCTTGCGATCGACGCTTTCGACCTTGCCCACCGGCAAGCCCGGCGGATAGACACCGTCGAGGCCCGAGGTGGTGAGCAGGTCGCCCACCTGGACGTCCGCATTGCCCGCGATGAACCTCAGCTCCAGACTGCCCGCACCGCCGAAGGCCGCGCTGCGCACCTGGCTGCGGGTGTTGAGCACCGGGATCGGCGGCGTCCTTGTCGATCAGCAGCGTCACCTCCGACGACAGCGGATAGACGCGCGTCACCTGCCCCAGCACGCCGGCCTCGTTGATGACTGGCGATGCGGGCAGGATGCCCTGCGTCGCGCCGCGGTCGATGATGACCTTGCGTGAAAACGGATCGCTCGCTTCGTAGAGCACCTGCGCCGCCTGCGACTTGACCTGCAGGGCCGGGCGCAGATCGAGCAAGGCCCGCAGGCGCAGGTTCTCGGCTTCCAGTCGCTCGACCTGCAAGGCACGTTCGGCCTGCCGCGCCAGGTCCCGACGCGCGGCTTCTTCGTTGGAGATGGCGCGCTGCAGACCCATCAGGTAGGCGCTGCCGCCCTGCACCGCTTCCACCGGCACCAGCAGGGCGCGCTCGACGGGATGCAGCACGGTGGCGAGCGCCGCGCGCACCGGCTGGGTGATCTGGAAGCGCGTGTCGGCCACCATCAGGAACAGCGACAGCGCCGCGTACACACTCAGCCGGGTGAGCGCCGAGGGCCCCTGGCGAAAGAAGGGCGGCGGCGTGCGGTCGAGGGTGCCGAGAGACATGGGGACGGGCGCCGCTTCAGGCGCCGATGGCGACCTGGCCGGCGCGACGTGGAATCAGTGAGGCGAAGACGCGGCGGCTCACTCGGACGTGAAGATGGAACCCAGGCGCTCCATGCGCTCGAGCGCCATGCCGCAGCCGCGCACCACGCAGGTCAGCGGGTCTTCGGCCACCAGCACGGGCAGGCCTGTCTCCTCGGCCAGCAGGCGATCGAGATCGCGCAGCAGCGCGCCGCCGCCGGTGAGCATCATGCCGCGCTCGGCGATGTCGGCACCCAGCTCCGGCGGGGTCTGCTCGAGCGCGTTCTTGACGCTGGAGACGATCTGGTTCAGCGGGTCGGTGAGCGCCTCCAGGATCTCGTTGGACGAGATGGTGAAGCTGCGCGGCACGCCTTCGGAGAGATTGCGGCCCTTGACTTCCATCTCCTTGACCTCGGAGCCGGGGAAGGCAGAGCCGATCTGCTTCTTGATGGCCTCGGCGGTGGGCTCGCCGATCAGCATGCCGTAGTTGCGGCGGATGTAGTTGATGATGGCTTCGTCGAACTTGTCGCCACCCACCCGCACCGAACCCTTGTAGACCATGCCGCCCAGCGAGATCACGCCGACCTCGGTGGTGCCGCCGCCGATGTCGACCACCATCGAGCCCGAGGCCTCGGACACCGGCAGGCCCGCACCGATGGCCGCGGCCATGGGCTCCTCGATCAGGTAGACCTCGCTGGCACCGGCGCCCAGCGCCGACTCGCGAATGGCACGGCGCTCCACCTGGGTCGAGCCGCAGGGCACGCAGATGATGATCCGCGGGCTCGGGCCGCAAGACGGAGCTCGGATGGACCATCTTGATGAACTGCTTGAGCATCTGCTCGGTGACGGTGAAGTCGGCGATCACGCCGTCCTTCATCGGGCGGATGGCCTCGATGTTGCCCGGCACCTTGCCGAGCATCGCCTTGGCTTCGGCGCCCACCGCCTGGATGGTCTTCTTGCCGTTGGGGCCGCCTTCGTGGCGGATGGCGACGACCGAGGGTTCGTCCAGAACGATGCCCTTGCCACGCACGTAGATCAGCGTGTTGGCGGTGCCGAGGTCGATGGCGAGGTCCGTCGAGAAGTAGCGACGAAAGGATCCGAACATGGTGTGGGCGAGGTTGCTGCGCAGGCGGTGAAGGCCGAGGGGTCACCTGCGGCGTGACTCCACGCTCCGTTGGTCGATGGCAGTGATTGTTCGAATTCGCGCAAGCCGCCGTTGCCGGGCCACTCGCGCGGCGATCATGCACAAGCCGTTGCGAAATCCCTCGCAACGTCTTGATTTGCAGGGGCCGCAGGGGCTTGTGGATAACCGGGGATAATACCCGAATGCCTGCGGCGTCCGGCCTGCGGGATGCTCACAAAAGTACCTTCCCGCCATGCCCCTGACCCCCGCCGACGTCAGCCGCATCGCCCACCTGGCCCGACTCGATCTGTCCAGCGCCGAACAGGCGGCGATGCTCGCGCAACTCAACGGCTTCTTCTCGATCGTGGAGCAGATGAGCGCGGTCGAGACCACCGGCATCGAGCCGCTGTACACGCCGTTGTCGGCCGTTCAGGACGTGCAGCTGCGGTTGCGCGACGATGCCGTGACCGAGGTCGACCAGCGCGAGCGCCACCAGCGCAGCGCGCCGGCGGTGGAAGACGGCCTGTTCCTCGTGCCCAAGGTCATCGAGGAATGAAGGCGCTGCACGAGATGGGCGTGGCCGAACTGGGCCACGCGATCGCCACGGGAGCCACCTCCAGCGTCGAAGCCACGAAACATCTGCTCGCACGGCTTGCTCAACATCACGATCTGGGCAGCGTGCTGGCCCAGGACGATGCGGCCGCATTGCGCCAGGCCGAGGCCGCCGACGCGCGGCGTGCGCGCGGCGACATGAGCCCGCTGCTGGGCGTGCCGCTGGCGCACAAGGACATCTTCGTCACCGACGGATTGCCCAGCACCGCGGGTTCGAAGATGCTGGCCGGCTATCAGAGCCCGTTCGACGCGACGGTGGTTCGTCGGCTGGCCGACGCCGGCACCGTGACGCTGGCCAAGCTCAACTGCGACGAGTTCGCCATGGGCTCGAGCAACGAAAACTCGGCGTTCGGCGTGGTGCGCAACCCCTGGGATCGCACGCGCGTGCCCGGCGGCTCGTCCGGCGGCTCGGCGGCGGCGGTGGCTGCGCGCCTGGTGCCGGCAGCCACCGGCACCGACACCGGGGGATCAATCCGGCAGCCGGCGAGCTTCACCGGGACCACCGGTATCAAGCCAACCTACGGGCGCTGCTCGCGCTATGGCATGGTGGCCTTCGCGTCCAGCCTCGATCAGGCAGGACCTTTCGCGCGCAGCGCTGAGGATTGCGCTCTGCTTCTCTCGGCCATGGCGGGATTTGACGAACGAGATGCCACCAGTGCGCAGCAGCCTGTGCCTAACTTCTGCGCCGAAATGCGGAGCATTCGCCCAGGGGCCACCGCGGCAAGGCCCCTTGCCGGATTGCGAGTTGGTGTCCCGAGCGAGTGGATGGAAGCCTCAACAATCGCGAACGAATCGGGCCAGACCTCTACGTCGGGAACTTCACTTGATGTCGCTCGCGTGATCGCAGAGTCTCTCAATGAGCTGAGGAAGCTCGGCGCAGAGGTGAAGAACGTCTCGCTTCCACGCACGAAACTCTCGATCCCCGTCTACTACATCATCGCGCCGGCCGAGGCGAGCTCGAACCTGAGCCGCTTCGACGGCGTCCGCTATGGCCACCGCGCGGCCGAGTACGGCGACCTGATGGACATGTACAAGAAGAGCCGCAGCGAGGCCTTCGGTTCCGAGGTCAAGCGCCGCATCATGATCGGCACCTACGTGCTCTCGCACGGCTACTACGACGCCTACTACCTGCAGGCGCAAAAGCTGCGCCGCATGATCGCCGACGACTTCCAAGCCTGCTTCGCCCAGTGCGACGTGATCGCCGGGCCAGTGGCGCCCACGGTGGCCTGGAAGCTCGGCGCGCAGGACAACGACCCGGTCGCGGCCTACCTCGCCGACATCTTCACCCTGCCGGCCAGCCTGGCCGGGCTGCCGGGCATGAGCGTGCCGGCGGGCTTCGCGTCGTCGGGGGAAGGCGTGGGCATGCCGGTGGGGCTGCAGCTGATCGGCAACTACTTCCAGGAAGGCACCCTGCTGCACGCGGCTCACGCCTTCCAGCAAGCCACCGACTGGCACACGCGTGCCCCGGCAGGGTTCTGACGCCATGAGCACCCCATTGATTCGCGGGTACGAGGTCGTCATCGGCATCGAGACGCATGCCCAGCTCTCCACCCGCTCCAAGATCTTCAGCGGCTCGTCCACCGCCTTCGGCGCCGCGCCCAACACCCAGGCCTCGCCGGTGGACCTCGCCTTGCCAGGCACCCTGCCGGTGCTCAACCGCGGCGCGGTCGAGCGCGCCATCCGCTTCGGGCTCGCGGTGGGCGCCACGGTGGCGCCGCTGTCGATCTTCGCGCGCAAGAACTACTTCTACCCCGACCTGCCCAAGGGCTACCAGATCAGCCAGTACGAGACGCCGGTGGTGCAAGGTGGTTCGGTGGCGTTCTTCGTCGGCGACCAGCGGCACGTGGTCAACCTCACCCGCGCGCACCTTGAAGAAGACGCCGGCAAGTCGCTGCACGAGGACTACCAGGGTCGCACCGGCATCGACCTGAATCGCGCCGGCACGCCGCTGCTGGAGATCGTGACCGAGCCGGACATGCGCTCGAGCGTGGAGGCCGTGGCCTACGCCCGCACGCTGCACGAACTCGTCACCTGGATCGAGATCTGCGACGGCAACATGCAGGAAGGCTCGTTCCGCTGCGATGCCAACGTCTCGGTGCGGCGGCCGGGCGCGCCCTTCGGCACGCGCCGCGAGATCAAGAACCTGAACAGCTTCAAGTTCATGCAGCAGGCGATCGACTACGAAGTGCAGTGGCAGATCGACCTCATCGAAGACGGCGGCAAGGTGCATCAGGCCACGGTGCTGTTCGACCCGGACAGCGGCGAAACGCGGGCGATGCGCAGCAAGGAAGACGCGCAGGACTACCGCTACTTCCCCGACCCCGATCTGCCGCCGCTGGTGATCGCGCCCGAGTGGATCGAGCGCGTGCGCGCAGAGATGCCCGAGCTGCCGCGCACGATGGCCGATCGCTTCCAGCGCGACTACGGTCTGCCTGCCTATGACGCGACCATGATGACGCAGGGCAAGGGCTTCGCGGCCTACTTCGAAGCCGGCGCCAAGGCCTGCGGCCAGCCCAAGCTCATGGCCAACTGGCTGATGGGCGAGGTGTCGCGCCGGCTCAACGCCGAAGACCGCCGCATCGAGGCCAGCCCGGTGAGCGCCTCGCAGCTGGCCTCGCTGATCGGCCGCATCCACGACGGCACGATCTCCAACAACGGCGCGCGGCAGGTGTTCGACGCGCTGTGGACGGGAGCCGGGACCGACGTCGATGCGGTCATCGCCGAGAAGGGCCTGAAGCAGATGTCCGACAGCGGCGAGCTGGAGCGCATCGTCGACGAGGTGCTTGCCGCCAACGCGAAGTCGGTGGACGAGTACCGCGCCGGCAAGGACAAGGCCTTCAACGCGCTGGTCGGTCAGGCCATGAAGGCGACCAAGGGCAAGGCCAACCCCACCCAGGTCAACGAGCTCCTGAAGAAGAAGCTCGACGCCGGCCGCTGATCAGGGCTGGGGCTTGCGCGGCGCCGACGCCGGTGGCGCGCTCGGGCGCGGAAGCACGCCCAGCGAGCCGGGTTGCGCCCCGCCCCACAGCTTCTTCAGACGCTCGGCCTCGACCTCGTAGAGGCTGCTGACGCGGCCGAGTTCGGCCTGCTGATTCAGCACCAGCGTGCGCTGTGCCTCGGTGGCGGCTTCGTTGCCGTCGAGCTGCTGCTTGAGCAGCGGAGGCAGCGGCTTGCCGACATAGAACTCCGCTTCGTCGAGCAGCGGCTTGCGCTCCTTGGTGAGCGATGCCAGCCGAGCTTCCGAGGCGCGCAGGCCCTTGCGGATCTCTTCCAGCGCTGCGTCGCGGGCCTTGTTGTGGGCCGCTTCGTTCGGAAAGCGCTGCAGCAGATTCCGGTCGCGACGGATCGGCTTCCTGCCGGTTGGAGCGTGCCAGCGCTTCTTCCTTCTCGCGCGCTTCCTGCTCGGCGCGCTCGTCGGCCGTCATGTTGGGCGGGATGCGCCGCTTGACGGAACCGTCGGCGTTCAGCTCGCGCTGTTCGCGGTCGATGCACTGCGGAATCGGCCGATCAGAGGTCAGGCGCTTGCCGGTGCTGTCCACGCAGGTGTAGATGCCCTTGGCGGTCGGCGCCTGCCTCCTGCGCCTGCAGGCCGGCACAGCCCAGTCCGAATATCACCGCCAGTGTCCCGCCCCACCCGATGCGTCGCATTCAAACCCCGTAGCGTTCACGATAGCCGGCCACGCCGGCGAAGTGGGCGCGCAATTGGGTATCGGCGCTCACCTGCAGATACTGAAGCAAGTCGGTCAAGCTCGCAATCGCTGCCACCTTCAATCCCAGATGCTGTTGCACGTACTGCACGGCCGACCAGTCGACATCGCGCCCGTTCTCCACCGCCTTCTCCTGACGATCGAGCGCGATCACCACGGCGCAGGGCGTGCCGCCTGCGGCCGTGATCATCGCGATCGACTCGCGCACCGAGGTGCCGGCCGAAATCACATCGTCAATGACCAGAACGCGGCCGGCCACCGGCGCGCCGACAAGGGTTCCGCCCTCGCCGTGGTCTTTGGCCTCCTTGCGGTTGTAGGCAAAGGGCACGTTGCGGCCCAGCCGCGCCAGCTCGATGGCCACGGCGGCCGCCAGGGTGATGCCCTTGTAGGCCGGGCCGAAGAGCATGTCGAACTGCAGGCCCGAGGCCAGCAGGCGCCGCGCATAAAATTCCGCCAGACGGCCCAGCTTGGCGCCGTCGTCGAATCCGCCGGCGTTGAAGAAGTAGGGCGACAGCCGCCCGGCCTTGGTCTTGAACTCCCCGAACCGCAACACCCCGGCGCCCACGGCAAACGCCACGAACTCCTGGGCGAGCGCGTCGCTGGCGGCAGGCAGGGTGGGGGAAGTCGAACCAAGGTTCATCGAAAGGATCCTGTGTTCCGTCTCGTCACGCTGAACTTGAACGGCATCCGCTCCGCGGCCACCAAGGGCTTTGAAGCCTGGACCGAAGGCGTGGGCGCAGATTGTATGGGCGTGCAGGAGGTCAAGGCGCAGCTCCCTGACGTTGCCGGGCGCTTCGAGCTGGTCGCCGGGCTCAAGGGCCACTTCCACTTCGCGGAGAAGAAGGGCTACTCGGGCGTGGGGCTCTACACCCGCAAGAAGCCCAGCGCCGTGATCACCGGCATCGGCAACAAGGAGTTCGATGCCGAAGGGCGCTATGTCGAGGCGCGTTTCGACACCGCGCGGCGCAAGCTGTCGGTGATCAGCTGCTACTTTCCGAGCGGCTCCAGCGGCGAAGAGCGCCAGCAGGCGAAGTTCCGATTCCTCGCGCTGATGGCGCCGCACCTGCAGCGGCTGCGGGCCGAGCGCGAGTTCGTGCTGGTGGGTGATGTGAACATCGCACACAAGGAGATCGACCTCAAGAACTGGAAGAGCAACCAGAAGAACAGCGGCTTCCTGCCCGAGGAACGCGCCTGGATGACGAACCTGCTCGACGCAGATCGGCCTGGTGGACGTGTTCCGCACCCTCAATCCGCACCCCGAGCAATACACCTGGTGGAGCAACCGCGGCCAGGCCTGGGCCAAGAACGTGGGCTGGCGCCTGGACTACCACCTGGCGACGCCGGCCCTGGCGAAGAAGGCGCAGCGCGAGCACATCTACCTCGCACAGCGCTTTTCGGACCATGCGCCGCTGGTGATCGACTACGACTTCACGCTCTGAGGCGCAGCGATCCATGGCCTTCGCGCGGCGCACCCTCCCGGTCACGCCCTTCCAGCAGAACTGCTCGCTGGTCTGGGACACCGACACCATGCAGGCCGCCGTCATCGACCCCGGCGGCGACCTGCCGCGGCTGCTGGCCGAGGTCAAGGCGCTCGGCCTGAAGCTCGAGCAGATCTGGCTCACCCATGCACACATCGACCATGCCGGCGGCACCGGCACCCTGGCGCGCACGCTGCAGCTGCCGATCATCGGGCCGCACCCGGGCGACCAGTTCTGGATCGACGGCCTGGCCGAACAGAGCCGGATGTTCGGCTTTCCGCCGGCCGAACCGTTCACGCCCGACCGCTGGCTGGCCGATGGCGACACCGTGCGCATCGGGAACTGCGAACTGCAGGTGCGCCACTGCCCGGGCCACACGCCCGGCCATGTGGTGTTCTTCGAGCCGGACACGCGCCATGCCTTCGTGGGCGACGTGCTGTTCGCCGGCAGCATCGGCCGCACCGACTTTCCGCAAGGCGACCACGACACGCTGATCCACTCCATCGTCTCGCGCCTGTGGCCGCTGGGCGACGACGTGCGTTTCACGCCGGGGCATGGCCCTGAGAGCAGCTTCGGCCAGGAGCGCCGCAGCAACCCCTACGTGCGCGGCACCTGAGCGCCGCGCCGGGGCGGCGGCGTGAAACGCGGAGGTGAATTTCGCACAAGCCCGGCCCCACGGAATCACCACATTTGACGAGGCGCGCTGCCTAAGCTGTCTTCCATGCCCCGAGCCTTCGGGGTCCACCTCGGGAGAACAGCATGTTTGAGCAACTGATCCAAGACCGCGAGCCCCGCACCTGGAAAGCCCCGTTGGCGGCGACCGGCACCGCGCCGGCACCCGCCGGCCTGAACGGGCTGCTGATGCGCATGCTCGACGAGATCGACTACGGCCTGGTGCTCGTGGGCACCGACGGCCAGCTGCGCTACGCCAACCAGCTCGGCCTCAAGGAAGTGCTGGACCAGGGCGCGCTGCAGTTGCTGAACGGCCGCATCCAGGCGCGCGCCGCTGCCGACCAGGCCGCGCTGCTGGCCGCGCTGGCGGACGCGCGTCGCGGTCTGCGACGGCTCTTCAACGCGCTGCACGAGGGCGCGCCGGTGTCGGTGGCCGTGGTGCCGCTGGCCCAGGGCGCCGACGAGACGGGCGAGCCGATGGCGCTGCTGGTGTTCGGCAAGCGCCAGGCCAGCGAAACGCTGTCGCTCGACTTCTACGCGCGCACCCACGGCCTCACCGCGGCCGAAGCCGCGGTGCTCAAGGGCATGTGCGGCGGCCTCAAGCCGAAGGAAGTGGCGCGCGAGCAGGGTGTGGCGATCTCGACCGTGCGCTCGCACATCTGCAGCATCCGCATCAAGACCAACACCGGCAGCATCCGCGAGCTGCTCAGCCGGGTGGCGGTGCTGCCCCCCATCACCTCGGCGGTGAAGAGCTTCAACTTGCCGCTGGGGGGCTGGGGTGTGCCCGCCTTCACCCATTGACGCCCTCATGGCGCTGGTGAGCCCACCAGCGTGAACGCATGAACAAGGGCAGTGCGCCGACAGGGCGCGTGCTAGAGTTTTCGCGCTGGCGGGCCCAGGGGCCTGCAGCGCGAGAACCTGCGTCGCCCATGCCTGCCGCTGCCCTGCCCCCGTCCCGGGACCCCCACGAACCAGCCGCTGCGGCAGACGCGCTGTCGCCATCGCTGCGCGCGCTGGCCGCGCGCAGTGAACCGCGCCGCTACCGCAAGGGCGTGTTGCTGATCCAGGAAGGCGACCAGGGCGACACGCTCTACATCGTGCTGTCCGGCCGGGTGAAGGCGTTCTCGACCGATGAACGCGAGCGCGAGATCGTCTACGGCGTCTACGGCCCAGGCGAGTACCTGGGCGAGATGAGCCTGGACGGCGGGCCGCGCTCGGCCTCGGTGATCACGCTCGAGCCGACCGTCTGTGCGGTGATCACGCGGCACACGCTGCGCGAGCACATCGCTGCCAACCCGGAGTTCGCGTTCGAGCTGCTGTCGCGCGTGATCCACCGCGCGCGCATGGCCACACAGAGCGCACGCAGCATGGCGCTGCTCGATGTCTATGGCCGCGTGGTGCGCCTGCTCGAGCACCTGGCCGTGGCGGGCGCTGACGGCCAACGTGTGGTGCACGAACGCCTCACCCACCAGGAGATCGCCAACCGGGTGGGCTGTTCGCGCGAGATGGTCAGCCGGCTGATGAAGGACCTGGACAAGGGCGGCCATGTGCGCGCCGAAGACGGCCGCCTCGTGCTGGCCGCGCGGCTGCCCGCGCACTGGTGAATTCCGCTACGCGCTTGAGCTCGTGAGGCTCAGCCGACAGGTGCGTCAGCCGCCGGCCGACGAAGCCTGCTTCGCAGCACCAGGCTGCGGCGGACTGAAGCGCTGCGCGGGTCTTTCGGCGCGCGCGTAGAGCGGCTCCACCTTCGGCAGGTTGGCCTCGATGTCCTTGATGCGCGTCGGACCGGTCGGGTGCGTGCTCAGGAACTGGGGTGGCGCGCCCTTGTTGGCAGCGGCCATCTTCTGCCACAGGCTGACGCCAGCACGCGGGTCGTAGCCGGCACGCGCCGCCAGGTCGATGCCGATCAGGTCGGCTTCGGATTCGTCTTCGCGGCTGAACTTCAGCGTGAGCAACTGGCCGCCCATGTTGAGCAGCGTGTCGCCGGTGTTGCCCAGGCCGAGCAGTGCCGACACCACGCCGGCGCCGATGCGGGTGGCCGCGGTCTTGCCCATGCGTTCGCGTGCGTGCTCGCGCAGCGCATGCGCGGCCTCGTGGCCCATGATCATCGCGACCTCGTCGTCGTTGAGCTGGAGCTTGTCGAGAATGCCGTAATAGAAGGCGATCTTGCCGCCTGGCATGCAGAAGGCATTGATCTGCGCGTCGCCGATGAGGTTGACCTCCCACTTCCACTGCCGGGCGCGCGCATTCCACTCGTAGGTGTGCGGAATGATGCGCTGAGCGATGGCGCGCAGGCGGATCACCTGCGGGTGGTTGTCCGGCCCCAGCGCGCGCTTGGAGGCCGCCTGCTGGCGCATTTGCTGGTACTGAGCGGCCGCGGCCTGCTCGACCTGCTCGGCAGACACCAGCTTGGAAAAGCTCGACTGCCGGCCCACCTCGACACCCTCGCGAGCCAGCGCGGGCAAGGTCGCGCCCACCAGCAGGCCACCGGTGAACAGGCGGCGGGCGTGCAGCGGGCAGCGACAGGCCATGCCGTGAAGCATGGCCGGCAGGTCAACGCGGGCGTCGCGGCGGAAGGTGTCGGTCATGGCCCGGAGATGGTGATGGTGTCGAAAGATTCTAGACAGGCCTCAATCATCGGCAGTGGTCGCGGTCTTGGGGTCGACTTCCAGGGCGCGCACCGGCGTTCGCAGCCACCAGAGCATCCACAACGCGGGCAACGCCACGACCGTGGACACGATGAAGAAAGTCGGCCAGCCGATGGACTCGGCCAGCACGCCGGCGAGCGGCCCGACCCAGACGCGGCCGACGGAGGCGAAGGCGCTGAGCAAGGCGAACTGGGTGGCGGTGAAGCGCTGGTTGCACAGGCTCATCAGGAAGGCGACGAATGCTGCCGTGCCCATGCCGCCGGAGAGGTTTTCGAACGCGATCACCATCAGCAGGCCTCCGTCCACTGGCGTGGCCTGCGCCAGCTGGACCACGCCCCAGTCGAAGGCCGGGATCACCAGCCCCGGCATCAGGCCCTTGCCGCTGACGGCCAGCCACCAGAAGCCCAGGTTGCTGAACATCTGGAAGATGCCGAACAGCATCAGCGAGCGCCACAGTCCGAGCTTGAGCATCAGTGCGCCGCCCAGCAGTGCGCCGCCGATGGTGAGCCACAAGCCGATCACCTTGTTGACCACGCCCACCTCGGCCGGGCTGAAGGCCATGCTCTTGAGCAGGAAGGGCGTCATCAGCGAGCCGGCGAAGGCATCGCCCAGCTTGTAGAGCACGATGAAGGCGAGGAAGGCCGCGGCGCCCGGCTGGCTGAAGTAGTTGGCCAGGCCCGACAGCAGGGTCTCGAACCGCGCGCGCCGCGCCGCCCAGGCCGCCAGTGGCAGCGTGATGCCGATGCCCATGAGCAGCGCCAGCAGGTCGGCCCACTTGCCCTGCAGGTTGGCGGGCAGGCTGCTGCCGGTCCACAGCGGGGCCAGCACGGCCCGCGCCAGCGGCGAGGCCAGGCGCTCGGTGAGCAGGAAGCCGACGACCACGGCCGCCACCACCGCCACGAAGCCGATCAGGTCATTGCGCGCCACGCTGCGGGGTGCGGCGTTCGACCTTGAGGCGCGGCAGCACCAGCATCGACAGCACTGCCGCCACCACCATCAGGCCCGCCATCAACCGGTAGACCGTGGGCCAGCTCCAGCCACCGCCCTGCTGGGCGTCGGTCCAGATCAGGGCGACGCCTCCGGACAGAATCATCGCCAGCCGGTAGCCGAGCACGTTGAGCGACGAGCCCATCCCACGCTCGGCCGCCGGCAGCAGATCGGTGCGGTAGGCGTCGATCACCACGTCCTGTGACGCCGACAGGAAGGCCACCGCCACCGCCAGCAGCGCGAAGGCCCGCGTGGCCTGGCTGGGCGAGGTGCTCGCCATGGCGAGCAGGCCGCCGGCCAGCGCCAGCTGCGTCAGCACCAGCCAGCCGCGGCGCCGCCCGAGCCACGGCAGCTCAAAGCGGTCCATGAGCGGTGCCCACAGGAACTTGAAGGTGTAGGGCAAACCGACCAGGCTGAGGAAGCCGATGGTCGCCACGTCCAGACCCTCGACGCTCAGCCAGGCCTGCATCGCCTGCCCGGTGAGCGCGAGCGGCAAGCCGGAGGCAAAGCCGAGCAGCATCACCACACCCAGGCGATGCCAGGCGGCCAGGCGCTGCGCGAGGGTCAAGGGTGTCGCGACGGCACGGGCGCTGGGCATCGGGCGATTCTAGGCAGCAGCCCCTGCCTCCCTGCGGATCACGCCATCGCGCGCGTCAGGACGATGGCGTGCTGGCGGCAGGCGCTGGGGCAGCAGTGGCGGGAGCCGAGGGCGGCCGCACTGGCGCCTGCGTGGTCGCCCCAGTGGTGGCAGGCATCTGCCGGTAGATGGACTCGGCCATGGCCAGCAGCCGTTCGCGCGGCAAGGCCCCCACCAGCGCATAGCCGGTGGCACCGCCCGTGGCACTCTGACCCTCGACCCAGTAGAACGTGCCGAGCTCGCCCTGCTGCTCGTAGCGGAATGCGGCCGGCGTGCCGGCTTCCGGCTTGCGCAGGTAGACCGTCACCCGCTGCGGCTGCACCCCGGGCGGCGGCAGTGGCGCCCCGGGTGGCACGATCGCCTGGTACATCAGCTGCGCGCTCGGGCCGGAGGCATCGGGCAGCAGGCGGCCGCCGACCAGCTCGAAGCCCTGATCGCGCAGGTCGAACAGCTTCACCGGCACCGTCAGGCGGCGGGTGAGCCAGCGGCTCAGGTGCTCTTCCTGCGCCCGCACTTCGACCGGATGGCGCACCTCGGGCACGTAGACACTGTGGGCCACGGCCGCACGCTGCACCCAGCCGCCGGAGACTCCGGCCGCCGCCATCGTGCGCGGCGCGCACCGGCTTGACCGTCCACATGAGCGCGGCACCGCTGGCGCCACCGAGCACGAACACCGCTGCTGCCGCCGCCCAGCGCGGCCACGCCGAGCGCAGGGTCTGCGGTGGCCGGTTCCAGACGAGCTGCGTGAGGCGTTGCGGCACCGGCTCGGCCAGTACCGGCTCGAGACGCGCGCGCAGCGCCTGCGCATCGGCCGCCCACAGGCGCACGCGTGCTGCCTCTTCCGGGTGTTCGCGCAACCAGGCCTCGACATCGGCGCGCTGCTCGGCGCTCAGTTCGTTGTCAAGCCAGGCATGCAGCAGGTCAGGATCGAATTTGGCGTTCATGGTCAGACCACCCGGCGGAGACTGCGTGTGGACGTGGGGGGGCGCCCTTCCAGCAGGCTGCGCAGCGCCACACGCCCGCGGGAAATGCGCGACATCACGGTGCCGATGGGGATGTGCAGCACTTCGGCGCACTCGGCGTAGGACAGCTGTTCCAGCGTGACCAGCAACAGCACCTCGCGGTGCTCGACCGACAACTGGGCCAGCGCCGCCAGCATGTCCATGCGCAGGCCGAGGTCGTGGCCCGGTGCGGGCAATTCATCGATCGCGATCCCGTGCTCTGGGGGGTCGAAGGGCGAGAGCGCGCTGTTCGCGCCGGCGTTCGTCCATGAAGGCGTTGTGGGCGATGCTCAGCGTCCAGACCAGCAGATCGCGCCGCTGGTCGAACTGGTGCCAGTGCGACAGGGCCCGTTCGAGCGTGGTCTGCACCAGATCGTCGGCCTGGTCGGCCTCGAAGACCAGCGAGCGCGCATAGCGCCGCAGCCGCGGAATGGCGGCAATCAGCTGCTGGCGAAAGGCGGTCGGGGCATCCACGTTCAGGCTTACGGCCAATGGCGTGCGATTATTCCCAGCACGGGTTCGGCGCGGCAACGTCAATCCGCGAGAATGAAGCGCATGTCGCTGAATTCATCGATGGTCGCCTCCTCCGACGCTCCCCGACAGGCCCGCGCCCCCGCGTTTTCGGGGCTCGAGTTCCGGGCCGCACTGGGCATGTTCGCGACCGGTGTGACGATCGTCACCGCCCGCGGCCCGGGCGGCACGCGCGTCGGGCTGACGGCCAACTCCTTCAACTCGGTGTCCCTCGCGCCGCCGCTGGTGCTGTGGAGCCTGTCGAGCACGCGCTGGCTCGCTGCCGGCCTTCAACGAGGGCTCGCACTACGCCATCAACATCCTCGCCGCCGACCAGCGTGAGCTGGCCGAGCGCTTTGCCAGCCGCCTGGCCGACCGTTTTGCCGGCGTGGCCTTCCGCGAGGGCGTGGGCGGTGCGCCGGTGCTCGAAGGCGCGGCCGCGGTCTTCGAGTGCTTCAACCGCAGCCGCTACGAGGAAGGCGACCATGTCATCTTCGTCGGCGAGGTCGAGCGTTGCGAACACCGCGCCGGTGCCCAGCCGCTGATCTTCCACGGCGGCAGGTTCTTCACCGAGCTGCCGCTCTGAGGGCGATGCTGGGAAGCCGGTGCTGGATTCCATCGGAGCGCCGGCGATCTTCACGAGCTTGGAGGGGGAGACGCGCCGTGAAAACTCCCTGATGCTCAGGTGCAGGTGCCTGCCAAACCAAATCGAATGCGGGAGCTGGAAAATTGGTAGAAGTTGCACGAAGATTTGATCTACTGGATGGCTTGAGGGGCATTGCCGCCATCGCTGTCGTGATTCACCACTATACCGAGCACAACGACCTACACTGGTTAGCTGGCGCTTGGGTCGCGGTTGATCTATTCTTTATTCTTTCCGGGTTTGTCATTGCGCATAGTTATGGGACAAAGATTCTGAATGGTTTGAGTTTCAGCACGTTTTTGCTTGTTCGACTCATTCGCTTGGGCCCACTTTACTTCTTGGGGCTTGCCCTTGGAGCGATTGCCGCACTTGTCGAGATTTCCGTCGCAACCGCCCCTGAAATCACGGACAATAAAGTTCTCACAGCATTCCTGCACGGCCTGATCTGGATACCATACTTTGGTAGCGGAAACTGGCCGTTTGGAATGGAAAGTATCGTCAATCCGATATTTCCTCTGAATGATCCGGCTTGGTCATTGTTCTTTGAGATGTTTGTGAATGTCGTATTCTTTTATATCGTAGTGCGATATCGGATTGTTTCGAACCTGAAACTTGTAGCTGTAGCATCGGCCTGCTTCGTGTTATGCACCGCCGTGTTCAGGACGATCAATCCTGGTTGGGGAGCTGAAAACTTCGTCTTTGGCTTCACCCGCGTCACAGCAGAGTTCTTCGCTGGAGCACTTGTATACTCGACGGGTCTTCACCTCAAGACGTTTCGCGCAAAGATCATCTTCGGGACAAGTTTAGCGGCGATACTATGCTTTGCTTTGGAGAATTCAAAGCTCGCCTTGGTAAACTCAATAACACTGATCCCATTGATGGTGATTATGTTGTCCACGGTTCAGATCGCCGGGTGGTGGCGCTCCGCTTGCAAACTCCTCGGTGACTTGTCGTATCCACTCTACATTCTGCATTTTCCGCTCTACAGACTTCTCTATGAGATTCGTACGATCAAGCTGCTTAGTCCAATGGCACAGACCTTCCTGTTGAGTGCGATCGCGATGGTCGCCTCATTTGCGATGGTGTCACTCGATCTAAGGGCTCGGAGGTGGCTTATGGCCAAATTGGTGAATGACAAAAGGTCATCCGCGGTCGTGTAAAATGTCTTCCATTGACGCCCAGTATCGTGTTCTCCTACGAAATTCCGAAACAGGCCTTCGGGAGACGGAGCACGGTGGCAGTGGCTGAGCCTTATTTTCCTCAAGTGCGGGACGACTGGCCGTGTGGGCCGAAGCAATGGCCACGTCATTGACGATCGGCCGCAGCTAGGCGAAGAAGGCCGCGAAGTGGCACATCACAATGAATAGCCTGGGCACCGAATAACGCTGGTCGATACAGGCGACGCTGTAGTCCACCAGCACGCTGCGTAGCGGACTGTCTTGAACCGATAGTTCCTAGGGTGACATTCATGGTCGACTTGCATTGCCACTTTCTGCCCGGGGTCGACGATGGAGCGCCGAATTTGACGCTGGCGCTCGAACTTGCGCGCGCTGCTTGTCAGGACGGTGTGCGTGTTTCCGTTCTGACGCCGCACATCTTTCCGGGCCGCTGGGACAATACGTGGTCGAGTCTCACGCCGAAATTCGAGCAGTTCCGCCGAGCTGTCGAAGAGGAGGGTATCCCGCTCGAATTGCACCTCGGCGCGGAGGTTCGACTGCTCCCAGAGTCCCTGCACCTTTTTGAGCAGGGCGAGCTGCCCTTTCTGGGTAGCTGGGACGGCCTCGACGTGGTGTTGCTGGAGTTCCCTGATGGCGCCATCCCAGCAGGGGCGATGAGCGCCGTAGAGTTTTTCCTGCGGCGCGGCTGCGTCCCCATGCTGGCGCATCCCGAACGCAATAAGGCGGTGATTCGATCGATAGACAAGCTCAGACCATTCGTCGAGGTCGGGTGTCTGGTGCAGCTGACCGGGGCATCGGTTTGCGGGGGGTTCGGTACGGCGGCGCAGTCGGCCGCTTACGCAATCCTCGATGCAGGATGGACAACGGCGGTCGCGACCGACTCGCACAATATCAGGCACCGTCCGCCAGTTCTTGCGAAAGCGCGCGAGGTCCTTGTCGCTCGCTACGGCAGCAAAGCCGCGCGGTTGCTCACTGAAACCAATCCGCAAATGGTCGTTGACAACGTCACTTAGCGGTCAGAAGTGCGGGTCGTGAGTTCGAGTCACTCCTGATCCGCCAGCGGTCAAAGGGATGGCTACCGGAGGCTTCTTCGCCATACCGGAAGCCGAAGCAATCCGATCTGCGCAATAGAAGGGCTCCGGTCCGCGCCAGTCCTTCAGCTACCGGCGCAACCTGGATCCAGACTCCGGCGTTCGGTCCCGCCCTTGGGTATCGGACCTTCCGCAGATCGATCGAAAGAGGTGACGGAGTGCCGCTTCGTGTATCTGCATGAACCCTCCGGCATCGCGGCCCTCGCCGGTGTTCCAACGGCGCATCGATCCCAAATCAAGCACGGATGCTTACAAAGCGTGACCCCCCTGAACAGGGGGATCCAGGGCTTGCCTTCTATCCTTGGGCTCATGGAAGCCCTTCTCATCTCCTCCACTGTGGTGCCGCGGCGCACATCCTCCGTACGCCGGTCTGCCTTTGCGGCCCTGAGTTGCAGCGCGTTGCTGTGTGCCTGTGGTGGTAACGCGCCAGAGACCGGCAATGAACCCACCATCGCGGCGACTCAAGCGTCAACTCCAACGGCCGCCCCCTTGCCGTCGTCTAGCGTACTCGACCCCGCAGCGGTTGCGGTGACTCCAAGTGCCGCGTGGAGGGTCTGTGCGACCGAGTACGAAACTTGCCGACTCAACGGCACCCAGCAAGTCCGCTATGGACTGCGTGGGAAATATGTTTACGGCACGTTCAGAAGCAGCGTCAGTTGCACGAACGGTGTCTTCGGGGACCCGTTGCCTGGTGAACTGAAGCGCTGCGAGGTCTCGCTGCAAACTGAGGGGGCAAGTACGCCAGCACCTTCCCTGTCCCTCGCGCCTGCGGCAACCTCAGCCGCTGAGGCGACTCCCACGCCGTCGACAGGGGCTGTGCAGGTTGCTGCCCCTGCCACGCCTCAGGCTCCTGCTCCAGCGCCCGCCACGACGATCACCACCGGAACAACCCAAGATGCGACTCCCACGCCGCTTTCGATTGCAAGCTTGAGGGCAAACATGGTAGGGGCACACGAGTCGACGATCGTCGGCGTCCCGCCGGAGTGGTCATGGGGCCGCGGCCGATCTGGGTTATGGCCTGACCGGATACCCCGTCGCTTGGACGTCCCCCGCCTACACGATGTGGGGGATCGTGGGTCCCGCGACGTCTGGAAGTCCAGCGACCAACGTGCGAGTACAGATCCAGAATCTGCGATCAGACTTTAAGCGCGCGGGTGCCTGGTATCGCGCACAAACAGAGAAGGAGTGGCTTCGGTGGCGCCAACTACACCAATTACGCATCCAACGCCTCCACTGAAGCGGATGTGGTCCAGATGGGAAGCGAAGGCCTCGCAGTGAAGGTGATCCAAAGTGGCGGGCACTACCACTTCTACCCGTCTGGTCGAGTGCCATTCCCTCGCGATCTGCAGGCGCTCGTCGTCTCGATGGACGTGCGCCTGATCAAGGACAATCCGAATGGCGTCGATGACATCGACAGCGCGCGCATCTACGGCGTGGCGGCCGGCGACATCTATCAGTCGATGACCGCAAGCTGGAACGGCACGAACTGGGTAAATGGTCATGCGCCGATCGGTCGCTTCCAGCAAATCGGCCGAAACTGGCGCACCATCAGCGCTCACCTGGGTTTGTCGACCGACGCGCATTTCGCCGAGTACATCGCCTGGGAAGCTACTCAGGCCCGATAGCCGCGCCAGCTCTGCGGAGGATGCCGCGCTAGCGAACCGTTCACGGCTCGCTTCTTGGGCAAGCCCACGTTCACGGGGGTGTCTTTTGGTGCAATCTGAGCTATGGTTATGCGGCAGCAAAAGAGCCGAACATCCATTGAGGCAGATGCTGCTCGGTCACCATGGGTACCCCACGTTTCACGCCGCAGCAAACTCTCGATAACGCCGCTCAGAGTCGGGACAGACACCGCGGGATTGGTACACGTGTACCAGTTCTGATGTACCACGCTGTGGACGACGATATCAATTCCAGCGAAGCGGAGTGGAGTGTCCGGCCAGTTGCCTTCGAAGCTCAGATGCGGGTGCTGCGTGACGAGGGATGGACCGCAGTTTCGATGTCCGAACTTTGCTCATACTGGGTACGTGGAGAATCGCCACCACCGCGTTGCGTGGCGGTCACCTTCGACGACGGGCATGCGTGTCTGCACGACGTCGCGATGCCGATCATGCGGCGCCACGGGATACGGTCGACTGTGTTCGCCGTTTCAGGTTTTCTGGGAGGGGCGTCGACTTACGATGAGCCTTACGGAACAGCAGCCCGCGCAATGATGACGACAGGTCAACTGCGAGGTATGCATTCGGAAGGCCACGAGGTTGGCTCGCATACGGTCAGCCATCCCGACCTTAGAACCTTGACCCCCGAACTGCTTCGTGACGAGCTCGGTCGTTCGCGGGAAGATCTGGAGTGCGCAATTGGGGCCCCCGTCTGCACATTCGCGTATCCCCACGGCTGGTTCAATCGCGCAGTCCACGATGCGGTGGTACAGGCAGGCTATTCCTGTGCAGTGTCGGTCATGTGCGGCCTGAACACCCAGTCCACTCCGAGGCATTTGCTTCGCCGCACCAATATCGGCGACCACACGACGCTCGAAGACTTTCGCAGGATACTTCGCTACGGGGGAAGCCCGCTGGGTGTGGGCTAGGTCGATGGTTCGGGAGCGTGCGATCCGCATGGTGGCATCGTTGCGCGGGCGTGACCCGGTCGATCTATACATGCAGCCGGTGCAGAAGCTTCTAGTCTGATTCGCGCGCGCTTCGAAGCCGACGAACTCAAACGCGGTCGATTCCACGGGGTATTTGTGCGAGGGGGTGTCGGTGTTCTCACACTCTCCCTGTGGAATGTGTCACGCCGCACCCGAGGCAGCCGTGAGATAGTCCCTTTGAATTCCTATCCAGAGCCTTCGTACGAACTGCGTCTCTGGGCCCCTTCGGGTCGCGTTGGTCGCGACCGTTCCCACGATGAATGAATCTCCTATCTTGGCTCCCGTCCGAACCCTCGTCATGGCCCCGCTCAAACAGACTGTAAGAACGGGTGCAGACCTGCGTCGCGCCGCTCGCGACGCGACGCCAGCTGTGCTTGAGATGTGGCGAGCGATCCTTCACCGCAAGTGGTGGATCCTTGCCGCTTCCGTCGTCGCCACCATTGCAGCCACAGTCGTCGCCATCAAGCTCGCCTTTGAAGTACACGTCGACCGCGCTCGTGCTGTTGGAATCCGGCGGAACCGCATCGTGTCGATCGAGGACGTCTACGGCGGGCTCGGCTCCAACCGAGAGACATCCACCAATCAGCTCGAGTTTCTCAAGTCACGCGACGTCTCAATGCGCGTGATCCGTAAACTGGACCTGACCAAACACGCAGAGTTTGATCCAACGCTTCCAGGTCCTCTTGCCTCCATCGGCGACGGACTTCGCGGTCTGGGCCTGCTACCCGCGCGCGCCAAGCCCGACCTGGAACAGATCGAGGCAATGGTCCTCCACAGATTCCAGGAGCGGTTCAAGTCGAACCCATCAGATTGAGCCAGTTGGTCAAGATCAGGTTTGATTCGACTGATCGCCAACTGGCGTCGACTGTTGCCAATGAAATCGCGACCGCCTACATCCAAGCCGATCTTGACGCGCGGTTTTCGATCACCGAACGAGCCAATGACTGGCTGAACTCGCGCCTGGCCTATCTGAAGACAAAGCTGGACACCGCAGAAGCGGAACTGCAGAGCTACCGCGAGAAGGAGGGCCTGGTCGACACCAAGTCGCAGGTCCTGGGGGCAACCGGAAGGCAGGTCGACGAACTGAATCAGAAGCTGGTCGAGGCGCGCGTGCGGCGGACTCTGGCCGAGCAATCCTTCAACCAGGTTCGACCGGGTGCAGACAACCTATCGCAGGTGCCCGCGATCATCAGCCACCCGTCGGTGCAACGTGCACGCGGGGCTGAGATCGAGGCCGCGCGTCGATTCACCGATGCCGGCACCCGATTCGGACCAGCCCATCCGATCTACGGTGCCGCAGAGCAGGAATTGCGGGCCGCCAGGGAGACGGCTGCTCGTGAGGTCGAGTCCGTTGCTGCCAGCATTCGAAAGGAATACCAGGCGGCGCGCGCTGCAGAAATCTCTCTTGAGCAACGCTCTCGACCGCTCGCGTTTCAGTGCAGGGGATCAATCGAAAGGAGATCCGCCAAAGCTCGCTCGAACGCGAGGTGGAAGTCAACAAGCAACTCTACAACCTCTTTCTTTCGCGTCAGCGCGAGACAAGCGCTGCCTCGAGCTTCCAGGTTTCCCCGGCGCGCGTGATCGACCCGGCGGTGCCGGCTCTGCAGCCCTTTAGTCCCAACAAGCCACTGATCATCTTCTCGGCGATGCTCATGACGCTGATTCTGGGTGCCGTGGGAGCGGCGTTGTGGCGCAGACTGGATGACACGATCAAGCGCGCCGACGACCTCGAAGACCAGATCGGCTCACCCTTGATTGCTGCGGTGCCAAAGCTTTCTGGTTCACAAGCACAGAACGCTTACACGATGCTCTTGCATTCGCCGATCTCACATTATTCCGAGTCGATCCGATCCATCGCGTCGGCAGTTCAGGTCCTCTCGCTCGACACACCGCGCAAAGTCATCCTGATCACATCCGCCGTACCCGGCGAAGGAAAATCTACAGTCGCCTCCAATCTCGCATTGATGCAGGCGCGTCTGTGCCCTACGCTGCTCATCGAGGCTGACCTCCGTCGCCCCGTAACGGCCGCTAGATTGGGGCTCGCTCCCGAGCTACCGGGCCTGACGGAGTTTGTCGCTGGAGCGCTGCAGCGACCGAATGCGTGCATCAGATTCCTGACAGCAAGCTGTGGGTGATGCCCTGTGGCCAGCATCGGGTAAACGCGGCGGAGCTTTTTCCACGAAGGCCTTTGCCGAAGCACTTCGGTCGCTGTCGGGACAGTTCGAGCAGGTGATCATCGACTCGGCCCCGGTGCGACCGGTGTCCGACGCCCTGCTGCTCTCGACCCACGCCACGGGAGTGCTGTTTGTCGCGGCGGCCGAATCTACGCCCGCACCCCTTGTTCGTATGGGCATCAGGAGGTTGACCGACTCTGGCGCGCGCGTTCTTGGCATCGTGCTGAACCGGTACGACGTTGAACACGCCGAAAAGTACTATGGCGACTACGCCACCTACAGTGACTACTCAGAGGCCCAAGTACCCCGCAAAGGGGCTAGCGAGTCATGAGCGGCCCCATGCCTGGCGGTGAGGACGCGCAACATCGTGGCCAAGCGGGCAACGCCGGCCTGCCCATCGCGGCCGAAGGCCATTCGCCCCGACGTTCTGGCGGCATGCGCGGACGCCTCGAGGATGTGTTGCAGCATTCAGTGTTCAGAAACGCATCGATGCTGTTCGCCGTCTCGATGCTCAACTATGTGATGCCGCTGATCCTGATCCCGTACCTTGCACGGGCTCTCGGTGTGGAGTTCTTTGGCGTCTATGCCTTCGGCATGTCGATTTATCTGATCGGCATGGTCCTCATCGATTGCGGATTCCAGTATCACGGTCTCTACGAGATTGCCGAGCATCGCGCCGACCCAGACCGCGTGGGCGCATTGCTCGGAGCCATGCTGGCCATCAAGTTGGGACTGTTCCTATTGCTGATGGTGATCCTCAGCATCTACGTGTACTTCAATGAGCAGTTCGCCCATCACCACCTGTTTCTCATGCTCAACGCACTGCCGGTGCTCGGCGGTGCGCTGCAGTTCCGCTGGGTATTTCAGGCCGTCGAGCAGAGCGGAAAGATCGTCCGCTACCTGGTTATCGGTCGTCTTGTGCAGGTGGCACTCGTGTTCCTGTTCGTCTCGGGACCTCAGGATTACCTCTGGGTCCCGATCTTCCACGGGGTCTCAGCGCTCCTGTCTGGAGTGATTTGCATCCGCATGATTCACCAACTGGGCTACCGTTTTTGCTTCCCGACGTTGGCTCTCATCCGTGAGCAAATTCGCAGCACGTCGAGCTACTTCTTCGCCAGCGTGGCCTCTGCCCAACTCGGGTTCGCGGGGATCTTTTCGCTCAGCCACGTTGTGACGCCCGCTGTGCTCGGGGTCTATGCGGTGGCGGAGCAACTGTATCGAGCTCTGCGCTCGCTTTGCCATCCGCTGATCGACGCGCTGATTCCCTTCATGAAGCGCTCGAACGACATGAAGGTTTTTCGTCGGCTTTGTGTGGTGGTGTTCAGCGTCACGGCCGTGGGAATCGGCGTGGGCATGGTGCTTTCGCCCTACATCATCCACTTCCTGTTCAGCGCCAAATACGATGAGGCAACGCCCATCCTGAGAATCTTCTTGCCTGGCCTGATGGCATTTGTGCCGGCGATGATGATCGGCTATCCCCTTCTTGCGTCGATGGGTCATGGTTCGAAGGTCAGCCAAATCGGCGTGTTGGCTGCGGTCACCGCGACATCGATCCTGGGGATCCTGTGGCATTTCGACGCACTCACCGGCATGACGGTCGCAATGACCGTCTTGACGAGCGAAATCCTGATCTTCTTGGGCACGATGCTGTTGCTGTGGCGCGTCCGTGTCGCGGTCCGTCTCACCAGCGCGGCAGGAACTGGGCGATAGGAGTGAATATGGACCTTGTGACGAGTCCCCTGCCGAAGGTTTCGGTCGTGGTTCCGGTCTACAACAAGGAGCCGTATCTCCGACGAGCGATCGACTCGGTGCTGGCACAGACGTTTCCAGACTTTAAGCTCGTGCTGATCGACGACGGTTCGACAGACCGCAGCCTCGAGGTCGCGCGCAGCTACGCGGACCCGCGGGTCCGCGTCATCCACCAATCCAACGGCGGGGAGGGGGCTGCGCGCAATCGAGGCATCCGCGAAGCACGCGCCCCGATGCTCGCTCTGCTCGACGGCGATGACGAGTGGGCGCCGAATTTCCTCGAGGCGATGATGGCACTTGCGAGAGAGTTCCCGCAGGCTGGCATCTACTGCGCACCTTACGTCTTCGTTGAGCCGGGCGCCGTGCGGGTCGGGCCCCAGTGGACCGATGTACCGTCGCGCGGCTTGCTCGCCAGCTACTTCCGCTCGGTCGCGATGGGGGACCAGGTCGCGACCGCTACTTCTGTCTGCGTGCCGCGGGCGGTCTTCGAGGCGGTGGGCGAGTTTTCTGCCGATCGGCTCGGAGCCGATCAGGACATGTGGGCTAGGATCGGCTTGGCGTATCCGATCGCGGCGATTCGAGGCGAGCCGCTTGCCTTCTATTTCCGAGATGCGCAAGGGCGTGTGATGAACACGCGCGCGCCCAACGCAGAACTCCCCTATTCGACACGGTTGCAGCGACGTCTCGATGCAGGAGAGGTGCCCGCGCCGATGCGCGAGGACGTGGCACTCTACATCGAGAAGGGGTTGATCACCCTGGTCAGCCTGAACATTCGAGCCGGCCAAAGGGAGACTGCGCGCCGCTTTCTCGCCGATCCGCGGATTCGTTGCTTCTGGGTGCGCCGTGAGATCTGGAAGTTGCTTGCGGCATTTCCACCCCTCGTGAATATCGGCCTGGCCGCCAAGGACATGCTGCGTGAGCGGAGTATTGTGCGGCCACTGCGCAGATTCGGTCTGGTCCCTTGGAAACGCTGACGCTGCTCAGGCTGCTCGCGGCCTACGTCTTGCTCACCACCCTGGCCCGGTTGACCGGCTCGGGGATGCTGGGTGCGATCGTCAACCTGTTTGGTGTCGCGATGCCGTTGATGATGTTTGCCTACTTCAACCTTCGCGGCATTCGCGTTCACGTACCCCGAGGTCTCCTCGTCGGGTACGGCATGCTTGCCGCCGCACTGGTGGTGTCGGTCTTGCTTGTCGGGC
This sequence comes from uncultured beta proteobacterium, assembly GCA_963739925.1. Classification (GTDB taxonomy): domain Bacteria; phylum Pseudomonadota; class Gammaproteobacteria; order Burkholderiales; family Burkholderiaceae_C; genus CAVUBY01. Next base: position 175,288 of record CAVUBY010000018.1, on the reverse strand, counting down.
TCAACAATGTCGCCGACCTGACGAAGTTCCTGCTGACACCACTCTTTGCGATTCTCGGCTACAACTCGACGGCATTCGACCGCGATGACGAGCGATCGCTCAACCAGTTGCGCATCGTGGGCTTCATTCTGCTGCTGCCCGTCGCATATGCGCTAGTCCTCATGCCGAGTTCAGGCGCCGGCGATGCGTTGGGCATCTTTGTCAATCGCAACAACGCCGCGCTCTACCTCGTGGTGCTCAGCAACTTGCTGTTCGTGATGGGCGCGAGCGTCGGCGTTGTGGTCGCGACTCTCACGGTGGGGGCAATGCTGTTCTCGACGATCGGCGTCCTGATTGCCGTGACTGTCGCGCTGCTGGTGTCCTTGAGTCTCAGGCGCTACCTGCCGGCTTACCTGGGCGCAGCGGCGCTGGGCGCGTTTCTGGTGCTCGGCCCCATCCAGATTCCGATGGGCGAGCGGCTCGAGGTGCTCGGCGAGGGGATCGAGGCGGTTACCGCCCTTGGCTTGTGGACCAAGCTGTCTGAGCTCAGCTATGCAGAGCTCTACGTTATCACCGGAGAAAACTCAGACCTCTCGCTGTTCTTCCGCCTCAAGCATTGGGCAGACCTGCTGCTGGTGTGGACTTCTGAGGATTGGGTAAGCCTTCTCTTCGGGCTGGGCATAGGCTCATCACCCTTGCACACAGACCTTGGGCTGGTGCCTCACAACGACTACCTGCGCTTCCTGATTGAGTCCGGGCCGCTCGGATTCCTCGGCTTCGCGTCTATCACGGGCTGGCTGCTTTGGTCGATCGGCCGCAATGCGCTTCTCATGAGTACCGCAGCGGTGGCCATCTACTTCTTCACCGAGAACCTCGTCGACAACTTTGCGTCGATGACTCTGTACTACTGGTTCGCGGGCTATTGGGCGCGATATGCCTCTGGTGGTGAGCCCGCCGAGGAGCGGGCCGACGAGCCGAATTTGGTCACAGAAGGACACAGTACCGATATGGCAGAAGCGCCTGCGGGCCTTTCCGAATTCAGATGAGCGGTGCCTCCAAGCTGCTGCTGCTCAACTCCTACCACTACCGGCGCGGAGGAGCAGACGTCGTCTACCTTGACCAGGAGTCGATGTTTGCAGGCCTCGGGTGGCGTATTGCCACAATGGCGATGCGCCACCCCAAGAATCTGCCCTCCATCTGGAGCGAGTGGTTCGTCGACGAGCTGGAGTTCGGCCAGACGCAAGGACTGGCCGACAAGCTGCTGAAGGCCAGCAAAGTCATCTGGTCTTTCGAGGCACAGCGCAAGCTCCGCGGGCTGCTCGGTACGTTTCGGCCGGACGTGGCCCACCTGCACAACGTCTACCACCACCTCTCCCCAGCGGTGCTGCCTGTTCTCGCAAGCGCCGGAATTCCCACGGTGTTGACTGCTCACGACCTGAAGATCGCGTGCCCAGCCTACAAGATGCTGAACTCGGGCGGCACTTGCGAGCGGTGCCGGACCGGTTCGGTGATCAACGTCATACGGCACCGTTGCGTTCGCGACTCGCTCGGTGCGAGCACCATCGTTGCGCTCGAGTCAGGGCTGCAACGGACACTGGGCATCTATCGACGTCACCTCGGCCGGGTCATCGCGCCCTCGCGCTTCTACCGTGACAAGCTCGTCGAGTGGGGCTGGGCACCGCAGCAGATCGCCTACGTGCCGAACTACGTGGACGCGGGTGCCTTCACGCCCTCCTTCGAACCTGGCAGCTACGTGCTGTACGCTGGCAGGCTCGCGGCCGAAAAGGGCGTGGGCACGCTGGTGACTGCCGCACTTGCCGCCGGCGTCGAGCTGCGAGTGGCCGGAATGGGTCCGATGGAAGATCAGCTTCGCGCCCTGCCAGGGAGCGAGCGCGTCAAGTGGCTAGGCTTTCAAAGTGGCGAAGCCCTATTGGCGCAGATCCGTGGGGCGCGGGCGCTGGTGCTCCCGAGTGAGTGGTACGAGAACGCACCGATGAGTATTCTCGAGGCTTACGCGTGTGGGAAGCCGGTGATCGGTGCGGGGATCGGCGGCATCCCCGAGATGATCAGCAAAGACACAGGATGGGTATTTCGCTCCGGCAACGCCGAGGAACTTGCATCCGTGCTGCGGCAGGTTGCCGACAGTCCCGATGCGGATATCGCCGCGATGGGCCGCCGCGCGCGTGCACGCGTTGAGCAGGAATTCAGCCGCGAGTTGCATCTCGAACGCTTGCTCGCGGTCTATCGAAGCCTGGGTGTCGACTGCTGAGGCACAACGATATCGACGCGGCTCCCAATTGGCGCAGTCGCAGGGCGGTTGGTCATTGAGGCGTCAGCGCCTGTCTTCTGCTAGCGCTTGGCTCGCAAGCGTTCTTCTCAACGACGCGGCACCCTGGACCCCGAAGCGACGGCCGCTGGCCTGAGGGCACGGGATCGGGTGCTCGAGACCCCTAGGACGAGGGTTTCTGCGTTGTCCAGAGGCGAAGACTGGGTTCGACGAGCGATTTCTATGAAAAACTTGAAAGCGTTGAAGGGGCATTTCGGCTCCTTCCGAGGCAAAGAGCGAAAGAGATCATGTTGAAGAAAGTCTATATCGCGGGTGCGGGCGGCATGCTCGGCGAAGCATTTCACTCTGTGTTCCAGCATGGCTTCGAACTGCGGTGCACCGACAAGGATGTCAATGAACCTTGGCTGAGCCACCTCGACTTCCGCGACCGCGACGCCTATCGACGCGATGTTTTGGAGTTCCGACCGGACTACTTGTTTCATCTCGGCGCGCACACCGATCTCGAGTACTGCGAGAAGGAAGTCGAAGACGCCTACCTGACAAATACATTGTCCGTAGAGAACGCCGTGCATATCGCGAACTCACTCGATATCCCGCTCCTCTACATATCGACAGCTGGGATCTTCGACGGATCGAAGGTACTGTTCGATGACTGGGATCTGGCCAATCCACTGGGTCACTACGCACGCTCGAAATGGGTCGGCGAGGATCTTGTGCAACGTGGGGTGAAACGTCACTTGATCTGCCGCGCCGGCTGGATGATGGGCGGTGGCCCGCGCAAGGACAAGAAGTTCGTCCAGAAGATCATGAAGCAAATCAAGGCAGGCGCCACCGAGTTGAACATCGTCAACGACAAGCTCGGCACGCCGACCTACACGTTTGACTTCGCTGCGAACGTCAAGGCGCTGGTCGATCGGGAGTACTGGGGCCTGTACAACATGGTATGCGAAGGTGAAACCAGTCGCCTGGAGGTGGCACACGAATTGCTGAGAATTCTGGGCCTCGATTCGAAGATCCGCATCAATGAAGTGACTTCTGACTTCTTCAAGAAGGACTTTTTCGCACCGAGGCCCGATTCAGAGCGACTCGTCAATCGGAAACTGAAGCTGCGTGAAATGAATCAGATGCGAGACTGGCGAGTTGCGCTGCGAGAGTACTTGGACGCGTCCTATCGGGGCTACCTTTGAACAATCTGAGAATTGCGGCGTTTGGCTTTCGCTCGGTGCCCTTGCGCCCGGGCTGTGCTGGTGCAGACAAGTTCGCGCTTGAACTGTTGCCGAGGCTCGCAGCTCGCGGGCACGCGGTCGTCGGCTACAACCGCCTCTACCCAGGGCAGGAGCCGCTGTGCGAGGAGCATGCCGGCGTGCAATTGAGAAGCTTCAGCACGATCGGATACAAGGGATTCGACACGCTGGTGCACTCGGTCAAATGTACCTGGGACATCCTGCGAAACGACACAGGCGATGTCATCCATATCCAAAATGGTGGCAATTCGATCTTTGCGCTGATCCTTCGACTGTTCGGAAAGAAGGTCTTCGTAAGTCAAGATGGTGCGGATTGGTCTCGCCTGAAGTGGCCCTGGTACGGAAAGGCCTTTCTGTGGCTTTCGTCGTACCTGACTGCCTTTGCGCCGAACGCAGTGATCTTTGACAACGTCTTCTGCCGCCGCGACTTTGAGGCTCGATTCAAGCGGCGCTTTGACTTCATCCCGTTTGGCAGCGACGTCGACGAGAACGCCACCGACGATTCAATCTTGGATGAGCTCGGTCTCGTCAAGGGCGAGTACTTCCTCTTCGTGGGGCGATTCATCCCGGACAAAGGATTGCAGTATCTCGTTCCTGCTTTCGAGAAGACCTCTGGCTCCAAGAAGCTGGTGCTAGTGGGCGGATCTCCCAACCCTTCTGAATTTGAAGCTGGCATCCGATCAACGAAGGACCCTCGTGTTGTCTTCCCGGGCTTCGTCTACGGCGCGAAGACGCACGCGCTGATGAAGCATGCCTATGCCTACATCCAGCCTTCGGACGTCGAAGGTCTATCCCCAGTGGTGCTGGAGAACATGGGATTGGGCACGCCCGTGATTTGTAGCGACATCGAAGAGAACCGATACGTCGTCGCCGACACCGCCATGTTGTTCCGGCGTGGAGATGTCGACGACTTGCATTCCCGTCTAGAGCACGCATTGGCCTCGCCTGACCCACTGCGCGAGCTCGGCGCCATGGGTCGACGCCGGGCCACCGAGCACTTCTCATGGGCCAGCGTGACGGACGCGCACGAGTGTGTTTTCCGGGGTGGCAAGAGCCCGTATGTCGATGCCGTCCCGACTGAGCTGGACGTGTCAATCGAGTCCTCGGGTTCACGGCGATTCCAACGCAGCACAGCCCGGAACCTGAACGTTCCTTGAGCCGTTGGCCTGATTGCGAAGGATTGCAGAACTTGCGAGTCAACAAGCTTCAATCGCGATGCGAATGGGGCGCACGCAGCGCCAGGTCGATGTCCACGTACTGCCACCACTGGTTGCCATACAACGGCCGGCGATAGCCGATCAGCCACGGCTGCGTCAGGTCGTTGATGAAGCGGTGGGTGCGGTACTTGTGCGGCGCGTACGCCACCACGATCTTCTGCGCTTCGCGCAGCAGTGCCAGCCGCTCGGGGCCGTCCGGCAGCGACTGCATGCGGTCGTAGATCTGGTCGAAGCGCTCGTTCTTGAAGCGCGCCAGGTTCTGCCCGCCAGAGGCCGGTCCGTAGAGGATCTGCAGTGCGCGCTGCGCGTCTGGATCGGAGGCCGAGTAGCCGAGCGACCACATCATCAGCTGGCCGGCACGTGCCTTTTTCAACTGCTCGGGCCACTGGCCCTTCTCGACCTTGAGGCGGATGCCGATGGCGTCGAGGTTCTGTTTCCACAGCTCGTCGAACTGCCGCGCCAGCGCGTCGGTGCCGGTGGCGAACTCGATCGTGAGCGGGCGACCGTCGGGCATCTCGCGCCAGCCGTCACCGTCACGATCGACGTAGCCGAAGAGGTCGAGCAGCGCCTTGGCACGCGCCGCGCTGTACTCGCTGTTCTCGGTCTTGAACGCCGGGTCGTAGCCCCAGCTGCCCGGCGACACCATCGACTGCGCCTGCACCGCCTGGCCGCGCCAGGCAATGCGGATCTCCTTGTCCCCATCGATCGACAGCGAGATGGCCCGGCGCAGCGCCACCTTGTCGGGCGTGTAGCCACCGACGATCGGGTCCTCCATGTTGAAGTAGTAGAGCGTGCGGTCGGGGTTGAGCGTGCGCTGCAGCTTGACGCCGCGCCGGGCCAGGTGCGGTGCGATGGTGCCGCCCGGTGCGGCGAGCGGCACGAACTCCAGCGGCACCGCGAGGAAATCGAACTCCTGGTTCTGGAACGCCAGGTAGCGCGGCTGCTCGACCTCGATGACGTTGAGCTCCACGCGGTCGACCATCGGCAGGCGCCGGCCCTTGAAGCGCTGCGCCAGCGCCTGGCCTTCGGCGTCGTCGGCGTTGGGTTGGCCGTGGTAGACGTCACCTCGCGAAAGCCGGGGTTGCGCTCGAGGACGATGCGCGAGCTGCGGCGCCACTGCGCCAGCCGGAACGGCCCGGTGCCCACCGGGTGCTCCATGATCTTGTCGCCGTAGCGCTCCACCACCTCGCGCGCCACGGCGCCGAGCAAGTCGCCGCCCGCCAGCGTGTACAGGAAGCGCGGGTTGGGCTTGGAGAGCCGGAACTGCAAGGTGTAGCGGTCGAGCGCGCGCAGGCCCTCGATCTCGCGGTCGTAGTCGAACGGGGTCTTGTTCTTGATCGCCTCGTCGCGCAGCGCGTCGATGCCGATCACACCCTCTTCCTTGTAGCTGGAGTAGACAGGGCTCTTGTTGACCGGGTCGAAGAAGCGCTTGAGCGAGTAGACGTAGTCCTGGGCCACCAGCTCGCGCTTGGCGCCCTTGAAGGCCGGGTCATCGGCAAAGTGGATGCCCGGCTTGATGCGCATCGTCCAGACGGTGAAGTCCGCCGAGACCTGGGGCAGTGCCTCGGTGACGTTGGGCTTGATCAGGAAGGGGCGTGCCAGCGGGTCGTAGTGGTACAGACCGTCGAAGATGTGGGCGGTGATGATGCGCGAGTAGAGGTCGCTGATCTGCGCCGGATCGAAGCCGGTCTCGGCCACCGGCAGGGCGTAGCGCAGCACGCGTTCGGCCCCGGCGCCCGCTGATCCGCTGGAAGAGGGATCGGCCGCGAGCGCCGGAAAGGCGCTCGCGGCTCCGAGTGCCAGACCCACCTGCAGCGCCTGGCGCCGCCGCTTGTCGTCGGGCTCACCCATCGCGCTCATGGCATGTCCTTCTGGAGCCGCTCGAGGTCGATGTCGACGTACTTCCAGAACTCGCGGATGAAGGGGTTGCGGCGGTAGCCGGTGACCCACGGGTGCATCAGGTCGGTGGCCATGCGGTGGGCGTTGAACTTGTAGGGCATGTAGGCCACGAGCAGGCGCGTGGCCTCGCGCATCACCCGCTCTCGCTCCGGGCCCGTCGGGCATCTTGTTCTGCTGGATGTAGAGGGCGTTGTAGGCCGCCAGGTCGAAGCGCGAATGGTTGGCACCGCCCTTGTTGGGGCCGTAGCCCAGGGCCAGGAAGGTGTCACCGTCCGGGCTGCCGGCCAGCCAGGCGACGCCCCACATCATCAGCTTGCCGGTGCGCGAGGCCTTGAGGTTCTCGGGCCACTTGGCCACCTTGAACACGATGCGGATGCCCACCGCCTTGAGCTGCTTCTCCCACAGCTCCACGCTCTGGCGGCTGAGCTGGTCGGGCTGGGTGGCGTACTCGAGCACCAGGGGCTGGCCGTTGGGCTGGTCGCGCCAGCCATCGCCGTCGCGGTCCACGTAGCCATAGAGGTCGAGCAGCGCCCGGGCGCGAGCCGGGTCGTGGTCACCCATCTCGGTCTTGAGCTGGGGGTCGTAGCCGTAGGTGGAGGGCGCGATGGGGCCCTGCGCCTGGATCGCCTGGCCCTTGCGAACCAGACGCACCTCTTCTTCGTTGCTGTAGGCCAGCGCGATGGCCCGGCGCAGCGCCACCTTCTCCGGCGCGTTGCCGCCCACCAGGGGATGCTCGTTGTTGAAGAAGGCCATGGCCACATCCGCCAGCGGTGCCCGGTCCATCAGGATGCCCTGCTTGGTCAGGTTGGGCGCGAGCGTGTTGTTCGGAATCGCCACCGAGGCGAACTCGTTGGGCAGGCGGTCCATGAAGTCCGTCTGGCGGTTGAGGAAGGACAGCCAGCGCGGCTGGGCCTCCTCGATGATCGAGATCTCCACCCGGTCGAGCATGGGCATGCGCCGCCCCTTGAAGGCCTTGGCGATGGCCTGCGAGCGCGGGTCATCGGCCGGTGCGGTCTCGTCGTAGAACGTCTCCCGAAAGCCGGGGTTGCGCTCGAGCACGATCTTCGAACTGCGCCGCCATTGCGCCAGCCGGAACGCCCCGGTGCCCACCGGATGTTCGGCGATCTTGTCGCCATAGAACTCCACCACCTCTCGCGCCACCGCACCAAACACCGAGCTGTCGGTCATCAGCTGCTGGTGGAAGCGCGGCGAGGGCTCGGCCAGGCGCACGCGGAAGGTGTAGCGGTCCAGCGCGCGCAGGCCCTCGACCTCCCGGTCGTAGGGAAACGGCTGCTTGGCCGCTTCGACTTCGCGCTTGAGCTCGGACAGGCCGAGGATCTTGGCGTTTTCCAGCAGGTAGAGGTTGGGGCTCTTGAACCTGGGGTCGTAGTGACGCTTGAGGGCGTACACATAGTCCTGCGCCACCAGTTCGCGCCGCACGCCCTTGAAAGCCGGGTCGTCGGCAAAGTAGATGCCGGGCCGGATGCGGAAGGTGAAACTGGTGAAGTTGTCGGCGATCTCCGGCAAGGCCGCCGCGGTGAGCGGCTTCATGCGGAACGGGCGGTCGAGATAGTCGAAGGCCAGCAGCGCCTCGAAGATGCCAGCGGTGACGGTGCGCGAATAGGCGTCGCTGATGGCCGCCGGGATCGAAGCCCGTCTCGGCGACGGGGAAGGCGTAGCGCAACACCTTGAGCGGCTGGCCCACGCTGGGGGAGGTACCGGTCGTGGCGGCGGCTGGCGCACTGCCCTGGGCCCAGGCCGGCGACAGCCCGTGCGCGCCCCACAGCGCCAGCATCACGCCCAGGGTCGACCCCCAGGCCTGCCAGCGCCGCCACCCGGACCCCTGCCGCCAACGATTCATCCGTGCCACTCCCGACTCGACTGCGCCCGAATGCGCGCACCCGTCCGGCAGTCTAGGGCCTGAGAAGCCCCCGGGCAGTTCGCGGGGAATCCATCCGCTCAGGCGAGCGCCTTGAAGAGATGACCCCAGCCCTTGACCCGGGCGGTGTCGACGCCGGCCAGGCGCAGCGACTTCCAGACCACCGTGCTGATGCTGTCGTAGATCGGGATGCCCAGTTCCGCCTCGAGCTCCTCGACCAGCGGCGCGCCGCGCAGGTTGGTGCACAGGATGCTGATCGCGTCCGGGCGCGACGCGGCCACCTCGCGCACCAGCGCGCGCAGCGTGTCGGCGCTGACCTCGGAAAACGCGAAGTTGTCCTGCAGGCCCAGGTGCCGCTCCGCCACGCACTCGAGGCCGGCCGCGGCGTAGTGGCGCACGATGGCGGCCTGCACGTCATCGCGGTAGGGCGTGACCAGACCGAAGCGCTTCACGCCCGTGCGGCCGAAGATCTCGTTGAGCGCCAGCACCGAGGTGCAGGCGGCGGCGCCGGTGGTTTCGGTGATGCGCCGGCACAGTCGCTCGTCGGCGCTCGAAGCCCAGCCAGCTGGCGGACGTGCCGTTCCAGGCGATGACATCGACCTTGGCATGCGACAGCAGCTCGGCCGCGCGCAGGATCTCGCCGTCGTCGAACTGCCCCAGCGCCTGCGGGCTGAGCGCGATCTCGGTGACCCGGAAGCGCCCGAAATGCGCGCTCACCTCTGGCAGCCCGGCCAGCATCGCGGTGGTGACCGGCTCGAGGACGGTGTTCGACGAGGGCGTGAGCATGCCCAGCAGGCGGCGATCGCTCATGCGGGCCACCGCTCAGTCTGGACGCGCTGCGACCCGCTCACATCTTGCTCGGCAGCCACGTGACGATCGCCGGGAACACCATCAGCAGCAAGGTGAACCCCATCATGATGAGCACGTAAGGAAACGCGCCGCGGATCACGTCACCGATGCCACCGCGGTCGGGCCGGATGCCCTGCACCACGAACAGGTTCATGCCGACCGGCGGCGTGATGAGCGCGAGCTCGCACATCAGGATGATGAAGATGCCGAACCAGATCGGATCGACGCCGAGCGCGCTGACGATCGGGTAGGTGATCGGCACGGTGGCGACCAGCATCGACATCACGTCCATGAACATGCCCAGCAGGATGTAGAACACGATCAGCACCAGCAGCATCGCGGTCGCCGAGAGGCCGAGCGAGGTGACGGACTTGGTCATCGTCTCGGCCACGCCGGACAGGCTGATGAGCAGGTTGAGCACGAAGGCCGCGGCCAGGATCAGCATGATCATGCCGGTGGTGCGCGCCGTCTGCAGAAAGCAGGTCTCGAGCATCGTCCAGCTCAGGCGCCCGGCCTTCCACGCGAAGAAGAGTGCCACCACCACCCCCAGCGCCGCCGACTCGGTGGCCGTGGCGAAGCCGGTGTAGAGGCTGCCCATCACGATGCCGAAGATGACCAGCGGCGGGATCAGGTGAACCGTCAGCCGCAGGCGCTCGCGCATCGGCGGCAGGGCTTCGCGCGGCACGTCGCCGCTGAACTTGCTGTTGATGTAGACGTAGAGCATGAACAGGGCCGTGAGCAGCAGGCCCGGAATCACGCCGGCGATGAACAGCTTGCCGATGGAGTTCTCGGTCAGCGAGCCGTAGACGATCATGTTGATGCTGGGCGGAATCAGGATGCCCAGCGTGCCGCCGGCGGCGAGCGTGCCCAGCGCCTGCGGCATCGGGTACTTGCGCGCCTGCAGCGAGGGCAGCGCCACCGTGCCCACGGTGGCCGCGGTCGCGACCGAGGAGCCGGAGGTGGCGGCAAAGAGCGCGCAGCACGCCACGTTGGTGTGCAGCAGGCCGCCCGGCAGGCGCGACAGCCAGGCGGACATGGCGCCATACATGCGGTCGGCCATGCCGCTGCGCAACAGCAGCTCGCCCAGCAGGATGAACAGCGGCGCGGCGGTGAGCAGGTTGTCGTTGAGCACCCCCCACAGCATCGCGCCGGTGGACGACAGGAAGGGTGTGCCGAACACCACCACCCCGGCACCGGCGCCCACCAGCACCATGGCCACCGCGATCGGGATGCCCAGCAGCATCAACGCGATCATGAGGAGGAACACCAGCGTGAAGGCGGTGGTGCTCATGGCTTGATCTCCGCCGGGGTCACGCCACGCTGGGCCAGGTCGTCCAGTTCTTCCTTGAGCTCTTCCTTCGCGCTCTTGGGGTGGAAGTCGGCCAGGAGCAGATCGCGCCGCCCCGTCAGCAGCAACCGCGTGGCGCGCGCCGCATACACGCAGGCGTAGATCGCGAAGGCGATCAGGCCGGCGTACCACAGGGACTGCGGATAGATCAGCGGCGTCGCCCAGGGCGTCTGGGCTGCGCTGCCGTACTCGACCGTCTTCACGATCACGCGGTAGCACACGCCCACGAGGAACAGTGCGAGCGCTCCGATCATCACCGCCGACAGCCAGTTCATGAACGCCTGCAGCGCCGGCGGAAAGCGGTCGTGGAAGACGTCGACACGGATGTGGCTTCGGCTCGCCACGGCCAGGCCGAAGCCGATGGCCGAGCCCACCGCCAGCGCATAGCCCCCGAGTTCGGCCGAGCCCTGGATGGACACGTTGAACACCTTGCGCACCACCGTCTCCACGGTGACGAGGAAGGACAGTCCGAGAAAGACCAACCCGAACAGGTTGGCCATCAGGCGCTCGAGCCCCTGCTTCATGACGTGGTGGCTACTTCACGCCGACCACGGCGCCAACGGTCTTCTTCCATTCGGCCGTGCAGCCCGGTGCGGTCTTCTCGCAGGTCTCGGTCCAGGTGGGCAGCGACACGTCGCGCATCGCGTTGCGCACGATCTCGACATCGCCCGCAGTGACCGGCACCGACACCAGGTTGAATTTCTTCAGGGTGCAGGGGTCCTTGCCGGAATTGCAGTTGATCGGCGTCCACGGCGAGGTCTTCGGAGTACTTCCAGATCTCGTTCTCGAGCGTCGTGAAGGCCGCCTGAAGCTGCGTCTGCTGCGCCGGACGTGAGCTTCTTCCAGGCGGGCAGGCCGATGCCGTAGCCGTTCATGGCGAACTGCAGTCCGAGCGTGAGCACGTGCGTGCTGACCTCGGGCCAGCTGGCCGAGTTGGCCGACAGCGAGCTCGTGATGGCGCAATCGACCACGCCCAGCGAGAGGCTCTGGTGCACTTCGCCGAAGCTCAGCGGGATCGGCGTGGCACCCAGGTGCTGGAAGAACTTGGCCGAGTTCTGGTCGAACACCCGCACCTTCAGACCCTTGACGTCAGCCAGCTTGGCGATCGGCTTCTTGCAGAACAGCACCTGCGGACCCGCCGGCCACACGCTCAGCAGCTTGGTGGCATAGCGCGACTGCAGGCGCTTGTCGAGCGTGTCGAAGTAGGCCTTGGTGGTGGCGCGCGCGGTCTTGAAATCGGGGTTCAGGCCGACGAGGTCGAAGCCCATGGTGAGCGGCTCGTCGCGCGAGATCTGCGCCATGCGCAGCGAGATGATGTCGAACAGGCCCGACTCGAGCACGCGCAGCTGCTCGGTGTCCTTGATGCCGGTGGTGTCCTGCGGCTTGTAGTCGATCTCGATCGGCAGGCCGGACTTGGCGGCGAGCGTCTCGAAGAACGGCTGCTCCTTGTTCTTCTGGATCATGCCGCCCGACAGCGGCTGGCCCATGACCTTGAACTTGATCTTCTCCTGGGCCAGGGTCGGCGCGGCGGCCGACCAGGCAGGCACTGAGTGCGGCAATCAAACGGAACTTCATGGAGTCACCTCGCAGGTTGGTGGGGTGGCCGGTCGGCCGGGAAGGATGGGCTGGATGGGTGGGTGCAACGCCGGGTTCAGTACAGAGCACGCTTCATGCCGACATCGCGCCGGCCGGCCTCGGCCAGCATGGCGCGGTAGTGCGGTTCGAGGCGCGCCGCCTGGGCCTGGGCTTCGGCGCGCTGGCGTGCGGAAGTCCGCCATCAGGCGGCGCATCTCGGCGCGCAGCGCGGGTTCGTCGACGGTGGTGATGCGGCCGTTCTCGAACACCACGCGGCCGGCGACGATGGTGGTGCGCACCGAGCTGCCGTCCTCGCAGTGCACCAGCTGGCGGCGCAGGTCGTTCAGCGGCGTGAAGGCGGTGGTGTCGAGGTCGAGCAGGATCAGGTCGGCCTGGGCACCCGACGCGCAGCTGGCCGAGCTCGGCCTTCGCGCCGCAGCGCGCGGGCGCCGCCGCGGGTCAGGGCCCACAGCATCTCCTCGGGCTGCGGCCACTGGCGTGTCGTCGGGGGTGCTGAGGGTGTGCAGCAGGGCCGCGGTCTTGGCGACGAACCAGGGGTTGATGCTGTCGTCGGTGTTCATCTCGTCGGTGCCCAGGCACAGCGGCACACCGGCATCGCGCAGCGCACGCCAGGGCATCACGCCGCTGCCCAGGCGCAGGTTGCACACCGGGTTGTGGGCGACGGTGCAGCCGCTCTCGGCCAGCAGGCGGATGTCGTCGGCGTCGATCCAGATGGCGTGGATGACCATCATGCGTTCGTCGAGCAGGCCGAGCTCGTGCACGTGGCGCACCAGCGAGTGGCCGTACTTCTCCTGGCCGAGCACACGCTGCAGCCGGGTCTCGAGGATGTGGATGTTGAACGGCAGGTCGTGCTCGCGCGACAGCGCCGAGAGGCCGCGGAAGTAGTCCTCGGTCACGCGCTGCGGCGCCGAGCACGACACCGCCGCGGCCAGGCGACCCTCGGCCGCGCCGTGCCAGCGCTCGATGAGGTGGCGGTAGAGCGCCAGCAGCTCGGGGCCGGACTGGCGCGGCGCGGCGTCCATCGCCGCCTTCTCTCCGGCCGGCAGCAGATCGGCCAGAAACGGGTACTTGGCATGTTCGACCACGTTGGGCTGGTCGATCGCGACCGTGGCGCGGATGCCAGCGTCTTCGTAGGCGCGCAGGATGGCGTCGATGGACGTGGCGCTGGCCACCGGCACGTGGTAGGCGTCGTCGTGCACCGCGGTCACGCCGCGGCGCAGCATCTCCAGCGCCCCGACCATGGGTGCACACGTAGGCCAGGCGCGCGGCGCCGCCGGCGGTATCGCCGACGGCATCACCGACGTGAGAGGCCAGCGGCGGCACCTCGTGCAGCATGAAGATCTCGAGCGGATGCCCCGGCAGGCAGCCCTTCATCAGGTTGCCGGGCGAGTGGAAGTGGGCGTTGATCAGGCCCGGCATCGCCAGCTGCCCCTCGGCGTCGATCGTGCGCGCGGGCGCGCGGCCGGCGTCGCGCTGCCACTGCAGGCCTGCGTCGGGACCGAGTGCGGCGATGCGTCCGCCTTCGATCACGACATCGGCGCGGTCCCACTCGGTGTCGGCGTCGTCCATGCACAGCACCCGCGCGCCGCGGATCAGCAGAGAGTCGTCCGATGCCAGCATGGTCCAGCTACAGCGTCTGCGTGAAGAGCGAGCCCCAGGCCGGGGCGGCTGCGCGGCGTGTCCGACGCCCAGCAGCGCCAGCGCGTGCCACACGCCGAGCGCGGTGGAGTCGTAGACCGGCAGGCCGAGCTCGGCTTCGAGCGGCGCGGCCAGCACCGCGGCCGGGAAGTTGGTGCACAGGCACAGCAGCACCTGCGGCCGGGCTTGGGCCACGTCGCGCACCATCGCCGAGATGCGCTCCAGCGGGATGCTGGCGTAGGCCAGGTTGTCGGCGATGCCGGCATGGGCGTCGGCCACCACCTCGTAGCCTTCGTCGACGCAGGCAGCGCAACGGTCTTGGCATGCCCCGCATCGGCATAGGGCGTGACCACGCCGACCCGTTCGCAGGCCCCGGGCCTGCAGCAAGGCATGCATGCCCGAGGATGGAGGTGGTGGCGCGGACGCCGGTGTGGCGCTCGATCGAGGCCGTGAGCGCGCGGTCGTGCTCGAAGCCGATGCCCGCGCCCTTGCTGCCGTTCCAGACCAGCAGATCCGGCTTTGCATGGGACAAGCAGCTTCGCCGCCGCGAGCAGGCCTTCGGTGGCGTAGGCGTTGGGGGATGGGTCGCTGCTGCCGAACACCGGCGTGCGCGAGAAATGCGCCGACACCTGCGGCAGCTCGCGCAGCACGCCGAGCGTGATGCGCTCGACCACGGTGTTGCCCGAGGGCGTGATGGTGCCGATGAAGTGGCGGTGACCTTCGAACCACTGCGCAGCGTTCATGGGGTGCTGCCTCAGTAGCCCAGCGCCCGCGGCACCGTCAGCACGATCTGCGGGAAGAACAGGCACAGCAGCAGCAGGCCGTACATCATCGACGATGAACGGCCAGACGTGCCGCGTGAGCTCGCCCAGCGTCAGACCGCTGACACCGCAGATGACGAACAGCACCACGCCCACCGGCGGCGTCAGCATGCCGATGACGAGATTGAAGACGAACAGGAAGCCGAAGTGCAGCGGGTCGATTCCGAACTTGAGCGCGATCGGGTGCAGCAGGGCACCAGCATGATGTAGGCGGCGTTCGACTCGAGGAACATGCCGACCACGAACAGCACCGCCGACACCAGCAGCAAGAAGGCGATGGGGCTGGACGTCAGCGACTGGATCAGCGTCATCAGCTGCTGGGGCAGCTGGTCGATGGTGAGCATGTAGGTCACCACCGAGGCGAAGGCGATCATCGCGCCCACCACCGCCGAGGTCAGCGCGGTGCGCACCAGGGCTTCGGGCAGATCGGCCAGGCGCAGCTTGCGGGTGACGAAGAAGCCGATCAGCAGCGCGTACACCACCGCCACCGCCGAGCCTTCGGTGGCGGTAAAGGCGCCGCCGACGATGCCACCGATCACCACCACCGGCATCAGGAAGATGATGAGCGAGCGCTTGAGCTCGGCGGCGATGCGCCCGAAAGAAAAGGCCTCTCCCGTGAGCGGATAGTTGCGCTTGTGCGCCATGTAGGAGCACATGGCCATCATGCCCGCCACCAGCAGCAGCCCGGGCACGATGCCCGCCATGAAGAGGCCACCCACCGAGACCGTGGGCCCGGCCATGAAGGCGTAGACGATCATCGCGCCCGAGGGCGGAATGATCGGCCCGAGGTTGGCCGCCGCGGCACACACCGCCGCCGAGAAGCCCATGCCGTAATGCTTCTTGAGCGAGGGCAGCAAGGTGCTGCCGAGCGCGCTGGCGTCGGCCACCGCCGCGCCGGAGACGGTGGACAGGCCCATGCCGGCCAGCACCGTCACGTGCGCCAGCCCGCCGCGCACCCGCCCGACCACGGCGTTGGCGAGGTCGATCAGGCGCTCCATCATGCCGGCCTTGAGCATCAGCTCGCCGGCGAGGATGAAGAACGGAATCGACATCAACGGGAAGGCGTTGACCGCGCTCATCATGCGCGAGGGCAGCAGGTTGAAGTCGACATCGCTGACGATCAGCCCGGCCACGGCCGAGGCGCCGAGCGACAGCGCCAGCGGCATGCCCAGCAGCGCCAGCCCGAGGAACACCCCGATCACGAGCAGGCTCATCCCAGGTCCTCCAGCACGCTCGGCGCTTGCTCGCTCGGGCCCTGGATGACCAGCCAGAGCAGGTGCAGCGCGCCATGCACGCCGCACACCGCGAGCGGCACGATGAACCACGCGGCGCTGGCCTCGACCGAGGCCATCAGCTCATCCCACTGGTCGAAGGCGATCCGGGACGACTCCCATGCCACCAGCAGCAGCAGCGCCTGCCCGACCGCCGCGGTGAGCCGCACGAGCGCGTGCACGCGCCGGGCGGGGCAGGCGCGCCACCAGCATGTCCACGCCGATGTGCGCGCCCGACTTGAGGCCGAGCGGGATCGCGATGAACATCGACCACACGAAGCACAGGCGCGACACCTCGTCGGCCCAGCTGATGGAGTTGTTGAACAGGTAGCGCAAGGCCACCTGGGCCGACACCACCGCCACCATCACGGCCACCAGCACCACCAGCGCCCACGCCGCGGCGAGGTCGAGCGCGGCAGTGGCGCGGTCCAGCGGCCGAAGCACGCCGGTGGCGCCGCGGGGCGCGTAGCGCATCAGCTCCATGGGGCTGGTCGCTCGGGAAGCTGGCGTCTTCGCGGATCAGCCGCCGGCCTTCTTGACCTCGGCCAGCACCTGGTCGACGAAGGGGGCGCCCAGGCGCTTCTTCACGTCGTCCACCACGCCAGCGGTGGCCTTCTTCATCGCCTCGCGCTCGCTGGCGGGCATCTCGCTGTAGGTCATGCCCTTCTTCTGCAGTTCGGCCAGCGAGTCGCCGTCGGCCTTGACGGCGGCCACGCGCTGCGCGTTGATGGCGTTGGTCATGGCGGTGCGGAGGATCTTCTGGTGCTCGGGCGAGAGCGACTCGAACTTCTTCTTGTTGGCCACGACCGAGATGAAGTCGAAGAAGTGGCCGGTGTTGGTGACGTGCTTCTGCACCTCGTAGAAGCGGCTGGCCAGGATCAGCGCAAAGGGGTTGTCCTGCCCGTCGATGACCTTCTGCTCCAGCGCCGAGTACACCTCCTTGATGTCCATCGGCTGCGGGTTGGCGCCCAGCGCACGGAAGGTGGCCAGGTGGGTCTCGATCGGCTGCATGCGGATCTTCAGGCCCTTGAGGTCGGCCATGGTCTTGATCGGCCGCTGGCTGTTGGTGACCTGGCGCAGGCCCAGCTCCATGAAGCCCAGCGAGGTGAAGCCCTTGTCGGCCATCTTGCCCTCGATCAGGTCGACCACCGGGCCGTCCATCACCTTGTAGGCCACCTCGCGGCTGGGGAACATGAAGGGCAGGCTGATCGCCTCCAGCTCAGGCACGGTGCGCGACAGGAAAGCCATGCCGACCCAGGTCATGTGGATGGTGCCGGCGCGGGTCTGCGTGACGTTCTCCTGGGCGCCGCCGAGCTGCATGTTGTCGAACACCTCGATCACGAGGCTGCCCTTGGAGGCGGCATCGACCTCCTTCTTGAATTGCTGCATCGCGATCGACGAGGAGTGGTCGGACGCGAAGTTGCCGGCGATGCGCAGCTTCTCCTGGGCGTGTGCGGGCACGGCCCACAGCCCGGCGGCGAGCGCGCCGCACATCCAGACCGACTTCATGGCATGACGCATGGTGAATCCTCCGATCAGAGTCAATGGCCCCGAGGGCCTCAAAGGCTGGCACAGGCGAGTCCCGACGGGACCTTCGAATGGCATCCAAAGCAAACTCACTTTGTATGCAATCTTGATGGCGATCGCACGCAATAAGCAGACCAGCCCGGACCATACGCTTCAGCCTCACGCGGCACAAGATAGGTGCAACGCCACCCGAATCCGTCCAGAATGCGTGCGTGGCAGGGCCAGTCTTTGGTGCAAGCGTCGTGTGCAAAGTCGCCGTGCGGGCGGTATGCAATTCCTGTGCGCGTGCCAAAGGCACCCGTCTTGCGCCGTGAAGGCCATGACCGGGCTCGGTCATTGCTTCTGAGTCCCAGACCTCCGTGAAGACCCCCTTGAAACGTCCCGTGGCGCTTGCGCCCCCACCCCCCTCGCGCCGATCGGCGACCAGCCTGAGCTCGGACCAGATCTACGAGCGCATCCTGGCAGCCATCACCGAACACCGCCTGCCGCCGGGCATGCAGCTGGTGGAAGACCGCCTGGCCAAGATCTTCGACGTCAGCCGCACCAAGATCCGCGAGGCCACCGGCCGGCTGGTGCACGACCGGATCGCGATCAACATTCCCAATCGCGGCGCGTTCATCGCCAGCCCCACCGCCGACGAGGCGCGCGAGGTTTTCGCAGCCCGCCGTCTGATCGAGCCCGAGCTGATGCGGCTGGCGGTGCGCAATGCCACCGCGCGGCAGATCACGAGCCTGCGCGCCCACGTGCGCAAGGAAACGGCGGCGCGCAACAGCAGCAAGCCGCACGCGATCATCACCTTGTCGGGCGAGTTCCACCTGCTGGTGGCCGAGATTGCCGGCAACGGCTTCCTGCTGCGCACGCTGCGCGAGCTGGAGTCGCTCACCAGCCTCATCATCCGCCTGTACGACACCGCTGGTGGGCCCGAACTGCCCCTACGACGACCACGCCGGGCTGGTGGACGCGATCGAAGCCCGCAACGCCGAGCGCGCCGCCGCCTTGATGCTGCACCACCTCGAGCACATCGAGAGCTCGCTGGACCTGTCGCCGCCGACCGACAGCGACTTCCAGCTCGAAGACGCCTTCATCTGAGCCACCTGCCGGAGTCCTGCATGCGACTGTTGCTGGCCAACTCGAACACCTCCGACTTCGTGACCTCGCGCGTGGCGGCCGCCGCGCGTGCCGCCGCGTCGCCCGGCACCGAGATCGTGGCCGTGACCGGACGCTTCGGCGCGCGCGTGATCGGCACCCGCACCGAGCTGGCGGTGGCCGAGCACGCCACGGTGGAGCTGCTGGCCGAACACGCGGCCGGCTGCGATGCGGCGATCATCGCGGTGTCCTACGACGTGGCGCTGCCCGCGGCGCGCGAGATGCTCGCCATCCCGGTGGTCGGCATCACCGAAGCGGCGCTGCTCACCGCCTGCATGCTCGGCGGACGCATCGGGGTGGTGCTGTTCGGCGCACGGGTGCTGCCGCTCTACCAGGAGCTGATCGCGCGCTACGGCCTGGCCGACCGCGTGGCCGGCTGGCGCGTGGTGGACAGCGCCGCACCGTATGCCGATGGCGACCAGTCCGAGGCCGATGCCCTCACCGTGGCCGCCGCCAACGACCTGGTCGCAGCGCGACCAGGCCGAGGTGGTGGTGCTGTCGCGGCGCGGTGATGGCGGGCGTGCCGCCCCGGCTGCAGGCGCGCGTGCCCGTGCCGCTGCTCGACGGCGTCACCTGCGCGGTCCTGCAGGCCCAGCTGCTGGTGACGCTGGACGCCGTCAAGCCCCGCACGGGCAGCCTGGCCGCCCTGCCGGCGCGCGAGCTGGTGGGCGTGAGCGCGGCGCTGGCGGCGCGCTTTCGGCCGCCCCTGAACACGTCGACACCGCTGCGTCGACAGCCCAAGGAGCCCGGACGATGAGCGAACTGAGCTTTCCCGCTGCGCCACCACGGGCGCTTCGACTACCAGCCCATCCATGACCGCCCGCTGCCGCCGTGGCCGGGCGGCCACGGCTTGGCGGTGTATGTGGCGCTGAACCTGGAGCACTATGCCTTCGGCGAAGGCCTGGTCGAAGACCTGGTGCCCGGCATTCCGGCGCCCGGACGTGCTCAACAACTCCTGGCGCGAATACGGCAACCGCGTCGGGGCCTGGCGGCTGCGCGATCTGCTGCGCGACCAGGGCCTGCCGGTCACGCTGCTCATCAACTGCGAGCTGTACGGCGCCTGCCCGCAGCTGGTGGCGGCGTTCCGCGAGCTGCGGCGCGGAGATCGCGTCGCACGGCCGGACCAACTCCGAGCACCAGGCCGGGCTGGACGAGGCCGCGGAGCGCGCGCTGATCGAACGCGTCACGCGCCGCATCGCCGAGCACGAAGGCCAGCCGCCCGCGGGATGGCTCAGCCCCTGGATCGCCGAGACCGCGATGCACGCCCGACCTGCTGCACGAGGCCGGCTACCGCTACCTGCTCGACTGGTGCATGGACGACCAGCCGGTGTGGCTGCGCACCCGCGGCGGGCGCATCCTGTCGGTGCCCTATCCCGCAGGAGCTCAACGACAGCGCGGCCATCATCGGCCGCCAGGTGGGCGCCAGCGAGTTCGCCGACATGATCATCGACCAGTTCGAGGAGATGCTGCTGCAGTCGCGCGAGCAGCCGCTGGTGATGGGCATTGCGCTGCACGCCATGATCGCCGGCCAGCCCTTTCGCCTGCGTCACCTGCGTCGCGCGCTCGCGCACATCGCGAAGCGGCGCGCCGACTGCTGGCTCACGACCGCCGGCCAGATCGCGCAGGCCACTGCGGCCGCCGATCGCCACCTGGGCTGAGGCCCGAACAAACCCTGGCAAACCCCGGTATCGCACGGGGACGGACGTCGCGCCGCTAGACTCACGCCCCATGCTCGCCTACCTGTTGCGCCGACTCTGGCAGATGATCCCCACGCTGATCGGCGTGGTGCTGCTGGTGTTCTTCCTGTTCAAGGCCTTCGGCGGCGACCCGGCGGAAATCCTTGGCGGCCTGGCCGCCACGCCCGAGCAGATCAACGCCATCCGCCAGCAGCTCGGGCTCAACGAGCCGTGGTGGGTGCAGCTGGGCATCTTCGTCAAGCAGATCGTCACCTTCGACTGGGGGCGCAGCTGGGCCACGAATGAATCGGTGGCGAACCTCTTTGCCTCTCGGCTGCCGGCCACGCTGACGGTGATGGTGCCCATCCTCTTGCTGGACACGCTGATCGCGATCCCGATCGCGCTGGTGGTGGCCTCGATGCGCGGCTCGCTCACCGACCGCACACTGATGGTGATCACCACGGTGGCGCTGTCGATCTCGTTCCTCGTCTATGTGATCGTCGGGCAGTATGTGTTCGCCTTCCAGCTCGGCTGGTTCCCGGTGCAGGGCTGGAGCGACAGCGTGTGGACCAACCTGGCGGTCTACACGCCGCTGCCGGTGCTGCTGGCGGTGATGGTGGGCGTGGCGCCGCAGACGCGCCTATATCGCAGCTTCTTCCTCGACGAGATCGGCCAGGACTATGTGCGCACCGCGCGCGCCAAGGGCCTGACCGAGCCGCGCATCCTGATGTCGCATGTGATGCGCAACGCGATGATCCCGATCCTCACCAACGTGGCGGTGTCGCTGCCGAGCATCTTCGTCGGCTCCTTCCTCATCGAGGTGTTCTTCTCCATCCCCGGCCTGGGCCGCGAGGTGCTGCTGGCGGTGAACCGCAGCGACTACCCTGTCATCCAGGCGGTGACGATCTACCTGGCCGTGATCACGATGCTGGTGAACCTGGGAACCGATGTGCTCTACAAGCTGGTCGACCCGCGGGTGGTGCTGAAATGAGCGCGGCCGGATCCGCATCGACGGGACCGAGCGCCGGGCCCGGTCCCCTCGGCGGGCCGGGTGCCGCCTCGAGCGGCCGAGGGGCACCTCCTCCGACGGCGTGTGGGCCGCGGCCTGGAAGCGCTTTCGCAGCGACCGCGTGGGCATGGGCTCGTTGGTGGTGGTGGCGGGCTTCGCGCTGCTGATGCTGCTCGCGGCGCTGGACATCGTGGCCGCCGACTGGCAGGTCGAGAAGGGCGTGCCCAGCGCGCCGCCGAGCTTCATGGGCCCGGCAGCGCCGCAGGAGAAGGCCGCCGCCACCGCGCCCACCGGCCCCAATGTCGACATCTCCGACATCGACCCGCTCGCCCCACGCTACAAGGAGTGGGCCGACCGCGCGGCACAGTTCCAGGCCCAGGCCGTCGTCAAGGCCGAGACCCTGCCCTTCGGCGGCGACCGCCTCGGGCGCGACGTGCTGTCCAAGGCGATCAAGGGCGCGGAGATCTCGGTGCTGGTGGGTGTGCTCGCCGCGCTGGTGGCCACGCTGATCGGCACGGTGCTGGGGGCGGTGGCCGGCTTCTTCGGCGGCAAGGCGGGTGACTTCCTGGAGTGGCTCTACAACGTGTTCACGTCCATCCCGGGCATCCTGCTGATCTTCGCGTTCGCGGCCGTGGCCGGGCGAGGCGTGCAGTCCGTGGTGCTCATCCTCGGGCTGACCGGCTGGACGGGCATCTATCGCCTGGTGCGCGCTGAGTTCCTGAAGCACTCGGTGCGCGACTATGTGCGCGCCGCCGAGGCCATCGGGCGCCAGCGCCTTCTCGCGCATCTTCCGCCACATCCTGCCCAACGTGAGCCATGTGATCCTGGTGCAGCTGTCGATCCTGGTGGTGGGCTTCATCAAGGCCGAGGTGATCCTGTCCTACCTCGGCCTCGGGGTCAGCGTCGACCAGGTGTCCTGGGGCACGATGCTCGCCGAGGCGCAGAGCGAGCTGATCCTCGGCCAGTGGTGGCAGCTGGCCGTGGCCACGGTCTTCATGGCGGTGTTCGTCACGGCCTTCTCGCTCATGACCGACGCGCTGCGCGACGCGCTCGACCCGAAGCTGCGGGGGGTGGAATGAGCATGAACCTGCTCGACATCCAGGACCTGCGCGTGCGCTTTCGCCTCGGGCGCCAGGCCGGACGCACTGGCGCGGCGGGCCATGCCGAGGCCGTGGGCCGCGGAGCCACCGGGGTGAGCTTCTCGATCCGCGAGAACAGCACCGTGGCGCTGGTGGGCGAGTCCGGCTCGGGCAAGAGCGTCACCGCGATGGCGATCCTCAACCTGCTGCCGCCCAACGCCGAGCGCGAGGGATCGATCCGCTTCCAGGGCCGCGAACTGCTCAGCGCCACGCTGCCCGAGCTGCAGGCACTGCGCGGGCGCGAGATCGCCTGCGTGTTCCAGGACCCGATGAGTTCGCTCAACCCGGTGTTCGACGTCGGGCACCAGCTGTGCGAGCCGCTGATGCGCCACCTGGGCATGAGCCGGCGCCAGGCCCTGGCACGCGCCGAGGCCTTGCTGGCCGAGGTGGGGCTGCCCGAGCCGCGCCGGCGGCTGTCGTCCTACCCGCACGAGATGTCGGGCGGCCAGCAGCAGCGGGTGATGATCGCCATGGCCTTGGCCTGCGAGCCCAAGCTGCTGATCGCCGACGAGCCGACCACCGCGCTCGACGTGACCATCCAGCGCCAGATCCTCGAGCTGCTGGCACGCCTGAAAGAGCAGCACCGCATGAGCATGCTGTTCATCAGCCACGACCTGGGCGTGGTGGGCGAGATCGCCGACGAAGTGGTGGTGCTGCGCCAGGGCACGGTGCGCGAGACAGGCCCGGTGGCCGACATCTTCGCGCGGCCGCAGGACGCCTACACCCGCGCGCTGCTGGCCTGCCGGCCCGACGCTGGAGCAGCGCGGCGCGCGCCTGGCGGTGATCGACGACCACATCGCCGGCGCGGTGCCGGTGCGAGCGGTGAAACTCAAGGACCCGAACGCGCCGGTGGTGCTCGAAGCCACGGCCGTGACCAAGAGCTTCTGGATCAAGCGCGGCGTGTTCGGGCGCCGCGAGTTCCAGGCCGTCAAGGGCGCGAGCTTCAAGCTGCGGCGCGGCCACACGCTGGGCATCGTCGGCGAATCCGGCTCGGGCAAGACCACGCTCGGCCTCACCCTGCTGCGCCTGCACGAGCCCAACGGCGGGCCGGTCGGCGGCTCGGCCCTGTTCTCGGGCCAGGACCTGCTGAGCATCTCCGCGCGCCGACATGCTGCCGATGCGCCGCCGCATCCAGGTGGTGTTCCAGAACCCCTACGCCTCGCTCAACCCGCGCTTCACCGTGGCGCAGACGCTCGTCGAGCCGATGGTGATCCACGGCGTGGGGCGCGACGAAGCCGAGCGCGAGGCCCGCGCCCGCGCGCTGCTGGCCAAAGTGGGCCTGGACGACAGCGCGCTCAACAAGTACCCGCACGAGTTCTCCGGCGGCCAGCGCCAGCGCATCGCCATCGCGCGCTGCCTGACGCTCGACCCCGAGCTGCTGGTGCTCGACGAGGCGGTGAGTGCGCTCGACGTCTCGGTGCAGGCCCAGGTGCTCAACCTGCTCAAGGACCTGCAGGACGAGCTGGGCCTGGCCTACCTCTTCATCAGCCACGACCTGGCGGTGGTGCGCTTCATGGCCGACGACGTGCTGGTCATGAAGGACGGCGAGGTGGTCGAGCAGGCCAGCGTGAGCCAGATCCTTGATGCGCCGCAGCAAGAGTACACACGCAAGCTGCTCGGCGCCATCCCGCGCGGCTACCGGCCCGCCGCCG
This sequence comes from uncultured beta proteobacterium, assembly GCA_963739925.1. Classification (GTDB taxonomy): domain Bacteria; phylum Pseudomonadota; class Gammaproteobacteria; order Burkholderiales; family Burkholderiaceae_C; genus CAVUBY01. The sequence goes on along the minus strand of CAVUBY010000018.1, from coordinate 151,111 downwards.
CCTGATTCGACACCCGGCCAACGCGCCGAGGACCGCCCAATTGGGTCGGGCTTGTATCGAAGCACTTACACAGCCGCCGCATTTCGATCGGGGACGCTGGCAATTCGTGTCGTGAGGCGTGACTTTCGCCACGTGTGGCGGGGGCACAGGCCGTGGCACAGACGTTGCGCTCACTGGGCACACGCACCCGGCATCTCAGGTGTCCGGGATCACCAGAATTCGCGACGTCGTTGCCCACCATGCCACTGCCCCGCTCCCACGCCACTCCCGTTGCCAAGAGCCGCCTGCGTCCCGCCGGCCCGCACTGCCGCGGAGGCGCTTCGTCGCTGCTGCGTCTGGCCAACCCGGCCGCACCGCGACTGCCGAAGGCGATGGACCTGTCGGACTGGATCACCCGCGCGGCGAGCGTGCTCGGAACGATGCCGGAGGCCCGACCGGCCTTTGCTGCCAGCGAGTTTTCGCGCTGATCCGCGCCACGCCGCGATGAGCCTGCCGCCGCGCCCGCACTCGCAAGCGAAGCGCATCGTCACTGCGGCGCCGACGCATTCGCCGGCACCGCGAGAGGCTCAGCCGGCTCAGCGTTCCGGCCCGGTGCTGCACAGCAGCCAGGTGGCGCGGCAACTGGATCTGTTCGTGCGCCCGCGCGGCGCCCGTTAGGTTTCTTGCGACAGGTTTCTTGCGATGGGTAGGGAGTGACTGAGAGAGCGACTGGTTTTTTTGCGGACTGACCAACGTCCACACCAGGGAAGCGGGCAAGCCGGGGAGGTTGAGAGCGAGCCCCGGACCACTGTCCCGCTTCCCTTCTTTTTCCTTCGCTGACCCTGCCGCGCCCCGACACCGGGCGCCTGCCGCTTCGGGCATCCCCTCTTCTGGCGCGACGCGCCCGCCTCCACACTGAGCCTGCCCAGCCGGCGTTCGGCCAGGGCCTGCGGAGGTGTCCCATGAATCGTTGCTCTCGCCGTCGCGTCTTGCTGTCGGCCTCACTGGCTGCGCTTGCCGCATGGGTGCCCTGCTTGGCCGTGGCGCAGACGGCCTGGCCCGCGCAGGCCCGTGCGCATCGTCGTGCCCTTCGCGCCGGCGGCACCACCGACATCCTCGCGCGTGCGCTGGCGCCGGAGCTGAGCGGGTGTTCGGCCAGCCCTTCGTCATCGAGAACAAGCCCGGCGCCGGCGGCAACCTCGGCGCCGAGCAGGTGGCCAAGTCGCCGGCCGACGGCTACACGCTGCTGATGGGCACGGTGGGCACGCACGCCATCAATCCCGCGCTCTACCCGAAGATGCCCTACGACCACGTGAAGGACTTCGTGCCCATCACGCTGGTGGCCGGCGTGCCCAACGTGCTGGTGATGAACCCGGCCAAGGCCGAGGCCTAGGCATCCAGAACGTGCCCGACCTCATCCGCTACGCCAAGGCCAACCCGGGCAAGCTCAACATGGCCAGCAGCGGCAACGGCACCTCGATCCACCTCTCCGGCGAGCTGTTCAAGAGCATGACGGGCACCTTCATGCTCCACTTCCCGTACCGCGGCTCGGGCCCGGCGCTGCTCGACCTGATCGGCGGCAACATGGACCTGATGTTCGACAACCTGCCCTCGGCGATGCCGCAGATCAAGGCCGGCAAGCTCAAGGCGCTGGCGGTCACCAGCGCGCGAGCGCAGCGCCGCGGTGCCCGACCTGCCGACCGTCGCCGAGGCCGGGCCGCGTCGAAGGGCTTCGAGGCCAGCTCCTGGTTCGGCCTTGCTGGCGCCGGCCGGCACGCCCGCCGATATCGTCAACCGCGTGCAGCAGGAGACCGCGAAGGCCCTGGCGTCGCCGGCGCTGAAAGAGCGCCTGCTCTCGCAGGGCGCGATCCCCAGCGGCATGACCAGCGGCGAGTTCACGGCTTCATCGCCGCCGAGACGAAGAAGTGGGCCGCGGTGGTGAAGGCCTCGGGGGCAAAGGTCGACTGACCGTGGCCGATACTCTGCCCATGCGCGACCTCTCGCACTACCGCCGCGACGCGCTGCGCGACGACCTCGTCGCCGCGTTCATCGTCGCCATCCTGCTGATCCCGCAAAGCCTGGCCTATGCGCTGGTCGCGGGCCTGCCGCCGCAGGTGGGCGTGTTCGCCAGCATCCTGCCCATGCTGGCCTATGCCGCGCTGGGCTCGAGCAGCGTCAATTCGGTCGGCCCGGTCGCAGTGGTGGCGCTGATGACGGCCCAGGCCCTGTCCCCGGTTCTGCAGGACGGCACGCCGGCCACTGCCGCCGCCCTGGTGCTCGCCTGCGAGACCGGGCTGCTGCTGGCTGCGGCGGCGCTGCTCAAGCTCGATGCGCTGGCGGCCCTGCTGAGCACGCCCGTGCTCCACGGCTTTTCCACCGGGGCGGCGCTCACCATCGCGCTCACCCAGTTGCCGTCGCTGCTGGGTGGCCAGGCCGCCGGCTCCACCGCGCCGGAGGTGCTGACCGCCTGGTGGCACGCGCCGCAGGCCGCGCACCTTGCCACGGCAGCCCTCGGCCTCGGCGCGCTGGCGCTGCTGGTGCTGGCGCGTCGATGGGCCAACCGCTCGTGGCACGCTGGATGGCACCCGGCACGGCCCGGCTGGTGGCGCGCTGCGCGCCGCTGGCGGTGATCGCCCTGGCCATGGCGCTGGCCTGGGCCACGGCCGCCGATCGCCACGGCGTCGCGCTGGTGGGCACGCTGCCGGCGTTCGGCCTGACGCTGTCGTGGCCGCCGCTCGATGCGGCGCTGTGGTGGCGGCTGCTGCCCAGCGCCGTACCCCTGGCGCTGGTGGCCTTCGTGAGCAGCCTGGCGGTGGCCGAGGGTCTGGCGCTGCGCCGCCGCGAGCAGGTGATCGCGCGGCGCGAGCTCGCAGGCCTGGCTGGCGCCAACCTCGCCGCATCGGTGTGCGGCGGCATGCCGGTGGGCGGCAGCTTCTCGCGCAGCGCCATCAACGCCGAAGCGGGTGCGCGGACCCGCGCGGCGGGCGCCTGGACCGCACTGATGATGGCGCTGACCATGCTCCTGCTCAGCACGCCCCTGGCCTGGCTGCCCAAGGCGGTGCTCGCCGCGAGCATCGTGATCGCGGTGCTGGGTGTCGTGGAGTGGCGCGCCTTCGCCGACGCCTGGCGCTATGCGCGCGGCGAGTGGGCAGTGATGGCCGCGGTGGCGGTGCTCACGATGATGGCCGGCTCGCAATGGGCGCTGGGCGTGGGCGTGGCGCTGTCGATCGGACTGCTGCTGCAGCGCAGTGCCAACCCGCACGTGGCACGCATCGGCCGCGTGGGCGACACCGAGCACTACCGCAACGTCGACCGCCATGAGGTGCAGTGCACACCCGGCGTGCTGGGCCTGCGCATCGACGAGAGCCTGCTGTTCACCAACGCGCGCCGCCTGGCCGGCGTGGTGGACCAGCACCTGCACAACCAGCCCGACACCACGCCGCGTCGTGCTCCTGATGTCACCGGTGAACGCGCATCGACTTCAGCGGGCTGGAGGCGCTGCACGCGCTGCACGACGTGCTGGCCGCGCGCGGCATCCGCCTCGACCTGTCGGAGGTCAAGGGCCCGGTGCTCGACCGGCTGCGCGCCGGCGGCTGGGAGCGAATGGTTCAGCGGGCGGCTGTTTCTGAGCCACCACCAGGGCATGCAGGACCAGGCTGGCCAGGCGGCTTGAGTCGACACCCGGCCGGTCAGGCGGCCGGGCTCAACACAGCTGGCTCAGGACCCTGGTCCCACACCACCTTGCGGCGGGCCTTGGACCACTGCTCGAAGCGCGGCGCGTAGACGTCCTCGATGCGGTTGCGCTTGACCTTGAAAGTGGGCGTGATGAAGCCGTTGTCCACCGTCCAGGGCGTGGTCACGACCACCAGGAAATCGAGCTGCTCGTGCGGATCCAGCGGCCGGTTCACGCTCTCGAGGTGCTGCGCCAGCGCGGTCTCCAGCGCGGCGCGCTGGGCCGCGTCCGCGGCACGCGAGGCGTTTTCGGGGTTGAGCATCACGATGCCCAGCGGTTGCGGCAGGTTGGCGCCGGTGACCACGCAGGCTTCGATGGTCTCGTGCATCACGAGGCGGTCCTCGATCGGCGACGGCGCCACGTACTTGCCCTTGCTGGTCTTGAACAGGTCCTTCACGCGGCCGGTGATGCGCAGATTGCCGTTCGCGTCCACCGAGCCCTTGTCGCCGGTCTTGAGCCAGCCATCGGCGGTGAGCGTGGCCTGGCTGAGCTCGGGCTCCTTGAAGTAGCCGAGCATCAGCGCCGGGCTCATCATCTGGATCTCGCCGTTGGCCGGATCGATGCGGCACTGCACACCCTCGTAGGGCTTGCCCACGGTGCCGAAATGCGCTGGGTCGGCGGTGGTCAGGTGGCTGGCCGCCAGGTTCTCGGTCATGCCATAGCCCTCGGCGATGTTCAGGCCGAGCTTGGCGTACCACTTCAGCAATTCGATCGGCATGGGCGCCGCGCCGCCAGCAGCGAAGATGCACTGGTCCAGGCCGAGCGCACCCAGCACCTTCTTGCGCACGATGCCGCGGATGATGGGCAGGCCGAGCAGCCTCTCGAGCTTGGCCGCCGGCATCTTGTGCAGCACGCCATGCTGGAACTTGACCCACAGGCGCGGCACCGAGAAGAACACCGTCGGCCGCGCGCGCTGCAGGTCGGCGGTGAAGGTGTCCAGGCTCTCGGCAAAGTAAACGCGCATGCCCGTGGCCAACTGGCCATGTTCGACCAGCGTGCGCTCGACCACGTGCGACAGCGGAAGGTACGACAGCATGCGCGAGTCGGCGCGCAGCGGAATGCGCTTCAAGCCCTTGTCCACGGCCCACGCAAACGATCCGAACGTGTGCATCACGCCCTTCGGATTGCCCGTGGTGCCCGACGTGTACATGATGGTCGAGAGTTCATCGCCGGCGCGCACCGGTTCGCCGGTGAGCGGCTGCGTCTGGCGGACCAGCGTCTCCCAGGTGGGGTAGTTGTTCGACGGAGACAGCGGGTAGCTGATGCATGGCAGCCCGTCGGGCACGCCCGGCTTCATGTGCTCCCACTCGTCGAGCTTGCCGACGAACAGCAGCTTCGATTCGCTGTGGACCAGGATCTGGCGGATGGTGTCGGGCGCGAGCGTCGGGTACAGCGGCACCGAGACATGGCCGGCCATCCAGATGGCCCAGTCGGTCATCATCCAGTGGGCGCAATTCTTCGACAGGATGGCGATCTGGCTGCGCGGCGGGAAGCCCAGGCTCTGGAGGTGCGCCGCCATGCGGCGGGCCTCGTCGACGGCCTGGCGCCAGGTGTAGTCGCGCACCACGCCCCCGCCCATGGGCTGGGTGAAGGCGATGCGGTCCGGGGCGGTCTTCTCCCAGTGGTAGATGCGCTGCAGCGCGAGCGATTCGGGGGCGGTCAGGGTCGATGGGTTCACGGCGGGGTCTCCTCGGCCGCGCACGGTAGGCGATCCTCAGCCTCCAGCCAAGTGTGAGAACCCGCGGTCCGTGGGGCCTTAGGCTGGAGTCCCTAACCCCAGGTCAGGGCAATCGTGAGGCACTGCACAGTCGGCCACGCGCCGGCGATCAGCCGGCTTCGCGGTCACGCTCCACGGCGGCCTCGATCTGCTCTTTGACCCGGCGCGCACCGCGCAGCACCAGTGTCGGGTCGAGCTCGGCCTGCGGCGCAATGGCCTCGGCGACGGCATCGAGCGAGTCCGGATCGGTCATCAGCGCATGGGCCAGCACCGACAGCGCGCAGATGGAGCGGCGCGGCACGTGCATCGGCAGCTGGCGTGTGGTGTTGACGATGACGTGGTAGCGCACGCTGTCCACCGCCGGTTCCGCCAGGCCCCAGCTTTCGCACAAGGATGCGCCCAGGGAATCGTGGCTCACGCCGAACTCGGCCTGCTCGAGCATCAGCAGTTCCTCGTCGTCGGCCGCTTTCTGCGAGCAGGGGCCGGTAACGCTGGCTGGCGTGGCGGAACAGGACCGCCTTGCCGCATTCTTCGAACAGGCCCGCGGAGTGCGCAGCCCAGGGGTCCACTCCCAGTGCCTGGCCGATGCGCCCCATGAGCAGGCCGCGCACGCCGGCGCGCTCCCACACCGCCTCCAGCTCGGGAGCCGAAGGAAACACCGCCCGCAGGCCGAGCTCGAAGGTGACGGCGGCGACTTCGCGCGTGCCAAGGTAGGTGATGGCCTGCTGCACGCTCTGCACGCGGCCGCGCAGGCCGTACATCGGCGAGTTCACCGCTTTCAGCACGGCCGAAGCCAGCGCCATGTCAGACGCCACCAGGCCACTCACCGACTGCAGGTTCACCTCTTCATCGGCCAGCAGCAAGGACAGCTTGACCAGCGACTCCGGCTGGGCAGGAACATCGATCTTCAAGGATCGCAGGGCGGGATCGACGGGCATGGTGCGGTCTCAGGACGAGCGGTTTTCCCATGCTAGCCAGCGGCGCCCGCGCGGGGCCTTGGAAAAGACGGGTCGTTCGGCCGCAGTTCATGCCTTGCGTCGCCCGCGGGTCAGGCATCGCCGCCCGACGTCCTGGAGGGGCTCAGAAAGACCGAAGGGCGCCGGGATCACCGGCGCCCTTCGGCGTTTTCTTGCTTCGCACCGCCAGAGCGGCTTGCGCTGCGCGCCTCGTCGATGGACAGGCGGTGCGCTTGGTTTGTCTCCTCAGTCCCCCGGCCGATCAGGCCCTGTGGGGGCTGCCGGCGAGTGGCCGAACTCTAGGCGCGGCACCGTCCTGGCGAACACCGTGCTTACCCTGCCCCAAGAGCGGGCGTCACCGCCGTGGCGAGGGGCAGAGTGAGGGTGACCTGCGTGCCCTGGCCCAGCTCGCTGCGCACCGCCACGGCACCACCGTGCAGCTCGGCGATGCGCTTGACGATCGCCAGCCCCAGGCCCTTGCCGCCTTCGCCGGTGGCCGGCGCCACCGATTGCCGGCTCTGGTAGAAGCGGTCGAAGAGGTGCGGCAGGTCCGCTGAAGGGATGCCCGGGCCGGTGTCGCTGACCCGGACGTCCACCCATGCCCCCCGCACTTCGGTGCCCAGGGTCACGCGTCCCCCGGGCGGACAGAACTTGAGCGCGTTGTCGACGAGGTTGGCGACGGCACGCTCGAACAGTTCGACGTCGAGCTCGGCCGCGGCAGGTTCCATTGCCGCGGCGGATTCACAGGGGCCGGCCAGCACATCGAGGGCGACACCGGCCTGGGCGGCGCGCGGCCGGAAACGCAAGCCGATGTCGTCGAGCACCTCGCCCACGTCGACACGTTCCCGCCGCAAGCGTGAACTCCGGCTCGTCGAGCTTGGCCAGGTCGCCCAGCGACTGCACCAGCCGCGCGGCGTTGCGGGTGTTGCGCAGCGCCACCTCGATCAGCCGGCGGTCGTCGTCGCTCGCCGCCGGGCGTGCCGGCCAGCGGTTCTCCAGCGTCTCCAGGCAGGCCACGGTGGCGGTCAGCGGGCGAGCGCAGGTCGTGCGACAGGTTGCTCACGCCCTCGCGCCGGAAGTGGTCGAGCCGGCGCAGCGCCGCCCACTGCTTGCGCAGGGTCGCCAGCATCATCGCGAAGGCGGCGGTGAGCCGGCCGAATTCGTCGTGCCGCCGCGCGGCGGCAGCGAGCGGTGCCGCGCTGCCGGCCAGGCCTCGTCGCAGCCCTCGCGCCGACAGCGGACGCCACCGCCTCGGTCAGCGCTGCAGCGGCCGCGTGACGGCCGCGATGACCAGCGCCGCCAGCAGCGTGGTCAGCGCCACGATGCCGGCAATCGAGCGCCAGCGCCGGCGCCGCGAAGCTGCTGCGCACCGCCTCCCAGCGCGGGCGGGCAGCACCGCCTTGTGGCACACGAGGTACAGGTAGCCGGCGACCGGCTCGTCGCTGCGGATGAGCGCGCGGCGCACCGCGCGCGCCGCGACCACCGCGTCGGCGTCCATGCGCTCCGGGTCGTCGCCCATCACGTAGGGGCTGCCCACGCCGCTGCCTGGCCAGCGCGCCGCGGCCCGCACCGGCTCGATGGCCACCCGGAAGCCCGGCGGCAGCTTGGCGCTGCCGGTGTTGGCCAGCACGGTGCCCTCGGCGTCGAGCAGGTAGAGCTGGGTGTCGGGCTCGTACAGCAGCAGGCTGCGCAGCCAGTCGCGTGAACTGCTCGGGCTCGCGCTGCGTGCAGGTCCAGCAGGTCGTCGTGCTGGCCGTCACCCGCGCCAGGAAGGCGTTGGCGCGCTGGTAGGTGGTTTCGTGCTCGAAGCGCTGGAAGGCGAGGCACGGTCGCGATCACGCCAGCGCGGTGACCAGCCCGGTGGCGACGATCGTCAGCGCGATGCGCAGGCGACGCGTCATCGCGCCGGCCGCGGACGCGTCACGCGTGGCGCGTCGCGCATCTTGTAGCCCGCGCCGCGCACGGTGAGGATCAGCTGCGGCCGCATCGGGTCGGCCTCGAGCTTGGCGCGCAGGCGGTTGATGTGGGTCGTGACGGTGTGCTCGTAGCCGTCGTGCGTGTAGCCCCACACCGCGTCGAGCAGCTGGGCGCGCGAGAACACATGGCCGGGGTGGCGTGGCAAAGTGCAGCAGCAGGTCGAACTCGAGCGCGGTGAACTCGAGCGCCTGCGCCGCGCACGCGCACCTCGCGCCGCGCCGGCAGGATCTCGAGCTCGCCGTTGCGCAGCGCGCGCTGGCTGCCGGCGCCGCGCCTGGGCGGCGCGCAGCAGTTCGGCGCGGCGCAGCAGCGCCTTCACGCGGGCCAGCAGCTCGGCCATCGAGAACGGCTTGGTCAGGTAGTCGTCGGCGCCGAGTTCCAGGCCGAGCACGCGGTCGAGCTCGGTGCTCTTGGCGGTGAGCATCAGGATCGGCGTGGCGCGGCCGCGCGCGCGCAGCGCCTTGCAGACCTCCAGCCCGTCCAGGCCCGGCATCATCAGGTCGAGCACCAGCAGGTCGCTGCGCCTGCTCGATCTGGCTGGCCAGCGCGGCCCGGCCGTCGGCCACCGCGGTGACCTCGTAGCCGGCGCTGCGCAGGTTGAGCACGATCAGCTCGCGGATGTCGGCCTGGTCTTCGGCGACGAGGATGTGGGCGGCCATGGGCCATGGGTCGTCGCGCAGGCTCTGGCTCGCGCCGTGCATCGCGCGATCTTGACGCCGATGTGATCTGGCTGTGATCTTCGGTGAGCAAGCGCGCGAGGTGCGGCCGCGCCACAGTGTGCCATCGCCACGCCGCCGGAACACCCCACGCATGACACGCCCCGATCGCCACCCCGCCTCCGCCGCCGCCCTCGCGCCCACCGCCCGCCGTCGCCTGGGCGCGAGCTGGCCCCGCACCGCGAGCTACCTGGTGCGCTTCGCCCAGCGCCGCCTGCACGACCCGCTGCTGGCCGAAGACCTGGTGCACGACGTCTTCGAAGCGGTGGTCACCGGGCGCGCCGCGTTCGCCGGCCGCTCGGCGCTGCGCAGCTGGCTGGCGGCCATCCTCAAGCACAAGATCGTCGACCTGGTGCGCCAGCGCAGCGGCCACGACAGCCTGGACGCCGCACGACGACGGACGACGACGACGTCCGCGCGCGCTCGACCTGGCCTGCCCGCAGCCGCGCCCCGACGAAGTGGCCGAGCAGCGCGAGCGGCTGCGCCGCACGCTGGCCCGCATCGCCGCGCTGCCGCCGGCCTGCGCGACGCGTGCAGCTGCGCGTGCTGCACGACCAGCCGACCGAGGAGGTCTGCCGCGCACTGGCATCAGCGAGCACAACCTGTTCGTGCGCCTGCACCGGGCACGGCGCCAGTTGCTCAACTGAGCTCGGCCCGGTCAGCAGAGCGCTCCTCCCCGGACGGTTGTCTCAGGGTGCGCGAAAGCGCACCAGGCTCGAGCGCGTGAGTACGTAGAGCGCGCCGTCGGTCCCGGTGAGCATGTCCACCGGGTTGCTGGACACCGTGCCGAAGGCCGACACGCCACCGCTGTCCAGATCGAGCCGGGCGATGAAGCGGCTGCAGAAATCGGCGAAGTAGTAGCTGTCGCGGTATGGCGCAGGGAACGGTCCGGCGCTGCCGTAGAACGTGCCCCCCGAGATGGCGCAGCCGGTGAAGAACCCGCCCACACCCTGGCCCGGCGGGGTGGTGGCCGTGTGGCCATAGGCGAACAGTGGCCCGGTGATGCCGGTGGCCGAGACCGGCCCTTCACTGCCGGGCCATCCGTAGTTGGCCCCGGCCGCGCCCAGGTTGACCTCTTCCCAGCTGCCCTCGCCCACATCGTTGATGTGCATCCGCGTGCTGCCCGGCTGGAAGGCGAAGGTGTAAGGGTTGCGCAGGCCGCGTGCCCAGATGGCGCAGCGCAGCGTGGCCGCCGTGGTGCAGAACGGGTTGTCGCTCGGGATCGATCCGTCTTCGTTGAAGCGGAGCATCTTGCCGAACGGATCGTTCAGATCGGGCGCCTTGCTGGAAACGTTGTTGTCCCCCACGGCCACGTAGAGCTTGCCGTCGGCCCCAAAGTGCATCGCCCCGCCGTTGTGGTTGGTCGCGCCCAGCGCGGGCAGGTCGGCGATGCGCACCTCGCTGCCGGCGGACACGATGTCCGGCGTGAGCGTGTTCACCGTGTAGCGGCTGATGCGGTTGTGCGGGCCGCTCTCGGGGGTCGTGTAGTAGACATACACCCAGCCGTTGTCGGCGAAATCTGGGTGCAGCGTGACCCCGATGAGGCCGCGCTCGCCGGTCGAGTCGACGTTCAATGTGATGAACGGCGTGGCCAGCAGCACACCATTGCGGATCACGCGCAGCGCCCCGCCCTGCTGCGCCACGAAGAACCGCCCGTCCGGCGCCTGCGCGATCGCCGTCGCGTCGATCAGGCCCGTCACCACGTCCTCGCTGGTGAAGCCGGCAGGTATGCCGCGCGTGCCCCCGAACTGCACCGTCGCGCTCGACCATGCCGACACATTGCCCGCGGCATCGCGCGAACGGGCGCGCAGCACGTGCTGGCCCGAGGCGTACTGCAGCGTGTCCAGCGTCGCCTGGTAGGGCGCCGTGGTGTCGGGCGTGCCGATCGCGGCGCCGTCGATCTCGAACTCCACGCTGGCCACACCCACGTTGTCGGCCGCGGTCGCGGTGAGGGTGATGGTGTTGCTGAGGCTGATGGCCAGGTTGACCGGCGCGGTGAGCACGGCCGTGGGCGCCACGGCGTCGCCGCTGCCGCCCCCGCCGCCCGGCGCGCTCACGGTCACCGTGACCACGGCGCTGGCGGCCGAGGCGCGGCCCTCGTTGTCGGTGGCCACAGCCGTGAGCGGATGGCTGCCCACGGTCGTCGGTGTCCACGACAGCGAGAACGGACTGGCCAGGTCTTCGCCGATCTTGGTGCTGCCATCGAAGAATTCCACCTTGGCCACCGTGCCATCGACATCCGCGGCCGTGGCCGTGAGGGGCATGACCGTGCCGGCGGTGCCGGTGGTCGCAGCGCTCAGCGACACCGTGGGCGCCTGGTTCGCCGGCGTCGAGGAGTCGCCTCCGCCGCCGCAGCCGGCGATGAGCAAGGCGGCGGCGCGGTGGCGCACGAGCAGACGGACTGACCCCATGACATCGCTCCCGAAAATTCCTTCAGGCGACAAGGCTACACCGATGCTCTGCCAGAGCGGCCTGGGCCTGGACATTCAGCCCAGATCGGCCAGCCAGTCCAGCAACAGCGCGTTCACCCGCGCCGGCTGCTCCAGCGTGAGCAGGTGGCCGCTGCCGGGCACGAGGTGCAGTCGAGCTCCGGCAATGCCCGCGGCCAGCTCCTGCGATGCGTCCGGCGGCGTGATCGCATCGGCCTCGCCGCACAGCACCAGCGTCGGGCAGCGGATCTCGGCCAGCCGCGGCCGCAGGTCGCCACGCGCTGCGATGGCCCGGTTCTGCCGCACCAGCGCCGCCGTGCCGGCGCGGCGCACGAACTCGAGGTAGGTGGCGACGATCTCGTGGTCTTCCGGCAGGTCGGGGTGGAACATGAACGGCGCGTTGGCGTGCAGCACCTCGTCGGCGCGACCCTGCTCGAAGAACTCGATCGCATCGAGCCGCAGCTGCGCGACCTCTGGCGTATCGGGCCGGGCGGTGCTGCCCAGCAGCGCCAGCCCCCGCACGCGCTGCGGCGCGGTCAGTGCGGCCTCGAGGGCCACGATTCCGCCCATCGACGCCCCCACCAGCACCAGCTCGCCAGGGTGCTCGGCCAGCAAGGCCGCAGCCATGTCGGCCATGGTGTCGTGGCGGGCGTGCACGTCGGTGACGCTCACGCTCGCTGCAGCGGACGACGGTGCGGCCGCTGCGCGCGCCGCCAGCACCGGCAGCTGGTCCCGCCAGAGGGTCGCATCGCAGGCGAGGCCGGGCAGGAGAATGAGTTGGCGCATCGAGGTGGATCATGCCCGAGGCGTTGCGCAGCGAGAGCCTGGGTCTGCCGACGTGGCTCGCACTTCACCCGACAATCGCACGGACTCCTCTTGAACTCCATGCGACCCTTCCGATGGCACCTCTTCGGCGCAGCCCTTCCCGCCCTGCTGGCCGTGCTTGTGGCCGGCGGCTGGCTGGCGTGGACACCCGACCGTGACCGCGCCGCGCTCGAGGCCGCCTACCTGCAAAGCCCCGCTGACCTCGTCGACCTGCCGCCCTGGCGGCTGCACGTGCGTGACAGCGGCCCGAAGGACGCGCCGGCGGTGCTGCTCCTCCACGGTTTCGGCAGCAGCCTGCACACCTGGGAGGGCTGGGTGCCGGCACTTGCTCAGCGGCATCGCGTCATCCGCGTCGACCTTCCCGGCAGCGGGCTGAGCGTGCCCGATCCGGCGCGCAACTACAGCGATCCGCGCGCGCTGCAGATGCTGGTGGCCTTGCTCGATCGCCTGGGCGTGGCACGCGCCAGCGTGGTGGGCCACTCGATGGGCGGGCGCATCGCCTGGCGTTTGGCCGCCGCGCACCCCGAGCGCGTCGAGCGCCTGGTGCTGGTGGCGCCCGATGGCTTTGCGAGCCCGGGTTTCCAGTACGGCAAGGCCCCGGAGGTCTCGGCGGCGATACGCCTGATGCGCTATGTGCTGCCGGCACCGCTGCTGCGCGCCAGCCTCGAGCCGGCCTATGGCGATGCAGCGCGGCTCGACGAGGCCACCTTCCGCCGCTACCAGGACCTGCTGCTTGGCCCAGGCGTGCGCGACGCGATGCTCGATCGCATGGGGCAGACGGTGCTGGTGGACCCGGTGCCGCTGCTGCAACGCATCACCGCGCCAACGCTGCTGCTGTGGGGCGAGCGCGATCGCGATGGTGCCGGCGGCGAACGCCGCCGACTACCAGCGCGCGCTCACCGCCGCGCCCTCGGTGCGGCTCGAGACCCTGCCCGGCATCGGCCACATCCCGCAAGAAGAGGCGGCCGATGCCTCCCTGGCCGTGGTGCTCGACTTCCTGCGCTGACCCCGCCGCGATCGCCGCGGCCGGAGCCCGGCCCGCAGGCTGCTACCCTGCGCCCCTGCCCGCCGCCCCAGGAAGTTGCGTGACGCCTCACCACCCGAACGACTCCACCTCGCCCGTGTGGCGCCCCATGGTCGGCCCCGCGCCGCACCGTGACCTGTGCACCGACTGCGGCATCTCGCGCAGCAGCGAGCCCAAGCGCTGCGGCCAGGCCTGCCAGTTCATCCAGCCCGACTACCCGGGCCTGGAGACCCGCGTGCACGGCCGCGCGCGCGACCCGCAGCGGCCCGACGAGCTGCACTTCGGCCCGCACCGCCGCATGCTGCGCGCATCGCTGCGGCCCGCGAGCCCCGGTGCGCAATGGACCGGCATCACCACCCGCATCGCCGAGCGGCTGCTCGAGACCGGCGCGGTCGATGCGGTGCTGACGATGGCGCCCGACCCGCAGGACCGCTGGCGGCCGGTGCCGGTGCTGGTGACGCGGCCCGAGGGCATGGCGCAGTGCCGCGGCATGCGCATGGGCTATGCGCCGCTGCTGGCCCTGCTGGAGCCGGCGCGCGCGCAGGGCTTCAAGCGGCTGGCGGTCATCGGCATTCCGTGCCAGGTGTATGCGCTGCGCGCGCTCGAGGCGGAGCTCGGCTTCGAGCGGCTCTACGTGATCGGCACGCCCTGCTCCGACAACACCACCACCGAGCGCTTCCACGAGTTCCTGGAGCTGGTGGCGCGCGAGACGCAGGACGATCCGGCCGACATCACCTACCTCGAGTTCCGCGCCGACTACCATGTGGAGCTGCGCTACGCCGATGGCCGAAAGCGCGCGATCCCGTTCCTGATGCTGCCGCTGTCGCAGCTGCCGGCCGACTTCTTCCCGCTCACCTGCCGCACCTGCGTGGACTACACCAACGTGCTGGCCGACATCACCGTGGGCTACATGGGCGGCGAGGGCGAGCAGTGGCTGCTGGTGCGCAACGAGCGCGGCGAGGAGCTGCTGGCCCTGCTGGGCGACGAGCTGCGCACCCGCGCGCCCGGCAGCGCGGGCAAGCGCGCCGGCCCGGTGAAGGGCTTTCTCGCCAACGTGGAGCGCGCCGCCGGCGGGTTGCCGCTGCGCCGCATGCCGGAGTGGCTGCGGCCCATCGTCGGCTGGCTGATGCCGCGCGTCGGACCGCGCGGGCTGGAGTTCGCGCGCGCGCGGGTCGAGATGAAGGCGGTGGAGACGGTGATGCACCTGCGGCGCGAGGAACCGCGGCGCATCAAGTCGATGGTGCCACCGCATGTGTGGCCGCTGGTGCAGCCCTACGGCCTGGTGCCCACGAGCGACGAGCTTCCGGCGGACCCGACCGGACGCGCGTTAGCCGGCGTGCTCAGTCCTTGAAGTACACCAGCTGGTGGCTGCTGGCCAGCAGGCCGCCCTGCTCGGCCCAGATCTGCGCACTCTGGTCGAAGTAGCCGCCGCCGAACTGCTGGCCCCAGGCGCAGCCCAGCACCGGGCGATCGCCTTGCGCGGCGAGCGCGGCGGCATCGGCGTGCAGGTAGGTGGTCATCGAGATCGTGCCGGCCGGCAGTGCGCGGCCCAGGCGACGGAACACGCGTGGGTAGAAGTTGTCGCTGAGTGCCACGAGCGACAGCGCATCCAGTGGCCGTGCCGGCAGATCGCGAATCCACAACGTGGTGATCGAGTCGTCCTGCGGCGTGGCGTGCTGCGGATCGGGCACAGGGCCGGCCACGGGGCGCATCTCATAGCGCTGCATCCAGGCCAAGGGCATGGGCGAGCGGCGCGGCGCCACCTCGTCGGCCGCAGGCACCACGGGCCGGGGCACTTCGGTGGTCGTCCAGGTGTCGCGGCGCGTGCCGAACAAGGCCGAGGCGGTGGTGCACACCGCGTCGCCCTGGCGCTGCTCGATGACCCAGTGCTGCGTGGATCGGTTGGTGCGCACCGGGCGGGCGAGGATGCGAAACGGCCCATCGGCCACCGGCCCCGCGTAGTTGACGGTGATCGCGAGCGGATCGCCCAGGCGCTGCGGATGCAGGCAGGCCGCGTTGAGCAGCGCGGCCGCGGTAATGCCGCCGAAGGGCCCGACCATGTTGGCGTAGTCGGCGTGGGTGCGGCCTTCGAATTCATCGGGGCCGAGCGCGGTGAGCGCCAAAGCGGCATCGAAGGGATGGAGAGTGGGTGCGGCGGAAGAAGTCATCCTCGACTCTTCCATCTCCGCGACAGCGCTGTCAACCGCGGTGCTGCTCTGGGACAGCCACCTCAGCGCATGGCGTTGCCGGTGGGATCGAACAGCGCCGCATGCGGCCGCGTGTACTCGGCCACCGGCCCCAGGTGCACCACCTCGGTCGGCAAGCGCGCAGCACTGCCAAAGTAGACAAAGGCGCGCTGTGCCGGCGCCCGCGGGTCATCGCGCCGCCGCACCGCGATCTCGGCGCGCGTGTACCAGTCGGGCTCGGTGAGGCGCTCCAGCGCATCTGTGCGGGCCAGGGCTGCGTCGTCCACCTCGTAGAGCTCGCCCACCACCGGATCTCCTTGCCCCGGGTGGTTGACCAGCCAGGGCAGGACCATCGGCCCAATGAGGTAGAGCGGGAATCGCTCGACGGTGACGAACTCACCTGGGACACGCACGCCCTGGTTGATGTGGGCGTTGCGGTGACCCTGCTTGAGGGTGCCGTAAACAAAGAGAAGATTGGGCATGCGAAGTGGCAGGTGCGAGGTGAGTACACCGACACCCAGGGTCGTCTCGGTGTCGGTGAGCGGTACCGTGACAGGCGATCGTATTCCGATCCCGCGCGGCTCCTGTGGAGCGCTGCGCCGCGGACAGGACCCGGCGGCAGGCTGAAAGTTGCACGCGCTCAACACACCGATCGCTCGATCTGGGCGGCAAATCCCCCTCACATTCATCCGGTTACCAACTTGGCCTAAGCCGGTCCGTCAGGGGGGTCGATATGCAGGATGTCACACCCCGGTTCGGCGAACGCTCTTGTCTGTCTCCGGCCGCGTGGCGCTAGGAGAACACCATGCACGTCGAATCACATTCCTGCGGGATCAACGCCTACGAGCGCTGCGGTGCCACCGCCCGCACCCACGCCAAGCGCGAACGCGCCGAGTCGCGCCAGGAGAATCCCCCGCCGGCCGAGGCGCAGCGCGCCGAGCCACGGCGCAATCCACTGGTGGCGGCCATGATGGAAGCGGTGAAGAGCCTGGTGCCGGCGCAAGGCGCGGCGGCATCGAGCGCGACCACGGGCGCGGAGGTATCCACCGCCGCGGCAGGCTCGGCCGATGCGGCCGGCACACTCAAGGAAGCCGCCCTGGCCTTCGCCCATGCGCTCTACGGCGCCTTGCGCGACACGGGAGAAGGCTCGGGCAAGGATTCGGGCCGCGACAAGTGCCGCCCGCGACACGCCCACTGCGATCGCGCCTATGGCCGCTCGGGCCGTGGCGGCGGCGACCGCTACGACGACCTGCCCGCTCGCCTCGACGCGCTGGCGCAGCAGCTGGTGGGCACACCGGCCGCCACCGGCGCGGCCACCAGCACGGCGGTCAAGACGAGCACCGCGGCGGGCACCTCGATCACGGCCACGCCCACTGCTGCCGCCGCGACCGAGGCGGCCGTGGCCAGCACGACCGCCGCGCCGATCAAGTCGGCCAGCATCCAGGTGGCGCCGCCCAAGGCGCTGGTGGTGGCGTCGGCCACCGAGAACCCGCTGGTGACCGCCTTCCGTCAGCTCTTCGAAGCGCTCAATGCCAAGCCAGTGAAGGCCGACACAGGCAGCGAAGCGGCTGCGACGTCGAACACTGGCGCCACCACTGGCGCCACCACATCGACCGCCGCCGCTGCCACCGCCGAGACCGGCATCGCCACCAACGCCAGCGTGACCCCGAGCTCGTCCACCACAGCGGCGTCCTTCCCCGCGGCCACGACCGCGACGACAGCCACCGAAGCACCCGCCGACGCCGGCGCAACCACCGACGCGCAGACCAGGACGACGGCCGCTACGGCCTCCGACCCCGCCACCAGCGCCACGGCGGCCGAGCCCCCGCAAGCCGAGGACGCGCAGCAGGCCACCGCGGCCGCGCCAGACTTCAAGGAAAAGCTCGCGTCCTTCCTGCGTTTGCTGGCGCAGACGCTGCGCGAAGCCCGCGGCGAAGGCGCGCAGAGCGCACCGGCCACCGGCAGCCTGATCGACGTGGCCGCCTGAGGCGACAACGTCGCTTCCGCGCCTGTCGCCGGCGGCAAGCTGGCTGTGAGTCGCCGCCGCGCGCGGCAGCCGATCAGCGCGCGTCGTCGATGATCCAGCGCGCGGCGCGCTCGGCGATCATCAGCGTGGGTGAGTTGGTGTTGCCGCTGGTGATGCGCGGCATCACGCTCGCATCCGCCACGCGCAGGCCACGGATGCCGTGCAGACGCAGCCGCGCGTCGACCACTGCGCTCGGGTCGCTGGCCGGGCCCATCTTGGCCGTGCCCACGGGGTGGAAGATGGTGGTGCCGATGTCACCGGCCAGGCGCGCCAGTTCGGCGTCGGTCTGGAACGCCACGCCCGGCTTCACTTCGCGCGGCCGGTAGGGCTGCAGCGCCGGCTGCGCCACGATGCGGCGCGTGAGGCGCAGCGACTCGGCGGCGATCAGGCGGTCGGCCTCGGTGCTCAGGTACTGGGGCGCGATGCGCGGTGCGTCCTGCGCGCGCGGCGAGCGGATCTGCACCGCGCCGCGGCTGGTGGGGTTGAGGTTGCACACGCTGGCGGTGAAGGCATTGAAGCGGTGCAGCGGCTGGCCGAAGGCATCGAGCGACAGGGGCTGCACGTGGTACTGCAGATTGGGGTGCGGCTGCTGCGGATCGCTGCGGGTGAAGGCACCGAGCTGCGACGGCGCCATGCTCATCGGCCCGGTGCGGCGCAGCGCGTACTCGAGCCCGATGCGGGCCTTGCCCCACAGCGAATGGACCATGGTGTTGAGCGTCTTCACGCCCTCCACCTGGAACACGGCGCGGATCTGCAGGTGGTCCTGCAGGTTGCCGCCCACCCCTTCGAGCGCGTGTTCGACGGCGATGCCGTGCTCGCGCAGAAGCGCAGCCGGGCCGATGCCCGAGAGCTGCAGGATCTGCGGCGTGCCGATGGCGCCGGCGGTCAGCACCACCTCGCCGCCGCGGCGCACTCGCGCCGTGACGGCCGGCCCGCCGCCGTGCGGCAGCACGCGCACGCCCACCGCGGTGCGGGTGCCGTCCCACGAGCCTTCGCCATCGCCCGCGGCGAGCAGCACGCGTTCGATCTGCGCGCCGGTCCACACCTGCAGGTTGTCGCGCTTTTGCACCGGGCGCAGGAAAGCCTTGGTGGCATTCCAGCGGATGCCCGCCTTCTGGTTGACCTCGAAGTAGCCCACGCCTTCGTTGTCGCCGCGGTTGAAGTCGTCGCTGGGCGGGATGCCGGCCTGCTGCGCGGCCTGGGCGAAGGCGTCGAGGATGTCCCAGCGCAGCCGCTGCTTCTCCACCCGCCATTCGCCGCCGGGGCGCTGGCCATGGGGGTCAAACCCGGGAGCGGCGTGGAAGGCGTCGGCGCCCTTGTGGAAGTCTTCGTGCTGCAGGAAGCTGGGCAGGCACTCGTCCCAGCTCCAGCCGGGGTTGGGGCCAGCGCCGTCGCCGGCGCCCCAGGCGTCGTAGTCGCGCGCCTGGCCGCGCATGTAGATCATGCCGTTGATGCTGCTGCAGCCGCCCAGCACCTTGCCGCGCGGGTAGCGCAGGCTGCGGCCGTTGAGGCCCGTGTCCGGTTCGGTCTGGTAGAGCCAGTCGGTGCGCGGGTTGCCGATGCAGTAGAGGTAGCCGACCGGCACATGCACCCAGAGGTAGTTGTCGTTGCCGCCGGCTTCAATCAGCAGCACGCGCTTGGACGGGTCGGCGCTGAGCCGGTTGGCCAGAAGGCAGCCAGCGGTGCCGGCGCCACAGACGATGTAGTCGTAGGTCGGATCCTGTGAGTCGAGCACGGAGGGCGTCATGGCGGCCGCATTGTCCACGCGGCTCAGCGCACGACGCCCGCCAGCGCAGGGAAGAGCTTGACCAGGCCGTCGGACATCACTTCCACCGCCAGGGCGGCGAGCAGCAGACCCATCAGGCGGGTCATGACGTTGATGCCGGTCTTGCCCAGCACGCGGGCGATGCGCCCGGACAGGCTGAACGCCGCCCACACCGACAGACCGATGATGACGCCGTACCCCACCAGCACCGCCAGCTGCCACCAGTGCCGGGTCTTCTCGGCGTAGATGACCATGGTGGAGATGGTGGCCGGGCCGGTGAGCAGTGGAATGGTCAGCGGCACGATGGCGATGCTGTCGCCGGCGTCGACCTTGGTGTTGCCTTCGCTCACATCTTCCTTGCGGGTTTCTGCCGGCTGGGCGTTGAGCATCTGCAGCGACGAAATCAGCAGCAGCATGCCGCCACCGACCTGGAACGACGCCAGGGTGATGCCGAAGAACTCGATGATCTTGAGACCGGCGAGCGCGCTGATAGCGATCACACAGAAGGCACTGAACGCGGCGACGCGGATGGTGCGCTGGCGCTGCTCACGGGTGAAACCCTGGGTGAAATGGATGAAGAAGGGAATCGCGCCGATCGGGTTGACGATCGCCAGCAAAGCGATGAGCGGCTTGTACAGATCCATGCGGCATCCTAGTGCGAACCCGCATCGCGCCCCGAAACGGAGCGCGCCGACCGAGGGTTCGTGCTGCCCCCAAAACAACATATTGATGGGAACGGGACTGCGCAGCCGGAAACATTTCACTTATATTCGCCAGTCTGTGTATGGACGCGGCGCCTTCGCTTGAATGGTTCACGACGGGTAGAAGCTCCACATCGTCAGTAGGAAATGGAAAGGGGCTCTCCCATGGGCAACAAACTCTACGTCGGCAACCTCGCGTATGCGGTTCGCGATGAAGACCTCCAGCAGGCCTTCGCGCAGTTCGGCACGGTGACCTCCGCGAAGGTCATGATGGACCGTGACACGGGCCGCTCCAAGGGCTTCGGCTTCGTGGAGATGGGCTCCGACGCGGAAGCGCAATCGGCCATCAACGGCATGAACGGCCAGGCCCTCGTCGGGTCGCGCGCTGGTCGTCAACGAGGCCCGCCCGCGCGAAGAGCGTCCGGGTGGCTTCGGCGGCGGTGGCGGTGGCCGCTCCGGCGGCTTCGGCGGCGGTGGTGGTGGCTACGGCGGTGGCGGCGGTGGCCGCTCCGGTGGTGGCGGCGGCTACGGTGGCGGCGGTGGTGGTGGCTACGGCGGCGGTGGTGGCGGTGGCCGCTCCGGCGGTGGCGGCGGCTACGGCAGCGGTGGCGGTGGTCGCTCCGGTGGTGGTGGCGGCAGCTACGGCGGTGGTGGTGGCAGCGGCGGTGGCCGCGGCGGCTACTGATCCACCGGTCACATCGGATCGACAAAACGGGGTGCGCGAGCACCCCGTTTGCTTTGGTGGGTTGTTTTCTTGGGTCAAGGCCTGGGCTAGCGGTCCAACGCCCAGGAGACCTTGGCGAACAGCTCGGTCTCGCGCACCGGCGGCGCGCTGGCGGGTGACTGCTCGCGCTGCCGCGTGGCGCCCAGGCTCAGGCTGCGCCCGAGGCCGATGCGCCGCTGAAACACGATCGACAGCGTGGCGCTGCGCGCGCTGTCGGCGGCCAAAGCCGCCTGCAGGTCCGCCGCGCGCTGGAAACGCGCCCCTTGCCACAGGACCCGCAGCGAGTCTTGCGCGTCGAAGTGCAGCACCCCCAACCAGCGCAGCGCGGTGTCGGTCACCGCACGCCGTCCGTCGGGGGCGTTGACGAAGCCGTGCTCCACGCGCTGCTCCGACTCGAGACCCCAGCCGTTGGGCAGGTTCGCGCGCAGGGCGGCTTCGACGAGCGCGATCGCACCGCGCCCGACCCGGTCCGCCTCCACGTCGAGTCGCTGGCCGAGGGTCCACTCGGTGGTGAAGCGCGTGAACCACGGCGCCGGGTTGGCACCGTAGTGGAAGGCCAGACCGCGCAGCGGGTGCAGCCTCGCCGCCCGGGCGAGCGCGCTCCGCATCCAGGCGCGCTGCACCCAGGCCTCGGTGTTGCTGCTGCCGTGACGAGCCAGATGCCGGGGTGGGCGTAGCGCGCCACGACCTCGCCCCCCACGATGCCCTCGCGCGCATCGGCCAGGGTGGTTTTCTGCTGGAGCCACAGGTAGTTCTCGAACTCGTGGGCGACGAAGCCCAGGGGGCCGGGCAGTGCCACCTCGCCCCAGCGGCGGATCAGCTCCGCCTGGAATACACGCACGCCGGCCTGGTCGACGAAGCCGTTGTCGTTGCGAAAGCGCGGGCTGACCTCGGTGAACTCGGCCGTGAAGTCCCAACCTGGATCGCGACGGAACCATGCCAGATGGGCATGGTGGCCGTCTTCGCGCAAGCCAAGCACCGGCTGACCGTTGGCGTCGAAAGCCGCGGTGGTCTGCGAGCCGAGCAGGCGCGCACGCCACAGCTGCTCGTCGCTGCGGCGCCAGACCAGGTCGGCTCCGGCGACGCGGTTGTAGCGTGACGCCGCGTCATCGCGCTGCGAGACGAGCGCGCCCGCGGTGAGCCGTTCGCCATGCCAACGGCCGCGCAGCAGCGGTGGCTTGCGAGCTTCCTTCCTGCGCATTCGCCGCGGTGCCGTAGGGACCGGGCCGAAGCACCAGGCCGCCGCCGTCATCGCGCAGGCTGAACGCGGTGGCGTCGGCGTGCGCGGCGCGCCAGGTGGCGCGCACGCCCCAGCGCGGGTCGGTCACCGAGCGCGAGTAGAACGCCGCCAGCGGCAGGTCGAGCACGTCGGTGCTCTCCAGGAAGAAGGGGCGCTTCTCCGGCACGCTGAGGGCGAAGCGGGTGTTGCCCGCGAGCTGCGGCACATCGAGTTCCACTTGCGAGAAGTCGGGGTTGAGGGTGGCATCGATCACCCAGTCGGCGCGCGGCCGCCACTTGAGGTCGACACCCAGCGCTGCCTCGGACTCGCGGGTGCGCTTGCCCGGCGCCTCGCGCTGCGACGATCGCAGGGTGAGCTCCGGCCGGATGGCCAGCAGGTTGCGCGAACGCACGCGCTCCACCAGGTCGCCCAGGCCGTCGATCTCCTGCAGCTCGGCGATGAAGTGCAGCGCGTCCTTGGTCAGCGGCGCGCTGAGCAGCAGCAGGCTCGACTCGCGCGGGATGCTGCGGCCGACCATCATCCGCCAGGTGGCGCCGCCCTCGTAGGGGTAGCGCAGGGACAGCAAGGGCAGGCGCAGCTCCACGCTGTAGCCGTCGGGCAGGCGCTGCACCGCTGCCTCGAACTCGAGGTCAGGCGCGAAGTCTTCGTTGTCGGTGTCGGCGATGTAGAGGCCGTCGGCCACCGCGCCCGCAGCGTTGATGCGCACGAACTGTGCCGAGCGCCGCGTGCCGACGGGGTCGATCAGCGCGGGCGACGAAATCCTGATCGCGCTTGACCTGGTCGCGACGCGTCAGCGGTGCGCGGATCTCCTGCGGCCGCGGGTCGAATGCCCGGATGCCGACGACCAGGGCGTGGTCTTCGACGACCACCTGCAAGGTGGTGCGGTAGCCGGGGGGCGCCGGCTGTCGGTCGGTCGGCAGGTACTGCACGAACTGGTCGTGCACCGGCGCCGCCTGCCAGACCGGCTCGTCGAGCCGGCCATCGATGCGCAGGGGTGGCGCTTCGGCGCCCAGGCGCCAGGCGCGCGGTCGGCCGCCGGCGCTGGGTGGCGAGGCCGCAGCCACCGTGGCGTCAGACGGGATTGGTCGCGGCTTGTGCCACGGCAGGGCCTGCATGGCCACAGACCGCGAACAACCACACGGCGGCCGCCCAACGCCGGCCCCGAGGCCAGCGCGACAAGACTTCGAACATGACGTGCACTTTCTCAGGCAGCCGATGGGCGCGACGGCAGATCGCCGCGCGGGGGGCTGCAGTGGAGAGGGGCTGCGCTGCGCGCGGCAGCGGCCAGTGGGGGTCAGACCACGGTCTGACCCGGTGCCATCAGGCGGTGTGCGGATCCAACATGGGACGTCCTCCTGGGGCCGTCGACACACCGACCGGTGTGCGGCAACCGCGGTTCGAAGTGGACGCGAGTGTAGAAGCGGGTGCAGCGCTTGTCTGCCCCCTGTGGCGCGCGCGCCTCAGCGGCCTGCACCGCCGTTTGCGTCAGCTGGTTTGTCGAGGCTTCTTCGGCCGGCCGGCGAGCACGCGGTCGAACAGGGCGTTGGGCAGCAGGCGCAGCAGCTTGGCCACGATGGCCATCTGCCAGGGGATGACGCGGTGGCTCTCCTGCGCAGCAATGGCGCGGTAGGCGCGCTCTGCAAACGCGGGTGCTGAAAGCATGAAAGGCTTTCCGTGGCGATCACCGCGCGTGAGCGGCGTATCGACATACCCTGGCAGCAACGTCACCACCTTCACCCCGGTGGGGCGCAAGTCGCCGCGCAGGCTCTCGCAATAGCTGATGACCGCTGCCTTGCTGGAGCAGTACGCGCCGTGACCCGGCAGGCCACGGATGCCCGCCACGCTGGCGATGCCCACCAGCGTGCCGCTGCCGCGCGCGACCATCGGTGCGATGAAGGGGTGGAAGGTGGCAGCCATGCCCAGGTTGTTGGTCTCGTAGACGGCGCGCATCACTTCGAGATCGGCGAACTCGGCCGTGTCCATGCCGATGCTGATGCCGGCGTTGGCCACCACCACGTCCGGCACGCCCTGGGCCGCGACGCAGGCGCGTCCCGCTCCAACGATGCTCTCCGCATTGCGCACGTCGGCCGCGTAGACGCCATAGCGCGCCGCATCGATGCCTTGCGATTCGGCCCAGCGCTGGACCTCGGCCGCACGGCGTGCCACCAGCGCCAGGCGGTAACCGGCGGCATGAAAGCGCAGCGCGAGCGCCTGGCCGATGCCACTGGAGGCACCGGTGATGAAAACCAGCGGCGCAGCGCTCGCTGCACGTCCCGGTGGCTCATGGTGCAGGCCGCCCACCGGGCGCGGGGGCCGCAAAAACGGCGCGCGTGCGACCCTTGAGATCGATGACGCGTGCCAAGTTGTCGTAGTCCATGGCACCGGCCCGGAGCTCGGTGCCACCGCGCTTGACCACGACCGGCAGGTGCGAACGCACCCGCTCGGTGCTGAGGAAGGCGTGCAGGAACTCGCTTCGGAACTCGATGGGGTGTTCGCCGGCCAGGGCTTCGCGCCTCACCTGCGCACCCCCCGAGAGCTGGATCTCGCTGCCATCGCCGTTGGAGAGCGCGCTGCGTGCCGAAGCGATGGTGATGCGGCCATCGGGCGCAACCGCCCGGATGCGCGGGTTGTCGATCTCCAGCGTGTCGGTGTCGGGAAAGTGGCGCAACCGATCGCCCTCGATATGCACACGCATCGCACCGTCGGCGGCGAAGCGCTGCACGGTGAAGGCTGTCATGGTGTAGTCGGGCTCGTGACGTGCCGCGACGGGTGGTTTGTCGACCTCGGGCAAGGGGGTGTTCTTCACCAGCCACCAGGTGCCGAGCGCAAGCACACCCATCAGGAGCACTGGGAGGTAGGACGAGAAGGCCGCCATCAGGCGCTGATGCCACGGCAGGCGGGTGCGGCGTCGCTCGACCTGCGGCGCAGGCGGCGAGAGCACGCCCAGGCTCTCGACCAGATCGCCGATCGTGTCGCTCACGGGGCGTTCTGGTCCAGGGTGAAACGATCGCCACGCAGCAACTCGGCGTAACGCCCGGCGCCGCACAGCAAGAGGTCACAGCATTCGCGGGCCGCACCGTGGCCGGCAGCAGCGCGCGTGACATGGTGTGCCGCGGCCAGCACTTCGGCGTGCGCGCCGGGGGGTGCGCAAGCGAAACGGCAACGTTGGAGCAAGGGCAGATCGGGCCAATCGTCGCCCATCGCAGACACCTCGTCCCAGCCCGCACCCAGCCGGGCCAGCAGAGGCTCGGCCGCGGCCAGCTTGTCGGCAGCGCCGTAGACGGCATGGGCGATGCCGAGGTCGGCGATGCGGCGCCGCACCGCGGGGGAATCCCGGCCGGTGATCACCACCACGGTGATGCCGGCCTGTCCCAGCAGCTTGAGCCCATGGCCGTCGAGGGTCGAGAAGGCCTTGAAGCTCTCGCCGTGCTCACCGATGTAGATGCGGCCGTCAGTGAGCACGCCATCGACGTCGAACAACGCCACGCGCACGCCTTGCGCCTGCAGCAGCAGCTCGGGGGCAAAGTGCAGCGCCGGGCCGTGCGGCACGTGGGGCACAGCCGCCATCAGATGACCTTGGCCCGCATCAGGTCGTTGGAGTTGAGCGCACCGACCAGCACACCTTGCCCATCCAGCACCAGCACGCTCGTGATACGGTGGCGCTCCATCAGGTCGGCCGCCTCGACCGCGAGCGCGTCCTCGCGCACCCGGCGCGGGTTGGCGTGCATCACGTCGCATGCCGTGAGCGCACGCAGATCGACGCCGCGCTCGATCAGGCGGCGCAGGTCGCCGTCGGTGAAGACGCCCAGCACCTTCTGCTGCGCATCGACCACCGCCGTGGCGCCGAGGCCCTTGTGGGTCATCTCGCGCATCATTTCGACCAGCGGCGTGTCGGGCGCGACCCGTGGCACGGCTTCGCCGGTGCGCATCACGTCGCGCACATGGGTGAGTAGCTTGCGACCCAGGCTACCGCCCGGGTGCGACCGCGCGAAGTCCTCTTCGCGGAATCCGCGTGCGTCCAGCAGCACCACGGCCAGCGCGTCACCGAGCGCCATCTGCGCGGTGGTGCTGGCCGTCGGTGCCAGGTTCATCGGGCAGGCCTCCTGATCGACCGCGCTGTTCAGCACGACGTCGGCATGGCGCGCCAGACTGCTGTCGGGCCGCCCGGTCATCGCCACCAGGGTCACGCCCAGGCGTTTGATCGCCGGCACGATGGCGGCCAGCTCGTCACTCTCGCCGGAGTTGGAAATGGCCAGCACCACATCGCCAGGCGTCACCATGCCGAGATCGCCGTGGCTGGCCTCGGCGGGGTGGACGAACATCGCCGGCGTGCCGGTGGACGCCAGCGTGGCCGCCACCTTTCGCCCCACATGACCGCTCTTGCCCATGCCCATCACGACCACCCGGCCGCGCGTGGCCAGCATGGCTTGCACGGCGGCCACGAAGCCGTCGCCCTGGCGTGCCTTGAGATCCAGCAGGGCGCGGGCCTCGATGTCGAAGGTGGCGTGCGCCAGTTGCAGCGCACGCGCGGCGTCGACGGTCGATGCGGTGGGAGGGTGGACAGACACGTGGTGGGTGCGTGGCGGGTGCGTTGTAGACGGTGACGCCGAGCGCGGCGACGTGGGCGTCCAGTACGATGCAACGATTCTAGGCGCGGGCTGTTCGAGGTGTCGCGCGCCTTGGCGCAACCCTTGCTGACCGGAAGCCATGGCCTCGACGCTCGAACTGGTGCTGCTCTACCTCGTGGCCGCCGTGGGCGGGGTGGTGGTGTGCCGCCTTGCCAAGTTGCCGCCGATGCTGGGCTACCTCGCGGTGGGCGTGGTGATCGGACCCAACGCCATGGCGCTGGCCAAGGACTCGGCCGGCGTGCAGTACCTCGCCGAGTTCGGCGTGGTGTTCCTGATGTTCGTGATCGGGCTGGAGTTCAACCTGCCCAAGCTGCGCAGCATGCGCAAGCTGGTGTTCGGCCTCGGGCTGGCTCAGGTGCTGCTCACCGTCGTCGGTTCGGTCGCGGGTCACCTGCTGCTGACCTGGGTCTATTCCTGGACGCTGCGTCCCTGGGAGCTTTCCTGGCAAGGCGCCACAGTGCTGGGCAGTGCGATGGCGATGTCGAGCACCGCCATCCTTGTCAAGCTGATGGCCGACCGGCTCGAGCTCGAAAGCGAACATGGCCGGCGGGTGATGGGGGTGCTGCTGTTCCAGGATCTGGCCGTGGTGCCGCTCCTGGTGTTGATCCCGGCGCTCGATTCGAGCGGGCGCGACATGGCGGTGTCGCTCGGCTGGGCGGCGCTCAAGGCCGGCGTGCTGCTCACCGTGCTGCTGGTGGGCGGCCAACGGGTGATGCGCTGGTGGCTGACGCTGGTGGCGCGCCGCAAGAGTGAAGAGCTGTTCGTGCTCAACCTGCTGCTGGTGACCCTGGGCCTGGCCTGGCTCACCGAGCACTTCGGACTGTCGCTCGCGCTCGGGGCCTTCGTTGCCGGCATGCTGGTGGCCGAGACCGAATACAAGCACCAGGTGGAGACCGACATCCGGCCCTTCCACGACGTGCTGCTGGGCTTGTTCTTCATCACCATCGGCATGAAGCTCGACTGGCGGCCGGTGCTCGATCAATGGGGTCTGGTGCTGCTGCTGACCTTGCTGCCGGTGCTGGCGAAGTTCGTGCTGGTGGCCGGGCTGGCGCGGCTGTTCGGCGCGGCGCCGGGGGTGGCCTTGCGCACCGGGCTGTATCTCGCGCAGGCCGGTGAATTCGGCTTCGTGCTGCTGACGCTCGGCGCCGAGCAGAAGCTGATCGATCCGCAATGGCTGAGCCCGGTGCTGGCGAGCATGGTGCTGTCGATGCTGGCCACGCCCTTGCTGGTGATGTACAGCAACCGCATCGTCATGCGGCTGTCTGCGAGCGACTGGCTGATGCAGTCGGTGGCGATGACCAGCATCGCCAAGCGCTCGATCAACACCGCGGCGCACGTGATCATCGCGGGCTACGGGCGCAGCGGGCAGAACCTGGCGCGCATCCTCGAATCGGAGCGCATTCCCTACATGGCGCTCGACCTCGATCCCGATCGCGTTCGGCAGGCTGCCGCAGCGGGCCAGAGCGTGGTGTTCGGCGACGCAGCCCGGCTGCAGAGCCTGATGGCCGCCGGCCTCGCTCGTGCGAGCGCGGTGGTGGTGAGCTATCACGACACCCCCTCGGCGCTGAAGATCCTGCGCCTGGTGCAAGAGCACGCGCCCAAGGTGCCGGTGGTGGTGCGCACCATCGACGACAGCGAGATGGAGCGGCTACGTGCCGCCGGCGCCACCGAGGTGGTGCCGGAGGCGATCGAAGGTTCATTGATGCTGGCGAGCCACGCGCTGGCGCTCGTCGGCGTGCCGATGCGGCGCGTGATCCGCCTGGTGCAGGACCAGCGCGATGCGCGCTATGGCCTGCTGCGCGGCTGGTTCCACGGCGCCGACGACGACACCGTTGACGAATTACAGACGGCGCGACTGCAGAGCATCACGTTGCCCGTGGCCGGCGGGTGCGTGGGCCAGACGCTGGCCGATCAGGCGCTGCATGCGGTGGGCGTGGTGGTGGTGTCTGTGCGACGTGCGTCCGGAGCAGTCATGCGTCCCGATGAGGCCCTGGTTCTCGGCGCCGGGGACACGCTGGTTCTCTCGGGCCTGCCCGAACCGCTTTCGCTGGCCGAGGCCAAACTGCTCGGCAAGGCGTGATCGAATGCGGCGTGGCTCTTGGGCGCCAACGCCGCCTGAGCCGCGATCGCTCAGGTGAAGGGTGTCTGCTTGGACAGGTTGGCGCGCATGCGCACGGCCATCACGTTGCCCGCTGTTCGCAGCAGTTCCAGTGCAAGCGCCGGCGAGCGCTGAGCCAGCTCCTCGAGACGCGGTCCGCGCAGCGCCCAGACGACGCAGGGCGTCATGGCTTCCACGTTGGCCATGCGCGGCCCGTCGCTGAACATGCCAGGTTCGCCCACGACCGAGCCGGGACGCAGGATGGCAATGCGGCTGCTGCCGGGCGGGCCGCCGGTCACGAAGACCTGCAGCGAGCCCTGCGCCAGAAAGTACATCGAGCGATCTGCGTCACCCTGCTTGATGAGCAGATCACCTGCGCGGATTTCATGGCGCGTGAGGTAGGGAGCGATCACGCGCCATTGGTCCGGCGTCAGGCGCGCACGGAACGCGTCTTCCGCGTTCAGCGTCTGCATGGCCTGTACCAGAGGGTCGATGTCCATCATCTTTCCAGCGCCGGAGGGCGCAAAGCGAGTCCCCCCACATTATCGGCCTGGGGTTGCGCCGCTTGAAACACTCCGCCCGAGGTCCCGGGCAGCATTTGTGCGCATCCTGCCCTGTACGAGGCGCCTGGTGCAGGCTTTACTTCCCGATACAGAATCGGCCGAAGATTGTCACCGAGCAAGTCGTCGGACGTGAAGGCGCCGGTGATCTCGCCCAGCGCGTCGTGCGAGAGGCGCAGTTCCTCGGCCAGCAGATCGAGCGCGGCTCGGCCTGCGGCCTCGGCGAGTTGCACTGCGTTCTGCAGGTGGGCTTGGGTGCGCCGCAGAGCCTGCACATGGCGCGTGCGCGCGATGAACACGCCCTCGGGCTACGCGTGCCACCCGGCCTGGCGCAGCAACAGCCGGCGAAGCGACTCGCAGCCCTTGCCCAGTGCGGGCGGAGAGTCGAACGGCATCGGCGGCCGGCACCGCCGGAGCGTCGCATCCCACGGCATCGGCCTTGTTGAAGACGTGAAGCAATCTCGGCGAATCGCGCAGCCCTGCGGGAAAGCGCGATTCAATTCGCGCCTCGCGCGGCGTCATAGTCCGCCTGACCCATGCGCGTGAGGTCGTGCAGGAACACCACCGCGTCGGCGCCCTCGATCTCTGCCCAGCTGCGCGCCGATGCCGATGCGCTCGATCTCGTCGCCCGTTTCGCGTCGTCGCGCAGGCCCGCGGTGTCGATCATGTGCACGGGCACGCCCTCGATCTGGATCGTCTCGCTGACCTTGTCGCGCGTGGTGCCGGGGATCGGCGTGACGATCGCCAGCTCGGCACCGGCCAGCGCGTTGAGCAGGGAGCTCTTGCCGACGTTGGGCTGGCCCGCGAGCACCACCTGCATGCCTTCGCGCAGCAGCGCACCGCTGCGCGCGCTGGGCCAGCACCGCGTCCACCGCCGACGACCGACCGCGTCGAGCCGGCTCGCGGGCTTCGGCGCGCTCGAGAAAGTCGATCTCCTCTTCCGGAAAATCGAGCGTGGCCTCCACCAGCATGCGCAGGTCGACGAGCTGCTCGCGCAGCGCTCGACTTCGCTCGAGAACGCGCCGCTGAGCGAGCGGCTGGCCGAGCGCGCCGCCGCCTCGGTGCTGGCTTCGATCAGATCGCTCACCGCCTCGGCCTGAGCCAGGTCGAGCTTGTCGTTGAGGAAGGCGCGTTCGGTGAACTCGCCCGGCTCGGCCAGCCGCAGGCCGGCACACGGCGGCCGCTGTCGCATCGCTCTCCGCAGCGGCTTCGAGGCAGCGCGCCAGCAGCAGTTGCAGCACCACCGGGCCGCCATGGGCCTGCAGCTCGAGCACCGTCTTCACCGGTGTAGGAGTGCGGCGCGGGGAAGTAGATCGCCAGTCCGCTGTCGATCGCCTGCGCCGTGCGCATCGAGAAAGGGCAGGTAGGTGGCCTGGCGCGGCTGCAGCGCGCGGCCGCACAGACGCCTCGATCAGCGGCCGCGAGGTCGCGGCCCGAGACTCTCACGATGCCCACCGCGCCGCGGCCGGGCGGCGGTGGCAACGGCAACGATGGGTTCGTGGTGGCGTGGCAGCATGCGGCGACTTCTGGCGTCGCGGTTGGCGACCGGGTTGCAGCGCCGCCGAGGCCGGCGGGTTGGCCGCACCGGCGAGAGCAGCAGGCTGCGCTCTCGCCGGTGAATGGCGCGGGGGGAAGAGGCGTTCGGCCTGTAGGGACCGATCCGTTGCACTGCCCGAGCCGGCCGGGGTGAGACGGGGGTGGAGGCCTTCGTCGACTGGTCCGGGTCTGCCCCGCATTGACCGTTGGGAGAAGCGGCTGCGGCAGCGCCTGTCCCGTGGATCGCATGGTCTCGCCGGGTGGCGTCCCGTCGACAAGCCCCCAACCGCGGGGCGCATGGCCTCACATCGAGGGATTCACGACACGACGCGCGCTGTGGGCGCGCATCACTTGCCGAGCACGCCCGAGCTGCTTGTTGATGAGGTACTGCTGGGCGATCGACAGGATGTTGTTCGTCAGCCAGTACAGCACCAGGCCGGCCGGGAAGAAGAAGAACATCACCGAGAACACCAGCGGCATGATCCACATCATCTTGGCCTGCACCGGGTCCGGCGGCGTCGGGTTCAGCCAGGTCTGCAGCAGGCTGGTGCCGGTCATCAGCAGCGGCAGGATGAAGTACGGGTCCTTGGCCGACAGGTCGGTGATCCAGCCGATCCACGGCGCGTTGCGCATCTCGACGCTGGACAGCAGCACCCAGTACAGCGCAATGAAGAACGGCATCTGCACGAAGATCGGCAGGCAGCCGCCGAGCGGGTTGACCTTCTCCTCGCGGTAGATGCGCATCATCTCCTGCTGCATCTGCTGCGGCTTGTCCTTCAGGCGCTCGCGCATTTCCATGACCTTCGGGTTGATGGCCTTCATCTTCGCCATCGAGCGGTAGGCGCTGGCGTTGAGCCAGTAGAACGCGATCTTCAGCAGCACCACCAGCGCCACGATCGCCCAGCCCCAGTTGCCGATGATCTTGTGCAGTTGCGTCGAGCAGCCAGAACAGCGGCTTGGCCAGGATGGTGAACCAGCCGTAGTCCTTCACCAGCTCGAGCCCGGGCGCCAGCGCGGCGAGCTTGTTCTCTTCCTGCGGGCCGACGAACAGGTGCGCGTCGAAGGCCTTGCTCGCGCCCGGCGCCACTTCGCCGACGGGCACGAACATGCCGACCGAGTAGGTGTTGGCCTCGACCTTGCCGGTGAAGAACTCGCGCGGCAGCTTGCGCCGTCGCTGGCGTCGACCAGCCAGGCCGAGGCGAAGTAGTGCTGCACCATCGCGACCCAGCCGTTGTCGGCGCTGGTCGCGTGGTCGGGCTTTTCGCCGGGCTTGCGCTTTTCGATGGTCTTGAAGTCGATCTTCTTGAACTTGGTGGCGTCGGTGTAGATCGCCGGGCCGGTGAAGGTGAAGTAGAAGCTCGACTCGCCGTCCGGCGCGATTGCCGTCGCGCACCAGCTGCAGGTACAGGCGCGGGTTGACCGGCGCGCCCGAGTTGTTGACGACCTCGTGCTTCACGCCGATGACATAGTCGCCGCGCTTGAAGGTGTAGGTCTTGACCAGCTTCACGCCGGCCACCTCCGGCGACTCGAACTGCACCTGCACCTCGTTGCTGCCATCCTTGAGCGCGCGCTCGCCGGGCACCAGCGTCATCGGCGTGTGGTGGTTCGGCAGGCCGGCGCCGCCGGTGGGCGGGATCAGGCCGGTCTGCGCCAGGTACAGCCGCTCGGCCGACTGGTCGAGCAGCACCACGTTCTTGCTGCGGTCGTTCTGGTCGACGCTGCGCGCAGCAGTTCGAGCCGCATCAGCGACGCCGCCCTTGGCGTCGACGTGGCCTTGACAACGTCGGTGCGTGACGCTCGACGCGTCTCCGAGCGCGACCGCAGCGCGGCCGGCGCGGCCGGCGGCACGGCACCGGGTGCCGCCGGGGTGGCGCCGGGCACGGCGTCTGGGCGCTGGCAGCGCCGTCGCGGCACCGCTGCGCGGGGCTGGCCGGCCGCGACCGGCTTGGCCGCCGGCGGCGGGCCAAACATCGACGGCTGGCCGTTGTGCTTGTTCCAGGCGTCCCAGATCAGGACCAGGGACATCGAGAACACCACCCAGAGCAGGGTGCGACGCATATCGGTCATGGGGAGTCTTTCGGAGTAGGAGGTGGCGGCGCCGGCGGTCAGAAGCGCGCGGCAGGAGTCGGCTGAACAGCCGTGGCGAGTCTCGCGGCACCGGGTCGTGCCCGCCGCGACACCAGGGTGGCAGCGCGCGAGCCGCCGGCGGTCAGGTAGCTGCCGGCAGCGGCACCGTGGCTGCTCGCAGCGCCTCCAGCGCATAGGCCGAGCAGGTCGGCTCGAAGCGGCAGCTGCTGCCCAGCCATGGGCTCAGAAACTAGCGGTAGCCGCGCACCAGCGCGATCAGGACGCGCTGCGGCCAGTCGAGCCGGCCGGCGTTTGCGTTCCGACCTCAGCCACGCTGCGCTCGGCACGCCGAGCACGCGGCTGTTCCGGACGCTTGGCGCAGTGCTTGCGCCAGCTCCAGCCCCGCGCAGGCTGCTGCAGCGCAGTCGACGCCGCGCTCGGAAAGCTGGCCTTGTCAAACGGGGCTCGCAGGCGCACCACCCACAACCACCGTCCAGGAGAGCCCGCGTGCGCGCGCCATGGCCGCGCGGATCTGGCGCTTGAGCAGGTTGCGCGTCACCGACCGGCGTGCGTGCCGCTTCGGCACCACCAAGCCCAGCCACGGCCCTCGAGTGCCGCCGTTGAAGACGGCAGCGCGACGGATTCATCCACAGCATGAGCTCCCGGCGCATGACAGCCTTGTTGATAACTCGAGATGGGAGCGCCCTTTCGGCGGGTCAGCGCCGGCTGGGCATCTCGGCAAGATGGTGAACCGCGAAGTGCTGCGTCTTGCGCGCGCGGCGGGCACCGCAAGCACCCGTTCGAAGTCCGCCGAGCGCACGATCCGGCCGATCATGGCCATCGCCTGGCTGCTGGAGCCCACGGCCCGGCGGCCCGGATCGCCGGTGATTCGGCCGAGCTCAGACGGCCAGGCGCTTGCGGCCCTTGGCGCGGCGGGCGTTGATCACGGCGCGGCCACCACGGGTCTTCATGCGGACGAGAAAACCGTGCGTGCGGGCGCGGCGGACTTTGGAGGCTTGGTAGGTGCGTTTCATGATCGGTGTCGGCCTGAGCGGTGGCTTGAATGAGCTCGGCCTGCGACACAGCCTGGATCACGCGTGCATGACACCGCATGCAGCTGTGCGGGAAACCCGCGTATTACAGCAAAAACAACCTTGCCGGTCAATGACTTGCACCGCGGGGCCGTCGGCTCGGCGGGGATTGACGCCTTGCCCGGAATCTGTGGATAACCACGTCTTTCGCGACCTCGCATGCGTACAATGCGACCGCTCCCAGAAGAACTTTTCCACAACATGAGCGCCGACCTGTGGCAGCGCGGCTGCGAGCGACTCGCAGCCGAACTGCCCGAGCAACAATTCAACACCTGGATCCGCCCCTTGCCGGCGGCCGATGTCACCGAGCAGGGAGATTCGGGCGCGGTGGTCACGGTGCGTGTGCCCAACCGCTTCAAGCTCGACTGGATTCGCAACCAGTACGCGGGCCGCATCGAGGCCGTCCTCACCGAATTGGCGGGCAAGCCGGTGCGGCTCGACGTCACGCTCGCACCGCGTGAGGCCCTGCCAGCAGCTCGCAACAACGGCGCGGCGAACCACCCGGTCAGCACGGGCGAGCTGGTCGAGCGATGCTCAACGGCCACCAGCCGCAGGACAGCTCCAGCCGACGCGACGCGACATGCGACCTGCCAGCCCGGCGGCGCACGGCGCGCATGCACCCCTGAGTCGGCTCAACCCGGCGCTCACCTTCGACACCCTTGTGCCCGGCCGCGCCAACCAGATGGCCCGCACCGCGGCTTTGCATGTCGCCGGCGCACCGGGCGTCATGTACAACCCGCTGTTCATCTACGGTGGCGTCGGCCTGGGCAAGACCCACCTGATCCATGCCGTCGGCAACGCGCTGCTGGCCGACAAGCCGGACGCCCGCATCCTCTACCTGCATGCCGAGCAGTTCATCACCGACGTGGTCAGCAACTACCAGCGCAAGACCTTCGATGAGCTGAAGGCAAAGTACCACTCGCTCGACCTGCTGCTGATCGACGATGTGCAGTTCTTCGCCGGCAAGGAGCGCACCCAGGAAGAGTTCTTCAACGCTTTCGAAGCCTTGCTGGCCAAGAAGGCGCACATCATCATGACCAGCGACACCTACCCCAAGGGGCTGGTGGATATCGATGAGCGGCTCACCTCGCGCTTCGATGCCGGACTGACGGTGGCGATCGAGCCGCCCGAGCTGGAAATGCGCGTGGCCATCCTGATGCGCAAAGCCGACCAGGAAGCCACGCCGATGCCGGAAGACGTGGCCTTCTTCGTCGCCAAGAACGTGCGCGCCAACGTGCGCGAGCTTGAAGGCGCGCTGCGCAAGATCCTCGCCTACTCGCGTTTCAGCCACAAGGAAATCAACATCGGCCTGGCGCGCGAGGCCTGAAGGACCTGCTGTCGATCCAGAACCGCCAGATCGGCGTCGAGAACATCCAGAAGACGGTGGCCGACTTCTACAAGATCAAGGTGGCCGACATGTACAGCAAGAAGCGCCCGGCCAGCATTGCCCGGCCGCGCCAGATCGCGATGTACCTGGCCAAGGAGATGACCCAGAAGAGCCTGCCGGAGATTGGCGAGCTCTTCGGCGGGCGCGATCACACCACGGTGCTGCACGCGGTGCGCAAGATCTCAGCAGAGCGTCAGAAGAACACCGAGCTGAATCAGCAGTTGCATGTGCTCGAACAGACGCTCAAGGGATGAGCGGTGTCAAGTGACAAGCCTGGGGACAATTCAAGAACAACCCTGCGAGTCATCCACAGGCAGGATGCCGACGCAGGAAGTTGTTGTCGGTTGCGACGCGCGCCGCCAGGCGCCACGGCACACAGGGTTCACCGGCTTCTAAGCGCTTGATGGAAAAGGGGAAAATGCGCTTCTCCACAGAAAGCGCTCGCTCCCTACTAATACGACTAAGTCAAGAGGTTGACATGATTGTCTTGAAAGCAACGCAGGAAAAAGTTCTGAGCGCGCTGCAGGCCGTGGCCGGCATCGTCGAGCGCCGGCACACCTTGCCGATCCTGGCCAACGTGCTGCTCCGCAAGAACGGCGGACAGCTCGAGCTCACCACCAGTGACCTGGAGATCCAGGTGCGCACGACCGCCGAACTCGGCGGCGACGCCGGGCACTTTCGCGACCACGGTGGGTGCCCGCAAGCTGATCGACATCCTGCGGTCGATGCCGGCCGACCAGACCGTCACGCTGACGCGCCAACCAGAACAAGCTGACCCTGCAAGGCGGCAAGAGCCGCTTCACGCTGCAGACCCTGCCCAGCGACGACTTTCCGCTGGTGCAGGAAGCGGCCGACTTCGGCCCGATGTTCAGCGTGCCGCAGAAGACGCTGAAGAGCCTGATCAACCAGGTTCACTTCGCGATGGCGGTGCACGACATCCGCTACTACCTCAACGGCATCCTGTTCGTCGCCGAAGGCAAGAGCCTCACGCTGGTGGCCACCGACGGCCACCGCCTGGCGCTGGCGCAGGCCACGCTGGATGTCGAGATTCCCGAAGCAGGAAGTCATCCTGCCGCGCAAGACCGTGCTCGAACTGCAGCGCCTGCTGCGTGACGAGAAGGAAGGCGACGACAGCGCCGATCGAGATGCGCTTCGCCGGCAACCAGGCCAAGTTCAGTTTCAGTGGCATGGAGTTCGTGACCAAGCTGGTCGAAGGCAAGTTCCCCGACTACAACCGCGTGATCCCGAAGAACCACAAGAACGCAGTGACGCTGGGCCGTGCGCCGTTGCTTGCCAGCCTGCAGCGGGCCGCCATCCTCACCAGCGAGAAGTTCAAGGGCGTGCGCGTCAACATCGAGCCCGGCACCTTGCGCATCGCCTCGAGCAATGCCGAGCAGGAAGAGGCCAAGGAAGAACTCGAGATCGACTACGCCGGCGACGCCATCGAGATCGGCTTCAACGTCACCTACCTGATCGATGCGCTGACCAACATGAGCCAGGAGATGATCAAGCTCGAACTGCAGGACACCAACTCCAGCGCCCTGATCACCGTGCCCGAGCAGGCCGGGTTCAAGTACGTCGTCATGCCGATGCGCATCTGAGCCGCCAGCAGCGGCACCGAACCGCTGCGCCGTGCCTGCAGCGCCCCGTGCCCTCCGCCGAGGGGGGTTCAATTTCCAGATCGATGTCCGGGCCGCTTGCCGGGCCCTACTCCGACAGCCATTCCGATGAGCGACAGCCCCGAGCAGCGTCCCGCGGCAGCAAGCGACGCCGCAAGCCCGGCGCGACGCCTATGGCGAAGGCAGCATCCAGATCCTTGAAGGTCTGGAAGCCGTGCGCAAGCGCCCGGGCATGTACATCGGCGACACCTCCGACGGCACCGGCCTGCACCACCTGGTGTTCGAAGTGGTCGACAACTCCATCGACGAATCGCTGGCCGGCCATTGCGACGACATCGTCGTCACCATCCACACCGACAACTCGATCACCGTCACCGACAACGGCCGCGGCATCCCGACCGGCGTGAAGATGGACGACAAGCACGAGCCCAAGCGCAGTGCGGCCGAGATCGCGCTTGACCGAACTGCATGCCGGCGGCAAGTTCAACCAGAACAGCTACAAGGTCTCGGGCGGCCTGCACGGCGTGGGCGTGAGCTGCGTCAACGGCCTGTCGAAGTGGCTGCGCCTGACGGTGCGACGCGAAGGCAAGGTCCACTTCATGGAGTTCAAGCAGGGCGTTCCGCAGGACCGCCTGCTGGAGCAACGCGACGGCTTCGCTGTTCGCC
The DNA here is from genome assembly GCA_963739925.1 of uncultured beta proteobacterium. GTDB lineage: Bacteria > Pseudomonadota > Gammaproteobacteria > Burkholderiales > Burkholderiaceae_C > CAVUBY01. The sequence goes on along the minus strand of CAVUBY010000018.1, from coordinate 113,461 downwards.
GATGAAAGTGACCGGCGAGACCGAGAAGCGCGGCACCGAAGTGCACTTCCTGCCCGACCTCGAGATCTTCTCGAACATCGACTTCCACTACGACATCCTCGCCAAGCAGCTGCGCGAGCTGAGCTTCCTGAACAACGGCGTGAAGATCCGCCTGGTCGACGAGCGCAACAACAAGGAAGACACCTTTGCGTTCGCCGGCGGCGTGAAGGGCTTCGTCAGTTCATCAACACGGGCAAGAAGGTGCTGCATCCCAACGTCTTCGGCGCCACCGGCGAGAAGGTGAGCGACCAGGGCACGACCATCAGTACCGAAGTGGCGATGCAGTGGAACGACGGCTACAGCGAGAGCGTGCTGTGCTTCACCAACAACATCCCGCAGCGCGATGGCGGCACCCATCTCACCGGCCTGCGCGCCGCGATGACGCGCGTGATCAACAAGTACATCGAAGACAACGAGCTCGCCAAGAAGGCCAAGGTCGAGGTCACCGGCGACGACATGCGCGAAGGCCTGTGCTGCGTGCTCAGCGTGAAGGTGCCCGAGCCCAAGTTCAGCAGCCAGACCAAGGACAAGCTGGTCTCCAGCGAAGTGCGCGGCCCAGTGGAAGACGTGGTGAGCAAGGCGCTCACCGACTACCTGCTCGAGAACCCGATCGACGCCAAGATCATCTGCGGCAAGATCGTCGACGCCGCGCGCGCGCGCGAAGCCGCCCGCAAGGCGCGCGAGATGACGCGCCGCAAGGGCGTGCTCGACGGCATGGGCCTGCCCGGCAAGCTGGCCGACTGCCAGGAGAAGGACCCGGCGCTGTGCGAGATCTACATCGTCGAGGGTGACTCCGCCGGTGGCTCGGCCAAGCAGGGCCGCGACCGCAAGTTCCAGGCGATCCTGCCGTTGCGCGGCAAGATCCTGAACGTCGAGAAGGCGCGCTACGAGAAGCTGCTGACCAGCGACGCGATCCTCACGCTGATCACGGCGCTGGGCACCGGCATCGGCGAGCGAGAGACTTCAACGTCGACAAGCTGCGCTACCACCGCATCATCATCATGACCGATGCCGACGTGGACGGCGCGCACATCCGCACGCTGCTGCTGACCTTCTTCTACCGCCAGATGCCGCAGCTGGTGGAGCGCGGGCACATCTACATCGCGCAGCCGCCGCTCTACAAGGTCAAGCTCGGCAAGGAAGAGCAGTACCTGAAGGACGGGCCGGAACTCGATGCCTACCTGCTGCGCGTGGCGCTCAAGGATGCCCGACTCGACACCGGCGTCGCCGGGCGCCGCGGTGCTGCAGGGCGAGACGCTGGAGACACTGGCACGTCAGTACGTGCTGGCCAACAACGTGGTCGAGTCGCCTGTCCAACTGGATGGACGTGGATGCGCTGCGCGCCATGGCCAACGGCCTCGCGCTGGACCTCGACACCACGGCGGCCGCCGAGGCCTCGGCCATCGCGCTGGCAGCAGCCTTGAAGGACGCGGACGTGAGCGCGGAGTTCGATGCGCGCACCGACAAGCACCACCTGCGCATCGGCCGCATGCACCACGGCAACGTCAAGAGCAGCGTGATCACCGCCGACTTCGTGCACGGCGCCGACTACGAAGCGCTGGCCACCGCCGGCCGCACCTTCAAGGGCCTGGTCAGCGGCGAAGCCGTGGTCCAGCGCGGCGAAGGCGAGAAGCAGAAGGAGGCCAAGGTCGGCGACTTCCGCGAAGCCATGGCCTGGCTGATGCTGCAGGCCGAGAACGCCGTGGGCCGCCAGCGCTACAAGGGCCTGGGCGAAATGAACCCCGAGCAGCTGTGGGAGACGACGATGGACCCGACCGTCCGCCGCCTGCTCAGCGTGCAGATCGACGACGCGATCGAGGCCGATCGCGTGTTCACCATGCTCATGGGCGATGAGGTCGAGCCGCGGCGCGACTTCATCGAGATGAACGCGCTGCGGGCGGCGAACATCGACGTGTGACCGTGGCTGGCTCGGCCCCGCGTTCCGCCTACCGCCACATCGTGGCGGGCGAGCAGCACGGGTTCGCGAGCCTGGCCGACCTGCTGGCCAAGGCCACGCCGGAGCGATCGGGCGATCACCTGGCGGGCGTGGCGGCGCAGAGCGCGCAGGAGCGCGTGGCGGCGCAGATGGCGCTGGCCGATCTGCCGCTTGCGCACCTTCCTCAACGAAGCCGTCGTGCCCTACGAGGATGACGAGGTCACGCGGCTGATCATCGACAGCCACGACGCGGCGGCGTTTGCGCCGGTCGCGCACCTCACGGTGGGCGACTTCCGCGAATGGCTGCTGCGCGACGAGGCCGACGCCGCCACGCTGGCCGCGCTGGCGCCGCGGCCTCACGCCCGAGATGGTGGCCGCGGTCAGCAAGATCATGCGCAACCAGGACCTGATGCTGGTGGCGCGCAAGTGCCAGCGTGCGCACCGCGCTTCCGCAACACGCATCGGCCTGCCGGGCCGGCTGTCGACGCGGCTGCAGCCCAACCATCCCACCGACGACGCCGCCGGCATCGCCGCCAGCCTGCTCGATGGCCTGCTGTATGGCAGCGGTGACGCGGTGATCGGCATCAACCCCGCCACCGACAACGTGCCGCAGGTGATGCGCCTGCTGCAGATGCTCGACGCGCGTGATCACGCGCTACGGATCCCCACGCAGAGCTGCGTGCTCACCCATGTCACGAACACGCTGCAGGCGATCGAGCGCGGCGCGCCGGTGGACCTGGTGTTCCAGTCGATCGGCGGCACCGAGGCCACCAACACGCAGCTTCGGCATCGACCTGGCGCTGCTGGCCGAGGCCCGCGAGGCGGCGCTGTCGCTGCAAGCGCGGCACGCGTCGACGGCGCACGGCGACACGTCATGTACTTCGAGACCGGGCAAGGCAGCGCCCTGTCGGCCAACGCGCACCACGGCTGCGACCAGCAGACCTCGAGGCGCGCGCCTACGCGGTGGCGCGCCACTTCGAGCCGCTGCTGGTCAACACGGTGGTCGGCTTCATCGGGCCGGAGTACCTGTACGACGGCAAGCAGATCATGCGCGCCGGGCTGGAAGACCACTTCTGCGGCAAGCTGCTGGGCCTGCCGATGGGCTGCGACGTCTGCTACACCAACCATGCCGAGGCCGACCAGAACGACATGGACGTGCTGCTGACCTTGCTGGCGAGCGCGGGCTGCACCTTCATCATGGGCATCCCGGTGCGCGACGACATCATGCTGAACTACCAGACCACCTCGTTCCACGACGCGCTCTATGCGCGCCGCGTGCTGGGCCTGCGCCCGGCGCCCGAGTTCGAGGCCTGGCTGGCAGCACATGGGCGTGTTCAGTCGCGCGGACACGGGGTTCCGCTTGAGCCGATGGTCTCGCGCCAGGACTGGCCCGCCTTGTTGCCAGGAGCTCCGGCTGTGAGTGACGCAGCCGGTCCCGTGATCGCCAACCCGTGGCAGATGCTGCGTCGCACACGGCGGCGCGCATTGCGCTCGGGCCGCGCCGGCGTCAGCCTGCCGACCGCGCCGCAACTGGCCTTTCAGCTGGCGCATGCGCAGGCGCGCGACGCGGTGCACCTGCCGCTCGATGTGCCGTGCATGCGCGCAGGCACTGCGAGGCCTTCGGGCTCGGCCTGCTCGTGCTGCACAGCGCCGCCTCGAGCGCGCCATGTCTACCTGCAGCGGCCCGACCTCGGCCGCCGGCTCGACGGCCCCAGCGTCAGCTGCGTTGCAGTCCTGGGCGGCCTCGCAGGCGGCCGTTGCAGGGCGGATGGTCGCCGCGTCGACCTGGCCATCGCCGTGGCCGATGGCCTGTCGGCGCTGGCGGTGCACCGCCAGGCGGCGCCGTTGCTGTCGGGCCTGCTGCCGCTTGCTGCAGGCCGAGCGGCTGCCGCGCTCGCGCCGGTGGTGCTGGTCGTCGCAGGGCCGGGTGGCCGTGGGCGACGAGATCGGCGAGGCGCTCGGCGCCCGCCTGGTGGTGGTGCTGCTCGGCGAGCGGCCGGGCCTCAGTTCGCCCGACAGCCTGGGTGCCTACTTCACCTGGGCGCCCGCGGTCGGACTGCACCGACGCCGAGCGCAACTGCATCTCCAACGTCCGCCCGGCCGGACTGCCACCGCCGCAGGCCGCGCAACGCCTCGCCTGGCTGCTGCGCGAAGCGCGGGCACGCCAGCTGTCCGGCGTGGCCCTGAAGGACGAAAGCCGCGCCGCGGACGCGTTGAGCGTCCCGGTCGCCGTGCCATCGATCCCGCAGCCGCTGCGCGACGGGTGAGGTCGCGCCGGTCCGTCGAACCCATCCCTGCAGGCGGAAGCCCGTGATTCACCCGGCTGCGCGAACCTTCTTCACGAGACACCCCATGTCCACACCCACAACCCGATCGCCCGCCCTGCGCCTGGGCATCCTCGGCTGCGCCAACATCGCCCGGCAGTTCGTTCGCGACGCATCGCCCAGCCCGGCGGTGCGCATCGTGGCGGCGGCCAGCCGCAGTGCGGACACCGCGGCAGCCTTCGCGGCGGCACACGGCATCGGTCGTCACCATGGCAGCTACGACGCCCTGCTGGCCGACGACGAGGTCGATGCCATCTACCTGCCGCTTCCCAACAGCCTGCACGCCGAGTGGGCGATCCGGGCCGCCGAAGCTGGCAAGCACGTGCTCTGCGAAAAACCCCTCGCGCTCGACCGCTCGCAGGCGCAGGCGATGTTCGACGCGGCGCGCCACCACGGCGTGATGCTGCTCGAGGCCTTTCCGTACTACTTCCAGCCGCAGACCGGCGACGATGATGGCGCTGCTGCGCGAAGGCGCCATCGGCACGGTCCGATCGGTGCAGGCGAGCTTTGGCTTCACGCTGTCCAAGCCGGACGGCAACATCCGCATGAACCCGGAACTCGGCGGCGGTGCGCTGCTCGATGCCGGCAGCTATGCGCTCAGCCTGATCCGCCTCGCGATGGGCTGCGCGCCGCAGCGCGTGACGGCCCATGCCAGCTGGGCATCGACGGGGGTCGACATCAGCCTGATGGCCACGCTGCACTATGGCGACGGTCGCCGCGCGCAGCTCTCATGTGCCATGGACGCTGCCAACCACCGCCACGCCACGATCGTCGGCAGTCAGGGCACGATCGAGACGGAGTACCTCAACCACACCAGCGAGGTGTCGGGCGGCCACCCGCTGGGCTACCTGCCCAGCGTGCTGCGTGTTCGGCGCGGCACCGCCAACAACGTGCCGTTCGAAACCCTGCGCAGCCCCGTGGGCAGCGGTTTCCGCTTCGCCGCCGAGGCGTTCGCCAGGCTCGTGGCCGAGAAGGACTTCGCGGCCATCGAACGCGCGGCCGGGGCCAGCCTCGACAACGCGGCAACGCTGGACGCGATCGAGCGCAGTGCGCGCCTGGGGCATGCCGCAGATGTGTCCGCTTAGCTGAGGCACCCACGCGCTTGAGGGGGATGGCTGCGGTGCGGCGTGAAAGCCGTGAAATCCGCACCGTCGATGGCGTGAAACGGCCGCATGCGTGAAGGGGCGGTGCCGTACAGTGACTGCAGTGCCGTTTTTTCGAGCGCCGGGACCGCGTCCCGGCGACACGCCTGCCCGAGATGCTCGCCACCGTTCCTCCGATCAAGACCCCGCTGGGCCAGCAAGAGCTGCGCCGCCGCACGGGCGGTCTGGGACAGCGCCATCGCACGCTGCTGTTCCTCATCGATGGGCGCCGCCCGCTGAGCGAAGTGCTGGTGCTCGGCCACAAGGCTGGCGCGGCGACGAGCCACCTTGAGGATCTGATCCGTCTGGGCTTCGTCGATGTCCCGGCCCTGCACCCGCCAGAGCCCGACGCCTGCGCCACCGCCTGCAGACGTGCCAGCTCCAGCTGACCTACGTGGAGATGGAAATCCCGGCGGGTCCGATGCATTCGCAATGGGGCACGCTGGACGCCGAAGTCCCCGTACCCGTGGTCCAGGTCCTGGCCGAGCCCGCGCCCGGCCGGAGGTGCACCGTTCCTGACGATGCCGCGACGCAGCCTGTGGGGCAGTGCTTCGCCGGCGAATCTTGAGGGCGGTGATGCCGAGAGTTCGCGCTGAACCATCCGCAACGGCCGCCGAAGCGCCAGCGGACTGCGCGCCAGCCGAACCGGAAGCCTGCCGCTGCGTCGTTGGCTGAGTTAGACGTGGCGCCAGTCGATCCGCTCCGAGCCCGTCGAGCCCGCGACCGAACATCTGCCGGTGCCTGAGGTCATCGAAACCGCGCCGGTCGACGCAGCGGTAGGCGAAGCCACGGTGGCGACACCGGTCAGCCAGACTGCTACGGAACCGCTGTCGAGCCCGGTTGCGCCGGTCGAAACGCGTTCCATGGAAGGCGCCGCCGCAGGCCAGAACCTCATCAGCCCTTATGCCGTTGGAGTTTCCACCGGAGCAGGCATTTACTTCAAACTCGATACGTCGCCAGCCGAACCTGTGCCTGTGGCCGACTTCGGCACCGGCACGCCCGACGCCGCAGACGCCTTCCGAGCGCCGTCCTTTGCCCGCCGTCCTGCAGCGCATGGCGATGATGGCGCGGCGTCCGCCGCCCCGACCCAAGGATCCGGTGGACGAGGCGCGCGACTGCCTGCTTCGGGTCGTCAAGCTCGACCGCACGACCATGGCGCGGCGGCTGCGCCCGCGGGTGGTCAATGCCAAGACCGAAGGCACGCTGATCGATGTGGTGTGGGAGCTCGAGCGCGACCTGACCCATGGCCAGCGTTCGCATGAGGGACTCATTGCCCTGCAGCGCGCACGTGAGCTGCTGCAGCTGGGCAACACTCTGGTCGACGAAGCGATCGACTCGTCGCGGCCTTCTGCACAGCTGAGGCCCGCGCTGACGGCGCCGTCGAACACCTGTTCAACCGCTGTCAGGTCAGTCGAGGCCTCAAGTGGGCCGCGCATCGAGCGGTCCCGCGCGGGTGGGGCGAAACGAGCGATCAAGCGAAGAAGTGGCGGAACACGTCGGGCTCGCGCAGCTCGCGCGTGACCAGACCACTCAGCGACTCGGTGAACGGCCCCGACTCCTGCAGCGGGTCCAGTGCAGCCGGCATGGTGGCGTCCCACACGGTGTGGAATCCGCTGGACGGCCTGGAAGTCACCGCCGTGGCGCGCGCTGAGGTTCACCAGACGTCGCGTGAGCGAGTCCGCCAGCGAAGGCAACTCCTCCCACTCGATGGCGGGACCATAGGCGCCGCGGCGCTGGCGAAGGGCCGGAGAAGCGTTGCGCAAGTTGGAGTTCATGGCAGTTCCTGACAAGGGGTTCAACGTGATGCCAAGGCTATCGGCCTGCTGGAGCGGCGATGAATCAAACAAGCCCACCTCCGCGCGCCAATTCGCATCGCGCACGCGATTCGTGTGCAAAAGTACGCGCCGCGCAGGTGCGCCACCCGGACTCGGGGGCTTGACGGGCGCCCCCCGACTTCTGTTCGTCTCCTACTTCGTCTTGCCCAGGGCGGACAAACTCGAGAGCTCCCTCGTGAGTGAAGCGCTGAGCGCCGAAGCTCCCGCCTGCCAGCTTGCCACGCAGCACGTAGGGCAGCTCCTCGATGGCCCTGCCATCGGCCAGGGCCAAGGCCTGTCGCAGCGCATTGAAGGCCGAGATGGTGACGGGCACCGTGAGCAGCGTTTCCCCGAAGCGCGGAACCACGCCCTTCTGATCGCTCACGCCGGTGGCGAGTGTCCTGCCGTTGACTTCCAGGTCCAACGCCGTGCCGTCGAACTCGACCGGGGTCTCGTTCGGGTTCTGCAGGCGCAGTTTCACGGCGAGGCGCAACTCGAGCCCGGCACCTTGCAGCGGCTCGATGCCGACCACGTTCACCCGCAAGGGGTCGCTGCCGGTCAGGGCCGCGCAGCCTCCCAGCAGTGCGAGGCTGCTGACAACACCCAGCCGGGCCAGCGTGTGAAGCATCGTTCGCCGGGTTGAAGTGGTCGGATCCTGGTTGCGCATCAGAAGAGCTCCGTGAACATGTGGTGGCCAGTATGCCGCTGCGGCGCGCCGCAGGCGCGGGCGCTTGAGCTGCGACAACCCCGCAGTCGGCGAAGGCTCTTAGCATGGGTCGACTTGTACGCGAGGAGGTCCCGCATGGCACCGATGAGAGTCAAACAGGCACCCGCGCTGGAGTCGGCGGCGGTCGAAGCCTTCCTGCGCGACAGCCTTCCGCCCGACGGCGACGCGGTGGTGCTGCACCCCGACGGCTACTACTGGCTGGCCGACGATGGCCGGGGACAGTTTGGTCCGTTCGCCACCGTGCGCGCGGCATTGGCCGACATGCACTCGGCGGCTGACCATGCGCTCGAGCCGGGTGAGACGCTCGAAGAAGCCGAGCGCGAACTCGGACTGGCCGGCTGGGTCGATGCCGACACCGGCGAACTGGCCGAAGACACCGCGACCCGTTTGGAAGATCACTGAGCTGCAGCCGCCAGCGCCAGTCGACCCACGAGGCTGGCGCGCACGAGTGCGGCGGGCGCATCGGTCTGGACGATGATCGCGGCTTCTTCAGGCGAGACCGGTTCGCGAAAGATCTGCTGGTGCGCAAGCACCTGCTCGGTCGCGTCCGACGGGTCGGACTCCGTCTGGCCGCGGCGTGTGATCCGCTCGCGCAGCACCGACTCGGGCGCGTCGCACACCACCAGCGCGAATCGAGACCCCGAACTCGCGGCCAGCGCACGCAGCGCTTCGCGTTCGCGACGCAGCAGCGCTGCCGAGTCGACGATCACCGGCCGCCCGGCCGCGAGCAGCATCCTGGCCAGCTGCGCCAGGCGGCTGTAGGTCAGGGCGGAGGCTTCACGGCTGTACAGCGTGGGCACCAGCATCGCACCGGGGCGGTCGGTCGGACGCAGTCCGTGCAGGCGCTTGCGCTCCACGTCCGAACGCAGCCGGATCCCGCCCAGCGACTCGGCCAGGGCCAGCGCCACGGTGCTCTTGCCCGAACCCGACACGCCACTGGTGGCGACCAGCCAGGGCCGCGCCTGGCGCAGCTGGGTGAGCTGCAGTGCGAGGTGCAGGTCACGATCGAGCGCGTCGAGGGCGCGCGTCGCATCCGCGGACTCTGGGGGTGCCTGAGCGCCGCGCAGCATCGCAACCTTGGCGCGCACCATCGCGCGGTACACCGCAAAGAATGGCAGCAGCACCGCACCCTGCAAATCGCCGCTGTGTTCGACGTATTGGTTGACGAAGCGCCAGGCCTGATCGGTCAGACCATGGCGAGCCAGGTCCATGAACGTGAAGGCGGCGTCGCTCATCAGGTCGCCGTGGCGCAGGCCCTCGTTGAACTCCAGGGCATCGAAGGGCGTCGGCTCGCCGGCGATGAGCACGATGTTGCCCAGGTGCAGATCGCCGTGGCCTTCGCGAACGAAGCCCAATGCCCGGCGCTCGGCCAGCAGCGCCTCGATGCTGCCGAACTCCTCCAGCGTCCACTGGCGCAGGGTTCGCAGCAACGCTCGGTGGCGCTCGCCGGCCTGCGAGTCCTCCACGGCGTCGAGGTTGTCGAGCGCACGTTGCAGGACTTCATGGGGATCGCCAAAGCCGGGCGCGGACGGCGGCAGGGCGCTGTGGAACGCGCCGACCGTGCTGGCGAGGGCATCGATGTGCGCGTCGGTGAGTTCGCCGATCGAGGCCAGGCGGTCCAGCAGCAGGCCGTTGTCGAAGCGCCGCATGCGCAGCACCCAATCGACGACCGGCACGTTCGATGCCTGCGCGTCAGAGGTCTCGCCGTCGGCCGCGAGATGGGCGTGCTTGTCGGGCCCATACACCGGCAGGACGTCGACGTAGAGGTCGGGTGCCGTGCGTCGGTTCAGTCGAAGTTCGGCCTCGCAGTCGGCGCGCCGCTGCTCCGGCGTGGCGAAGTCGAGGAAAGCCAGCGTCAACGGTTTGCGCAGCTTGTACGCGAAGTCGCCGCTGAGCAGCAGGGTGGAGATGTGGGTGTGCAGCACCTGCGTGGGCCAGGGCAGCGCGCGGCGCAGCGCCTCGACCCGGTGCTGGTGCAGCGTCAGGGGCTCGGCGTCGTGGCTCATGGCGCGACCGTGCCGCGAACCACGCGGCTTGTCGACCCCGCAAGGCAGGTCTGCACACCAATTTTCGCGCCGTGCTTGTCCTGCATCAGAGCCGCACGCGCGGCCCGCCGTCAGGGCAGGGGTGGCGTGAACCGGGCCAGGATGCCGGCGAACTGCGCCGGCCAGGCCCGCAGGCGCGTGTCCTGGCCCTCGAGCACCTGCTGAAGGAACGCCAGCGACAGCTCGCGCGTGGCCTGCTTGACTTGCGGGTTGAGCGTGGCGCCGCCGGTGCCGGCACGGTCGGTGAACATGCTGTGCGAACCGCCGGAGAACACGGCCAGCGCCTTGCGCCGATCACCGACCGCCTCAAACACCGCCACGCGGTCATCGGCGCCGGAGTGGTAGCCCGGGATGCGGATCACGTCGTCGGTGGCGGTGACGTGCAAGGTGGGCACGGTCACGCCGGACAGGATCCGCGTCGGCGTGGCGCTGCCGTAGAAGGGCGGCGCCGAGAGCACGATCGCCGCCTTGAAGCGGGGGTCGCGGAAGTCCAGCGTGCGACCGCCGCGGTCGACGCGCGCGCCGACGGCCAGCAAGGTGGTGTTGGCGCCGTACGAGTGACCCGCGGCCACGATGCGGCTGGCGTCGATGCGCTCGGCCTGCGGGCCGGCCAGCAGCTGGTCGAGCGCGAAGCGCAGGTCGTGCACCCGGGCGATCGCCTCCTGGTCCTGCGCCGCGTTCTGCAGCCGGGTGACCAGGGTGAACGGGTTGCCGCTCCACAGGCTGCGGTCACTGCCCACGTGCTGCACGTGCAGGCTGGCGTATCCCTGGCTCGCCCAGAACCGACCGAGGTAGCTGTAGCCGGCGCGGGAGCCGCCGATGCCGTGCGAGAACACCACCAGTGGTACCGGCCGCGCCGCATCGGCGGACTCGGGCAGGTACAGGCGCACCGGTACCGCCCGGGCGCGCACGCTGTCCATCCAGTCCAGGTCGAGCGTGGTGTAGCCGCTCGTGGTTGCGGCGGGTGCACTCTGCTGATCGTCGGTTGCAGCGATGGCCAGAGTGCCGGCTTCAGAGGCGGACCTGGCCGCAGCGGGCAGCATGGCGGCCACGAGCGCAAGTGTGGCCACCACCGCTACCCACCGTCAGGCAGGCGCCGGGCCGCGGCGGGTGCGTCAGGCCGTTCACAGGATGCTTCATGACCGGGCCTCCGCCACCGCGGGCGCCGACCGCGAGAAGCGTCGCACCAGCCACTGCACACCATCGTCGATGTAGGTGAAGATCACCGGGATCACCAGGAGGCTCAGGAAGGTGCTGGTGATCAGGCCGCCGATCACCACGATCGCCATCGGCGCGCGGAAGCTCGGGTCTGCGCCCAGGCCGATGGCGATCGGCAACATGCCCGCGCCCATGGCGATGGTGGTCATGACGATCGGGCGAGCGCGCTTGTGGCAGGCATCGAGCAGTGCCTCGAGGCGTGTCATGCCGCGATCGCGGCGCGCCACGATGGCGTACTCCACCAGCAGGATCGAGTTCTTGGTGGCGATGCCCATCAGCATGATCAGGCCGATCATCGAGGGCATCGAGATCGCTGTCTGCGTGATGTACAGCGCAAGGAACGCCCCGGGGATCGACAGCACCAACGCAGCGAGGATGGTGACCGGCTGCACGAAGTCCTTGAACAGCAGCACCAGCACGACGTAGATGCACAGCACGCCAGTGAGCATGGCCAGACCGAAGCTCGCGAACAGTTCGCCCATGGCCTCGGCATCGCCGACGGTCGACTGGATCACGCCCGGCGGCAGGTTCTGCAGGCTGGGCAAGGCCATGGCGCGCTGCTCCACTTCGCCCAGCGGTTGCTGGTTCAGTTCGATTTCGAAGTTGATGTTGCGCAGCCGGTCGTAGCGGTCGATCTCGGCCGGGCCGCTGTCGATCGCGAGCGTGGCCACGTTGCCCAGCATCACCGGGCCGCGTGCGCCGGGCACCGCCAGGCGCGACAGCAGTTCGAGGTCGGTGCGGGCCTCCGGCGCCAGCTTGACCACGATCGGCACCTGGCGCTGGCTCAGGTTGAGCTTGGCCAGCGCCTGGTCGTAGTCGCCCGAGGTGGCGATGCGCAGGGTGTCGGCGATCGCCGCCGAGGTCACGCCGAGGTCGGCCGCGCGCGCGAAGTCCGTGCGCACGATGAGTTCGGGGCGCACGAGGCTGGAGGTGGAGGTGACGTTGCCGATGCCGGGGATGGTCCGCAGCTCGCGTTCGACCTTCTGCGCGTGTTCGAGCAGGGTACGCCCGTCCTCGCCCGCCAGCACCAGAACGTACTTCTCGCTCGAAGCGCCGAGCCCCACCTTGACACGCGCACCCGGGATCACCGCCACCGCTTCGCGCAGCTGCGCCTCGATGTCCTGCTTGCTCAGGCCGCGGCGCTCGCCACGCGGTGTCATGTTGATGGTGAGCGTGGCCTTGCGCACCTCGGCCGCGCCGCTGGGCGCAAAGGGATCGGACCCGGTGTTGCCGCCGCCGACCGCGGTGTAGACCAGCTTGACGTGCGGGTTCTTCTGCACGATCTCGCGGGCCTGCTCGGCGGCGGCCAGCGTCTGCTTGAACGTGCTGCCCGGCGGCAGAGACAGGCTCACCTGGGTCTGACTGAGGTCGTCCGGCGGGATGAAGCCGGTGGGCAGCAAGGGCACCAGCATGAACGAGCCCACCAGGAAGGCCGTCGCAGCCAGCGAGGTCCAGATGCGGTGCCGCAGGCACCACTGCGCCCAGCCCATGTAGACCGAAATCCAGCGCGGCTCGGTGTGCGCCTTCGTCGAGGGCTTGAGCAGGTAGGCCGACATCATCGGTGTGAGCAGCCGCGCGACCACCAGCGAGAAGAACACTGCGATGGCCGCAGTCCAGCCGAACTGCACGAAGAACTTGCCGGCCACGCCCGACATGAATGCCGTGGGCAGGAACACCGCGATCAGCGTGAAGGTGGTGGCGATCACCGCCAGGCCGATTTCATCGGCCGCCTCCATGGCCGCCTGGAAAGGCGTCTTGCCCATGCGCAGGTGACGCATGATGTTTTCGATCTCCACGATCGCGTCGTCCACCAGCACGCCCACCACCAGCGACAGCGACAGCAACGTGACGGTGTTGACGGTGAAGCCCATCCAGTGCATCACCGCAAAGGTGGGGATCATCGACAGCGGCAGCGCCACGGTCGCCACGATGGTGGCGCGCCAGTCGCGCAGAAAGAGCAGCACCACCAGCACGGCGAGCGCGGCGCCTTCGTACATCAGGACCATCGAGCCGTCGTAGCTCTCCTGCACCGGGTCGACGAAATTGAAGGCCTCGGTGAAGCTCACGTCCGGGTACTGCGTGCGCAGGCGTTCGATCTCGGCACGCACGCCCGCCGCGACCTCGACCTCGCCGGAGCCGCGCGAGCGCACGATCTCGAAGCCCACCACGGGCTTGCCATTGAGCAGGGCGGCGCTGCGCTGCTCGGCGACGGTGTCGGCCACGCGGGCCACCTGTTCGAGGCGGATGCGCCGACCATCCGAGAGCGTCAGCTCCATGCGCGCCAGTTCTTCGGCCGACTGGACCGTGGCCAGCGTGCGCACCGACTGTTCCGCACCGCCCACGTCGGACCGGCCGCCTGACGCATCCTGCTGCACCTGGCGCAGCTGGCGCGAGATGTCGGCGGCTGTGGCGTTGAGCGCGAGCAGGCGCGCCGGGTCGAGCTCCACGCGTACCTCGCGCGTGACGCCGCCGACCCGTGCCACGGCACCGACGCCTCGCACGCTGAGCATGGCCTTGGTGATGGTGTTGTCGACGTACCAGCTCAGAGCCTCCTCGTCCATGCGCGTCGAGGCGACGGTGTAGGTGAGGATGGGCGCCCCGGCGAGGTCGACCTTGGCGATGGTGGGGTCGCGCAGATCGCCCGGCAGGTCCGAGCGCACACGCGAGACCGCGTCGCGCACGTCGTCCACTGCCTGCTGGGTGGGCTTTTCGAGGCGGAACTCGACGGTCAGGATCACCGTGCTGTCCTGCACCTTGGTGTAGAGGTGCTTGACGCCCTGAACCGTGGCCAGCGAGTTCTCGAGCTTGCGTGCCACCTCGGTTTCGAGCTGACTGGGCGATGCACCGGGGAGCGTGGCCGTGACCGTGACCGTTGGCAGGTCGATGTCCGGGAAGTTCTGCACCTTCATGGCCTGGAAGCTCATCAGGCCTGCGAGGGTGAGCAGCAGGAACAGCAGAACCGCCGGGATCGGGTTGCGGATCGACCAGGAGGAGACGTTGATCATCGCGCGCTCCTCACTTGGCCGCGGGAGCGGCAGACGGGGCATCGACCACGCGCACCACGTCGCCGTCGGTCAGGAAGCCGCCACCGGAAGCCACGACGCGGGCGTCGCGCTCCAGCCCGCCAGTGATCTCGATGCGCTCGCCGCTGCGCCGACCGACGGTGACCTTGGTCTGGGTCACCTTGGCATCGGCACCGAGCCGCAGCACGTAGCTGAAACCATCGCGCACCAGCACCGCGCTCTGCGGCAGGGTGAGGGCCTGGCCGCTGCCGAGCTGGAACTCACCGCGCGCGAACATGCCGGCGCGCGCTGAGCCCGCGGCTGGCAGGTCCACATAGACCAGACCGTTGCGAGTGGCGGCGTCGACCGTGGGCGCGACCATGCGCAGCTTGCCCTGGAGGGCCTCGCCGCCTGCCGGCGTCACCGTGACTGGCAGGCCAGGCTTGAGACGCATCAGGTCGGCCGCAGCGACCTCGGCGCGCCATTCGAGCCGGCCCTGGCGGATCAGGCGGAACAGCTCCTGCCCGGCGGGCAGCACCGCGCCCACGGTGGCGCTTCGGCTCGAGATCACACCGTTGTCGGGTGCGAGCACCTGGGTCTGGCGCAGGCGCAGCTGCTGCACCTGCGCCGCGGCACGCTGGGCCTCGAGCCGCGCCTGCGCGGTGCGCTCGGCGGTGAGGTACTGGTTGATCTGCTGCGCGCTCAGCGCGCCGGTGGCCTGCAGCTCGCGGGCGCGCTGGGCGTTGGCCGTGGCCTCGGCCAGCGTGGCCTCGGCTTCGGCGACGGCCGCGCGGGTCTGCGCCAGATCCGCCTGCACCGATTCGGCGGCGAAGGTGGCCAGCACCTGCCCGCGCTTGACGGTGTCGCCGACATTCACGCGCACTTCGGCCAGCCGCAGGCCGTTCGCCTCGGTGCCGACGCTGGCTTCCTGCCATGGCTGCGATGTTGCCGTTGGCCGTGATCGTGACCCCGAGCACGGCCGGTTGTGGCTGGGTGACGGTGACAGTCAGAGCCGGCTTGGGTGGCGTTGCGCCCGCAGGCTTGTCGTCGGCGGCCCGCGCGGCGAGGGTCACGAGCACGGCTGCGGCGGCAGCGGCGAGTGGAACGGCGAGCAAGGTGAATCGGGTCGGCGGCGTCATGGGGGTGTTCCTGTCGTCGGCCGCCAGGGCTTCGTGGGCGCTGGCGGGTTTCATGGCTGGAGAGTCGGGCGAGGGCGGCTCGGGTGGGTGCGAAGACATGGCGTGGCTCATCCGCGCGTCGTCGGCGCTTCGGCTGCGGTGCCGCTGTTGCGCGTCCAGCCTCCGCCGAGCGCACGGTAGAGGGCGATCCAGGCCGCCACCCGCTCGCGCTGCAATTCGATCAGCGCTTGCTGGGCGGCCACGGCGGTGCGGCGCGCGTCCTCGAGTTCGAAGAGGCTCGCCAGCCCGCCCTTGTAGCGAGCCTCGGTGGCGCGGAAGGATTGTTCGAAGCCTTCGGCGGCGGTGCGGGCGTCGTCAGCACGTGCCGCTGTACTCTGCAACCCGACCAGGGCTTCTTCCACCTCGCGCACGGCGCCGCGCAAGCTGGCGGCGTAGCGCGTGGCCGCCGCGTCGTAGCGGGCCTGCGCGGCATCGACGTTCGCCGCCCGCACGCCGCCATCGAACAGCGGCAGGCTCACGCTCACCGGTCCGATGCTCCAGACCGTGCCACTCGTGCTGATGCCGCCGCTCTCGAAGCGCGCCGGCCCGATGTTGCCCGACAAGGCGATGCGCGGCAGGCGCTGGGCGCGGGCCTGCGCGGTGTCGCTGCCGGCGGCAAGCAGCTCGCGTTCGGCGGCGAAGACGTCCGGACGCTGCTGCAACGCCTCGGCCGGCACAGCGGAGGCGGTGATCTGCGCCGGCGAAGGGATGCCGGCGCGTCCTGGCGCCAGCCGTTCGCGCAAGCTGGCTTCGGGCTGGGCGGTGAGTGCGACGAGGGCCTTGACCGCCAGGTCACAACTGGCGCGTTGCTGGGTGAGCAGGGCGTTGGCCTGCGCGGCGCTCGCCCGCGCGAGCGCTGCGGCCGCCGGCGGCTGGAAACCGGCGCGCGCGGCCAGCTCGGTCAGCCGCGCCGTCTCGGCGCGCGAGGCGCTGTCCAGGCGCGTCTGCTCAAGCTGGGCCTCGCAGGCGCGCAGGGCGAGGTAGGCCGAACCCACCTCGGCGGCCACCGACACCCGGGCTTCGTGCCAGTCGGCCTGTGCGCCTTCGAGACGCGCCTGGGCCGCGTCACGGCCACTGCGCCGCAGCGCCAAACAGGTCGAGTTCCCAGGCCGCCTGGACACCGGCCTGTGCGCTCGTTCCCACGGGACTGTTCAGGTCGAAGCGGCCGCGGCTCGCGCTCGCGCTGGCGTCCAGCGTGGGCCCCAGGGCGGCGCCACCTGCCACGCGTGCCGCTCGGGCCTGTTCGATGCGCGAGCGTGCATCGGCCAGGGTCGGGCTGGCCGCCTGGGCCGATTCGATGAGCTGGGCCAGCAGGGGGTCGTTGAACTGCTGCCACCAGCGCTGCAGATCGGCGAGCTGGCCGCCATGGGGCAAGGGAGCCTGCCAGCGATCGGCCACCGGCGGGCGCGCCACGGAGGGGGGCTCCGGCGTCAGGCTGGCACAGCCGGCGAGCGTGGCGGCGAGGCCCAGGCCGAGCAGTCGCCGGACGGGTCGACTCCAGACACGGGGCACGGCGAGTGCGGCGGATGCAAGCTTCATGGGGAGGCCTTCTTGCGGGCGGCGGGCGTTCTGACTTTCGCTGTCGTCGTCTTCGAGGAGGGACGTAACGGCTTGGGGGTCGGTGCATGCCGGCGCTGGGTCTCGGCGAGCACCATGGCCTCGGCATACATCACCAGGCGATCCAGCCAGAGGTCAAAGGCCTGGGGCATCCGGTTCAGGCGTGGCGCAAGTGCGTCCGTGACATCGCGTCCCACGTGCAGGTGCACGCCGAGCGCCGCGACGCAGACGGCCAGGCGCAAGACCTCGTCGTCGGCGCGCGCCACCCCAAGGTGGCGACACAGCACGCGCACCAGGGCCTCGTGCATCGGTCGGATCTCGTCGCTGATCTCGGCCTCCCACAGGCCCGTGGGTTCGAGCATCTCGCGCATGTGGAGCTTCATGCACAGCGTGGCCAGGTCGCCTTGCTTCAACGGCTCGAGGAAACCGATGAACAGCCCGCGCAACGCGTCACGCAGCGACAGCGAGGGATCGTCGTAGCGCGCGATGTCCTCGCTGGCACTGTTGCGCAGCTCGTTGAAGACGGCGCGGTACAGGCCCGCCTTGTCGCCGAAGTAGTAGCTGATGGCGGCCAAGTTGGCACCCGCCGCCTCGGCGATCTCTCGGGTGGACGTGCTGTCGTAGCCCTGGTGGGCGAACAGCTTGAGCGCGGCGAGCATCAGCCGCTCGCGCGACTGCTCGCCGTCGCTGCGCTGCGGACGATGCGGGTTCTGAGGTCGTGGGCGCGGCGGCTGGACTGCGGACATGCCGGCATCCTAGCCAATAGATCAAACGTTTGATCTAGTAAGCGCGGATCGTCCGGAGGTGTTGTGGGGTCTTTCATGCCAGCCTCGAGTGGTAAGGGGCTGGCGAATGGTGCGGGTGCCCTGCTGACAGCCTGATGTCGGCAGGGGTCTCCCGCCCACCCTCACAACGGCAGTTCGGCCTGCAGGGCGGCGGTCGACGGCGCCAGCGGACGCATCGGGCGCCGGCGCATCAATACCGCGTGCGGTACGTAGCCGCGTGATTCGAGGTTCCAGCCCTCGGTGGCCTGGGTGGTGCTGCGCCGCTCGATGCGCTGGGTGGCAAGCTGGCGCGCGGCGGCCCGTGCCAGCAGCGTCTCGCACTGCGGCGCACTCAGCAGCCGGGCAAACGCGGCCCAGCGCTTGATCACCAGAGGCGTGCGCCAGGCGTCCTCGACCGCCCAGCGGGCTTCGTGCGCGGTGACGTTGCGGCCGGCTTCCAGCACGCGCGGCAGCAGCGCGTGGAAGAAGGCCTGGAAGGCTCGCTTGACCGGCTTGCCCGGCAGCAGGTCCTCGAAGCGCACGATGCGGTGGCTCCAGCCGGGCGTCAGCAGCTGGCGGCTGATGAAGGCCTGCAACGCCTGGGCCGGGTTGAACAGACGCAACCGGTTCGGCGGCAGCACCAGCAAAGGCACGGCGACGGCTTCGTCGTGATCCAGCGGCTCGACGAAGCTGCACAGCACCGCCACCCGCGCCCATTGCGCGGCGGTGAGGCCGTCGATGCCACCCACCGGCGCGGGTGCGCCAGTGCTGGCCTGGCCATGCCCGGTTTCCAGTTGCGCCACCAGCCGCAGCGCGTCGCGGAAGCCGCGCGCAGCCTTGGCGTGGTTCGCCTTGGTGCTCATCACCGCCAGGTTGCCGGCGGCATAGCCCGCGTCGTTGCGCACCCGGTCGATCGAGGCATCGGTGGACTCGAGCGTGGCGGCGGACAGGGCCACGCGGGTGATTGGGCAGTGGCTCACGTCGATCTGCTGCAGGTAGTGGGGCGTCACCTGCACCAGCTCGACGCTGCGGCCGCGCAACCAGGCGTGCAGCCTCAGCTGCAGCCACTTGCGCACGTGGCGCGTGGCCAGCAGCGTTCGGGTGCCGAAGGCGGCCTGGCCGGCCAGCAGGCCGTGGCGCAGCGGCGAGGGCGCCTGGCCATAGGGCGCCGGCGGCACCAGGCCGTGGTGGGCGTAGTCCCAGCCCAGCTCGAAGCCGATGTGCTCGTGCACGGTGAGCGTGGTGTGCGGCACGGTGTCGGCATGGAAGGTGGTGGTCATGCGAGAGGCTCCTTGAAGTTCGCCGCGACATGCAGCGATGGAGCCAGTGTGTTGTCGAGGTGGCTCAGCACGTGAGCTACCAAGCCGGCTGCTGCCACCGAGGCCGTCGGGGTATGCTCCAGCTTGCTGGCTCACGTCATGAGCCACCCCCGGGGTAGACACAGCGCATGGACCGCACCGAACGCTTCTACAAGATCGAGCTGCTGCTGCGCAGCCGTGGCTGCGTGAGCTTTGCCGCGCTGCGCGAGGAGCTCGAGGTCTCGCCCGCCACGCTCAAGCGCGACCTTCAATACCTGCGCGACCGCCTCAGTGCCCCCATCGTCTACGACCCGATGGACAACGGCTACCGTTTCGAAGGGGGCGCTGGCGCTGGCGATCCCTCGGGCGGCAGGGCCGTGCGGCATGAGCTGCCGGGGCTGTGGTTCAGCGAGAACGAGATCCACGCGCTTCTCACCATGCACCAGCTGCTCGCCGGCCTGGACGACGACGGCGTGCTGTCGCGCCATCTCGCGCCCATGATGGACAAGCTGCAGGGCATGCTGGGTGCCGACGCGGGACAGGCGCGCGAACTGCATGCGCCGGGTCAAGATCATCGGCACAGCGCGCCGGCGGGTGCCCAGCCGCTGGTTCGAGCTGCTCGGCAGCGCGCTGGTGCAGCGCCGGCGTCTGTGGCTGCGCTACTTCAAGCGCAGCGATCGCAGCGAGAGCGAACGCGAAGTCTCACCGCAACGCCTGGTGAACTACCGCAACACCTGGTACCTGGATGCGTGGTGCCACGCCAGTGATGCACTGCGCCGCTTCGCGCTCGACGCGGTGCGCGATGCACGCATGCTGGAGGGCAAGGCGCGCAATGTGGCCGTGCGCGAGCTCGAGGCCGAGCTGGATGCCGGCTACGGCATCTATGGCGGCGGCGCCAGGGTCAAGTGGGCCACGCTGCGTTTCGACGCCGATGCGGCGCAGTGGGTGGCGAGCGAAGAGTGGCATCCCGCAGCAGCGGGCGCGCTGGCTCGAAGATGGCCGCTATGAGCTCCAGGTGCCCTACAGCGAGGCCACCGAGCTGGCCATGGACATCCTGCGCCACGGCGACAGTGTGGTCGTGGTCGGCGACAAGACCCTCACGGCCCTGATTGCCCAGCGTCTGCAGCACGCCGCGGCACGCTACGCTTGAGGCTTTCTCCAACCGCAAGGAATGCCCGCATGAAAGCCATCTGGAACGGCGTGGTCGTCGCCGAGAGCAACGACACCGTGGTGGTCGAAGGCAACCACTACTTTCCCGAGAGCAGCCTGAAGCGCGAGTACGTGACGTTCAGCAACCACCGCAGCACCTGCGCGTGGAAGGGACAGGCGCTGTACCACAGCCTGTTGGTGAACGGCGCGACCAATCCGGATGCGGTCTGGTACTACCCCGAGCCGTCGGAAGCGGCGCGCCAGATCAAGGGCAGGGTGGCCTTCTGGAAGGGCGTCCAGGTCACCGACTGAACACCTTCATGTCCTTGCCGACGCGTCAGATGGCCAGCATCTTCTTGGCCTCGCCCAGCGCCTTCATCGAGTCGTCGTGCTTGCCGGCCTTGTGCGCGGCTTCGCCGTCGGCGCGCAGCTTCTTCACCTTGGCGGCGTCGGCCTCGCTGAGCTTGGGGTTGGTGGCGAGCTTGGCGTCGATGGCCTTCATCTCGTTCGGGCAGTTGTGGGCCAGGACGCTGCCGGCGGCCAGGGCGAGGGCGGCGGCGATCAGGGTGCTCTTCATCGGGATGTCTCCTGCGGGGTCGCCGGGAAGCACCGGCGACCGGAATCTAGCGGCTTCGGTGCGGCGTGCGCAAGCGGGTGGGTGGGTGGCCATGGTGGCATTGCGGTCGATGCGGCTACGCTAGCGGCATGCCGACCGCGTCCGCCTCCGTCGAGTCGCCCCTGGGGGTGGCGGCTTGCCCGCCGCGCCTTCAGCGGCGGTTGCGCGAGGTCTGGCGTTCTGCCGGCTGGCCGTGCCAGGACACGGTCGAAATCGAGCTGCTGGCCGCTGGACTGCTCGAGCGCCAGCGACACCCTGACGGGCGGGAGACCCTGCGCGTCACCGATGCCGGCGTGGCCGTGCTCGCCCGTGCCGTGCAGGCCCAGCGTGGCCGGCTCGAGGCGCACGAGGCCCTGGTGGCCCGGGTGGCGCGCGAGATGAGCCGGGCTGGGCGCATCGCGTGGCGAGGCCTGAGCCTGCGGGCCAAGGTGCCGCTGTCTCCAGCCGTGCCGCCAGCCGAGGTGACGCCCGCGGCCATGGTGCCTTCCACCGACCCTGGCACTGCGGCGTCCGCCGAGGTGAGCGGAGCCTGGGTCGTCGCCATGCCTGATGTTTTCTCGATTCGCCACACCACCGTGGAGGCCTACCTGGAACCGACCGTGCACGAAATCAAGGTGAGCCGCGCCGACCTCTTGTCCGACCTGCGCCATCCGCACAAGTCTCAGGCCTACCTCGCGATGAGCAGCCAGTGCTGGTATGTGTTGCGCGAGGGCATCGCCCGGGTCGAGGAGATTCCGCCGCTGTTCGGTGTCATCGAGGCCAGCCCGGCGCGCGGCCTGGAGGTGTTGCGGCCGGCGCCGCGTCGCGCGGTGCGGCCGGGTCTGGCGCTGTGGATGGCATTGGCGCGGGCCACCCCGGAGCCGACGGCCGACGAGGATGCGCAAGCCTGGCTCGCCGAGGTGACGGATGCCAGCCTGCCATCGCAGCCTCCTGTTGCGGGAGGCTGCGCATGAGCAGCTGGTGGTCGCGCCTGCGGGGCGCGCGTTCCGCGATGACACAGACACCGGACCTGGGTTCACTGCCCGGATCCATGCCTGCCACGGCGCCGACCATCGCCGGCGCTTCGCCCGGCCCCGCGTTGGCCACGGCAGCCGCGGGCGCGGCGCCGGTGCCGCAGTTCGGCGCCCGGCGCCCGCTGGTGGGCGCCAACGGTGAGCTGGCGGGCTTCGAGTTCCGCCTGCCCGAGGCCGCCCAGCGTCGCCTGCAGGCGCGCCAGGATGGCCCCGCCGCCGCGGCCCATGCGATTGCCCTGCTGGCGGCGATGCGCCCGGCGCTGGCCGCAGGTCGTGCCGCCCTGGTCGAGCTGCCGGCCGCGATGCTGTCGCGGCCTGCGCTGGCCGACGTGGTGCCCGAAGGCGCGTGGCTGGCGGTGAACGGCCAGTTCGAGCCTGACGCGTCGCTCGGCCGCACCTTCATCGAATGGCGCAAGCGCAGCGTGCGGCTCGGGGCGGCGGACGGGCGCACCGAGCTGCCCGGCGCGAGCTTCGTGCTGTTGCGTCCTGGCGAGCGTGGTCTGCAGGACGTGCTCGATGCCTGCGCGCACTGGCAGCACCAGCAGCCCACCTGGATGCGCGTGGCGGTGGACCTCGACGGTGTCGAATCGATCGAGCGCGCGCTCGCCCACGGGGCGATGTTGGCCGCGGGCGACTTCGCCACCGCCGACCCCGGTGCGCGCGGTCAGCGTGCCATCCAGCCGGGCGCGCAGCGCGTCTGCCGGCTGCTCAACGACGTGGTCCTCGACCGCGACACCGCGCAGATCGGCGCCGAGCTGCGCGCGGACCTGGCGCTGTCGTACCGCCTGCTGCGCTATGTGAACAGCCCGGCCGTCGGCTTGTCGCGGCCGGTCGAGTCGGTCGAGCAGGCGGTCATGGTGCTGGGCCGCAACGAGCTCTACCGCTGGTTGAGCGTGCTGCTGCTGTCGCTGGGCTCCGGCCGTCGCACGTCGCGGGCCTTGCAGGAAGTGGCACTCGCGCGCGCTCGCCTGCTGGAGCTGCTGGCCCTGTCGAAAGAGGGCTCGCCGGCGCAGGAAGGCAGCCCGCCACCCGCGCTCTTCACGGTCGGCCTGCTGTCGATGCTCGACACGCTGCTGCAGGTGCCGCTGGCCGATGCCTTGCAGCCGCTGCACCTGGCCGAGCCGGCGCAGGACGCCCTGCTCGCCCGCAGCGGCCCCTGGCGCCCCTACCTCGAGCTGGCCATCCACCTGGAGCGTCACGACCTCGCCGCCGCCGAACCGCTGGCCGCGGCCCATGGCGGGCTCGAGGCCGTGATCGCGATGGCCGATCAGGCCTGGAACTGGTCCGCCGAGATCGCGCGCTCGGGCGCGGCGCCGGCGCCGACGCCTTCAGCATGACGGAAGCCGTCGCCTCCGCCACTTTGGGCGGTCCGGCCGACGCGGCCCGGCAACGGCTCGCGCTGTGGGCCGCGCTCGGCCTGATCCTGGTCTGGGGCGCCAACTTCAGCGTGCAGAAGGCGGTGTTCGAGGTGCTCTCGCCCGGGCGGCTTCCTGTTCGTGCGCTACCTGGTGATGCCGATCGCGGCGGCGCTGCTGCTGTGCTGGCGCTACGGCCTGCGCTGGCCACGGCTGCCGCGCGCGCGACCTGCTGGCGCTGCTCAAGCTGGGGCTGGCCGGCCACCTGCTGCACGTCGGGCCTGGTCACCTACGGCATCCACTGGTCCACGCCCTTCTCGAGTTCGCTGATCCTCGCCTGCGGGCCGGTGTTCACGCTGCTGATCCTGCGCTGGCACGGCCTCGAGAAGCTGTTGACGCGCGCAGGTGGCCGGCGTGGCGGTGGCCATGGCGGGCGTGCTGCGTGTTCCTGTCCGACAAGCTGCTCGGCGGCCACTGGCGCGCCGGCGGCGGCGACCTGGTGCTGCTGGTCGCGGCGTCCTTCTTCTCGTACTACACCGTAGCCGCCAAGCCGCTGATCGAGCGCCACGGCGGCGTGCTCGTGATGGCCTACGCCACGCTGCTGGGCAGCGCGCCGGTGGTGCTGGTCGAGCCTGCCGGCCGGGCTGCAGGTGGACTGGCCGTCGGTGCCGCCCTGGATCTGGGCCGGGCACGCCTGTGGCGGTGCTGGTGTCGGCGTTTCTCGGCTGGCTGGTCTGGGGCTGGGTCAATGCGGTGCGCGGCGTGGCCCGCACCGCGCCGCTGATGTACCTGATGCCGCCGGTGGCCGGCGCTCGTGGCGTGGGCGCGTGACCGGCGAGCGCTACTCGCGGTCAAGCTGGTCGGCGCGGCGATCACGCTGGCGGGCGTGGCCCTGGCGCAGTTCGCTCGGGGCGGACGTCGCGACACGGTGCGGGACTCGGTGCCGCCGGTGGATTGACGCCACCGGTTCCGCGCGAGACGTTCGGCAACGTGGTTTCTCACAAGGGGCAGCGATGAGGTCATTGGCGGCAGTCAGTCTGGCAGCGATGCTGGTGGCGTGTTCGAAGTCGGAAGCGCCCACCCCGGCACCGCCGGTGCCTCGGCCGCCAAGGCCGCCACCGTCGAATGGGTGCGTGTGAACACCAGATGCGCAGGTGGACGCCGCGTTCGCCCGCGCCCGCAGGAGAACAAGCCGGTGTTCGTCTACTGGGGCGCGAAGTGGTGCCCGCCGTGCAACCAGGTCCAGGCGACGTTGTTCAACCGCCAGGAGTTCATCGAGCGCTCGCGCAACTTCGTGCCGGTGTACATCGACGGCGACAGCCCCGGCGCGCAAAAGCTCAGCGCGCGCTTCAACGCGCGTTTCTACCCGACCATGGTGCTGTTCGACCGCAGCGGCGCCGAGCTCACGCGCCTGCCGGGCGAGGTGGATCCGGCGCAGTACAACGAGGTGCTCACGCTCGGCCTGGGCGCGCAGCGCTCGGTGAAATCGGTGCTCGCCCAGGCGCGCGCCGGGAGCAACGGCCTGGCCGCGGACGACTGGAAGCTGCTGGCCTTCTACTCGTGGGAGACGGACCAGCAGCAGCTCACCGCCAGCCAGGACGAAGCCGCCACGCTGCTGGCCCAGCTGGCCGCCGCCTGCCCGCCGGACCACGCCGACGCGTCGATGCGCCTGCTGCTCAAGTCGCTGACGCTGGGTGCCCGCAAGCCGGCGGACGCCGCGGCGGTGGCAGCCCGGTCGCAGTCGCGCGAGCGCGTGCTGGCATTGCTGGGGAGCGAGGCACAAGCGCGTCGCCACATGGACGTGATCGGCTACGGCGCCAACGAGCTGGTGCGGTCGCTCACCGAGCCCAAGACAGCCGGCCCGCCAGCAGCTGGTGGCCGCGCTGGAGACCGCGCTGCAGCGCCTGCAGGCCGACGCGAGCCTGTCGCGTGCCGACCGTGCCGTGGCCCTGGTGGCGCGCATCCAGCTGGCGCGCATGGACACGCCTGCGCCAGGCGCACGCTGCCGGCGCCGCTGCTGGCCGATGTGCGTTCGATGAGCACGGCCTTCGACCGCGAGATCACCGACGGCTACGAGCGCCAGGCGGTCATCACCACCGTGGCCGATGCGCTCGAGGAGGCCGGGCTGATCGACGAGTCCGATGCCCTGCTCAAGGCGAATCTGCCACGCAGCCACTCGCCCTACTACCTGATGTCGGGCCTGGCCGACAACGCCAAGAAGCGCGGCGACAAGACGGCGGCGATCGACTGGTACGCGCAGGCCTTCGAGGGCAGCGTAGGACCGGCCACCCGCCTGCAGTGGGGCGCGGCTACCTTGGCGCGCTGGTGGAGCTGGCACCGCAGGACGCCGAGCGCATCGAGGCCCTGGCACGCCAGCTCATCGATGCCGCCGCGGCCGCGCCCGATGGTTTCGAAGGCCGCAGCGGGCGCTCGATGCAGCGCGTGGGTGCCCGTCTGCTGCTGTGGAACAAGGACGGGACACAGCGCGATGCGGTGCAGCGTCTGCAGCAGCGCCTGGACGTGGTGTGCGTCGCCTTGCCCTCCGGTGGCGCCGCGCGCGGCCTGTGCGGCAGCCTGCTGCGGGGCGGCACCACCGAGTCGACCGCCTGAGCGGCGCCGGATGAAGGCAGCCGGCCGCGCGCGGCTTCAGATCGCCGCGCGCTTGCGTCGGCCACGCGCAATTCGTAGCGCGTGTTCTTCGGCGAGGTCGTCGAACTGCAGCGCGTCGCCCAGCCATTCGTAGGGGGCGACGAACCATCGATCTGCATCGGCCGTGCATCGTCACCACGTCGAGCTGGCTGCTGCGCAGCTCGAGCCGATAGACGATGTCGGCCACGCGCACCGTAAGGCGCGGCCGACAGCACCTCGACGTCCACCGGCCCGCAGGATGGCGGCTGTCCGGGCGATGGTGACGCAGAACTCGCCGTCGTAGCGCCCGGCGCCGGGCGCGCCACGCGCCGGCGCCCGGCAGCCGAGCCCCGGCCGCGACAGCAGCAGGCACGACGGGGCGCGACGCGACGCATGCGCCCGATCTTACTTGAGCAGGCCTTCGGCCTTCATCGCGGCCTGCACGGCCGGGCGCGCGCGCACGCGGCGCCATGTAGGCCTTCAGGTTGCGCCAGGCCGAGATGTCGACGCCGACGTACTGGCCCCAGCTGGCGACGGTGAACAGGTAGGCGTCGGCCACGGTGAAGCTGTCGCCCATCAGGTAGTGCTTGCCGGCCAGCTGGCTCGTCGACCCAGGTCAGGCGGTCGAGCAGCTTGTTGCGGGACACCGCCTTGGTGTCCTCCGGCGTGGCCGGGTTGAACAGCGGCGAGAAGCCCTTGTGCAGCTCGGTGGTGATGAAGTTCAGCCACTCCTGCAGGCGGTAGCGCGCCATCGTGCCGGCGGCCGGCGCGAGCTTCTTGGCGGGCACCTGGTCGGCGATGTACTGCACGATCGCCGGGCCTTCGGTCAGCCGCTCGCCGTTGTCGAGCTCGAGCAGCGGCACGTAGCCCTTGGGGTTGATGCGCGTAGTAGTCGGTGCCGTCCTGCAGCTTGTGCGTCTTGGTGCTGGCCAGCACCGGCTCGAAGGCCAGGCCGGCCTCGCGCAGCACGATGTGGGGCGACAGCGAGCAGGCGCCGGGGCTGTAGTAGAGCTTCATGGGGTGTGGGTCGTAGTGGAAGGGAAGAACATTACAGCGCATTGTGGCGGCGCACCGCCAGCGGGTCGATGCAGTCGGATGCAAGTCAGCATTCAAAATCCCCATCTGGACTTTGCGCCAGCGGCACCTACATTGATCCCATGAACACCAGCACCGCCTCTTCCACCCTCTCCCGTTCACGCAGTGTCGAGCGCCTGGTGCGCGGCCAGGCCACGTCCGACGGCGCGGGCGTCAAGCTCACCCGCGTGCTCACCCAGCCGCTGCAGCAGCGGCTCGACCCTTTCCTGATGCTCGATGCCTTCGGCAGCGACACCGCCGGCGACTACATCGCGGGTTTCCCCGACCACCCGCACCGCGGCTTCGAGACGGTCACGATCATGAAGGCCGGGCGCATGCGCCATCGCGACAGCGTGGGCAACACCGGCTTGCTCGAGCCGGGCAGCGTGCAGTGGATGACCGCCGGGCGCGGCATCATCCACTCGGAGATGCCCGAGCAGGAAGAAGGCCGCATGGCCGGCTTCCAGTTGTGGGTCAACCTCGCGGCCAAGGACAAGATGCAGCCGCCGGCCTACCGCGACGTGCCGCCCGCGGCCGTTCCGCAGTTGCAGCTGGACAGCGGCGTGCACCTGCGGGTGATCGCCGGCAGCGCGCACGGCGTGCAGGGCGCGGTGACGCGGCCGACGACCGAGCCGCTCGTGCTCGACATCACCCTGCCGCCGGGCAGCACGCTCGACCTGCCGCTGCCCAAGCGGCCACAACGCCTTCGCCTACGTGTATGGCGGCCAGCCCGCGCAGGTGGGCGGCGCGCCCGTGAGCAGCGAGCACATGGCCATCCTCACCAACGATCCGCTGGCCGATGGCGTGCGGCTGCAGGCGCCCGCCGAGGCCAGCGCGGCCGTGCAGGTGCTGCTGGTGGCCGGCGCGCCGCTGCGCCAGCCGATCGCGCAGTACGGGCCGTTCGTGATGAACACGACGCAGGAGCTGCACCAGGCGGTGGCCGACTTCCAGCGCGGGGTGCTCGCGACCTGACTTGGGCCGCGGCGGCGGGTCGGATAACCTCGGGGTTTGCCGACCCCTCGGCGACCGACAGGCAACCCGAGTCCCTCGCATGCCCCGCAGCATTCTCGAAGAAAGCCGTTTGCACCCGGCCATCCGCGACGACCGTCGCCAACCTCCACGCCGACGTCGTCCACAACGTGCAGGCGGCGGCGACGTTCCAACGCGGTGCTGGTGGTCGGCATGCGCCAGCAACCCGTTCGTGCGGCCGCGCGCGCAAGCGCCTCGAGGCGGCCGGCGTCGCCCACCAGTACCTCGAGTACGGCAGCTACTTCGGCCGACTGGCGCGAGCGCAATGCGCTTGAAGATGTGGACGGGCTGGCCGACCTTTCCGATGGTGTTCGTCAAGGGCACGCTGGTGGGCGGTGCCGCCGACCTCGACCGGCTGATCGCCAGTGGCGAGATTCAAGCGGATGCTGGGCGAGTGACCGCGCGGGGCCATGGCCTCGCGCGCAGCTGGTCCGGGTCGGCGCTGCTGACGCTGGCTGGCGGCCTCGCCAGTGCGCCTGGCGCGAGCGCGGCCGACGGCCCGCAGCCCTGCCGCATCACCGGCTCGCGCAACGAGGTGCACTGCGGCAAGGTGCTGCGCCCGCTCGACCCGGCCCGGCCCGACGGAGCGCAGGATCGAGGTCCACTACGTGGTCGTTCCGGCGATGGCGCGGCGCAAGCTGCCCGACCCGGTGTTCCTGCTCGCCGGCGGTCCCGGGCAGAGCGCGATCGCGCTGGCACCGGCAGACGATGGGCCTGTTTGCCGCGCCTGAGCAACCGGCGCGACATCGTCTTCGTCGACCAGCGCGGTACCGGCCGCTCCGCGCCGCTGGACTGCGAAGACACGCGCCATTCGCCGCTGGCCGAATCAGGCCGACCTCGAGCGCCAGGTCGCGCGGGTCCTGCCAGCCGCAGACCAAGCTGTCGCCCTGCCCCATGTCGGCAAGAGAGCGACCTGCGCTTCTTCACCACCACGCTGGCGATGCAGGACCTGGACGCGGTGCGCGCTGCAGCTGGGCGCGCGCGCAGCATCAACCTGGTGGGCGGGTCCTACGGCACGCGCGCGGCGCTGGAGTACCAGCGCCAGTTTCCGCAGGCCGGTGCGACGCAGCGGTGCTCGATGGCGTGGCGCCGCCCGACATGGTGCTGCCCCAGCGTTCGCCGGATCGACGCCAGGCGGCGCTCGACGCCTTGCTGGCGTCTGCGCCGAAGAGCCGGTGCTGCGCGCAGCCCATCCGCGGCTGCGCGCCGACTGGAACGCCCTGCTGGCCGCGTCTGCCGCAGCCGGCGACGGTGGCACACCCGCTCAACGGGCAGCGTGAGTCGCTGATGCTCGACGCGCGACCTGCTGCTGGGCGCCGTGCGCGGGCCGCTCTACGCGCCGGCGCTGGCCTCGGCGCTGCCGGCGGCCATCACCGAAGCGGCGCAGGGTCGCTTCGAGGCTCTGGGCGGCCTGGCAGCGCTGCTGGGCACGCGACGCGCCAGCGCAGTGGCGATGGGCATGCACTTCTCGGTGGTCTGTGCCGAAGACCTGCCCCTGCTCGGCGCGTCGCTGGAGCGCGCCCGGGGCCGATTTCGGCCGTGACTTCGCGCGTCTGCTACGAGCGCGTTTGCGCGCGACTGGCCGCGCGGCGAGGTGCCGGCGGCGTTCTACCGCATGGCGCCCAGCCCGCGCGCCGGTGCTGCTGCTCAGCGGCGGCCTCGACCCGGCCACGCCGCCGCGCCACGGCGAACGCGTCGCGCAGGCGCTGGGGGCCAGCGCGCGCCACGTGATCGTGCCCAACGCCGGCCACGGCGTGATGGCGCATCGGCTGCATGCGCGACGTGGTGTATCCGCTTCATCGACGCGCCGGGCGACGAGCCGGTGCCTGCCCGTGGATGCCGCGTGCGTCGGCCGATCCCGCGCCCCGCTGGCCTTCCATGCCACTGGCCGGCGGCGAGGACGTGCCGAAGTGATCGCGCGTCGAGCACCTCGCCAAGCGCTTCGCAGCGCGAGCCGCGCAGCGCTTCGCGCTTCGGCCCGCGCCGGCCGCGCGCGCCGGGTGCAGGCGGTGGCCGATGTCAGCTTCGACGCGCGCCGACGGCCGCATCACCGGACTGCTGGGTCCCAATGGCGCGGGCAAGACCACCACCTTGCGCATGCTGGCCGGACTGATCACGCCCGACGCCGGCCGCATGGAGGTGGACGGCATCGACGTTGCCACGCGGCCGCGCGAAGCGCTGGCCCGCATGGGCATGCTGAGCGACGCTCGCGGCCTGTACCCGCGCCTGAGCGCGCGCGAGAACATCGTCTACTACGGTCGCCTGCAGGGCATGGCGCCGCGACGCCGCCCATGCGCGCGCCGAAGAGCTTGCGCAGATGCTCGACATGACGCTCCCTGCTCGACCGTCGCACCGAAGGCTTCAGCCAGGGCGAACGCATGAAGACGGCGCTGGCGCGCGCGTTGGTGCACGACCCCGCGAACATCGTGCTCGACGAACCCACCAACGGCCTGGACGTGCTGGCCACTCGCGCGCTGCGCGAGTCGCTGCGCTGGCTGCGCACGCCCGAGGGCGGCGCAAGTGCATCGTGTTCTCGACCCACATCATGCAGGAGGTGGAACGCCTGTGCGACAGCGTGGTGGTCGTGGCGCAGGGCCGCACCGTGGCCACCGGCACGGTGGCCGAGCTGCTGCGCGCAGGCCGGCGGCGATGACTTCGAAGAGGCCTTCGTGAAGCTCGCCTTCGGCGCCGACCGCGGAGCGTCGCGGCATGAGTGCCGCGCTTCGTCGGCGCGGTCGGACGGTGCTACGCAAGGAGATCGTCGACGCGCTTGCGCGACCGCCGCACCCTGCTGGTGGTGCTGATGTCGAGCGTGCTGCTCGGGCCGCTGGTGCTGATCGCGATGTCCGGCCTCATCGCCACCCTCGAGTCGCGCGCCGAGCAGCGCGAGGTCTACGTCGTGGGCAGCGAGCACGCGCCGACGCTGGTCAACTTTCTCGAGCGCCAGACGTACATCGTCAAGTCCGCGCCGGCCGACTACGAAGCTGCAGCTTCGCAAGGCCGAGCTCGGGCGATCCGGTGGTGGTGGTGCCGCCGGACTTCGAGGCCGCCATGCATGCGCGGCGACGTCGCCGGTGCTGGAGATGGTCAGCGACAGCGCCAACAAGCGCAGGCCGAGGCCGGCACCGGCGCGCCTGCAGCGACTGCTGGCAGGCTTCAGCCGCGAGCGCGCCCCGCTGGCCTGGCGCTGCGCGGCGTCTCGGCGCGAACTGCTCGAGCCGATGCGCGGTGCGAGAGCGCGACCTGGCCAGCACGCAGACCCGCGCGACCGCAGCTCACCGGCATGCTGCCCTTCTTCGTGCTGATGGCGGTGCTGTATGGGGCGCTGAACGCCGCGCTCGACACGACCGCCGGCGAACGCGAACGCGGCTCGCTCGAGCCGCTGCTGATGAACCCGGCCGATCGCTGCGCGCTGGTGCTGGGCAAGTGGGGCGCGGTGGCGACGCGTGGCGATGCTGATCGCGGTGCTGAGCTGCTTCAGCTTCATCCCGGCGCAGTGGCTGCTTGCGCAGCGACACGCTGGCAGGCGCTGTTCCAGTTCGGGCTGCGCGAGGCCCTGCTGTTCCTGGCTGGTGCTGCTGCCCTTCGCGGCGGCGCTGTCGGCGCTGCTGATGGCGGTGGCGATCCGCTGCAAGACCTTCAAGGAGGCGCAGGCCAACACCAGCGTGGTGGTGCTGGCGGTGTCGCTGCTGCCGCTGGTGAGCGTGTTCAACCTGGGCGGCGAGGCGGCCTGGCACCTGTGGGTTGCCGGCGCTCGCGCAGAACACGCTGATGACGCGCGTGCTCAAGGGCGAGGGCTTCGGCGCCGAGCAGGTGCTGGTGCCGCTGCTGGTGTGCGTCGCGCTCACGGCGCTGGGGGTCTGGCTCGTGGCGCGCTCGCTGCGCAGCGCAGCGGTGCGATGAGCGAGGTGCTCGTGGACCACGCCAATCTGCGATGGCAGTGGTGCCACTTCCGGGATCTGGGGGTGGCGGATCTGCAGAACATCTACATGGCTCGCCAGGCGGTGTTCTCGGTCGAACAGCAGTGCATCTACCTCGATGCCGACGGGGTGGACGAGCGCTCATGGCACCTCGCGGCGTGGTCGCCGGCGCACCGCATGCCCCTGGCCTACGCGCGCGTGGTGGAGCCCGGTGTGAAGTACGCCGAGGCGTCGATCGGCCGCGTCATCACCACGGCACCGGCGCGTGGCACGGGTCTGGG
This sequence comes from uncultured beta proteobacterium, assembly GCA_963739925.1. Lineage (GTDB taxonomy): Bacteria > Pseudomonadota > Gammaproteobacteria > Burkholderiales > Burkholderiaceae_C > CAVUBY01. The sequence goes on along the minus strand of CAVUBY010000018.1, from coordinate 81,352 downwards.
CCGCGCGCTGGTCGCGCGCGCCATGGAACACACGCAGGCCGTGTTTCCCGGGCGCGGTATCCGCATCTCGGCCCAGAGCCGGCTCGAGCGCTTCTATGCCGGCTTCGGCTTCGCCATCGTCGGTGAGCGCTACCTGGAGGACGGCATCCCGCACACCGAGATGCTGTGGTCGGCCGCGCCGTGATCCCAGCGTGAATCGGGCTGCGCCGACGCGCAGACTACTTCGATGTCTTCATCGGGCACGTGTTGAAACCGAGCATGGTGTAGACCGGACACCAGCCGATCAGGCCCGTGGCCAGCGGCACGACGCCGATCCAGCCCCAGGCGCCCACGGTGCCCGTCGCGGCCAGGCCGATCAGGGCCAGGCCGGCGATGACGCGCAGGGCACGGTCGATGGTTCCTTCATTGGTCTTCATGGTGGTTCTCCTTCAGTGACCGACATGAACGCGTCGGGTTGGATGCACTGTAGGAGTCGCTGTGGGTGCGGTCTGTGACCTGGGTCACCGAGTGATGTCAGCGGGTCTTGGGCGGTGGCTCCGTGTCGCCGCTGGCCAGCTGGCGCAAGGCTGCGGCGTCGACGAGCTCGATGCGCTCGCGGCCCAGGCGCACCCAGCCGGCGCGCTCGAAGCGCTTGAGCAGCCGGGTCACGATTTCGCGCACCGTGCCCAGCTCGTCGGCCAGCGTCTGGTGCGTGACCTGCATGGCGTGGCCATGGCCGAGCAAAGCGCCCGCCAGCCGCTGATCGAGGCGCTGGAACGCCACCGCTTCGGCCAGTGCCATCAGGTCGGCCAGGCGGTCCGCAAACACGCTGAAGACGAAGCGTCGGAAGGGCTCATGCGCGATCCAGCGGTCGAAGCCGGCCGGTGACAGCACCAGCAGCGCGGGTCGGCAGCGTGGCTTGCCCATGGGCGGTGAGCAGGTGCTGGCCGAAGAGACACGAGGCCGACACCACGCAAAGCTCGCCGGCCGTGACGCGGTAGAGCTCCAGCGAGCGTCCTTGCGGCGAGCCACGTGCCACGCGCACCTCGCCTTCGATCACGAAGGGAAATCCCCCGCATGGCGCCTGCTCGTCGAAGAGCACGGTTCCGGCCGGCACCTGCACGGCCTGCATCTGCGTGTGGATCGCGTCGTCGCGCAGGGCTTGGGGCAACTCCGCGAGCGCGGGGTAGAGCGCGCACAGCTCGCTGGCAAGGCGCTCGGACGTGGCGGTGGACCCGGAGTTTGGCGGCATCGGCGCACCATAGCCGAAGAGCGGACGGCACGCGTGCGGTGACCCTGCGGAGCAGGCTCTCGCCCGCCTGCCCGGATGACTTCCGAAGGGCCCCTGCCTACAATCTCGGCTTGCTCAAAAAATAGGCAGTGCGATGCTGTTCCCGAAGGAATTCGACGTGATCGTCGTCGGCGGTGGCCATGCCGGCACCGAGGCCGCGCTGGCCGCGGCGCGCATGGGCGCGCGACGCTGCTGCTGACGCACAACATCGAGACGCTCGGGCAGATGAGCTGCAACCCGTCGATCGGCGGCATCGGCAAGGGCCACCTGGTCAAGGAGGTCGACGCGCTGGGCGGCGCGATGGCCGCGGCGACCGACGAGGCCGGCATCCAGTTCCGCATCCTCAACGGCTCCAAGGGGCCGGCCGTGCGGGCGACGCGGGCGCAGGCCGACCGCGTGCTGTACAAGGCGGCGATCCGCCGTCGGCTCGAGAACCAGCCCAACCTGTGGCTGTTCCAGCAGGCGCGTGCGACGACCTGCTGCGTCGCAGGGCGACCGTGTGGCCGGCGTCGTGACGCAAGTGGGCGTTCGCTTTCGCGGCCGGGCCGTGGTGCTGACGGCCGGCACCTTTCTCGACGGCCGCATCCATGTCGGCCTGCAGAACCACGCCGCCGGCCGCGCGGGTGACCCGCCGGCGCTCGCGCTGTCGGCGCGGCTGAAGGAGCTGAAGCTGCCGCAGGGTCGGCTCAAGACCGGCACGCCGCCGCGCATCGACGGCCGCAGCATCGACTTCTCGCCGCCTCACCGAGCAGCCCGGCGACGGCATGCCTCGCCGACGGCGACCGGCGTCGAGCCGGTGCCGGTGTTCAGCTTCATGGGCGAGGCGATCCAGCACCCGCGGCAGGTGCCCTGCTGGATCACCCACACCAACGAACGCACCCACGAGATCATCCGCGCCGGCTTCGACCGCAGCCCGATGTTCACCGGCGTGATCGAGGGCGTGGGCCCGCGCTACTGCCCGAGCATCGAGGACAAGGTCAATCGCTTTGCCGACAAGAACTCGCACCAGATCTTCCTCGAGCCCGAAGGCCTGACGACGCACGAGTTCTATCCGAACGGCATCTCGACCTCGCTGCCCTTCGACGTGCAGATCGCGGCGGTGCGCTCGATGGTCGGGCTGGAGCAGGCGCACATCCTGCGGCCCGGGCTACGCGATCGAGTACGACTACTTCGATCCGCGCGCGCTGAAGGCGCAGCTTCGAGACGCGTGCGATCGGCGGCCTGTTCTTCGCCGGCCAGATCAACGGCACGACCGGCTACGAAGAGGCCGCGGCGCAGGGCCTGTTCGCCGGCATCAATGCCGCGCTGCAGGTTCGCGGCGATGCGACGCCTGGTTGCCGCGCCGCGACCAGGCCTACCTCGGCGTGCTGGTCGACGACCTGATCACCAAGGGCGTGACCGAGCCCTACCGGATGTTCACCAGCCGCGCCGAGTTCCGCCTGCAGCTGCGCGAGGACAACGCCGACCTGCGCCTGACCGAGATCGGCCGCGCGCTCGGGCTGGTGGACGATGCGCGCTGGGAGGCGTTCTGCCGCAAGCGCGACGCTGTTTCACGTGAAACAGAGCGGCTGCAGGTCGACCTGGGTGCATCCGGCACACGCTGCCCGCCGACGACGCCGAGCGCCTGCTCGGCAAGGCCGCTCGAGCACGAGTACAGCCTGGCCGACCTGCTGCGCCGGCCCGGGTCGGCTTCGACCAGTCGCCGAGGCTGCCGAGACTGTCGCACGCGCCGGAGCAGCGCAGTTTCGCGTGAAACGCTCGCACGAGCGAACTCGGTCGCGCGCTGGCCGACGCCGTGATCGAGCAGGTCGAGGTCAGCATCAAGTACGCCGGCTACATCGACAAGCAGAACGAGGAGGTGGAGCGTGCCGCGGCACTACGAGAACCTGCGGCTGCCGGCCGATCTGGACTACGCGCAGGTCACCGCCCTCTCGTTCGAAGTGCGCCAGAAGCTCAACGCCCAGCGCCCCGAGACGCTGGGGCAGGCCTCGCGCATCTCCGGCGTCACGCCGGCGGCGATCTCGCTGCTGCTGGTCCACCTGAAGAAGGGGCGCTTCACGGGGTCAGCGCGCCAACGACCAGCGTCGCGGACGATGCCGCCTGACGCCGCCGCCTGATCGGCGGCCGGCGTCGGCCGATTGGCTGTCGGAGCTCGGCTTGGCCTTGGCGCCGAGCGCAGATCGAGCGCCCTGCTGGCTTACCTGGCGCTCCTTCAGCGCTGGAACGCGACCTACAACCTGACCGCGGTGCGCGACCCGGCCGCAGATGCTCGTTCAGCACCTGCCGACTGCCTGGCGGTGGTCGGCCCGCTGCGGCGCACTGGCCTCGGCGCCGGCGTCGCGGGTGCTCGACGTCGGCAGTGGCGGCGGGCTTGCCCGGTGTCGTGATCGCGATCGCCTGCCGGCAGTGCGATGTCACCTGTGTCGACGCGGTCGGCAAGAAGGCCGCGTTCATCCGGCAGGTGGCCGCCGAACTGCGCCTGCGGAACCTGCACGCCGGCATGCGCGGGTCGAAGACGCTGGCGAGCGCCGGCCGTTCGATGTGATCACTTCGCGGGCCTTTGCGTCCTTGGCCGACTTCACGCGCCTGACCCGGCGCCACCTGCGCGCCCGGCGGCGGTCTGGATGGCGATGAAGGGCAAGCTGCCGCTCGACGAGCTGGCAGCCCTGCCGACGGACGTCGACGTGTTTCACGTGGAACCGCTCACCGTGCCGGCCTTGAATGCCGAGCGCTGCCTGGTCTGGATGAAGCCCAACCATGAAGTCCACCCGTTGCGGTCCGCCCTCTGACCGGATTGCGCCTGCCCTCGCGGTGGCGGCCTTGTCGCTGGCCGCGGTCAGCGCGATGGCCCAGACACCGAGAAGCCGCCGCTCGAGTCCTTGGCGCAGCTCGATGTGCGTCAGCTACATGGGCACCTGGTACCAGGTGGCGCTGTACCCGAACCGCTTCCAGTCGCCAGTGCGTCAGCGACACGACCGCCAACTACCGCCGCGCGCCGAACGGCGCCGTCGAGGTGATCAACCGCTGCCGCGATGCCCGAGGCGTGATGGACGAAGCCGATCGGCTGGCGCGGCCCGAGGCCGGCTCGAGCGGACGGCCAGCTGCACCCCTGCGCAATTGGAGGTGAGCTTCCGTGCCGCCTGGCTGCGCTGGCTGCCGCATCGGTCTGGGGCGGCGCTACTGGGTGATCCAGCTCGCAGCCGACTATCGCTATGCCGTGGTGTCGGAGCCGGCATCGCGAGTACCTCTGGGTGCTGTCGCGCACGCCGCCGCTGTCTGCCGCGGACGATGCGGCGATCCGCGAACGTCTGAAGGTGCAGGGCTTCGATCTCACCCGGCTGCAGACTCATCCGCAGGCGGCCACCGCGCCTGCCCGCTCGATTCACGGCGCGCGACTTCAACGGACGCGACACATGTTCGGCATCTCCGACTTCGGCGCCTTCTGCGCCGCCATCCTGTTCTTTCTGGCCTTGCCCGGGCCCGGCACCTTCGCACTGCTCACCTCCACCGCCAAGGGTGGCTTCCGCGCCGGTGCGGCCGCGACACTGGGCGTGATCGTCGGCGACCAGGTGCTGCTGTGGCTGGCCGTCGGCGGTGTTGCTGCCTTGCTGGCCGCGCACCCGACGGCTTTCCAAGTGGTGCAGTACGCTGGCGCCGCCTACCTGGCTGGATCGGGCTGAAGCTGCTGTTCGCGCGCGAGGGTTCGGCCTCTCCGATCCACATCGAACCGCGCCAGTACGCGCGCCAGGCGTTCCTGATCACCCTGCTCAACCCGAAGGCGATCGTGTTCTACATGGCCTTCTTCCCGCTGTTCATCGACCCGGCCACCCACCGCGGCTCGCTGACCTTTGCGGCGATGGCGCTCACCATCGCGGCGATCACCGCGGTCTACTGCCTGACCCTATGCGGCTTTGCGACAGCGGTCGCCAAGCAAGTAAGCGCCCACAAATCAATTGCGCGAGTGCTTGAGAAGCTGGCCGGCGTGTTCCTGATCGGCTTCGGCATTCGGTTGCTGCGCGACTGAGCCTGTGCGCCGTCTCACGGTACATTCCTGACTCGCCAGTCGGGTCGAAGCATTCCCGAAAAGCCCTCTCCTGCACCCACTGCTGACCCCAACGCTGCACCCAGCGTCGAACGCACCTCGCCATGGCCCGAATCTTTTGCATCGCCAACCAGAAGGGCGGCGTCGGCAAGACCACGACCACCGTCAACCTCGCCGCCGGCCTGGCGCGCATCGGCCAGCGCGTGCTGGTGGTCGACCTCGACCCGCAGGGCAATGCCACCATGGGCTCGGGCATCGACAAGCGCGCGCTCGAGCTCACCGTCTACGACGTGCTGCTCGAGAACGCCACCATCGCCGAGGCGCGCCAGCGCAGCGAGCAAGGCCGGCTACGACGTGCTCGGCGCCAACCGCGAACTGGCCGGCGCCGAGGTCGAGCTGGTCGAGCTGGAGCGCCGCGACCGAGCGTCTCAAGGGCGCACTGGCCGCGGTCGCACGACGACTACGACTTCGTGCTGATCGACTGCCCGCCGTCGCTGAGCCTGCTCACGCTCAACGGCCTGTGCGCTGCGCATGGCGTGGTCGTGCCGATGCAGTGCGAGTACTTCGCGCTCGAGGGTCTGTCGGACCTGGTCAACACCATCAAGCAGGTGCACGCCAACCTCAACCCGGACCTGCAGATCATCGGCCTGCTGCGCGTGATGTTCGACCCGCGCATCACGCTGCAGCAGCAGGTCAGCGAGCAGCTCAAGGCGCACTTCGGCGACAAGGTGTTCGACACGCGTGATCCCGCGCAACGTGCGCCTGGCCGAAGCGCCGAGCTACGGCCTGCCCGGCGTGGTGTTCGACCCGGCGTCCAAGGGCGCGCAGGCCTTCGTCGAGTTCGCCGCCGAAATGGTGCGCGCGCATCGAGACCGATGCGCTGACATGGCGATCGACGGTCTGTTGTCCCACGGCCTTCGACGCCACGCTGCTGTCCCGCATCGAAGACGCCGGCCTGAACGCCAGCGCGCCGCCGCAGCAACGCTGGCTCGACGGCTGGCTGCTGCGCTTCTCGCCCGGCAAGGCCAAACGCGCGCGCTGCGTCAACGCCGTCGCGGCCGGGCGCCTGCCGGTGGCCGACAAGCTGGCCGCTGTGCGAGTCGGTGTTCGCCGCAGGCGCAGCTTGCCGCTGATCGTGCGCATCACGCCGTTCATCGCAGCCCGACGGCCTCGACGCAGACGCTCGACGCAGCGCGGCCTGCGCCGCTTCGACGACACCCGGGTGATGGTGCTGGCCGACCTGGCGCGACTGCGGCGCGCCGGCCTTGCCGACGGCGCCTCGAGTCTGCAGCCGTCGGCGCTGGAGCCCTTTGCGCAGCGCGTCGGCGCCCTGCGCGGCTCGCCGCTGTCGCAGCGGCAGGCGCACGGCGCAGCGCCTGGTCAACTCGCCGGTGCCGTTCTCGGCCTTCGAACTGCGCCGTGACGGCGCAAGTGCTCGCCTGCGGCCAGTTCGCGCTCGAAGGCGACCTCGTCGGCCTGTACGACGTGTTCACCGCACCGGCGGCGCGGGGCAGCGGCCTGGCCACGCTAGCTCTGCACGCACCTGCTGGCGGACGCGCACGGCCCGGGTGCGCGCCACGCCTACCTGCAGGTCGAGTCGCGACAACGACGCCGCCCGGGCCGTCTACCGCCGGCTCGGCTTCGTCGACGGCTACGCCTACCACTACCGCACGCGCGACCCGACGCGCCTGAGCGCAGCGCTGAAGCTGCGCAGCCGTCGCAGGCTCAGAAGCCCAGGCCTTCGTCCACGCCGAGGTGCACGTTCATCGCACTGCACCGCCGCGCCGCTGGCGCCCTTGCCCAGGTTGTCCAGGCGCGCCATCAGCAGCACCTGCGTGTCGCTGGCGAACACGAAGATGTCGACGCGGTTGGTGTCGTTGCAGGCCTGCGACGTCGAAGAAGCCGTCCTCCAGCGTGGCCGGATCGCGTCAGCGGCATCACGCGCATGAAGCGCTCGCCGGCGTAGCGCTCGCGCCAGCGCGGCGTGCAGCGCTGCCGCCGTCGTTCCGGCGGCAGCTGCGACAGATGCAAGCGGCACGCTCACCGCCAGACCCTTGTAGAAATTGCCGACGATCGGGCATGAACACCGGCTGGCGCGCCAGGCCGGCGTGGGCCATCATCTCCGGGATGTGCTTGTGCGCCAGCGTCAGCGCATAGGGCCGCGGCGACATGCAGGCGGGCGTCGCCGCCGGCCTGGTACTGCTCGATCATCTTCTTGCCGCCGCCGGAATAGCCGGTGATCGACGTGGCGCTCAGCGGCAGCGTCGGGCGGCACCAGGCCGGCATCGACCAGCGGACGCAGCAGCAGGATGAAGGCCGACGCATGGCAGCCCGGGTTGGCGATGCGCTTGGCCGCGCGCAGCGCCGCACGCTGCCCGGGCGCCAGCTCCGGCAGGCCGAACACCCAGCCGGGCGCGGTGCGGTGCGCCGTGCTGGCGTCGATCAGGCAGGTGTCGGGGTTGCGTCACCAGCGCGGCGGCCTCGCGCGCCGCCGCGTCGGGCAGGCACAGGAAAGCCACGTCGGCGGCGTTGAGCAGACGCGCCCGCTCTGCCGCATCCTTGCGCTTGTCGGCATCGATGCGCAGCACCTCGATGTCGGCGCGCTGCGCGAGATACTCGTGGATGCGCAGGCCGGTCGTGCCTTCCTGGCCGTCGACGAAGACGCGGTACTTCATGGCGGTTGCCCTGTCGCTCACTCACGAAAGCCCCGAGGATACGGCAAGCATGAGCCCTGCAGAGCCCGATGCTGAACGCGACCCCGCCCGCCACCCGCCCCGCGTCCTTCTGTTGCCGGGCTGGCTGAACTCGGACGCCGGGCACTGGCAGAGCCGCTGGGAGGCCTTGCACGGCGACCGGCGTGTCGAGCAGGCCGACTGGGAGTGGCCGCGCCGCGGCGACTGGATGGCGCGGCTGGAGGAGGTGCTGCTCGAGGATGCGCGCCCGGCCGTGCTGGTCGCCCACAGCCTGGGCTGCCACCTCGTCGCGGCCTGGGCGGCCCACAGTCAGCACATTGACCGCGTGCGCGGCGCCCTGCTGGTGGCACCGCCCGACACCGAACGGCCCGACATGCCGCCCAACCTGTTCAACTGGCGACCCATCGTGCGCGAGCGCGGCTGCCCTTCCCTGCGCAGGCCGTGCTCAGCAGCGACGACCCGTACTGCGCGCTGGCGCGCGGCCGCCGCATGGCCGCCGACTGGGGTGCGGAGGTTCAAGAGATCGGTGCGCGGGGCCACATCAACGCCGAGCTCCGGACTCGGTGACTGGCCCGAAGGGCGGGCGATGCTGGGCGTGCTGGCCGGCCCTCTGGGCTGATCGGGGACAATCGCCCGCATGGTCACCAAGAAACCCAAGGGCCTCGGCCTCGGTCTCGAAGCCCTGCTCGGCCCGCGCGTTCCTGAAGGCGCCGCCGCCCGCGCCGTTGCCGACAGCGCGCCCAGCACGCTCAAGCTGACGGTCTTGCAGCCCGGCAAGTACCAGCCGCGCACGCGCATGGACGAGGGCTCGCTGTACGAACTGGCCGAAAGCATCAAGGCCCAGGGCGTGATGCAGCCGATCCTCGTGCGACCGGTGGGACCGGGCCGCTACGAAGTGATCGCGGGCGAACGCCGCATGCGCGCCGCGAAGCTGGCCGGGCTCGACGAGGTGCCGGTGCTGGTCAAGAACGTGCCGGACGAATCTGCTGCCGCCATGGCGCTGATCGAGAACATCCAGCGCGAAGACCTCAACCCGCTCGAAGAGGCGCAGGGCCTCAAGCGCCTGACCGACGAGTTCGGCCTGACCCACGAACAGGCGGCGCAGGCCGTGGGCCGCTCGCGCAGCGCCGCCAGCAACCTGCTGCGACTGCTGAACCTGACGGAGCCGGTGCAGCAGATGCTGATGGCCGGCGACATCGACATGGGCCATGCGCGCGCCATGCTGCCGCTGGACGGCGCGCAGCAGATCCTCGTGGCCGGCGAAGTGGTCGCCAGGAAACTGAGCGTGCGCGAAGCCGAGCGCCTGGTGGCCCGCACAGCGCAGCCCCGGGCCGCGGGCCCGCAGCGGGCGTCAAAGGACAAGGCGCGGGACCTGCTCCGCATCGAGCAGGAGCTGTCCGACAAGCTCACGGCGCCGGTGGAAATCCGCATCAAGAAGCGCACCGCGCGCGGCGAGCAGGGCGAGATCGCCCTGGCCTTCGGCTCCCTCGACGAACTCAACGGCCTGCTCGAACGCTTGGGCCTCGGCTCCCGCTGAGCCCGCCCTGCACAACCTTTTCCTGGAGAACCCGTGGACCTGAAGCTGCCCATCGTCATCATCGACGAGCTGACCGAATCCGTTGTCCGCGCGTCGGGCATGCTCGACCTGGCCAGTGGTGAGATCCGCGCGGTGACCTACCAGGACTACGACTTCGACGCGCTCGGGCTTCCGGCCGAGGATGAGAGCTACGAATTCACTTCGGGCATCCTGTCCAACGGCAAGAAGGAAGTCGAGTTCCGCATCGAGGTCGATGTGCTGACCGGCACCTACTCCATCACGCCCAGTGAGTTGCTCGAACTCAAGGGCCGCGCGGCCAAGCTGTTCACCATGGCGCCAGAGAAACCTGCGCGCTGACACTTGCGCGCGTTACCTGGGCGAGCCGCAAGGGCTTGCCCCGCGCAGCGGGCGGGCCGAATCGACCGTCGTAATATGTGCTGGCACGGCGCGCGTGCTTCGCTGCCGAACGTCGGACACGAACGGACAGGAAACACGTGCGCTGCGGAACTTTGCACAGAGGGTCACGCTCTCTGCACTGGAGCATTCAACCGAATCGGTTCGAGGCACGTTACTTGCTGAAGTCGCTTGTGACAGGCAGGGTCCCGAAACTGTGTGGCAAAGGCCCTTGTTCTCGGGGCAATGGGTGGAGCAAGATGCAGCACGCTGGAGGCGCTTGAGCAGTAGGCAGTAAGCACGACACGAGAAATTGGCTGATCGATCTGGAAAGCTCTGATGGAGCCCGCGGGACTTCATCAGAACTTCCCCCCTGATGGCAACCGGCATGCGGCCCGCCACAGTCCTGATGCGTAGGAGATCAGCATGGATGTGATCAGCAATTTCACCGCTCGCTTCGAGCGCACCCGCGAGGAAGAGCTGTCGCTCGAAGACTACCTCGCCGAGTGCAAGCGCAATCCGGTGGCGTACTCCACCGCCGCCGAGCGGATGCTCAAGGCCATCGGCGAGCCGCAGACGATCGACACCCGCAACGATCAGCGCCTGTCGCGGCTGTTCGCCAACAAGGTCATCAAGATCTACCCGGCCTTCGCCGAGTTCTACGGCATGGAAGACTCCATCGAGCAGGTGGTGTCGCTACTTCCGGCACGCGGCCCAGGGGCTGGAAGAAAAGAAGCAGATCCTCTACCTGCTCGGCCCGGTGGGCGGCGGCAAGAGCTCGATCGCCGAGCGTCTCAAGCAACTGATGCAGGAGGTGCCGTTCTATGCGATCAAGGGGTCGCCGGTGAACGAGTCGCCACTGGGACTGTTTGATCTCGCCGAAGACGGGCCGATCCTCGAGAAGGAATACGGCATTCCGCGTCGCTACCTGAACCGCATCCTGTCACCCTGGGCCGTGAAGCGTCTGGAGGAGTTCGGCGGCGACATCCGCAAGTTCAAGGTCGTCAAGCGCTTCCCGTCGGTGCTCAAGCAAGTCGGCATCGCCAAGACCGAGCCGGGCGACGAGAACAACCAGGACATCTCCAGCCTGGTCGGCAAGGTCGACATCCGCAAGCTCGAGACCTTCGCGCAGGACGACCCGGACGCCTACAGCTTCTCCGGCGGCCTGTGCCTGGCCAACCAGGGCTTGCTGGAGTTCGTCGAGATGTTCAAGGCGCCCATCAAGGTGCTGCACCCGCTGCTCACGGCCACGCAGGAGGGCAACTTCAAGGGCACCGAAGGCTTTGGCGCCATTCCGTTCGACGGTGTGGTGCTCGCGCACAGCAACGAGAGCGAGTGGAAGGCCTTCCGCAACAACAAGAACAACGAGGCTTTCCTCGACCGCATCTACATCGTCAAGGTGCCGTATTGCCTGCGCGTGAGCGAAGAGGTCAAGATCTACGAGAAGCTGCTGCGCGGCTCCTCGCTGGCCAAGGCAACCTGTGCGCCGGGGACGCTCAAGATGATGAGCCAGTTCGCGGTGCTCACGCGGCTGAAGGAACCAGAGAACTCATCGCTGTATTCCAAGATGCTGGTGTACGACGGCGAGAACCTCAAGGACACCGACCCGCGCGCCAAGAGCTTCCAGGAGTACCGCGACTACGCGGGCGTCGATGAAGGCATGAGCGGCATCTCGACGCGCTTCGCCTTCAAGATCATCTCCAAGGTGTTCAACTTCGACAGCACCGAGGTCGCGGCGAACCCGGTGCACCTGATGTACGTGCTCGAGCAGCAGATCGAGCGCGAGCAGTTCCCGGCCGAGACGGAGCAGAAATACCTGTCGTTCATCAAGGAGCATCTGGCGACCAAGTACGCCGAGTTCATCGGCAAGGAAATCCAGACCGCCTACCTCGAGAGCTACAGCGAGTACGGCCAGAACATCTTCGATCGCTACGTCACCTACGCCGACTACTGGATCCAGGACCACGAGTACCGCGACACCGACACCGGCGAGGTGTTCGACCGCGCCTCGCTGAACGCCGAGCTCGAGAAGATCGAGAAGCCGGCCGGCATCGCCAACCCGAAGGACTTCCGCAACGAGATCGTCAACTTCGTGCTGCGCGCGCGCGCCAGCAACCAGGGCAAGAACCCGCTGTGGACCAGCTACGAAAAGCTGCGCACGGTGATCGAGAAGAAGATGTTCTCGAACACCGAGGAGCTGCTGCCGGTCATCAGCTTCAATGCCAAGGCGAGCGCCGACGAGGCCAAGAAGCATGAGGACTTCGTGACGCGCATGGTGGACAAGGGCTACACCGCCAAGCAGGTGCGTCTGCTGTGCGAGTGGTATCTGCGGGTGAGAAAGTCGTCCTGAACCGAACGGTCGACGACCGGAGGAGCACCTTGCAGCAGATCATCGATCGTCGGCTGGCGGGCAAGAACAAGTCCATCGGCAACCGCGAGCGCTTCCTGCGCCGCCACAAAGACCAGATCCGCGAGGCGGTCAAGCGGGCGGTGGACGGTCGCGGCATCCGCGACATGGAAAAGGGCGAGGACATCCACATCCCCAAGCGGGACATCAGCGAGCCCGTCTTCGGCCACGGCCAGGGCGGCAAGCGCGAGATGGTGCACCCCGGCAACCAGGACTATGTGCGGGGCGACCGCATCGAGCGACCCAAGGGTGGTGGGGGTGGCGGTGGCGGCGGACAGGCCAGCGACTCCGGCGAAGGGGACGACGACTTCGTCTTCCACCTCAGCAAGGAAGAGTTCATGCAGGTCTTCTTCGACGACCTGGCGCTGCCCAACCTCGCCCGCACCACGCTGGCCGAGACCCCGGAGTACAAGACCCACCGCGCGGGCTTCTCGAGCGATGGCACACCCAACAACCTGCACGTGGTGCGTTCGATGCGCGGCGCGATCGGACGGCGCATTGCGCTGGGCAACGACTCTCGACGCGAACTGCGCGAACTCGAGGCACAGCTGGTCGAGCTCAAGCGCGACCCGGTGACGTTCGAGCGCGAAATCAAGTCGGCGGAAGAGCGGATCGCGGCACTGCGCGCCCGACTCGATCGCATCCCCTACCTCGACCCCATCGACCTGCGCTACCGCAGCCGCGTGCGCACGCCGGTGCCCACGTCGAAGGCCGTGATGTTCTGCCTGATGGATGTGTCGGGCTCGATGGACGAATCGCGCAAGGACCTGGCCAAGCGCTTCTTCATCCTGCTCTACCTGTTCCTGACGCGCCACTACGAGAAGATCGACATCGTCTTCATCCGCCATCACACCCAGGCACAGGAAGTCGACGAGCAGAACTTCTTCCATGCCACCGAAACCGGCGGTACCGTCGTCAGCAGCGCACTGGTGCTGATGGAGGAGATCGCGCGCGCGCGCTACCCGACCAGCGAGTGGAACATCTACGGGGCACAGGCCAGCGACGGTGACAACTGGCATCACGACAGCGGTCGTTGCCGCGAACTGCTGGCCACCGCCATCCTGCCGCTGTGCCGCTATTTCGCCTACGTGCAAGTGGCCGAGGAGGAACAGAACCTCTGGGATGAATACTCGGCGCTCTCGGCCGAGAACAATACCTTCGCGATCCGCAAGGTGACCGAGGCCTCGCAGATCTACCCGGTGTTCCGCGAGCTGTTCAAGAAGGAAGGGGCCAGCGCATGACCCGCAAGACCGCCACGTCCGCTGCCGCATCGACCGCCGACCTGTTCGGTGATCCGCCGAATGTGCCGACCTCGCGCGTGCGTCGTGCGGCCGACATTGTGCCGCCGTCCGGCGCGGCGCAGCCCTTGCCTGCGCCCAGCGACTGGTCGTTCGAGCTGATCGAGCAGTACCACGCCGTGATCCGCGAGACGGCGCAGCGCTTCGGACTGGACACCTATCCGAACCAGCTCGAGATCATCACGGCCGAGCAGATGATGGATGCCTACGCGAGCGTGGGCATGCCGGTGAACTACCGCCACTGGAGCTACGGCAAGGAGTTCATCTCCACGGAGAAGAACTATCGCCGCGGGCACATGGGCCTGGCCTACGAGATCGTCATCAACTCCAACCCCTGCATCAGCTACCTGATGGAAGAGAACACCATGGGCATGCAGGCCCTGGTGATCGCCCACGCGGCCTATGGTCACAACAGCTTCTTCAAGGGCAACTACCTGTTCCGGATGTGGACCGATGCGTCGTCGATCATCGACTACCTCGTCTACGCGAAGAACTACGTGACCGGTTGCGAGGAGCGCCATGGCCTCGATGCGGTCGAGCAGACACTCGACTCCTGTCACGCGCTCATGAACCACGGCGTCGACCGGTATCGCCGGCCCAGCAAGTTGAGCCTTGTCCAGGAACTGGCACGAAGCAAGGATCGCGAGGCCTACGCTCAGCAGCAGGTCAACGACATGTGGCGTACGCTGCCGCGCAAGGTGGAGAAGGCGGCTTCCGGTGCCGAGGCTCGGCGCTTCCCCGAGGAGCCGCAGGAGAACTTGCTCTACTTCATCGAGAAGAATGCCCCCCTGCTCGAGCCGTGGCAACGCGAGATCGTGCGCATCGTGCGCAAGGTGGCGCAGTACTTCTATCCGCAGCGCCAGACGCAGGTGATGAACGAAGGCTGGGCGACCTTCTGGCACCACAAGCTGCTCAACACCATGTACGACGACGGCCACCTGACCGACGGCATGATGATCGAGTGGCTGAAGTCGCACACCAACGTCGTCTACCAGCCGCCAGTGGGTCACAAGCACTACAGCGGCATCAACCCCTACGCGCTGGGCTTTGCGATGTACACCGACATCAAGCGCATCTGCGAGAGCCCGACAGACGAAGACCGCTTGTGGTTCCCCGGGATGGCTGGCAAGGACTGGCTCGAGACCATCGACCACGCGATGCGCAACTTCAAGGACGAGAGCTTCATCGGGCAGTACCTGAGCCCGCAGCTGATGCGCGACTTCCGGCTGTTCTCGATCGTCGATGACGAAAAGGAGAACGAACTCGAAGTCTCGGCCATCCACGACGAGGCCGGGTACCGCGCGGTGCGCGAAGCGCTCAGCCACCAGTACGACCTGGGCAGCCGCGAACCGAACATCCAGGTGTGGAGCGTCAACCTCCGCGGGGACCGCTCGCTCACGCTGCGTCACACGCAGCACAACAACCGTCCGCTCCACGAAGGCGCGCAGGAAGTGCTCAAGCACGTGTCGCGTCTCTGGGGCTTTGGCGTTCACCTGGAGAGCGTGGACAACGCCGGCACGATCACCAAGCAGTGGTCGGTGCCGGCACCGCCGCAGCACTGACGAGGCGCGCGCGACCCGCTTCGCGCACGAATGGCGGGCGTAGAATGGATCGCACCGTCCGAGCCTGCAGTTCGGGGCGATCCGGGCCTTGAATCGGAATCTGCATGGCCACCCACTGTTTCCCGAACGCCCCACAGGGCGTGGCGTTGTGAGCGCCACCCCCACCGAGCTGCCAGACCTCACCCCCCTGTCGGCCTGGGCCCCCCAACTGGCGGAAGCCTTTGTCTCCCTGGCCAGCGACATTGCGCTGGTCCTCGACCCCGACGGGGTGGTGCGCAGCGTCGCGCAGGGTGGCACTCAGCCGATTCTTCCTGCAGCGCGCTCCTGGATCGGTCATCCGCTCACCGAGGCTGTGACCGGCGACACCCGTGCCAAAGTGAAGCTCATGGTGGACGAGGCGCTCGACACCGGCCTCGCGCGGCGCCGGGAACTCAACCATCCTGGCCAGCCGGGACTGGATATCCCGGTGGCCTACACCGCGCTGCGGCTCGGACCGACCGGCCCCTTGCTCTTGGTGGGCCGCGACTTGCGCTCGGTGGCCTCGATCCAGCAACGCTTTCTCGACGCCCAGCAAGAGATGGAGCGCAGTTACTGGCAGGCGCGCCAGGCCGAGACGCGCTACCGAACGCTGTTCCATGTCGCCACCGACGCGGTGATGGTCGTCGACGCGCTGACGCTTCGGGTGCTCGAGGCCAATCAGGCCGCGACCCAGCTGTTTGACCTCACGACCGAGCAGCTTGTCGGACGGCAGGCCCATCAGGGCTTTGAGCGCCACTCGCGCGGCGCAGTCGAGGCCTTGCTGAACGCTGCCCGCAGCACGGGTCAGCCGGCGGAGATCCGCGCCCACGTCATCGGCCGGGTCACGCCCACCAAGGTGGCGGCCTCTCCGTTCCGGTCCGACACCGAGATTCGATTGCTGGTGCGGGTGCGGATGGCCGATGTGGCCAACCCGTCGTCGGATCTCAATGCGACCCTGGCGCGGCTGGTCGACGGTGCCAGTGACGGTGTGATCGTGACCGATTCGAGCGGCCGCATCCTGCTGGCCAACCCGGCGTTCCTGCGCCTGGTGGGGCAGGCCAGCGAGGCCGAGGTCAGAGGCCGCCTGCTCGTCGACTGGGTTGCGCCCACCGAGGTGGAACTCACCACGCTCTTGCCGCGTGTGCGCCGACAGGGCGTGGCGCGACGGCTGCAGGCCGAACTGCGTCTGGCCGACGGGTCATCTGCTCAGGTGGAACTCTCCGCCGCATTGATCGCCGAAGGCGACCAGGAGCGCATCGGGTTCACCTTGCATCCGAATCGGCTGCCGGGCCATCGCGAACACGGGTCCGCGCTGGTCGACGCCATCGACAGCCTGTCGGGACAAGTGGGACAGCTCTCTCTGCCCGACCTGTTGCGCAGGGCAGCGCTGGCGGCAGAGCAGCACTTCATGGACGAGGCCTTGACCCGTGCCGGTGGTGACCTGAATGCGGCCGCGTCGGCACTGCGCATCAGTGTCGAGGGGCTTCGTCACCGTCGGCGGCGAAACGCGTCGCCGATCGATGGAACGGCCGCCATCGAAAGCCCCGCCGGACGACACCCCGTGAACCCTGCGCACCCTGCCTTCGGGCAAGCCGACCTGACCAACTGCGAGCGTGAGCTGATCCACCTCGCCGGGTCGGTTCAGCCGCATGGCTGTTTGATGGCGGTGCGCGAGCCCGAGCTGTGCGTGGTGCAGGCCAGTGAGAATGCCTTGGAAGCGCTGGGCGGGCCGTGGAGCGGACTGCTCGGGCGCACCCTGGCATCGCTGGGGGGTGACCTGGAGGCGACGGTCCGCTCTGCGATCGCAGCGGCCGGCGCCCAGTGGATCGATCCGATACCGATCGACTGCCAGGTCGGAATGGCTGCCCAGGCACGCGCCTTCGAAGGGGTTGTTCATCGGGCACCCGGTGGCCTGATCGTCATCGAGCTCGAGCCCGTCGAGACTTCGGCGAGCAGCGCGCCAACGGTTGATCTTGCCGGCGACGTGCTGATCGCCCAGCTCGGTCAGGCCGTTGAGCGCATCGCCGCGGCATCCACCACCGGAACCCTCGCAGATGCCGTGGTGCGGGCTGTGCGCGATCTCACCGGCTACGACCGCGTGATGGTCTACAAATTCGACCCGGATGGCCACGGCAAGATCATCGCCGAGGCCAGAGACCCTCGCCTGGCCTCGCTGCTGGGGCATCACTATCCGGCCACCGACATTCCGCAGCGGGCCCGCGAGCTGTACGTGCGCAATCGTGTGCGCATGCTGGTCGACGTGCACGCACCGGCCTCACCCCTGGTCCCTCAGCGCGAGCCCGGTACCGAGGCTGAACTCGACATGTCGATGTGCCAGTTGCGCAGCATGTCGCCTTTGCACCTGCAGTACCTCAAGAACATGGGCGTCACGGCCACGCTGGTGGCTTCTCTGGTGCGTGAGGGCGGTCTCTGGGGCCTGATCGCCTGCCACCACAACGCGCCGCGCCACCTGCGCAGGGCGCTGCGATCGGCCGTCGAGCTCCTGTCCGAAGTCATCGCGACACGCATCGTGGCCATCGAGAACTATGCGCATGCGCAGGTCGCCATGCAGGTCCGGCGCCTCGAGCAGCGCCTGGTGGAGGCCACCTCCACCGAAGGCGATTGGCGCCTCGCGTTGTTCCGTCACCCCCACACGCTGCTGCAGCCGCTGGACGCCACGGGGGCTGCGCTGTTTCACGAAGGCGAAGTGCTCTCGATCGGCGAAGTACCGTCGACCCCCGAGCTGCGTGCACTGATGCAATGGGTGGAGGGGCAGAAGGACCACGTCGGTGACGCTCCGTTCGCGTGCTCCTCGGTGTCGCGCGCCGAACCCGGCCTCGATTCGCTCACGCCCACGGCCAGTGGCGTGCTCGCCGTCAAGATCTCGCAATCACGCCCCGAGTACCTGATGTGGTTCCGCAAGGAACAACTGCAGTCCGTCACCTGGGCGGGCGACCCGTCCAAGCCGACGGTGGGCGACGATCCGCTGGAGCTTTCGCCACGCCGCTCGTTTGCGGCCTGGTCGGAAATCGTGCGCGGTACCGCCCTGCCCTGGACCACCGGCGAAGTGGCGTTGGCGCGTGCCTTTGGCGCGGCGCTGGTCGACATCATCGTGCAGATCCACGCTGTGCGAATGCTGATCGCCGAACATCAGCTCGTGCAGGTCCGGGCGACCATGGCGCACTCGCGCGAAGCGGTGATCGTGGCGGGCGCCGGTCGACAGGTGCTGTTCGCCAACGAAGCCTTCCACCAACTCACGGGACGGCCCGAGGAAGCGCGGGTCAGCCTCGACGAGATGGCGACCTTGTTCACGCAGCCCGACGAGGTGAACCGCATGCTCGCCTCGCTGGCGCGCGAGCGGCAATCGTGGCGCGGAGCGCTGTCGCTCGATCTGGGCGGTGGCCGTACGCTGCCCGTGGCCGTACGCGCCGAGGTGGTGCCCGCGCGCGATGGTTCCCTGCTGGGCTTCTTCCTGGTGTTTGCCGACCTGTCCGACCAGCAGCGCGCGGCGGCGGCCCGGGCGCAGCTCGAAGAGTCCCTGTCCCAGGCGGGGCGCATTGGCGAAGCCTTCGAAGACTCGACGCGGCCGGCCAGCCCACCCCGCCAGCTGATCACGGCGATCATCGCCAACGCGAGCCTGGCGGCAATGGACATTGCCGATGGCGACGCCACGCCGTCCATTGCACCGCTGTTGCAGGAGCTCGAAGCCTCGACCCAGCGGGCCAGCGTCGCTGTTCGAGCGGCTGCGGCGGCGCGCTGCCGGTCGCGCCTGAGCGGCTGCCGGTCTGCGTCTCAGCAGGCGGCGAGTTCGTCGAACAAGGCGGCGTGCATCTCGAAGGCGCGCACGGCCTCTTCGACAAGCTCAACCTGCAGGGCGCTGTCCACGGGAACCGCCGCCAGCCCGCGGCGAAAGGCGTCCTTCAGCAAGCGCGTCCGCTCGGCATCCCCGAAATCGTAGAACTCGGTGCCGCGACCACCGGACAGGGCGAGCGTGCGTGTGACCACACGGGACAGCAGTTGTCCCCCGCTCAGGTCGCCCAGATAGCGGACATAGGCATGGGCCACCAGTCGTTCGGGACACTCGCCGGCCAGTCGCGCGAGGTGCTGCGCATACCGCGCCGCAGCGGCTGGCAGCGGGATGTCCTCGCGCCATGCCGCGCCATGCAGAGCCGTCAGGTCGTGCTCCAGCGCTGAGCGGCGAAAAAGTGCTGGCAGCACCACCGGCGCGACGACGACCTGCGCTTCGTGCCGTGTCAGCGCCAGTTCGAGTTCGGCATAGATGGCGTGCAGGCTGCGCAGCAGCGCGCAGTAGGCCGCCCGGCTCGCGCGTCCGCCGAGCAACGTGCTCATGAACGGGCTGCGCTCCACGCGCCGGTGCAATGCCGTGGTCGCGCCACGCAGGGACTCGGCAAGGTCCGGCGAACCGGCGGTCAAGGCGCTCACGTGCGGGCCAGAGTCCTCAGAGCGAGAAGATCTTGCCGGGATTGAGGATGTTCTTCGGATCCAGCGCGCGCTTGAGTGTTCTCATCATCTCGACCGCGCCAGCACCCGCCTCGTCCACGAGGAAGCCCTGCTTGTGCAGGCCGATGCCGTGCTCCCCGGTGCAGGTGCCCGCCAGCGCGATGGCGCGGTGCACGAGCTGATCGTTCAGGCGCTCGGCGGTTTCGCGCTCCGTCGGGATGGCCGGATCGATCAGGTAGGCGATGTGGAAGTTGCCGTCGCCCACGTGGCCCACGATGTAGTACGGCAGGCCGGTCGCTTCCACATCCGCCACCGCCTGGCTGATGCTGGCGGTGAGCTGAGAGATGGGTACGCAGGTGTCGGTGGTCACGGTGCGGCAGCCGGGCTTCATCTGCAGGCCGGCGAAGTAGGCGCGATGGCGCGCAGTCCACAGCTTCGTGCGCTCTTCGGGCGTGGTGGCCCACTGGAAGTCCTCGCCACCATGGTCCTTGGCGATCTCCTGCGCCGTCTCGGCTTGTTCCTTTACGCTGGCGGCGGTGCCATGGAACTCCATCAGCAGCATCGGACCTTCGCGCAGGCTGAGCTTGTCGTGGCGATTCACCGCGCGCACGGCGTTGGCGTCCAGCAGTTCGCAGCGCGCGACGGGCAGGCCCAGCTGGATCAGCGCGATCGTGGTGTCGACCGCGGCCTCGATGCTCTTGAAGCTCACCACCGCGGCCGAGATCGATTCCGGCAAGGGGTAGAGCTTGAGTGTGATCTCGGTCATCACGCCCAGCGTGCCCTCGCTGCCCACCATCAGGCGGGTGAGGTCGTAGCCGGCACTCGACTTCTTGGCGCGCGTGCCGGTGCGGATGACCTCGCCGCTGGCCGTGACCACGGTGAGCCCGAGCACGTTCTCGCGCATCGTGCCGTAGCGAACGGCGTTGGTGCCGCTCGCTCTCGTGGCGGTCATGCCGCCCAGCGTGGCGTTTGCCCCCGGATCGATCGGGAAGAACAGGCCGGTGTCGCGGATCTCGCGGTTGAGCTGCTCGCGCGTCACGCCTGCCTCGACGGTAACCGTCAGGTCCGCAGCGTTCACCTGCAGCACCCGGTTCATGCGCGACAGATCGATGCTCACACCGCCTTGCACCGCGAGCAGATGCCCTTCCAGCGACGAACCGACGCCGAACGGAATCACTGGCACCGCATGCGCATCGGCCAGGCGAACGATCTCGGCCACCTCATCGGTGGCCTCGCAGAAGACCACCACATCCGGCGGCGGTACATCGAACGGCGATTCGTCGCGGCCGTGCTGCTCGCGCACGGCGAGCGCCGTCGAACAGCGGTCTCCGAAGCGCGCTTTCAGCTGCGCCACCATGGAGGCCGGGATGGGACGGGGATCACAGACAGGTAGCAGGTGCGTCGGCAGGGGTGCGTTCATGGGTCCTCCGGAAGTCGCCCATTGTAGGAAGCTCGCATCCGCCACAATCCGCAGCATGGCCAATCGACTCACGCAGATCAGCACCCGAACCGGGGACGACGGCACCACCGGCCTGGGCGATGGCAGCCGTGTGCCCAAGGACCACCTGCGCGTGCAGGCCATGGGTGACGTGGACGAGCTGAACTCCCACCTCGGCCTGCTGCTCGCCGAGCCTCTGCCGGACGACGTGCGCGAGTTGCTCGTCGTGGTCCAGCACGAGCTGTTCAATCTGGGTGGCGAACTCTCGATTCCCGGGTTTGAACTGCTGAAGTCCGATGCCGTGATGCGGCTCGACACGGCACTTGAGCACTACAACGGCAATTTGCCGAGACTCAAGGAGTTCATTCTGCCGGCCGGCGCCCGCAGTGCGGCGCTCGCCCATGTGTGCCGCACGGTGGCGCGGCGTGCGGAGCGCTCGGTGGTGACGCTCGGCGTCGCCGACAGCCTGCGCCCGACGCCACGCCAGTACCTCAATCGCCTGTCCGACCTGCTCTTCGTGCTGGCCAGGGTGTTGAACCGGGCCAATCTCGATGGCCTGGGCGGCGACGACGTCTACTGGAAGAGCGAGCGCCTCGAGCGGGGCTGAGGCCGGCGTCCTGCCGCGACGCGGCGGCGCGCGTTGGCGTGCGTCGGCGCCCGGGATCAGGAGCTGGCCGTGTAGCCGGCCTCGAACTCGGACATGCTGAGCTGGTTGTCCCTGTTCACATCCAGCGCGTCGAAGCGTGCGGCAATCGCCGGGAAGTGCTCGGCCTCCTGGCGTGACAGGCGCCCATCGTGGTCGGTGTCGGCGCGGCTGAACGCGGCCTCCATGGCCAACCGGAATCGCGCGTCGAGCTGCGGGGCCACCGCCGTCTGCGCCTGGGCCGAAGTCACCATCACGAGGCCGGCAAGAGCCAGATGCTGCGCGATGCGCCCGGAAAGTTGGAACCGCTTCATCGGAGCACTCCGATCTGTGGAGACAGCTCCTATTCAATGCCTGCGGCGCCTGGAAATCCAGCAGTCTTGCGCGGGCTTACCCGGGTAACCACCCCGGTGACGCCGTTTACGGCTGCTTGCAGCTGGATGCGGATTCGGGGCGACACCGAGCGCTGCATGCAGGCGCAGCCGGTCGGTGTCAGTCACATGGCGATCAGCCGCGACGTGCCTTCACCCCCGCGCTGAGAACTTCGAGTGCTGCCAGCGACGCGTCCCAGCCCAGGCAGCCGTCGGTGATGCTCTGCCCGTAGGCCAGCTGGGACGGATCGTCCTTGCCGGGACTGAACTTCTGCGCGCCGCCGACCAGGTGGCTCTCGACCATCACCCCGAAGATGCAGCGGTTGCCGTCGCGCAACTGCGCGGCTACGTCGCGCGCCACGTCGAGCTGGCGTTCGTGTTGCTTGCTGCTGTTGGCATGGCTGCAGTCGACCATCAAGGTGCAGTCGAGATGCGCCGCCTCGATCTCCTTGCAGGCTGCAGCCACGCTGGTGGCGTCGTAGTTCGGTGTCTTGCCACCGCGCAGGATCACGTGGCAATCCGGGTTGCCGCGGGTCTCGACGATGGCCACCTGACCGTTCTTGTGCACCGAGAGGAAGTGGTGCGGCCGCGCTGCGGCCTGGATGGCGTCGGTGGCGATCTTGATGTTGCCGTCGGTGCCGTTCTTGAAGCCGATCGGAGCTGAAAGTCCCGAGGCCAGCTCGCGGTGCACCTGGCTTTCGGTGGTGCGTGCGCCGATGGCACCCCAGGCGATCAGGTCACCGATGTACTGCGGCGAGATCACATCGAGGAACTCGCTGCCCGCCGGCACGCCCAGCCGGTTGATCTCGACCAGCAGCTGGCGCGCGATGCGCAGGCCTTCGTCGATGCGGTAGCTCTCGTCGAGGTAGGGGTCGTTGATCAGGCCCTTCCAGCCCACCGTGGTACGCGGCTTCTCGAAGTACACCCGCATCACGATCTCCAGCGTATCGGCGTACTTCTCGCGCTGCTGCTTGAGCTTCTTGGCGTAGTCGAGCGCGGCCACCGGGTCGTGGATGGAACACGGGCCCATGATCACCAGCAGGCGCGGATCCTTGCGCTGCATGATCTGGCGGATCGCCGTGCGTGTCTGGCCGATCAGCTTTTCCACCGGCGTGCCGGCGATCGGGAAGAAGCGGATCAGGTGCTCGGGCGGCGGCAGCGGCATCACCTGCTCGATCCGCTGGTCGTCGGTCTGGCTGGTGCGTTCGGTGTGCGCATACCAGCCCTCGGGTGTGTTCGCGGATGACTTGGGCATGGTGGTCAGTGCTCCTGGGAAAAATATGCTCGACAGCAATCGGTGGCGGGTGACGTACAAAGGGCGAAAAAAAACCGCCGGGCTTGTGGGCCCGGCGGTTTCTGGAAGGGGTTGGCGCGTTTACTTGCTCAGTGCGCTGGCCTCTCCATCCGCCGGGCGGTGCGAGAACCAAAAGTACGCAAAAAAGTAAGCGCGAATCAAAGCCATGGCGCGCAATGTAGTCGCTCCGTCACCTGGCCGTCAAGCCAGGCAGACATCTCAAGCGGTCCCGCCCACGGTGAGGCGGTCGATGCGCAAGGTGGGCTGGCCTACGCCGACCGGCACGCTCTGGCCTTCCTTGCCGCACACGCCCACACCAGTGTCGAGGGCCATGTCGTTGCCGATGGCGCTCACGCGGGTGAGCGCATCCGGCCCATTGCCGATGATGGTGGCGCCCTTGACGGGATACTGGATCTTGCCGTTTTCCACCCAGAACGCCTCGCTCGCGGAGAACACGAACTTGCCGCTGGTGATGTCCACCTGTCCGCCGCCGAAGTTGGTCGCATACAACCCGCGCTTGAGACCGGCGATGATCTCCTCGCGATCCTGGCTTCCGCCGAGCATGTAGGTGTTGGTCATGCGCGGCATGGGCACGGCCGCGTAGCTCTCGCGGCGTCCGTTGCCCGTGGGCTTGACGCCCATGAGCCGCGCATTCATCGAGTCCTGGATGTAGCCCTTGAGGATGCCGTCCTCGATCAGCACATTGCGCTGCGAGGCATTGCCTTCATCATCGACATTCAGCGAGCCGCGGCGGTCCGGAATGGTGCCGTCGTCGAGCACCGTGACGCCCTTGGCCGCCACGCGCTGGCCGATGCGCCCCGAGAACGCGCTCGAACCCTTGCGATTGAAGTCGCCCTCCAGGCCATGCCCGATGGCCTCGTGCAGCAGCACGCCGGGCCAGCCCGGGCCGAGCACCACGCTCATTTCGCCGGCCTTGGCCGGACGCGAATCGAGGTTGGTGAGCGCCGCCTTGACCGCGTCGTTGACGTAGCTCTCGATCATTGCGTCATGGAAGTAGCCCAGACCGAAGCGGCCGCCACCCCCACCGGTGCCCACTTCGCGCCGAACCTCGCCGTTGACGGTCTGCTCCGCGATGACGGTGACCGACAGCCGCACCAGCGGGCGCACATCGGCCGCCAGCGTGCCATCGGCGCGTGCCACCAGCACCACGTCGTACTCGCCGGCCAGCCCGGCCATCACCTGCACGACGCGGGGGTCCTTGGCGCGAGCGAGTTTCTCCACCTTCTCGAGCAGCGCCACCTTCTGGGTGCTGTCGAGGGTGGCGATCGGATCGGTTGGGGCGTACAGCACGCGGCTGCCCGCCATCTTTGGCGCACCACCGAGCTTGACCTTGCGGCTCTGGCCGGCTGCGGCGATGGTGCGCACCGTGGCGGCGGCATCCATCAGCGCGGCTTCGGAGATGTCGTCGGAGTAAGCGAAGGCGGTCTTCTCGCCGGCAACGGCGCGCACGCCGACGCCCTGGTCAATGCCGAAACTGCCGCTCTTCACGATGCCTTCCTCGAGGCTCCAACCCTCGCTGCGGGTGTACTGGAAGTACAGGTCGGCGTCGTCGATGCGGTGCGTGGCAATGGCGCCCAGGGCACGCGCCAGCGTGGCTTCGTTCAGCCCGAAGGGTTCGAGCAGCAACGAGCGCGCGATGGCGAGGCGTTCAATGGTGGGTTCACGGGAAATCATGGGGCCTCCTCGGCAGCGTCACTTCATTGTAGAAGTGCAACACCTGTTCATACATCTTTACCGGCATTTCGACCCTGCCGCGTCCGCGGCAACCGGGTTTGGCTCGTTGAATGTGTGGGGTCGCAACGGATCCACACCTCCAACCAACAACCTGAAGGGAACTCACCATGACCAGCATCAAGAACTTCGCCATGGCCGCCGTGCTCCTGGCCAGCTCCGTCGGCGCCTTCGCGCAGGCCGCGTCCGCACCGGCTGCCACGCCCGGCATCGACAAGCGCCAGGCCAATCAGGAAAAGCGCATTGACCAGGGCATCGCCAGCGGCGAGCTCAACAAGCGCGAGGCGCGTCGACTCGAGCGTCAGCAGAACGCCATCGACCGCGCGGAAAACAAGGCCAAGGCCGACGGCACGGTCACCAAGGCTGAGAGAGCGCGTCTGCACCAGGCCCAGAACCAGACCAGCAAGAACATCCACCGCCAGAAGCACGAC
This sequence comes from uncultured beta proteobacterium, assembly GCA_963739925.1. GTDB lineage: Bacteria > Pseudomonadota > Gammaproteobacteria > Burkholderiales > Burkholderiaceae_C > CAVUBY01. The sequence goes on along the minus strand of CAVUBY010000018.1, from coordinate 55,742 downwards.
GGGCAACAGGCCAAGCCCTGAGCGCTTGGCCACTCACGCTGAGTCGGTCATCCCCTTGAGTGCCAGCGCACGTGCATAGAGCGCGTTGCGCGGGGCGCCGGTGAGTTCTGCCGCGATCGCGACGGCCTGCTTGAGCGGCAGGTCCCTCAGAAGCGTGTTCAGGGTGGCATCGTGCAGCGTGTCGCTCTCGTCGGCCCGCCCGACGGGTTGCGCATGCAGGACCACGACAAACTCGCCACGCACGCGGTTGGCATCGGCACCGAGCCATGCGGTGGCCTGGCTGGCTGGCACGGTGACCACCGTCTCGAACTGCTTGGTCAGCTCGCGACACAGTGTGATCTCGCGATCGGGACACAGCGCTGCCAGCTCCTTCGCCAGTGCCGTGATGCGATGTGGCGCCTCGAAGAGCACCTGGGTATCCGGCGCGGCCGCCAGAGCCTTGAGTGCTTGCTGGCGTTCGCTGCCGCGTGACGAAAGAAAGCCGACGAAGCTGAACCCGCGGCTCTGGTCATCGCCCGCCACGCTGAGCGCCGCAACCGCGCTGCTCGTGCCGGGGATCGGAATCACGCGGTGGCCCGCCTGGCGCACGCTGCGCACCAGCATCGCACCGGGGTCGCTGATGGCTGGCGTTCCGGCGTCGCTGACGTAGGCCACGCGCTCGCCCCGCGCGAGGCGCTCGACGACCGCTGCAGCGGCTTCCCGCTCGTTGTGTTCGTGAACTGCCAGCAGGGGCTTGCCTTCCAGCCCGAGTTGCCGCAGGAGCGGCGCGCTGTGGCGCGTGTCTTCGCATGCCACAGCATCGGCGAGACCCAGCACGTGGACGGCGCGCAAGCTCAGGTCAGCCAGGTTGCCGATCGGCGTGGCCACCACGTACAGTGCGCCGGTCGGGTGCGCCTGGCCCGACGCAGCTGCGTCGGCGGCCTGACGGATCAGCGAGGCGGCGTGGGTGTCCAAGGGTGCAATGGCGAACGTGAAAAATCGCGAACGTGAAAGGCAATGACGTGCAGCCGTCCCAACCCAGCACGAAGGCCATCGGGGATGCCGCTGAAGCGCGTGCGCTGGAGCATTTGCGGCACCAGGGGCTCACCCTGGTCGAACGCAATTATCGGGTTGCGCGCGGTCCGCGCGCGCGCGGTGGCGAGATCGATCTCATCTTTCGTGACCGCGACGGCACCCTGGTGTTCGTCGAGGTCCGCGCGCGTCGCAGTGCGATGCACGGGGGCGCTGCAGCCACGGTGGGTGTCGCCAAGCAGCGCAGCCTCGTCTTCGCGGCACAGCGCTACCTGCTGCGCTGGCGGTCTCCGCCGCCCTGTCGCTTCGATGTCATCGCCATTGATGGCGATCGCATCGAATGGCTTCGTGCGGCCTTCGATGCGCAGTGAGGCAGGGCGCGACGGAACTGAAGTGCCAAGTGCGTGTCTTATCATGCGAGCCCATGCTTGAACAACGCATCCAGCAACAATTCTTCGACAGTGCCGACCTGAAGTACGCGGCCGCTGAGGTCTTATCAAAGCCCATCGCCGATGCAGTGAACGCGGTCGTCGGCTGCATCACCGCGGGCGGCAAGGTGCTGGCATGCGGCAACGGCGGCTCGGCCAGCGATGCACAACACTTTGCCGCTGAGTTCATCGGCCGCTTTGAGCGCGAGCGCCCGGGCCTGGCGGCGATCGCGCTGACCACCGACTCGTCGATCCTCACCGCCATCGGCAATGACTACGATTTCAACGTTGTCTTTGCCAAGCAGGTGCAGGCGCTGGGCGCGCCCGGCGACGTGCTGCTGGCCATCAGCACCAGTGGCAATTCCGGCAACGTTCTGGCCGCGGTCGAAGCGGCCCATGCCAAGGACATGACGGTGGTGGCGCTCACCGGCCGCGGCGGCGGCAAGCTGCGCGAGATGCTGGGCGAAACCGACGTCCACATCTGCGTGCCCCATGAACGCACCGCCCGCATCCAGGAGGTCCACATTCTCGCGCTGCACTGCCTGTGCGACGCGGTGGACCTTCAACTGCTGGGAGAACAGGAAAACACATGAAACAGTCCCGAATCCTTCATCGCACCGCCCTGCTGGCGGCCTTGCTGAGCGGCGCGACGCTTTTGAGCGCCTGCGCGCCGCTGATCATTGGCGGTGCCATGGCAGGCACGGCCCTGATCGCGCTCGATCGCCGCACGTCGGGCACGCAGGTCGAAGACCAGGCCATCGAACTCAAGGCCGTCTCGCGCGTGCGGGAGACGGTCGGCGACCGCGGTCACGTCAATGTGACGAGCTACAACAAGTTGGCACTGATCTCGGGCGAGGTGGCCAACGAAGCCGACAAGGCGGCTGTCGAGCAGGCGGTAGCCCGTATCGAAAACGTGCGCTCGATCGTCAACGAGCTCGCCATCGCGGCGCCCGCCGCGTTGACAAGCCGCTCCAACGACAGCTTTCTCACGAGCAAGGTGAAGGCGAGCTTCGTCGATGCGAAGGACCTTCAGGCCAATGCCTTCAAGGTGGTCACCGAACGCGGCATCGTCTACCTGATGGGCCGCGTCACCGAGCGCGAGGCCGGCCGTGCCGCCGATGTTGCCCGCGGCGTCAGCGGAGTGCAGAAGGTGGTGCGCGTCTTCGAAGTGATCAGCGAGGCCGAACTGGCTGACATGCAGCCCAAGCAAGTCCAGAAGTAGGCCTGCTCACCGGCCGCGCGCTGCCGCGCGGTCGCGCCATGTCGGCTCAGACCACGCGCATGTGTTCGGTACCTGCCGCGAGATCGGAGCTGCGCGCCCGCATGCTGTGCAGCTTGATTTGCAGCCGCAAGTCGTTGACCGAATCGGCGTTGCGCAGCGCATCTTCGTACGTGACGAGGTTGCTTTCGTACAGATCGAACAGTGCCTGGTCGAAGGTCTGCATTCCCAGCTCGCGCGAGCGCTTCATCAGGTCCTTGATCTCGGTGACGTCGCCCTTGAAGATGAGGTCGGCGATCAGCGGGGTGTTGAGCATGATCTCCACCGCAGCGATGCGGCCCTTGCCTTCCTGGCGTGGCAGCAGACGTTGCGACACCAGCCCGCGCAGGTTCAGCGACAGGTCCATCAGCAGCTGGGCGCGCCGTTCTTCCGGGAAGAAGTTGATGATGCGGTCCAGCGCCTGGTTGGCACTGTTGGCGTGCAATGTGGCCATGCACAGGTGACCGGTCTCGGCGAAGGCGACAGCGTGTTCCATGGTCTCGCGGTCGCGGATTTCGCCCATCAGGATCACGTCCGGGGCCTGCCGCAATGTGTTCTTCAGGGCTTGTGCCCAGCCGTCGGTGTCAATGCCCACCTCACGTTGGGTGACGATGCAGTTCTTGTGCGCATGCACGAACTCCACCGGATCCTCGATGGTGATGATGTGACCGTGCGAGTTCTCGTTGCGGAAGTCCACCATGGCTGCCAGCGAGGTGCTCTTGCCCGAACCCGTCGCGCCCACGAAGATGACCAGGCCGCGCTTGGTCATGGCCACGTCCTTGAGCACCTGAGGCAGGTTCAGGGTGTCGATCGTCGGCACGGTCTGCGGGATCGTCCGCATGACCAGGCCCACATGCCCTTGCTGCACGAAGGCATTGACGCGGAATCGGCCGATGCCTTGGGGCGAGATCGCAAAGTTGCATTCCTTGGTCTTCTCGAACTCGGCCGCCTGCTTGTCGTTCATGACCGCGCGGGTGAGCGCCAGAGTGTGCGCGCCGGTCAGCGGTTGCGGCGACACCTTGGTGACCTTGCCGTCGACCTTGACCGCCGGCGGAAAGTCAGCTGTCAGAAAGAGATCGGAGCCATTGCGCGACACCATCAGGCGCAGGAGGTCGTTGACGAATTTCGATGCCTGGTCGCGTTCCATTGCGGACTCCTAACGAAGAGAAAGTGCGCCGACGGGGGCCAGCGCCGGGCCGCCCCAAGCGGCCTGAGCAGATCGGGTCATCTAGCCAGGGAAGTTCTCGGGGAACTTCGCCTTGCCGCGTGCTTCGGACGGCGAGATCACGTTGCGGCGCACCAGGTCGGACAGGTTCTGGTCGAGGGTCTGCATGCCCACCGAGTTGCCGGTCTGGATGGCCGAATACATCTGTGCCACCTTGTTCTCACGGATCAGATTTCGGATCGCGGCATTGCCCAGCATGATCTCGTGGGCCGCCACGCGCCCCGAGCCGTCCTTGAGCTTGCACAGCGTCTGCGAAACCACGGCCACGAGCGACTCCGACAGCATCGCGCGCACCATCTCCTTTTCGGCCGCGGGAAACACGTCGACGATGCGGTCCACCGTCTTGGCAGCACTGCTGGTGTGCAACGTGCCGAAGACCAGGTGGCCGGTCTCCGCCGCGGTGAGCGCCAGGCGGATGGTTTCCAGGTCACGCATTTCGCCCACGAGGATGGCGTCCGGGTCCTCGCGCAGCGCCGAGCGCAGAGCGTTCGAGAAGCTCAGCGTGTGAGGACCCACCTCGCGCTGGTTGACCAGGCACTTCTTGGACTCGTGCACGAACTCGATCGGGTCCTCGACCGTGAGGACGTGGCCGAACTCGTTCTCGTTGAGGTGGTTCACCATCGCGGCCAGCGTGGTCGACTTGCCCGAACCGGTCGGGCCGGTCACCAGCACCATGCCGCGTGGCTTGAGCGCCAGTTCGGCGAACACCTTGGGCGTGTTGAGCTGTTCGAGCGTGAGGATCTTCGATGGAATCGTCCGGAACACGGCGCCGGCGCCGCGGTTCTGGTTGAAGGCGTTGACGCGAAAGCGCGCCAGCCCCTGGATCTCGAATGAGAAGTCGCACTCCAGCGTCTCTTCGTACGCCTTGCGCTGCGAGTCGTTCATGATGTCGTAGACCATGTCGTGGACCTGCTTGTGGTCCAGCGGGTCGACGTTGATGCGCCGCACATCGCCGTGCACGCGGATCATCGGCGGCAGACCCGACGAGAGGTGCAAGTCCGAGGCCTTGTTCTTGACCGAGAACGCAAGCAGTTGGGTGATGTCCATGGGCTACCGGTGAAGAGTCGCGGCAGAGCCCCGACCGATGCGATGCGCGAAGACGCCGTCGCGGAGATACTCTCGACGCATTATGGCGACGATCCCCGGCAACATACAACAAGTGCGCGCTCGCATTGCCGCGGCGTGCCACGGCGCGGAGCGCCCCGTGCAAAGCGTCACGCTGCTTTGTGTGAGCAAGACCTTCGGCCCCGACGCGGTGCGTGATGCATTCACTGCAGGAGAGCGCGAGTTCGGCGAGAACTATGTGCAGGAAGGGCTCGACAAGATCGCGGCACTGGCCGATCTTCGACCCGCGATCGTGTGGCATCTGATCGGCCCTTGCAGAGCAACAAGACCCGCGCTGTGGCCGAGCAGTTCGACTGGGTGCACACGGTCGATCGGCTGAAGATCGCGCAGCGCCTGTCGGAGCAACGCCCGGCCCTTCTGCCGCCGCTCAACGTCTGCCTGCAGGTCAACATCAGCGGCGAGGCGTCCAAGAGCGGCCTCGCGCCGGGCGAGGTTGCCCAGGTGGCGGCTCAGGTGGCAGTACTGCCGAGGCTGCGGCTGCGCGGCCTGATGGCCATTCCCGAGCCTGGCCAAGACCATGAATCGCAGCGTGCGCCCTTGCGGGCTTTACGGGAGTTGCAGCAGATGCTGGTGCACCTCGGCCTCTCGCTCGACACGCTGTCGATGGGCATGAGCGCCGACCTCGAGGCCGCGGTTCAGGAAGGCGCGACGATCGTGCGCATCGGCACGGCCATCTTCGGCGGGCGATCGCCGCTCAGGCCAGCCGCTTGAAGTAGAAGACCGTATCGCAGAAGCCGCCGTGCGGCAGCAGTGCGTAGTCTGGCACCACGCCCACGCGCTGCCAGCCACCACGCGCGTACAGCCGTTCGGCCTCGGCGCTGGCCGTGTCGAGTACCAGCAGCGTTTTGCCCGCTTCGCGCGCTGCGTCCTCAGCCGCGGCCAGCAGCGCCGCGCCGGCACCGCTGCGGCGGGCACGCCGATGCACCAGCATCTTGGCGAGGTCACCGCGGTGCGGCTGGTTGTCCGGCTGCGCCAGGACGACCTGCGCCGTGCCGACGATGACCCCCTGCTCATCCAGTGCCACGACCAGTGCCCGCTCGCCTCGCTCGACACCACTGGCAACGCCGCGCCAGAAGGTCAGCGCCTGGTCCCGCGACAGCGGCTGCATGAAGCTCACCGACGCACCACCGGCCACGCAATCGAGCAGCACCTCGGCCAGTTCACCCAGTTGTCGCTCGTCCACGCGCCGCAGTCGGCGCACCGTGAGCTCGGTCACCGTCGTCACCTCCGGGCGGGGCGGGGCTGGTATGCCGCGATGGCCACGATGTAGCGCGCGGCGCGGCGGGTCGGGTTGTGGAAGACGATCGGCCCGGCCATCTCCATGGCCAGGCAGTCGCCAGTGCCGAGGCGATCGGTGCGCGCCCCATGGGTGAGTTCGATCGTGCCCTCGATCACCCAGATCTGCTGATGCAATGCCGGCTCGCGAGGCCCGCCTTCCAGCGCCACGCGCGCCCCGGCGGGGAACTCCACCTCGACGATCTGCAGCGGCGACGGATGCCCTGGCGGCGACAGATTGCGGCGCAGGTAACCCGAGGCCGGATCGCGCCAGACCGGCTGATCGGCGCGGCGCACGAGCGGGTCGGACACCTCTGCGTCGGCCTCGAACAGCGAAGCGAGCGAGACGCCCAGCCCAGCGGAAAGCTTCTCGAGCACGGCCGCGGTCGGGCTGGATTCGCCCCGCTCGACCAGCGAGATCATCGAACGGCTGACGCCGCTGAGTGCGGCCAGCGCATCGAGCGAGAGGCCCGACGTGGCGCGCAACCCCGCCACCCGCCGCGCGATGCGCGCGGTGATGTCGTCGGCCACCTTGGGAGGAAACTCGGAAGAAACTTCATCCACCATAGTGGATGAAGTCTCCATTAAACAGGAGCGGGCCGTCAAGGCCCGCTGCGGAGACGGCCGCTCAGATCGCCAGGTGCGTCGTGTTCTTCACTTCCTCCATCACCGCATAGGTGCGGGTCTCACGCACCCCGGGCAGTGCCCAGATCACCGAGCCCACCAGTTCGCGGTAGGCCTGCATGTGGGCCACGCGCGTCTTGATCAGGTAGTCGAACCCGCCCGCCACGAGGTGGCATTCCTGGATCTCGGCGCGCACCTGCACAGCGGCCTTGAAGGCGTTCATCGCGTCGTGCGTGGTGCGGTCCAGCACCACCTCGATGAACACCAGCATGCCCGCACCGAGCTTGGCAGGATCGAGCCTTGCTTCGTAGCCGACGATGAAGCCGTCGCGGGTCAGGCGCTTCACGCGCTCCAGCACGGCAGTGGGCGACAGGTGCACCTCTTCGGCGAGTTTCAGGTTGGAGATTCGGCCGTCCTTCTGCAGGACGCGCAGGATGCGCACGTCGATCTTGTCGAGGTCGTGGATGCTCGGTTCGCGGTCGCTGGGCATGGTGCGTTGGCTGAGGTTTCGTCGTTGAACAGGGTCGTGTTTGGCGATTAATGCTACTGGCCGGACGCTAACCTAGCAACTTGCTCTGAGCAGCCGCCTCATTTGGAGAATCACCCATGTCCACTGTCCCCCCGCCGCGCGCCCGCCTGCCGTTTCCGTACCGCGCCGAGATGTCGGTGCTGGCCCAGGTGCTGCCGGTGGCCACGGCCGGGCTCGACTGGGCAGCGGCCGCTGAGGTCGCCCGCCCGTGGGTGCAGGCCGTGCGCGACACGCCGGCGCCCTTCTGGGCGATGGAATCGCTGCTGCGCGAGTACCCGATTTCCAGCGCCGAGGGCCTGGCCCTGATGCGCCTGGCCGAGGCCCTGCTGCGCGTGCCCGATGCCGAGACCGCCATCGCGCTCACCGCCGATCAGCTGGGCCGCGCCGACTTCGATACCGCCGGCGCCGACGGCCCGCACCGCATGCTCGCGAGTCTTTCGGCCAGTGCGATCGCGATGTCCAAGAAGTTCCTGCCGGATGCGGCGGGCGGCGAGCCCGGTCTGCTCAAGCGGCTCGGCGCGCAGACCGTGGTGGCCGCCACGGTGCGGGCGCTGCAGCTGCTCGGACGCCAGTTCGTGCTCGGACGCTCCATCCAGGAGGCGATGGGCGAGGCCGACGCGCAGCGCCGGCCACAGCCACTGCTGCGTTTCAGCTACGACATGCTGGGTGAGGGCGCGCGCACCGAAGCCGATGCGCAGCGCTACCTGGCCTCGTACCGCCACGCGATCGAGCACATCGCGGCCAGCCGGCCCGCGTGCCGCGCGCGGCAGCGCAGCGGTCCGCGACGGCCCGGAGTCGGCCGACGGCATCTCCATCAAGCTCAGCGCCCTGTTCTCGCGCTACGAGGACGCGCAGCGCGAGCGCGTGTTCGCCGAACTGCTGCCGCGGGTCTGGCAGCTCATCGAGCTTGCGGCGCGCGCCGACATCAATCTCACCATCGATGCGGAAGAGAGTGATCGCCTCGAGCTCTCGCTCGATGTGTTCGAAGCGCTCGCCGCACGCATCGCGGCGCAGTTTCCGCAGTGGCGCGGCTTCGGCCTGGCGGTGCAGGCCTACCAGACCCGCGCGCTGGAGGTGGTGCACGAGGTGGCGCGCATTGCGCGCGCGCACCAGCTGCGCTTCATGGTGCGCCTGGTCAAGGGCGCCTACTGGGACGGCGAGATCAAGCGTGCGCAGGAGCTGGGCCTGGCCGGCTACCCGGTCTACACCCACAAGCACCACACCGACATTGCCTACCTCGCCTGCGCGCAGGCGCTGGTGTCGCATGCCGACGTGATCTACCCGCAGTTCGCCACCCACAACGCCGGCACCATCGCCGCCATCCTGCAGATGGCACGATCGAAAGGCGCGGCCTTCGAGATGCAGCGTCTGCACGGCATGGGCGAAGGGATCTACCGCGAGCTCTCGCGGCAGATCCCTTCGGGTGACTCGTCGACCACCCCCCACTCCCCGCTCAAGCGGGGGCCTGAAGGCGCACCTGGTGCCTGTTCGCATCTACGCCCCGGTGGGCGAGCACCGCGACCTGCTGGCCTACCTGGTGCGCCGCCTGCTCGAGAACGGCGCCAATTCCTCCTTCGTGCACCAGCTCGCCGACACCTCGGTGGACGTTCAGGCCCTGCTCGCCTCGCCGCTGGTGCCGGCCCGCGCGCCGGCGCTGCCGCTGCCGGCGGCGCTGCTCGGCGACCGCACCAACTCCACCGGCGTCGATCTGGCCTGCCTCGCCCAGCGCGAGCCGCTGGAGCGCGCGATCACGCTCACCCAGGTCGAGCCGGTGGCCGAGGCCACGGCCGCGCAGGTCGATGCCGCCATGGCCCGGCTGCACGGCGGCCATGCGGCCTGGAACCACACGCCACTGGCCGAGCGCGCCGCCATCCTGCGCCGCGCGGCCGATGCGCTCGACGCCCGCCTGCCCGAGTTCTGCGGGCTGCTGGTGAAGGAGGCGCACAAGACGCTGGGCGACTGCGTGGCCGAGGTGCGCGAGGCGGTGGACTTCCTGCGCTACTACGCCGACCAGGCCGAGCAGCGCCTCGCGCCGCAAGACCTGCCCGGCCCCACCGGCGAGAGCAACCAGCTGCGGCTGCACGGCCGCGGCGTGTTCGTCTGCATCAGCCCGTGGAACTTTCCGCTGGCGATCTTCGCCGGCCAGGTGGCCGCGGCGCTCGTGGCCGGCAACAGCGTGGCCGCCAAGCCCGCCGAGCAGACGCCTGCGGTGGCCCAGCGCATGGTCGCGTTGCTGCACGCCAGCGGCGTGCCGCACGACGCGCTGGCGCTGCTGCACGGACCCGGCGAGACCATCGGCGCGGCGCTCGTTGCCGACCGCGCGCACGGCGGGCGTGTGCTTCACCGGCTCCACCGCGGTGGCCCGCATCATCAACCGCGCGCTGGCCGGCAAGGACGGACCCATCGTCCCCCTCATCGCCGAGACCGGCGGCATCAACGCCATGATCGTCGACAGCACCGCGCTGCCCGAGCAGGTGGTCGACGCGGTGGTGCAGAGCGCCTTCCGCAGCGCCGGCCAGCGCTGCTCGGCCCTGCGCCTGCTGTGCGTGCACGAGGGCATTGCCGATGCCGTGATCGAGATGATCCGCGGCGCCATGCAGGAACTCGCGGTCGGTGATCCGTCGCAGCTGGCCACCGACGTCGGTCCGGTCATCGATGCCGAAGCCTTCGCCGGCATCGCCGCCGAAGTCGAGCGCCTGAAGCGCGAGGCCACGCTGATCGGCCAGTCGCCGGTGCGCAGCGACTTCCCGCGCCTGATCGCGCCCGTGGCCTTCGAGCTCGCGGCCATCGGCGATGTGCGCCAGGAGATCTTCGGGCCGGTGCTGCACGTGGTGCGCTGGCGGGGCGACATCGACGCTGTGGTGGCGCAGGTCAACGCCCTCGGCTACGGCCTCACGCTGGGCATCCAGACCCGCATCGACAGCCGCGCCATGCGCATCGCCGAGTCGGCGCGCATCGGCAACGTCTACGTCAACCGCAACATGATCGGTGCGGTGGTGGGCGTGCAGCCGTTCGGCGGCGAAGGCCTGTCGGGCACCGGGCCCAAGGCCGGTGGTCCGCACTACCTCTACCGCTTCTGCGGCGAACAGACGCTCACCATCAACACCGCTGCGGCGGGCGGCAACGCGGAGCTGCTGGCCGGCCTGTCGGTGGCGTGACGCTGGTGTGAACGAGGCGGTGTGCGACGATCGCGGCTGTTGCTGTCTGCACCATCGCCGTCTCCATGATCAAGAACATCGTCATCGCCGTCGTCGCCCTCTGTCTGCTGGTCGGGGCATGGTTCGCCTTCGCGCTCAACTGGAGCTACTCCAGCGGCGAGCGCGCCGGCTGGGTGCAGAAGTTCTCCCACAAGGGCTGGCTCTGCAAGACCTGGGAAGGCGAACTGGCGCTCGTCTCGCTGCCGGGCAGCAGTGTCGAGAAGTTCTACTTCACGGTGCATGACGACGCCGTCGCCCGCAAGCTGAGCGCGGCCATGGGCAAGCGCGTCAGCCTGCACTACGAAGAGAAGGTCGGCCTGCCCACCAGCTGCTTCGGCGAGACCCGCTACTTCGTGACCGGCTTCGCCGAAACCACCGAGATCCCGATCGGCTCCGGCGTCGTCGTTCCCAACCCGCCGCCGGTCGCGCCCACCGCTCCCCCTGCGCCGGCCGCATCGAAGTGAGCGCGCTGACATGAGCCACGACCTGCTCGCCTTCATCGGCGGCGGCAACATGGCCGCGGCCATCATCGGTGGCCTGCGCGCCAGCGGGCGCCCGGCCGAGTCCATTCTCGTGGTCGATCCCGGCCAGCCGCAGCGCGACAAGCTCGCCCGCGAGCTGGGTGTGCGCACCCAGGCCGCGGCGGACGCGGCGCTGGCGCAGGCCGCGGTGGTGGTCTGGGCGGTCAAGCCGCAGCTCTTCCAGGCCGCCGCCGCGCCTTGCGCGGCGCATGTCGCCGGCGCGCTGCAGCTCAGCGTCATGGCCGGCATCCGCAGCGATGCGATCGCGCGGGCCACCGGCAGTGAGCGTGTGGTGCGCAGCATGCCCAACACGCCCGCCCTGATCGGCCAGGGCATCGCCGGCCTGTTTGCGCGCGCGGCGGTGAACGCGGCTGAGAAAGCCACGGCCGAAGCGCTGCTCGCGCCCACAGGCCGCACCCTGTGGGTGGCGCGCGAGGAAGACCTCGATGCGGTCACGGCGCTGTCGGGCTCGGGGCCGGCCTATGTCTTCTACTTCATCGAGGCCATGACCCAGGCCGCGCAGGAGATGGGTCTGTCGGCCGAGCAGGGCCAGGCGCTGGCGCTGGCCACTTTTGCCGGCGCCACTGCGCTGGCCCAGGCCTCGGACGATCCGCCGGCCGTGCTGCGCGAACGCGTCACCTCCAAGGGCGGCACGACCTACGCCGCGCTCACGGCGATGGAGGCGGCTGGCATCAAGACCGCGTTCGTGAAGGCGATCGAGGCCGCCCAGCGCCGCGCCAAGGAACTCGGCGACGAGTTCGGCTAGATCGCGCCGAAGTCGGTCGGCGCGTCCTGCGGCAGCGCGCCCATGCGGGCGCGGAACAGCATCTCGTCGGTCAGGCGCAGCCGCCGGCAGACCTCGCGGCCGATGTTCATCTGCACGAGCAGGAACTGCCCGACATCGTGTTCGTAGAGCCGGTGCAGATCGGCCGGCGCGAGCTCGATCGCGGTGCAGGGCTGCAGCGCGCGGATGGACGCGCTGCGCGGGCACAGGTCCATCAAGGCCATCTCGCCGAAGCAGTCGCCCGGAGCCAGCTCGCGCATCGGCAGCTCGCGGCCCTGCCAGCCCTTCACCACCACCGCGCGGCCCGCCTCGAGCACGAACATGCTGCTGGCAGGGTCGTCCTCACGAAAGTAGTAGCCGCCTTCGGGCACCGCGACCATCCGCGTGCGCTCCAGCAGCACGGACAGCGCCGAAGCCTTGAGCGCACCGAAGATCGGCGTGCCCTGCAGGCGTTCGATGTGCAAGGAGTCCACGAGCGTGTCGGTCAGGCCAATCGACGGGAGTGTCAGTGTAGGTCGCGGAAGCGGCCCTCGGGGTGTGACCGATGTCAGACGATGTTGCAGTCGATGCCGCACAAGGCGCTTGCCATGCAAAGTCCGCATGACGAACGGTGAAAAACTCGGCCGCGCCCCGCCTACAGTCGGGCCGCATGCCGCACCGCAGGCCACGAGCGCTGCCGGTCGCGCGCCCCACCCACGGAGACACACCATGAACCCGACCGCATCCCCCAGCGCCCTGTCCTACATCGCGCCCACCGCCCACAGCCCCTGGAACACCTACCTGTCCCAGGTCGACCGGGTGATTCCTTACCTCGGCCACCTGGCCCGCTGGGCCGAGACGCTCAAGCGCCCCAAGCGCGCGCTGATCGTCGACGTGCCGATCGAGCTCGATGACGGCAACGTGGCGCATTTCGAGGGCTTTCGCGTGCAGCACAACCTCTCGCGCGGCCCCGGGCAAGGGCGGCGTGCGCTACCACCCCGATGTCACGCTCGAGGAGGTGATGGCGCTGGCCGCCTGGATGTCGGTGAAGAACGCCGCGGTGAACCTGCCGTACGGCGGGCGCCAAGGGCGGCATCCGTGTCGACCCCAAGAAGCTCTCGCACAAGGAGCTCGAGCGCATGACGCGCCGCTACACCAGCGAGATCGGCATCATCATCGGCCCGCAGCAGGACATCCCGGCGCCGGACGTGAACACCAACCCGCAGATCATGGCGTGGATGATGGACACCTACTCGATGAACACCGGCACCACCGCCACCGGCGTGGTCACCGGCAAGCCGATCCACCTGGGTGGTTCGCTGGGTCGCGTCAAGGCCACTGGCCGCGGCGTGTTCGTCACCGGGCGTGAAGCGGCGCGCCGCATCAACCTCGACCTCAACGGCGCGCGCGTCGCGGTGCAGGGCTTCGGCAACGTCGGCTCGGCCGCGGCCGAACTCTTCGCCCAGGCCGGCGCGAAGATCGTTGCCATCCAGGACCACACCGGCACGATCGTGAACGAAGGCGGCATGGACATGGCCGAGCTCATGCCCACGCTCAAGCCATACGGCGGCGTGGGCGGCTTCAAGGGCGCGGAGAAGGCGAGCGACGAGGCCTTCTGGGACATGAAGTGCGACATCCTCATCCCCGCCGCGCTGGAGGGCCAGATCACGCCCGAGCGGGCGCGCCGCACCACGGCAAAGCTGGTGCTCGAAGGCGCCAACGGTCCCACCCTGCCCGAGGCCGACGACATCCTGGCCGACCGCGGCATCCTGGTCGTGCCCGACGTCATCTGCAACGCCGGCGGCGTGACCGTCAGCTACTTCGAGTGGGTGCAGGACTTCTCGCTCCTTCTTCTGGACCGAGGACGAGATCAACCTGCGACTGGACAAGATCATGGTGGGTGCGCTCAAGAAGATCTGGGACACCGCCGACCGCCACAAGATCACCCTGCGCACGGCCACCTTCGCCGTGGCCTGCGAGCGCATCCTGACAGCGCGCGAGGAACGCGGCCTCTATCCCTGATCCACCAGCCTCACCTGCGGCACCCGCGCCGCGATCGCTGCACCCAGCAGCAGTACCAGCCCGAGACCCGCGAACGCCCGATGCATGGCCGAGGCCAGCTGCGGGTCGAGGCCGATGCCGCCGGAGGCCGTCGTCGCCACGCTGCCGCTGTGGCCCGTGGCACCGAACACCGCAGCGGCGAACAGGGCCGTGCCGAGGGCTGCGCCAAACGAGCGCGCCAGCGAGACCAGCGCCGCCGCTGCTCCGAGATGCCGCTGCCCGCCGAGGATCTGCACCACCAGCTGCATCGTCGGCATGACCAGCCCGAGCCCCAGGCCGATCGACACCGTAAGCAGGCCCAGCGCAAAGCCACGTGGTTCGGTCCACGCGAGCAGCCCGGTCATGACGCCGGCCCAGGCCAGCCCCCAGCGCGGCAGCGTGCCCGCGATGCCGCGGTGCGCCATCCAGCGACCGGCCAGCGCACCGCCCGAGGCCAGCCCCAAGCGTGAGTGGCAAGAGCGCGAGACCGGCCGACGCCGCGCTCTGCCCCTGGCCCACCTGCAGGTAGACCGGCAGAAAGAAGATCAGGCAGAACATCGACGCTGCCGTGACGATGACGCTCAGCCCCAGCGCCGGCATGCCGCGCAGGGCCAGCAGGTCCAGCGGCAGCAGCGGTTCACCACGCTGTCGCTGCTGCAGCACGAGCACCATCCACACCAGCAGCGAGCCACCGAGCAGCGCCGCACTCACGCCCGACACCCAGGCAAAGCGGTGCCCGCCGAAGGTGAGCCACAGCAGCAGGCTGGTGCTGGCCAGTGCAAAGCCACCAATGCCCCAGGCGTCGATGCCCGATCCCTGCGGCGCCGGGTGGCGCGCGCCCGGCGGCAGGCCCAGCACGCGCCACAGGCCCAGCGCGGCGATCGGCAGCACGCCAGCGAACAGCCAGCGCCAGTGGGCGTGCTGCACCACCAGCCCACCGATCACCGGCCCCGACACACCGGCCAGCGTGAACACCGCAATGAAGTAACCCTGGTAGCGCGCCCGCTCGCGCGCGGGCACCAGCTCGCCGATGAGGGCCTGCGACAGCACCATCAGCCCGCCCGCACCCAGCCCCTGCAGTGCCCGCGCCGCCACCAGCCAGCCCATGCCTGGCGCGGCCAGGCCGAGCGCCGAGCCGGCGCAGAACAGCGCCAGCGCGCAGGCCAGCACCGGGCGCCGGCCCAGCTGATCCCCCAGCCGGCCGTAGAGCGGGATGGTGACCATCGCCCCCAGCAGGTAGGCAAGCGACACCCAGGTGGTGTCGGCCAGGCCGCCAAAGTCCGCGGCAATGGTGGGCGTGGCGGCGGCCAGCAGCGTCTGGTCGAGCGACGCCAGGAACATCGGCAGCATGACCACCGTGAACACGCGCCGGAAGCCCGGCAAGGCGGCAGAGGGGGTCGGCAGGGCTTCGGAGGGGAGCGAGGACATGGGCGCTGGGTTGGGCCGCGGGGCCGGCCGAGCCCATGATGCCCGAGCGCCGCGGGCCGCCGGCCCGCCGGGGTCAACGGCGGGTGCGGGATCGGGCCTCGTGCAGGGTCGCCGAGCGTGATCTTGCGCACCTCGGCCTTGCTCTGCTCGATGTGGGTGCGCAGCAGCAGCTGCGCCTGGTCGGGCTTGCGCTGGATCACGCGCGCAGGATCTTGGCGTGCTCGGCGTAGGTGGCCTCGATGCGGTCGCCGCGCGTGAAGTCCAGGCGCCGCATGATGCGGATGCGCTCGGTCACGTCCCAGTGCACCCGCGCCATCTCGGCGTTGCCCGCCGCGCGCACCAGCGTGGCGTGGAACTGCTCGTCGAGCGCGCCGACTTCGCGCCCGTCTGCTCAGCCGCTCGGCCGGCCGGCACCAGCCAGGCGGCCTTCAGCGCCTCGAGCTCGGGCGGGTCGGCTCGGCTGCGGCGCACAGGCGCGCCACGCTGGCCAGTTCGAGCATCACGCGCAGGTCGTAGAGCTGGTCGAGCTTGTCGAAGTCGATCGGCCGCACGAACCAGCCGCTCTTGCTTTCGACATCGAGCAAGCCCTCGTTGCGCAGGCGGAACAGCGCCTCGCGCACCGGCGTGCGGCTCACGCCCAGGCGCTGGCCGATCTCGGCTTCGGAGAAGCGGTCGCCGGGCACGCAGCTCGAAGTCGTGCATCTGCGGCCTTCAGCTGCGGCGTAGACCTGCTCGGCCAGGTTGCGCGCGGCCGCCGTCAGCGAGGTGCGGCGCGATGCTGCGCAGGGCCATGGCTCGCCAGTCTACGGTGCTGAAGCGGCCCCGGCGGGATCGGCGAAGTGGCAGGCCACCGCTGCGGCCCCACGGCGCGCAGCGGCGGCGCCTCGCGCCCGCAGCGGTCTTGCGCCGCGCGGGCAGCGGCCGTGGAAGCGGCAGGCCTGCGGCGGCGGGTCGATCGGGCTCTGTCACCTCGCCGCCCAGCCGGATGCGCGGGCCCTGGCCGGGAATGGCCGACACCAGCGCCTGCGTGTACGGGTGCTCGGGCGAGCGGAACACCTGCTCCGACGGCCCCATCTCGACGATCTTGCCCAGGTACATCACCGCCACGCGGTCGGTGAGCAGGCGCACCACGTTCAGGTCGTGCGAGACGAACAGCGCGCTCAGCCCCAGCTCGCGGCGCAGCCGGTCGAGCAGCTGCAGCACCACCGCCTGCACCGAGACGTCGAGCGCGGCGGTCGGCTCGTCCAGGATCAGCAGCCGCGGCTGCACCGCCAGCGCGCGGGCGATGCCCACGCGCGCCTTCTGCCCGCCCGAGAGCTGGTGCGGAAAGCGCGACAGCAGCGCCGCCGGCAGGCCCACCTGCTCGGCCACCTCGTCCACGCGCGCGTCGGCCTCGCGCGCGTGTCAGCCGGCCAGCAGCGTGCAGCGGCTCGCGCGATGGCCTCGCGCGCGGTGAAGCGCGGGTTCAGGCTGTCGGTCGGGTCCTGGAACACCATCTGGATCGCGGCGCGCTGCGGCGCCGTGGCGAAGCGCCGCGCCGGCACGGCGGCGAGGTCGGTGCCGTCGAACACGATGCGGCCCTCGCTGGCGTCGAGCAGCCGCGCGAGCAGCCGCACCAGCGTGCTCTTGCCGCAGCCCGATTCGCCCACCAGGCCCACGCTCTCGCCGGGCGTCGATGCTGAGGTTGAACGTCGTCCACCGCGTGCAGCAGCGCGACCGCCGCCCACCGGGAAGCGCTTGTGCAGCCGTTCGACCTGCAGCAGCGGCGCGACAGGCGGTTCGACGAGCCGTCGTGGACGTCGTGCTGGCCATCACCGGGCTCTCAAGCATGGCGCCGACTCCGCAGCGGCGATGTGCGCGGCGGTCCGGCCAGCGGGTGCCAGCAGGCCACGCTGTGCGCGGGCCCGTCGGTCCAGCGGCGGCCGCGCGTCGCGGCAGGCGTCGCGGGCGCGCTCGCAGCGCTCGACGAAGCGGCAGCGCCGGCAGGTCGCTGCGGCGCAGGTCGGGCAGGTTGCCCGGCACCGGCAGCAGCTCTGCCGCAGAGCGCGTGCGCTCGTCCGGGCGTCGAGCTCATCAGCCGCGCGGTGTAGGGGTGGCGCGGCTGCGGCGAACAGGGCGCGCGCCGGCGCGGCCTCCACCGCGTGGCCGGCGTGCATCACGACGATGCGGTCGCAGTAGTCGGCGGCCAGCGCCAGGTCGTGCGTGATGAACAGCGTGGCCATCTGGCGCTCGCGCGCCAGCGCGGTGATGCAGGTCCATCACCGCGGCCTGCGTGGTCACGTCCAGGCCGGTGGTGGGCTCGTCGGCGATCAGCAGGCTCGGCCGGCAGGCCAGCGCGATGGCGATCATCACGCGCTGGCACATGCCGCCCGACAGCTCGAACGGGTAGGCGCCGTGGCGCCGCTCGGGGTCGGCGATGGCCACCTCGCGCAGCGCCTGCACCGCGCGCTCGCGCAGGCTCTTGCTCGAGGTCGGCCCGCGCGCGCGCGGCGTGGCGGCGCAGCACGTCCTCGATCTGCAGGCCCACCGGGCGGATCGGGTTGAGCGCGGTGCGCGGGCTCTGGAAGATCATCGAGATCTCGCGCCCGCGCAGGTCGGCCAGCGTCCGCTCGTCGGCCTTCAGCAGGTCGATCCCGCCGAACATCGCGCGTGCCGCCGGTGACCCGCGCCGCGCGGTCGGAGATGCCCAGCATCGCGTAGCTCAGCACCGATTTGCCCGAGCCGCTCTCGCCGACCAGGCCCGACGATCTCGCCCTTGTGCAGCGTGCAGGTCGATGCCCTCCAGCGCGTGCACGGTGCCGCGAGCGGGTGCGGAACTCGAGGCCGAAGCGCGCACGTCGAGCAGCGGTACGGCGGGCTCTTGACCAAGCGGCCGCCGCGGAACCGGCTCTGACGGGCCGCTCGGCGCCCCCCGGGGGGAGCGCCGATGGCGCTCGGGGGGAGCGTCATGTCCTCCTCCGCGGGTCGAAGATGTCGCGCAGCGCGTCACCCAGCAGGTTGAAGGTGAACACCGCCAGCATCAGCACCGCGCCGGGGAAGAAGCTCACCCACCATTCGCCGCGAGACGATGAACTGCGCGCCTTCGGCGACCAGGATGCCCCACTCCGGCGTCGGCGGGCGCACGCCCAGGCCGATGAAGCTACAGGCCCGCGGCGTTCAGGATCGCCCAGCCCATGTTCAGGCTCACCTGCACCATCGCCGGCGGCAGGATGTTGGGGAACAGGTGCACGGCCAGGATGCGCGCAGTCGCTGTTGCCCGACAGCCGCG
The DNA here is from genome assembly GCA_963739925.1 of uncultured beta proteobacterium. Lineage (GTDB taxonomy): Bacteria > Pseudomonadota > Gammaproteobacteria > Burkholderiales > Burkholderiaceae_C > CAVUBY01. The sequence continues at coordinate 37,050 of CAVUBY010000018.1, read as the reverse complement.
CCGCCTCGACGAAGCCGGCGCTGCGCCGCACGTTGGCCTCGGCGCGCGCCACGCGGATGTAGAACGGCAGGTTGATGATGGCCGTGGCCAGCACGATGTTGCCCACCGTGTTGCCCAGCGCCGCGACGATGCCCATCGCCAGCACGAACAGCGGGAAGGCCATGATGGTGTCGGACACGCGGGTGACGATCGCGTCCCACCAGCCGCCGAAGAAGCCCGCGGCCAGGCCCGAGCGCGATGCCGATGCGCGAACGACAGCACCACCGCCGACACGGCGATGCCCAGGTCCAGCCGCGTGGCGACCATGCGTGCGCGAGAAGATGTCGCGGCCCGAGCGCGTCGGTGCCGAACCAGTGCGTGCCCGACGGCGGCTGCAGCGCCGCCGTGGCGTTGCTCGCCAGCGGGTCGTGCGGCACGATGCCAGGGCCCGACCAGCGCGAGCAGCACGAACAGCGCGAACAGCGCCGCGGCGAGCATCGTCACCGGGTTCTCGGAGAGCACGTGCGCGTGATGTGCTCAGGCGTGTGCCGGTGCTCGGGCGACCTGGCGGGTGCATGACGGCTCAGTCAGCCTCCAGCGTCACGCGCGGGTCGATCAGCGTGTACAGCAGGTCGACCACCAGGTTCAGCAGCACGAACAGCACGCCCATCGCCAGCACGAAGCCCTGCATGGGCGCGTAGTCGCTGGCGGTGAGCGCGTCGATCGCGTAGCTGCCCACGCCGGGCCAGCCGAACACCTTCTCGATCACCACGCTGCGAGCCGAGCATGAAGCCGAACACCATGCCCAGCGTGGTCACCACCGGCAGCAGCGCGTTGCGCAGCGCGTAGCGTCACCAGCACCGTGGTCGCGCGACAGGCCGCTGGCGCGCGCGGTGCGGATGAAGTCGCTGCCGACAGCACCGAGAGCATCGAGGCGCGCGTCATGCGCGCGATCGGCGCCAGCACGAACAGCGCCATCGTCACCGTCGGCAGGATCAGCTGCTTGAAGCAGGCCCACCACAGCGCAGGCATCGCCCACCAGCGCCGCGTCGATCAGGTAGAGCCCCGTCACCTGCGGCGGCGGCGAGAACATCGGGTCGAGCCGGCCCAGCGGCGACGGCGCCCAGCCGAGCAGGAAGTAGAAGACGTAGGCCAGCACGCAGCCCGGTGAAGAAGGTGGGCAGCGAGACGCCGGCGGTGGTGACCACGCGGCACAGCTGGTCGATCCACGAGCCCGGCCGCGTGGCGGCCAGCACGCCCAGCGGCAGCGCGATGGCGCAGGCCAGCAGCAGCGCCAGCAGCACCATCTCCATCGAGGCCGGCAGGCGCGCGATCAGCTCCTGCAGCACCGGCTGGCCGGTGGTGAGCGAGGTGCCCAGGTCGCCGCGCGCCAGGTCGCCCACGTAGCGGAAGAACTGCTCGAGCAGCGGCTTGTCCAGGCCGAGCTGCTGGCGCACCTGCTCCACCGCCTCCTGCGTGGCCGCGCCGCCGGCGAAGTAGGCCGCCGGGTCGCCGGGCAGCGCGCGCGTCAGCAGGAAGGTGATGACGATCACGCCGACCAGGTTGGGCAGCGCGCCCAGCAGGCGCTTGGCGATGACCTTGATCATGCAGTGCTCTTGAGTCATGCAAGCGCAGCCTCCGACCGCCGCCAGCGGCGCCGCCCAGCCGACGATGCCGCCCTGCGCCACCACCATCTCGACGACGGCGGCGTGGAAGTGCGGGAAGTAGCTCGCGGCGCAGTCTTCGACCAGCAGGCATTCGTAGCCGCGGTCGTTGGCCTCGCGCATCGTGCTCTGCACGCAGACCTCGGTGGTCACGCCGCCGATCAGCAGGTGCGTGATGCCGCGGCCATGCAGGATGGCGTCCAGGCTGGTGGCGTGGAACGCGCCCTTGCCGGGCTTGCGCAGCACGATGTCGCCGGGCTGCGGCTGCAGCGCGGCGACGAACCCCGCGCCCGGCTCGCCGGCGCACCAGCACCCGGCCCAGCGGGCCGACGTCGCCGATGCCGCAGGCCAGCCCGCCGCGCAGCGCGCTTGGCGGGCGGGCAGTCGGCCAGCTGCGGGTCGTGCGCCTCCTGGGTGTGGATCACCGTCATGCCGTGCGGCGCGCCAGGGCCAGCAGGCGCTGGCAGGCCGGCACGATCGCCTGCAGCGGCGTGACGTCGTTGCCCAGCATCGCGCCGAAGCCGCCGGGCTCGAGGAAGTCGCGCTGCATGTCGATCATCAGCACCGCGGTGTGGGCCGGGTCGAACGGATAGGCGTAGGGCCGCGCCTGCACTTGCGCCATGGGCTTGGGCTGGGTCGGTGCTGGGGTCTGTGCTTGGGTCATCACGCGGCCTCCCGTTGCACTTCGGCAGCGGCGCCCGGCGCGCCCTGCGCTTCGCCCGCCATGGCGCGGCCGATGCGTGCGATGTCGGCCTGCGCGGTGTCGCAGGCCATCAGCGACCTGGCCGTGCGAGAGCACCAGCAGGCGCGACGACAGGGCCAGCAGTTCGTCCAGGTCTTCGCTGACCAGCAGCACGCCGCAGCCGCTGTCGCGCGCGGCGCGCAGTCGCGCGTGGATCTCGGCTGCGGCCTGGAAGTCCAGCCCGAAGCAGGGGTTGGCGACGATGCAGCAGCCGCGGCGGTGTGGGGTCGGGCGCCAGCTCGCGCGCCAGCACCGCGCGCTGCACGTTGCCGCCCGAGAGCGTCTCGATCGGGGCGTCCGGCCCCGGTGTCTTGACGCGGAAGGCGGCGATCTGCGCCAGCGCCTGCACCCGCATCGCGCTGCGCGACAGCCACGGGCCGCGCGCCAGCGGGGCGCGGTCGAAGTTGCGCAGCGCCAGGTTCTCGGCCACGCGCGAGCTTGCCCACGCAGGCGTTGTGCAGCGGCTCCTCGGGCAGGCTGCGCACGCCGAAGCGCTGCATCTGCGAGCGCTTGGGCACGTAGGGCTGGCCGTCGATCTGCACCGTGCCGCCGGCGATCGGCAGCGCGCCGGTGAGCGCGGCCACCAGCTCGCGCTGGCCGTTGCCCGACACACCGGCCACGCCGACGATCTCGCCCGGCCGCACATCGAGCGTGAGCCCGTCGACGGCGTGGCGTCCCTCGGCGCCGAGCACGCGCAGGTCGCGCACCGCCAGGCGCGGCACGGTCGCGGCATCCACCGCTGCAGCGACAGCAGCGCTCGGCGCACCACCACCGGCGATCGCCGGCACCGCCGCGGCTTCGGTGGCCACGCCCATCATCCAGCCGGCGAGCTCGTCGCGGCTGGTCGTCGACCGTCTTCGCGCCGCCGGTGCGCCGGCCGCGGCGCAGCACGGTGACTTCGTCGCAGAAGCCGAAGACCTCGCGGAACTTGTGCGTGATGATCAGCACCGTCAGCGCGCCGGCGCGGCACATCGCCTTCATCTGGCCCAGCACCTCGTCGGCCTCCTGCGGCGTGAGCACCGAGGTGGGCTCGTCGAGCACCAGGAAACGCGCGTCGCGCGTACAGCGCCTTGAGGATCTCCAGCTTCTGCTTCTCGCCCGCCGCGAGCTCGGCCACGCGCGCCTCCAGCGGCAGCGGGAACGGCGCGGTCTGCATGAAGGTCGCCAGGCGCGCGCGCTCGGCCTTCCAGTCGACCACCGCGCTCAGATCGCGCTGCGCCAGCGCCAGGTTCTCGGCCACCGTCATGCCCGGCACCACGGTGAAGTGCTGGAAGATCATGCCGATGCCCAAGCGCGGCGGCATCGCGCGGGCTGTGGATGGCGCGCTCGCGGCCGTCGACCATCACGCTGCCGGTGTCGGGCTGGTAGAAGCCGATCAGCGACTTCACCAGCGTCGACTTGCCCGCGCCGTTTTCGCCCAGCAGCGCGTGGAAGGAGCCGGCCTCGACCGTCATCGACATCTCGGCCAGCGCCTGCAGCGAGCCGAAGCGCTTGCTGAAGCCCGAGCATCTCGACCTTGGCCGCGCCGGTGGCTTCGACAGGAGGCGGTATCAGCATGGCGTGACGGCTCACTTCAGGGCGGCGAGGATCGCGCCGGACGACGCGACGGCGCCGAACACGCCGCCCTGCATCGTCACCATCTTCAGCGCGGCGGCGTGGTTGCCGGGGTCGGTGGCGCCGGTGGCGTCGCTCACGATCAGGCACTCGAAGCCGCGGTCGTTGGCCTCGCGCATGGTGGTGTGCACGCAGACGTCGGTGGTCATGCCGGTGAGGATCAGGTTGCGGATGCCGCGGGTGTGCAGGATGTGCTCGAGGTCGGTGGCGCAGAACGAGCCCTTGCCGGGTTTGTCGATGCACCACCTCGCCCGTCGATCGGCGCGAGCTCGGGCATGATCTGCCAGCCCGGCTCGCCGCGCACCAGGATGCGCCCGCAGGGGCCGGGGTCGCCGATGCCCACGCCCTCGGTGCCGATCTGGCGCGAGCGCCAGCGCTTGTTGGCCGGCAGGTCCGAGAGGTCGGGCCGATGCCCCTCGCGGGTGTGGATCACGTGCAGGCCCAGGCTGCGCGCGCCGCGCCAGCAGGGCCTGGATGGGTGCGATCGGGGCGCGCACCGCCGAGAGGTCGTAGCCCATGCGGTCCACGTAGCCGCCCAGGCCGACAGAAGTCGGTCTGCATGTCGATCACCACCAGCGCGGTGTTGGCCGCGGTCCAGGCGCCGTCGAAGGGCCAGGCGTAGGGGTTGGCGTCGACGGTGGGAAACGGCTTGTCGTCATGGCGGGTCTCCTTGGCTTCTCGTCAGTGCAGCTCGTCAGCGGTTGAGCGAGAGCTCGCCCGGGGCGCCATCGCTCGGGCCCGGCTTGCCCAGGCCGATCAGCAGGGCCAGCGTCAGCACGTAGGGCAGCGCGCCGAACAGGTAGTAGCCCGCGCTGTAGCCGAGCGCCTGCAGCGCCGGGCTGATGGCGCTGGCTCCGCCGAACAGCAGCCCGGCCAGGATGCAGCGCCGTGGGTCCCAGCGCGCGAAGATCACCAGCGCCACCGCCATCACGCCCTGGCCGCTGGACAGGGCCTCGCTCCACGCGCCGGGGTAGACCAGCGAGAGCGACGCGCCACCCACGCCAGCGCACGCGCCGCCGAAGGCCGTGGCCGCGATGCGGTAGGCCGTGGGCGACAGGCCGAAGGCGCGCGCCGCGTTCTCGCTGTCGCCCACCACGCGCAGGCGCAGCCCGAAGCGGGTGCGGCCCAGCGCCCAGTGCACGACGAAGGCGAGCACCACGCCGATCGCGAACAGCGGGTTGATCGACAGCGCCGCCTGCACTGCGGGCTGATCGGTCCAGCCGCCGAGCGCGATCGCCGGCAGGTCGGGCGCGCTCGGCTGGATCAGCGGCTTGCCCAGCCAGAAGGCCAGGCCCGAGCCGGCGAGCATCAGTGCGATGCCCATCGCGGTGTCGTTGACGCGGTTCAGGCTGCACAGCGCGCCGTGCAGCGTGCCCAGCACGCACGCCGACCGCCGCCGCCGCGAAGATGCCCAGCCACGGGTTGCCCGCTGGCCAGCGATGCGGCGAACGCCGCCATCGCGCCCATCAGCAGCGTGCCTTCCAGGCCGAGGTTGATGCGGCCGGCCTTCTCGGTGACCGTCTCGCCCAGGCTCACCCACAAGCAGCGGCGTGCCCACGCGGATCGCGCCGCCGAGGATGGCCAGCGGCACGCCCCACCAGCCGAGCGCACTGGCTTCACCCATGGCGCTTTCCTTTCGGACCACGATCCAGGACGCGGCCGCGCAGGGTCTCGCAGCCGATCAGCGCGACGAACGCGAAGCCGAGCAGCACCATCACCGACGCGTCCGGCAGGCCGAGCCGGCGCTGCAGCAGGCTGCCGCTGGCGGCGATGCCGCCGACCAGGATCGCCACCGGAATCACGCCGGCCGGCGAGAAGCGCGCGGCGAACGCGATCAGGATGCCGCTGTAGCCATAGCCCGCGATCAGCGAGGCGTTGGCCGCGCCGTGCACCGCGCCGACCTCCACCGCGCCCGCCAGGCCCGCGCAGGCGCCGCCCGCCGCGCAGGCGCCCACCGTGAGCCAGGCCACCGGCAGGCCCACGCCCAGCGCCGCGCGCGGATTGCCGCCGGCCACGCGCAGCGACAGCCCGAGCGGCGTCAGCCGCATCACGCCCCACGCGATCAGCGCGACCACGATGCCGACTGCCAGTCCGTAGTGCACGTCGAGCCCTGGCATGGCCGGCAGCATCAGCGATTCGGGCAGGGGCCGCGTCGATGGCTTGTTCAGGCTGGCCGGGTCGCGCAGCACCGTCTCGACGAACTGATTGAACAGCGCGATGGCGATGAACGACATCAGCAGGCTGGCGATGGTCTCGTTGACCTCGCGCTTCTCGCGCAGCCAGCCGACGATGCCGATCCACACCGCCGCCGGCAAACGCGCCGGCCAGCGCCATAGCCGGCCACACGACGATCGGCGCGGCCTTGGCATCGGCCAGCACGTTGCCGATCGCGGAGGCCGCCAGACCACCCAGCACCAGCGCGCCCTCGGCGCCGATGATCACCCGCCCCGCCTGCGCCGGCAGCGCCACGGCCAGGCCGGTGAGCAGCAGCGGCGCGGCGCGCTGCAGCGTGTTCTGCCACGCGAACGCATCGCCGAAGCCGCCCTGCAGGATCAGGCTCCACACCTCCAGCGGATTGAAGCCCGCCAGCGCGACCGCCAGCGAGAACAGCACGATCGTGAGCAGCAGCGCGGCGAGCGCCGGCACCAGCGACTCGGCCAGCGCGCGAATGCGCGCTGCCGCAGCCGAAGGCTCGGCCGCAGGCGTGCCAGCCGGCACCGGAATGCTGCTCATGCGCCGTTCAGCCCGGGATGCGAACCGATCACGCCTTCGACCAGGTAGTTCATCTTTTCCAGATCGGGGTTGAACTGGTCGAGGCTGGCCCCGGCGGCGATCACGGTGTTGCCCTTGTTGTCCTTGAGCGCGCCCTTGAAGATGACGTAGCCGCCCTTGACCATCGCGGCCTTGATCTCGTCGGCCTTCTTCTTGGCCGCGTCGGACACCGCGCGGGCCGTAGGCCGACATCTTCACGTAGCCGTCCTTCAGGCCGCCGCGCAGGAAGTTGGGCATCGGCGCGCCGCTCTGCGCCGCCTTGATCTGCGCGCCGTAGGGCGTGGCCCAGTCCCATTCGGCACCGGTCAGGTAGCCCTTGGGCGCGAGCGCCGACTGGCTGGCGTGGTAGCCGCTGCTGAACACGCCGCGCTTCTCGGCCGGTCTCGATGATCACCTTGGGGCTGTCGACGTGGCATGGTGAGCACGTCCACGCCCTGGTCGATCAGGCTGGTGGAGGCCTCGGCCTCCTTGACCGGCATCGACCACTCGCCGGTGAAGATCACGCGCGTGGTGAAGGCCGGGTCCACCGAGCGCGCGCCCATGGTGAAGGCGTTGATGTTGCGCAGCACCTGCGGGATCGGCTTGGCAGCGATGAAGCCGAGCTTCTTGGTCTTGCTGGTGTAGCCCGCCACGATGCCGGCGAGGTACTGGCACTCGTCGATGTAGCCGAAGTAGCTGCCGGTGTTCTTCGGGGTGCTTGCCTTCGGTCCACATGCCGCCGCAATGGGCGAAGCGCACCTTCGGGTACTTCTCCGCCATCTTGAGCATGTGCGGATCGAAGTAGCCGAACGAGGTCGGGAAGATCAGCGAGGCCTTGTCCTGGTTGATCATGGCCTCCATGGTCTTCTGCACGGCCGCGGTCTCGGGCACGTTCTCTTCTTCGACCACCTTGACGCCGGGCAGCTTCTTGATCGGCAGCGGCTGCGGCGGCCTGCGCCTGGTTGTAGCCGAAGTCGCCGCGCGGGCCGACATAGATCACGCCGACGACGAGCGGTGTCTGCGCCAGGGCATGGCGCAGCGCGCCGGGCAGGGCGAGTGAGGCGCCGCCAAGCGCGCTTCCGGCCAGAAGGCGACGGCGCAGGGTGTCGATGTCACGGTCGTTGGGGTGTGGATGCCATCGGGTTCTCCTCGGGTGATCGGTGGGTGATGGGGGACAGGGATCTGGGACGGCCGGCGTCAGGACTCCGGCAAGGGGATGACGCTCACATGCGCCGCCACCACGCGCCAGCCGCCATGCCCGGGCCGGGCGGTGCGCGCCCAGGTCTGGCTCTGGCGGCCGATGCGTCGCAGGCGGCCTTGCTCTTCGAAGGACGGCCGCACGAACTCCGTCATGGCGGTGGCGAAGTCGCGGTCGAAGGTGGTGATGACGGTGTGCTGCAGGCTGCGTGCGAGTCCCACCGGCGAGCGCGACGCGCGGAAGGCGCGGATGGCGTCGATGCCCACGAGGTTCTCGCCAGCGCCATAGCGCACGGTGTAGGGCGAGGGCCAGAACAGCTCGTCGAGCAGCTCGACGTCGTTGCCGACCAGCGCCTGCTCGTACAGCGCGAACACGGCGCTGACTTCGGCGTGGATGTCGGGCAGGTTGATGTCCATGAGTTATGTCCGCCCGGCCGACGGGTACGTCGACCGACCCCCCGAGGGGGTCTCGCCCGGCTTGGGGCGGCCCGGCGTCGGGCTCGCATCGCTCAATGCCGCCACCGGGGCGCTGGCCAGGCCCTGCGCTTCGAGTTCGGCGGCCACCCGAAGCGCGAGGTCCTCGCGCCACGGTGCGGCAATCACCTGCACACCGATCGGCAGGTGCGGCAGGTCGGGGTGCTGGCCCCACAGCGGCACGGTGACCACCGGCAGGCCGATGCAGGAGATCGGCTGCGTGAGCACGCCCAGGCTGGCCCGCGACGGCAGCTGCTTGCCGTTGAGCGTGAGCCATTCGGTGCCGATCGTCGGGGCGACACAGGGCGTGGCCGGTGCGAGCAGCACGTCGACCGTCTCGAACACCCGTGCAAGCTGGCGGGCGAAGGCGTGGCGCACCCGCTGCGCCTGCAATACCCAGGCGGCGGCAGCAGGGCGCCGGCCAGGAAGCGATCGCGCGACAGCGGCTCGAAGTCCTGCGCGCGGGTGCGCAGGTCGGACAGGTGCAGGTTGGCGCCCTCGGCGTTGCTGATGAGGAAGGCTGCCGCACGGGCGCGGTCGACATCACGCAGTTCGACCAGGCGCGAGGTGCCGAGTGCGTGCGCCACGGCGTCGACCGCCGACAACGCTTCAGGCATCGCCATCTCGCGGAACCAGCCGCCGAGCACCGCGATGCGCAAGCCCTCGGCTCGGCGCGACAGCAGGCCGCGGGTCGGCTCGGGAGGGCGCTGCGCGCAGGCCGGATCGTCCGGCGCCGGGCCCTGCATTGCATCGTAGGTGGCGGCCAGATCGGCCACGCTGCGGGCGAAAGGCCCGAGGTGATCGAGGCTGGCCACGAACGGGTAGCTGCCCAGGCGTGGCAGGCGGCCGTAGGTGGGCTTGAGGCCGAACACGCCGCACAGCGACGAGGGCACGCGGATCGAGCCGTTGGTGTCCGAACCCAGCGTGATGGGCACCTGCCCTGCGGCAATCGCCGCCGCCGAGCCACCGGACGATCCGCCGGCGATGCGGCTCGGATCGTGCGGGTTGCGGGTCGGCCCGTAGTGGCTGTTCTCGGTGGTGAAGCCGTAGGCGTACTCGTCCATGTTGAGCGCACCCACCAGCACGGCGCCGGCGGCTTCGAGGCGCCGCACCAGCAGCGCGTCGCGTGCCGCGGGCGGGGCCTCGCGCTCGATCTTCGAGCCGGCGAGCGTGGGCAGCCCGGCGATGTCGAAGAGGTTCTTCACCGCGAACGGCACGCCCGCCAGCGACAGCTCGGCGCGCCGCGTGTGTTTGTCGATCTGCCCGGCGCGCTTGAGGGCGCGCTCGGCCAGCACCGAGGTGAAGGCGTTCACGCTGGGTTCGGTGGCGGTGATGCGCGCCAGGCTCTGCTCCACCAGGCTGCGGGCCGAGACTGCCCCTTCGCGCACCTGCTGCGCGAGGCCGGTGGCGTCGGCGGTGAGCCCGGTCGCGCTCATGTCGGCGAGCCGCGCGGCGGCACCGGTTCGAACACGCTGCCGGATTCGTCTTCCACCGTCAGCGGCTGCGCCATCACCAACTCAGCCATGCCGGCCGCCAGCGCGAAGAACGACAGCACGCCCGGCTTGTGCTCGGCCGCGAGCGGCAGCGCCAGCGCCGCCGCGTTGGCGGTCACCACGGCTTCGATCTGTTGCGGGGTGAGTGCCATACAGCTCAAGCCTTCGAGAGCTGCCGGAAGTCGGGCTGCAGATGGAACCAGTACATGTAGCCCTGCAGGTCTTTCTGCATCGCCACGTCCATGGTCGGCTGGAACAGCGGCACGCGCGGCACCTCGTCGTAGGCGATCTGGATCATGTCCTTCACGAACGAGTCGTACAGCGTCTTGCTCTCGGCGAAGCGCGCGTTGGAGATGATCTTGTCGAGCGTCGGGTTCTGGTAGCTCATGGTGTTGAACACGGCGTTCTGCCCGTGGTAGCACCAGAAGAAGAAGTACTCCGGAAAGTCCAGCCATCCGCCGAAGCGGTTGATGATCATCGGCATGTCCTTCTTGAGCAGCGCACCGCGCCAGGTGGCGCCGGGGATCTTGTTGATCTGCGTCTTGATGCCGATTGCTCCAAGCGACTCCTGGATGAGGATGGCCATCGGCTCGCTGATGGTGCCGCTGCCCAGGTCAAAGCTCAGCGTGGTCTCGAGGCCCGCGCCGGCGCCGGCCTCGGCCATCAATGCCTTGGCCTTGGCGATGTCGGTCCTGTAGCCGGTGGGTTGCGGCCAGGCGGTGGTGCTCACCTTCGTCGACGGCGCGCCGTAGAGCTTGATGGCACGGCCGTAGAGCGCGTTGTCGTATAGCTTGTCGTAGGGCAGCGCCAGGGCCACGGCCTGACGGATCTTCGGGTTGTCGAACGGCGCCTTGGTGACGTTCATGCCGAGGTAGAACATCGCGTTTTCGATCGGCGTCGAGGTCACCTTCACGGCGGCGCCTTCCTTGGACAGCTCGGAGAAGTCCTTGGGCGGCAGGTCGTAGGTGATGTCGATGTCGCCCTTGAGCAGCAGGGCGCGGCGGTTGCCGGCGTTGGGCACCTCGCGCTGCACGATGCGGCGCAGCTTGGGCAGCGGGCCGCTCTTCCAGTCGTCGTAGCGCACGTAGACGATTTCCTGTCCCGGGCGGAAGGCCTCCACCTTGTAGGCCCCACCACCGGCGACGTTGTTGCGTGTCCAGGCCAGTCCCCACGGGTCTTGCGCGGTGGCGTTCTTCTTGACCAGCTCGCTGTTGAAGACGCAGGGCACCGGCACGGCCAGGTCATTCATCGTCAGCTTGTCGCGCCGCAGGAACTTGACGGAGAAGGTGTGGTCGTCGATGACGACGAACTGTTCGGGCTTCTCGAGCGAGCCCGCCGCCATCTGGAAGGTGGGGAAGCCACCCACCGTCACGGCGCGGTCGAAGCTCCACTTCACGTCCTTGGCGGTCACCAGCGTACCGTCGTGGAACTTGGCGTTCTTGCGCAGCTTGAAAGTGACCGAGTTGCCGTCGGGCGCCATCTGCCAGCTCTCGGCCAGCTCGGGCTCGAGCTTGTTGCGGTCGTAGACCACGCGGCCGTCGGGCAGGGTCTTCTTGCCGTAGGTCATCAGGCGGTCGTAGCAGATCCAGCTCACGCCGTAGCTGGCGCGGTTGGCGCCGACGGTGTGGATGTCCAGCGAATTCGGCCCGAACTCGTTGGCGACGATGAGCACGTCCTTGGGGCGCGCCTGCGCCTGGGCCGCGACAGGCAGGGTGCCCATGGCACGCAGCGGCACTGCTTGATTGAAGAAAGCGACGACGGTCCATGCAGAGCGCTCCGGTGGGGTGTTCGTGGTGGGTTTCGTGCCGGGTGCGCCGGTCAGCGCGAGGCAAGGTAGGCGCGCCAGCCACCGAAGTGGCTGACATCGGGCGCGTGGCTCACGGCGTGGGCTTCGCACAGGAAGCCATGCACCTGGCGCCCGTCGGCAAGTTCGATGGAGCCCAGCCCCAGCGGCGCCGGGATCAGCGCGAGGAAGCTGCCGACGTGCCGCTGTGGCATCGCCCAGACTTCGAGCGCGATCGCGCGGCCGGCGGCGTCATCGCGCACCAGACCGGGTTTGGGCGGCGTGGTGCCCGGCAGGGCATGCAGGCGGTAGTGCGGCGCGGTGTGGGTGGCTTCGATGAGCGTGGCGCCGCGCTCCCGCAGCTGTCCGTTGAGTGGCAGGCCGCTGAGGTGGGCGCCGACCACCGCGAGCGGCAGGGTCGACTCGCTGCGCGGCCACGCAGCCGGCTCAGTCGCAGGCAGCGCGGGCATCCGCGATGAAGCGCCCATCGGCAGCGCCAGCGCCGACTGCCAGCGCCGGCCGAAGCGCGCGAGGGCGGCGTCGGCGGCGGTCGGGGCGATGAAGGTCACGCCGAAGGGCAGGCCCCGCTCGGTGCGCCCGGCGGGCACGGCCAGCGCGCACCAGTCGAGCAAATTGACGAAGTTGGTGTAGCGGCCGAGCTGGGCATTGGCGCCGATCGGGTCGGCCTCGAGCTCGGCCAGCGTGGGATGGCCGGGAGAGGTGGGCACCATCAAGGCATCGCACTGCTTGCCAGACGGTGCGAGCGCGCAGCGCCAGCTCGCGCAGTCGGTATTGCGCTTCGAAGGTGTCGCTGGCGCTGAAGTCCGCGGCGCGTGCCACCACCTGGCGAACCGCAGGGTCCAGGGCCTCGGGCCGGCTGGCCAGCAGTTCGCGGATGACCGTGTGGCGCTCGGCCACCCAGGGGCCTTCGTAGAGCAGGGCTGCCACCGTGTCGAGCGGCGCGAAGTCGATGGGCACGATGTCGTGGCCCAGCGACTGGAGCTGGAGCAGCGCTGCTGCCCAGGCGTCGGCATATCCCGCGTCGCCGCTGAACACGGGCTGTGCCGGCACGCCGATGCGCAGGGTGTCGCCCCAGCGCGCCGGGCCGGCTTCGAAGCGGCTGAAAGGGTCGGCCGGGTCGGCGCCTTCGATCACCGCGAGGATCGCCGCGGCGTCGTCCACGGTGTTCGCGAAGATGGACACGCAATCGAGCGTGCGACAGGCCGGCAGCACACCGGCGGTGCTGACCCGCCCGGGCGTGGGCTTCAGGCCGACGATCTGGTTGAAGCCGGCCGGCACGCGGCCTGAGCCGGCGGTGTCGGTGCCCAGCGAGAACGGCACGTCGCCGCGCCCCACCATCACCGCCGAGCCGGAGCTCGAGCCGCCGCTTACCCGGTCGGCCGCCAGGCAGCTCGTCGGGTGGCCGTAGGGGGAACGCGTGCCCACCAGGCCGGTGGCGAACTGATCGAGGTTGGTCTTGGCGATCCAGACTGCACCGGCCTGCTCCAAACGGCGCACCGCTTCGGCGCTGGCCGAGGCTTCACGCGCGAAGGCGGGGCACGCCGCCGTGGTCACGGCGCCGGCGATGTCGATGTTGTCCTTGACGGCGAACGGCACGCCGAAGAGCGGCATGGCCTTCAGCAGGGCGGCGCGATCGGCGTGGGCCCGGGCCGCCTCTTGCAGCACGTCGAGCCGGGCCTGAAGCATCGACCCGCTCACGAGCGAGATGACCGCCGAATCCTGAGCCCGACTGGCCAGCTGTGAGCGCAGTGCACCCAGCAAACCGACCACCGACGCCCCATCGCGATACGCCGCCTGCCAGTCGGCCAGGGTGAGCAGCGAGCGCTTGAGGTCGGAGGACACGTTTATGGTGCACGCAATGGTATACAAGATGGCATGCAGCATCTTTTGTGCCAACTATTCCCACCTTGTTCATGGCCTCTCCTCAAGCGAGTGGGGGGTGCCCCCGTGTGCAGGGGATACCCCTTCGAAGGGTCGGTACAAAGAATGCATATCAGTGATCGGCACCCGGGCTTCCGGGACAACTTCGGCAAGGAGGGCCACGTGGACCTGAACGAACTGCAAGGCAAGTACGCTCGACTCCGCCAGGAGCTGGAAGAGGCCTATTCGGCCCCGTTCTGGAACCTCGGCAAGATCGATCGCCTCGCGGAAGACATCGCGTCGACCGAGATGGCCTTGGCCGGCAACGCCCAGTTCAGGCCCACGGGCCAGGCACCGCAGTCCTACTCGATGGCGCGCTGAAGCGCCGTCGCCGCGCGGCTCCCAGACGGGCCCGCGCGTCTCGCCGACGCGCTAGTGCAGCGCGTACGCCAGCACCACGCCGGCAAAGGCGGCGAACCCCACCCAGTGGTTGAGCCGGAAGGCTCGAAAGCACCCCTCCCGCGAGCGATCGCGGATCAGCGTGAAGTGCCACAGCGCAATGAGCGCAGCCGCCAGCAGGCCGGCGTAGAACGGCCAGCCCAGAGCCAGCCCACGGCCCAGCCAGGCCCACACCAGCAGGAACAGCGCATAGAACGCCATCACGCCGGCCACGTCCCAGCGACCCAGCGTGATCGCTGAGGTGCGGATGCCGATCTTGAGGTCGTCGTCGCGATCGACCATGGCGTACTCGGTGTCGTAGGCCAGCACCCAGAACAGGTTGCCGAGCAGCAGCCACCACGCCAGGGCGGGTACCGAGCCCTGCACGGCAGCGAACGCCATCGGAATGCCGAAGCTGAAGGCCACGCCCAGCACCGCCTGCGGCATCGAGAAGAAGCGCTTGGTGAAGGGATAGAACACCGAGACCGCCAAGGCTGCGACGCTCCAGGCGATCGCCGCGGCGTTGGTGGTAAGCACGAGCACAAAGGCCACCAGCGCCAGCGTGGCACCCACGAGCAGCGCCTCGCGCGGGCTGACGGCGCCACTCGTCACCGGACGTTGCGCGGTGCGCTTCACATGGCGATCGAAGTCGCGATCAACCACATCGTTGAACGCGCAGCCGGCGCTGCGCATCAGGAAGGTGCCGGCAACAAAAACGATGAGCAGGTGCCAGCCGGGGAATCCCCCCGCCGCCATCCAAAGCGCCGACAGCGTGGGCCACAGCAGCAGGTAGCTGCCGGCCGGGCGGTCCCAGCGGATCAGGTCGAGGTACAGCGCCCAGCGAGGTGGCGCGGCGAGCGTGCTCATGGCGCGATTGTCGCCGTGCCATCCCGCCAAGTCGGCGCACAGGGCTATGCCTTGCACATGCAAGTCGGTAGTGATAGTCTTTCACCTGAAATGAGTACCGTTTCCCCCATCAAGCCGCGCCGTACCGCGGAAGCCAGCCGTCCACCGGCCCCAGCGGTGGATGCACCCGAAGTGCTGGCCAAGGCCACGCAGCGCAGTGCAACCCTGCTCGGCCTCAACGGCGCGATGCTGGCGCGGGTGCTGGGCGTGAGCGAGGCCTCGGTATCGCGAATGGCGCGCGGCGAGCGCGGCGTGGCCCCCGACTCCAAGGAAGGTGAACTCGCGCTGCTGCTGGTGCGCCTGTACCGCTCGCTCGATGCGCTGGTCGGCAACGACGAAGCCCGGCGCCTGGCCTGGATGCGCAGCCCCAACGAGGCGCTGCATGGCACACCGGCACAGCTGATTCAGCAGGCTCAGGGCCTGGTCGCCACCGTGAACTACGTGGACGCCATGCGAGCGCCGCTTTGACCTGGCCAGAACATGCAGCCCTGGCGTGACGAGTGGCTGGCGCACACGCCCAAGGCAGCCTCGGCGCTGCTCTGGCGCGGTGTCGAGGCCCAGCACCGCGTGGCGACGATGCGCCTGGTCGACAGCCTGGATGAGCAGGCGACACTCGAGCGCCTGCTGGACGCCGCCAAACCGCCGCTGCCCGCCGCGGCCGAAGGCCTGCACTACCTGCTCGCCACACCGTTCCGCTACCGCTCGCCGCACCCATCGCGCTTTCGGGCGGGCGGCGAGGCCGGTATCTGGTACGGCGCCAAGGAGCGCGAGACCGCCTGCACGGAGGTTGCGTACTGGCGCTGGCGCTTCCTGATGGACAGCGCGGGCCTGCGCGACGGCGAACTCGTCACCGAGCACACCCTCTTCCAGGCCCAGGTGCGCGGGCTCGCGATCGACCTCACGCGCGAGCCCTGGTCAGCGGCCAGCGCGGCCTGGACCGACCCTGACGACTACACCGCCTGCCACGCGCTCGCGCGCGCCGTGCGCGAGCAGACGCGGGTGCAATGGATCCGCTACGCCTCGGCGCGCCGCCCGGGAGGACGTTGCGGCGCGGTGCTTTCGCCCGCCTGTCTGAGTCTGCCGCAGCCGGTGCGCCAGGAGACCTGGGTCTGCAAGGTGACCGCGCACCAGGCCTTGATGCTGCACGAGCAGGACCGGCTCACCGTGCCGATCGGCAAGTGATCTTCAGCCGTCGAGCTGCTTCTGGAACACCAGTCCGGCGTGCTCGCGCAGCGCGTGGAAGCTGATCTTCGGCCAGTTCTCCTGCATCGCACGCAGTTCGCCCGCGTACTCCAGCAGCACACAGGGCGCGTTGACGGCGTCGAACGCCACGCGGTGCGAGTTGCCATCAATGAAGCGCTTGAGTTCACGCTCGTCGGCCAACGCGCCGTCCCCGGTCTGGCAGGTCACCCAGCGGGCCACGTTGTAGCGGGCTGGCGTGATGCGCGCCTTCACGCCGTACTCGTGCTCGAGCCGATGGGCCACCACCTCGAACTGCAACTGCCCGACCGCGCCCAGCAGCAGCAGCGAGGCCGCCACCGGCCGGAAGACCTGGATCGCACCCTCTTCACCGAGCTGCGTGAGCCCGGCGCGCAGCTGCTTGGTCTTGAGCGGGTCGGCCACCTCGACGCTGCGGAACATCTCGGGCGCGAAGAACGGCAGGCCGGTGAACTGCAGCGCCTCGCCCTCGGTGAGCGTGTCGCCCAATTGCAGTACGCCGTGGTTGGGGATGCCGATGATGTCGCCGGCAAAGGCCTCGTCGAGCAGTTCGCGCCGCTGCGACAGAAAGCTCACCACGGTGTTGGGCCGCATCTCCTTGCCCGAGCGCACCACCTTGAGCCGCATGCCGCGCTCGAAGTGGCCCGAGGCCACGCGCACGAAGGCGATGCGGTCGCGATGGGCCGGGTCCATGTTGGCCTGGATCTTGAACACGACGCCGCTGAACTTCGCCTCATCGGGCTGCACGGTGCGCTGGATGGCGCCACGTGCACCCGGTGGCGGCGCCAGGTCGACCAGCGCGTCGAGCACCTCGCGCACGCCGAAGTTGTTGATCGCCGAGCCGAAGAACATCGGCGTCTGCTTGCCGGAGAGGAAGTCGGCGGCATCGAAGGTCGGGGCTGCGCCCTGCAAGAGCTCGACTTCACCTGCGGCCTGCTCGTAGGCCGCACCGAAGCGCTCGCCGAGCAAGGGGTTGGTGAGCCCGTCGATGATCTCGTCATCGTCGCGATGCCGGTCCTCGCCCGGCGAGAACACCCGCATCTGCTGCTTGCGCAGGTCGAGCACGCCGCCGAACAGCTTGCCCATGCCCACCGGCCAGGTGAAAGGCACCACCGCCATGCCGAGCTCGCGCTCGATCTCGTCCATGAGGTTGAGCGGCTCCTGCACCTCGCGGTCCATCTTGTTGACGAAGGTGAGGATGGGTGTGTTGCGCGCCCGGCAGACCTGCAGCAGGCGGCGGGTCTGCGGCTCCACGCCGTTGGCGGCGTCGATCACCATCAGCGCCGCGTCCACCGCGGTCAGCACGCGGTAGGTGTCTTCAGAGAAGTCCTGGTGACCCGGGGTGTCCAGCAGGTTGATGACGCAGTCGCGGTACTCCATCTGCATCACCGAGCTGGCCACCGAGATGCCGCGCTGCTTTTCGATCTCCATCCAGTCGCTGGTGGCGTGGCGAGTGGCCTTGCGCGCCTTCACGCTGCCGGCGATCTGGATCGCGCCCGAGAACAGCAGCAGCTTCTCCGTCAGCGTGGTCTTGCCGGCGTCGGGGTGGGAAATGATGGCAAAAGTCCTTCTCCGCCTGACCTGCTCTGCGATTGGACCGTCTGACATCAGAACTCTTTCCCCGTTATGTACACAGCTATGTACGCATTCCCCAAGGTGCCCATAGCGTGGTGCACATCGGCCACTTTTGCGCGCGCCGACGAGGTCAACGCGCCTTGTCAATTTTAGAGTGTGACTGTCTGGTTCCTCCTGTGAAGGTCGTCGCGCCTACTCGAACGCAGCGACTCTGGCCCGGCAGAGGTCCAGGGTTCGTGCCGCGCCTGCCTTAGCTCCCTCATCAAGTGCGAGCGCTGCTGGAAGCGCTACAGCGTCGAGCGCCGCAGGAATCCGCTGCAGGACATCATCAATCGTCGCATTGGCGTCGGCTGCACGCACGCCTGCCAGCGAGGCCAACGCGATGAAATCAGCGCGCTTGAGCCGCTCGTCCTTGCCGCCGAGCTTCAGGGCCATGCGGTCGTGCTCCAGCCCGGGAAAGACGCGCGTCGTCAGCGCGTCATAGACGGGCGCCAGTCGGACGGAAGCAAACGTCGCTTCTCCCTTTTTTGCCGTCTTGAGGAGCGCCAAGTTCTTGAGGTGCATGTCACCGTCAGCGATGAGCCAGGCGAAGAGCACCCGCCGCAAGAGGACCAGCAGGTCTTCGTCAGGGACCGAGGACAGCGCGCGGATTGCGCGCGCAACGCGCTCGATGGTCCCTGTGTACTTGTCGTGGGGCTCAAGGTCGAGCGCGGAGCACATGTCCTCCATAGCAAGCCATCGAGGATCGTCCTCGTGATCTCGAATGTCGAAGCGCTCAACAAGCAAGGCAGGGGGCATGCCATCGGGCATACGCACGAGGGCGGCATCCGGCGCAGGAAGCCCGATAGCGCGTGCCAGCGACAGGCCGATCCACTCGATCAGCGGAAGTGCCTCGAAACCGCTGGTCCCTGCGGGCTTCAGAATGTGCGTGAAAGAGGCACCCACGCTTGGCGAGAGCCTGCCGTCTGCCTCCAGGCTCATCGGAGCCTTGATCTGCACGCCGGACAGGCGAGGCGTATCGGCATTTGTGTAGAGGGCTGCGAGGCGATGCTCGAAGTCACGTTCGATCGTGCTTCGGCCGGGGCCTTCGTAGCGGCCCGCGAAGAGACCGTCCCTCGTGAAAGCCGCGAGCCTGTTCGCCAGAAGGTCTGCGGGAAGTGCTGCCAGCTCATCAACCGTCTTGGCGATGGTGATGTTGGACATGTAGCGCTTGCCAGAGCGCAGCAGAGCGCGCTCGTCACGGTGGTCTTTCAAGACCGATTCGAGCCATCCTTCGGGTAGCAGCGAGACGATGAAGGGCGGAAGCTTGCCGGGTATGGTCTGACGTATCACAGGCGGCAGCGTTGGGCCGTCCTTCGTCGCCGTCCAGCGCCACTCGAATCCATCATGGGAGAGCGTGCCTACGGGGAGTCCGTGCCACGCGACCAGAAGATCGAAGGCCGCTTCATTCTTCGCAGCGACGGCACCGGAGCGATGCAGCAGGAACTTCTCAGCACCCTCGCCTTCGCGATACCACTCGTTCTCGCGTGCGAGCGCCCATACGGCATCGCTCGCGGCCTTGGGATCGCCGTACTCCTCGATTAGGCGTGCCGCGATCGCTTCGCGCATGCCAGGGTCGAGGGAGGCCGCGTGCTCGCTGCGCATGCGGAAGGCTTCCAGGAAGCGCTGACGCAAGGCGGAGACGGAGACACCGAACTCGCCGAGGGTGTCTGCGACGATGGCACTCGCCACCGAAGGCCGGGTTGGTGCCTTGTTCTGGATGATTTCGAGGGCACGGATGCGCGTGCGCTGGACGCGCTGGCCGGTCAGGTACAGCCGACCGTCGGCGGTGGGGCCTAAGAGGACCGCGCTGGCGGCGGAGAGGTAGGCCTTCGGGTACAGGTACTGCCCGATGCGCACCGCGTGGGAGAGCACGGTCTGGTCGATGTCGTCCTGCGCATCGACGTAGATGCCCCGCATGAGCTGGACGAGCTTTCCCGTCTCAGCCAGGTAGTGGCTGCGGGTCTTGTCGATCGTCTGGCCAACGAGGTGGAGGGGCACTGTTCTAACTTTCCCGTGTTTCAGATACGAGAAAGTTAGCACGCCCAGACCCGATTCGCAACAGAATTCAAACTTTTCCGGATTTCAAATACGCGAAAGTTAGACTTCACCGGCCTCTGACCCCCAAGAATCCGGAAAACCCAGGAGCTCCAAGAACCGCGGTCTCGGGCCCGCGACCGAGTCCCCATAGCGTTGACCGGACAACTGTCCGCTCAAACAGGGCGGCCGTGATGACCGGGGGACGGACGACCATCGAGCACGGATCGATTGATGGCAGCGGCCATGATGGTGATCGCACAGCTCGTGGTGGTGGCCACGCGCCGACTATCGGTGGCCTCAGTGCGACTCCCGGCGCAGCAGCAGATCGGCGATCACTGGGCGATGCTCCGAGGCGTGTGCCCCGCCGGCAAAGCTGTCGGCCACGCCGATCTCCGGGCTGACCAGCACGTGGTCGATGCGCAGGAACGAAAAGCGCAGACGCAGCGAATGCCCGTGCGTGTAGCCGTAGCCCGTGCCCGCCGAAGAGAAAGCGTCACGCAGCCCGGTGCGCAGCAGGGTGCGCATCACGGCCGCGGCCTCGGGGGCGTTCAGGTCACCCGCCAGGATCATCGGCCGCGTGCGCGGCGCGATGTGGCCTGCCAGCTTCTGCGCCTGCCCGAAGCGGTCGACGAAGTTCTGTCGCCACTCGTCCAGGCCCTGCAGGCGCTCGCGACGCGTCGCATTCAGGCCCTCGCGGGGCGACAGCAGGTGGGTGGTGACCACGTCGATGTCGATGCCATGGGCCGTGAGCGTGCAACGTGCCAGCTGCTGGTCGTGCACGCCGTGGGTGATGTCCTGCGTGTGGCAGTCGCGCAGCGGATGGCGGCTGAGGATGATGTACTGACCCACGGTGTAGACCGAGCGCCGATCGAACAGCGGTGCCACCGACGCCGGGGCCTTGTCGCGCTGCTCGGTCAGCTCCCCGGCGTCCTGCATCACCAGCAGGTCGGGGTCGTGCCGCTGGACTTCGGCCACCAGGCGCTCGAAGCCGCCGGGCCGCTCTTCGGCGAGGTAGGCCTTGGCGTTGTAGGTCATCACCCGCAGGTGCCCCGAACCTGTATCGGCCCGGCCGAGTGCCAGGCCCATGACGACGGTCAGCACCAGCAGCACCGACAGCAGGGCCAGCCCGCGCGCCCAGCGGCCGAGCAAGCAGCGACGCGCCCAGCGCGATCAGCGCGGGCCCCAGGAACACCGGAAACGGCAGGTAGTGCAGGAGTTCCAGCCACCACCACGCCGGCCACACCGGCAGGTGGGCCAGGCTCATCAGCAGGACCGGCAGTGCACTCAGCAGCACTGCCGCAGTGGCCACGCCGCGCAAGGCGGCCAGGGCATGGCGGCGCACGTCCAGGACGCGGTCAGGCGCCAAGCGCTGCGGCGGCGCTCAGGCGGGGCACCCTCACGCCGCGGCGTCTGGCGCAAAGGGCCGCACGACCGCCAGCAGACGCTCGACGTAGGCGGCCTTCTCCCCCACCGGTGCCACGTAGGTGAGGGCGTGCGTCGTGGCCTCGAGCCCGGCGCGCTGCAGCATCAACCAGGCGGCCAGGTACTGCGAGGCCAGGCAACCGCCGGCCGTGGCGATCGGGCCTCGGGCGTGGAAGGGCGCATCGATCACGCGCACGCCCGCTTCCACCACCCAGGGCTTGGTGGTGCTGTCGGTGCAGGCCGGCATGTCGGCCAGCAGACCCAGGCGCGCCATCAGCAGCGTGCCCGAGCACTGCCCTGCAATCAGCTGGCGCACCGGATCGAGCCGCAGCCGGTCCAGCAACGCGCCACCCTGCCCGGTGCCGTCGGCGATGGCGCGGGTGTAGATGCCGCTGCCGAAGACCACGGCGTCGGCCTCGTTGGCGAACTCCAGCGGGCGCTGGGCCTGCACCGTGACACCGTTCATCGAGGTGATGTGCGTGCTGGGGCTGGCGAGCTCCGCCTTCCATCCGAGATTGCCCAGGCGGTTCAGCATGCCCAGCGCGATGAACGAATCGAGCTCGTTGAAGCCGTCGAAGGTGAGGATCGCGATCTTCATGTCTGCCCCTCGCCCTGCCGCACGTCGGTGCTCATTCCTCCAGCAGGGACCGCAGCATCCAGGCGGTCTGCTCGTGCACGGTCAGGCGCTGGGTCAGCAGGTCGGCGGTGGGCTCGTCGCCCGCGGTATCGGCCAGCGGAAAGATGCTGCGCGCGGTGCGGGCGACGGCCTCGTGGCCCTCGACCAGGATCTTCACCATCGCCATCGCCTTGGGCGGCGTGGACGGCGCGTCCTTGATCGACGCCAGCGCGCCGTACTGCGCGTAGGAGCCCGGAGCCGGATAGCCCAGCGAACGGATGCGCTCGGCGATCGGGTCCACCGCGGTCCACAGCTCGGTGTACTGCGTCATGAACATGGTGTGCAGCGTGTTGAACATCGGCCCGGTCACGTTCCAGTGGAAGTTGTGGGTCGTGAGGTACAGCGTGTAGGTGTCGGCCAGCAGCCGGCTCAGGCCGCCGGCGATCGCGCCGCGGTCCTTCTCGCTGATGCCGATGTTGATGGCGGGACCGCTGCTCGCGGGGCTGCTCTTCGATTTCTTGGCCATGGAGGCTCCAGTGCAGTGACAACGACCCCGACACTGTAGCGAAGTGCCGGGGGCGGGTCGGTCAACCGAGGTCGTAACGGTCCAGGTTCATCACCTTGGTCCAGGCCGCGACGAAGTCGCGCACGAACACCGCCTGTGCGTCGCTGCCCGCGTACACCTCCGCCAGTGCGCGCAACTGCGAGTTCGAGCCGAACACCAGGTCGACCACGGTGCCGGTCCACTTGAGCTGCGCCCGTCTGGCGATCACGACCTTCGAGCACGCCGGGGGTTGCGGACTGCTGCCACTGCGTGTCCATGTCCAGCAGGTGCACGAAGAAGTCGTTGCTCAGCACCCCGGGCCGGGTGGTGAACACCCCGTGCTTCGCCCCACCCGCGTTGGCCCCGAGCACGCGCAGGCCGCCCACCAGCACCGTCATCTCGGGTGCGGTCAGCGTGAGCAATTGCGCCTTGTCCACCAGCAGCTCGGCCGCCAGGCTTTCCAGCCCCGCGCGCATGTGGTTGCGAAAGCCGTCGGCGCGCGGCTCGAGCACCGCGAAGGATTCGACGTCCGTCTGGTCCTGCGATGCATCGGTGCGCCCCGGCGTGAAGGGCACGTTCACCGCCTGGCCGGCCTTCTTCGCCGCGGCTTCGACGGCGGCGCCGCCGGCCAGCACGATCAGGTCGGCCAGCGAGATCTTCTTGCCGCCCGCAGCCGCGGCGTTGAACGCCTTCTGGATCGTCTCCAGCGTGGCCAGCACCTTCGCCAGTTCGGCCGGATCGTTGGCGGCCCAGTCCTTCTGCGGCGCGAGGCGGATGCGCGCACCGTTGGCGCCGCCGCGCTTGTCGCTGCCGCGGAAGGTGGAGGCCGAGGCCCACGCCGTGCGCACCAGTTGGGCGATCGACAGGCCCGAGGCGAGCACCTTCTCCTTGAGCGCGGCGATGTCCGCGGCGTCGACCAGCGGGTGGTCGACCGCAGGCACCGGGTCCTGCCAGATCAGCACTTCCTTCGGCACCAGCTTGCCAAGGTAGCGGGCGCGCGGGCCCATGTCGCGGTGCGTCAGCTTGAACCAGGCGCGCGCGAAGGCGTCGGCGAACGCCTGCGGGTTCTGATGGAAGCGGCGCGAGATCTTCTCGTAGGCCGGGTCGAAGCGCAGCGACAGGTCGGCCGTGGTCATCATCGGCGGGGACTTCTTGGACGGATCGTGCGCGTCGGGAATCAGGTGCTCCGGCTTGCAGTTCTTCGGTGTCCACTGGTGGGCGCCGGCCGGGCTCTTGGTCAGCTCCCATTCGTAGCCGAACAGCATGTCGAAGTAGCCGTTGTCCCAGCGTCGTCGGGTTGGGCTTCCAGGCGCCTTCGATGCCGCTGGTGGTGGTGTGTGCCCCCTTGCCGGTGCCGAAGGCGTTCTTCCAGCCCAGGCCCTGCGCTTCGACGGCCGCGCCTTCGGGCTCGGGGCCGACGAGCTTGGGATCGCCCGCGCCGTGGGCCTTGCCGAAGGTGTGGCCACCCGCCACCAGCGCCACGGTTTCTTCGTCGTTCATCGCCATGCGCGCGAAGGTCTCGCGCACGTCGCGGCCCGAGGCCACCGGATCGGGGTGGCCGTCCGGGCCTTCGGGGTTCACGTAGATCAGGCCCATCTGCACCGCGGCCAGCGGGTTGGCGAGCTCGCGCTCGCCCGAATAGCGGCTGTGGGGCTCCTCGCTGGAGGCCAGCCACTTCATCTCGGTGCCCCAGTTGATGTCCTCTTCGGGCTCCCAGATGTCGGCGCGGCCGCCGGCGAAGCCGAAGGTCTTGAAGCCCATCGACTCGAGCGCGACGTTGCCGGCCAGAACCATCAGGTCGGCCCACGAGAGCTTGCGGCCGTACTTCTGCTTGATCGGCCACAGCAGCCGGCGCGCCTTGTCGAGGTTGCCGTTGTCGGGCCAGCTGTTGAGCGGCGCAAAGCGCTGGCTGCCGGTGCCGGCGCCGCCGCGGCCGTCGGCGATGCGGTAGGTGCCGGCGCTGTGCCAGGCCATGCGGATGAACAGCCCGCCGTAGTGACCCCAGTCGGCCGGCCACCAGTCCTGCGAATCGGTCATCAGCGCGTGCAGGTCCTTGACGACGGCGTCGAGGTCGAGGCTCTTGAACTCGCGGGCGTAGTCGAAGTCCGCGCCCATCGGGTTGGACTTCGCGGAGCGCTGGTGCAGGATCGACAGGTTGAGCTGCTCGGGCCACCAGTCGCGGTTGGTGCGGCCGCCGGCGCGGGCGTTGCTTGGTGCGCCGTGCGCGAACGGGCAGGTGGCGGCGGGGGAGGAAGCGGGCTTCGACATGAGGGTCTCCTGGTCTGGGAATACGGTGCCCGACTCTAGAAACCGGACCCTCATCCGTCAAAGCAATTGCCTTGAAGCTTGCGATAGCTTCATGGGCTATGGCTGCCATAGCCCCTCAGGCCGGGACATTGATCGCCTCGCGGGCCAGGGCGGCACCAAGCGCGCACCCGGCCGTGTCCAGAGAATGAGAAGCCTCAGTCGGTGAGCCGCTTCACCCCGGGCAAGGCACACGCATAGATGCAGTTGCGCAGCGCCGCGATCGCCTCGTAGCGGGTGAAGGTGCGGCGCCAGGCCAGCACCACGCGCCGCGTGGGTACCGGCGCATTGAACTTGATGTACTTGATGTGGGCCTGCGGCTCGGCCGGCACGCTGAGCTGCGGCACCACGGTGACGCCCATGCCCGAGGCCACCATGTACTTGATGGTCTCCAGCGACGACCCCTCGAAGCTCTTGCGGATGCCTTCGGCGTTGCTCGAGAAGCGTGCGTACTCCGGGCAGACCTCGAGCACATGGTCGCGAAAGCAGTGTCCCGTGCCCAGCAGCAGCATGGTCTCCTGCTTCAGCTCCTCGGCGGTCAGGCTCTTGCGTTTGGCCAGTGGGTGCGCGCTCGGCACCGCCGCCATGAACGGCTCGTCGTACAGCGGCGCGATCGCAAGCCCGGTGTCGGGAAACGGCTCGGCCATGATCGCGGCATCGAGCTCGCCGGTGCGCAGCATCTCCAGCAGCTTGACGGTGAAGTTCTCCTGCAGGATCAGCGGCATCTGCGGCACGCGCTCGATCGCCTGCTTGACCAGATCGGGCAGCAGGTAGGGGCCGATGGTGTAGATGATGCCCAGGCGCAGCGGGCCGGAGATCGGGTCCTTGCCGCGCTTGGCGATGTCCTTGATGGCCGCAGCCTGCTCGATCACCGACTGCGCCTGGCGCACGATCTCGTCACCCAGCGGCGTGACGCTCACCTCGTTGGCGCCGCGCTCGAAGATCTTCACGTCCAGCTCTTCCTCGAGCTTCTTGATCGCCACGCTCAGCGTGGGCTGCGAGACGAAGCAGGCTTCGGCGGCGCGGCCGAAGTGCTTTTCGCGGGCGACGGCAACGATGTAGCGCAGTTCGGTGAGGGTCATGTCGGCGGCTCGGTGGAGCGTCAAGCGTAGCGCAGCGACGCGGCCTGTGCCAGTGCGCCCCTCGGCATCGCGGCCCGATACCGGCCCGCTGCGCGCTTGCGCCACCGCGGCGGCGGCCGCAGCCTAGCGGTGCGGCATGTGCCGTGCATCGAAAGGTCTGTATGGGTTCAGGGCGTCAGCGCACCGTTTCACGACGTCTTCTCTCGGCGATGGCGATGCGCAGTGGTCGGCGCCAGCCTCAGCGCCTGCTACGTGGTGCCGATCGATCCGCGCACCGGGCAGGCCTACCCGGTGGCGACACGCGATGCCGGTGGCAGCGGCTCCGTCACCGTGGTCACACCTCCGGCGCCCTCCGGCCCGCCGCCCGCGAGCGTGCTCACGGCGCGTCTGTACCCGCTCAACGCCCAGGCCAACCAGGGCGGGCAGCTCACCGCCACCGTGGTCGACCAGCACACCGGCCGCGGCAGCTTCACGCTCGGCTACCTGGGCGATGTGCTGCAGGGCGAGGCGACCCGCGTCGACAGCGGCTATGCGGCCTTCGGGCGCGTGCACACTGAGGTGCTGGGCGCGAGCCCGCGCCAGTTCAGCGGCCGCCGCGGCATTGCCAACGCCTACGGCACGCGTGGCGTGAACGTGCAGTGCGAGTACCTGGTCACCGGTCCGTCCATGGGCACGGGTGCGTGCCTCTTCTCGGATGGTGCGCGCTACCAGATGCACTTCTAGCGCGGAGCACCCACCCGGCCGGGACGCCCCGCCCGTCGGGGCCTCGCTTCTCGGCGAGTCACTTCTCGGCGCGCTTCATGCCTTCGAGCTTGGCGAGGTCCACGCCCTCGGCGATCTTCTTGAGGGTCGCGGGGGGCAGGCCCTTGCCTTCCACCTCCACCAGCACGCCGTTGCCGAGGATGACGGTGACCTCGCCGCGGCTGCCGTCCTTGCGGAACTCCTCGCGGATCGTGCGGTTGCCCTGCTTGTAGACCTTCTCGATCTCGGTGTCGGTTTCTCGGTCGACCGTCATGTTGGCCCAGCCCGCCATCGCGGCCAGACCGGCCATTCCGCCCAGGTCGGTGATGGACAGCTGCACACTCTGACCGCCAGCCGCGTAGCGGGCCTTGGCCGACGAGCCGCCCACGCCCATGGCCTGACCGCTCTGGGCCTCGAACGATTCGCGCTTGAGATCGCCGACGGCCTCCGGCAGCAAGGCCTTGAGCTCGGGCGCCGGGATGGGCGTGCCGCTGCTGCCGGTCACGGCGCCGAGGATGTCACCCATGGCCTTGCCTGCAGCGGCGCTGTCGCCAGACTTCTGGGCCTGCTCCATGCGCTTGCCGGCCTCCTCCATCTTGCGCGCCATCTCTTCCATCTTGTTGCCGTCGATCTTGATCTCGCCACCTGGGGTCTTGATCGACACCTCACCGCCACCGCCGGGAAGGTCGCCGCCCATCATCATTCCGCGCCCGGGCAGCATCATGGCGGTGAGCACGGACAGCAGCACCATCGCGACGATGCTGCACACGATCACCACCGCGGTGTAGGCCACCGCCTTCTCCGGCGGGCATTTCATGAGCACCGGCAGGCCGGTGTAGATGAGGTAGATGGAGTAGAGCGCCGCCAGCAGCCCGAGGATGGACAGCATCGGCAGCAGGTTGAACACGCCGCCCACGAAGCCGGCGGTGCTGCCGTAGGCGACCACCTTCAGGGCATTGATCGGGTTCTTGGTGCCACCGAACGTCGGCGCGAGCGCATCGACGATCAGCGACAGCACGTACACCATCACCAGCGCGAGCACGAAGCTCACCACCATGTGGACCAGACCGGTGAGGATCGGAATGCGAAAGCCGAAGCCCATGCCGCCCACGCCGATCAGCGACAGGCCGACGAATCCGGCCAGCGCCGGAATCGCCGCCAGGAAGATCAGGTACTCGCTGTAGATCGAGCTGGGTGTGGCGTTCTCCGCCTCGATCGTCGGCCACGTCTCCTTGGGCTTGAGCAGGATGTCCTGCACGCGTTGGACCAGGTTCATGGGTTCCCTCCGGAGGTTGCGCGTCGGTGTAGCGCATCGTAGCGCGCGCCGTCGGGCGTGGGCTCCTATGCCTTGAGGTAATCGGAGCGCGTGCCGAGCCAGCGTGCCACGTGGCGTTGCGCCGCTTGCGGGTGCTTCGCCAGCAGCTGCTCCGCGGCGGCGCGAGCGCGTCGCACCAGCGGCTCGTCTTCGGTGAGATCGGCGAAGCGCAGCAGCGGAGCGCCCGACTGTCGCGCGCCGAGGAACTCGCCCGGGCCGCGGATCTCCAGGTCACGTCGTGCGATCTCGAAGCCGTCGGTGGTCTCCATCATCGCCTTGAGGCGCGCCTTGCCGGTGTCGGACAGCGGTGTGCTGTAGAGCAGCACGCACACGCTGGCCACAGCCCCGCGGCCCACCCGCCCGCGCAGCTGGTGCAGCTGGCTCAGGCCGAAGCGTTCGGCATGCTCGATCACCATCAGCGAGGCGTTGGGCACGTCCACGCCGACCTCGATCACCGTCGTGGACACCAGCACGCCCATCTGCCCGCCGGTGAACAGCGACATCACCGCGGCCTTCTCCGCGGCCGGCATGCGCCCGTGCAGCAGGCCCACCATCGCGTCGGGCAAGGCCGCGCCCAACTGCTCGTGTGTGGCGGTGGCGTTCTGGAGGTCGAGCGATTCGCTCTCCTCGATCAACGGACAGACCCAGTAGACCTGCCGACCCTGGGCCACCTCGTCGCGGATGCGTTCGACCACGGCGTCGCGCTTGCTCGTCGGCGAAAAGCTTGGTCACCACCGGCGTGCGGCCGGGCGGCAGCTCGTCGATGGTGCTGATGTCCAGGTCGGCAAACAGCGTCATCGCCAGCGTTCGCGGGATGGGCGTGGCACTCATCATCAGTGTGTGCGGCTCGAGCCGAGTCTGGCGATCGACGCCCTCTGCGCCCTCTACAGGCCCGGTGCCGGGGCCGTTGTCTTCAGGCTGCGCCGCCAGCTTGGCCCGCAAGGCGAGGCGTTGCTGCACGCCGAAGCGATGTTGCTCGTCGACGATGGCCAGCCCGAGGCGGGCGAAGCGAACCTGGTCCTGGATGACGGCGTGGGTGCCGACCACCAGCGCGGCCTCACCCGAAGCCACCTGTTCGAGCATCTCGCTGCGAGCCTTGCCCTTGCGGCTGCCGGTGAGCCAGGCCACCGTGATGCCGCAGCGGCGCGAGCCATCCGACCAGCTTGCGCAGGTGCTGCTCGGCCAGTATCTCGGTGGGCGCCATCAGGGCACATTGCCAACCGGCCTGGATGGCGATGGCCGCCGCCAGCGCGGCCACCACCGTCTTTCCCGAGCCGACGTCGCCTTGCAGCAAGCGGTGCATCGGCACGGTCAGCGCCTCACCGGTGGCGGAGTCGGTGGCTTCGCGCTGCAGGTCGTGCGCGATCTCCTCCACCACGCGCCGCTGCGCTGCGGTCAGGCCGAATGGCAGCGCGGCGAGCAGCCGCTCCTGCAGCCCGCCCGGCTGCACCGCGAAGCGCGGTGCGCGCTGCTGCTCACGCTCGAGCCGTGCCTGCAATTGCGACAACTGCTGGGCCAGCAACTCCTCGAACTTCAGCCGCTGCCAGGCGGGGTGGCTGCGGTCTTCGAGCGTGGCCAGGCTGACGTCGGGGGCCGGGTGGTGCAGAAAGGTCAGGGCCTCGCGCAGGCTGGGCAGGCCCGCGGGCGCGGTGCCGGGCGGCAGCACGTCTGCGAGGTCGGCGCGCGCCAGCCCGGCGGCGACCGCCTTGCGCAGATAGGCCTGTGGCAGCTGCGCGCTGGTGGGGTAGACCGGCGTCAGCGCCGCGGCCAGTGGCGTGGATCCGTCCACCGCCTTGAAGCTCGGGTGCACCATCTCCAGACCGAAGAAGCCGCCTCGCGCTTCACCGCGCACGCGCACGCGTGCGCCCTCGGACAGGGTCTTCTGGTGAGAGGGATAGAAGTGCAGAAAGCGCAGCACCAGGTCGTCGGTGCCGTCGTACAGGCGCACCACCAGCTGCCGGCGCGGACGGAACTGCACCTGGCTCTCGCGCACCACGCCTTCGACCTGCGCGCTCATGCCGTCGCGCAGTGTCGGCCACTGGGGTGAGCCGGGTCTCGTCTTCATAGCGCAGCGGCAGATGCAGGGCCAGGTCGATGGGCCGCAGCAGGCCCAGCTTCTCCATCGCGCGCGCAGGTGCCGAGGCCTTGGTGGCCGGGGCCCGTGGGGCGGCGTCGGGCAGGACCTCGGCTGAAGGGGGACGCGCTGCGGGCGTGGGCATGAGCGGATTCTCACCCGTGGCCTTCTCGTCGTTGACCGAGTGTGACTTTCGTCGGCGCGCTGTGGTGCGGCGCACCATGCTGCGTGCCGCTTCGCATCCGCTGCGGTGTTGGGGATTGATGCCTTGGGTGGCGCTCGCACAATCGCGCCCTGCCCCATCGACTCCTGCCTCCCTGTCCATGCGTTTTGCCTTGCGGGTTGCCCTGTGCGTGATCACCATCGCTGCCGTCAGCGTGCTGGCCGCCTTTGCCTGGGATCACTCCGAACAGGCAGCTGCGCCTGCGGCGGCCCGGCTCGGACCGCACTGATCTCGGCAAACGGCGGACCCCCGCCGCAGCGCATGGAACAATGCCGCCTTCCCTTGCAGGCCGGTACAGCCTTCCATGCCCCGATCCTTCACGCTGAGCGATTTCGATTTCGCGCTGCCGCCCGAACTCGTTGCCCAGCATCCCCTGCCCGAGCGCAGCGCCTCTCGCTTGCTCGATGGCACCACCGAGCCGCCCGTCGACCGGGTGTTCCGTGACCTGCCGGCGCGGCTCTTGCCCGGCGACCTGCTGATCTTCAACGACACGCGCGTCATCAAGGCGCGCCTGCTCGGCCACAAGGACAGTGGCGGAGCGGTCGAGGCGCTGGTCGAGCGCGTGCTGCCGGACCGCGAGGTGCTGGCCCACCTGCGCGCCAGCAAGTCGCCCCGGCCGGGCTCGCGGGTGCACTTTGCGCAGCAAGTCGGCGATGCCGGCTTCGACGCCGAGGTGCTCGGGCGGGGCGGCGCCGACGGCTCGCTGTTTCAGCTGCGTTTTCCCGCCGATCCCTTCGAGCTGCTGGCACGCCATGGGCACGTGCCCCTGCCGCCCTACATCACGCACGCCGATTCCGAGGACGACGAGCGTCGCTACCAGACGGTGTTCGCGGCACGCCCCGGCGCGGTGGCGGCGCCGACGGCCGCCCTGCACTTCGACACGGCGGTGCTGCAGGCACTGGCCGAGCGCGGTGTCGGCACGGCCCAGGTGACGCTGCACGTGGGGGCCGGCACCTTCCAGCCGGTGCGCACCGAGCAGATCGAGGCGCACCGCATGCACAGCGAGTGGTTCGAGGTCGGCGCCGGCACCGTGGCTGCCATCGAGCGCACCCGCGAGCGCGGCGGGCGTATCGTGGCAGTGGGCACCACCACCTTGCGCGCGCTGGAGTCCGCGGCGCTCAGCGGTTCACTTCAGCCCGGCAGCCGCGACACCGACATCTTCATCACGCCAGGCTTCCGTTTCCGCGTGGTCGATGTGCTCATCACCAACTTCCACCTGCCCCGCAGCACGCTGATGATGCTGGTGAGCGCTTTCGCGGGTTACGAACGCATCCGTGCGCTCTACGCCCACGCCATCGCACAGCGCTACCGCTTCTTCAGCTACGGCGACGCCATGCTGCTGGCGCGCGAAACCGCGAGCGGGCCGCACCACTCGCCCTGACAGGACCCACGCGATGCTCCAATTCGAACTCCTGCGCACCGAAGGCCTGGCCCGGCGCGGCCGCCTCACGCTCAACCATGGCGTCGTCGAGACGCCGGTGTTCATGCCGGTCGGCACCTACGGCACCGTCAAGGGCGTGATGCCGTCGTCGCTCGAGGCCATGGGCGCGCAGATCATCCTGGGCAACACCTTCCACCTCTGGCTGCGCCCGGGGCTGGACATCCTGTCGCAGTTCGGCGGGCTGCACCGCTTCGAAGGCTGGCAGCGGCCCATCCTCACCGACAGCGGCGGCTTCCAGGTGTGGTCGCTCGGCGCCATGCGCAAGATCAGCGAGGAGGGCGTGCGCTTTGCGTCGCCAGTGAACGGCGACAAGCTGTTCCTCACGCCCGAGGTGAGCATGCAGATCCAGCGCGTGCTCAACAGCGACATCGTGATGCAGTTCGACGAGTGCACGCCCTACGACACCGCGGGCCGCATCACCACCGAGAAAGAGGCGCGCAGCTCCATGGAGCTCAGCCGTGCGCTGGGCGCATCGTTGCCTCGCGGAGTTCGCAGCGGCTGGAGAACCCCAATGCGCTGTTCGGCATCGTGCAGGGCGGCATGTTCGAGGGGCTGCGCGAGGAGTCGCTGAATGCGCTGGTCGAACTCGACCTGCCGGGCTACGCCATCGGCGGCGTCAGCGTGGGCGAACCCAAGGAAGACATGCGTGCGCATCATGGCGCACACGCCGCACCGGCTGCCGGCCGCACAAGCCGCGCTACCTCATGGGCGTGGGCACGCCGGAAGACCTGGTCGAAGGCGTTGCCCAGGGCGTGGACATGTTTGACTGCGTGATGCCGACACGCAATGCCCGCAATGGCCACCTGTTCACGCGCTTCGGCGACCTGAAGATCCGCAACGCGCGCTTCAAGACCGACGAGCAGCCGATCGACATGAGCTGCACCTGCCACACCTGCTCCAGCGGCACGGCCGCGGGCGGCGGTTTCAGCCGGGCCTACCTGCACCACCTCGACCGCTGCAACGAGATGCTGGGCCCGATGCTCGCCAGCATCCACAACCTGCACTACTACGTGAACCTGATGCGCGAGGTGCGCGAGGCGCTGGATTCAGGCACCTTCACCGCCTTCGCCCAACGCTTTCACGTGGATCGTGCACGCGGCGTGTGAGTGCGCGGCACACCACGCTCGTCACCAGAAGCCCCAGGCCCCGAGCGCGACCACCCAGGCCGACACGCCGGCGAAGCCCACCGCATGCGCGACCACCGGCAGCCAAGTTTGCCGCTGGAGCGGTAGAGCCCTGCACAGGCCAGGCCGGCCAGCAGGGCCGCCAGCCACGGCATCGCCAGGGGCGCGCACAGCAGCGACGACACCCCGATCGCCCCGATGCGAACGCCACGTGGCTCGACAGACAGGAAGCGCGAACCCGCCAGGCGACGCATCACGAACGAGCGCCAGCAGAGCTCGGTGGCCAGCGGCACCACGAGCAAACCACCGAACAGCCGCGCCAGCAGCCAGGGCATGACGACGTCGCCCTGGGCATCGACCGGGCGGAAGCCGTCGGTGGCGTTGCCCAGGCGCATCCAGGGCTCGTCGAGCAGGTACCAGACCAGGGAGATCGCCAGCCCGGTCAGCCCCGCCAGCGCGAGTTCGCGCTGGCTGGGCCGGGCGGCAGCGGCCAGCTCGGGGTACTCGCGCCGCCAGTGCCACAGAAGCGCACCCACAAGCCCCACCGACAGCGGCTCCAGCCACCGGGCGTCCACGCCCATGACCATGCCGCCAGGGAGCATGGCGGCGCGCGAGGCCCAACGCCAGCAGCAGCGCGAACGGCACCAGGCGCACGCGCACCGCACGGTCGAACCAGCCGGGCGCGCTCACGTTCGAGTGCTCACGACCGGTGGCCCATGGCGTGCGAGAGCCATCTCATCGCCAGCACCTCACGACGCCAGCAGCGCGCCGACCCGCTCGCGCAGGCCGCCGGGGTCACGTCCTGCGGGCAGCCACGGCCTCGCCCGCCACCAGGCCGACGCGGGCTGAAGAAGCCGCGGCGGAACGGCCGCGTCATCGCCGCGCCGTCGACGCGCGAGAAGAACGAGCCCCACAGGTTCTGCAGCGCCATCGGCACCACCGGCACCGGGTTGGCTTCGAGCAGCTTCATCACGCCGCCCTTGAACTCGCCGAGCTGGCCGTCGCGGGTGATCGCGCCTTCGGGGAAGATGCACAGCAGCTCGCCGTCGTCGAGCACCTCGCGCGCGCGGGCGAAGGCGCGCTCGTAGGTCTGCGGGTCTTCGCGCTGCGGGGCGATCGGGATCGCCTTGGCCAGGCGGAACATCGCGCCCAGCACCGGCAGCTTGAAGATGCGGTGGTCCATGATGAAGACGATCGGCCGCGGGCTGGCCGCCATCAGCAGCACCGCGTCGACGAAGCTGACGTGGTTGCACACCAGGATCGCCGCGCCCTGCGTCGGAATGTGCTCGTCGCCGCGCACCTTGAAGCGGTAGATCGAAGCGCGTGGCGATCCAGGCGATGAAGCGCAGCAGGTACTCGGGCACCAGCAGGAAGATGTAGCCGGCCACCAGCAGGTTGAGCAGCCCGGTGACGAGGAACAGCTGCGGCACCGTCACACCGGCCTTCAGCAGCAGCGCCGCCATGCCGGCGCTGACGATCATGAACAGCGCGTTGAGGATGTTGTTGGCCGCGATGATGCGCGAGCGGTGGCTGGGCGGCGAGCGCATCTGGATCAGCGCGTACATCGGCACGCTGTACAGGCCGGCGAACAGCGCCAGCAGCGCCAGGTCGGCCATCACGCGCCAGTGCGCCGGCTGCGAGACGAAGGCCATGAGCGATTGCGCGGCCGTCGGGTGGGGCCAGGCCGACGCGAGGCGAAGTACAGGTCGATCGCGAACACGCTCATGCCGATCGCGCCGAAGGGCACGAGGCCGATCTCCACATGGCGACGCGACAGGTTCTCGCACAGCAGCGAGCCGATGGCGATGCCGATCGAGAACACCACCAGCAGCAGCGAGGCCACCTGCTCGTTGCCGCCCAGCACGTCCTTCGCGAAGGCCGGAAACTGCGTGAGGAACACCGCGCCGAAGAACCACATCCACGAGATGCCCAGCAGCGAGCGGAACACCACCAGGCTCTCGCCGGCCAGCTGCAGGTTGCGCACGGTCTCGGTGAAGGGGTTCCAGTTGATCTTCAAGCGCGGCGTCGGTGGCCGGCGCGTTCGGCACGAACTGCGCGCACGCCCGGCCGAGCACGGCGAGCGCCAGGCAGGCCCAGGCCACGTAGCTGCGGCCCCGACCTGCGGGCACCGCGATCAGCAGGCCGCCCACCACGTTGCCCAGCAGGATGGCCACGAAGGTGCCCATCTCCACCATGCCGTTGCCGCCGGTGAGCTCGCGTTCGTTCAGGTGCTGGGGCAGGTAGGCGTACTTGACCGGGCCGAACAGCGTGGAGTGGACACCCAAGCAGGAAAGTGCAGCCCAGCAGCACCGCCACGTTGCGCGTCGTGAAGCCGTACAGCGCAAGCGCCATGATCGCGATCTCCAGCGCTCTTGACGAAGCGGATCAGCACCGCCTTGTCGAACTTGTCGGCCAGCTGCCCGCTGGTGGCCGAGAACAGCAGGAAGGGCAGGATGAACAGCGCCGCGATCAGCTGCACCACCAGCGCCGGCGCCAGCCCGGTGGCCTGGCCGGCGCCGAAGGTCACCATCACGGTGAACGCGAACTTGAAGAGGTTGTCGTTGCCCGCGCCGAGGAACTGCGCCCAGAAGAACGGCGCGAAGCGGCGCTGGCCCAGCAGGGCGAACTGGTTGGGGTGGGTGTCGGTGGTGGGGCTCAAGCCGTCTCCAGAGGTCGTCGCTTCGGTGCGTGCCGTTGTGGCCCCGCGATCATGAACGAAGCCGAGTGCGGGAATCCTTCGGTATCGCACCCTCCTTGGAGGGTTGCGCGACCAGGGTGGCTGGGTATCTCATTGCGGTACTTTCCTGGAGAACGTTCGCATGAGCACCACGCTACGACCTCGTCACCGCCCTGAAGGCCGAACTCAAGGCCGCCGGCCTGACCTACGCCGAACTCGCGCGCCAGCTCGGCATGGCCGAGTCCAGCATCAAGCGCATCTTCGCGAAAGGCGACATGCCGCTGTCGCGCATCGACGAGGTGCTGCGCGTGCTGAAGATGGACTTCGCCGAACTCGCCCGCAAGGTGGCCGACGCGCAACCGCTGCGCCGCGAACTCACGCCGATCAGGAGGCCGCGGTCATTGCCGACCGGCAAGCTGCTGCTGATGGCCATCTGCTGCCTGAGCCAATGGACCTTCGAGCAGATCACCGCCACCTACACCTTCACCGACGCCGACTGCGTGCGTTACCTGGTGCAGCTCGACAAGCTCGGCATCATCGAGCTGCGGCCGCTCAACCGCTACCGGCTCAAGGTGGCCAAGGGCTTTCGCTGGCGACCCAACGGGCCGGTGATGAAGTACTTCCGCGAGCACGTGGCCGACGACTACTTCAGCGGCGGCTTCGACGGCGAAGGCGAGATGCTGATGCTGGTGCACGGGCAGATCGGCAAGAGCCTCGCATCCACCTTCGTCGAGCGATTGCAGCGCGTGGGCCAGGACTTCGCGCAGCAGCATCTGGCCGACCACAAGCTGCCGCCGGACCACAAGCGGCCCTACACCCTGGTGGTGGGCATGCGCTCCTGGCTGTTCGCCGCGTTCCGCGATCTCAAGCGCGCCTGAGCCTTCAGCGCGCCTTGGGCGCTGGTGCGGCCGCAGCAGCGGCGGCCGTGGCGGTAGGCACCGCCGGCCGCGGCGCTTCGAGCGTCTCGAGCAGCGGGCTCTTGAGCTGCCTGGCCAGCGTCACCACCGAGCGCGATGGATCGTGCGGCAGGCCCTGCCAGGGGTTGGCGCCGCGCGACAGCAGGTACTCCACGCTCTGTCGTTGCAGCGCAGGGTCGGGCATGAAGGCGGGCGTGAGCACCCGCGCGAGCGGAATCCATGGCAGCTGGTCGCCGCGTGTGGGCGGCGCTCGCTGGGCCAGCGACGGGACGCGGTCCAGCCACCAGTCGAGCGCGGCGAAGTCGCCGGTGCGCAGCGCCTCTTCAAAGCCTGGAACCAGGCTGCCCGAGTAGCTGCCCAGTCCGGCCGCGGCGCTGTGGCCTTGCGATTCGAGCGTGCGCGCCAAGGGCGAGTGCAGGTGGCTGGGGTGCAAGGCACTCAGAACGCCGAAGCCCAGCTGTCCGGCCTGCATCTGGCCGTTGGCCGCCCAGCCGTCGAGGATCTGGTCGAAGCCGGCCTCGCGGCCAGCGGACAGCTGAGGGCTCGCACCACGTCGTGCTGCACGGCGCGGGCATCGGCTTCGGCCAGCCAGCGCAGCGACTGCCGCGCGGCAGGCGAGGCCTGCATCAGGTCGGGGCAGGGCTGCGCACGCGCGAGCACCTCCCAGGGAGACTCCTGGCAGCTCTCAGGCTTGGCGCCCTTTTCGATCAGCTCGGGCAGGACCGGCCAGAACTTGGGGTTGCGCGCTGCGAGGGTGAGGGGGCAGATCGGCAGGC
>CAVUBY010000017.1:0-338701 GCA_963739925.1 uncultured beta proteobacterium | reverse complement strand
CTGACCTTGCCCCCGAAAAACGTACTCCCTTGCTGAGCTGATAATGCATGCAAGGAGTACGGAAATGACGAAAGACAAGAGCACCGGGCGCGGTACACGCTGGAGTTCAAGCAGGAGGCCGTTCGGCTGGTAAGGCGGGCAGAGCATCGCGGCGGCGGCGCGGATCGCTGGGCATGGCGGAGCAGACGCTGTTCAACTGGGTCAAGGCCGACGACAGGGCGAGCTCAAGGGCGCCGGCAGCAAGGCCGTGAGCGCCGAGCAGATGGAGATCAGCCGGCTGCGGGCCGAGCTGGCGCGGGTGAAGATGGAGCGCGACATCCTGGGAAAAGCGACGGCGTACTTCGCGAAAGAACGCAGTGAAGTACGCCTTCATCAACCGGCACCGCCGCGTGTGGCCGATCTCGGTGCAGTGCCGGGTGCTGGAGGCCAGCATGGCCGGGTACCACGAGCACTTCGTGCGGGCGGCCAGCCCGGCGCCAGCGGCGCCACCTCAGCAACGACGCGCTGCTGGTGCACATCAAGGCCATCCACGCCGAGACCCAAGGCGGCTACGGCTGGCCGCGGACGTGGAAGGAACTGCTGGCCAGAGGCATTCGCGTGGGCAAGGAGCGGGTGCAGAGGCTCATGCAGCTGCATGGCATCCGGGCCAAGGGCAAGCGCCAGCTTCAAGGTCACCACGGACAGCAACCACGACCTGCCGATCGCGCCCAACCTGCTGGATCGGCAGTTCACGCGTGGCCGAGCCCGACAGGGTCTGGGCGGGCGACATCACCTACATCGCCACCGACGAAGGCTGGCTGTTCCTGGCGGTGGTGATCGACCTGTTCAGCCGCCAGGTGGTGGGCTGGTCGCTGCGGGAGCACATGACGCGCGAGCATCGTCATCGACGCGCTGCGCATGGCCTGGTTCAAGCGGCATCCGAGCAAGCAGGCCGGGCTGATCTTCCACAGCGACAGAGGCAGCCAATACTCCAGCCAGGACTTCAGGGACGTGCTGACGGAGTACGGCATCACGGCCTCGATGAGCCGAAGCGGCAACTGCTGGGACAACGCCTGCAGCGAAACGCTGTTCGGGTCGTTGAAGGTGGAGCGGCTGCACGGCCAACGCTTCGTGACGCGGCGCCAGGCCATGGACGAAGTGATCGACTGGCTGCTCTGGTACAACCATACGCAGACTGCACTCGACGCTGGCCTACGTCAGCCCGATGCGGTTCGAGCAAGACTGGCTTGCGGCCCAGGCCATGCAAGTCAATTCGTGACTCGGCTATGGGGTACGGATTCCAGGGGCAAGGTCAGTGGCCTAGGCCTTCGCTGGAGCCGACTTGGAGCTTGTCCCGGTTTCGTTGACACTTTCACCTAGCGCAGGGCCAGACCCATGACCAATCATGTGAAAGCAGCGATCGCTGGATTTCTTGTCGCAGTCCCTTGGGGCTGGTATCAGACATCTCGAATGGCGACTACGGCTGGTTTCTTGGGCGGCTGGTGTTTGTTCGGCGTTCGCCTATGCCATCTCTGTCGCGATTTCTAGAAGCGGCGCAAGCTCGAAGCGCTAGGCCGCACGGAGCAATTGCCCATGCACCGCAGATCCCTGGTTCTCGCTTCCATCGCCGCCGCGCTGCCCGCAACTGCCGCCGCCCAGAGCCCACTGGTGATCTCGTCAGAGGGATCGCTGCCCTTGCTTCTCACGGTTCCGCACGATGGCGATGAGCCGATTGGTTCGGTTCCCGCGCGCACTGCCGGCGCCACGGTTCGAGATCTGGGCACTCGGCCGCTGGCGGAGAAGGTGGCCTCGCTGCTGGAGCAAAAGCTCAAGGCCCGGCCGAGATTGGTGATCGCCAGGTTCAGTCGCAAGTACCTGGATGCCAACCGGGCAGAGCAAGACACCATGCAATCGGCGGAGGCGCTGCCCACCTATCTGGCCTATCACGCCGAAGTGGCGCGCCACGTCTCCGAGCTGGCTCTCACGGCGTTGTCGATTCTCGTAGCGCTCACTCGTCGTAGCAGTACCGGCACCCACCCACACTCGGAGACCACCCCATGCGATTCATCATCACCGCGCAGTCCAGTCCGGAGCCCGCGGCGGCGAGCCGCAGGCCGGGTTCGATGTGGAGCTCTTCAAGGCCTACATGCGCTTCAACGAAGAGATGCACCAGGCCGGCGTGCTGGTCGCCTCCGAGGGCCTGAACCCGGCGGCCCCGGGCGCCCGCATCGCGGTGGCCAAGGGCAAGCGCTACGTGGTGGACGGCCCCTTCGCCGAGTCCAAGGAACTGGTGGGCGGCTTCTACCTCATCGAGGTGGGCTCGCTCGACGAGGCCATCCAATGGGCCCTGCGCGCGCCCTCCGGCTTCGGCAAGGACGACATCCTCGAGGTTCGCCAGCTCACCGGCCCGTCAGACCTGCCGCCGGAGATCCTCAAGCTCATCGAAGAAGCCGCGCCGGGCTGGAGCGCCGCGGTCTGGCAGGCGCGCGGGGCGGGTTGATAGGTCACACTTCGGCGCACCGCCACAGTCGCAGCCGCATGAAGCCCACCCCACCGCTCAACCTGCCCGCCCAGCTGTCGATCGGGGCTCTCGCGGTGCTTGGCCTGCTGGGCAGCACGCTCATCGTGGCGCACTCGGGGTTCGAAACCTCGCCGCGCCGCGGTGGGCCGTCCACCTTCGTGCCGCTGCCCGAGGCCTACATCATGGCCGGCATCATGTACCTCATGTCCTGCGTGGCCATGCTGGCGCTGCTGCGTGATCGCAAGGTGTCGCCTGGCGTGATCGTCACCGCGTTCGGTGCGCACCTGCTCGCGGCGGTGCTGCTGGTGCGGTTCCTGTCGCCGTTGTAACCTCTCTACACCATGCCACGCCAACTCATCTCCTCCGGCTCCCCGTTCGAAGAACAGATCGCCTACTCGCGCGCGGTGGTGCAGGGCGACTGGATCTTCGTCTCCGGCACCACCGGGTTCGACTACGCCACGATGACCATCTCGCCGCGCGTGGAAGAGCAGGCGCGGCAGTGCCTGGAGAACATCCGCCACGCGCTGGCGCAGGCCGGGGCCTCGCTGGCCGATGTGGTGCGGGTGCACTACATCCTGCCCAACGGCGAAGACTTCGAGAAGTGCTGGCCCGTGCTGCGCGAGTACTTCGGCAGCGTGCGCCCCGCGGCCACCATGCTCTCGGCCCGGCTGCTGGACCCACGCATGCTCATCGAGATCGAGGTCACGGCGCTGCGGCGCCAGCCAGGCGCCTAGGCTCCACCGAGCACGGCCATGGTTCAAGCCTGCGAGGTTCCGCCAGGCGCGCTGCTGCAGCGCTACATCGCCTCGGGCGCGTACACCGACTGTTGTGTGACGCTGCGGCCAGGCACGGTCTCGCAGGCCCAGTTCGTCGAGGCCTTCTACACCACGGCGCTGTTCAAGCTGGGGCGCTTTCTGCTGCGCGTGTTCATCGCACGCCCCGCCACCGATGCAGACGCCGCGCCGCTGGCCAAAGGGCAGCGCGACTGCTTTGCCGCCTGATCGGGGGAGGCGCGGGCCGAGTCGCAACTCCTGCTGGCCGCCGGCCGCACGCGCTCTGGGCTGATGAGCGGCAGCGGGCCCCTGAACGCGGTCACCGCCCCAAATGCGGGGGAGCCAGGAACGGCAAGCTGCCCCGACAATGCGTCCATAACCACTCAACCGGCGCGGTAAGCGCAGGCCCGAGACATGGCTGAAATCGCGATTAGCCCATGGGCTCGCACCCCCCCCGAGCACCCAGCTGCAAAGCGGGCGACTGTTTGCGACAGCCTGATTGCACGGAGTTCGCTTTCGTACCTGCAGCAGGTGTTCGCGCTGAATCACGCGCGCATGCCGCTTCTGAATGTTCAGCCCACGGATGTCGACAAGCCGCCACCGGAAGGCATCGAAATCGTCGACAAGCGCAACTCGGAGGAAGGTGGTGGCTGGTTCACCGAACACCACCCGCTGATTCGCGAGGATGCACCGGCGCAGGTGACGTTCACCTCGGGCACCGAAGGCCCGCCCAAGGGCATCGTGCTGAGCTACGCCAATCTCGCGGACGCCGCCGATCGCATCACTTCGCAGATGCAGATGACGGCCGAGATCCGCGAGTACGTGGGCGTTCCCGTCACGTTCAGCTTCGGCATCGCGCGCATCCGTGCGGTCAGCGCCGTGGGCGGGCATTCGTACATTCCCCCGCGTGGCTTCGATCCCACTCGAGTTGGCGCGCATGCTCAAGGCGGGCGAAGTCAACGCGCTATCGGCGGTGCCCACGCTGCTGCGCATCCTCATCCAGTCGCCCGGCGTGATGGACGGCGCCGGAGAGCACCTGCGCTGGATGGAGATCGGCTCGCAGTACATGTCTGCCGCCGAGAAGAGGGCGGTTCGAACGATCTTCCCCAATGCCAGGATCGTTCAGCACTATGGCCTGACGGAGGCCAGCAGAAGCACCTTTCTTCAAGTCTCGTCATGTCCTGTCGAATTCCTCGAGTCGGTGGGACAGCCGGTGGGAAAGACGCAGATTGCCATCTCCGAAGACGGACGCATCCGGATTCGCGGGCCGCATGTGGCGCAGTGGCGGATCGAAGCAGGGCGCTTGACGCCAACGCTCGACAAAGAAGGCTGGTTTCAGACCAACGACCTGGGGCACCTGCGTGACGGCCATCTCTTCTACGAAGGCCGGGCCGACGATCTCATCAATGTGGGCGGGATCAAGGTCAATCCGGATCAGGTCGAAACGCGCCTGCGCGAGCGGCTCGGAAGCGATTGCCGTGTGGTCGTCACCAAGGTGCCGGACGCGATGCGCGGCGAAGGTGTGCTGGTGGTCACGGAGCTTCGGGCCCGGACCTGGAGCATTTGCGCCAGGTGGCGGCCGAAGTCCTGAAAGGCCTTGGGCTCGAGGCCAGTGGCGCCCTGAGCGTATGGCACATGGCGGCTCTGCCGATGACGTCGACCGGCAAGCCGAAGCGCCGCGAAATTTCGAAGGCCTATGCCGAGCGATCCATGCCAGTGGCCGTGGAGCCCAGGCCGGCTGCCGTGGCACCCACGGCGAACAAGCCCCTGGAGGGCGAGGGCCCGGACATCCTGCAGCTGTTCCGCAGCTTCTTCCATCTGAAGTCGGTGCGGCCCACCGACACCTTCGAGACGCTGGGCGGGGATTCGCTGAACTACATCCAGTTCTCGATGGCGTTCGAGAAGCGCTTCGGGGCCTTGCCCAACGGCTGGCAGAAGATGAGCGTGCTGGACCTGCAGAACAGCATGAAGACGTCCGTCAAGAGCTTCTGGCGCCCGCTGGACTCGGCGACGCTGACCCGCGCCTTCTTCATGACCTGCATCGTGGCGCTGCACCTCGACACCTTCGTCTACAGCGCGAACTGGGGTGCCGCCTACTTTCTGTACATGCTCGCCGGCTACAGCGTGGTGCGCTTCCAGTGGCCAGAGATCGACCGCACCGGCAGCGTGAAACCGATCTTCGCCACCATTCTGCGCGTGGCGGTACCGACGCTGCTGGTCACCATCGCGCTGCAGCTGTGGGTCGGCAAGTTCGAGTGGAAGCCCTTGCTGCTGATCTCGAACTTCTTCGATCCGAGAGAGCACATCATCTACTTCTATTTCGCGGAGATGTACATCCAGCTGCTCTTGCTGGCGGCACTGATGTTCTCGATGCCGGCAGTCAGGCGTGCCTTCCGCGAAGCGCCCTTGCTGATCTCCTGTGTATTGGCCTGGTTGGCCTTCGTCGACGTGCAGGCTATAGAGCGGCTGTGGGACACGACCTACCTCTACCACCGCTCACCGCATTGGTACGCCTGGACATTTGCATGCGGCATGGCGATCGCCAGCGCGAGCACGCGCGGCATCAAGAGCCGTCTTCTGGCGATGCTGGTGATCGGCACCCTGGTCTTCGACAAGTTCGGCCTCACGTCCGCCGCGGGCTATGTATGCGCCGGCTGTGCGCTGCTGCTGTTTGCACCAGTGATCAGCGTGCCGGCCCCCATCAAGACCATCGTCAGTGAGCTGGCAGCGGCCACGATGTTCATGTACTTGAGTCACTTTCAGGTGAAGTCGCTGGTGACGAAGTTCTTCCATGCGCCGGCCCCCTGGGTGGCACTCTTTGCCGCGATGATCGTGGGCATCGTGTTCGCGCGGGTCTATGGCAGGTTCGAGCAGGCCGCCCTGGCATTCATCGCGAAGCAACGCGCTTACCCGACCGGCGCCATCGGCAGCAGCGCCTGACAGACAGCCCGCGCGTCGCGCCCGACCTGCGCGACGGCAAGGACGCTAGGGCCTGACAGCCGGCGTCTCCAGCCGCAGGCCTGCAGCGCGGCCGGCCAGGTAGGCCTCGAGGTCGACGAGCTCGGGCGCATTGAACGGATAGAGCTCGGCGCGCACGCCGGTGAGGCAGGTGCGCAGGCGGCGTTGCAGCGAGCCCATGCCCTGCCACTCCAGACGGTAGATGGGGTAACCGGTGGGGTGCGCCTGCGGGATCGGGCTGCCGGCCAGGCGCCGCCCGGCGTTCTGCTCGTGGCACTGCGCGCATGAGAGG
Source organism: uncultured beta proteobacterium (assembly GCA_963739925.1). Lineage (GTDB taxonomy): Bacteria > Pseudomonadota > Gammaproteobacteria > Burkholderiales > Burkholderiaceae_C > CAVUBY01. Next base: position 332,178 of record CAVUBY010000017.1, on the reverse strand, counting down.
TTGAGCTGGCCGATGCGCCGCTCGAATAGCGCCTCACCGCGCCCACGGGCTTGCACCACCGCGGGTGCCGACGACGGCGCGATGGGCAGGCCGCGCGAGGCGTTGGCCACGTAGGCCTCCAGGCTCAGCCGCTCCTTGGACTCGGGCGCGAAAGGCTCGCGTTGCTGGTGCCGCGTGCGGCAGGTGTCGATGCGCTGCGCGAGGGTGATCACCCGTTGGCTGGTCGCATCGACATCGGGATAGCGCACGGCCACGCCGCGCATCGACTGGGCGGCCGCGCCGTGGCAGCTGGCGCAACTGCGTGAAGGGCGGCCGGTGGCGTCGGCGGGGCTCGCTGGCGCAGCGCTGTCCCAGAGCGCCTGCCCATCGGCCACCCACAGCATGCCGGGGTTCTGCAGATCGTCGGTCTGCATGGCCTGCAGGCGCGCGCTCATCAGCGCGAAGCCGGATTGGCGGCGATCGGGCGATGGGGCCGTTGTTGCTGCCGAGGTGGAGGCCGTGGAGGAAACCGCGGGTGGCTCGCTCACGGCGCAGCCGGCCATCACACCACCCAGCGCCGACAGCACGATCCAGCGCAGCACGGCCCGGCTCATGTCACGGTGATCGTGGCGGTCTCGGTCTGGGCGAAGCCGTTGTCGCCTTCCCACTGGAAGGTGAGCGTGCCGCTGGCCTCGGCGCGCAGGTTGAAGCCGAGGTAGGGGTTGGCCGCGATCGCGGGGTAGAGATCGGCACTGAACACCACCGCGCCATTGAAGCGGCACACGAAGCGCCGGATGATGTCGCGCGGCAGGATGCGGCCATCGGAGCCGGGGCGGTGGCCGGTCTCCATGGGGTGCGCGATCAGGGCCTGCACCTCGAAGACCTCGCCGCGGCGAACGGTGGCGGGGGTGCGGATCAGGGCGCGGGCCATGCGGGCGTCCTCACTCGATGCACGCGGCGAGCGTGACGATCACGTCCACCGGGTGCTGCCAGAACGAGCCGTCGCTCATCTGCGCCACGGCCACGATCTGCTGCGTGGTGGCCATCCGGATGCGCGTGGCGATCTGCGCCTGGCCCATCGCGGGCGTGAGCGTCATGGCGATCACCTCGCGCTGCGGGTTGAGCTCGTTGAACACCGCGATGCGGGTCACGTGATCGGCCGCGGTCATGGGGCTTGTCACGCTCACGGTGATGGGCACGGTGTTGCCGTTCTCCACCAGCGGTTCGATGTCGAGTTTCACGCGGCCGGTCTTCGGCGCGACGCCGCCGGTGAACGCGCGGATGGCTGCAGCGAGTTCCTGCGCGCTCGCCTTGGCCGGACGCACGCTGACGAGGCCCAGCGAACCGACAGCCAGGCTCGCGACCCCGAGGCCGCCCAGCAGGCTGCGGCGCGTGGGAGACGGCAGATCAGGGGGAAGGGCGGGGGGCAGGGCAGGTGTCATGCGGGCTCCGGGCAACGGGCTCACTGCAGCGTCACGAGAAAGGCCACCACATCCTCGATCTGCTGCGCCTCGAGTATCGGCCGCCCGGCAAAGGCCGGGCCGACCTGGCGCAGGTCGTGGTTGCGAAAGTAGGCCGGCATGATCGAGTCCGGGTTCAGGCGCTGCGGGTCCACCAGCCGCAGGCGCAGCTGCGCAGCACTCCAGCGCGCGCCCGCACCGCCGAGGTGGGTGGAGAGGTCGCCCTGCTGGCGCACCTCGGCAAACGGGCCGCTGTGGCACAGGGTGCACAGGCCCACCTGCCGATCGACCACGATGCGCCGGCCGCGTTGTGCATCGCCACTCGTCGCGGTGAGTGGCACGGGGATGCCATCACCCACCACCTGGTAGCGCGCCCGCAGATCGCCCTGCGAGGCGGCCTGCGCTGCCGCGCTCTGGCAGCCGATGCCCAGGGCCGCAGCCGCGAGCACCGAGGCGGCGCGCGCCGGGCGCGACACCCGCCGCGTGCCCGCGTGGTGTGCCACCGGGTTCGCGCCTGCCTGCCTCACGCCCGCTTCAGGCTCTGTTCGCCCAGCGGCAGGTTGCGGATGCGCTTGCCGGTGGCGGCGAAGATGGCATTGAGCACCGCCGGTGCGGCCACCGCGATGGTGGGCTCGCCCACGCCGCCCCAGAAGCCGCCGGAAGGCATCACGATGCACTCCACCTTGGGCATGTGCTTCATGTGCATCACCGGGTAGGTGTTGAAGTTCGTCTGCTCGATGCGGCCGTCCTTCACCGTGCAGGACTGGAACAGCGCGGCGCCGAGACCGTAGACGAACGAGCCCTCGATCTGCGCCTCGATCTGCTGCGGGTTCACCGCATGGCCAGGGTCGGTGGCGGCGACGATGCGGTGGATCTTGAGCTCACCCGCGTCGCTGACCGACACCTCGGCGCAGGCCGCCACATAGCTGCCGAAACCCATGGTCTGGCACAGGCCGCGGTAGATGCCGGCGGGCGCGGGCTTGTCCCAGCCCACCTTCTCGGCCACCGCGTTGAGCACCGCCAGGTGCTTGGGGTGGTTGGCCATGAGCTTGCGTCGCAATGCCAGCGGGTCCTGCTTGAGCTGGGCGGCCACCTCGTCGAGAAAGCACTCGAGGTAGAGCGCGTTCTGGTTGAGGTTGACCCCGCGCCAGAAGCCCGGCGGCACGTGCGGGTTGCGCATCGCGTGGTCGATCAGCAGGTTGGGGATGGTGTAGCCGATCGAGGCCTCCGGCCCCGAGGCATTGAGGCCCTGGAACACCACCGGGTCGAGCCCGTTGCGGATGTTCTGCGGCGCCACGCCGGCGAGGATGGACTGCCCCGAGATGCGCATGTGCAGCGCCGTGAGGTTGCCGTCCTTGTCGATGCCGGCCTTGAGCTTGCACTGCGTCACCGGGTGGTAGCGGCCGTGCAGCATGTCTTCCTCGCGCGACCAGATCAGCTTGACCGGCGTGCCCGGCATCTGCTTGGCGATGGCCACCGCCTGGCGCACCCAGTCGGTCATGCCGCGGCGGCCGAAGCCGCCGCCCAGGTGGATCTTGTAGACCTCGCACTTGGCGGCCGGCAGGCCCGCGGATTCGGTGGTCGCGGCGAAGGCGGCCTCGCCGTTCTGCGTGGGCGTCCAGACCTCGCAGCGCTCGGGTGTCCAGCGCGCGGTGGCGTTCATCACCTCCATGCAGGCGTGGTTCTGGTGCGGGTACGAGTACACCGCCTCGATCACGCGCGCCGCGCCGGCCAATGCGCCCTTGGCATCGCCTCGCTGGTTGCCCGCCACGGCGTCGTCGGCATCGAGGCCGGCCTTCATCAGGGCGGCGTGCGATTCGCTCGACAGCTTGGCGTTCGGGCCTTCGTCCCATTGGATGGGCAGGGCGTCGAGCGCGGTCTTGGCGTGCCACCAGGTGTCGGCCACCACCGCCACCGCGCTGTCGCCCACCTGCACCACCTTCTTGACGCCGGGCCGGCTGGCAATGGCCGCAGCGTCGTAGCTCTTGACCTTGCCGCCGAACACCGGGCAGTCCTTGATCGCGGCGTTGAGCATGCCCGGCAGCTTGAGGTCCATGCCGTAGACCTGCGAGCCATTGGTCTTGGCGACGGTGTCCAGCCGCTTGACCGGCTTGCCGGCGACCTTCCAGGTCTTGGGGTCCTTGAGGACGATCTTGCTGGCGTCCGGCGGTGTCACCTTGGCCGCGGCCGCGGCCACCTTGCCGTAGGTCGTCTTGCGGCCGGACGGCGCGTGCGTGATCACGCTGTTGGCGGCGGAGCACTCGGCGGCGGGCACGCTTCCAGCCATCGGCCGCGGCCTGCACCAGCATCATGCGGGCGGTGGCGCCGCCGCGGCGCACGTAGTCGTGCGATTCGCGGATGCCGCGCGAGCCGCCGGTGGAGAAGTTCTGCCACACGCGCTGGCGTGCGACGTTCTGTCCCGGCGTGGGGTACTCGGTGCTGACCTTGGACCAGTCGCACTCCAGCTCTTCGGCCACCAGCTGCGCCAGACCGGTGAGCGTGCCCTGGCCCATCTCGGAGCGCGCAATGCGCACGATCACCTGATCGTCGGGCTTGATCACGACCCAGGCGTTCACCTCGGGGTCGAGGGACGCAATGGCAGCGCCCGAAGCCTGCGCGTGTGCCGACTTGCCAAAGGGAATCGCCAGGCCGAGCGTGAGCGTGCCGGCGGCTGCGCTGGCCGTGGCCACGGCCGTGCCGCCGAGAAAGCCGCGGCGGCTGAGCGTGGGGGCGCCGTCGACGGCGTGGCCTCGGGTTGGTGTGCTGGGGATCGTCGTGGTGGAACATCGAAGTGGTCATGGGGCGGTCCTCGTGTTCGGGGCTCAGGCCTTCTGCGGCCAGGGGATCATGCCCGCGGCCATCTTGATGCCGGTGCGCACGCGGTTGTAGGTGCCGCAGCGGCAGATGTTGCTCATCGCCTCGTCGATGTCGGCATCGGTGGGTTTGGGTTTGGCCTTGAGCAGCGCGGCCGCGGCCATCAACATGCCCGACTGGCAGAAGCCGCACTGCGGCACGTCGAGCTCGACCCAGGCGCGCTGCAAGGGGTGATCGCCCTTGGGCGAGAGGCCTTCGATGGTGACGATCTTCTCGTTCTCCGACACCGATGCCAGCGGCCTGACGCACGAGCGCGTGGGCACGCCGTCGATGTGCACGGTGCAGGCACCGCAGGCCGCGACGCCGCAGCCGTACTTGGTACCGGTGAGGCCCAGCTGCTCGCGCAGCACCCACAGCAGTGGCGTGTCGCCCTCCGCTTCGAAACTCTGGACCTTGCCGTTGACGTTCAGGCGTGCCATGCGTGCTCCTTGGGGACGGGTTGAACTGCACCTGCCCCGCAGTGGGCTGGCGAGCGACTCGCGCAGTATGGTCGGCAGAGGTGGTCGCGGATACCGCGTTTGCACCGAGATTCCGCCATCGCTGCACTGGGCCGGATTGGGCCTTGCGATCGCGCTGCGGCGCAGCGTATGCTGATCCGACCATGACGCCAACAGGGCCTGCAGCCATGTCCCCATCTCTCGCCACTTCAACGCACTTGCGGCGTTGGTGCGCAGCGCTGGTGTGCTTTGCCAGCTCTGGCGTCACTGGGCTTGCCGTTCGCGCAGGCCCAGCCCGCAAATGCACAAGCGGCGAACGCCGCTGGCAGCATCGGCACTTCCGGCGACCACACCGGCACACTCGTGCACACTGGTGTGAAGCGCCTCTACCGTGTGCACGTGCCGGCGAGCTACTCGCCCTCGCAGCCCATGCCGCTGGTGCTGGCCCTGCACGGCGGTGGCGGCAACATGGACATCCAGGCCGAGGACAAGTTCTACGGCCAGATCGCGATGGCCGAGCAGGCGGGCTACATCGTCGTGTTCCCCAACGGCGCGAGCCGTTTTCCGCGCGGGCGCCTGGCGACCTGGAACGCGGGTGGCTGCTGCTCCTACGCCCGCGACTCGAACAGCGACGACGTCGGCTTCCTGCGCGCGCTGGTCGCGCACCTGCGCACACAGCTGGCTATCGACCCGAAGCGCGTCTTCGCCAACGGCATGTCCAACGGCGGGATGATGGCCTACCGCCTGGCCTGCGAAGCGCCGGACGTGTTCCGCGCGGTGGCGGCGGTGGCGGGCACCGACATCACGCGCAGCTGCACGCCCGCCGTCACCGGTGTCGGTGCTGCACATCCATGCGCGGGACGACGACCATGTGATGTTTGGCGGCGGGCCCGGCCCGAAGGCACGCGAAGCCGTGCCCTACGTCTCGGTGAACGACACGGTGGCCAAGTGGGTGCGGCTCAACGGCTGCAGCCCCACGCCGCGCCGTGTGCTCGACGCACCCGGCGCCATGTGCGAGGCCTACACCGCCTGCCGTGGCGACACGCAGGTGCAGCTGTGCGTCACCGAGACGGGCGGGCACTCGTGGCCGGGGGGCGTCAAGCCGCGCAGCGAGGTCGCGGGCAGCACGGCGATCTCGGCCGCGCAGACCATCTGGGATTTCTTCTCCGCGCGCTGAGCAAGCCGTTCGCTCACGCGGATCAGCGCTGCGCCATCACCTCACCCAGGCGGATCGCGCCACCCGGCGCCCAGGCCGGGTTGAACTGCAGCGGTCCGGCCGGGAAGAGCAGCACCACCGTCGAGCCCAGCAGGAAGCGGCCCATCTCCTCGCCCTGACGCAGCGTGACCTGGCCACCGGCATAGCGCCACTCGCGCAGCGTGCCCGGCCGCTGGGCATTGACCACGCCGTGCCAGGTGGTGGCCATGCTGCCCACGATGGTGGCGCCCACGAGCGTGAGCACGAAAGGGCCGTGCGCCGAATCGAACACGCACACCACCCGCTCGTTGCGCGCAAACAGCCCCGGCACGCCGCGCGCCGTGGTCGGGTTGACCGAGTACAGCGCGCCCGGCACGTGGATCATGCGGGCGAGCTGCCGTCGCAGGGCATGTGGATGCGGTGGTAGTCGCGCGGGCTGAGGTAGAGCGTGGCGAAGTGGCCGTTGGCAAAGCGCGCGGCCAGTTCGGCATCGCCGCCCACCAGCGCGGTGGTGGAGTAGTGGTGGCCCTTGGCCTGGAAGATCTGGTCGCCTTCGATCGGCCCGAACTGGCTGATGGCGCCATCCACCGGGCACACCCAGTCGGCCGCGGCGATGGGCCGCGCACCCGGCTTGAGGGCCCGCGTGAAGAAATCGTTGAAGCTCGCGTACTGCTCGATGCGGGCTCGGCCGCCTCGCCCATGTCCACGCCATAGCGCGCGACGAAGCGGCGGATGAGGGGGTGGTCCAGGCCCCGCCCTGGCGCGAGGCCACGGCCCGGCCAGCCGGGTCAGCCCCTGCTTGGGCAGCACATGCTGGGGCCACACGGCAAGACGGTCGGACATCGGTGCTCGATTCAAGGACGCGCGAGGGGAACGGCAGCTGTGGGGCAGGGATGCGGCAGGGGCGCGATTGTATCGGTCGGCCTCGGCAGACCGCCTTCGTAGAATCGACCAACGATGAATGCACCCGCCTCCGCAGCCGCAGCGCCGCAACCCTCGCCGCTGCCGGGGCTGCTGCTGGCGTCGGCCGGCGCCGTGGCCTTCTCGGGCAAGGCCATCATCGTGAAGCTCGCCTACCGGCATGGCGTGGATGCGGTCACGCTGATCATGTTCCGCATGCTGTTCGCGCTGCCGATGTTCCTGCTGCTGGCGTGGTGGGCCGGCCGCGGCAAGCCGCCGCTGGCGCGGCGCGACTGGCTGGCCATCGTGGCGGCTGGGGTTCTGCGGCTACTACCTCGCGAGTTTTCTCGACTTCGCCGGGCTGGCCTACGTGAGCGCGAGCCTGGAGCGCCTGGTGCTCTACCTCAACCCGACGCTCGTGCTGCTGCTCGGCTGGGTGCTGTTCAAGCGCCGGGTGAACGGCCGGCAGATGGTCGCGCTGGCGGTCAGCTACAGCGGGGTGCTGCTGGTCTTCGGCCACGAGCTGCAGTGGGCGGGCGACCACGTGGCGCTCGGCGCGGCGCTGGTGTTCGGCAGCGCGCTCAGCTATGCGGTCTACCTGGTCTACAGCGGCGAGGTGGTCGGGCGGCTCGGCTCGATGCGGCTCACCGGCCTGGCCACGACGGTGGCCTGCGTGCTGTGCATCGCGCAGTTCCTGCTGCTGCGCCCGATCTCGGCCGCCACCGAAGTGGCGCCGGCGGTGCTGTGGCTTTCGGTGCTCAACGCGACGCTGTGCACCTTTGCGCCGGTGCTGATGGTGATGATGGCGATCGAGCGCATCGGCTCGACGCTGGCGGCGCAGACCGGCATGATCGGGCCCGCTGTCCACCATCCTGATGGGCGTGGTGCTGCTGGGCGAACCTTTCACCGCGTGGGTGGCCGCGGGCACGGCGCTGGTGCTCAGCTGGCGTCTGGCTGCTGACGCGCTGGCGTTGAACAAGACACTTTCAAGGAGCAAACGATGGATCTGGGCATCAAGGCACGCTGGGCGCTGGTGTGCGCCGCCAGCAAGGGGCTGGGCAAGGGCTGCGCGCAGGCGCTGGCCGCCGAGGGCGTCAACGTGGTCATCACCGCGCGCGGCGATGAGGCGCTGCAGGCCACCGCCGCCGAGCTGCGGCGCACAAAGCCCCGGCGGCAGGTGATCGCAGTGGCAGGCGACATCACCACGCCCGCAGCCCGCGCTGCGGCGCTGGCGGCCTGCCCGCAGGTCGACATCCTCGTCAACAACGCCGGCGGCCCGCCGCCCGGCGACTTTCGCGACTGGGACCGCGAGGCCTGGATCAAGGCGGTCGACGCCAACATGCTCACGCCCATCGAGCTGATCAAGGCCACGGTCGACGGCATGGCGGCGCGCGGCTTCGGCCGCGTGGTCAACATCACCTCGGGCGCGGTGAAGGCGCCGATCGACGTGCTGGGCCTGTCCAACGGCGCGCGCAGCGGCCTCACCGGCTTCGTCGCCGGCCTGGCGCGCCAGCCGCGGCTGGCCGGCGCCAACGTGACGATGAACAACCTGCTGCCCGGCGTGTTCGACACCGACCGCATCCGCACCACCATGCAGGGCATGGCCGCCAAGAGCGGCCAGAGCATCGACGCCGTGCTGGAGAAGCGCCGCGCCACCGTGCCGGCCGGGCGCTTCGGCACCGCGGCGGAGTTCGGCGCGTTCTGCGCCTTCCTGTGCAGCGCGCAGGCCAGCTACCTCACGGGCCAGAACATCCTGATCGACGGCGGCGCCTACCCCGGCACCTTCTGATCGGGCCCGGCCGCCGCGGCCTGGCGCCGCGGTGCGACACCAAGATGCCGGCGACGATCAGCGCGAACGCGCCCACGTGGTACCAGCGCGGCGCCTCGCCCAGCACCGCCGCCGACATCAGCGCCGCGAACAGCGGCGTGAGGTTGGTGAAGAACGCGGCCACCGCCGGGCCCGACCGTGGCCACGCCCAGCGCCCCAGCAGCGGTAGGCGAGCATCGACGGGCCGATGGCGACGTAGATCAGCGCAAGCACCACCCACGGCGTCCAGCCGATCGGCGCCGGCTGCACGGCCGACTCCACGCCCGCCGCGAGCAGCGCCAAGCTCGCGCCGAACACCACCTGCACCAGCAGGAACTCGGCCCAGTCCCAGTCGGGACGCGGCCAGCGGCGCATCGACGCCGGCGGGCGCGCGAGCAGCCAGCTGTAGCCGGCCCACAGCGCGATGGCGAGCAGGATGTAGAGGTCGCCCGGCACCAGGCGCACCTGCAGCAGCGTCTCGCATGCTGCCGCGCGAGATGCACCAGCAGCACGCCCAGCAGCGACAGCACGGCGCCGGCCATCTGCCGCGCGGGCTGGGCCGCTCGCCGTAGAACACCAGGCCCACGAGCAGCATCCACACCGGCGAGCTCGCGGCGATCAGCGTGACGTTCAGCGGCGTGCTGGTCTGCACCGCCAGGTACTGCAGCGCGTTGTAGCTGCCCACGCCCAGCAGCCCCAGCAGCGCCAGGTGCGGCCAGCGTGCGGTGATGGCACGCGGATCGCGGAACACGCGCCAGCCCAGCGGCAGCAGCATCAGCAGCGCCAGACTCCAGCGCATGCCGTTGAGCGCCAGCGGCGGCACGCTGCCCACCAGCGCCCGGCCGACCACGGCGTTGGCCGGCCCACAGCAGCGGCGGCACGGTGAGCAGCAGCGCAATGCGCAGCGTGAGGCCCTGACTCATGACGTGCTGCCGGTGCCGTAGAGATCCGGCGGCATCGCCGCGCCGCAGTTCCAGCACTGCTCGAACGGGCCGTCGATCACCTCGCTGCAGCCGGGGCAGGCCCACATGCGGCTGCGGCGGGTGGCGCAGCTGGGTGAGCAGGCGCGCGCGCCGGCTCGAGCTGGCGCGTCGTCGCATCACCCAGACCTCGGGCAGGGCCTGGTCGGGCGGCAGTTCACCGGCGATGCTGCTGGCATACGCGCGTTGCACGTTGGCCGCGTAACCGGCGTGGGTGAGCATGTCGGCCCACAGCGTGGCCAGGGCGAGGTTCGGAGCGCTCAGGAGTCGTCGCATGCGTGCGGTCGGGAAAGGCTGGCACGATAGCGGAGAACGCCGAGACCCATCGGCACCCAGAGGCCCGAATCACGAAGGAGACCCCATGAGCCGCAGCACCCGCGCCGTCCGCGTCGACCAGTTCGGCGGCCCCGAAGCCATGCAAGCTCGTCGACCTTCGCGGTGGGCGAGCCCGGCCCGGGCGAGATCCGCATCCGCCACCAGCCTGCGGCCTGAACTTCATCGACGTCTACCAGCGCACCGGCCTGTACCCGAACCCGCTGCCGCTGAATCTGGGCATGGAAGGCGCCGGCGTGGTCGAGGCGGTGGGCGACGGCGTGACGCACCTGAAGGTGGGCGACCGCGCCGCCTATGCGAGCCACCCGCCCGGCGCCTACTGCGAAGCGCGGGTGATGCCGGCCAAGTGCGTGGTCAAGCTGCCCGACGGCGATCTCCTTCGAGACCGGCGCGGCGATGATGCTCAAGGGCCTGACCGCGCAGTACCTGCTCAAGAAGACGCTGCCCCAGGGCGGGCTGCAGCCCGGCGACTTACGTGCTGTTCCATGCCGCCGCGGGTGGCGTCGGCCTGATCGCCTGCCAGTGGGCCAAGGCGCTCGGCCTGCAGCTCATCGGCACGGCCGGCAGCGACGCCAAGTGTGCGCTGGCGCTCGAGCACGGCGCGGCGCACGCCATCAACTACCAGACGCGAAGACTTCGTCGCGCGGGTCAAGGACATCACCGGCGGCGCGGGCGTGAAGGTGGTGTACGACTCGGTGGGCGAGGACACCTTCGTGCGCTCGCTCGACTGCCTGCGGCCCTTCGGCCTGGCGGCGAACTTCGGCAACGCCTCGGGCAAGGTGCCGCCGATCGACCTCGGCCTGCTGGCGGCCAAGGGCTCGCTGTACGTGTCGCGCGCCGACGCTGTTCACCCACATCGCGACGCGCGAGGCCACGCAGGCCATGGCCGACGACCTGTTCGCGGTGGTGCCGAGCGGCGCGGTCAAGATCCGCATCGACCAGCGCTACGCGCTGGCCGACGTGGCGCAGGCGCACCGCGATCTCGAAGCGCGCAAGACCACCGGCTGCACCGTGCTGATGCCCTGATGCTGCCCGGCCGTGAATTTGCTGGCCCTGAGCTGGGGCGATCGGACGGGGCTCAGGCTCTCGCCGACGGCGCTGCGGTAGGCGTGCCACGACGCGTGGCCGACCACCGGGGCAATCACCAGCAGCCCGGCAAACCACGGCAGCATCGCCAGCACCACCAGCACGGTGAGCAGCGCGCCCCACCACAGCATCACGGCCGGCTGGGTGAGGCACAGCCGCAGGCTGGTCAGCCCGGCGGTGATCGCATCAGTCTGTCGGTCGAGGATCATCGGCATGGCCACCACGCTGATCGCGAAGATGAGCCCGGCGAACACCGCGCCCACGCAAAGGTAGGCGACGATGAAGCCGATGTTCTGCGGGTCGAGCAGTGCCAGCAGCGAGCCCTTGAAGTCGGGCATGCCGTCGAAGCTGAGCGCAAAGACGATCAGCGAGGCGCGGCCCCACAGCATCTCCAGGATCAGCAGCACGCCGCCGAAGATGGCCATGGTGCCGGTGCGCGAGCGCCAGGCGGTGAGCGAGCGCAGCAGGCTCGGCGTCTGCCCGCGTTCGAGCGCGCGGCTCGCGTCGTAGAGGCCCAGGCACAGGAACGGTCCCATCAGCAGGAAGCCCGCGGAGAGCGCCAGCGTGTAGGCCGGCGCGTGGTGGAACAGCAGCAACAGCAGCCAGCCCATCGCCGCAAAGCAGGCGCCGTAGAACAGGCCGATGGCCGGCGCGCGCCGGAAGTCCTGCCAGCCCAGCGCCAGCCAGCGCAGCGGATCGCCGAAGCCCAGCGTGCGCAGGGGCAGCTCGAAGGCCGACAGCCGCTGGCTTGCGGCAGTGTTGCCTTCGGCGGGTTCTGCAGCCGGGGCAGGGTGGTCGGTGGGCAGGCTGTTCATGCCGCAGGTGTAGCAGGCGGCAGGCAGACGCTGCAATCGGGCAATGCCCGGGTTCGCCGCAGGGTTTCAGCCTCGCCGCACGCGCCGCAGCTCGTCGACGATCAGCAGCACCGCGCCGATGGTGATGGCGCTGTCGGCGACGTTGAACGACGGGAAGTACCAGCCGCCGTAGTGGACCTGGATGAAGTCCACGACGTAGCCATGCAGCAGACGGTCGACCACGTTGCCCAGCGCGCCGCCGAGGATCAGCGCCAGCGCCCAGCAGAACAGGCGCTGCCCGCCGTGCTGGCGCAGCATCCAGACGATGAACACCGCCGCCACCGCGCCCAGGCCGATGAAGAACCAGCGCTGCCAGCCCGACGCACCGGCCAGGAACGAAAACGCCGCGCCGGTGTTGTGCACCCGCACGACGTTGAAGAAGGACGTGACCGTGCGGCTGTCACCCAGCTGGAAGTAGCCCAGGATCAGCGTCTTGGTGAACTGGTCCAGCAGGATGATGGCCAGCGCGATGCCGAGCCAGGGGAGCAGGGAGTTGCTGCTTTGCTTGAAGGCCAATCAGGGCTCCTGCTTGAGTTGGAAGGCGGGCGGCTTCCACAGGCGGTTGTTCTTCGCGCTGGCGCAGGACGGCGGGTGGCCGACTCCGCTCATGTCCCCCGAGCCGGGCTGTGCCCGGCTCTCCTCCTTTACTTCGCTGCGTCGGCCACCCACCGCCCTGCGCCCGCGCCGCTGGCGCTCGACGATCGCCGCATGCCACGCCAGGTTCAGGATCGGGACGCTGTGGCGTTCCACGCAGCGAAGTAAAGGAGGAGGCGACGGCCAACGGCCGTTGCCGGGGGACATGAGCGGAGTGGAATGCCGCAGTGTCCCGATCCCGCACCCAGCCATCTCAGGCCACCTGGCGGACTTCGCCCGCGCCGTAGAGGTTGCTGGTGCAGCGCCCGCAGATCGTCGGGTGCGCCGGGTCGTGGCCGACGTCGTCGCGGTAGTGCCAGCAGCGCTCGCACTTGGTGGCCGTGGACGGCGTCACCGCGACCGCGAGTTCGGCGCCGGCAACCACGCTGGCCTGCGAGGTGATGGTGACGAAACGCAGGTCGTCGCCGAGCGATGCGCCAGCAACGCGGGTCGGCCGCCGTCGGCGGTGATCGCCACCTCGGCCTGCAGCGACGAGCCGACCTTGCCCGTCGGTGCGCACCGCCTCGATCTCCTTGTTGACGCATGTCGCGGATCTCGCGGATGCGGCTCCACTTGGCCAGCAGCGCGTCGTCGGCGCCACGGTGCGAATGTCGCTGTAGGTCTCGGTGAAGATCGACGGCGACTTGCGCCCGGCGCGAACACCTTCCACGCCTCTTCCGCCGTGAAGCTGAGGAACGGCGCCATCCAGCGCAGCATGGCGTGGGTGATGTGCCACAGCGCGGTCTGCGCCGAGCGGCGCGCCAGCGACTTGGGCGCGGTGGTGTAGAGCCGGTCCTTCAGGATGTCGAGGTAGAAGGCGCCCAGGTCTTCGCTGCAGTAGACCTGCAGCTTGGCCACCACCGGGTGGAACTCGTAGACCTCGTAGTGCTTGAGCACCTCGGCCTGGAACTGCGCCGCGCGCGCCAGGGCGTAGCGGTCGATCTCCAGCATCTGCGCCAGCGGCACGGCGTCCTTGGCCGGCGTCGAAGTCGCTGGTGTTGGCCAGCAGGAAGCGCAGCGTGTTGCGGATGCGGCGGTAGGCGTCGACCACGCGGGCGAGGATCTTGTCGTCGCCGGCGATGTCGCCCGAGTAGTCGGTGGCGGCCACCCACAGGCGGATGATCTCGGCGCCCAGCTTGCTGGCTCACCGCCTGCGGCTCGATGCCGTTGCCCAGGCTCTTGCTCATCTTGCGGCCCTGGCTGTCGACCGTGAAGCCGTGGGTGAGCAGGCCGCGGTAGGGCGCGCGGCCGTCCAGCGCGCAGGCGATCAGCAGCGACGAGTGGAACCAGCCGCGGTGCTGGTCGTGGCCTTCGAGGTAGAGGTCGGCCTCCGGGCCGCTGAGGTGGTGGCCAGGGTGGTCGTGGGCCCTGCGTGGCTGCCGCGCAGCACGTGGAAGAAGGTGCGAGCCCGAGTCGAACCACACCTCGAGGATGTCGGTGCTCTTGGTGTAGTGCGGCGGCATCGGCGGCGCCGAGGATCTGCTCCGCGGTCACGCGGCTCCAGGCCTCGATGCCGCCTTTCTCGACGATGTCGGCGGCCTGGTCGAGGATCTCCATGGTGCGCGGGTGCAGCTCGCCGCTGTCCTTGTGCAGGAAGAAGGGCAGCGGCACGCCCCAGCTGCGCTGGCGGCTGATGCACCAGTCGGGCCGGTTGGCGATCATGTCGCGCAGGCGGGCGCGGCCGTTCTCGGGGTAGAAGCCGGTCTGGTCGATGGCGTCCAGCGCCAGTCTGGCGCAGCGTCTTGGGCGCCTTGTCCTTCGTGAACACGCCCTCGCCCTCGTCCATGCGGATGAACCACTGCGCCGCGGCGCGGTAGATCACCGGCGTCTTGTGGCGCCAGCAGTGCGGGTAGCTGTGGGTGATGCTGCTCGGTGGCGAACAGGCGGCCGGCGCTCGCGCAGCGTGTCGATGATCATGCGGCACCGCCTTCCAGATGTTCAGGCCGCCGAACAGCGGGAAGTCCGGCGCGTAGCTGCCGTTGCCCTGCACCGGGTTGAGGATGTCGTCGTACTTCATGCCGTGCGCGACGCAGGAGTTGAAGTCGTCCACGCCGTAGGCGGGCGAGCGAGTGCACGATGCCGGTGCCGTCGTCGGCGGTGGCGTAGTCGGCCAGGTAGACCGGGCTGAGGCGGTCGTAGCCCGCGTCCACATGCGCCAGCGGGTGGCGGAAGTTCGATGCCGCCGAGCTTCTCGCCCAGCGCGGTGGCGAGCACCGTGCCGGTCAGGCCGTAGCGCGCCAGGCACTTCTCGACCAGCTGCGCCGGCCAGCACCAGCAGGCCGCGCTCGGTGTCGACCAGCGCGTACTCCAGCGCCGGGTTCAGGTTCAGCGCCTGGTTGGCCGGGATGGTCCAGGCGGTGGTGGTCCAGATGACGGCGAAGGCGTCCTTGGCGCAGCGACGTCAGGCCGAAGGCGGCGGCCAGCTTGTCCGGCTCGGCGCACAGGAAGCCCACGTCCAGCGTCTGGCTCTTCTTGTCGGCGTACTCGATCTCGAACTCGGCCAGCGACGGCCGCAGTCGAAGCACCAGTACACCGGCTTCAGGCCGCGGTAGACGAAGCCGCGCTCGATGACGCGCTTGAAGGCGCGGATCTCGCCGGCCTCGTTGGCGAAGTCCATCGTGCGGTACGGGTGGCCCCAGTCGCCCAGCACGCCCAGGCGCTTGAAGTCGGCCATCTGCTGCGCGATCTGCTCGGTGGCGTAGGCGCGGCTCTTGGCCTGCATGTCGTCGCGGCTGAGGTTGCGGCCGTGCTTCTTCTCGATCGCGTTCTCGATCGGCAGGCCGTGGCAGTCCCAGCCGGGCACGTACTGCGCGTCGAAGCCGGCCAGCTGCCGCGCCTTGACGATCATGTCCTTGAGCACCTTGTTGACGGCGTGGCCCATGTGGATGGTGCCGTTGGCGTAGGGCGGGCCGTCGTGCAGCACGAACAGCGGCGCGCCGTGGCGGGCGTCGCGCAGCTGCTTGTAGAGCGCCCTGGTCGTTCCAGTCCTTCACCCAGCCCGGCTCGCGCTTGGGCAGGTCGCCGCGCATCGGGAAGGGCGTGTCGGGCAGGTTCAGCGTGGCGCGGTAGTCCGCGCTTGGGCTCACGGCAGAGCTCGCGGCAGCAGAGGCATCGGTGGTCTTGTCGGTCATGGTGGCGGGCGCGCCGTGCGGGCGCACGTGAGGGCATCGGGCCGGCACCGTGGCACGGCGCCGGGGCTCGCGAGTGACGCGAGCGGCGCGAGCGCTAAATTCGATCGCGCGTGGTCTGGCGGCCGGTCTTCACGTAGCTGGCGGCGGTGCGCGGCCAGAAAGGCCCGCGCCTGCGCGACGTCCTTGCGGATCGCGGCCGTCAGCGCTTCCAGGCCGTCGTAGCGCGCCTCGTCGCGCAGTTTGTGCAGCAGTTCCACCCGGACGATTTACCGTAGCCCCCCTCGGTGCCGAGTGACGCGGGCCAGTCGAGGCAATACACCTCCAGCAGCACGCGGCCCGCTGTCGTCCACCGTGGGCCGCGCGGCCCAGGCTGGCCACGCCGTCGAGCGGCTCGTCGGCCAGGCCATACGTGCGCACCGCAAAGATGCCCAGCGCCGCCGGCTTGGGGTGCGAAAAGCGCAGGTTGAGGGTGCGAAAGCCGTCGTCGCGCCCGGCCGCTGCGCGCCCCAGCGTGCGCCCGAGCTTGGCGCCATGCACCACGTGCCCGCTCAGGCTGTAAGGGCGGCCCAGCAGCGTGGCCGCAGTGGCCATGTCGCCCGCGGCGAGCGCATCGCGCACCGCCGAGCTGGACACGCGCAGGCCATGCACCTCGTAGCTGTTCATGCGCGCCACGTCGAAACCTGGGCCTGGCGCCCGGCGGCGTCGAGCATGGCGTAGTCGCCGGCACGGCGCGCGCCGAAGCGGAAGTCGTCGCCGACCAGCACGTAGCGCGCGCCCAGGCCGCGGCACAAGCACGTCGTCGATGAAGGCCTGCGGCGACTGCGCCGCGAAGTCGCGGTCGAAGCGCAGCACCACGGTCTGGTCGACGCCGCAGCGCTCGAGCTCGCCGAGCTTGTCGCGCAGGGTGGCGATGCGTGCGGGCGCCAGCTCGGGCTTGCCGGCGGCCGGGCGAAGTAGTCGCGCGGGTGCGGCTCGAAGGTCATGACGCACGACGGCAGGCCGCGGTGCTGCCGCCTCGGAGCGCAGCAGCGCCAGCATGGCCTGGTGGCCGCGGTGCACGCCGTCGAAGTTGCCGATGGTCAGCGGCGCAGGCCGGGGCGATGCCGGGGTGGTGGAAGCCGCGAAACACTTGCATCGCGGGATTATCGCGGCCAGCGCGAAGCGCGTTGCGTGGCCGGTTCGAAGCGCGGTTGCCACCAGCGCCCTCAGGGCGCAGCCGCCAGCACCTCGGGGCCGGGCAGCCAGCGCCACTGGCCGGGCGCCAGGTCCGCGGGCAAGTGAAGTGCACCGAACGAACTGCGGTGCAGCGTCTCCACCCGGTTGCCCACCGCCGCAACCATGCGCTTGACCTGGTGGTACTTGCCTTCGGTCAGGGTCAGCCGCAGGTGGTTTTCGCCGGTGGCCTCGCAGGCGGCGGCGCGCACCGGCACGCGTTCGTCGAGCAGCAGCACGCCGTCGAGCAGCTGCGCCACCTGCTCCGCATCGACGGGGTGCTTGCAGCCGACCTCGTAGACCTTGGGCACATGGTGCCTGGGCGAGGTGAGCCGGTGGATCAGCGTGCCGTCGTCGGTGAGCAGCAGCAGGCCGGTGGTGTCTTCGTCGAGCCGGCCGACGGCCTGCACGTTGCGCACGCGCAGCGGCGCGGGCAGCAGGCTGTAGACGCTCGGGTGGTGCTTGGGCTTTTGCGAACACTCGTGGCCGGCCGGCTTGTGCAGCATCAGCAAGGCCTTCTCGTGGAACGGCCACGCCACGCCGGCCACCTCGAACACCAGTCCATCGGTGGCGATGTCTTCGAACGGGTCGCTGCGCACCTGGCCGCCGATGGCAACCCGCCCGGCGGCGATCAATCCGGCGCACTCGCGGCGCGTGCCGAAGCCCTGGGAGAACAGAATCTGCGCGAGCTGCATCGCCGGCGCGCTCAGGCCCAGCCCAGGTCCCGCGCCGCGGGCAGGCCAAAGGCCGGCAGGCCCTCGGCGCTGCGCACCGCATCGAGCACCGCCTGGGCCGTGACGGCAGCGGCCAGCGCGCCCAGCACGCCGAGCGGCAGGTGTCAGGCTGCTGCGGCCGGTGGCCAGCGCGAACATCGTGTCGCCGTCGGAAGGCGTGTGCACCGGATCGATGGAGCGCGCCAGGCCGTCGTGCGAGGCCATGGCCAGACGCTGGGCCTGAGCCTTGGTGAGGCGCGCATCGGTCGCGACCACGCCGATGGTGGTGTTGGCTCCGGTCATTGCCGAGCTGGGCAGGCGGCCTGCGAGCAGCGTGTCGGTGATGCGCAGCGCGCTGCGGCCATCGGCCCTGCGCGCCCCGGCCACCACGCGTCCGGTGGCGGGATCGATCACGTCGCCCGCCGCGTTGACCGCTACCAGCGCGGCCACCGTCACGCCCTGCACCGTGACCGAGGCGCTGCCGATGCCGCCCTTCATCGCGTGCTCGAGTCCGAAGAGCTTGCCCACGGCGGCGCCGGCGCCGGCACCGACGCTGCCGCGTGCCAGGGCCGCATGCGCCGGACTCGCGGCGGCGGCCACGCAGGCGGCGTGACCGGCGGCCGCGTCGGGACGGATGCGTGCATCGCCCCAGTGCAGGTCGAACAGCACCGCGGCCGGCACGATGGGCACCCGCGTGCTCCCAACGGCGAAGCCATGGCCGTTCTCCTCGAGCCAGCGCATCACGCCGCTGGCGGCATCGAGCCCGAAGGCACTGCCGCCCGACAGCACGATGGCATGCACCTGCTCGACCAGGTTGCTGCGGGTCGAGCAGGTCGGTCTCGCGCGTGCCGGGCGCGGCGCCGCGCACGTCCACCCCGGCGACCGCGCCCTGCTCGCACAGCACCACCGTGCAGCCGGTGGGCCGGCGGGCGTCGGTGTGGTGGCCGACCCGCAGCCCGGCGACGTCGGTGAGAGCGCCTGCCATCGTGGAGACCCGGCTCAGGCGAACACGCCGGCCGTGTCCTGCATGCGCGCCGACACCTCGCCGAGCTGGTGCAGCGTGTCGCCGAAGCTCAGCTCCAGCATCGTCAGGCGCTTGAAGTAGTGGCTGGCGATGTACTCGTCGGTCACGCCGATGCCGCCGTGCAGCTGGATGCACTGCTGGCCGACGAAGCGCATCGACTGGCCGAGCTGCAGCTTGGCCTGCGCGAGCGCGCGGCGCCGCGCCGCGGGCGGCTTCGCCGAGCTTCAGGCTGGCGTAGTAGCTCATCGAGCGGCGCCAGCTCGAGCTGCATCTTCACGTCGGCGATGCGGTGGCGCAGCGCCTGGAAGCTGCGCGATGCGTGCACGCCGAACTGCTTGCGCGTGTTCATGTACTCGACGGTGATGGCGACCAGCTTGTCCATCACGCCCACCGCTTCGGCGCACAGCGGCGGCGATGCCGATGTCCACCGCGTGTCTCGAGCACGGGCAGCGCGTCCTGCGCGATCAGCGTGGCGGGCGTCGCTGCCAGCGTCGAGCTCGGCGGCGCGCGCGCCGTCCTGCGTCGGGTAGCCGCGTACACCGCCAGGCCGGCCGCGCCCTTTTCGACCAGGAACAGGCGCGATGCCGGCGCGTCGTCGATCGCGCCGCTCGGTGCGGGCCGGCACGATGAAGGCGTCGGCCTCGTCGCCCGCCGGCACCACGCTCTTGGCGCCGCTGAGCGTCCAGCCGTCCCGCTGCGGTCGCGCGCGTGGTCACGTGGTCCAGGCGGTAGCGCGCGGCGCGCTCCTGATGGGCCAGCACGACCAGCGCCGAGGCGTCGGCGATCTTCGGCAGCCACGGCGCCTGCAGTGCCGGCCGGTGCGGCTGGCCAGCAGCGCCGGCGCCACCAGCGCGCCCTGCGCGTAGGGCGCGTTGACCAGCCCGCGGCCCAGTTCCTCGCACACCACCATCGCCTCGATCGGCGCCGAAACCCATGCCGCCGTGGGCCTCGGGCACGGCCAGCCCGGTCAGGCCGAGTTCGGCCAGTTCGCGCGTAGACCGCGCGCGTGCTGGCCGCCGGCCTTGGCGATGCCGTGCCGGCGCTCGAAGGAGAAGCCCTTGTCGACCCAGCGCCGCACCGCGTCGCGCAGCGATTCCTGGTCGTCGGTGAAATCGAAGTCCATGTTCAGCTCCCCAGCACCGTTTGCGCCACGATGTTGCGCTGCACTTCGTTGCTGCCGCCGTAGATCGTGGTCTTGCGGAAGTTGAAGTAGGTGGCGGCCAGCGGCGCGCAATGCGCCGCGCCGACGTGGTCGCCCTGCCAGCCGGCCTCCATCGCCTCGCGGATGAAGGGCAGCGCGTAGGGGCCAGCGGCCAGCATCATCAGCTCGGTGTAGCGCTGCTGGATCTCGCTGCCGCGGATCTTCAGCAGGCCGGCCACGTCGAGGCTTGCTTGCCGCGCTTCTCGGCGCGAGAGCACGCGCAGCACCATCATCTCCAGCGCGACGATGTCGACCTCGAGCAGCGCGATCTGGTCGCGGAAGCGCGGGTCGTCGTCCAGTACAGGCCTTCGGCCTTGGCGATGCGCTTGAGCCGCTCGAGCTCGCGCTTGGCGCGGTTCACGTCGGCGATGCCGGTGCGCTCGTGCGCGAGCAGGTGCTTGGCGTAGGTCCAGCCCTTGTTCTCTTCGCCCACCAGGTTGTCGGCCGGCACCTCGACGTTGTCGAACCAGACCTCGTTCACCTCGTGGCCGCCGTCGAGCATGATGATCGGCCGCACGCTGACGCCCGGGCTCTTCATGTCGATGAGCAGGAAGCTGATGCCGGTCTGCGGCTTGCCTTCGCTGCTGGTGCGCACGAGGCAGAAGATCCAGTCGCCGTACTGGCCGAGCGTGGTCCAGGTCTTCTGGCCGTTGACGATGTAGTAGTCGCCGCGGCGCTCGGCCTTGCACTTCAGCGAGGCGAGGTCGGAGCCCGAGCCCGGCTCGCTGTAGCCCTGGCTCCACCACACCTCGCCGCTCATGATGCCGGGCAGGTGGCGCTGCTGCTGCTCGGGCGTGCCGAAGGCCATGATCACCGGCGCCACCATCACCGGGCCGAAGGGCACGACGCGCGGCGCACCGGCCAGCGCGCATTCCTCTTCGAACAGGTGGCGCTGGATCGGCGCTCCAGCCCGGCCCGCCGAACTGCTTCGGCCAGGCCCAGCCGTGCCAGCCCTTGTGCCCCGAGGATGCTGCGCCCAGCGCTGCAGATCGTCCTTGCGTCAGGTGCAGGGCGTTGTGCACCTTGTGGCTGATGTCCTGGGGCAGGTTCGCGGCCACCCAGGCGCGGATCTCGCGCGGAAGGCCTGCTCGTCGGGGGTGAAGTTCAGGTCCATGGTGTCTCCTCGTTGCGCCGGCAGCTGCCGGCTCAGAAGCGCTTGTCGAGCGTGAGCATCGTCGTTCTCGCGCTTCATCTGGAAGCGCGTCAGGAAGCTGTTGCCCAGCAGCACCTGGTCCATCGGCGCCGGCAGCACGACGGCCTCGACGTTGTAGACCTGACGTCGCCGACGCGCACCGAGTTCGAGCGTGCACCCGGTGCACCACCACCTGGCCGTTGGCGGTGTTGCGCGATGCCGCGCTGGCCGCGTGCGGTAGTCCAGGCCGATGCGCTCGGCTTCGTTCTGGCTGATCGAGATGTGGGTGGCGCCGGTGTCGACGATGAAGCGCACCGCCTTGCCGTTGATGCTGCCGTCGGTGAAGAAGTGTCCGCCGCTGCCGGCGGTCAGCACGATCTGCGAGCCGCCGCCCGCGCTGGCCGCGCTCGCCGAGGTTGACCTGCGCCCCGCCCATGCGGCAGCGTGACGCGCTTGCCGCCGACCTCGACCACGGCCTCGCTGCCGCTCACGCCGATGCAGCTTGACGCCCTGCACCGTGCTGCCCACCGCCACGGTGCGCGGCGCGCCGTCGATCATCAGCAGCGCCTTGCTGCCCAGGCTGCCGCTGAGCGAGACCGTCTGCGCCCAGGCGGTCGCCGGCAGGATCGCCAGCGAACAGCGAGGCCAGCAGCCAGGCCTGCGCCCACGCGCTGGCCGAGCGCGCACGCTCAGTCCCGGAAGTTGTTGAAGCTGACAGCGGCGCGTCGGGCACGGTCCTTGCGGATCAGCGCCATCGCCGCCTGCAGGTCGTCGCGCTTGGCGCCGGTCACGCGCACCGCGTCGCCCTGGATCGCGGCCTGCACCTTCATCTTGCTCTGCTTGATGGCGGTCTGGATCTTCTTGGCGGTCTCGCTGTCGATGCCGCTCTTGACGCCCAGCACCTGCTTGACCTTGTCGCCGCCGATCTTCTCGATCTTGGCGCTGCTGTCGATGAAGCGCGCGTCGACACTGCGCTTGGTCAGCTTGGCGATCAGGATGTCCATCGACCTGGCCGATCTGGAAGTCGCTGTCGGCCCACAGGGTGATCTCCTTGTCCTTCAGCTCGACGCGCGGCGGACGAGCCCTTGAAATCGAAGCGGGTGCCGATTTCCTTGGCCGTCTGGTCGACGGCGTTGCGCACCTCGACGAGGTTGGGTTCGAGAACGGTGTCGAAGCTGGGCATGGTGGGAGACTGTACGCGCTTGTGTCATGCGATGAGGTCACAAGCCGATGTCACAAGTAGCGGGCCTGGGATCAGCGAAAATTCTGCCATGCAAATCGAATCGGGCGTCAGCCTCAAGCCCTACAACACCTTCGGGCTGCCGGCGGTGGCGCGGCACGCTGGTGCGCATCACCAGCGACGCCGACGTGCGCCGGGTGGTCGACGATCCGCAGCATCGGCCGGGCGCCGAAGTTCGTGCTGGGCGGCGGCAGCAACATCGTGCTCACGCGCGACATGCCGCAGGTGGTGCTGAAGGTCGAGGTGCGCGGCCTGCGGCTGCGTCGAGGAGCGCGCCGACGCCTGGATCGTCGAGGCCGGCGCCGGCGAGAGCTGGCACGACCTCGTCGCCTGGACGCTGGCCCAGGGCTACCCCGGCCTGGAGAACCTGGCGCTGATCCCCGGCACGGTGGGCGCCGCGCCGGTGCAGAACATCGGCGCCTACGGCGTCGAGCTGAAAGACCGCTTCGAGTCGCTCGACGCGGTCGACCTGGTCACCGGCCGCAGCGTCACGCTCGGCCCGGCGCATCTGCGCCTTCGGCTACCGCGACAGCGTGTTCAAGCATTCGCTCGCCGGCCGCAGCGTGATCACCCGCGTGCGCTTCCGCCTGCCGCGGCCCTGGCAGCCGGTGCTCGGCTACCTCGACCTCGAACGCAAGATGGCCGAGACCGGCATCGCCGCGCCCAGCCGCGCAGCAGGTGTTCGACTGGGTCTGCGCCATCCGCCGCGCCAAGCTGCCCGACCCGGCGCTGATCGGCAACGCCGGCAGCTTCTTCAAGAACCCGGTGGTCACGCCCGAGCAGTGCCGCGACATCATCGGCCGCGACCCCGAGATCGTGCACTACCCGATGCCCGACGGCAGCGTCAAGCTGGCCGCCGGCTGGATGATCGACGCCTGCGGCTGGAAGGGCAAGATCGGTCGGCCAGGCCGGCGTCTACGAGAAGCAGGCGCTGGTGCTGGTCAACCGCGGCGGCGCCATCGGCGCCGAGGTGATGACGCTGGCGCGCGCCATCCAGGAAAGTGTCTACGGCCGCTTCGGCATCCGGCTGGAGCCCGAGCCGGTGGTGGTCTGATGCAGGCCACCACCGCATGAATCCCGCACGCTGGCGCCGGTGGGCCCTGCGCCATGCGCGGCTGCTGACCGGGTTGCTCGTCGCACTGTGGGTGCTGTCGGTGTTCGCGGCGCTCGACGGCCCGCTGGCGCGCCCGGGGTTGACGGGGACCTTGCTGCTCATCGTGTTGCTGATGCTCTGGTCGGTGTGGGTGCGCTGGCAGCGCGAACGCGCGGTGCGCGAGGCGCCGCTGCCGCAGTTCCTGAAGCGCAAGCTGCGCGAAACCTACCCGCACCTGAGCGGCAAGGACTGCGACCTGGTCGAGCGCGGGCTGCGCCAGTTCTTCCTGGCCATGCCTGCGCAGCCAGCGGAAGTTCGTGGCCATGCCCTCGAAGGTGGTCGACGCGATGTGGCACGAGTTCATCCTGCACACCCGCGCCTACCGCGAGTGGTGCTGACCTGCACGCTGGGCGGCTTCCTGCACCACACGCCGGCCGAGGCGCTGGGCGCGCGCGGCCAAGGGCAACGACGGCCTGCGGCGCGCCTGGTACTGGGCGTGCCGCGACGAGTCGATCAACCCGCGCGCAGCCGACGCGCCTGCCGCTGCTGTTCGCGCTCGACGCCAAGCTGGAGCATCGAGGGCGGCTTTCGCTACCAGCCCGATTGCCGCGACATCCGCCGCAAGTCGGACCAGGGTGGCGACGGCTCCGGCGGCACGCTACTGCGGCACCGACTTCTCAGACGGCTCGCACAGCGGCGATGCCGGATGGCCTGGGCGGCGATGGATGGGTCGGCGAGACGGGGGCGGCGATGGAGGCGGGTGTGCGGGGCGGAGGCGACTGAGGCCCCAGCGTCTCAGCCCAAAGTGGCAGATGTAGTGCAGCGCCTGCGTCACCTCGATGTCGAAGGACGAATCGCCCGGCACCTTGAATGACTGGCCGCGGCCGTAGGCGGCCCATGTGTCGCTGCCGGCCAGGCGCACGCGGCAGCTGCCGTCGACCAGTCTCCATGACCTCCGGCGCGCCGGTGTTGAACTTGAGCGTCGAGGGCAGGATGACGCCCACGCTCTTCTTGCGTGCCGTCGGCCAGCGTGATGCTGTGCGAGACGCACTTGCCATCGAAGTAGACGTTGGCTTTGGTGCTGACGGTGCCAGCGATTCCTTGGGTCATCTCGAACAACTCCTGGGGTGCGGCGGGGTGCCTAGAATGCGCGATTATCCCTTCTGAGCCGGTGAGTGAGCCTCACCGCGCACGCACCGTGGCCGCGACCATTCTTCAACGACTTCCCGCTGGCGAACGCGTCGGCATCGCCTTCTCCGGTGGCCTGGACACCAGCGCTGCCGTGCACTGGATGCGCGCCAAGGGCGCGATCCCCTGCGCCTACACCGCCCACCTCGGCCAGCCCGACGAGAGCGACTACGACGAGATCCCGCGCAAGGCCCTGGCCTATGGCGCCGACATCGCCCGCCTGATCGACTGCCGCGCGCAGCTCGTGGCCGAAGGCATCGCGGCCATCCAGTGCGGCGCCTTCCACATCAGCACCGGCGGCGCGACCTACTTCAACACCACGCCGCTCGGGCCGCGCCGTCACCGGCACCGCGCTGGTGGTGGCGATGCGCGAGGACGGCGTCAACATCTGGGGCGACGGCAGCACCTACAAGGGCAACGACATCGAGCGCTTCTACCGCTACGGCCTGCTGGCCAACCCTGCGCTCAAGATCTACAAGCCCTGGCTCGACCAGACCTTCATCGACGAGCTGGGCGGCCGCAAGGAGATGAGCGAATACCTCATCGCCAACGGCTTCGACTACAAGATGAGCGTCGAGAAGGCCTACTCCACCGACAGCAACATGCTGGGCGCCACGCACGAGGCCAAGGACCTGGAGTTCCTGAACGCCGGCATGCACATCGTCAAGCCCATCATGGGCGTCGCCTTCTGGACGCGACGACGTCGTGGTCAAGGCCGAGACCGTGAGCGTGCGCTTCGAGGAAGGCCAGCCGGTGGCGCTCAACGGCCGCACGTTCCCGAACGCCGTGGCGCTGTTCGAGGAAGCCAACCGCATCGGCGGCCGCCACGGCCTGGGCATGTGCGACCAGATCGAGAACCGCATCATCGAGGCCAAGAGCCGCGGCATCTACGAGGCCCCGGGCATGGCGCTGCTGCACATCGCCTACGAGCGCCTGGTCACCGGCATCCACAACGAAGACACGATCGAGCAGTACCGCCAGCAACGGCCGCAAGCTCGGCCGCCTGCTCTACCAGGGCCGCTGGTTCGACCCGCAGTGCCTGATGCTGCGCGAACCGGCGCAGCGCTGGGTGGCGCGCGCCATCACCGGCGAGGTCACGCTCGAACTGCGCCGCGGCAACGACTACTCGCTGCTCAACACCGAGAGCCCCAACCTCACCTACGCGCCCGGAGCGCCTGAGCATGGAAAAGGTGGAGGGCGCCTTCACGCCGGCCGACCGCATCGGCCAGCTCACCATGCGCAACCTCGACATCGCCGACACCCGCGACAAGCTGGGCATCTACACCCAGGTTGGGCTGCTCGGGAGCGAGGCCGACGGCAGCATCCCGCTTGCTCCAGCAACGGTCCCGGACTGAGGGCTGCGTTTCACGGCGCCGGGCGGCACTTCGCCGCCAGGCCGCCCGATGAGGCAATAGGTCACGGATTGGCCATGGCCTCGCGCCCGCCGCGCTCGGGGCCGCCGCATGTTGTCTGGCCCGGCTAGCGGCGGGGTGTAATGCGCCCGATGCTTGCCGCTGTACCACCGTCCCTGCTTCCGCCCGAGGCCTTGCTCATCCGACTTTTCGAAGTCTGCCCGGATCCCGCTGCCGTCGTGGAACTCGACACAGGTCGGGTTCTGCTGATCAATCCGGCGTTCCTGCGAATGGCCAGCTTCGACTCGCAAGAGCGAGCCCGTCTGCAGCGTGAGCCCGGCACGATCTGGGCCGATCCGTGCAGGCGCGGGTCGCTGCTGGCGGGGTGCGCAACGAAGCGCGCCGTCCGTGACATGCCGGCACGCTTCATCTCCGGCGGCTCGATCCCGCTGGAGGTCACCATCACTGCGTCGGCCTTCGAAGAGTCAGGTGTGCGCTACGCCATCATCATCTGTCGCGATGTCACGCAGGCTCAAATGTCGGCGACTGGAGTTCGAGGCCATGTTCGACAACGCGGTGGTGGGCATCGCCTTCACCCGTGACCGCCTGTTCCAGCATGCCAATCCGCGCTTCGAGCAGATGTTTGGCTGGCCGCCGGGAGAGATCGTTGGCCAGTCGGGGCGCGTGGTGTGGATCGACGACGCGGCGTACACCGAGGTGTCGCGGCGGGCCGGTCCTCTGCTGGCCAAGGCCCAGGAGTTCGAGGGCGAGTTCGAAATGGCGCGCCGCGATGGCGGCGCCTTCTGGTGCCGGGTGCGGGCCCGCGCGATCGATCCACGCTCGCCGGCCAGCGGCACCATCTGGATCCTCGACGACATCACCGAACGTCGCCGCATCGACCTGGCGCTCGCTGCCGCCAAGGAACAGGCGGAAGCCGCCAACCGCGCCAAGAGTGACTTCCTGGCAAACACCAGCCATGAGATCCGCACGCCGCTCAACGGCCTGCTCGGGCTGGTGCGCCTGGCGCAAGAGCCCGACGATCTCGCCCACCCGCCAGCGTGAGTACCTCGAGCGCATCGAAGACAGCGCGCAGGCGCTGGCCGGCATCATCTCCGACATCCTCGACCTGTCCAAGATCGAGGCCGGGCAGCTCACCCTCGAGCAGACGGATTTCGATCTGCAGGCGCTGCTCGACACCACGCGATCCGCCTATGCCGAACTGGCGCGTGCGAAGGGGCTGGGCTTCCGGTTCGATGTCGATCCCCAGCTGCCCACATGGATTCTGCGGCGATCCGCTGCGGCTGCGCCAGATCCTGGGCAACTACATCAGCAACGCGCTCAAGTTCACCGAGAACGGCCTGATCGAGGTCGATGTGCGACGCCAGAGCGACAGCCGCCTGCGCGTCCAGGTGCGCGACAGCGGCCCGCGGCATTCCGGGCGAGCTGCAGGCGCGCCTGTTCCATCCCTTCTCGCAGGCCGATGCCTCGACCACGCGCCGCTACGGCGGCACCGGTCTCGGCCTGTCGATCTGCCGGCAGCTGGCCGTGCTGATGGGTGGAGGCGTGGGCGTCGAGAGCCGCCCGGGACGCGGCAGCGTGTTCTGGGCCGACCTGCCACTGCTGGCGGCCCGTGCGCCATCCCGAAGTCTCGATGGTCGGTGCCATCAGCGGCACCGCGCTGCGCGGCGCTCGCATCCTTCTTGTTGAGGACAACGCCGTGAACACGCTGGTGGCACAGGCCACCCTGGTCAACTGGGGTGCCGACGTGACCGTCGCGGCCAATGGCGCTGAGGCCGTCCGGTCCGTGCAGACCTCGCAACGCCCGTTCGACGCCGTGCTCATGGACTTGCAGATGCCGGTGATGGGTGGCCTCGAAGCCACGGTCGCCTTGCGCCGCGCACACGATGCCCAGTCGCTGCCCATCGTCGCGCTCACCGCCGACGTGCTGGTGTCCGAGCGCGACAAGGCGCTGCAGCATGGCATGAACGACTTCCTCGCCAAACCGATCGATCCTGATCGGCTGGTCAGCGTGCTGTCGCACTGGGTACGCAAGGCCCGCGAAGCCCGGGTCTGAGCGTGCGGCTCGCCGCGCCCGCCCCACAGCGGGGTAAGCTCGCGCATCGATGAGCACCGCCGACGAATCTTCCCGCCCCCAGCTGAGTGCTGCCGAGATGGCCGAGCACGACGCACTCGCGCCCGGCACGCGCCTGGGTGAGCTGGAGGTGCTGCGCATCCTGGGCGTGGGCGGCTTCGGCATCGTCTACCTGGCGCGCGACCATTCGCTGGAACGCGACGTGGCGCTCAAGGAGTACATGCCTGCCTCGCTGGCCAAGCGCGGCGACAACGCGCAGATCACCGTGCGCTCGGCGTCGTTTGCCGACACCTACGCGATCGGCCTGCGGTCCTTCGTCAACGAGGCCAAGCTGCTGGCGCGTTTCGACCACCCGTCGCTGGTCAAGGTGTACCGATTCTGGGAAGGCAACGGCACCGCCTACATGGTGATGCCCTACCTGCAAGGCAACACGCTGCGCGACGTGCGCCGCAGCATGAGCCAGCCGCCCAGCGAGGCCTGGATCCGGACCCTGCTCGACCGCGTGCTCGGCGCGCTGGAGGTGATGCATCGCGAAGAGGTCTACCACCGCGACATTGCGCCGGACAACATCCTGATCACGCCGCAGGGCCTGCCGATCCTGCTGGACTTCGGCGCGGCGCGGCGCGTCATCAGCGACCGGACGCAGACGCTCACGGCCATCCTCAAGCCCAGCTATGCGCCGATCGAGCAATACGCCGAAATGACGCAGATGCGCCAGGGGCCCTGGACGGACCTCTATGCGCTCGGCGCGGTGGTGCACTTCCTGCTCAAGGGCACGCCGCCGCTGCCGGCCACCGCGCGCCTCGTGCAGGACGAGACCACGCCGCTCGAGATGGCGCCGGCCTTGGGCGTGTCTCCACGCCTGCTCAGCGTCATCGACTGGGCCATGGCGCTCAAGCCGCAGGACCGGCCGCAGGACGTGGCATCGCTGCGTGCGGCGCTCGAAGGCCGCATCGATCCGCCGCCGCCACCGCCCTCGCGCCAGGGCGTCACCGTCCCCGGCCGCACCTCGCTGCTGCCCGTGACCGGTACGGGCGCGTCATCCGCTTACGAAGCCACGGTGCAGACCGGCCCAGGCGCGGCGGCAACGCACACCGACTTTCCGCCGACGCAGGTGGCCACGGCGCCTGCGGCATCGGCGTCGGCCCCCGAGCCCGCGCCGGTTCCCCGCTCCCTGCTTTCCGCCGGGCCGGCGAAGTCCAAGCCACGGCCGATTGCTGAGGCGCCGCGCGAGACGTCACCCTCTCGTGGCAGGCCGCTGGTGGCCGCGACCGTGGTGGTGCTGCTCGTGGGCGCAGCCGCGGCCTGGTGGTGGCGCGGCGCAGCGAACCCGCCGTCCGTGCCGGCAATGGCCGCTCCGGCGCCGGTACCGATCACCGCCGAGTTGCCGACCAGCCCGGCCACCACCGCGCCGGCTGCGGGCGACTCGGCGGCCAAGGGGGCTCCGACCACGCCGGCAGATACTCCGGCGGAGCAGGCCATCGTCCGCACGAAGCCGGCGCCCGCGCCGGTGACCACCGAGCCCGCCGCTACCAACACCGTGGTGCCACCGCGTGTCGTGGCCCAGCCCCAACCCCGTCCGCGCCGGGCGGCGCCTGCGGAGAGCCCGACGCCGACGCAAGAAACCGCGCCTGCCACGGCGACAGCGCAGGAAGTGCCTGCTGCGCCCCCTGCAGCCGCACCGGCTGCGGTGTACTCGCCCCCGGCAGCCAACCCCGCGGCGATGCCCGCCACCCGGCCTCAGGACCCCGACGACGATCCGCCGAATGGCCAGCGCTCGTCGCTCCTGACCACGGCGCGCCAGGCCTGCGAACAGGCCGGTCGCGCGTCGATCATCGCCTGCATGCAGATCCAGTGCCGGCGGCCGCGCTACCAGAGCGATCTGGAGTGCATCCGGCTCAATTCGAGCCGGCGGCTGGGCGATCCGCCCTGAAGCAACGCTTCGTTCTCCGGCACCGCGTCATCTTCCAGCGCGCCTTGGCGGGCGGCTGAGCCCGCTCAGTGCGGCGCCGTCTCGGCACGCAACCGTACCCAGGTGAGCTGCAGGAGGCGGGCGTCGCCGCTGGCCCGGTGGCGCTCCACCGGCACCTCGAGTGCGACCTGCTCCTTCACCGCGTGCCAGCGCTCGGCTTCGGCTTCGGTGAGAAGGCGGCGCACGTTCTCTAGCCGGAACTTCGGTGTGAGGCCCGCGGCGTGGAACAGCAGGTGCAACCAGGCGAAGTCGTGTGCCCAGCCGTCGCAGTAGAGCGTCATGCCGCGCAGATCGGCGTTGAGGCGGGCAGCCACCTCGGCCAGGTCGCGGCCGTGGTGGACCACCGTGCTGCGTTCCAGGTGATGAAGGCGCTGCGCGGCCGGATCCCAGTGGGTCCAGCTGGGGTCGGGGCGGATCAGCGAGCAGAACGCGCGGCCGTCGGGCAGCACGTAGCCGATCTCGATCGGGTAGCTGTCCCGGCCGAAGCCGGAGGCCTCCATGTCCAGGCAGGCGGGAGGTGCGGAGGCGGCAGCGGACAGGGGCATGGCCTGCCTATGCAAGCGCCGGGCCGACGCTCAGCGCGACAGTTGCTGCCAAAGGTAGCTGAACTCCAGCGCCTGCACATGCGCGCGCTGCTGGTTGTCGGCCGCACCGTCCGTGGCCGCCCTCGATGTTCTCGTAGTACAGCAGGTCGTGGCCCTGCGAGAGCATGCGCGCCGCCATCTTGCGCGCATGGCCCGGATGCACCCGGTCGTCGCGTGTCGAGGTGGTGAAGAGCACGCGCGGGTACTTCACGCCCGGGCTTGACGTTCTGGTAGGGGCTGTAGCGCGAGATGAAGGCCCATTCGTCGGGCACATCGGGGTTGCCGTACTCGGCCATCCAGCTAGCGCCGGCCAGCAGCTTGTGGTAGCGCTTCATGTCGAGCAGGGGCACCTGGCAGACGACGGCGTTGAACAGTTCGGGGCGCTGCGTGAACACCGCGCCGACCAGCAGCCCGCCGTTGCTGCCGCCTTCGATGCCGAGGTGGCGCGGGCTGGTGATCTTGCGGGCGATCAGGTCTTCGGCCACGGCGATGAAGTCGTCGTAGCTGCGCTGCTTGTTGGCCTTGACCGCGGCCTGGTGCCACGCCGGCCCGAACTCGCCGCCGCCGCGGATGTTGGCCACCACCAGCACGCCGCCGCGCTTGTACCAGGCGTTGCCGAAAGCGCGCGAGTACCACGGCTCGAGCGGCGATCTCGGAAGCCGCCGTAGCCGTAGAGCAGCGTCGGGTTGCTGCCGTCGGCCTTGGCGCCGCGCGGGCCAGACGACGAAGTAGGGCACGCGCGTGCCGTCGGCGACTGGCGGCGAAGAACTGCTCGGCCCGCATGCCCGAGGCGTCGAAGGCCGGCGAGCAGCGCCTTGAGCGGCTCGCGCCGGTCGCTGCCGGTGCTGCCCAGGAGCAGCGAGTCGGGGGTGAGGAAGTCGGTGTAGCGCAGCGTGTAGCGCTCGGCCAGCGGGTCGTCGTGCGCGCATCGGGTCGTGCAGGCTGGCGCACGACGAGCGTGCCCGGGAAGGGCGCCTCGATCTCGCGCCGCACGAAGCCCTTGGGCGTGCGCCGCCACTCTTCGAGCCGGCTGGCCACGTTGTCGAGCACGTTGACGATGCACGTGGCTGCGCGTGGTGGTGAAACCGGCGAGCGAGCGCGTGGGCGTGGGCTCGAACAGCACCTGGAAGCGCCGCTCGCCGCTGGAGCAGCGTGCGTGCGTCGATGGCCAGCAGCGCGCCGCTGGGGTAGGTGCGCTCGCCGGCGTCTTGCAGCTCGCTGCGCAGCTCGATCAGCAGCGTGTCGCCCGGCGTGCCCGCGCTGTGCATGAACCTCACCTGCGCATCGGCTGGCAGATCGAGTCGGCACCAGCCGGTCGCCCTGCAGCAGGAAGCGCTCCTGGGTGTAGAAGTCCGGCGCGCGAACGAACATCGTGCGCTCGAAGCCGGGCGTGCGGTCGACCGCCACCGCCGGCCCAGACGTCCTCGACCTTGCCTTCGAACACCGTGACCGCCGCGGCTCAGCGGCGTGCCGCGCTTCCAGCGTTTGATGATGCGCGGATAGCCCGAACTCGGTCAGCGAGCCCGGTCCGAAATCCGTGCCGACGTAGACGGTGTCGGCGTCGATCCACTCGACGTCGGACTTGGCCTCGGGCAGCGTGAAGCCGTCCTTCGACGAACGCCTTGGTCGACGGTGTCGAACTCGCGCACCACCTTCGCATCGGCGCCGCCGCGCGACAGCGAGATGAGGCAGCGGCGGTCCTGCGGACCCAGGCAGTTGGCACCGCCCCAGACCCAGTTCTCGCCTTCGGCCGCGGCCAGCGCGTCGAGGTCGAGCACGGTTTCCCAGCGGGTGCCCGGCTTGCGGTACTCGGCCAGCGTGGTGCGCCGCCACAGGCCGCGCTTGTTGCGTCGGCGTCCTGCCAGAAGTTGTAGAACCAGTCGCCGTGGCGCGCGATGCGCGGAATGCGGTCGGTGGAGTTGAGCAGTTCCGCCAGCGCGCGACGAAGCGCGTCGAAGCCCGGCGTGGCCTGCAGCACCTGCTGCGAGTCGGCATTGCGCTCGCGCACCCAGGCCAGCGCGCGTTCGCCCTGGACGTCCTCCAGCCAGAGGAACGGGTCTTCGGTGTCGGGAGTCGGTGCGGTCTGGGACATGGCGTGCAGGCAGACGAGTGCGCCGGCCAGGGCCGGCAGGCAGCGACGCAGCAGCGCCGAACGGAGGAGTTTCGACAGATCGTTCATGCGCGCAGCGATTCGGTTTCGGGATGGCGTCTCATGTAGCTGCCCACGTAGGAGCACAGCGGTCGCACCTTCAGCCCTTCGCGCTCGGCGTGGGCCAGGGCTGCTCGCACCAGCGCCGCCGCGATGCCGCGGCCCTCGAGGGCCACGGGCACCTCGGTGTGGGTCATGAGCATCACGCCGTCCGCCAGCCGGTACTCGCACACGCTCATCTGACCTTCCATGAGGCACTCGAAGCGGTGCAGGTGAGGGCGGTGGTGGACTTCGGGGGTGTGATCGTTCATGGCACAGGGACATGAGGTGGACCAGCGATTGTGGCGGAGCCGCTCGGCACCTCCGCGAAACCGAGCGCTACGGGCCAGAAGGGTTACTGCACTTGACTTGGATCAATGCAGCGACAACGATGTGCTTCAGGTTTGTGACTCGCCTGTCTGCGGGCCAGCCCGGTTCTTCAATCAGGGGTGTGCGATGGACTTTCTCGCCGACTGGATGCAACGCGGTGACTACCTGCCACACGGGTATTGCTTCACCTGGACACCAAGCTTGCTCTGGTCGATGGTGGGCGCCGATGCCGTGACGGCGGCCGCCTACTACTCGATCCCGGTGGCGCTGGTGAGTTTTGCGCGCCGTCGACGCGACCTGAACTTCTCTTGGGTGCTCTGGCTGTTCTCGGCCTTCATCTTTGCGTGCGGCACCACGCACGTGATGTCGATCTGGACCGTTTGGCAGCCCGACTACGGTCTCGAGGCGCTGGTCAAGCTGGTGACCGCGGCCATTTCGATCGTCACCGCGGTCGCGTTGTGGCCCCTGATTCCAAGAGCCCTCCGCATCCCCTCGGTGAAATCACTGCAGCTGGCCGTCGACTCGCTGGAGACCGAGGTGCGCCAGAGGCGCAGCGCCGAAGAGAACATGGTCGACCTGCAGGAGAGCCTGGCCATCACCCTGGCGAGCATCGGCGCCGGCTTCATCGCCACGGATCGAGCTGGACGCATCACTCGAATGAACCCGGTCTCGCAGCGCATCACGGGATGCTCGCTGGACCAGGCGGTGGGGCGCGACTTCTGGGAAGTCTGGTCCCAGGTCGGGCAGGATCCGGCGGTACCACGGAGAAACGTGGTCGATCTGCTCCTGGACAGTCCCAGCGACCAGCTGCAGACCCGACGGGTGGTGGTCATCGGGCGGGATGGGCTGCGCACGCCCGTGGAGATGAAGACCGCACTGACGCATGGCAGTGACGGAACGCCACGCGGCATGGTGGTGGTCCTGCACGACACCACCGAGCTGGACCAGGCCGAAGTGAAGGCCAGGCAGCTGGCAGCGATCGTGGAGTCGTCCCAGGACGCGATCGTGAGCAAGACGCTTCAAAGCGACGTGACGAGCTGGAACAAGGGCGCCGAGTCGCTGTTTGGCTATGCGGCCGAAGAGATGATCGGGCACAAGATCCATCGGATCATTCCGACCGAGCGCCTGGCCGAAGAGGACCGCATGCTGGCCGAGCTCTCTGCAGGCAAGGCCGTGCCTCCGTTCGAGACCCAGCGAGTGCGCAAGGACGGTAGCCTCATCGATGTTTCGATCACGGTCTCGCCGGTGCTGGATGGAAACGGCAACATCGTCGGAGCGTCGAAGATCGCGCGCGACATCTCAGACCGCAAGCACAACGATGAGTTGCAGCTTCTTGCGGTCCGCCTCGAGGAGCAGAACCGGCAGGCGCTGGAGGCCAACAGGATCAAGAGCGAGTTCCTCGCCAACATGTCGCATGAGCTGCGGACGCCGCTGAACGCGGTGATCGGGTTCGCGGACCTGCTGCATTCCGGTGCGGTCAAGGCGGAGTCGCCGAAGCACCGCGAGTTTCTCGGCCACATCGGGACCAGCGGCAGGCATCTGCTGCAGCTGATCAATGACGTGCTCGATCTCTCCAAAGTGGAGTCCGGCAAGTTCGAGTTCTTTCCCGAGCGTATCGATCTGCCGAAGCTCGTGAGGGAAGTGATGGAGATCGTGCGCGCCACGGCCGAACGCAAGCGACTGCTGTTCGAGGTGGTCATCGATCCAGGCCTCGGTGAGCTTCATCTGGACCCCGCGCGACTCAAGCAGGTGCTGTACAACTACCTGTCGAATGCCATCAAGTTCACCCCCGAAGGCGGACGTGTTTGCTTGAGGGCGGTGCCCGAGGGGCCCGATCACCTGCTCATCGAGGTCGAGGATACGGGCATCGGCATCGCCAAGGCGGACCTGTCGCGGCTGTTCAGGGTGTTCCAGCAACTCGACAGCGGGTTCACCAGGCAGCACGGTGGAACCGGCCTCGGACTCGCGCTCACCCGGCGCCTGGCGGAGCAGCAGGGCGGCATGGTCGGTGCCC
The DNA here is from genome assembly GCA_963739925.1 of uncultured beta proteobacterium. Classification (GTDB taxonomy): domain Bacteria; phylum Pseudomonadota; class Gammaproteobacteria; order Burkholderiales; family Burkholderiaceae_C; genus CAVUBY01. The sequence goes on along the minus strand of CAVUBY010000017.1, from coordinate 297,174 downwards.
GCAGTGCGCAGGGCCAGGGCAGTGTCTTCTATGTGGTGCTGCCGCGCATCGTTTCCGCTGCGGCCAGCCGTACCGGCGCGGCCGAGGTCACACCCGGCCATCTTCAGCCCGTGGCTGTCCCGCCAGGATCGCCTCGCATTCTTGTGATCGAAGATGATCTGCTGGATCAGAAGCGCATCGTCGCGGCATTGGCCGAGGCCGGTCTGGAGGGCGTGACCGCCTCCACCGCGGCCCAGGCACGCGCCCGCGCCGAGAGCGAGGTGTTTCAGGCCATCACGCTGGATCTGCTGCTGCCGGATGGAAGCGGACTGGAGGTGCTCGCGACCATCCGCGCCGGGGGGCCGAATCGTCGAACGCCGGTGGTCGGTATTGACGCTGGTGACCGATCGATTGGCCGTTGCAGGCTTCAGCGTGTCGAACGTGCTGAGCAAGCCCATCCGATCTGGCGAGGTGATCGAGGCGATGCGCCTCCTGGGTCTCGTGCGTGAATCGCGCGCCCGGGTGCTGGTGATCGACGATGAGCCGGCCGCGTTGGAGCTGATGGCCAACACGTTGGAGCTCGGAGGCATTGAAGCCGTCTGCCGCAGCCACGCACGCAGCGCCCTGAACGAACTGGATTCGGTGCGACCCGACGCCATCATTCTCGACCTGCTCATGCCGGAGCTCGATGGCTTCCAGTTCCTGGAAGAGCTGCGCTGGCAGCCGGCCTGGCAGAACACACCCGTCTTCATCTGGACCAGCATGCAGTTGAGCGATGCGGACTATTCACGCCTGGCTCGATCGGCGAGTCTCATCGTCGGCAAAGGAGCCGGCAGCATCGATCAGTTGCTCGGTCGACTTCGAGAATTCGCGCCGGACCGCCGGCCAGATCACTGAACGGACCACGTCCATGGCCAGCGTTCTCATCGTCGACGACAACCTGCTCAATCTGGAGCTCACGGGCTTCCTCTTGCGGGAAGACGGTCTCGAAGTGCTGACAGCCCCGGACGCTGCGGGTACCTTGAGCCTGCTCTCGAAGCGTGGCGTGGACCTGATCCTCATGGACATCCAGCTGCCCGATGTCGATGGCATCGCCCTGACGCGCCGCCTGAAGGCCGCTCCTTCTACCCGAGGCGTGGTCATCGTGGCCTACACAGCCTATGCCATGAAGGGCGACGAAGCCCGGATGCTGGAGGCTGGCTGCGACAGCTACATCGCCAAGCCGATCGACGTGCACACCTTCGCTGCGCAGGTGCGCGCGCTGCTGCCTCCCGGCGTGTCGTAGGCCAGGACCGTCAGCCGCCGCTGAGCCGGGACGGGCGCAGCTCGACAGCCCGATTGCCGTCGCCCATCCACACCGCGCCGTCCTGCACGGTCACCTGCAGTTGCATGGTGCGCTGCGCCAGGGCAGCCAGCGCCTGGCTCTCGGCCGCCGGAACCTGCCAGACGACGAGGTTGCGCGCGCGACTCACCTTGTTGACGATGCCGCTCCACCAGATCGAGCGTGCTGGCGCTGTAGCTGTAGGCCGTGACGCGTTCGGCCCGGCCGCTGGCACGGATCAGGCGTTTGTCGTCGGGCTGGCCCACGTCGATCCAGTGCACCACCTGGCCGGTGAGGTCCTTCTGCCAGAGGTCGGGCTCGTCGGTGTCGGACAGGCCTTTGCCGAACTCGAGCGCGCCCTGGTGGTTGTCGGCCGGCACGTTCAACGCAAACGCGAGCAGGCGGATCATCATGCGCTCGTCCGTCTCGGACGGGTGCCGAGCGAGGGTGAGCTGGTGGTCGGCGTAGAGACTGCGGTCCATGTCCGCGATCTGCAGCGCCGCCTTGAAGATGGTCGCTTTGATGGCCATGGTGCAAGGGGCAAAGCGGCGATTAGACCAGAGCCGCTCCGCGGTGCGCCCAGCAAGGCGACAATGTCGCCCGACCGACCGCAGGGACACCCCATGAGCATGAAGAAGACCGACCTCGTCAAGAGCCTGGCCAAGAAGCTCGATGGCCAGCTCAAGGCCAGCCGGCATCCCGGGCCGCTTTGCCCAGGGCGCCAGCGAGCATGTCGACAAGCGCGAGCAGCGGCGCCTGCGATGCCGCCGCCGGACTGGTGCCCTTTGCTTGCAAGCTTCCCGCATCGCTGGCTGCGATGTTGCGCGACCAGGCTGCCACCCACGCGGGCGGCATGAACGGCCTCGTGGCGGAACTATTCACTACCGCGATGCAGCCGGCTGCGCCCAAGGCGAAGAGCAAGGCGGCCAAGCCGTGGCTGAGGTGGCCCTGCCTGCGGCAGAAACGCCAGAGCCTTCGGCTGAAGCGACCAAGCCAGCGGCCAGAGCGGCCAAGGCGACCAAAGCAACCAAGCAGCCATGAGCACGCCGGGCTTCGACCTGTTCGTCATCGGCGCCGGCAGCGGTGGCGTCCGCGCAGCGCGGATGGCGGCGCCAGCGCGGCGCACGGGTGGCGGTCGCCGAGGCCGGCGCGTTCGGCGGCACCTGCGTGAACCTCGGGTGCATCCCCAAGAAGCTCTACAGCTATGCCGCGCATTTCGGCGAAGGCTTCGAGCAGGCGCGCGGCTTTGGCTGGACGGTGGGCGAACCGCAGTTTCGACTGGGCACAGCTGAAAGCCAACCGGGCTAAGGAGATCTCGCGCCTGAACGGCATCTACGAACAACTGCTGGTCGGCGCCGGCGTGACGCTGCTGCGCGGCCGCGCACGCGTGGCGGGCGCAGGCATGGTCGAGGTCAATGGCGAGCGGCATGCGGCGCGCCACATCCTGATCGCCACCGGGGGCCAACCCTCGGTGGTGCCCCTCGAGGGCCGGGAGCTCGCGGTCAGCTCGAACGAGATGTTCGACCTGCCGGTGTTCCCCCGCCGGCTGGTGGTGATCGGCGGCGGCTACATCGCCTGCGAGTTCGCGAGCATCTTCCGCGGGCTGGGAGCGCAGGTCACGCAGTTGGTGCGGGCCGATGCTGTGCTGCGCGGCTTCGACGACGACGTGCGCCGCTTCCTCGGCCGTGTGAGATGCGCAAAGGCGGCGTTGACCTGCGCACGGGCACGCAGCCGGTGCGGATCGAGCCGATCGAGCGGGCCGAGGGCGTGCTGCGCGTCACGCTGGCCGACGGCCAGAGCTCTGGTGGCCGACACCGTGCTGCAGGCCACCGGCCGCGCGACCGAACTCGGCGGGCCTCGGGCTGGAGGAGGCCGGCGTGAAGCTCGCACCCAACGGCGCCATCCTGGTGGATGCCCACTACCAGACTTCCGTGCCCGGCCTGCATGCGGTCGGCGATGTGATCGACCGGGTGCAGCTCACGCCGGTGGCGCTGGCCGAAGCGATGGTGCTGGTCGACCGCCTGTTCGGCGAGCGGCACCCGCACGCTCGACTACGAGCTCATCCCGACCGCGGTGTTCACCCATCCGAACGTCGGCACCGTCGGCCTCACCGAGGCGCAGGCGCGCGAGCGCTTCGGCGCCGTGAGGATCTTCCGCACCGATTTCCGCGCGCTCAAGCACACCCTGTCGGGCAGCAGCGAACGCACGCTGATGAAGCTGGTGGTCGATGCGGCCAGCGACCGGGTCGTGGGCCTGCACATGGTGGGCGAAGAAGCGGGCGAGATCGTGCAAGGCTTCGCCGTGGCGATGAAGGCCGGCGCCACCAAGGCGGTGTTCGACGCCACGATCGGCATCCACCCGAGTGCGGCCGAGGAGTTCGTCACCCTTCGCCAGCCTGTCGCGGAGCCGAATGGCATGATGCCAACGTCGCTCCCATCCCCTCGCCGTGCCATGCATCGCAGCCTGTCCCTGATCACGCTTGCGGCCGCGCTCTCTGCCGCCTTCACTGTTTCGGCACAGACCGCTGCCAAACCGCCGCAGGGCAGCTTCGGCCAAGGCAAGGGAAGCGGCGCTTTGCTCACGCGCGCCGAGCTGCGGCAATGCCTGTCGCAGCAGGACAGCCTGCGCAAGAGCGACGATGAACTGCGCCGCGAGCGTCAGGCACTCGACGACGAAAAGGGCGCGTTGGTGCGACTGGGCGCGGAACTCAAGGAGCAGTTGGCCATGCTGGACCGCAGCAGCCAGGAAGCCGTCGACCAGTACAACGCCCGCGCGGCGGCGCGGGACCAGCGCATCGATGCGCTCGAAGCACGAATGACACCGTTCAATGCCCGCGTCGAAGCAATCGCTGCCGAACGAGCCTCCTTCGGCAAGCGTTGCGACAACCGGCGCTACGACGAACGCGACGAGATCGCGATCAAGAACGGCAAGTAGCCGGAACTTGGCGTGTGCAACGCCGAAACTGCACCGGGCTGCATCTCATGTGGGAACCGTCAAGGCGACGGGACACGCCACCAGAAGAGTCTGCTCAACCATGCAGGCGGTTTCAGTGCGCGATCGTGTCCTGCTCGCGTGCCACCTGCAGCACCAGCTTGCCGAAGTTCTCGCCGGTGAAGAGCTTGAGCAAGGCCTGGGGAAAGGTCTCCAGCCCGAATACCGTGTCTTCCTTGCTGTGCATGCGGCCTTCGCGCAGGTAGCCGGCCAGCTCGGCCACGGCGACCGGGTAGCGGTCGACGTAGTCGAACACCACGATGCCCTCCATGCGCGCACGGTTCACCAGCAACGACAGGTAGTTCTTCGGGCCTTGCACGGGCGTGGTGGTGTTGTATTGGCTGATCGCACCGCAGATCACGATGCGCGCGCCACGACGCAGTCGCGTCAGCACCGTGTCGAGGATCTCGCCGCCGACATTGTCGAAATAGATGTCGACCCCATCCGGGCAGTGTTCCTTGAGTCCGTCGCGCACTGAGCCGGCCTTGTAGTCGATGCAGGCATCGAAGCCCAGCTCATCGACGACCCAGCGGCACTTGGACGGGCCTCCGGCAATGCCCACGACCCGGCAGCCCTTGATGCGGGCAAGCTGGCCCACGGTCTGCCCCACCGCACCGGCCGCACCGGACACCACCACCGTCTCGCCGGGCTTGGGCTGGCCGACGTCCATCAGGCCGAAGTAGCCGGTCATGCCCGGCATGCCGAGCACGTTGAGCCACTGCGTGGGCGAGCCGAGGCGGGTGTCGATCTTGAAGAGGCCGCTGCGCTTGATGGCGTCCTGCGGAATCAGACAGTAGTCCTGCACGCCCAGGCCGGCGCTCACCTTGTCACCCACCGCAAAGGCTGGATGACGCGAGGCCACGACCACACCGATGCCACCAGCCCGCATCACCTCGCCAATGCCCACCGGCGGGATGTAGCTCTTGCCTTCATTCATCCAGCCGCGCATCGCCGGATCGAGCGACAGGTAGAGCGTGCGCACCAGCACGCCGCCATCCTGCGGTTGCGCGACTGGTTCGGAGGTGAACTGCCAGTCGCTGTCCTTGGGATGGCCCAGGGGACGGGCAGCCAGGCGGCACTGGCGGCTGACGAGGGCTGAGTGCGTGGTCATGGCGCGTTCCTTCCGAACAAAAAAAAGCCGCGACCCGAAGGGCGCGGCTCGATCGCAGGAGCGTTTCGCTCCTGGTGGATTTACAGCACGCGGATGTTCGCGGCTTGCAGGCCCTTCTGGCCTTGCTTGACTTCGAATTCCACCTTCTGGTTTTCCAGCAGGGTCTTGAAGCCGTTGCCTTGAATGTCACGGAAGTGAGCGAAGAGGTCAGCGCCGCCCGCGTCTTGCGCGATGAAGCCGTAGCCCTTGCTTTCGTTGAACCACTTCACGGTACCGGTTTGGGTCGTCATGGACGATTTTCCTATCTGTCGAACTAAGAATGATGCGTCGCACATGCGGCGCATGCAGCAACACTCAAGCAACGATCCGGGGATTTCTAGCCATGCCGACCGCGAGGACCGCGGTGGAAAGTGTGGAGATCACGAGCAACCAGAGACTTGCGTATAACTGTGCATCTAATGTACACCATGCCCCGCGGTGGACCGCTTGATTCGTGCTCAATCCAACACGGTGTGCGCAAAGGCGTGAAGAGTTGACTTCAAGTCAGGGTTCACCCGTGGTAGACACAACTCGATACCGCTCGGACGCCTTGCCGTGCCATGGTCTCGGCATGTCCTCGAACGCGCCAGTCGGCGCTCCTTGCCCATGAACCTACGAGCTCTCTCCATCACCGCAGCCTGGGTCATGGCCTGCGTCAGCGCCCACGCGGGCGAGCCGACCATTCGAGTGAGCGTGGGCGGCGAGATCACGCCCGGCGTGTACGGCCAGGTCGAGTTCGGCAATGCCCCGCCGCCGCCTGTGGTGTATCGCCGGCCCGTGGTCATCGTGCCGCCGGCGCCCCGTGCGGTGGTGGTCGAGCCGATCTATCTGCATGTGCCGCCCGGCCACGCGAAGCGCTGGTCCAAGCATTGCCGCGCATACGACGCCTGTGGCCGCCCGGTGTACTTCGTGAAGTCATCCGAGTACGAACCCAAACGTCACGGCAAGCACGGCCACGGCAAAGGCCACGACAAGGACGATTGATTGCCGTCGGAATGAACGCGATCGACTTCGAACTGCGCGGTGAGCACATCGCGCTGGATGCCTTGCTCAAGGCCACCGGCCTGGCATCGAGCGGCGGCGTGGCCAAGGGCATGGTGGCCGACGGCCGCGTACAGGTGGACGGTCGGGACGAACTGCGCAAGACGTGCAAGATCCGCGCGGGGCAGGTCGTGTCGCTGGGCCGTGTCCGGATCCGCGTGCACGCCGCGTCCTCCGAGAAGCGCGGCGCGCAGGCTTGATTGATTTCGGTTTCGCGCTGGGTCGGTCGCCCCGGCGGGGCGCCGCCGGCGCTCAGTGCTTGGGCTTGTCCGGCGCCTTCTTGGCGGCAGGGCCATCGTCCTTCGGTGCATCACCGAGCACGCTCTTGAGCGGGCAGACGGCATAAGCCGGACACTTCTTGCATCCCACGGCGATGGCGATCGGGCATAGCGTCATGGCAGGTCTCCTCATGCGCGAATGCGCGAGCGCAGCATACGCCTGCCGCTCACCCGACTCCAGCGCAGTGCAGGCATGATGACTACATGGACCAGCGGCTCGACCCCGATTTCATCTCCCTTTCGCGACTGACCGACACCCTTCGCGAACGTGGGCACGCGGCCCTGACGCCGTTGTCGGTGTTCGATCTTGCGCAGAGTGCGCCGCAGGAGTTCGATGCCCTGCGCGCTTCATGGGATCGCCTGCCTCCCGATCCGCACCTCAAGGACGGTGGCCGCTATCGCCGCCGTCGCCATTCGAGCTTCGTGATCGCCGTCGATGGCTCGATGCGCCAGGTGCCGCACCGCGCGCACTGGCAACCCGTGTCGTACAACGCGCTGCACGGTGGGCTCGAGCGCTGGTTCGAACCCATCGAGCCTGAGGTCGTCACCGCACCGGCCTGGTCGCGCTGGCTGGTGGCGCTCGCCGGGGTGTGTTCCAGCGTGACGCAGGTGCAGCCCTGGTACGTCGAGGCCCACCAGTTCCGCATCGACACCACCGACGGCATCGGACGCCCCACACCCGAAGGGGCCCACCGCGACGGTGTCGACTTCGTGGCCGTGAGTCTGGTGGACCGGCATGGCGTGAAGGGCGGGGAGACCCGTGTGTTCGAAGCCGCAGGACCGCACGGTCAACGGTTCACCCTCACCGCGCCCTGGACCACGCTGCTGCTCGACGACCACCGCGTGATCCACGAGTCAACGCCCATCCAGCCCGTCGAGGCGGAGGGACATCGCGACACGCTGGTACTGACGTTTCGCTCGAAAGGCTTCCAGGATCCGCCGGCGTGACAGTCGCGCCCTGCGCCAAGCCGCGCGGTCGAGGCCCTGGCCCTCAGGCTGTCGCCGTCTGCTGAATTCCGGCGATGGCCCACTGGCTGCCGTTCACCGGCTTGACCAGATGCCAGACCTCGTCGAAGTCGCTTGCGGCATCGCCCGCCAGTTCACGAATCAGCCCGTGGAAGCGCACGCTCACGATCTGGCGATCTGCCTCTTCGGCAAAGTCGATCACTTCGGCATCGATCTGCACCACGTCGGTCTGCTGCGCGCTCGGGCCGCGCTCCTGCAGGTCCAGGCGCAGGCTGGCGAACAATTCCGGTGTCGTGAAGTTGCGCAGGTCGTTGAGGTCGGCTGCATCGTTCGCGGCCTGCAGCCGGATGAAGATCATCTTGGCCAGGCGCTCGAACTCGACGGCGTCGAAGCCTTCGGGCAAGTGGCGCCCCGTTGCCGCCGCAGTGCTCGGCGCGACTGCCGCCGTTCCGAGCGCACTCCCTGAGGCCGATGTGCCGTTCCAGGCGGGCGCCGAAGTTGCTGCCTTGTCGGCAGGGTTCGAGGCGGCGAATGGCATGCCATTGGCCGAGGCCAGCGGTCGGCCAGCGGTCGGGGCAAAGCGCCGCATCAGCCAACGGATCGCGAACACAGCCACAACCGCCAGCAGCGCCAGCATCACGAAGTTGGCGAGCTCGTCACCCAGTCCCAGATGGCTGAACAAGGCCGCCAGACCGAGACCGGCTGCCAGACCAGCCACTGGTCCGAGCCAGGATCGCTTGGGGGCCGCCGCCGCGGCAGCAGCGCCCGGTGCCGCGGGTGTGGCAGCCGCGGCATTTCCTGGGGAGGCGGGCTTGGCCGGTACGGTGTCGGGTGCCGTGCGGGCAGGCACGTCGCGCTTCATGCCGGAGGTGCCGCCACCACCGAGACGCTTGGCGTCCGCCGTGGGTGCGACGAGAGCGAGCGAACAAGCGGCGAGCGAAACGACAACGAACCAACGCTTCATGGGGCATCCTCGAATGTGACTGCGGCAGGAGGGAATGTAGGGCTTGAACCGCCGACTTCAAGCGAATGGTGCCGTGATTGACCCTGCCCAGGTCGTGTGCCAGACTTCAGCCCGCGTTGCGGTGAGGGCTTTCGCCCGCACTGCTCTCTCAACCGACTGCCGGAGGTGCCCCATGATGAACCATGACCTTGCCCCCCGTGCGGCTGCCGTCTGAGGCGACCGGTTCACCAACCTTTCCCCCGCAGGGCAGCGAGTCTCCGCTGCGAAGCGTCTGGTTGATGTTGACGCACTGATCCTCCCGGGTCGGTGATTTGCGCGCGATTCACCGCGCAGCCGCAGTTTCTACCCGCACTGACCGCGATCCTTTCCGGGACGGCGGCCGTCCGGCCATGCCTGGCATGGCCCATAGAAACCCGGATGACGACATCACCATGCTTTCTCCTCCCGATTTCGAACGACTCAACGCCCTGGGGCTGACCACCGCCTTGGCACACCGCGCAATGGCCTCTGCCGCGGAAAGCGAGCCTGCCGAGCAGGCGCTTCAACTGGGGCGAGTGACCGAGGTGCACCGCGAAACACTCACGCTGCACGACGGACAGCAGTCGCTGAGCGTGCGCGCGATGCCGCGACTGACCCGCGCCCTCGATGTCGAAGGCACCGCGCTCGCCGCGGGCGACTGGGTGCTGAGCGCCTGCGATGAACTCGGTCAGACCTGGATTCACCACCGTGTGCCACCGACCAACCACATCGCTCGGCGCGATGGCGACGGGCGCCGCCATCCGGTGGTGAGCAACGTCGACATCGCGCTGCTGGTGATGGGCCTGGACGACGACTTCAATCTGCGCCGGTTGGAGCGCTTCCTCTCCCTGGTGCTGGCCAATGGGGTGCAGCCGGTGATCGTGCTCACGAAGGCCGATGTGGTTGCCGATGCGCGAGCCTTGTACGCGCGCATGCAGGCGGCCCGCAGCCGCGCACCCGCTGGCAGCGAGGTGGTGGCGCTCGATGCGCGCGATCCCGACGCTGCGCAGTGCCTGAAGCCCTTTCTGCAACGCGGCCACACGCTCGTGATGCTGGGCTCGTCGGGCGCCGGCAAATCGACACTCGCCAACACCCTGCTCGGTTCCGCCAGCGCAGGACACGGGGGCAGTGCGCGCGCACGACAGCCGAGGCAAACACACCACCACCACGCGCACGCTGCTGCAACTGCCGGGTGGCGCCTGCGTCATCGACACGCCCGGCGTGCGCACGCTTCGGCCCGACGCCGACGAGGACCAGCTCGCAGCCAGCTTCGCGGACATCGCACGCGCTGGCCGGTCACTGCCGCTTCCGCAATTGCACGCACGGCGCAGGAGCCGGGCTGCGCCGTGCGCGAAGGCATCGAGGACGATCGCCTGGGCAACTACCAGAAGCTGCTGCGCGAAGTGCGGCGGGATTCGCTCAGCGCCCTGGACCGCCAGCGGCAGGTGGCGCAATGGAAGGCGCGTGGCCGCGCGGCACGGGCGCGCGCCAGGGACAAGCGCGGCGGTGATTGATCTGCGCCTGCCCGATGTTCAGAACGGTGGCGGGCTGTGGAACTCAACTCGACCCTGCGTGCCCGGGTGCTCGAAACCCAGCGCGCTGGCATGCAGCATCAATCGCGCAGTGCGTGAGCACCAGGGCTCAGCAGCGTAGAGCTCGTCGCCAAGAATGGGGTGTCCGATGGCTTGCAGATGAACCCGCAGCTGGTGCGAACGGCCCGTGCGTGGTTCGAGCTCTACACGGGTGGTCTCGGCGGTCTTGTCTTCCGAGAGCACGCGGTAGAGCGTCAGCGACGGCTTGCCGCGTTCTGCATCCACGCGTTGCCGAGGCCGGTTCGGCCAGTCGGCCGCCAAGGGCAGGTCGATCTCGCCCTGCGCTGCGGGCATCTGTCCGGCGACCACCGCAACATAGCGCTTGTCCAGGCGCCGTTCGGCGAACGCGCGGCTGAGTGCATCGCTGCACCTCGATGCCGCGCGCGAACAGCATCAGCCCGGAGGTGGCCATGTCGAGCCGGTGGACCACCAGCGCATCGGGCACGATGCTCGCGCACGCGATGCCACAGGCAGTCGTGCAGCTCGGCCGGCCGCCCCGGCACCGACGGAAGACCGGCGGGCTTGTCGGCCACGACCAGCTGCGCATCGAGGTGCAGGATCACGGTCCCTCGACGAGCTTGTCGCGCGCGGCAAGGGCCGGGAACCAGCGTGCCCACAGCACTGCAATCGCCATCGAGCCCAGACCGCCGAGCACCACCGAGCCCACCGGGCCGAGCAGTGCGGCGGTGACGCCGGACTCGAACTCGCCCAGCTGGTTGGACGCGCCGATGAACACCGAGTTGACGGCGCTGACGCGGCCGCGCATCTCGTCGGGCGTCTCCAGCTGCACCAGCGTCTGCCGCACCACCACGCTGACCATGTCGGCCGCGCCGGAGACGGCCAGCGCCGCCATCGACAGCGAGCAAGCTGCGTCGACAGCGCGAAGCCAGCGTCGCCAGCGCCGTACACCGCCACCGCCGACAGCAGGATGCGCCCGGCGCGGCGCGGATCGGCCAGCGCGACAGGCGCAGCCCCATGACCAGCGCGCCCACCGCCGGCGCCGCGCGCAGCAGGCCCAGGCCCCAGGGGCCGACGTGCAGCACGTCCTTGGCGAACATCGGCAGCAGCGCGGTCGCGCCGCCCAGCAGCACGGCGAACAGGTCGAGCGAGATGGCGCCCAGCACCACCTCGCGCTGGCGCACGAAGCGCACGCCGGCGAGCAGCGTGTCGCAGCGTGATCGCCTGCGCGCGGGCGTGGCGTGTGGTGATAGCGCAATGCGAGCAAGATCAGCAGGCCAGCCAGCCCGAACAGCGCCGCGCAGATGGCGTAGACCGCCTGCGCGCCGGCCACGTAGACGAAGCCGCCGAGCGCCGGGCCGGCGATGATCGCGCCCTGCATGCCGGCCGAGCTGAACGCCAGCGCGCGCGGCAGCACCTCCGCCGGCACCAGCAGCGGCGTGAGGGCCTGCTGCGCCGGCATCTGGAAGGCCTTGGCCGCGCCGAGCACGCACCGACAGCGCCAGCAGCAGTTCGCGGCTGGCCCAGCCGCCGTGCGCGCCGACCGCCAGCGCAGCAGCGCCACCAGGCCTGCAGCGATGCACGCCGCCAGGATGCGCGCGCGGTGGTACGGTCGACCACGTGGCCGGCCACCAGCACCAGCAGCAGCGCCGGCAGGAACTGCAGCAGGCCGACCAGGCCGAGGTCCCAGGCGCTGCCGGTCAGGTCGTACATCTGCCAGCCGAGCGCCACCATCAGCATCTGGTTGGCGGCGGTGCCGGCCAGGCGCGCGAACCAGAAGCGCATGAAGGCGCGATGGCGCCACAAGGAATGCTCGAGGAGTCGCTCGACGCCGATCGGCTCCCTGCATCTGGGCCGAGCTGAGCACATGAACGCCCGGCGTTCCGAGGTGCGTGGCGGCGATGAGTGCGGCGGCCACGTCGCGTGCGGCGATCGGGCCGAATGCCGCGCGGCAACCAGCCGATCACCGGCGCGCTCAGGCGCAAGGCCAGCAATTCGCCGCGCCGCTCTGGCTGGCCGAGCGCGGCGCGGTCGCCCATCAGCAGCGAAGGCTGTGCGACAGTGATGCACTCGAAACCGAGGCGGCGATGGCGGCTTCCATGTCGCCCTTGACGCGGTTGTAGAAGACGCGCGAGCGCGGTCGGCGCCGAGCGCCGAGACGACCGCGATGCGTCGCGCGCCGGCGGCACGCGCAGCGCGCGCGGTGGCCAGCACGTAGTCGCGATCGACCTGTCGGAAGGCCGCCCGCGAGCCTGCGACCTTGATCGTGGTGCCCAGCGCGATGTAGACGTCGTCACTCGGGCAGCGCGGTGCAGGTGGTTGAAGTTGACGCTGTGCATCTGCAGCTTGGCGTGGGCCTCGATGCCCGCGACGAACGCCGCACGAGCACTGCACGCGGCTGGTGCGCGTGTCCAGCAGCAGCTGCGCCAGCAGTGCGCGCCCCACCAGACCGGTGGCGCCGGCCAGCAGGGCGGTGCGGGGAGCGGTGCGGAGACGGAGGGCATGCCCGACTTTAGCCGTGCGCGGTGCCGTCCCGGCGGACTCGCGACCTCCGGTGCCGCGCTCGGCGCCGTGAGCCTCTGCAGTCGGCTGCAGCGCTGGAGGAAGCGGGCCGCGAGCGCGGCCGGCCGGCCGCGACCCGGCGGGCGCGAGCGCGCACCGCTGCGCGCGCCCTGGCCACCGCCGCCACGCGCTGGCCCGCCACCGCCGCCGCCGCCACCGCACGCGGCGCATGGTGGCGCTGGCCGCCGCGGCCGGCGCCTTCGCCGATCACCATGCGGCCGAGCACGATCGGCTCGGCGCTTCTCGTTCGGCGGGCGGCTCGAAGCCGGGCACGATCTCGCGCGGGATGCTGCGCTTGATGAGCCGCTCGATGTCGCGCAGGAAGCCGTTCTCGTCGACGCACACCAGCGACATCGCCTCGCCCGTGCGAGCCGGCGCGGCCGGTGCGGCCGATGCGGTGCACGTAGTCCTCGGGCACGTTCGGCAGCTCGTAGTTGACGACGTGCGGCAGCTGGTCGATGTCGATGCCGCGCGCGGCGATGTCGGTGGCCACCAGCACCTGCAGTTCACCGGTCTTGAACTCGGCCAGCGCCTTGGTGCGCGCGCTCTGGCTCTTGTTGCCGTGGATCGCCATCGCGGTGATGCCGTCCTTGTTCAGGTGCTCGGTCAGGCGGTTCGCGCCGTGCTTCATGCGCGTGAACACCAGCACCTGGTGCCAGTCGTTCTGCTTGATCAGGTGGCACAGCAGGTCCTTCTTGGCCTCGCGGCCCGACCGGGTGGACCTTCTGCGCGATCAGCTCGGCGGTCTGGTTGCGGCGCGCCACCTCGATCAGCGCCGGCTTGTTCAGCAGCCGGTCGGCCAGGGCCTTGATCTCGTCGCTGAAGGTGGCCGAGAACAGCAGGCTCTGCTTCTTCGGCGGCACGAGCGCGAGCACCTTCTTGATGTCGTGCATGAAGCCCATGTCGAGCATGCGGTCGGCTTCGTCGAGCACGAAGATCTCGACGTGGCTGAGGTCGAGCGTGCGCTGCTGCGTGGTGGTCGAGCAGGCGGCCGGGCGTGGCCACGAGGATGTCGACGCCGCGCGCGCAGGCGGTCGATCTGCGGCTGCATGCCGACGCCGCCGAACATCACCATGCTGAGCTCAGCTTGCATGTACTTGCCGTAGATGCGCACGCTTTCCTCGACCTGCGCGGCGAGCTCGCGGGTGGGCGTGAGGATCAGCGCGCGGATCGGCACGCGGCCGCGTGCGCCGGCGCGCGCGCGGGCGTGCTGGCCATCAGCCGCTGCAGCATCGGCAGCACGAAGCCGGCGGTCTTGCCGGTGCCGGTCTGCGCGCCGCCCAGCAGGTCGCCGCCCTGCAGCACGGCCGGGATGGCCTGCGCCTGGATGGGGGTGGGGGTGGTGTAGCCCTGTTCGTGCACGGCACGCAGCAGGGGCTCGGCGAGGCCGAGGGTTTCGAAAGACATGGAGTTCCAAAGGGGAGATCGGCCTGTCGCTCGGACTTCGAGCGCCAGTCGCAGGCAGAAGGTGCGATGAGCGCGAGGGGCGTCAGGTCAGAAATGACGGCAGCGCAGTGACTGGAGGCTGGGCTGGTGTCGTGCATTGTAGCCGCCGGCTTCAGGTCAAGGCCGGACGGAGACAGGGCCGGTCTTCGCCGTGTGCTCAGGTCCGACAGAAGCACCGCATGCCTGCCACCGCGAACGGCACGCCGACCCAGGCGAGCTGCTCGAATCCCACCGTAGGCCGACGCGGCGCCGCCGATGCGCCGCACCGATGGCGGTGCCGATGTAGAGCATCGAGGTGTTGAGCGACAGCAGGATCGGTGCCTGTGCCGGCGCGAGTGAGGCCAGTCGCGACTGCTGCGGCGTCATCATCCCGAAGCCGGCGATGCCCCAGACGATGAACACCAGCAGCATCCAGCCGTAGTGCCCCCGCGTCAGAGGCACCAACGCCATCATCGCGGCCAGCAGCGGCAAGCTGCCGCGTCAGCGTGCGGCGGCGCACCGAAGCGGTCGTTGGCCCAGCCACCGCTCAGCGTGCCCGCCACGCCCGCCAGGCCGAACACCATCAGCGTGAACGACATGCCCTCCTTGGACATCGGTTCGAGCGCCTGCAGCACCGGGCCGATGTAGGCAGAACACCACGAAGATCGCGACGAAGTAGCAGCAGCGTCAGCAGCAACGCCCAGCGCACGGCGGCGTTGCCGAACAGCCTGGGTCAGGCCCGCGAAGCTGGCGCCCGGCGCCTGGATGTCGCGCGGCAGCTGCACCCACAGCGCCACGCTGCACCAGAGCGATGCCACCACGATCAACGCCACCGGCCAGCGCCAGCCGTATTGCAGGCCCAGCCACGCGCCCAGCGGCAGGCCGATGACGTAGCTCAGGCTCATGCCCAGGAACACCAGTGAGAGCGCCCGCCCGCGCCGGGCGGGCTCGACCATGGCGACCGCGATGCCGGCCGCGATCGGCGTGAACATCGCACCCAGGCCCATCACCACCCGCCCGGCCAGCAGCATCCACAGCGAGCTTGGCGAATGCGCACACCAGGTTGCCCAGTGAAAACAGCAGCATTCCCAGCACCAGGGCATGGCGCCGGCTCCAGCCGCCGGTCCAGACGAGTGCGAGCGGCGCCAGCACGGCGGTCGCGATGGCGTAGACGGTCGTCGCCTGGCCAGCGGCCGAGACGCTGACCTGGAGCGATTCGCGAGCGGCACCAGAATGCCGTTGAGCACGAAGGCACCGGTGCCGATCACCAGGTTGCACACGGCGAGGAGGTAGAGCAGACGGGGCATGGGCAGTGGCGGGTAGGCCGTGCACCGTAGCAGAAAGCCGAGGCCCGCGTGGAGCGGCGACAATAGCGAAGTTGGCCTGCCGCGTTCTGCGGCTGCGGCCCCCACGCTGTCTGCGACCCCTTCTGAATCTTTTCGGACCCGAATACCATGGCCCAGTACGTTTTCACGATGAACCGCGTCGGCAAGATCGTCCCGCCGAAGCGCCAGATCCTCAAGGACATCTCGCTCAGCTTCTTCCCCGGCGCCAAGATCGGCGTGCTGGGCCTGAACGGCTCGGGCAAGAGCACGCTGCTCAAGATCATGGCCGGGCATCGACAACGAGATCGAAGGCGAAGCCACGCCCATGCCCAACCTGAAGATCGGCTACCTGCCGCAGGAGCCGGTGATGGCGCCGGACCAGACCGTGCGCCAGGCGGTCGAAGAGGGCATCGGCGGCGTCGCTCGCGGCCAAGAAGCGCCTGGACGAGGTCTACGCCGCATATGCCGAGCCCGATGCCGATTTCGACGCGCTCGCCGCCGAGCAGGCCGACCTCGAAGCCCAGATCGCCGCGGCCGGCAGCGAGAACACCGACCTGCAGCTCGAGATCGCCGCCGATGCGTTGCGCCTGCCGCCCTGGGAGGCCGAGATCGGCAAGCTCTCCGGCGGCGAAAAGCGCCGAGTCGCCCTGTGCCGATTGCTGCTGAGCAAGCCCGACATGCTGCTGCTCGACGAGCCCACCAACCACCTGGATGCCGAAAGCGTCGAATGGCTTGAAGTCTTCCTCAAGCGCTTCTCGGGCACCGTGGTGGCCATCACCCACGATCGCTACTTCCTCGACAACGCCGCCGAGTGGATTCTCGAACTCGACCGCGGCCGCGGCATTCCGTACAAGGGCAACTACAGCACCTGGCTCGAGCAGAAGGAGCAGCGCCTCGAGCAGGAGCAGAAGACCGAAGACGCCCGCACCAAGGCCATGAAGAAGGAACTGGAGTGGGTGCGCCAGAACCCGAAGGGCCGCCAGGCCAAGAGCAAGGCGCGCCTGGCGCGCTTCGAGGAACTGTCGGACGTCGACTACCAGAAGCGCAACGAGACGAACGAGATCTTCATTCCGGTCGGCTGAGCGGCTGGGCCACGAAGTGATCGAGTTCGACAGCGTCACCAAGAGCTTCGGCGACCGGGTGCTCATCGACAACCTGAGCTTCAAGGTGCCGGCGGGCGCGATCGTCGGCATCATCGGACCGAACGGCGCCGGCAAGTCGACGCTGTTTCGCATGATCGCGGGCAAGGAGCAGCCGGACAGCGGCACCGTGAAGATCGGTCCGACGGCACGCATGGCCTTCGTGGACCAGAGCCGCGAGTCGCTCGAAGCCGACAAGACCGTCTGGCAGGACGTGTCGGGCGGCCTCGACAACATCATCGTCGGCAAGTTCGTGATGCCCAGCCGCGCCTACATCGGCCGCTTCAATTTCAAGGGCAACGACCAGCAGAAGCTGGTGGGCAGCCTGTCGGGCGGCGAGCGCGGCCGACTGCACCTGGCCAAGACCCTGGCGCAAGGCGGCAACGTGCTGATGCTCGACGAGCCGAGCAACGACCTCGACGTGGAAACACTGCGGGCGCTTGAAGACGCGCTGCTGGAGTTTGCCGGCAGCATCATGGTGATCAGCCATGACCGGTGGTTCCTCGACCGCATCGCCACCCACATCCTGGCCTGCGAGGGCGACTCGAAATGGGTCTTCTTCGACGGCAACTACCAGGAGTACGAAGCCGACAAGAAGAAGCGCCTGGGCGAGGAAGGCGCGCGGCCGCACCGGCTGCGCTTCAAGGCTCTCAAGTAGATCGGCGACAGGGCGCCCGGTCACGTCCGGGTGGCTGAATCAGGCCCGCCACGGGTTGGCAGGTCCGCTGATGACCCCGCACTCGTGGGGCTGCATGCGCCAAAGCGCCTGGCAAGCCCCACGTTCAAGGGAGCCTGAGCCGTCCTGCGACGCCACGCCCGGCCCGAGAATCCGACGCACGGCCTTCGCGTGCCGCCCACCATGAACCTTCTTCCGGATCCCTGCCGCGTCGTCCTGCCGCAGTCCGCGTCGCAATGACGCGGGCCGAGCCAAGTTCCGTCGCCGATTTCGAGCCGCTGCGCCGCGCCGAGCGACTCTTGCTCAAGGCGTGTGCCCGCGGCGACATCGCCCGCGTTGGTTTGCGTCGCCCCAAGGATGCCTCGCCTGACGTCACCGTGCGGGCGGCGTTCGTGGCCTTTCTCGCTCGCGGCGGCGACGAGGCGAACCCTGTGCGAAGCCGCCGGATTCAGCTGCTGGGGGCATGGATTGACGGCCGGCTGGACCTCGGCGGTGACATCGTCCCGCTCAGTCTGTGGTTCTACCGCTGCGTGTTCGACACCGTGCCGCTGTTCGATGCGACGCAGGTGCAAGGCGGTCTGGCCTTTCCCGATTGCGAGCTGCCGGGCCTGATGGCCGAGGGTTGCAAGGTCTCGCTCGACCTCGCGCTCAACGCCGGTTGCAGCGTGAGCGGCGAGGTGCGCTTGCGCCGTGCGCACATCGGTGCCGATCTGCTGTGCTCGCGTCTCAAGCTGCAAGGGCATGACAGCGCCACCACGCGCCGCCCGATGCTGGCCGACTCAGTGCGCATCGACGGCGACGCGTTTCTCAATGATGGTCTTGAAGCCTTCGGCGAGCTGCGCTTCGTCGGCGCGCAGATCGGTGGCGACTTCCACGCCGGTCACGCCCGCATCACCGGCTCGCTCGACAGCGGCGGCGCGCGCCAGTCTGCGCTCGTGCTCGACCGGGCCCGCGTGGGTGGGTCGGTCGTGCTGGACGCTGGTTTCGCCGCTGCAGGGCGGGTGTCCATGCGCCGCGTGCGCATCGACGGCGACCTGGACTGCACCGCAGCGGCGTTCGACATGCTGGGCGATGCCACCTGGGGCCGCGGCGTAGCCCTGGTGCTCGACCAGGCCGAGGTCGGCGGCAGCCTGATCCTGCAGGGACTGCCGGGCCCGCTGCTCGGCGCCTCGCTGGCCGGCGCGACACGTCGACTCGCTGGTGGACGACGCGAGCACCTGGGGCGAACGTCTCGTGCTCGATGGCTTTGCCTACGCCCGCCTTGGCGAGGGCGCGCCCGTGGATGCCGAGTTCCGCCTGGCCTGGCTCGGGCGGCAGGAGCCTGGGCATATCCATGGCACGGACTTCCGCATGCAGCCGTGGCGCCGCCTGATCGCCGTGCTGCGCAGCATGGGCCACGAGCACAGCGCGAGCGCCATCGCGATGCGGCGCGAGACCGTGCTGCGGCGCATCGGCCGCATCGGACTGGGCACGCCCGCTCGCGCTGCGCTGGCTGCCGCGCCTGGGCCACGCCGCCTTCGGCGCACTGGCGGGCTACGGCCTGCGGCCGCAGCGCCTGCTCGGCTGGTGCCTGGCCGTCTGGCTGGCTTGCACGGCCGCGTTCTGGTTCGCTGCCGAAGAAGGCGTCTTCGCGCCCGCCGACGCGCAAGTGTTCAATGATCCTCGCGCCGCGTCGTGCCGCACGCCGCGCCCGCAATGGACCCACTGTCCGGCGCTGCCGGCCGAGCAGCCGCGCTTCGACGCGCTGGGCTACTCGCTCGATCAGCTGGTGCCGCTGGTCGACCTGCAGCAGGTGCGGCACTGGGCGCCGATGGGCAGCTCTCCGGCCGCCGAGCTCGCACCTTGGCGACGCCGTCCGTTGGCTCGGTTGGCTCGAAGCCCTGTTCGGCTGGCTGCTCGTGCTGCTGGGAGCGATCTCCCTCGGCGGCTGGGCCGAGCGGGACCGCCGCGACCCCCGCGACTGATCGCTTCAACCTTCCACGCCAGCCAGGGCCAGGGCGGCCCGCCGTGGTGTCCTTGTGCCCCGCTGGGATTCTCCCCGCGCGCGAGCGGGGCGGGCTCCTGCACAATCGTCGCTTCTTCGTGCAGGCGCTTCCCATGTCGTACGCTCTCCCCGATTGCCGTTCACCTTGTCCGGCCCCTTGGCCGTGGTGTTCTTGCTGGGAGGCTGCGCCGCCATGGCGCCGTCCGGGCCCTCGGCACCCATGACCGCGGCCAGTGCCGCGGGCGCGGCCAGCGCGCCTCGTGCCATGGCGCCAGCGAGGTCGGCTGCCGGTGTGGCCATGGCCGCGTCGGCTGCCGCGGCGCCGGCCTCAGGGGCCTCCGCGCCGGCCCGCCCGGACCCCGCTGCGCCGCGGCCCTTTGCCGACGTCATCAAGGACGCGACGCAGCAGGCAGGCTTCGTGCCGCTGTGGCGCAAGGACGAACGCCTCTGGCTGGAGATTCCCACCGATCTGCTCGACAAGCCGTTTCTCTTCTCGGCCAACATCGCCAGCTCGGTGGGCGAGCGCGGCCTGTATGCGCAGCCAGATGGGCCCGTCGTGGCTGGCGGTGTTCCGCAAGGTGCACAACCAGGTGCAGCTGATCGCCCTGAACACCAACTTCGTGGCCACCGGCGCGCCGATGAAGGCCACGGTCGAGCAGAGCTTCTCGAACAGCCTGCTGGGCTCGTCGGCGGTCGCCAGCGCCCCGCATCCCGAGCGCAAGTCGGTGCTCATCGACGGCAGCTTCCTGCTGTCGGACATTCCGGGCTACTCCACGCAGCTCGAGCAGGCGTATCGGGTTCCTTACGGTTTGGACCGCGGCAACTCGTCGTTCGAGAAGACCCGCGTCACCGCCGACCTGAGCACGCATCAACGCTCGCATCCACTTCGCCACGCCGCGCATCCCGGCACCGCCGCTGGCGCCATCGCCCGTCCCCCTGCCACCACCGCCGTCCACCACGCCGGATCCGCGCAGCTTCTTCGTGGGCTACGTCTACAGCTTCACCAAGCTGCCGGATCAGCCGATGCCGGTGCGCCGCGCCGATCCGCGCGTGGGTCACTTCACCGACGTGGTCACCGACCTGAGCAACGACCTCAAGGTGAATCCGCGGGTGCACTACGTCAACCGCTGGCGGCTGGAGAAGGCCGACCCGGCGGCAGCGCTGTCCGAACCGAAGCAGCCGATCGTGTTCTGGATGGACAAGAACATTCCGCAGCAGTACCGCGGCGCCGTGGAGGCCGGCATCCTCGAGTGGAACAAGGCCTTCGAGAAGATCGGGTTCAAGAACGCCATCGTCGCCAGGCAGCAGCCCGACGACGCCGACTTCGACACGCTCGACGCGCGCCATGCCTCGATCCGCTGGTTCGCCGGTGCCGACGTGGGCTTCGCGCGGGGACCGAGCCACAGCGACCCGCGCACCGGCGAGATCATCGATGCCGACATCGCCATGAGCGATTTCGGTCGCAGCGCGCGCCGCTTCTTCACCGAAAACCTGCGTGCCACTGGCGGCGAGTCCGTGCCCGGGCCCAACGCCTCGCCGTTCGCGACGCCCTACTCGCTGCCCTGGCAGGGTCGGCAGGGCGTGGCCGCGTGCAACTATGCGCAGGAGAAGGCCGCCGAGATGGATTTCACGTTCGACCTGCTGGAGGCGCGCGGCGAGATCAAGCCCGACAGCCCCGAGGCCGAGGCCTTCGTGCGCGGCGTGATCACCGAGACGATCACGCACGAGGTCGGCCACGTGCTCGGGCTCAAGCACAACTTCAAGGCTTCGACCGTCTACACCCGCGCGCAGCTGCAGGACAAGGACTTCACCGAGAAGAACGGACTCTCGGCCTCGGTGATGGACTACATCGCCTACAACGTGGCCGTCGAGGGCGAGCGCCAGGGCAGCTATCATCAACCGCGGCACTCGGCCCCTACGACTACTGGGCGATCGAGTACGCCTACAAGCCCATCGCACCGGCCGACGAGGCTGCCGAACTCGATCGCATCGCCGCAGCGCAGTCGCACCGATCCGCTGCTGGCCTTTGCCGATGATGCCGACGCCGGCGGCTTTGGCGGCAACGATGGCATCGATCCGCTGGTCAACCGCTTCGACCTCGGCGACGACCCGCTTGGCCTACTACCGCAAGCGCCTGAAGCTTTCGCAGGAGCTGTGGCAACGGGTGCAGCAGCGGGTGCCGCAGCCGGGCGACGACGTCACGCGCCAGCGCCGGGTGCTGCTGAGCGGCTTTGCACCGCTCGCCGCATCGGCCACGCTGGTGGGCAAGTTTGTCGGCGGCATGCACACCGTTCGTGATCTGCCGGGTGCCTCGGCGCGGGCGGCCTACGTGCCGGTGGAGCCCGCCAAGCAGCGCGAGGCGCTGCAGTTCCTGGCCACGGGCCTGTTCAATGCGGACAGCTTCCGCTTCAAGCCGCAGTTCCTGGCCAGCCTCGCGCCCGACTACATCGAGTGGGAACGCGGCGGGCCGGTGAGTGTGGCCGGCTGCGGTGCTTTCGTTGCAGACCGCTGCCCTCGACCGGCTGCTGAGTCCCGGCACCGCGTCACGCCTGCTGGACCTGCCGCCTGTACCTGCCCGACGCCAGCAGGCGCAACATCATTTCCCTGCAGGAGGTCTATTCCACCGTGCAGGGCGCGGTCTGGTCCGAGGTGAAGAGCGGTCAGGAGATCGACCGGTTGCGCCGCAACCTCCAGCGCGAACATCTCAAACGGGTTCAGGCCCTGCTGACGCGCGGCTCGCTGGCGCTGCCACCGGACGCGCTGAGCCTGGTTCGCCTGAATGCGGTGGAACTTCAGTCTTCGCTGCGCAGGGCGTCGGCGAAGCCCGGACTTTCGGTCGAGAGCCGGGCGCATCTGCAGGACAGCCTGGCGGCACTGACCGAAGCGCTGCGCGCCTCGATGACGCGTTCCTGAGTCATCGTGGCCGACCTCACTGCACCGCGTTGAAGCGCGGTGCCGCCTGTCCGGTCTGAGCCACGACACTGCGCTTGACGGTGATCTCGACCGCCGGGAGCTGTACGACGTCGCGCTGGGCCGTGGCCTGCGGCGCCACGCTGCGAGCGATCTTGGCGTCATGGTCCAGCATGGCGCTGCCGACGGCCACGGTGCCACCCGCCAGGATGCAGAAGGTCAGCAGGGCGGAGAAGAGGCGGTCGATCATGGTGGGCTCCAGGGGTGTGTGAGTTCGGTATGGACTGAACTCTAGGAGCCGATGGAGGGCGGCGCGAGCGGTCTGCGACGAACTGCAGATTCCCGGCGCCGAATGGTGGGGGTGGCGGATGGACGGGCGCCTCAGTCGTGCCGCCGGAGGGCCGTGGAGCCGCAGGCACCGCTTGAATGCTGCCCGGAACGTGGCTCTGACCACAACCACGCCGCCCCGCGCACGCCGGACGAATCACCATGGAGGTGGCGCTGCAAGCGAGTGCGAACAGGTTCCTCTGGGCTGGAGCCGAAGACGTGCGCGCCCCACAGTGTTGGCACCCGCTGGTAGAGCCGGTCGATGTTTGACAGTCCCCCGCCAAGCACCACCACGTCGGGGTCAAGCAGGTTGATCACCTGCGCCAGGGCGCGGGCGAGCCGGGTTTCGTAGCGTGCCAGGGTCGTGTCGCATGCGGTGTCACCGGCTGCAGCGCGCTCCGCAATCTCCTTGGCCGTGAGGGAGGCGCCGGTGTGCCGGAGATGGTCGGCCGCCAGGGCGGGGCCGCTGAGCCAGGTCTCGTTGCAGCTGCTGCGGCCGCAATAGCACCCACTGCCCGGCAGTTCGTCGGCCATGGGCCAGGGCAGTGGGTTGTGGCCCCACTCGCCGGCCAACCCGTTCGCACCCGCCAGCACACGGCCACCGACCACGATGCCGGCGCCTGTGCCGGTGCCGAGGATGGCCGCGAAGACCACCGCAGCCCCGGCGCCCGCTCCATCGACCGCTTCCGACAACGCCAGGCAGTTGGCGTCGTTGGCCAGACGCACCGGGCGGCCCAGCAGCCGCTCGAGATCCTGGCCAAGCGGCTTGCCGTTGAGACATTGCGAATTGGCGTTCTTGATCAGGCCGCGGGATGTGGGCGTGCCAGGCGTGCCGACGCCGATGCGCAATGCTCGCCGGCCGGCGAGTGTTTCGACCCACTGCACGAGTGTCTGGATCGTGTGCAGCGTGGCGGCGTAGTCCCCGGACGGTGTCGGAAGCCGTTCGCGGGCGAGTGTGCGACCTTCGGTGTCGAGCACGATGGCCTCGGTCTTGGTGCCGCCGAGATCCACGCCCAGGGCGATCTCGTCGCTGGGCTCGGTCTTTCTGCGGTCGGGTCGTGGAGAGAGATCGTCGCTGGCTGGCATGCGCACAGCGTAGCAGGCGAAAAAAACGCCCGCAGCCCGGAGATCGGTGGGCCGCGGGCGTGTCACCCGGATAGGGGCCCGGCAAGGCCGGTGCGAGAAACGGAGAGAGACGAAACTAGCGCGGCGTCACCGTGCTGCGCTTGACGTGGATGACCACCGGCTCCAGCTGCACCAAGGGCATGGCGCGCTGCTCAGCCCGATCCGCACGCACGCTGTGCGTGGCGTAGGCGATGGTCGAGGTGGCCATGACGGCGAACACGACGGCCAGGGCGGTGAGGCGGCTGATCATTTCGGTACTCCTTCGCACAGACAACGCGCTGTGCATGGAGTGAACTCTAGGCAGCCGGCCGCCGCCGTGAAACCGGATTGCGACGAACCGCAGAAATCGGCGCGTGAACCGCAGCCGGCACCCGCCGAGCCGCGGGCGATGCAGTCAGAGCGGCTGGGTGCGGGCCTCGAGCCAGACCCGGGCGGCGCCGTCGACCAGCGGCGACAGGCGTTGGCGCACCACCGCGTGGTAGCCGTTGAGCCAGTCGATCTCGTCGGCCCGCAGCAGCGTACGGTCGATGCAGCGCGTGTCGATCGGGCACAGCGTGAGCGTCTCGAATGTCAGGAATTCGCCGAACTCGGTGGTCTGCGCCGGCACGTTGAGCACCAGGTTCTCGATGCGGATGCCCCAGCGCCCGGGCCGGTAGAGGCCCGGCTCGATGCTGGTGACCATGCCCGGCTCCATCGCCATGTGTGGGTCGGGAACGGCCTTGGAGATGCTCTGTGGCCCTTCGTGCACGTTGAGGAAGTAACCCACACCGTGGCCCGTGCCGTGACCGTAGTCAAGGCCGTGCTCCCAGAGCGGCACCCTGGCAATGGCATCGAGCATCGGCGACAGTGTGCCGCGCGGAAAGACCGTGCGGCTCAAGGCCATGGTGCCCTTGAGCACGCGGGTGTAGTCGCGTCGGTGTTCGTCGGTGATGCGCCCGATGGGCCACACCCGCGTGATGTCGGTCGTGCCGCCCAGGTACTGACCGCCGGAGTCAATGAGCAACAGACCGCCTTCGGGAAGGTGGGGGTCGACGACCGCGTGCGACTCGGGCGTGGCTCGGTAGTGCGGCATCGCGCCATTGGCGTTGAACGCAGCGATGGTCGAGAAGCTCAGGCCCACGAAGCCCGGCCGGCGTGCGCGTGCGGCACTGAGCCGCTCGTCGATGGTGAGCTCGGTGATCCGCTCCTTGCCGAGTGCCGCCTCGAACCAGGCGTAGAACTCGCACATGGCGGCACCGTCCTGCGCCATGGTGTCCCGGATGTGAACCGCCTCCTCAGCCGTCTTGCGGCTCTTGGCCAGCGTGCTCGGATTGATGGACTCCACCACAGCCACCTTCACCTGCTCGCGCAGGCCGAAGGTGATGCGCCGCGGATCGATGAGCAGCACCGCATCGCCCGGCAAGTTCGAGAGCGCCGTCCGGCCGTCGGCGTAGGCGGCCAACTGCACGCCATCGCGCTGCCAGCGCGGCACAAACCCCGGGTCGCACCTTGCCCTCGGCCACGAACAGCGTGGCGCCGCGCGCATCGATCAGCGCATGGGCCAGGAACACGGGGTTGTAGGTGACGTCGGCGCCGCGCAGGTTGAACAGCCAGGCGATGTCGTCGACGGTGGACACCAGGTGGTGCGTGGCCCGTGCCGCCATGGCCTCGCGCACCTGGGCGAGCTTGGCGATGCGGGCCAGTGGCGCGTGCGGTGCGACGTGTTCGTAAACCGGGTCGGCCGGCAAGGCGGGACGATCGGGCCACACCTCGGCGAGCAGGTCGACATCGGTGCGCAGACGTGCATGCCCGCCTTCTCGAGCGCCGCGCGCAGCGACAATGCTGCGGCCAGGCCGATGACGGCGCCATCCACGGCCACCGTGTCTCCCGGCTTCACCAGGCGCGCCAACCAGTCGACGTGCAGCGGGGACGTGCCGGTCGGGATCTTTACCAGCTCGATGCCGCTTCCGGCAAGCTCGGCCTCGGCCTGCACCCAATAGCGGCTGTCGGCAAACAGCGCGGCGCGGTCGCGAGCCACCACCAGCGTGCCCATCGATCCGGTGAAGCCCGAGAGCCACTGCCGGCCCTGCCAGCGCTCGGGCATGTACTCCGACAGGTGCGGGTCCGACGAGGGCACCAGCAGCGCAGCCAGCCCATGCCGCTGCAGCGCCTCCTGGGTCTTCTCGATGCGCAGGCGGTGGGGCGAGGTGCGTGTGTCCATGGCTGCGGATTCTAGGAGCCGCCCGCCGTCCGCGCTCAGGCGTTCTGCAGTCGGCGCCGCACCATGTTGATGTGGCTGCGCAGCGAGTACAGCTCGTCGGCGTAACTCAGCGGCACGCTCACCTGCTCGACCTTGCCTTCGATGGCGTCGAGCTCGCCCAGCAGCTCGGTGGCCGCGCGCTTGCCGATGCTGTCTTCCAGGCCGCGCAGCTGGCCGTACCAGCGGAAGATGCGCGAGCGGATGCGGAAGGCATAGAGCGGCGGCACCATGCGCGACAGCGGGATCAGGATGGCCACGATCGACAGCAGCACCAGCCACATCCGGTCGACGAGGTTGGCCAGCCAGAACGGCAGGTAGCGCTGCAGAAGGGCGGGCCGTTGCGGTAGAAGCGCTCGGCCTCCTGGGCCAGCGGAAGCTCGGTGTTGCGCGGTGCTCGGAAACTCGCCCTTGCGCTGGAACCAGCCGGCCTGCCGTGGATGCTGCTGGCCGCCTGCACGAACAGCTGCACCAGCGCCGGGTGCAGGTCTCGCGCGCCACCAGCGTGGCGGTGGGCGCCACCAAGCGCACGTCGCTGGGGGGCATGTCGCGCGCCAGATCGACCACGCCGCGCGGCAGGGTCACCGGGCTCATGAAGGCGAAGCGGCGCGAATAGGCCTCGGCCTGCGCGAAGTCGAACAGCCTGATGCCCGGCGTCTGCAGCAGCATCTGCACCATCAGCGATTCGGGCGCCGAAGCGAACACGAGCGCGTCGATCTCGCCGGCCAGCAGCGCCATCACCGCCGGCGTCTGCGGCAGCTGCAGCAGCGGTCAGCGTGCAGGGTCGATGCGGTTGGCCTCGAGCAGCCGCTGCATCAGGCTCGGCACGCCGCTGCCGGGTGCGCCGATGTTCACGCGCCAGCCCGGCAACTGAGTGAACTGCGAGCAGCGTGTCGCTCTTGAGCAGCCGCCGCGCCGCGTCTTCGCGGTAGAACAGCCACACCGGCTCGTAGAACAGGCTGCCCAGCGACACCAGGTCCTCGTCGGCTCGACGTCGGTTCCGGTGGCGCGCGCTTCGGCGTCGGCGCCGCCCTGCACGAAGGCGAGGTCGACGCCCGAGTTCGGGTCGCGCAGCAGGGCGCAGGTTCTCGGCCGCGCCCTGCGTGCCGCGCAACTCGACGCGGATGCCGTGCTGCTGCAGCAGCGCGGCATAGCGCTTGCCGAACTCGGCGTAGGCGCCCTGCTCGGAGCCGGTGGCCAGCACCACCTGCGCGGCGGCGTCGGGTCCAGCACCCAGTAGGCCACGGCGAGCAGCACCAGGGCCAGCAGCACGAACGGGCCGGCCGTGAGCGAGCAGGTCGCGGACGGACAGCAGGGTGTCGCGAAGGGCAAGTGGCATGGGCGGGGCGGTCGATGAATTCAGCCGCGACGATAAACCCAGCCCGGACGCACTCCTTTACAAGTCGGTGCGCAGTCGCCAGATCTCCGGAAACAGCACCACGTCGAGCATCTTGCGCAGGTAGCCCACGCCGCTGGTGCCGCCGGTGCCGCGCTTGAAGCCGATCACCCGCTCCACGGTCGTCACATGGCGGAAGCGCCAGAGCCGGAAGGCATCCTCCAGGTCGGTGAGCTCCTCGCCCAGCTGGTACAGGTCCCAGTGCGCTTCGGGGCGCGGTAGGCCACGAGCCAGGCCTGCTCGACCCGTCGCTGGCCTCGTAGGCCTTGGTCCAGTCGCGGTCGAGGTGGCTGGCCGGCACGGGCAGGCCGCGGCGTGCCAGCAGGCGCAGCGATTCGTCGTACAGCGACGGCGCGCGCCACACCGCCTCGACCCGGGCCAGCACGTCGGGGCGATGGGCGTGCGGCTTGAGCATCGCCGCATTCTTGTTGCCGAGCATGAACTCGATGCAGCGGTACTGCCAGCTCTGGAAGCCGCTGCTGTTGCTCAGGTAGGGCCGGATGGCCGAGTACTCGGGCGGCGTCATGGTGGCCAGCACGTCCCAGGCGTGCACCAGCTGCTCCATGATCTTGCTCACGCGGGCCAGCATCTTGAAGGCGCTGCCGCAGCTCGTCGCGGGCGATGCAGGCCACCGCCGCCGACAGCTCGTGCAGCAGCAGCTTCATCCACAGCTCGCTGGTCTGGTGCTGCACGATGAAGAGCATCTCGTTGTGTTCGGGCGAGAGCGGGTGCTGCGCTTCGAGCAGCTTGTCCAGGTGCAGGTAGTCGCCATAGCTCATGTCGCGGCTGAAATCGAGCTGGGCGCGTTCTTCGGCGACGATGCGCTCGCCGTGGCTGGGTGGTGGGGCGTTCTGGGTCATGGCAGTTCCCGCAGGATCGCTCGCACCGGGCTGGCACAGGCGAGCGTGAGCTTCAGGGGCAGGGCGATGAGTTCGTAGTCGCCTTCGGCGACGTCGTCGAGCACCAGATTTTCGAGCACGCGAAGATCGTGCCGCAGCAGCAACTGATGGCTGTCGAGGGTCTTGCTGTCTGCCGGATCGACCGACTGGCTGTCGATGCCGACCAGGCGCACGCCCAGCCCGGCCAGCCATTCGATCGTTGGCGGCGCGAAGGCGGTGAAGACCTCGCTCCACTGCGTCGGCGCCCGGGCGCAGGTGCGCACCAGCACCCGTGGCGGCAGATCGGCCATCGCATGGGCGAGATGCTCGGGACGTACCAGCGGTCCGCAGTCGATCGCGTGGATCACGCGACACGGCCCGAGATAGGGCTCGAGCGGCACCGCGCCGATGGCCGGCGCACCGTCGCCGTAGTGCAGCGGCGCGTCGGCATGCGCGCCGGTGTGCGGCGACAAGGTGATCGCGCTCAGGTTGACCGGGCAACCCGGCCCGAGCCGGGCCGTCCAGCGCTGCGCATAGGGCTCGTCGCCCGGGAAGATCGGCGAATCCGGGCCGATGGCCGGGGAGATGTCCCAGAGTCTTGACATGCCCCGAAGTATGGGCCGAAGCCCTGGCCGTCAGGCCCGACGGTGACGGTCTAGAGTCCCTGGGCCTGGAGTGCCAGACGCCTGCGGCGGTTGCTGGCGGCGGCTTCGGCCTCGGCGGTCTTCGCCTGCGGACCATCGGCTGGCAGGAGCCGCAGGTGGATGAAGAACTCCGAGCCGCGGCCCGGCGAACTGGACACGTCGATGCGACCGCCCATCAGCTCGACCAGGTTGCGCGCGAGCGACAGGCCGAGGGGCGAGCCTGGGGCCTTGGCGCCGTTCGCGGGGCCTTGCATGAACGGCTGGAACAGGCGCTCGCGCTCGTCGGGCGAGAGACCCGGGCCGGTGTCTCGCACGGCAATGCGGTAGGCGTGTTCTTCCCGCGTGGGCTGCACGCTGACCTGCACGCTGCCGCTGTCGGTGAACTTGATGGCGTTGTCGAGCAGGTTGAGCAGCACCTGCTGCAGTCGCAGGTTGTCGCCGAGCACGCGCGCCGGCACCTGGTGCGACAGGTCGCACTTGAGTTCCAGGCCCTTGTCCGCCGCGCTGGCCGACATCAGCGCGCATGCGCTGCGCACCGATTCCTTGAGATCGAAGGGACGCACGGTGAGGTCGACCTCGCCGGATTCCACACGCGACAGGTCGAGCATGTCGTTGAGCATGGTCATCAGCGCGCGCCCGGAGCTCAGGATCGTCTGCGCACAGCGGCCCTGCTGGTTGTCCAGCGGCGTCTGCGCCAGGGTCTCGGCCATGCCGAGAATGCCGTTCATGGGCGTTCGGATCTCATGGCTGACGTTGGCGATGAACTCGGCGCGCGAGGCACTTGCCTGGTCTGCTCGCTGCCGCGCCATGGCGAGCTGCTCGCGTGCGGTCTGCAGGCCGAGCTCCTGCATCTCGATGAAGCGAGCGCCCTGGCGCACGATCATGAACTGAAGGGCGAACAGCAGACTCATCACCGTCATCAACACCACCAGCTGAACCACCAGTGCGTCGTCGATCGCCGCCTTCATGGCCGACTGGTCGGTGTGCAACTGGAACACCGCGATGGCGCGAGGGTCGCCGGGCGCTGCGAGAGGGATGTCGCTTGTGACCAGGTTGCGATCGAAGACATGGCCGCCGAAGGCGATCACCCGGGCGTGGTGGGCGAGCGTGCTCGCCGTCGCGCCGCGCCGCGCCAGCTGAAAATGCGGGTCGCGCGTCAGCGAGGCGCCGATCTGCTGCCGATCGTTCGAATAGAGCGTGGTCCCGTTCAGCGACACGAGATTGGCCTGCAGGACCGGTGTGCCGGCCGCCAGCGTGCGCAAGACGCCGTCGATGCGGGCGGTCAGCGGATGGTCGCGCAGCTGGGTGGCGTTCAGCGAAGGCGCCTCGTCGCGCAGGTAGGTCCAGACCTCTGCGCCGAGCTTTTCGTGCAGCGCATTCGCGAACAGCCGGGCATGGGTCGTGTTGGCCTGCTCGGAGGACGACACCAGATCGCGCAGCGTCGTGTCGCGATGCAGCCAGGCGAGCCCCGCCGCTGCCAGCGAAAGCGACAGCAGGGCAGTGACGGCGAAGAGGCGCAGGAACTTGAACATGGCAACAGGATGTTTCCGCGCCGACTGTAACAAGCACTGGACCTGACGCGGGCCCCCGCAAACGAGCGGTTTTTCGGGTTGGGCGCCCGACCTCAGCGCGTGGCACCCGGCACGCGGACCACGGTCACGGTCCCTGTTGCCTCGGCCGCGACCTGGGAAGACACGCTGCCCAGGTACCGGCGCAGCCCGCCGCTGCTGCGTGCGCCCATCACGATGTGGTCGACCTGATTCTTGCGGGCGTAGTCGAGGATGGCGTTGGCCGCGTCGGGGGCCTCGAGCACGTGGAAGGTGAGGCGTCCGCTGCGCTCGTCGCCTTGCATCCCGAGCGCCTTGATCAACGGGTGCGCCCAGTGACGCAACTGGACCAGCATGTTCATGTGGACGCTGTGACCGTCTGCATCGACGAGCTCGTCCATGCCGATGCGCTGGGTCTTCATCACGGACAGGCAGGCCAGCCGCGCCCCCGGTTCGGTGAGCAACAGCCGCTGCACGGTGTTTCGCACCGCCTCGAGCAGGGCGGGCTCGGCGCCCGTCACGTCGATCGCGGCGAGCAGGATCGGGCTGCGCGCCGTCTGGCTGCTCGCGCTGAGGCCGGTGCGCGGCTCGGAGCCCACCGCCGCAAACCAGCGCTTGGTGACCTCCCAGCGGCCGCTTCGCCGCAATCGTTCGGCGCGCTCGGTGAGCGCCACCTGTGCGGGATGCTGCAGATCGAACGCCAGCTGCGCAGCGGTCTGGTGGCGCCGCTGAGGATCGACCTCGAGGCAGCGCAGGATCAGCTCCTGCAGCCACGGCGGGCAGTCGGGGCGCAGCTTGCGCAGCGGCGTCGGGTCGCTGTAGAGCCGCTGGCGCAGTCCCCGCACACTGGTGGGCGCGCCGAAGGGGCGCTCGCCAGTGGAGAGGTGGTAGAGCATCACCCCCAGCGCAAACAGGTCACTGCGCGGGTCGTTGCGCACGAACTGGACCTGTTCGGGCGACATGTACGGGCCGGTGCCCATGGGCAGTTCGAACTCCTCTTCGAGCAGATCCGGCAGCCGGTCGTGGCGCGACAGGCCAAAGTCCACCAGCACGGCGTCGCCCCGCGACTGGCCCGCACCGGTGCGGAACATGATGTTGCTGGGCTTGACGTCGAGATGGATCACCTGCTGCCGATGCAGGTTGTGCAGCGCGGTGGCGACCTTCCAGCCGATCTCGACCACCTCGTCGAAAGGCAGAGGCGCCGCGTCGAATCGTTCCTTGAGCGAGGCGCCGCCGATGCGCTCCATCACGATGTAGGGCTGGCGGGTGAACTCCCCCTTGGCGACGAAGCGCGGCACATGCGGGCCGCTCAGCGTCGGCATGATCATCTGCTCGACCTCGAAGCCGACGATGCTGGTCGGGTCGTCGCCGCCCTTGATGCGCGGCACTTTCATCATCAGCGGCAGGTCGTCGGGCGGACCGTCGATGCGGCTCACGCGCCAGAGGTTGGCCATGCCGCCACGGTGGGTGTGCTCTTCCAGCCGGAAGCCGTCGATCACCATCCCCACCTGGAGCGGGCCGGTGGGGGCAGGCGCGTCACTCGCCATCCTGCAACCTGGCCGCCAGCCGCTCGGGCAAGCCTGCGGCGATGATCTTGGCCCCGGCGGCGTGGGTGTCGTAGGGCACGCGGTGGTACGTGACGGTTGCGATGTCGCGCTCGAAGATCGCGTAACACGCGGCAGGGTTGCCGTCGCGCGGCTGGCCGGCAGAGCCCGGGATCACCAGCCACTGGCGTTGGGCCGAGAGTGGAATCGGCATCCCCGGCGTCGGTACGAAGTCCCCCGATTTGCCGGTGCCGGTGAGGTGGAACAGTTTGGGGTCGTGCACGTGACCGCAGAAGGTGAAGCGCGCCGCGGTCGAGTGGAGGCTGCGCACGGCGTCATCGCGACCCAGCACATAGGACCATTCGGCCGGCGCATAGGCGTTGGCGTGCACGTACAGGCAATCGGTGTCACGGGCAGTCATCGGCAAGGCTGCCGAGAAAGGCCAGCTGTGCGGCATCGAGTTTGGAGCGAGTCCACTCCACCACCTCCTGCGCCTGCGCCACCATGCCGGGCGAGGCGCCCTGCACGACCGCCGCATCGTGGTTACCCATCACCGCCAGGGCGCCGCGAGCGACTTCCTCGCGCACGCAATCGACCACCCAGCCGGGATCGGCACCGTAGCCGACGAAGTCGCCGAGGAAGGCAAACCGCTGAGCGCCCTGGGCTCGGGCATGGGCCATGACCGCCTCGACTGCCTCGCGGTTGGCGTGCAGGTCGGTGATCAGGGCCAGCTTCATCGGCGCAGGCGCCACGGCGTCGATGCGACCATGGCCTAGCCGATGCGCCCGAGCAGCAGGTATTCCATCAAGGCTTTCTGGACGTGCATGCGGTTCTCCGCCTCGTCCCACACCACCGACTGCGGACCATCGATCACCTCGGCTTCGACTTCTTCGCCGCGGTGAGCCGGCAGGCAATGCATGAAGAGTGCGTCCGGCTGGGCCACGGCCATCATCTCCCGGCTCACGCACCACCGGGCGAAGGCCTTCTTGCGGGCTTCGTTCTCGGCTTCGTAGCCCATGCTGGTCCACACGTCGGTGGTCACCAGATGGGCACCCCGGCAGGCATCGAGGGGATTGCCGAACACCTTCACGCAGGCGGCATTGGTGACTCCGGCCAGCTTGGGGTCCAGCTCATAGCCGCTGGGGGTGCTGATGTGCAAGGTGAAGCCGAGCGTGTCGGCGGCCTGCAGCCAGGTGTTGGCCATGTTGTTGCCGTCGCCCACCCAGGCCACGGTTCGGCCCCTGAGCGAGGCGAGGGCATCGGCTTCACCTTGTCCCTGGCCGCGGTGCTCGATGAACGTGAACAGATCGGCCAGGATCTGGCAGGGGTGGTACTCGTTGGTGAGGCCGTTGATGACCGGCACGCGCGAGTGCGCAGCAAAGCCTTCGAGCTTGGACTGCTCGAAGGTGCGGATCATCACGATGTCCACCATGCGGCTGATGACCCGCGCCGTGTCCTCGATCGGCTCGGAGCGGCCGAGCTGGCTGTCGCCCGAGGTGAGGTTCACGACCGATCCGCCCATCTGGTACATGCCCGCCTCGAAGCTCACCCGGGTGCGCGTGCTCGCCTTCTCGAAGATCATCGCCAGTGTGCGATCGACCAGCGGCTGGTACTTCTCGTAGTTCTTGAAACGTCGCTTGATGATGGCGGCGCGCTCGAACAGGTAGACGTACTCCTCGGCGCGCAGGTCCTTGAACTGGAGGTAATGCCGGATCAGGCTCATGCCGGGCTTCATGGCTCAGGGTGCCGGCCGCGCGAGCGCGGCCTTGATCAGCGGGCACAGGATGGCGACGATCTGCGCGGCCTCGTCACGGTTCAGGATCAGCGGGGGCACCAGGCGCACCACCCGATCGGCGGTCACGCTGAGCAGCAAGCCTGCTTCTGCGGCTTGGCCCAGGAGTTCGCCGCAGGGACGGTCGAGCTCGATGCCCAGCATCAGGCCCTGGCCGCGAATTTCGACCACACCCTTCAGTCCGGCCAGCTCACGCTCGAGCCCGGCACGCAGCGCCGCTCCCGTCTCGGCGGCATTGGCGAGCAGTCCGTCTTCCTCCATGATGCGCAGCGTCTCGACGCCGGCGCGCATGGCCAGCGGGTTGCCACCGAAGGTCGTGCCGTGGTTGCCGGGGCCGAAGACCTCGGCCGCCCTTGGTCCGCAGACCACGGCGCCGATGGGCACGCCCGAACCCAGGCCCTTGGCCAGGGGCATCACGTCCGGCAGGATCCCCGCCCACTGGTGTGCGAACCACTTGCCCGTGCGGCCGATGCCGCACTGCACTTCGTCGAGCATCAGCAGCCAGCCGCGCTCATCGCACAGCGTGCGCACCGCTCGCAGGTAGTCGACCGTGGCGGGGTTGATGCCGCCTTCGCCCTGAATCACCTCGAGGAAGACCGCGACGATGTTCGGGTTGCTCGCTGCCAGGCGCTGGATCGCACCCAGGTCATTGAGCGGTACGCGCGGGAAGCCTTCGACCAGCGGTCCGAATCCGGCCTGCACCTTGACGTTGCCGGTGGCCGACAGCGTGGCGATCGAGCGCCCATGGAAGGCCTTCTCGTACACCACGATCTCCGGGCGATCGATGCCCTTGTCGTGCCCGAACTTGCGCGCGATCTTGAGGGCGGCCTCGTTGGCCTCCAGGCCTGTGCTGCAGAAGAACACATTGCGCAGGCCGGACAGCTCGCACAGCTTGGCCGCGAGCTGTTCCTGCAGCGGGACGAGGTAGTAGTTGGAGCTGTGGATCAGCTTGCCGATCTGGTCCTGGAGCGCCGGTACCAGCTTCGGATGCGCATGGCCCAGCGTGTTGACCGCGATGCCACCCAGTCCGTCGAGATACTTGCGCCCCTGCGTGTCCCACACCCAGCAGCCTCGCCCATGCGACAGCGCCAGCGGCAGCCGACCGTAAGTCCGCATCACGTGGGGTTCGGGGTTCACCGGCAGCGATTCGGGGGCATTCATGGGGCTCTCCGTGATGGACGGGTGGGTGACGCGGTGACTTCGGTCACGCTGAGAGGCGAGAATTCTAAGCGTCGCACTCAGGGGCACCCCGCAACCGCCGAAAACGGATGATGGGCGCGAACGAATTGGGCATCAGTCTTGCTGCATTGCAGCAATTCAAAGGCACAATCGTGGACGGAGCCTGTCGGCCCCTTTGGACGGATGCGTTCGCGTGGTGCGTCGCGATGCCGTCCGACCCCGCGCATGAGTCCTTCAATTTCCCCGCCACGCGAGTTCTACATCCAGGGCATCACGTCCGACGGCAAGACTTTCCGTCCGAGCGATTGGGCCGAACGGCTGGCGGGCGCGATGTCCAGCTTTCGTCCCGAGGGTGCCCAGGCCGGCATCGGCGCCTTCATCGGCTACTCGCCGTTCTGCGTGCCTCGGGTCGTGGATGGGGTGAAGTGCGTGCGTGTCAGCGAGGCGCTCAGGGGCATCGAGCCGATGGCCTGGGACTTCGTGATGCACTTCGCCCGGGATAACGGCCTGAAGGTCGTTGCCATCGGCGAGCCACCGCCGCCCAGGTCTTCCTGAATCCGGGGCCCAGAATGAACAAGGGCTCGCCAAGCGAGCCCTCGATTCGGCCGAACGAAGAACGGATCAGGCGGCTGCCGACAGCGCCTTCAACTTCGCGGCCAGGCGGCTCTTGTGGCGCGCCGCCTTGTTCTTGTGAAACAGGCCCTTGTCCGCCACGGAGTCGATGACGCTCTGGGCCGTCTTGTAGATTTCTGTGGCCTTCGCCTTGTCACCGGCGACCACGGCCTTCTGCACATTCTTGATGACGGTGCGGAACTTGGAGCGAAGCGCCGTGTTGGCGGCGTTGAGCTTCACGTCCTGGCGCACGCGCTTGCGGCCCGAGGCAATTCGGACGGTTTTCTTCTTGGCTTTGGATGCGGTGGCCATGCTGTAGGTTTAGACAGGGTGTAGCAAAGACCGCGAGTATAGCAGTTGGAGAAAGCACCCGGCAACCTGGCTGCGGGTCATCGCCAACGGCGAGCCATCCGAACCAGGCGGTTTCTATAATCGCGCCCCATGACGACACCCCGGGCGAGCCTCGTTTGCGGGCCCGTCTCTCCCGGCCGGCATCGCGGGGATTCTCCAAGACTTGCATGAACCTGCTGCGTGCCGCCTCGGTCGTTTCCCTGCTCACTCTGGCTTCTCGCATCACCGGACTGGCACGCGATGCCATCGCTGCGGCCATGTTTGGCGCCAGTGCGTGGATGGACGCCTACCAAGTGGCGTTTCGCATTCCCAACTTGCTGCGACGGCTCTTTGCCGAGGGAGCCTTCTCCCAAGCCTTCGTGCCGGTGCTGGCCGATACGCGAGCCCGGGAGGGCGATGCAGCCACGCACAGCCTGATCGACGCGGTGGCGACGGTGCTGTTCTGGGCCCTGCTCGTGACCTGCGTGCTGGGTGTCGTGGCGGCGCCGGTGATCGTCTGGGCGATGGCGTCGGGACTCGAGCGATTCGATGGCGCGGTGGTCATGACGCGCTGGATGTTTCCCTACATCGGCTTCATGTCGATGGTCGCGCTCTCGGCGGGCATCCTCAACACCTGGAAGCGTTTTGCCGTGCCGGCCGCCACGCCGGTGCTGCTCAATGTCGGCTCTGGTGGCGGCCGCGTGGTGGCTCGCGCCGGCCTTCGGGCGCTGGGGCATCGAGCCCATCTATGCGCTGGCCGTCGGTGTGATCGTCGGCGGCATGCTGCAGCTCGGTGTGCAGGTGCCTGCACTGCTGCGAATCGGCGCGTTGCCCCACATCGGCCTGCGTTGGGCGTCGCTGCGCGCGGCCTTCCAGCACCCTGGACTGGGTCGAGTCCTCAAGCAGATGGCGCCGGCGCTGCTCGGCGTTTCGGTGGCACAGCTCTCGTTGCTGATCAACACGCAGATCGCCTCCCATCAGGGCGTCGGGGCGGTGTCGTGGCTGACCTACGCGGATCGGCTGATGGAGTTTCCGACAGCACTGCTCGGCGTCGCGCTCGGCGTGGTGCTGTTGCCGCAGCTGACTGCCGCCCAGAGCCAGAACGACGCGGAACGCTACTCGGGCCTGCTCGACTGGGGCCTGCGTCTCGTGCTGCTGCTTGCGCTGCCCTGCGCCGTCGCGCTGCTGGTGTTCCCGAAGGCACTGGTTTCGGTGCTGTACCACTATGGCGCGATCACACCGAAGGACGTCGATCGCACCGCGCTGGCCTTGATGGGCTACGGCGTGGGTCTGATGGGCCTCGTCGGCGTGAAGATCCTTGCGCCCGGCTTCTATGCACGACAGGACATCCGCACGCCGGTGCGCATCGCCGTGGTGGTGCTGATCCTGACGCAGCTGACTGAACCTGGTATTCGTTCCCTTCCTTGGCCATGCCGGCCTGGCCCTGTCCATCGGGCTGGGTGCGCTCGTCAACGCCACGTGGCTGTTCATCGGATTGCGCCGCGCGGGCCTGTACTCGCCACTGCCCGGCTGGGGGCGTGTTCTCGCTGCGGGTGCTGCGTGGCCACCGCGCTGCTGGGCGTGCTGCTGGCCTGGCTGGCCCAGACGGTCGACTGGATCGGCCTGCGCGCTCACCCTTGGCAGCGCATCGGCTGGATGGCGGTCAGCCTCGCGTCGGCGGCGGCGCTGTATTTCGCCTGCCTGCACCTGAGCGGGCTGCGCCTGCGCCAGTTCGTGCGGCGCGGCTAAACTGACGCCATGGCTGGTCCGCTGCACTTCGAGGCGCCGAGCGCGCTGGACTACTTCTCCTCGCTGGTGGCCGAAGATGCCAGTCTGTCGGTGGTGGAAGCGGCTGCCTGTCTCGGGCAGGATGAAGAACCTTCGCTCGATGTCCAGGCCGTGCTTTCCGAAATCGACGCGATTGCGCAGCGCCTGCGCCGCCGCATTCCGGCCGATGCCGTTGCCGTGCAACGCCTGCGCTGGTTGAACCGATTCTTCTTCCAGGAGATGGGGTTCGCCGGCAACGTCAACAACTACTACGACCCGAACAACAGCTACCTGCACCGCGTCCTGGCCACGCGGCGCGGCATCCCGATCTCGCTGGCGGTGCTGTACGTCGAGCTCGCCACGCAGATCGGCCTGACGGCGCGCGGCGTGTCGTTTCCGGGTCACTTTCTCGTCAAGCTCAAGATGCCGCAGGGCGAGGTGGTGATTGACCCTTTCACCGGCCATTCGCTGTCGCGTGAGGAGCTCGACGAACTGCTGGCGCCCTTCAAGCGCAGCCGCGGACTGCAGGGCGACTTCGACGCTCCTCTGGGGCTGTTCCTGCAGGCGGCGCAGCCGCGCGACGTGCTGGCGCGCATGCTGCGCAACCTCAAGGAGATCCACCGCAGCGCCGGCGACGGGGCTCGGCAACTGGCGGTGCTGGAGCGGCTGGTGATCCTGCTGCCGCAAGCCTGGGAAGAGCGCCGTGACCGCGGCTTGATCTACGCCGAGCTCGGCCGTTCCGACGCGGCGGTGCGCGACCTGAGCGCCTACCTCGAGCAGGCCGCCGATGCCCAGGATCGGACGGCGATCACCGCCCGGCTCGCCCAGCTGCGGCGCGGTGACGTCCCGCGGCTGCATTGAGGCCGTCCCCGTAGAATTCGCTCGGCCCGACCGGCAAGCCCGGCCCATCGGCCGGGTGCCCTGCATCCGTTCATGACCCTCACACCCGCACAACGCCAATCGCTCACCTGGGCCGCACTCAGTGCCATCGCGCTGATCCTGCTGTGGCTGCTGGCGCCTGTGCTCACGCCCTTCATCGTGGCGGCGGTGCTGGCGTATGCGCTGCATCCTGCGGTCGAGCGCCTGGCGGCCCGACGGGTGCCGCGGGTGCTGGCTGTGGTGCTGATCGAAGTGGCCTTCATCGTCGCCCTGCTGGCTGTTCTGCTGCTCATCGTGCCCATCCTCTCGAAGGAGCTCCCGCTGCTGCGTGAGCAGATTCCCACCTTTGCCGATCGCGCTCAACCGCAGCCTGTCGCCCTGGCTGGCCCAGTGGGGCATCCATGTCTCGCTCGACATCGCGGGCATCAAGGCCTTCGTGCTGAAGTATCTCGATGCCAACCTCGAAGACTGGCTGGCCACGGTGCTGAGTTCGGCGCAAGCATCGGCGGCAGCATCCTGCTGGCGGTGATCGGCAATGCCATCCTGGTGCCGGTCGTGCTGTTCTACCTGCTGCTCGACTGGCCGCAGCTTGTGGCGCGTGCGCACGGCCTGGTGCCGCCGCGGATGCGCGAGAAGGTCAGCGGATTTCTCGATGAATGCGACGGCGTGCTCGGCCAGTACCTGCGCGGCCAGCTGCTGGTGATGCTGATCCTGGCCGTGGGCTACAGCATCGGGCTGGCGCTGTTCGGCTTCGACCTGGCACTGCCGGTGGGCGTGTTCACCGGGCTGGCGATCTTCATCCCCTACGTCGGCTTCGGCCTGGGTCTGCTGCTCGCGCTGCTGGCCGGGCTGCTGCAGTTCGCCAGCTGTGTACGGCGTGGTCGCCGTGGCGGTGGTGTACGGCATCGGCCAGGTGGTCGAGAGCCTCTTCCTCACGCCGCGGCTGGTGGGCGAGCGCATCGGCATGAATCCGCTGATGGTCATCTTCGCGCTGCTCGCCTTCGGCCACCTGTTCGGCTTCGTCGGCGTGCTGATCGCGCTGCCTGTCAGTGCGCTGCTCGTCGTGGCGGTGCGGCGATCTGCGCGCGCTCTACCTCGGCAGCCGTCTCTTACCGGGGATGAAGCAGATTCCGCTGGCCATCGGTGCCTTGGCCGACGGCCCGGTGCAGCGCTTCGACAACTTCGTGCCCGGCGCCAATGCGCGCCGCACTGGCCCACCTGGGCGCGCTGGAGCGTGGTGCCGTGCCGGTCTACCTCTGGGGCCAGGACGGCATGCGGCAAGACCCACCTGCTGCGCGCCTGCAGTGCGCGGTTTCAGGAGATGGGCCTGCGCACCAGCTGGTACGAGCCGGCGCACGGCGCTGCCCTGGACCCACGACGAGGCCTGGCAGCCTGATCGTCTTCGACGACTGTGATGCGCCTGGACGATGCTCAGCAGCACGCCGCCTTCGCGCTGTTCGTGCAGGCCGCGAGCCTGGGCACGACCGTGGCTCGCCGCCGGCGCGTGTCCCGCCGGTCGACCTGCCAGCTGCGCGAAGACCTGCGCACGCGACTGGGCTGGGGCCATGTCTTCGCCCTGCAGCCGCTGGCCGAACCCGAGACGCGTGCCGCGCTGCGCCGCGAAGCCGACCGGCGCGGCGTGTTCCTCTCCGACGAGGTGATGGACTACCTGCTGACGCGCTTCGATCGCGACCTCAAGCACCTGATGGCGCAGCTGGAGCGGCTCGACCGCTTTTCGATGGCCAACAAGCGCGCCATCACCGTGCCCTTGCTCAAGCAGATGATGGCCGAGGAGGGCGGTGCATGAACCTTTGCCTGTTCGACCTCGATGACACGCTGCTGCCGCTGGACTCCGACCACGCCTGGGGCGAGTTCGTCATCCGCCTGGGCTGGGTCGATGAGGCCGAATTCCGGCGTCGCAACGACGAG
The DNA here is from genome assembly GCA_963739925.1 of uncultured beta proteobacterium. Taxonomy (GTDB): domain Bacteria; phylum Pseudomonadota; class Gammaproteobacteria; order Burkholderiales; family Burkholderiaceae_C; genus CAVUBY01. Next base: position 256,710 of record CAVUBY010000017.1, on the reverse strand, counting down.
TTTTATGCGCAGTACAGCGCGGGCGAGCTCGACATTCATGCCTACATCGCTTTTGCCACCACGCCCTTGAGAGAACGCCGGTGCTGGAAGCGCAGGCCGCCCACCGAAGTTTCATGCAGGAAGTGATCGAGCCGCAGCTGCGCCCGGCAGCCGCAGGCGCTGGTGCGTACCCACATCGCGCAGGGCGACAGCGTGGCCCTGGTCACCGCCACCAACGACTTCATCACCGGCCCCATCGCGCAGGCGCTGGGCATCGGTACCTTGATCGCCGTGCGCCTCGAACGCGGGCCCGGGGGTACCATCACGGGCCGGATCGACGGCATTCCCAGCTATCGCGAGGGCAAAGTGGCCCGCGTCGAGCAGTGGCTGGAGGCGCAGGGCCGCGGCTGGTCCGACTTCGAGCGCATCAGCGTCTACAGCGACTCGCTCAACGACCTGGCCCTGCTCGAGCGCGCGACCGATCCGGTCGCCACCAACCCATCGGCGGCGCTGGAGGCCCATGCGCGTGCGCTGGGTTGGCGCATCCTGAGACTCTTCGAATGATCAAGAAATTCATCGACAAACTGCTCGGCAAGACCCCCAAAGCGGCGCCTGCCGGGACCGCCCCTGCGGGCAAGCGGGTCGAAGTGCCCAAGAGCGAGCATGGCATCGACCCGCAGCTGGTAGACGAGCGCGCGGTCAAGGTGGTCAACACCCTGGCCGACGCCGGCTACGAGGCCTACATCGTGGGTGGCGCGGTGCGCGACCTGCTGGTGGGCCTGCGGCCCAAGGACTTCGACGTCGCCACCGACGCCACGCCGGAGCAGGTCAAAGGCGCTGTTCCGGCGCGCGTTCATCATTGGCCGCCGCTTTCGCATCGTGCACGTGGTGTTCGGCCGCGGTCGCGAGCACGAAGTGATCGAGGTCTCGACCTTTCGCGCGCTGATGGACGCCACCGCTGCCGAACAGGTGGCGGGCAACGAGAAGACCTCCAAGAGCGCGCTGGCCGGCAAGACCAGCGTGGTCGATTCCAGTGGCCGCGTGCTGCGCGACAACGTCTGGGGTCCGCAGATCGAAGACGCCGCGCGCCGCGACTTCACGGTCAATGCGATGTACTACGACCCGCGGCGCGAGATCGTGGTCGACTACCACGGTGGGATCCAGGATGCCAAGACGCAAGCTGCTGCGCATGATCGGCGATCCGGCCACGCGCTACCGCGAGGACCCGGTGCGCATCATTCGCGTGGTGCGGTTCGCCGCGAAGCTCGGCTTCGAGATCGAGACCAAGACACGCGCGCCGATCAAGGAGATGGCGGCGCTGCTGGACAACGTGCCGGCCTCGCGCACTTTCGACGAGATGATCAAGCTGCTGCAGACGGGCCACGCGCTGGCCAGCATCGAGGAGCTGCGCAAGCAGGGCCTGCACCGCGGCGTGTTCCCGGTGCTCGACGTCGCGCTGGATGAAGCGCATCGGCACGACGGACGCGAGAAGTTCGTGCAGCTCGCGCTGGCAGACACCGACCGCCGGGTCGGCGAAGGCAAGCCGGTGGCGCCGAGCTTCATGCTCGCCTGCATGCTCTGGCACGACGTGCTCGACCGCTGGCAGAAGCTCAAGGCCCAGGGCGAAGCGCCGGTCCCGGCATTGCAGCAGGCGATTGACGCGGCCTTCGAGGCGCGCATCGGCGACATCTCCGGCCGCGGCAAGCTGGCCGCCGACATGCGCGAGATCTGGATGATGCAGCCGCGCTTCGAGCGTCGCACTGGCAACGGACCGATGTCCCTCGTGGAGCAGCCGCGGTTTCGGGCGGGCTTCGACTTTCTGCGGCTGCGTGCCGATGCCGGCGAAATCGACGACGAACTGGCCGAGTGGTGGGAAGACTTCTCCCTCGGTGATGCCGAGGAGCGTGAGGCCATGCTCGAAGCGGCGCGCAGCCGCGAGCCGGCGCGTCGCTCGCGCGGTGAGGCCGGCGCGCAGCGAGGCGCAGCGGCGGCACCTGCGGCCCAGGGTGATGTGGAACCGGAAGACGGCGGCACTCCGGACGCGCCCCGCAAGCGTCGCCGTCGGCGCCGCAAGCCCGGCGGTGCCGCTGGTGGATCGCCCCAAGGCGGTCCCGCCCCGCAGCCGGAGTGAGGCTGGTGGCCGTGGCGGAGACGTTGGTGTACGTCGGGCTCGGCGCCAACCTCGGCGACAAGCACGCCACTCTCGCGCATGCCATCGACGCGCTGCGGAGCCTGCCAACGGTCCGCGATCTGCGCGTCTCGCCGCTGTACCGAAGCGCGCCACTCGATGCCGGCGGCCCAGAGTACTTGAATGCTGTGGTGGCTTTGCGCACAGGTCTGGATCCGGAGTCGATGCTCGACCGACTCCAGGCCATCGAGCAGGCTCACGGCCGCGAGCGTCCCTACCGGAACGCGCCACGCACGCTCGATCTCGACCTGTTGCTGTACGACGATCAGGTGATTGATTCCGATCGACTCACAGTGCCTCACCCCCGCTTGCACGAGCGCGCATTCGTGTTGCGACCGTTGGCCGATCTGGCGCCCGACTTGGAAGTACCGCGCCGCGGCAGCGTGCAGGCGCTGCTCGAGGGCGTGGCAGACCAACGGGCCGACAGGCTGGACGAAGGGTCGACCGATAGACTGGCGCCATGAACTCATTGCCCATCTCGCTGCAGACGGTGTTGTTGCTGGTGGCGTCCAACGTCTTCATGACCTTCGCCTGGTACGGCCACCTCAAGAACCTGGCGGACAAGCCCTGGTACACCGCGGCGTTGATCAGCTGGGGCATCGCGCTGTTTGAGTATCTTCTTCAGGTGCCGGCCAACCGCATCGGCTACAGCGGTGGGTTCACACTCGCGCAGCTCAAGATCACGCAGGAAGTCATCACGCTCGCGGTCTTTGTGCCTTTCGCCGTGGTCTACATGAACCAGCCGCTCAAACTCGACTTCCTGTGGGCTGGCCTGTGCCTCGTGGGTGCCGTGTACTTCATCTTCCGGAGCTGACGTGGCAGCGCCGCTCAGTCGCTTCCGACACATCGCCATCGAGGGACCCATCGGCGTGGGCAAGACGTCGTTGGCACGCCGGATGGCGCAGCACCTGGGCGCCGAGCTGCTGCTGGAGCGCCCAGAGGACAACCCGTTTCTCGAACGCTTCTACGGTGACATGCCTGGTTATGCCTTCCAGGTGCAGCTGTCGTTCCTGTTCCAGCGGCTCAAGCAGGTGCAGTCCTGCGCCACGTCGGGCATGTTCGCGCAGGGGTTGGTGAGCGACTTCCTCTTCGACAAGGATGCCTTGTTCGCGCGGCTCAACCTCAACGACGACGAGTACCGCCTCTACGCGCAGATGTATAGCCAGGTGGCCACGCAGGTACAGCCCCCCGATCTGGTGATCTGGCTGCAGGCCGATTCGCAGACGCTGATGCAGCGGGTGAGACAGCGCGGCATCGCGATGGAACAGTCCATCCCGATCGAGTATCTGGAGCGGCTGTGCGACAGCTACGCCGAGCACTTCCATGCGTACGATGCCGCGCCGGTGTTTGCCGTGGGCACCGACGACTTCAATCCGGTGGAAAGCGATCAAGACTTTGGCGAGTTGCTTCGAGCAGCTCGAGAACTTCGCCGGGCCGCGAGCGTTCCTGCACTCGCACGTCGAGGCTCCCGCTCGACTGATGAAGCCTGGGCGATGACACTCGCCGCGCAAGATCCAATCGAACAGGGACGCGATGCTGTTCGGCAAGTTGCTGCCGCGGGAAGGCAACTTCTTCGAGCTGTTCAACCAGCACGGCGGGTTCATCGTCGCAGGGCGCGCGCGTCTTTCATCCTGCTGATCCAGAACTACGCCGACCCCGTGCTGCGCGAGAAGTATGCCGCACGAGGTGGGCAACGCCGAGCGCCAGGCCGACCGCATCACCGCCGAGGTGAACCGGCTGCTGCACAAGACCTTCATCACGCCGATCGACCGCGAGCAGATCCACGGGCTGATCAACGCCATGGACGACATCCTCGACCTGCTGCAGGACGCGACCGAGACCATGTCGCTCTACGACGTGCGCGCGATGACCGAGGAGGTGCTGCGCCTGGGCGATCTCAGCGCCAAGTGCTGCGAGCGCGTGCAGCACGCCGTGATCGCTGCTGCCCAAGCTCAGCGATCCGGCCACGGCCGAGGCGGCGCATCAAGACCTGCGAGGAGATCGACAAGCTCGAGTCCGATGCCGACCGCGTGATGCGCTCGGCGATGTCCAAGCTGTTCCGCGAAGAGAACGACGTGCGCGAGCTCATCAAGCTCAAGGCCATCTACGAGCAGCTCGAGTCCATCTCCGACCGCTGCGAGGACGTGGCCAACCTGATCGAGGGCGTCGTCCTCGAGAACTCCTGAGCCGCTGCGGCGGATCGCTGACATGGAGTCCGTCCAGACCGCTTCTGGGTCGTGGCGCTGCTGGTCGTGCTGGCGCTGGCGTTCGACTTCATGAACGGCTTCCACGACGCGGCGAATTCGATCGCCACCGTGGTCTCGACCGGCGTGCTCAAGCCGCAGCAGGCGGTGCTGTTCGCGGCCTTCTTCAACGTCGTGGCGATCTGCCGTGTTCCAGCTGAAGGTGGCCGCCACGGTGGGCAAGGGCATCGTCCTGCCCGGTGTGGTCGACCACCACGTGGTGTTCGGCGCGCTGATCGGCGCCATCTTCTGGAACGTCGTGACCTGGTGGTACGGCATCCCGTCGAGTTCGTCGCATGCGCTGATCGGCGGCATCGTCGGCGCGGTGATCGCCAAGGCCGGCGCCGGCGCGCTGATCGCCGCGGGCGTGCTCAAGACGGTGGCGTTCATCTTCGTGTCGCCGCTGCTGGGCTTCCTGCTCGGCTCGCTGCTGATGGTGGTGGTGGCGCACGCTCTTCCGGCGCGCCTCGCCGCTGCGGGTGGACAACTGGTTCCGGCGCGCTGCAACTGGTTTCGGCCGGGCCTCTACAGCCTGGGCCACGGCGGCAACGACGCGCAGAAGACCATCGGCATCATCTGGATGCTGCTGATCGCCACCGGCTATGCCGCGGCCGAGCGACAAGCTGCCGCCGAGCTGGGTGATCTGGAGCTGCTACATCGCCATCGGCGCTGGGCACGATGTTCGGCGGCTGGCGCATCGTCAAGACCATGGGCCAGCGCATCACCAAGCTCAAGCCGGTGGGCGGCTTCTGCGCCGAGACGGGCGGCGCGATCACGCTGTTCCTGGCCACGGCGCCTGGGCATTCCGGTCTCGACCACCCACACCATCACCGGCGCCATCGTCGGCGTGGGCTCGGTGCGCCGCGCCTCGGCGGTGCGCTGGGGCGTGGCCGGCAACATCGTCTGGGCCTGGATCTTCACCATCCCGGCTTCGGCGCTTCGTGGCCGGCGTGTTCTACTGGATCAGCCTGCGCTCTTCTGAGTCTCGCCGCACGGCTCGCGCAGACTCGGTCGCGCGCGCGTTCGATCTGGTACTCGAAGTAGCGCTGGCCGCTGAAGGCCAGCGTGGCCATCAGCACCGCAGCGCCGACGCATCAAGCGCGACGATCGACGCCGAGCACCGGCGCCCAGCCGCTGCGCGCGGCGGCCCGTCCGGGTTGTGGCGGGCGTTCCAGCTTCTCGTCGGGGGTCAGGCCGTAGACGATGGCCGTGAGCATGGCCGCGGCCAGCATCAAGCCCAGCAGCGGGATCAGCACCCAGCAGGCGGTCGTCCTGGCCCAGTTCGCGCACGCGCTGCACGCCGTACAGGCCCGAGCAGCGTCGGCACGGTAGCAGCCAGCCCCAGCAGATCGCGCAAGCCATGCAGGTAGAAGCGGTGCAGCCCGAGCCGCCGCCGACCAGGGCAAGCCAGGTGGCCAGGGTCTTGGACTTGTACTGGCCGTTCGCTCACGGCGCTGTCCGCCGGCGCGCTGGCGTCGCCCGGGCCCAGCGCCTTCTGCATCAGCACGACGTCGAGCCAGCGGTCGAACTTCCAGCCGGCCGCGCGCAGCACGCCGGCGTGCTCGAAGCCCAGCGCGCGGTGCACGCCGATCGAGCCGGCGTTGGCCGAGTCGCCGATCACGGCCAGCATCTGGCGCGCGCCGGCGGCCTCGCAGCGCGCCAGCAGTTCGGCCAGCAGCAGCGCGGCCCACGCCCTGGCCGCGCGCCGCGTCGGCGCAGGTAGATCGAGTCCTCGAGGCAGAAGCGGTAGGCCCGGCGCGGCCGGAAGTGGTTGGCGTAGGCGTAGCCCAGCACCTGTGCCGCCGCGCTCGGCCACCAGCCAGGGCAGGCCCTTGGCGAGCACGTCGTCGCGGCGGCGGGCCATCTCGGCCTGGTCGGGCGGCTCGAGCTCGAAGGTGCCGGTGCCGTGCAGCACGTTGCCAGGCGTAGATCGCGGTGATGGCGGGCAGGTCGGCGGCGCGCGCTGGGGCGGATCAGCGAGGGCGGCGCTGGTGGGCATGGACAGTTGGCAGGTGAACGGTCGGCGATTGAGCGTCTATAATGCCGGGTTTCGGCGCTGGCTGGTCGGGTGACCGGCGTATCTACGGCGGCGACATGCACGAGGGCGATCGGACAGGGGTCTGCACGCATCCGCCCGAGTCAGCCCGTGTGTCTCCTGGCGCGGCGGGTCGAACCCAGATTCGAGGAAACATCATGGTCGTGATCCGACTCGCCCGCGGCGGCGCCAAGAAGCGCCCGTTCTTCAACATCGTCGTCGCCGACTCGCGCGAGCGCCGCGACGGCCGCTTCATCGAGCGCGTGGGTTTCTACAACCCGGTGGCCGCGGGTGGCGAGCAGCCGCTGCGCGTGGCCTTCGACCGCGTCGACCACTGGACCGGCGTCGGCGCCCAGATGTCGCCCACCGTGGCGCGCCTGGTCGCGCAGGCCAAGGCCACGGTCACGGCCTGAGCGCCGAGCGCTCGACGTCGAGCACCGTCGTCCATGACGGCCGTGGCGCAGGCCGACGCCGGCCGAGCCGCGCCTGGCCCGACGACGCCGTCGAGGTCGGGCCGCATCGCCGATGCCTGGGGCATCAAGGGCTGGTTCAAGGTGCATGCCCTTGCCGCCGACCCGCAGGCGCTGTTTTCCTCCCGGCGCTGGTTCGTGCGGCCGCCCGAGCCGCGCCGGCCCGGCCGGCCTGGGCCGCATGCGCTTCCCGCGCTGCTTGCGCATCACCAGGTCGCGGAGCACGGCGACGCCGTCGTCGCCAGGCGCAGGGAGTGGACGACCGCAACGGCGCCGAGGCCTTGCGCGGAGCGCGCGTGTTCGTGTCGCGCGCCAGCTTTCCGACCGCCGGCGAGGACGAGTTCTACTGGGTCGACCTGATCGGGCCTGGACGTCGTCAACCGCGAGGGCGAGGCGCTGGGCATGGTCGCCGGCCTGATCGACACCGGCGCCGCAGAGCGTGCTGCGCGTGCGTCCAGCCGCGACCGCGCCGACGACGGCACGAAGTCGCCGAGCGGCTGATCCCTTTCGTGGCGGCCTATGTCGACGACGTCAACCTGGCGCAGCGCCGCATCACCGTCGACTGGGGCCTCGACTACTGACCGGACGCGGCCATGCGCTTCGACGTCATCACGCTGTTCCCCGAGCTGTTCGCGCCGCACCTGGCGCAGGGCGTCACGCGCCGCGCCTTCGAGAGCGGCCAGGTCGACGTCCAGCTCTGGCCGCTGCGCGACTTCGCCGACGACACCTACCGCCGGGTCGACGACCGGCCCTACGGCGGCGGCCCGGGCATGGTGATGCTGGCCGAGCCGCTGGAGCGCGCGCTGGCGGCCGTGCGCGCCGACCGCAGCGAGGCGCGCCGGCGCCGGTGGTGCATTTCACGCCCACCGGCCGGCGCATCGACCAGGCGCGTGGTGCAGCGACTTCGCCGCCGGCGCCGGCGCCGTGCTGCTGTGCGGTCGCTACGAAGGCATCGACCAGCGCTTCATCGATCGCCATGTCGACGTCGAACTCAGCCTGGGCGACTTCGTGCTCTCCGGCGGCGAACTGCCGGCGCTGGCGCTGCTCGACGCGCGTGGCGCGCCTGCAGCCCGGCGTGCTGGGCGACGCCCAGTCGCACGAGCAGGACAGCTTCTCCGACGGGCTGCTCGACTGCCCGCACTACAGCCGCCCGGAGATGCTGGCGCGGCGCGAGGCGCGCGGCGGTGCCCGCCGGTGCTGCTGTCGGGCCACCACGCCGAGATCGCCCGCTGGCGGCGCGAGCGGTCGCTCGAGCTCACCGCCCGCCGCCGCCCCGACCTGATCGCCGCGGCGCGGGCCGCCGGGCGGCTCACGCCAGCCGACGAGACGTACCTGCAGTCGCCTCGGGCTATAATCAAAGGCTTTTCGATCCTCTGCCGGGCTGCAGCGCCCAGTGCAGCTGCCGCACACTTCCAACAACGCCCGGGCACGATCACTGGAGAACCCATGGACCTGATCCAGACCCTCGAGCAGGAAGAAATCGCCCGGCTCAACAAGACCATCCCGCCGTTCGCCCCCGGCGACACCGTGATCGTCAGCGTCAACGTCGTCGAAGGCACCCGCAAGCGCGTGCAGGCCTACGAAGGCGTCGTGATCGCCAAGCGCAACCGCGGCCTGAACAGCAGCTTCATCGTGCGCAAGATCTCCAGCGGCGAAGGCGTGGAGCGCACCTTCCAGATCTACAGCCCGCTGATCGCCGTCGATCGAAGTCAAGCGCCGCGGCGACGTGCGCCGCGCCAAGCTGTACTACCTGCGCAAGCGCTCGGGCAAGTCGGCGCGCATCAAGGAAAAGCTGGCCTGAGCTCGGGTCACACCGATCGAGCGGTCACTTCGGTGGCCGAGCGCTGGGTCTGGTTGTACTCACCAGCCGCCCCCAAGTTACCTTGGCGGCGGCTTTGTCGTCTCATGACGTGACGCGCCCACCTCTCCTCCATCCTCAGGCGGCTCCGGTGGTCGGGACCGATGGCACCTGCCTGCGGTGCCTGCGTCGCGGCTCACGCCGCAGGCGCTGCGCGAGCGCTTCGCTTCGCCTCCAGCTTGGGAGGCCGAGTTTCCAGGTGACGCGCGGCTGCCTTCGCCACCGCGCGCCGGCCGCGGCGTCGGTGCTGGTGCCGCATCGTGGCACATCGCGGATGGCCTGCGGCTGCTGCTGACGCAACGCACCGACCACCTGCGCGACCACGCCGGCCAGATCAGCTTTCCGGGCGGGCGGCCGAGACGCACGACGCCGATGCCATCGCCACCGCCTTGCGCGAGGCGGAAGAGGAGGTCGGCCTGTCCCGCGGCCACGTGGACGTGATCGGCACGCTGCCGATCTACACCACGGTGACCGCCTTCAGGTCACGCCAGTGGTCGCGCTGGTGCACGCCGGGTTTTGCGCTTGCGCTCGACCCGTTCGAGGTGGCCGAAGCCTTCGAGGTGCCGCTGGCCTTCCTGATGAACCCGACGCACCATCAGCGCCACGTCGTGACGGTCGACGGCGTCGAGCGTCGCTTCGTGTCCATGCCCTGGAATGTGCAGGACGATGCCGGAGAGGCCCGGCAGTACTTCATCTGGGGCGCCACCGCTGCGATGCTGCGCAATCTCTACCGATTCCTGTCGGCCTGAGTCGAGCGTGGCGCACGGATATCATCGATTGGCATGAGCTTCTTTGCCGTCCTGTTTGCCCTGCTGATCGAGCAGATCAAGCCTCTGCCGCGCAACAACCCCGTGCACGAGTCGCTCACAGGCTGGATGCGCTGGACAGGTCGCAACTTCGACGCGGGACAGGATCACCATGCATGGGTGGTGTGGTGCATCAGCGTGCTGGTGCCCACGGTTCTGGCGGCCGGCGTGCACATGGCCATCGCGCCACTTCAGCCTGCTGCTCGCCTTGGCATGGGACGTGGCGGTGCTGTATCTCACGCTCGGCTTTCGGCAATTCAGCCATCACTTCACCGAGATCCGCGATGCGCTGGATCGGGGCGACGAGATTCGAGGCGCGGCAGCTGCTCGCCCAGTGGCGCCAGGTCGACGCCAGCGAACTGCCGCGCACCGAACTCCTGCGGCACGTGATCGAGCATTCGCTGCATCGCCGCCCACCGTCATGTGTTTGGCGTGTTCTTCTGGTTCGTGCTGCTGTCGACCTTTGGGCTGGGACCGGCGGGTGCCGTGCTCTATCGCCTGGCCGAACTGGCCCACCGTTACTGGGCGGTCAAGGGGCGCAACATGGGGGCGCCGGTGAATGAGCGGGTGATGGGCCTGTCGCAGAGCCTGTTCAGCTGCGATTGACCATGTGCCCTCACGGCTCACCGCCTTCGGCTTCGCCGTGGTCGGCAACTTCGAGGAGGCCATCACCTGCTGGCGCCGTGATGCCGGTCTCTGGTCGCAGCGCAACGACGGTGTCGTGCTGGCCGCAGCGGCAGGTGCCGTCGGCGTGCAACTTGGCGGCAGCGCCGATCCGCGCGTGATCGTCGAACCGCTGCGCCCGCTCGATGGTGCCGACCCGTCGGAAGATGCGGCTCCTGCAGGAGCGACGACCGGGGCGACCCCAGTGGCTGGCCACCTGCGCAGCGTCGTCGGGCTGGTCTGGCGTTCGGTCGTGCTGTGGATGCTGCTGCTGGCCCTGCTGTCGCTGGCCAATCTGGTGGGCTGAATCAGCCCGATGGCGCGGCGACGCTAGAAGCGATCGCGCGACAGCTCTGCCAGGATCTCGCCGTAGATGCGGTGGCGCGATTCGCTGATCGTGCCACTGGCCACCGCGGCCAGTACGCCGCACCCCGGCTCTTGCTGATGGGTGCAGTTGTAGAAGCGGCACTGCGTGCTGGCTTCGCGCAGGTCGGGCATGAGCGCGGGCAGCTGCTGCGCATCGATCTGGCGCAGCCCGAACTCCTGGAATCCCGGTGAGTCGATGAGCGCGCTGGTGCGCGCTCGGGTCCAGCCAGTACCAGCGCGTGCTGGTGGTGGTGTGCCGCCCCGAGTTGAGCGCCGACGAGATCTCACCGACCTGCGCTGAGGCCTGCGGCACGAGCAGGTTGATCAGCGTGCTCTTGCCGGTGCCGCTGGGCCCGAGCACCAGCGTGGCTCGGCCTTCGAGCAGCGGTGTGAGCAACGACCGGCTCGCATCCGGCCGCGCCTTGAGCGCGACTTCGAGCACCTCGATGCCCATCGACACATAAGGCGCCAGCCGCTGACGCGCGGCGTCGATGCCAGGCAGATCCGCCTTGTTGAGCACGATGCGCGCGGCAATGCCGGCGCTCTCTGCGGCGATCAGTGCCCTGGCCAGCTGCGACTCGCTGAACACCGGCTGCGCCGCCACCAGCACCAGGATCTGATCCAGATTGGCCGCGAACGACTTGGTCTTCCACTCGTCCTGGCGGAACAGCAGATTGCGCCGCGGCTCGACGTGCTCGATCACGCCTTCATCGGGACTGGTAGGCATCCAGCGCACGCGGTCACCGACCACGCAGTCGCTCTTCTTGCCGCGCGGATGAGCCGGTGATTCGGCGGCCTTCGGGGGTTTCGAGCGTGTAGTGGCGTCCGTGCCCTGCCACCACCAAGGCGCTGTCGAGCTCGACGTGCTGGCTCAACGCGAGAGCCTCGCGGTGCGATCAGCCGACAAAGGCCACCAGTGCATCGGCCTTGGCCGCGCAGATGAAATCGTTGATCGAGATGCCACCCACCGAGTGCGTGTCGAAGCGCACCACGCAGCGGTTGTAGGTGACCCTCAACTCCGGGTGGTGGTCTTCGGCATGGCAGATCCAGGCCAGCGCGTTCACGAAGGCGATGGTCTCGTGGTAGTTCTTGAAGGCGAAGGTCTTCTCGATCGCGCCGCCGGCGCGGTCCAGCCGCTCACCTGCTGGAGGTGCGCGTGGATCTCGGCGTCGTTCATCGCCTGGCCACCTTCGAGGGGCAGGCACTTGCGATGCAGCAGATTCGTCATGGCGCGGTGGTGGCGAGTCCGAGGGCCGCCAGCCGTTCGGTGGCCGGCGGGTGGGAGTAGTAGAAGCGCACGTAGATCGGATCGGGTGTCAGTGTGGCCGCGTTGTCTTCATGCAGCTTGAGCAGCGCGGCGGCCAGGTCGGCTCCACTGGCCTGTCGGCAGGCGTAGGCATCGGCCTGGAATTCGTGGCGGCGCGACAGCTGGGCGAAGAGCGGCGACACGAAGAAGCCGAACACCGGCGACACCATCAGGAACAGCAGCAGCGCGAGCGCGTCGTTGGGCGCACCAAGGACCGGCCGCACGCCCAGACCCTCGTAGAACCAGGCCTGCCGGTCCAGCCACCCCAGCAGAGCGAATGCCGCCAGGCTGAGCGCGAACATGGCCACGATGCGCTTGATCACGTGGCGGTGCTTGAAATGGCCGAGTTCGTGCGCCAGCACCGCCTCCACCTCGCCGGGGGTGAGCTTGGACAGCAGTGTGTCGAAGAAAACCACGCGCTTGGCTGCACCGAACCCGGTGAAATAGGCGTTGGCATGCGCCGAGCGCTTGCTGCCGTCCATCACGAACAGCCCCTTCGCCGCAAAGCCGCAACGCGCCATGAGCGCCTGCACACGCGCGCGCAGCGACTCGTCCGCCAGCGGCACGAACTTGTTGAACAGCGGCGCGATCACCGTCGGGTACAGCACCAGCATCAGCAGGTTGAATCCCATCCAGACGCCCCAGGCCCAGAGCCACCACAGTCCGCCGGCCGCGCCCATCATCCACAGGATCAGCGCGACGATGGGCAATCCGACCACCGTGCCCACCAGCAGCCCCTTCACCATGTCCGCCAGGTAGAGCTGCCACGTCATGCGGTTGAAGCCGAACCGCTGCTCGATGCGAAACGTGCTGTAGAGCTCGAAGGGCAACTCCAGCGCGCCGCCGATCGAGCGCGAAGGCCGCCACCAACGCGAGCTGGTAGACCATGCCGCCAAATCGATCGTGGAACGCGTCGTGCACCACGCCGTTGAGGGCATCCAGGCCACCCAGCAAGGTCCAGCCCAGCAGCACGGCGCTGGCGAAGGCGGTGGTCAGCAGGCCGAAGCGGCCCTTGGCCAGCGTGTAGTCGGCGGCCTTCTGGTGGGCGGCGAGCGGGACCATTGGCGGCAAAGGCTGCCGGCACGTTGTCGCGGTGCTGCGCCACATGGCGCATCTGCCGGCTGGCCAGCCAGTACTTGAGGGCCAGCGACAGCAAGCAGCGCGGCGGCGAAGACGAAGGAGAGAGCGAATGCCTGCATGGCCGCAAGTGTAGAGGTGCCAGAATCTCCCTGCCGAAGCCCACTGGAAGTGCGACCGATGTCCGACAGCGAACTGACCCTGAGCGACCAGAACCTGGTCTGGATCGACCTCGAGATGACCGGGCTGTACCCCGAGCACGACCGCATCATCGAGATCGCGGTGGTGGTCACCGACCCACCTCAACCACCGCACCGAAGGCCCGGTGTTTGCCGTGCACCAGAGCGATGCCACGCTGGACGCCATGGACGCCTGGAACAAGGGCACGCATGGCAGAGTGGGCTCATCGACCGGGTGAAGGCCTCCACCCTCGACGAGGCGGCGGCCGAAGCGCAGGTGATCGAGTTCCTCAAGCGCTACGTGCCGGCGGGCAAGTCGCCGATGTGCGGCAACAGCATCTGCCAGGACCGGCGCTTCCTGGCCATGCACATGCCCAAGCTGGAAGCCTTCTTCCACTACCGCAACCTCGACGTCAGCACGCTCAAGGAACTGGCGCGGCGCTGGAAGCCCGACATCCTGCCCGGCTTCAAGAAGGCGCAGGCGCACACCGCGCTGGCCGACATCCACGAGTCGATCGAGGAGCTCGTGTACTACCGCCAGCACTTCCTGTTGCCCTGAGCCGCGGTCCCGAGCTCGATGCCTTGAAATCGCCGCGCTGACGGCGGAGCCGCCAGATCGATCCCGGCGGGCTGGATTCAGTCGCCGTCGCGGCGTTCGCGCAGCGCACGCATCAGCGAGCATCGCTTCGGCGTCGGGTCGTCGCGGCAGCTTGCGGTACTCGCCGCCGCCATCGTTGCGCTCGAGCATCTTCATCTCGACCAGTTCGCGGCGCAGGGTGCAGTGGTCGCCGAACAGGTGCCAGGCGTTGAGCACCTCGTTGACCTCGCGCTCGCTGTAGCGGCGCCGCGCATCGAAGCGCATCCACAGGCCCCACAGCATCAGCCGCTGTACGCTGAACTTGATCGGCCAGCGCGTCAGGCGGCCGCAGCCCGTCGAATTGGCGCAAGCGCACGCCGCCGCCGTCTCGCTCAGCACGGCGGCGTCGCTGCTTCCGCCGGCTGGATCACTTTCGACGGATTGTCGGAAGGACGCGCCCTCAGGCTCTGGAAGTTGCGGTGGCCGCTGGCCCGCGCCAGCATGTTCGAGCAGTTCGACGTGCCCTGGCGGGCGCTGCAACTGCTCGTGGGACAGCTTGAGTTCGCGTCCCAGGGACTTGGCGAAGGCGGAGATGTCGGCCGCGTGCAGCGGCACTTCGGTACGGGGCATGATGGTCCTTGTTGCTCATGCGCCAACCTCGATGACGAGGCGCCGGGGGTTGCCGACTTCCGGCCTGGCGCATGTGAACATGACCAAGCACCGCTGGAAACATGGCAGGTTGAGCTCGCACCGGAGTGCGCGGCAACGCCTGGGTGAACTGCCGACCGCGGCGGCGATTCTAGCCAGCGCTGGAGGCGCTGGCCACCACCTGGGCCGCGGCCGCGAGCGATGCGGCACTGCCGTCCCAGGCCACGGTCTGCACCGGCTGGGCAAAGCCCGCAAAGTTGCGACGCATCGATTGCAGGTAGACCGGGTCGTAGTGGCTCAACAGCAGATCGCGCACCACGTCGCGCGTCTGGCCCGCGCGGGCCGCTGCTTGCCAGCCATTCACGACCTCGTGGCCGCGCAGCACGCGCAGCGCGTCGAGCCGCGCGCAGAACGCCTCGGTGTCGCGAACGAAGAAGTCGTAGTCCTCGATCAGCAGCTGCACGCGGGCCTCGGTGGGCAGGTCAAGCTGGACGCAGGGCGCGGCACGCATGCATTCGATCAAGCGCTCGGGCACCCGCAGGTCGCCGACCTTCTTGCTCTCGCTTTCGACGATCACCGGCCGCGCCGGGTCGAAGCGGCGCAGCGCATCCCACACGCCGCGACTCGAACTGCTTCTGCCCCGGCTGCGGGCTGCCCGGCACCAGCCCGAGCACCGAGCCGCGGTGGTTGGCCAGCAGCTCCAGGTCGAGCACCTGTTCCCCCTGGGCGGCCAGGTGGGCAGCAGCCGGCTCTTGCCCGAGCCGGTGGTGCCGCACACCACGCGGTAGGCCAGTCGCTGCGGCAAAGTCTCCAGCCCGGCGATCACCGCGCGGCGGTATTCGCGGTAGCCGCCTTCGAGCAGGTGCACCCGGAAGCCGATCTGCCCGAGCACCATGCGCCAGCGCGCCGCTGCGCTGACCGCCGCGCCAGCAGTAGACCAGCGGCCGCCAGTCCTTGGGCTTGTCCATCGCTTCGCGCTCGATGTGGCCGGCGATGTTGCGCGCCACCAGGGCGGCGCCGCGCTTGCGTGCTGCGAAGGGAGAGACCTGCTTGTACTCGGTGCCCACCAGCGCCCGCTCGGCGTCGTTCAGGCTGGGCCAGTTGATGGCGCCGGGCACGCGGTCTTCGGCGAACTCGCTCTCGGAGCGCGCGTCGATCACCGCATCGAACTCGGCCAACCGCCCCAGCGCGTCGGGCGCCGCGATGTTCACCACCGGCATGGCGGCACTCCGGGGGCGACAAGCTCAGGCGCTGATCGCATCGAGCAGCTCGCTCTCGATCTGCGATCTGCTCGCGGTTCTGCTGCAGCGCCGAGCCGTCGATCAGGAAGGTGTCTTCCACCCGCTCGCCGAGCGTCGTGATCTTGGCCAGCTGCAGGTTGACGTGGTGGCGCGCCAGCACGCGGGCGATGGCGTAGAGCAGGCCGGAGCGGTCGCTGGCCGAGACGCCGAGCAGCCAGCGCTGGGCGCGCTCGTCGGGGCGCAGGGTGACGCGCGGCGTGATCGGGAAGGACTTGACCCGCCGCGACACGCGGCCGCGGCTGGGCTCGGGCAGCGGCCCGGTGGCTGCAAGCGCCTGCGACGAGCTGCGTCTCCACCAGCGAGATCAGGTCGCGGTAGTGGCCCGCAGGTGCTCCTCGATGTGCGGGCTGATGACCTGGAAGGTGTCGAGCGCGTAGCCGCTGCGCGTGGTGTGCACCTTGGCGTCGAGGATGTTGAAGCCGGCGCCGTCGAAGTAGCCGCAGATGCGCGCGAACAGGTCGGGCTGGTCGGGCGAGTAGACCAGCACCTGCAGCCCTTCGCCGAGCGACGACAGGCGCGCGCTGCACCACCGGGCTGGTCGTCTCGACATGGCGGAACAGCGAGCGCGCATGCCAGGCGATGTCGCCGGCGTCGTGGCGCGCGAAGTAGCTGATCGCCAGCGTCTTCCACAGCGCGGCTCTCGGTGCCAGGCAGCATCGAGTGCAGGTTGAGCATGGTGGCGCGCCTCCTCCTTGCGCGCCTCGATCTCGGCGTCGAGGTTCGGGCGGGCGCCGCCGAGCGCGCGCAGCGTCGAGGCGGTACAGGTCTTCGAGCAGCTTGCCCTTCCAGGCGTTCCAGACCTTCGGGCTGGTGCCGCGGATGTCGGCCACGGTCAGCAGGTACAGCGCGGTGAGCGTGCGCTCGTTGCCCACGCAGCCTGGCGAAGTCCTCGATCACCTCGGGGTCGGACAGGTCTTCCTTCTGCGCGACGCGCGACATCGTCAGGTGCGTCCTGCACCAGGAACTCGATCAGCGCCGCGTCGTCGCGCTCGATGCCGTGGTCGCGGCAGAAGCGCCGCGCCTCGGTGGCGCCGAGCTCGGAGTGGTCGCCGCCGCGGCCCTTGGCCACGTCGTGGAACAGCGCGGCGACGTACAGCAGCCAGGGCTTGTCCCAGGTGCGAGCGCCAGCTGCGAGCAGAACGGGTACTCGTGCGCATGCTCCGGAATGAAGAAGCGCCGCACGTTGCGCAGCACCATGATGATGTGCTGGTCCACGGTGTAGACGTGGAACAGGTCGTGCTGCATCTGGCCGACGATGCGCCGGAACACCCACAGGTAGCGCCCCAGCACGCTAGGTCTGGTTCATCAGCCGGAAGGCGTGGGTCTGGCCGCTCGGGCTGCCTTGCAGGATCTGCATGAACAGTCGCGCGGTTGACCGGGTCGCGGCGGAACTCCGCGCCCATCAGCTCGCGCGCGTTGTACAGCGCGCGCAGCGTGCGCGCCGACAGGCCCTTGATGCCCGACCGTCTGCTGGTAGACCAGGAAGGTCTCCAGGATGGCGTGCGGATCGCGCTCGTACAGGTCGTCGCTCGCCACCTCGAGCATGCCGGCGCGGTCGAGGAACTTGTCGTTGATCGGGCGCATCGGCGCGTCCTGCGAGCCGTCGACGCGCTCCTCGATGTTGAGCATCAGGATCTGGTTGAGCTGCGTCACCGCCTTGGCCGCCCAGTAGTAGCGGCGCATCAGCACTTCGGACGCGCGCTGCGCCGGGTGCGACGTGGTAGCCGAAGCTCTCGGCCACGGCGGTCTGCAGGTCGAACACCAGCCGGTCTTCGCGGCGGCCCGCCACCAGGTGCAGCCGCGCGCGGATCAGCTTGAGCAGCCCTTCGTTGCGCTGCAGCTGCTTGACCTCGAAAGGCGTGATCAGGCCGCTGGCGGCCAGCTCGCTCCAGTTCTTGCCCAGGCCCGGCGGCGCGCGCCACCCAGATCACCATCTGCAGGTCGCGCAGGCCGCCCGGGCTTTCCTTGCAGTTGGGCTCGAGCGAGTAGGGCGTGTCCTCGAACTTCGGTGTGCCGCTGGCGCATCTCCAGCGTCTTGGCGCGCAGGAAGGCGCTGCGGGTCCATCGCCTGCGTGTTGGCATGGCGGAAGGTGGTGAACACCCGCCGCGAGCCGCACAGGTAGCGCGATTCGAGCAGCGCCGTCTGCACCGTCACGTCGCGCTGGCCTTCGGCGATGCACTCGTCGACGGTGCGCACGCTGGAGCCGATCTCCAGGCCGATGTCCCAGCAGGCGGTGATGAAGCCTTCGATCGCAGCCTTCATGTCGCCGGCGCCATCGTCCGGTGCGGCGCCGGGCCAGCGCCAGGTTGGCTGCGGGCGGCAGCAGCACCAGCACGTCGACGTCGGAGTGCGGGAACAGCTCGCCGCGGCCGTAGCCGCCCACGGCCAGCAGCGCCGCCCGTCGGGCATGCCCGAGCGCTCCCAGAGCGCATTCAGCGTGCGGTCGACATGCCGCGCCAGCGCCGCGCACCAGGCGCGCAGCCGCTGGCGCCGTGGGCGCGCGACGCAGCGAAGTGCTCCATCAGCTCGGCCTTGCCTTGGCGGAAGGCCGTGCGAAGCTCAGCCACGCTGGCGGCTGCAGGGGAGGTGACTAGGGCAGACATGCTTCGGCCGGCTCGGGCCTGGCCCGGGTCGAGGGCATGGAGATCACGCGCCGACGAAGGCCGGCGGCGGCGGGCTGCCGGCAGACAGCGTCAGCACCTCGTAGCCGGTCTCGGTGACGAGCACGGTGTGCTCCCACTGGGCCGACAGCGAGCGGTCCTTGGTGACGATGGTCCAGCCGTCACCCATCTCGCGGATCTCGCGCTTGCCCGCGTTGACCATGGGCTCGATGGTGAACATCATGCCCGGCACCAGCTCTTCGAGCGTGCCGGGGCGGCCGTAGTGCAGCACCTGCGGCTCTTCGTGGAACTTGCGGCCGATGCCGTGGCCGCAGAACTCGCGCACGATCGAGAAGCCGTTCACCTCGGCAAAGGTCTGGATCGAGTGGCCGATGTCGCCCAGCCGCGCACCCGGCTTGACCTTGGCGATGCCTTTCCACATGGCGTCGTAGGTCATCTGGCACAGCCGCTTGGCGGCGATCGAGCCTTCGCCGACGACGAACATGCGGCTGGTGTCGCCGTGCCAGCCGTCCTTGATGACGGTGACGTCGATGTTGACGATGTCGCCGTTCTTCAGCGGCCGATCGTTGGGGATGCCGTGGCAGACCTGGTGGTTGATCGAGGTGCAGATCGACTTGGGGTAGGGCGTGTAGCCCGGCGGCGCGTAGTTCAGCGGCGCCGGAATGGCGCTCTGCACGTCGACGATGTGGTCGTGGGCCAGGCGGTCGAGCTGCGTCGGTGGTGACGCCGGGCTTGACGTGCGGCGTGAGCATGTCCAGCACCTCGGAGGCCAGGCGTCCCGCGACGCGCATGCCCTGCACATCGTCTGCGCGTCTTGATCGTGATCGTCATGGGGCGGGATTATCTCATCGGCCACGTAAAATCGCGGCTCGCCGCCGGGGTGTCCCTGCCCCGCTCGGCGCCTTCGCGGCCCCGTGGCCGCCCCAGCCCACCCCTGCGAGCCCGACCGCGTGACCATCCGCCCCAGCACCTCACCCACTTCGAGGGCGGCAACGCGCTGTCCGGCTTTCGCGCGCAGGCGCTGCTGGCCGCGACTGCAAGCCGCCGTGCCGCGCGTCGGCCAGCGTGCAGGCGCGCCATGTGCACTGGGTGCACCGACGCGAGCCGCTCGCGCGCCGAGACTCAAGACCGCCTGGAGGCGCTGCTGCGCTATGGCGACCCCTATGCCGGCAGCGTGCGACGGCACGCTGCATCGTGGTCGCGCCGCGGCTGGGCACGGTCTCGCCCTGGGCCTCCAAGGCGACCGACATCGCCCACAACTGCGGCCTCGCCATTCAGCGGGTCGAGCGGGTCACCGAGTACCGGCTGGACATCGAGCGGCGGCCTGCTCGGCGGCGGCAAGCCGCTCACCGAGCGGCGAGTGGCAGGCCTGCGCCGCGCTGCTGCACGACCGCATGACCGAGAGCGTGCTGCTCGCGCCGCGACGACGCCGCACACCTGTTCGATGAGCAGCCCGGCAAGCCGATGGAGCAGGTCGACGTGCTGGGGCGCGGGCGCGCGGCGCTGGTGGCAGGCCAACACCGAGTTCGGCCTGGCGCTGTCGCGACGACGAGATCGACTACCTGGTCGACGCCTTCACCGCGCCTGGCGCGCAACCCCACCGACGTCGAGCTGATGATGTTCGCGCAGGCCAACAGCGAGCACTGCCGGCACAAGATCTTCAACGCGCAGTTCACCATCGACGGTGTGGCGCAGGAACACTCGATGTTCCAGATGATCCGCCACACCCACCAGCGCGCGCCGCAGCACACGGTGGTGGCCTACAGCGACAACGCCTCGGTGATGGAGGGCGGTGAGGTCGAACGCTGGCTGCCGCAGGGCTTCACCAATGCGCCTCTGTACGGCGCTCGCCGCGAGACGGTGCATGTGCTGATGAAGGTCGAGACCCACAACCACCCCACGGCCATCTCGCCGTTCCCCGGCGCGGCCACCGGTGCCGGCGGCGAGATCCGCGACGAGGGCGCCACCGGCCGTGGCTCCCGGCCCAAGGCGGGCCTGACCGGATTCTCGGTGTCCAACCTGCACCTGCCCGCGTGCCCGGCAAGGCCGTCTGTCCGGACCCGATCGCCCGAACCCTGGGAGCGCAAGCCCTACGGCAAGCCCGCGCACATCGCCAGCGCGCTGCAGATCATGGTCGAGGGCCCGCTGGGCGGCGCCGCGTTCAACAACGAGTTCGGCCGACCCAACCTGCTGGGCTACTTCCGCGTGTTCGAGCAGACCGTGGCCGGGCAGCGGCGCGGCTACCACAAGCCGATCATGATCGCCGGCGGCCTGGGGTCGATTTCGGCCAGCCAGACCCACAAGATCGAGTTCCCCGCCGGCACTCTGCTGGTCCAGCTCGGCGGGCCCGGGCATGCGCATCGGCATGGGCGGCGGCGCGGCCAGTTCCATGGCCGCCGGCGCCAACGCGGCCGCGCTCGATTTCGACTCGGTGCAGCGCGGCAACCCCGAGATCCAGCGCCGCGCGCAGGAGGTCATCAACCACTGCTGGGCGCTGGGCGAGGCCAACCCCATCCTGGCGATCCACGACGTGGGCGCGGGCGGCATCAGCAACGCGTTTCCGGAGCTCGTCGATGGCGCCGGCCGCGGCGCGCGCTTCGACCTGTCCAAGGTGCCGCTGGAGGAGACCGGCCTGGCGCCCAAGGAGATCTGGTGCAACGAAAGCCAGGAGCGCTACGTGATGGCGGTGCGCGCCGAGGCGCTGCCGCTCTTCCAGGCGATGTGCGAGCGCGAGCGCTGCCCGTTCGCGATCGTCGGCGTGGCCACCGAGGCGCGCCAGCTGGTGCTCGAGGACAGCACCGGCACGATCTCCGCCGGTAAGCCCCCGATCGACATGCCGATGGACGTGCTGCTGGGCAAGCCCCCGCGCATGCACCGCGACGTGCAGCGCGTGGCGCTCGACGCGCCGGCCCTCGAGCTCGACGGCGTCGAACTCGAGCAGGTGGCGTTCGACGTGCTGCGCCACCCCACCGTGGCGAGCAAGCGTTTCCTGGTCACCATCGGCGACCGCACGGTGGGCGGGCTGAATCACCGCGACCCGATGGTCGGCCCATGGCAGGTGCCGGTGGCCGACTGCGCAGTCACGCTGGCCGACTTCAGCGGCTTCGCCGGCGAGGCCATGAGCCTGGGCGAGCGCACGCCGCTGGCCGCGCTGGATCGCGCACGGCGCCGGCTGCGGGCCGCATGGCGGTGGGCGAGGCCCTCACCAACCTGCTGGCCGCGCCGATCGAGCTGGCGCGGGTCAAGCTCAGCTGCAACTGGATGGCCGCGTGTGGCGAGCCCGGTGAAGACGCGGCGCTGTACGACACCGTGCGCGCCGTCGGACTGGAGTTGTGCCCGGCGCTCGGCATCAGCGTGCCGGTGGGCAAGGACAGCCTGTCGATGCGCACGCGCTGGAGCGAGCAGGGCGAGTCGCGCCAGGTCACGGCGCCGGTGTCGCTGATCGTCACCGCCTTTGCCAGCCTGGCCGACGTGCGGCCCACGCTCACGCCGCAGCTGCAGCCCGGCGACACCACGCTGGTGCTCATCGACCTCGGCCAGGGCCGGAACCGCCTGGCCGGCTCCATGCTCGCGCAGGTGCTCGACCAGTTCGGCAACCCCGAGCACGACGCCGTGCCCGATCTCGACGATCCGGCGCAGCTCAAGGCGCTGGTGGCGGCGGTGAACGAGCTGCGGTCGCAAGGGCCGCTTGCTGGCCTACCACGACCGCAGCGACGGCGGGCTGTGGGCCGCGGTGTGCGAGATGGCCTTCGCCGGCCAGATGGGCGTGAGCCTCAACGTGGACCTGCTGGTCACCGAGGGCGACGGCATCGCCGACAGCCGCGCCGAGTACGGTGACTCCAAGAACTGGGCGACCCAGGTGAGCGCGCGGCGCGAGGAGCTCACGCTCAAGGCCCTGTTCAGCGAGGAACTCGGCGTCGTCCTGCAGGTGCCCACCGCCGTGCGCAACGAGGTGATGGCCACCTTGCGCGCGCACGGCCTGTCGCCGCCACAGCCACTTCATCGGCAAGCCCAACGACCGCGCGTGCGATCGAGGTCTGGCGCGACACCAAGGTGGTGTTCAAGCGCACCCCTGCGCGAGCTGCAGCAGGCCTGGGACGAGGTGAGCTGGCGCATTGCCCGCCTGCGCGACAACCCGGCCTGCGCCGACGCCGAGCACGCTGCGGCCGGCGCGCGAGGACGATCCCGGCCTGCACGTGCACCTCAGCTTTCGATGCCGCGCCCGCGACGTGCCGCGCCAGCCATCGGCGGCGCTCGGCCCAAGGTTGGCCATCCTGCGCGAGCAGGGCGTGAACTCGCACGTCGAGATGAGCTACGCCATGGCGCAAGGCCGGCTTCGACACCTTCGACGTCCACATGAGCGACCTGCAGAGCTGGCCGGGCGCGGCTCGACCAGTTCCAGGGCTTCGTGGCCTGCGGCGGCTTCAGCTACGGCGACACGCTGGGCGCGGGCGAGGGCTGGGCGCGCTCGATGATGTTCAACGCGCGTGCTGGCCGAGCAGTTCGCGCGCCTTCTTCAACCGCACCGACACCTTTGCCCTCGGCGTGTGCAACGGCTGCCAGATGATGGCGGCGCTGGCCGCCGATCATCCCCGGTGCGCAGGCCTGGCCGCGCTTCACCCGCAACCGCAGCGAGCAGTTCGAGGCGCGGCTGTCGATGGTCGAGGTGCTGGACAGCCCGTCGATCTTCTTCACCGGCATGGCCGGCAGCCGCTTGCCGATCGCGGTGGCGCATGGCGAGGGCTATGCCGACTTCTCCCAGCGCGGCGATCGCCAAGCTGGTGCACCGGGCCATGCGCTTTGTCGATCACCACGGCGCAGCCGACCGAGGCCTACCCGCTCAACCCCAACGGCAGCCCCGACGGTCTGACGGCGGTCACCACCGCCGATGGCCGCTTCACGGTGCTGATGCCGCACCCGGAGCGGGTGTTCCGCAACGTGCAGATGAGTTGGACGCCGGGCGATCCCCAGCAGGACAGCCCCTGGATGCGCATGTTCGACAACGCGCGCCGCTGGGTTGCATGACCCATTGTTGAACAGGTGTTTCTAGAGGACCCTGTCAAGGTTGACATTGTCCGAAGGCGAGGCCTCCGACCACAATCGACTCGAACACTGCCAAGGTCGCCTCAGACGCGGCCGCAGTCCTCGAAGTCCAGTCGTTGGAGCCCTGAATGTCGCCATTCTTTGCGGACCTCGTGGTCCGCTCGGACGAGGCCCGTCGCGGATTCGAAACCCATCCGGTCGTGCTCGATGCCGTGGCCCAGGGCATGCCGCATCGAGCGCTACCGCACGCTGCTGCTCGAGCTCTACCACGTCGTCTGGCACTTCAACCCGGTCAGCGCCGCGGCGGCCAGCCGCATCCCCGACAGCACCGAGCCAGTCCGCTACTTCCTCTACGAGCACATGCACGAGGAGTCTGGCCACGAGGAGTGGGTGCGCAACGACCTCGAGGCCGTGGGCGTGGCGCCGCGACCACACCGCAAGCCTACGCAGGCATCGCCCTTCACGCGCACCCTGTCGGCTACAACTACTGGGCCGCCGACCGCCGCCATCCCTGCTCAGCGTGCTGGGCATGCTCTACGCGCTGGAGGTGATCGCCTCGGTGTACGGCGGGCCGTTCGCCTCGGCGATCAAGGAGTCGCTGCTGCTCGAGGGCGAGCGCGGCGTGTCCTTCATCTGTTCGCACGCCACGCATGGACGCCGAGCACATGGCCGAGCTGCGCGAGGTCCTCAACACCCTGCACGACGCGCGCGGCGCGCGAGGCCGTGCGTCGAGTCGGCGCATGGTGAACTTCCACCACTTCACCCGCATCGTTCGAGAGCCGTATGAGCCAGGCTGCCCGCTGACGCGGCCTGCCCCGCTGCTCGGGCCGGCCCTACCGCTACATCCGCCTCGAATGGACCTCGGATCTTGGCGCTGCTGCGCCTGCGCACCTGCGTCAAGCCGATCCAGTGCTACAGCCTGGCCGGCCATGGCCGAGATGCAGCAGGTGTTCGCCGACATCGCCGCCGACCCCGGCCTGGTCAAGCACTACGTGATGACGTCCGACGTGGCCGGCGTCTTCAACTTCGGCGGCGACCTCGTCGCTGTTCGTGCTGCTGGTCCGCGCGCCGCGACCTCGAGTCGCTGAAGCATGTACGGCCGGCGCTGCGTCGACCTGGTCTGGTGGATGGAGAACGCCGCCCAGCGCGGCGTGCACACCACCGTGCTGGTGCAGGGCGACACGCTGGGCGGCGGGCTCGAGTCGGTGCTGCCCTTCCACAAGGTCATCTTCGAGCGCAGCGCGCAGGCCGGCTTCCCGGAGGTGCTGTTCAACCTGTTCCCGGGCATGGGCGCGTGGAACTTCACGATCCGCAAGGCCGGCTTCGCGGTCGCCAACGAGATGATCCTCTCCGGCCGGCTCTACACCGCCGAGCAGCTGCAGCGGCGCAGCCTGGTCGACGCTGGTGGTCGACGACGGCGACGGCGAGGCCGCGATCGATCGAGGTGGTGCGCGCGGTCGACCCGCGCCTGCGCGGCACGCTCGCGGCGCTGCAGGCGCGCAGCGCTGGCGGCGCCGATCACCTACGAGTCGCTGCTGGCGATCGTCGACCAGTGGGCCGAGACGGCGATGACGCTGACCGACCGCGACCTGCGCCTGATGGAGCGCCTGGCCCGCGCCCAGGTGCGCAAGGCCGGCGGCGCGCGACGAAGGCGCGGTCGAGGAGATCAAGCGCTCGAGCTCGACACTGCCTGGGGCGAGGACGCACAGCGGCTACACCGGACTGGCACGAGAATCCGGCACCGGCGTCACCGCCTGGGGTGCGCTGCGACTGAGCGCCACCGCCCGAGCGGCGTGCTACAGCCAGGCGCGAGCAGCTCGCGCAGCTGGTCGCGCGTGTAGGGCTTGGCGCAGGTGGGCGTCCATGCCGGCGGCCGAGCGCGTGCGCCGCGTCCTCGTCGAAGGCATTGGCCGTCAGCGCGACGATCGGGCGTGCGCGGCAGCCGCAGCCGCGTCTGCTCGCGCGCGCGGATCGTGCTGGGTCGCGGTGTAGCCGTCCATCACCGGCATCTGGCAGTCCATCAGCACCAGGTCGACGCGGCGCCGCTCGAGCAGCGTCGAGCGCCTGCTGCGCCGTCCTCCGCCTCGATGCACGCTCCAGGCCCAGCGACTGCAGCATCTCTTCGGCGATCAGGCGGTTCACCGCGTTGTCCTCGACCACCAGCACGGTGCCGGCCAGCGTGGCAGTCAGGCGGTCGAGCTGGCTGCATCGCCGAGTCCGACGGCGTCGGCCGGCGGCGGGTCCGGATCGAGTTCGAAGCGCAGCTCGAAGCGGAACGACGAGCCCGCGCCGGCTGGCTCTCGACCTCGATGCGCCCGCCCATCGCCTCGACGATGCGCTGGCTGATCGCCAGGCCCGAGCCCGGTGCCGCCGCGGCGCCGGCTGCGCGAGCCGTCGATCTGGTGGAAGGGCTCGAACAGGCGCTCCATCGCCGTCGGCGGCATGCCGATGCCGGTGTCGCTGCACCTCGAAGCGCACGCCGGCCACGCCGCGCTGGGCGGCGCACGGGCGTCAGGCGCAGCGACACGCCGCCCCGCTCGGTGAACTTGATGGCATTGCCGACCAGGTTGAGCAGCACCTGCTTGAGGCGCTGCGCGTCGCCCAGCACCCGGTCGGCCACGCTCGGCTCGAGCTCGAGCACCAGCGCCAGGCCCTTGGCCTGCGGCGTTGGCGCGGAACAGCGCGATCACCGAGGCCGCCAGCGCGTGCAGCGACAGCGGCGCGCGGTCGAGGGTGAGCTTGCCGGCCTCGATCTTGGAGTGGTCGAGCACGTCGTTGAGGATGGCCATCAGCGACTCGCCCGACGACGCCGCCGTCTTGACCAGCCGGCGCTGCTGCGGATCGAGCTGCGAGCGGCGCAGCAGCTCCAGCGCGCCGAGCACGCCGTTCATCGGCGTGCGGATCTCGTGGCTCATGGTGGCCAGGAACTGCGACTTCGCGATGTTGGCCGCTTCGGCCGACTTCCTTGGCGGCGCTGCAGGCCTGCGGCATCGGCCTGAGGCCTGCACCGACGCGCGTGGTCGAGCTGCATGAACTCGCGCGAGGCCCGCGACATGCGTGTAGGCCGTAGATGACCGACCAGCACCGCCAGCGGCATCGAATGCGGCTGGTCTCGAAGAGCAATGAACACCATCAAGAGCGCACCGAGCTGCGGGACTGCCAGGATAGGCAAATGAATGCCCGACCAGCGACATGAACAGCGCCGCCACGGAGACGGAGCCGCAGAGCATCACCATGAAGGCGGTCGCCTCGGTGCCCTGCAGCGCCGGGTAGATGCCGACACGGCCACGACCCAGAGCAGGCCGGCGGCGGCGGCATTGCCTTCGAGCGATCGCTGCGGCGCAGGGTGAGACGTGATGCAGGTGTGGTCGCATCGGGCACGAAGTGGCGGGCGATCCACCAGCGCCACACCACCCGCAAGGCACCGATCGCGCCAGCGGCCATTGCCACCTGCATCTCGTCCGGCCTGCCAGCCGAGCCAGACGATGAAGGCCGACCACCAGCGGCCTGCGCAATCACGCTGCGCCGGGCATTGTGCAAGGCAAGGCTGAGCAGTTCGCGGCGAACTGCGGCGTCGATGGAGAGCGCTGCAGGCATCGTCGCGGCGAGCATACTCGGGCGCGATCGGCCATGCGCTATCGGTGTCAAAGTGACAAGCGCCGCCCAAATCGACCCATGACCCCGCGCTTCGATCGTCTCGACGCCCTGCGCGGCACGGCCATCGTCTGGATGGCGGTGTTCCACTTCGGCTTCGATCTCGAACACTTCGGTTCTGCCGCGTTCAGACTTCCACACCGACCCGTTCTGGACTGTGGCAGCGCGTCTGCATCGTCAGCCTGTTCCTGCTCTGCGCCGGCGCTCGGTCAGGCGATCGCCTGGCCCAGGGGCAGGGCTGGCCGCGCTTCTGGCGGCGCTGGGCGCAGGTGGCGGGCTGCGCGGTGCTGGTGAGCATCGGCTCGTGGTGGATGTTTCCGCGCAGCTGGATCAGCTTCGGCGTGCTGCACGGCATCGCGGTGATGCTGATCGTGGCGCGCCTGGCGGCGCCGCTGGGGCGCTGGCTGTGGCTCGCTGGGGCTGCTGGCCATCGCTGCTGCCGCAGCTCGTGGCAGCACCCGTTCTTCGACGCGCCCCTCACGCGACTGGATCGGCCTCGTCACGCGCAAGCCGGTCACCGAGGACTACGTGCCGCTGCTGCCCTGGCTCGGCGTGATGCTGTGGGGCCTGGCCGCCGGCCAGTGGCTGCTGCGCGCGACGGCCGGCGCTGGTTCGTGGCCGACGGTGCCGCCCGGCGCTGCAGCCGCTGGCGGTGCTCGGCCGCTGGAGCCTGAGCTTCTACATGCTGCACCAGCCGGTGCTGATCGGCCTGCTGTGGCTGGTCACACGCCTGCGCTGAATTCGCTGCGCAGCTATCAGGCGGCGGTGCGCAGTCGTTCGGCGGCGCCGTCCAGTGAGAGCTTCAACTCGGCGTAGCTGCGCGTCACCGGGAACTGCGGGAACTGCTGCGACGATCGACTCGGGCGGGTGGATGAAGAAGCCCGCATGGGCAGCGCCCAGCATGCCGGTGTCGTTGTACGAGTCGCCCGCCGCGATGCACCTGGAAGTTCAGCGAACGCAGCGCGTTCACCGCGTGCCGCTTCTGGTCGGCCATGCGCAGCACGTGGCGGCGCACGAAGCCCTCGCCATCGATCTCCAGCTTGTGACACAGCAGCGTGGGCCACCCGAGTTGGCGCATGAGCGGCTGCGCGAACTCGTAGAAGGTGTCCGACAGGATCAGCACCTGATAGCGGCTGCGCAGGTCGTCGAGGAAGTCCTTGGCGCCGGCCATCGGCCCCATGCCGGCGATCACGTCCTGGATGTCGGCGAGCTTGAGCTTGTTCTGCGCGCAGCAGGTCGATGCGAAAGCGCATCAGCTTGTCGTAGTCGGGCTCGTCGCGCGTGGTGCGCGCCAGCTGCGGGGATGTCCGCTGCGCTTGGAGAACTCGATCCAGATCTCGGGCACGAGCACGCCTTCGAGGTCGAGGCAGATCATTTGCATGGCGAGTTCGCAGCGCAGGCGAGGCAGTGCAGGCGGCGCGCATCGTACCCGATGGCCGATATCGCCCCGCACCCCAGCCGCTACCATCGGCGCATGAGCAAACAAGCTCCTGTTCGGATTCCATGCGGTGACGGTGCGGCTGAAGACGGCGCCCAAGTCGGTGATCGAGGTGCATGTCGACGCCACGCGGCGCGACCAGCGCATGCGCACGTTCGTCGAGCGCGCCCGGGAGGCCGGCGCCAAGATCGTCGACAGCGACGACGACCGGCTGCAGCAAGCTGTGCGGCACGCACGCGCCACCAGGGCGTGGTGGCGCGCGTCGAGGCGGTGGCGATCAGCCACTCGCTCGACGACACGCTCGATGCGGTCGACGGCGCGCCGCTGCTGCTGGTGCTCGACGGCATCACCGACCCGCACAACCTGGGCGCCTGCCTGCGCGTGGCCGACGGCGCCGGCGCGCACGCGGTGATCGCGCCGAAGGACCATGCGGTCGGCGTCAACGCGACGGTCGCCAAGGTGGCCAGCGGCGCGGCCGAGACGGTGCCGTACTTCATGGTGACCAACCTGGCGCGCACGCTGAACGAACTGAAGGAGCGCGACATCCGCGTCGTCGGCACCTCCGACGACGCGCCGACAGTCGCTCTACGACGTCGACCTGCGCGGACCGGTGGCGCTGGTGCTCGGCGCCGAAGGCAGCGGCATGCGCCAGCTCACCGCGCAAGACCTGCGACGAGCTGGTGCGCCTGCCGATGCACGGCGCGGTCGAGAGCCTGAACGTGTCGGTGGCCAGCGGCATCTGCCTGTACGAGGCGCTGCGCCAGCGCATCGCTTCGTCGAAGCTGACTGCCTGTTCGCTGCATCCTTGCCTCAGCCGAGAGAGCCGCCATGCCCGTCATCGACGTCAAGCACCCGCTGGTCAAGCACAAGGTCGGCCTGCTGCGCGAGGACGACATCTCGACCAAGAAGTTCCGCGAACTCACCAACGAACTCGCGCGCCTGCTGGCCTACGAGGCCACCGCCGACTTCCCGCTCGAGAAGACGCCACTCGAGTGCTGGAGCGGCCCGACCGAGGTGCAACCGCATCAGCGGCCGCAAGGTCACGGTGGTGCCGATCCTGCGCGCCGGCCTGGGCATGCTCGACGGCGTGCTCGACATGATCCCGAGCGCCAAGGTCAGCGTGGTCGGCCTGAGGCGCAACCACGAGACGCTGCAGCCCGAGAACTACTTCGAGAAATTCGTCGGCCACCTCGACGAGCGCACGGCGATGATCATCGACCCGATGCTGGCCACCGCCGGCTCGATGATCGCGACCGTCGACCTGCTCAAGAGCCGCGGCTGCAAGGACATCCGCGCGCTGGTGCTGGTGGCCGCGCCCGAAGGCGTGGCCGCGCTGGAGCAGGCGCATCCCGACGTGCGCTGCTGGACGGCGGCGATCGACAGCCACCTCAACGAGGTCGGCTACATCATTCCCGGGCCTGGGCGATGCCGGCGACAAGATCTTCGGCACCAAGTGAGCGCGGACTTTGCGCAGCGGCGCGGTTGCGATTCTTTACAAGTCCATCACGCTTGCTGACTTGAACCGACATGGTCCGCGGGTACCCTTCCTGGCATGGCACAACGCGCAACTCAACCCACTGCAGCACCTGCGCACCATGTTCAGGCCGGCCCAAGAGCAGCGAACGCCGTTCCGCTTCTGGATGACCGGCAGTCTGGCGGTCGTGATGGCCTCGCTGTGCACCGGACGCGGCGTGCTCGACCGCAACGCCTCACGGCATCGATGCGCCTGTTGCGCCACAGCCCCTACGGCGTGAAGGAGACGGTGCAGCGCATCGAGGACGCCGCGCGTGCGCGTCGGCCAGGCGGTGCTGGCGCGCCTGGGCCAGCAGGGACGGTGATCGTGCTGGCTCGCCTCGATGGGCGGCACGCCGGTGCTGATGGCCCGGCCGATTCGCCAGCCCGACGTGCCGCTGAGCGTGCAGGTGCGCGCTAGCGCCGATGGCGGCGTCCGATGTGCTGGGTCGCGGCCGCTGCAGCGATCCCGCGCTGGGCCGGCTTGCCCGGCCGTGGCGGCGAGACGTGGCGGCCTTGCCCGGCCTGCTCGACCGCGCGCTGAGCTGACGCGCGCTCGATCCCTAGGCCAGGCCCAAGGCGCCCGACCACGGCGCCCAGCGCCACCAGCCACATCGGGCTGATCCGGTGCGCAGCATCACCAGCACGTGATCGGCGATCAGCGCCATGGCCGCCAGCGGTGCGGGACATCGGTGACGAAGGGTTCGGCCAGCACCCAGCCGGTGGCCAGCAGCAGGCCGATCGTCAGCGGTGCCATGCCGCCGGTGAAGGCGCGCACGCCCGGGCTCTTGCGCCGCTGCGCCGCCCAGCGCGGCCGCAAACAGCGCCAGCACCGTCGACGGCAGCAGTGTGCCGACCAGCGTGGCCAGCGCGCCCAGCGGCCCGGCGACGTTCCAGCCGATCACCGCCACGAACAGCACGTTCGGCCCCGGTGCGGCCTGTGCGATCGCGACCGAGGCGGTGAACTGCGCGTCGGTGATCCAGCTGTTGCTCGCAGCACCACGATAGCGGTGCATGTCGGACGCGGTGGTGATCGCACCGCCCACCGCCAGCAGGCTGAGCAGCAGTGAAGTGCCCGAACAGCGCCGAGCAGGTCGGCCGCGCCGAGCGCTCGTCCATCGGCATCACGGTGCGATCCGGCGCCAGGCCAGACGCCACGGCCAGCGCCCGAGGCCGAAGATCACCCAGACCAGCGGCAAGCGCAGCAGCGCGATGGCCGACGAAGGTGCGCCGCCGAACGCCAGGCACAGCGGCCGGCCAGCGGTTGCGCCGCAGCGCGCCCGCCAGCTTCAGGGCGGTGACAACCAGCCCGGCCGCCACGGCGCCCATGCCGCGCAGCGCGCCGGCGACCGCCGGCAGCTGCGGCGAAGCGGGCGTACAGCAGCGTGCAGCGCCAGCACGATCACCAGCGGCACCGGCATCATGCCGGCCAGCGCGGCGAGCGCGCCGCGCGAGCCGAAGTAGCGGTCGCCGATCATCAGCGCAGAGGTTGACGACGTTCGGCCCGGGCAGCACCTGGCTGACCGACAGCAGTTCGACGAACTCCTCGCGCGTCAGCCAGCGCCGGCGCTCGACGAGCTCGACCTGCGCCACCGCCAGCACGCCGCCGAAGCCCTGCAGCGCCAGCCGGTTGAAGGCGAGGAAGAGTTCGGTGCAGGAGCGCGGAGAGGCCGAGGGTGCTTCGGTCACGCTCATCGGCTCACGCGCAGCGCGTCCGGGTTGACGATGTTCGTCGGGTTGCCGGTCGATGAAGTTGAGACGTTGTCGAAGGCCGCGCGTGAAGTACAGTCTCGTAGCTGTCCTGCTCCACATAGCCGATGTGCGGCGTGCAGATCGCGTTCTCCAGGCGCAGCAGCGGGTGGCCCTGCAGGATCGGCTCGCTCTCGAACACGTCGACCGCGGCCATGCCGGGCCGGCCGCGGTTGAGCGCCGACGACCAGCGCGCCTTCCTCGATCAGCTCGGCGCGCGAGGTGTTGACGAGCAGCGCCGTGGGCTTCATGCGCGACAGGGCGTCGAGCCTGACGACGCCGCGCGTGGTGTCGTTCAGCCGCAGGTGCAGCGACAGCACGTCGCACGCCTCGAAGAACGCTTCGCAGCTGTCGCCGCGACTGTGGCCGTCGGCGCCGCCTGCGGCGCGACGCTCTCGCTGCCCCAGACCGTGACGTGCATGCCGAACGCGCGGCCGTAGCCGGCCACCAGCTGGCCGATCTTGCCGTAGCCCCAGATGCCCAGCGTGCGGCCCTTGAGCACCATGCCGATGCCGAAGTTGGGCGGCATCGAGGCCGCCTTGAGGCCCGACTGCTGCCACGCGCCGTGCTTGAGGTTGCCGATGTACTGCGGCAGCCGGCGCATCGCGGCCATGATCAGCGCCCAGGTCAGCTCGGCCGGCGCCACCGGCGAGCCCGACGCCTTCGGCGACGGCGATGCCCATCCGGGTGCAGGTCTCCATGTCGATGTGCGAGCCGACGCGGCCGGTCTGCGCGATCAGCTTGAGCTTGGGCAGCTTCTCGAGCAGCTGGCGCGGAAAGTGGGTGCGTTCGCGGATCAGCACCAGCACGTCGGCGTCGCGCAGGCGCACCGACAGCTGGCCGATGCCCTTGACGGTGTTGGTGAACACCTTGGCGTTAGCTGTTCCAGCACGCGCTGCGCACTTGCAGCTTGCGCACGGCGTCCTGGTAGTCGTCGAGGATGATGATGTTCACGGCGGAGCACGGACAGGTGGCACGTCGGCCCGATTGTGCACGCGCCGCGGCACTGCCGATAGCATCGCGCGTCTCGCCCAACACCGACGGAGACACGATGTCCCTCTCCATGCATTCGGCCAGCGTGCCGGTCTTCACGCGCATGCTCGGCAACCTCGTCGGCTGGCTCGACAAGGCCGAGGCGCATGCCGCAGGCGCAAGAAGTTCGACCCTGCGGTCTACCTGGGCGCTGCGCCTGGCGCCCGACATGCTGCCGCTTCACCAAGCAGATCCAGATCGCCTGCGACGCCGCCAAGTTCGGCGTGGCGCGCCTGGCCGGCGTCGAGGCGCCCGAAGTTCGACGACAACGAGGCCAGCCTGGCCGAACTGCAGCGAGCGCGTGCGCAAGACGCGTCGACTTCGTGCAGTCCGTGCCGGCGGCGCAGATCGACGGCAGCGAGGAGCGCGACATCATCGTGCCGCGGCGCGACGGCCCCATGACGCTAAGGGCGAGGCCTACCTGAAGAACTACGCGCTGCCGAACTTCTTCTTCCACGTCACCACCACCTACGCGCTGCTGCGCCACAACGGCGTGGAGCTGGGCAAGTCCGACTACCTCGGCGCGTTCTCGGCCTGAGTCTGGCCAGCGGCGGCGATGGAAGCTCTCACGCTGCCGGTGCACGACCTGCCGCTGTTTCTGGCCGCGGCGCTGCTGGTCAACCTCACGCCCGGGCCAGACATGCTGTTCGTGGCCGGCACCAGCGCCACGGTCGGCCGGCGCGCCGGCGTGATGGCGGCGCTGGGCGTCGGCGCGGGCTGCTTCGTCCACATCGCGCTGGCGGCGGTCGGACTGTCCGCGTTGCTCGCCACCTCGGCCTGGGCGTTTGCGGTCGTCAAGTGGGCGGGATCGGCCTACCTGGTGTGGATCGGGCTGTCGATGCTGCTGCAGCGCAGCACAGCGCCGCGGCGGTCCCGCTGGTGCGCTCTGCGCCGTCCATGTCGCCGCCAAGGCATTCTGGATGGGCGCGATGACCAATGCGCTGAACCCCAAGGTGGCGCTGTTCTTTCTGGCCTTCCTGCCGCAGTTCATCCACCCTGGTTCGGCTGGACAGGCCTGGGCCTTTGCCGCCCTCGGCCTGTGTTTCACCGTGAGCGGAACGCTGGTCAACCTGGGCGTGGCGGGCATCGCCGGCTCGATCGGGCGGCGGGTGGTGTCGCAAGCCCACGGCCCGGCCGTGGGGACGCTGGCTGCGGCGTGTCGCGGGAGCGGTGTTTGTGGGCCTGGGGGTGCGGCTGGCGCTCAGCTCGCGCTGATCGCGCCGAAGGCGGTGAGCCCGCTGTGGTGCCGGCAGCGGGCCGGTGACCCCAGGGCACGGGCACCGCGACGGGCCTAGAGGGCGGCTTCGAGCGTGGTGAGACCCACGTCACCGGCCGAATCACCGAAGAGGCTGTCGAGCTGGCGGTGCAGTTCCATGCGGTGGATGGGCGTGCGCTCGTGGTCGTCGGGCAGCGAGGCCAGCAGCACCGCGCGGAGGCGCCAGAGGTGCGCCGGTTCGGTGGCGCGACGGACCTTCGCGCAGAGCAGTGTGCCGATCGGTCCATCCACGTCGCCGGCCGCGCGCATGAAGCTGTGCTTCATCTCGACGAAGGCGCGACGCGCTGCGATGCGTGCCAGTTGCTCGGGCGGAATGTCCTGCCATCCTTCCCACACGGAAGCGGCATTGGCGGAGGCGGGGGTGGTGTAGATCATGGCCACAAGTCCCTGGAGGTGAGCGCGCCGAAGCCGGAGCGCGGTGAACGGGTCGGGAAGTGCCGGTTCAGCCAGGTCAGGCGCTCTTCCGCCTCCTCCTGGCTGTGGTGCACCGCGACCAGGCTGTAGATGTCGGCGCGCAGGTGCCACAGTTCGTGCATCGACCGAGCGAAGTGGATGCGGTCCAGCAGATCCGCACCCTGGGGCGTGGCGAGGTCGCACACGCTGTCGGCGAACTCCTGCTTGATCTGCGGAATGGCAAGCGCCGTGTGGCGGCGACCAGCCCGCGGCGGCTGCCACGGGCTCGTCTCGACCGCGGGCCAGCATCCTTGCGTGAGCCAGGCGCGCGCGGCGGCGAGCCAGCGGGTTCGGGGCGCTTCGGGTGGGCAGACTGCGTCACGGCGCGCGCGGCGGCTGGGACGAAGCGCCGACGCAGCGCCGAGATCGGCGACATCGGCAGGGCGGCGAGAAAAGAGGGCGGAGAGCATCGTTGGATCCTGGCCCGTCGCAACTGCGGGCTTGAATCCATTGTTCGACGGCCCTCGCGGCCGCGATGCCTCGAAAAGGGCGACCACCCCAGCCCATCTCGGCACCGGGCGCCGATGGGCAGGGCGCGTGCGCGGACTATTGCGGCTGGAAGCCGCTGGCCTTGATGATGCGCGCCCAGGTCTGGGTGTAGGCGCGCTCGCGCGTGGCCAGCTGCGATGCGGGTTCATGTAGCCCACCGTGAGGCCCCAGCGCCGTCAGCCGCTCGCGCACCTCGGGCATCGCGAGCACCTTGGCCAGCGCCGCGCCGAACTGCGTCGATCACGGCCGGCGGCGTGCCGGCCGGCGCGAAGATGCCGTAGTACGGCACGTCCTCGAAGCCGGCCAGGCCCAGCTCGGCGAAGCGTGGGCACGTCGGGCAGCGTCGGCCTGGCGCTCGCCGCCCAGCACGGCGACCATGCGCAGCTTGCCCGCCTTGTGGTTCTCGATGAAGTCGGGCACCGAGCCGACGCCGGCGCGCGATCTGGTTGCCGAGCATGTCGGCCATCATCGGCGCGCTGCCGCGGTAGGGCGCCGCCACCAGGTCGAGCTGGTACTTCTCGCCGATCACCTTGACCAGGAACTCGGGCACCGAGGCCGGCGCCGGCACGCCGACCGCGCCCTTGCCGCCGCCCTGCGCCTTGCACCCAGGCCACGTACTCGGCCATCGATCTTGGCCGGCGTGCCGCCCGAGACCGCCAAGCGCGTTGACGAAGGTGGCGAAGCCCGCCACCGGCACGAAATCCTGCGCCGGATCGAAGCCCGGGCTCTTCACCACCTGCGGCAGGATCGAGATGGTGTGGTCGTGCGAGATGAAGAAGCGTGGTGCCGTCGGGCGCCGCGCGCCTTGAGCGCCTGCGCGGCGAGCTGGCCGCCGGCGCCGGGCTTGTTCTCCACGATCACGCTGGCGCCGAGCTCGTCCTTCAGCTTCTCGGCCAGCAGGCGCGCGATGGCGTCGGTGCCGCCGCCCGGCGGAAAGCCGACCAGCAGCCTGATGGTCTTGCCCGCCTGGGCAAAGGCCGAAGCGCCGGTGGCGGCAAGCGCGGTGGCCAGGGCCAGCGTGAGCGAAGAGCGAAGCAGCAGACGGCGGGAAGCGATGTTCATGGGGTCATCCTTGAGGTCAGGCAGTGGGACAAGGCATTGGAGCAAGGCCATCGAGCAAAGCCATACAGCAAAACCACTGAGCAAGAAGCGGGCTCGATCGGGATTGGCGTCGGCGAGACCGGTTCAGCCGCGCCCGACGAACGGCATGTTGGTGGCCATCACCGTCATGAACAGCACGTTCGCGTCCAGCGGCAGGCTGGCCATGTGCACGACCGCGTTGGCCACGTGCTGCACGTCCATGCGCGGCTCGACCTTCAGTCTCGCCGTTGGCCTGCAGCACGCCGCTGGCTCATGCGCTGCGGTCATGTCGGTGGCGGCGTTGCCGATGTCGATCTGGCCGCAGGCGATGTCGTAGGCGCGGCCGTCGAGCGACGGTGCCTTGGTCAGGCCGGTGATGGCGTGCTTGGTGGCGGTGTAGGGCGCGCTGAACGGGCGCGGCGCGTAGGCCGAGATCGAGCCGTTGTTGATGATGCGGCCGCCGCGTGGGCGTCTGCTTCTTCATCAGGCGGAACGCCTCCTGGGTGCACAGGAAGGCGCCGGTCAGGTTGACGTCGACGACCGCCTTCCACTGCTCGAAGCTGAGCTCTTCGATCGGGATCGGCCGGCGCGCCGGTGCCGGCGTTGTTGAACAGCACGTCGAGCCGGCCGAAGCGCTTCGTGGGTGGCGGCGAACAGGGCCTTCACCGAAGCCGGGTCGCCGACGTCGGTGGGCACGGCCAGCATGCGCTTGCCGTCAGCGCGCCCGCCTGCGCGATGGTCTGCTGCAGCGCGTCGGCGCGGCGGCCGGCCAGCACCACGTGGTAGCCGGCGTCCAGCAGGGCCAGCGCACAGGCACGGCCGATGCCGCTGCCGGCGCCGGTGACGAGGGCAATCTTGATGGAGTCTCATGGGTCTCGAGGGCGGCCGTCGACGGTGGGGGGAGCTCTGCCGGGATCGTCGCAGTCGAAGCAATCGGCGAAGGTGAAGTACAGCGAAGCGTAGAACACGGTCGAAAACAGCAGCGAGGCCGGCATCGCCAGCCAGCGCCGAGCAGCTGCGGCTGGCCGAGCAGCGCGGCACAGCAGATTGGCCAGCACGCGCGAACACCAGGATCACGCCGCCCAGACCAGCGCGAACACCGCGAACGCGCCCTTGTTGCGCCAGCAGGCGACCGGCTGGAGAAGAGCGCCTTGCGCGTGCGCCCTGGCGCGCCCCAGTGCACCAGCGCCGGCGCGTGCCAGAACGGCACCGACAGCAGCCCGGCCAGGCCGAAGCGCAGCAGCAGCCCGAGCTGCAGCGCGGGTCGGCGGATGCTCGCTGACCGATCGTCTCGGGCGTGGCCTTGCCGTCGGCCAGTATCTCCATCAGCGCTGTCGAGCGCGCCGCCGTCGACCGGATCGCTCAGCCAGATGATCAGCGAAGGTGCAGGCCGCATAGACAGGCCCAGTTGCAGCAGCGCCGCGGCCCGGTCGGCCACCGCGCAAGCGGCTCGATGAACGACGCGCGGCAGCGGCATGCCTCCCGACGAGCGCCTGCCGCGTGGCGATCATGAAGCCCAGCGTGGCCAGTGGCAGCAGCGCCAGCAGCAGCACGCGGCCCGAGCAGCGGGACCAGCGACAGCACGAACACGGCGAACAGGAAGGCCGCGAACAGGCCGGCGAAAGCCAGCGGCTGTTTGCACGAACACGGCGAAAGCCCTGGCGCACCCAGAGCGGCGCCTTGCTGGGCGGGGACGATTCGCAGTTTCATGAAGAGGTGCTTGTGGAGAGGGACGGCTCAGGGGCGGGTCGGAGTGCCAGGGCGACTCGACCCGCTGGCGCAGCACGCGTTCGAAGTGGGTCGGGTCGTGCGGCTGTCAGCACGTGCGCGTCGCGCGGCAGGTGCAAGTCCCACAGGCGCGAGATCCAGAAGCGCAGCGCGCGCGGCCGCATCATCGCCGGCAGCAGGCGCGATCTCGGTGGCCGCGAGCGGCCGCACGGCGTCGTAGGCGGCGACGAAGGCCTGGCGCGCGCGCTTCGATCAGCCGGCCGGAGTCGAGGTCGATGCACCAGTCGTTCAGGCACACCGCGATGTCGAACAGCAAGGTGTCGACGCCGGCGAAATAGAAGTCGAAGAAGCCGGTCAGCCGGTCGCCGGTGGCCGGCCGCTGCGCTCGAACATCACGTTGTCGCGGAACAGGTCGGCATGGATCGGCGCCGCGCGGCAGCGCTCGCGAACGCCGGCGAGGCGGCCAGCTGTTGCTGGAACGCGAGTTCGGTCTCGAGCAGCGCGGCGCTGCGCCGGCGCGTGAGGAAGGGCAGCACCACCGGCACGGTCTCGGTCCACCAGGCCAGGCCGCGCAGATTGGGCTGGTGCAGCGGGAAGTCCTGCGCCCGCCAGGTGCATGCGCGCCAGCATGGCGCCCACCGCTCGCACATGTGCGGCGTCCGGGCGCAGCTGGTGCTGCCCGGCAAGCCGGTCGACCACTGCCGCGGGCTTGCCGTCAGCGTGTGCAGGAGCGCGCCGCTCGGCATCGGCCATGCGGGCCGCGGCACCGGGATGCCGCGCTCGGCCAGGTGCTTCATCAGCTGCAGGTAGAAGGGCAGCTGCTGCGAGGGTGAGGCGCTCGAACAGCGTCAGCACGTAGCGGCCCGTGCGCGGTGTCGGCGAAGTAGTTGGTGTTCTCGATGCCACCGGCGCACGGCTGCAGATGCGGTCAGCCGGCCGATCGACAAGCGTGCGAAGAGCGCCGCCGCCTCGTCGAACGAGACCTCGGTGTAGACCGCCATGAACGCTCAGAACCTCAGCACGTGCCAGACGCGCTTGCCCGCCGCACCGCGAGAGGTGTTGGCGCCTTCGCCGAGGTCGCGCGAGCCGTCGCCGGTGATGATCTCGTAGCTCCTGGTGGTGCCGCCTTGGGCGTGACGACGATGCGCTGCGGTGTGCGCCGCGCACGCGCAACTCCTCGATGCGGCGCCTTCGTCTTCGAGCACGATGCGCTCGCACCTTGGGTTCGGCGCTGCCGCTCGGCGGCGGCTGCAGGCCTGGGCAGTCCTGCGCCGGCGAGGGGCAGGCACGGTCAGGCCAGTGCGGCGAGGGCAACGAATGGCGCTCAGCGGTCGATGCGGCGGGGTCCATGACCCCATTCTAGGCGGCAGGCCATGCTCCACAATGCCGCATGAGCTCCAAGCCCCTGCTGCTGGTGGATGGCTCCAGCTACCTGTACCGCGCCTACCACGCACTGCCCGACCTGCGCAGCCCGGACGGCTTTCCCACCGGCGCCTCCACGGCATGGTCGCGATGCTGAAGCGGCGCGCTGCAGGACCTGAAACGCCGAACACGCGGCCTGCGTGTTCGATGCCAAGGGCGACGACCTTCCGCGACGCGTGGTACGCCGAGTACAAGGCGCAGCGCGCGCCCATGCCCGAGGCGCTGGCGCGAGCAGATCGAGCCGATCCACGAGGTGGTGCGGCTGCTGGGCTGGCCGGTGCTGATGGTGCCGGGCATCGAGGCCGACGACGCGATCGGCACGCTGGCGCGCCTGGCGGCGCAAACCGGCCACGAGGTGGTGATCTCCACCGGCGACAAGGACCTGGCCCAGCTCGTCAACGAACACGTGACGCTGATCAACACGATGAGCAACGAGCGGCTCGACGTGGCCGGCGTGCTG
The DNA here is from genome assembly GCA_963739925.1 of uncultured beta proteobacterium. Taxonomy (GTDB): domain Bacteria; phylum Pseudomonadota; class Gammaproteobacteria; order Burkholderiales; family Burkholderiaceae_C; genus CAVUBY01. The sequence continues at coordinate 217,056 of CAVUBY010000017.1, read as the reverse complement.
GCGAAGTTCGGCGTGCCGCCCGAACGCATCGTCGACTACCTGACGCTGATGGGCGACGCCGTCGACAACGTGCCCGGCGTCGAGAAGGTCGGCCCCAAGACCGCGGCCAAATGGATCGCCGAACACGGCTCGCTCGACGGCGTGATGGCCGCGGCGGCGTCGATCAAGGGCGTGGCCGGGCGAAAACCTGCGCAAGGCGCTGGACTGGCTGCCGCAGGGCAAGCCGCCTGGTGACCGTGGTCACCGACTGCGACCTGAGCGGCCACATCGCACGGCTTTCCGGCGCTCGAAGCCCTGGCGCTGAAGCCGCCGGACCGCGACGCGCTGCTCGATTTCTACACGCGCTACGGCTTCAAGACCTGGCAAGCGCGAGCTGGAGGACCGCGCTCGAAGGTGATCGCGCGGCATCGGCCGCACCGGGCGGGTCGGCCGATGCGCCCGCAGCGGCGGGCGGCGTGAGCGCGGCATCGACGCCCTCGCCGACGCCGTCGAGCAGCCCTACGAAACAGTGCTGAGCCGAGCCGCGCTGCGAGACCTGGCTGGCACGCATCCAGAGCGCGCCGCTGACCGCCATCGACACCGAAACCGATTCGCTGGACGGCATGCGCGCGCAGATCGTCGGCATCTCGCTGTCGGTGACCGCCGGGCGAGGCCGCCTACATCCCGCTGCGCCACAGCTAGCGCGGGCGTCGCCGAGCAGCTGCCGGTGGACGAGGTGCTGGCGCGCCTCAAGCCCTGGCTCGAGAACCCGGCCGCCTCAAGGTCGGACAGAACATCAAGTACGACACGCATGTGTTCGCCAACGCCGGCATCGCGGTGCGCGGCTATGCGCACGACACCCTGCTGCAGAGCTATGTGCTCGAAGCGCACAAGCCGCACAGCCTCGAAAGCCTGGCCTCGCGCCACCTCGGCTCGCCATGGCCTGAGCTACGAAGACGTGTGCGGCAAGGGCGCGCACCAGATCCCGTTCGCGCAGGTCGATATGGCCAAGGCCACGCGCTACTCCGGCGAAGACAGCGAGATGACGCTGCAGGTGCACCAGACGCTGTGGCCGCAGCTCGAAGCCGTGCCGGGGCTGCTGGACGTCTACCGGCGCATCGAGATGCCCACGGCTGAAATCCTCGGCCGCATCGAGCGCCACGGCGTGCTGATCGACAGCGCCCTGCTGGCGCGCCAGAGCCAGGAGCTGGCCGAGCGCATGGTGGCGCTCGAGCGCGAGGCGCATGAACTCGCCGGCCAGCCCTTCAACCTGGGCAGCCCCAAGCAGATCGGCGAGATCCTGTTCGGCAAGCTCGGCCTGCCGGTGAAGAAGAAGACCGCCAGCGGCGCGCCGTCCACCGACGAAGAGGTGCTCGACGAACTCGCTGCCGACTACCCGCTTGCCGGCCAAGCTGCTGGAGCATCGCAGCCTGGCCAAGCTCAAGGGCACCTACACCGACAAGCTGCCGCTGATGGTGAACCCGGCCACCGGGCGGGTGCACACCAACTACGCGCAGGCGGTGGCGGTGACCGGGCGGCTGGCCAGCAACGACCCGAACCTGCAGAACATCCCGATCCGCACGCCCGAGGGCCGGCGCGTGCGCGAGGCCTTCATCGCGCCGCCCGGTCACTCGATCCTGAGCGCCGACTACTCGCAGATCGAGCTGCGCATCATGGCCCACATCAGCGAGGACCCGGGCCTGCTGAACGCCTTTGCCGAAGGCATGGACGTGCACCGTGCCACCGCGAGCGAGGTGTTCGGCATCGAGCCGACGGCGGTGACGAGCGAGCAGCGCCGCTATGCCAAGACCATCAACTTCGGCCTGATCTACGGCATGGGCGCGTTCGGCCTGGCGCAGAGCCTGGGCATCGAGCGCAGCGCGGCCACCACCTACATCGAGCGCTACTTCCAGCGTTTTGCCGGCGTGAAGCGCTACATGGACGAGACCAAGGCCTCGGCCAGGGAGAAGGGCTATGTCGAGACGCTGTTCGGCCGTCGCATCTACCTGCCCGAGATCAACGGCGGCAACGGCCCGCGCAAGAGCGGCGCCGAGCGCCAGGCGATCAACGCGCCGATGCAGGGCACGGCGGCCGACCTGATCAAGCTGGCGATGATCGCGGTGCAGCACCTGCTCGACGACGAGAGGCGCGCCAGACCCGCATGATCATGCAGGTGCACGACGAACTGGTGTTCGAGGTGCCCGAGGCCGAGCTGGACTGGGCGCGCGAGGCCGTGCCGAAGGCTGATGGCATCGGTGGCCGAGCTGAAGGTGCCGCTGCTGGCCGAGGTGGGGGTGGGCCCGAACTGGGACCAGGCCCACTGAGGGATCAAGCCCGCCTCGCGGGCGCGGCTCACGGCCTGAACTGCAGCGTCAACGAAACCCGCTGATCGACCCAGGCCGAGTTGCCCGGCAACTGGCGCGCGGCGAAATCGAACGCCATCAAGCCCGGCACGGGCCACCAGCGGGCGCCCAGGCGATGGCCCTGGGTGCCGATGTGCGAACCGGCCCACTCGGCAAACACCAGCGCGCTGCGCGTGGGCTGCCAGAGACTGGCGACGGTGGCACGGGTGCTCGGCAGGCCGGCCAGCTCGCGGCCGAACTTCACGTGAAAGGCCCAGTCGTCCAGTCGCAGCAAGGTCGAGGCGCCGAGGGTGGCGCGCTCGGTGCGCAGCCCGTTCATGGCGCCAGAACGTGTGCCGGCCCAGTCCATCTGCAGCGTGCCGCGCCAGTCTTCGAGCGTTCGTGTGACCACCTTGGTGAACTGGGCCTTGAGCCCGCCCGGGCCGGCGTCGGCGGGCTTCAGCCGAGGGGTGGCAATGTTCCAGCGGGCATGCTCACCGCCACACACGCGGCGCAGCCGCAGTTCGTGGGAAGCGGCCGACTCATCGGCAAAGGGCTGTGCCGAGCATGCGGGGAGTTGTTCGGCACAGGCCAGTCCGGCCGTGCAGGCGAGTATTCCGATGCTGAGCGCGCCGAGCAGCTTCATGGGCAGTGGAATGCGAGTTCTCCGTGACTCATCATGCGTCAGGCCGATCCGGCGAGGCTCAGGGAAATGGAGGCGTTTGGTGATCGATTTCGCGAGCCAGCTCCTGTCCCGGTGTCACGGACCTGTCGCAATCGCGTCATAAACTGAGTTCATGCACGACTTCGCTCCCGTCGACGGTTCGACCATCGAGGTGCTGGCACCCCGACCGGGTGTCGCGGCGCCTTTGCTCAGCCGCGAGCGGGCGATGCTCGAGTTCAATCGGCGTGTGCTCGCCCAGGCACTTCGACCCGACGTGCCCTTGCTCGAGCGACTGCGCTATGTGTGCATCGTTTCGTCCAACATGGACGAGTTCTTCGAGGTGCGATTCGCCGACTACCTCGAGGGTGTGCGCCAGTCGACCTCGGCCCTTCTGCGCCAGGATCTGCAGGCGGTGGCTGAGGCTGCGCATGCGCTCATTGACGATCAGTACGCGGCGTTCAACGACCAGGTGATGCCGGCACTGCAGCGCGAAGGCATCGTCATTCTCAATCACGCCGAGCGCGATGCCGACCAGCGGCGCTGGGTCGATGCCTTCTTCCAGAAGCAGGTGCGGCCGCTGCTGGTGCCGGTGGGGCTGGATCCGTCGCATCCGTTTCCGCAGGTGGCCAACAAATCGCTGAACTTCATCGTGCGCCTGGGCGGCAAGGATGCGTTCGGGCGCGAGAACGGCATCGCCATCGTGAAGGTGCCACGCGTGCTGCCGCGGGTGATCCGTCTGCCCGATGGGCTGGCACCGGGTCGGCAGGCGTTCGTGCTGCTGACCAGCGTGATCCGCGCGCACCTCGCGGAGCTGTTCCCCGGCCGCGAGGTCGAGGCCTTTTCGCAGTTCCGCGTCACGCGCGATTCCGACCTCGAGGTCGATGAAGACGACGTGGCCAACCTGCGTCAGGCACTGCGCAAGGGGCTCACCACGCGCCACTACGGTCGGGCGATCCGCCTGGAGGTGGTGCATTCCTGTCCGTCCGAACTCACCGAATTCCTGCTGCAGCAGTTCGAGCTGCCCGACACCGCGCTCTACAAGGTCAATGGCCCGGTGAACCTGGTCCGTCTCAACCAGTTGATCGACCAGAGCGACGCACCCGCGTTGCGCTTCGCACCGCACGAAGGTCGCTGGCCCGAGGGACGCCTGCCGCGCGAGCGCGGCATCTTCGAGCGCCTGCGCGAAGGCGACGTGCTGTTGCACCATCCTTTCGAGTCCTTCGAGCCGGTGGTGGCGTTCCTGCGCGAAGCAGTGAACGACCCCGAGGTGCTGGCCATCAAGCAGACGATCTACCGCACGGGCAGCGAGTCGCCCCTGATGGACCTGCTGATCGATGCCGCTCGGCGTGGCAAGGAAGTGATGGCGGTGGTGGAGCTCAAGGCGCGCTTCGACGAAGAAGCCAACATCAACTGGGCCGAGCGGCTCGAGGCCGTGGGCGTGCAGGTGGTGTACGGCATCGTCGGCCTGAAGACCCATGCCAAGCTGCTGCTCGTCACCCGCCGCGAGGACGGACGGCTGCGTCGCTACGCCCATCTGTCCACCGGCAACTACAACCCCAAGACCGCGCGCCTCTACACCGACGTGGGTTACCTCACCGCCGACCCCGAGCTCACCGCCGATGCCGACGCGGTGTTCCAGCAACTCGCCAGCCTGGGCAAGATGCGGCCGCTGCGCGCGCTGCTGCAGGCGCCGTTCACGCTGCACCGCCGACTGCATGCAGCACCTGGCGCAGGTGACCGAGGCGGCGCGCGCCGGTCGGCCGGCACGCGTCGTCGTCAAGATCAATGCGCTGACCGACGTGCCACTGATCGATGCGCTGATGCGCGCCGGGCAGGCCGGCGCCGACGATCGACCTCATCGTGCGCGGCGCCTGCATGCTGCGCCCGGGCGTGACCGGCCTGACCGATCGCATCCGCGTGCGTTCGGTGGTGGGAAGGTTTCTCGAGCACTCGCGCGTCATGTACTTCCGCTGGGGAGACAGCGATGAGGACGAGGCACTCTACCTGTCGAGTGCCGACTGGATGGGGCGCAACATGTTCGGCCGCATCGAGGTGGCCTGGCCGGTGCGCGACCCGGTGCTTCGTCAACGCGTGATCGACGAATGCCTCGTGCCCGTATCTGCACGACCGTCGCGACGCCTGGTCCCTTCAGGGCGATGGAGGCTATGTCCGCGTCGGCACCGATGGGCCGAGTGCACAGCAATCGCTGGTCGCGCGCTTTGCCATGGGCCCGGCCGGGCCCTGATCGGCGCAGCGCGATGGATCTGATCCTGTGGCGCCACGCCGAGGCCGTGCCGGAACGCGAGGGTCTGGACGACTTGCAGCGCGCGCTCACGCCCAAGGGCGAGCGCCAGGCCCAGCGCATGGCAGAGTGGTTGAACCAGCGCCTGGCGCATTCGACACGCGTTCTGGTGAGTCCGGCCTTGCGCTGCCGGCAGACCGCCGATGCGCTCGGGCGCGGCGTCAAACTTTTGCCTGCACTCGTGCCGGGAGCGTCGGTGGAGGCAGTGCTCAAGGCTGCACGCTGGCCGGAGGGGAGTGAGGCTGTCCTGGTGATCGGCCACCAGCCCACGCTCGGCGGGGTGGCAGCGCACCTGCTCGGAGGCACGGTACAGCCCTGGGCTATCAAAAAGGGTGCAGTCTGGTGGTTTCGCAACCGCGACCGTGAGGGCTCCGCGCAAGTGGTGCTGCATGCGGTGATGGGACCGGACTGCCTCTGATTCGGCGACGGCTTGGCTCGCCTGGATGGCGGGCATGGGTTCGCCTGACGCGGACAAGGATTGTGGGCGAAGGCCATGGCTGGTTTGCATCGACAATCCCGACATGGATCTTGCCGCGGACGCCACCCCCCTCGCCGAATTGCGCTGGCCCGGCCACCTGGCCGCCATCGACATGGGCTCCAACAGCTTTCGCCTCGAGATCGCCCAGGTGCATCAGGGGCGCTACCGGCGCATCGACTACCTCAAGGAGACCGTGCGGCTGGGTGCGGGGCTGGATGCCAACGGTTTCCTCAACGAGGAGGCCACGCTGCGCGGTCTGGCCTGCCTGGCGCGCTTTGCGAAACGACTGAATGGCTATGCGCCCCGTCAGGTGCGGGCCGTGGCCACCCAGACACTGCGCGAAGCCCGCAACCGCGATGCCTTCCTGGCTCGGGCGCAGACCGTGCTCGGGCATCCGATCGAGGTGATTTCCGGTCGCGAAGAGGCCCGGTTGATCTTTGCCGGCGTGGCGCGCTTGCAGCCCTCTTCGGTGCCGCGGCTCGTGATCGACATCGGCGGGCGTTCCACCGAGATGATCCTCGGGCGAGGCCGAAAGCCAGAGCGGGCCGAGTCGTTCCAGGTGGGCAGCGTCAGCCTGTCGATGCGCTATTTCGGTGATGGGCGCTTCACCGAATCGGCGTTTCGCGCTGCACAGGTGGCCGCCGGCGCCGAGCTCGAGGAGGCGCTCGAGCCCTTCGCCCCGGAACATTGGCAAGAGGCGCTGGGCTCATCCGGCACGGTGGGTGCCGTGTCGCAGGTGCTGGCGGCCAGCGGAATCACCGCGGGAGAGATCACGCCCGACAGCTTGCGCTGGCTGATGGAGCGCTGCCTGCACGCGGGTCGCGTCGACAAGCTCGACCTGCCGGGGCTCAAGGAAGACCGGCGCGCCGTGATTTCCGGCGGGCTCTCGATCCTTTACACGCTGGCCATGCATTTCGGCATCGAGGTTCTTCAACCGGCGCGCGGCGCCCTGCGCCAGGGCGTGGTCTTCGACCTCGAGGAGCGCCTGCACGCCACGGTCCTGAAGCAGCACGGCCACGACATCCGCGATGCCTCGGTGCGTGAGCTGCAGCGTCGCTTCTTCGTCGATGTTCAGCAGGCACAGCGTGTGTCGCGCGTGGCAGAGCGCCTCTATGCGGACGCGCATCCCGAGGCGACACCGGAGGAACTGCGAGAACTGCTGTGGGCCTGCGCGCTGCACGAGATGGGCATGATGGTCTCGCATCACGATCACCACCGGCACAGCGCCTACTTGCTGGCCCACGTGGACGCGGCCGGCTTCTCGCAGAGTCAGCAGCGCCGGATCGGCGAGCTGGTGCTGGGGCAGCGCGGTGGCCTCCGCAAGGTGGAGGCCAGCCTGGCGCAGGGCGAGTTTGCGTGGCAGGTGCTTTGCCTGCGGCTGGCGATCATCAAGTGCCATGCGCGCGGTGAGGTCGATGCCGCTGCGATGCGCCTGACGCGCCAGGGCCGGCAGGCCGCTGCTGAACTTCGTGCCGGGCTGGAGCGAAAGCCACCCCCGGACCCGGCACCTGCTCACTGAAGAAGCGGCGGCCTGGGAACGAAGCGGGCCGCTCCAACTGGTGCCGCGGTTCTGAAAATGCGGGGGCGCCTGTCGGTCCCCCGCTCGGTGCCCTAGCGAACGACCAGGACCGGTACCGTCGAGTGCGTGAGCACCTTCTGCGTTTCGCTGCCCAGCAGCAGCGCGCTCACGCCACGCCGACCGTGCGAGGCCATCACCAGCAGATCGCATTCCTGCCGCTTGGCGTGGTCGATGATTGCTTCCCAGGGGTGCAGGGCTTCCACGCTGTGGGCCTGGTGCGGCACGCCGGCCGCCTTGCAGGCCTCGACCACCGCGGCAATGCGCTTGGCCGCGATGCGTTCCTGCGCGTCGAAGAACTCCTGCGGCGGCGTGGGCTGCATTTCGGAGATGGCGCTGTACGGGAAAGGCTCCTTGACGCTCATGACGTAGAGCTGTGCGCCCACGGTCTTGGCCAGGTTGATGGCGGTGTCGACGGCCTTCTTGGTGATGTCTGAACCGTCGGTGGGAATCAGGATGCGCTTGAACATGGTGGGTCTCCTTGGGTCACGGGTGCATTGCACCGATGAAGAGAGTGTTCCGCTTGACAGTACTCCCCGGGTTGATCCGGGTCAAGCTCCGCACCGACCGACCCTCGGCCCTGCGCTGCTTCTCAATGCCGCGCCATCCTTCGGGCTGCGCAGATGCTCAGCCCCGAGCAATCGGCCGGCTCGGGTCGGAAGACCATTCACTCCAGGAGCCCGGGTACAGCCGTGAGCCGGTCAGCCCGGCGTGCTCCATCGCGAGCAGGTTGTGGCAGGCGGTGACGCCCGAGCCGCACTGGTGCACAGTGCCCTGCGGTCCATGCGGTGCAACCAGGGCGTCGAACTCTGCGCGCAACGCCGAGGCTGTCTTGAAGCGACCGTCGGTAGCGAGGTTGTCCTTGAAGAAGCGATTGAGCGCTCCCGGGATGTGGCCGGCCGCTGCATCGAGGGGCTCGACCTCGCCGCGGAAACGCTCGCCCGCGCGTGCATCGAGCAGGCGACCTCGGCCGAGGCTGCGCAACAACTCGTCGGCCGACACCGTTTGCACCAAGGGCGCGCGATCGGGATAGGGCGCTTGCACGCTCGGGGTCGCTGGCTCGGTCGTGAGAGTGCCGCCGGCAGCGCTCCAGGCGGCCACGCCGCCGTCGAGCACTGCGGTGTCCGCGTGTCCCATCCAGCGCAGCATCCACCAGGCGCGTGCCGCATAGGGGCCGCCCTGCCGATCGAACAGGACCACCGGCGTCTGCGGCCCGATGCCGATGCGACCGAGCGTCGCCGCGAAGTCCGCTCTGGCAGGAAGAGGGTGGCGGCCGTTGCGGCCGGTCTTGGCACCGCTGAGGTCGCGCTCGAGGTGCAGGTAGAACGATCCGGGCGGATGCCCTTCGCGCCAGTCGCGCTCACCCGCCGAAGCGTCCGTCAGGTCAAAACTGGTTTCGACCATTACGGGGGGCGTCGGGCCGTCGAGCAGGGTGCGTAAGATGGCTGCGTCGATCAGCGTGCGAGAAGGCAGCGGCATGGTCAGGTCTCCGTGAGGGTGCTCTTGGCGTCTGCGGGGGCAGCCTGGCTGCGCAGCATCGAGGCGGCGATTCCCGCCACGACGATGAGTGCCATGCCGGTCAGGGCCATCCAGGTGATGCGATCGGCGAACAGCACCACACCGTAGACGTAGGAAAAGGCGATGCCCAGGTACTGCAGGCTGGCGTTGACCAGCGGCCTGCCGATGCGATAGGCACGCGTCATCATCAACTGCGCGGCCGTGGCCATCAGTCCCACGGCCAGCAGCAGGCCGATACCGCCCAGCGTGTGCGCACTTGCGCCGGTCCAGAGCATCGACAGCCCGCCAAGCACGACGCCACCGACCGAGAAGTAGAAGACGATCCGGTACTCGGGCTCACCAGCCCGTCCGAGCGCCGTGACCTGGAGGTAGGCGGTCGCGGCGATCATCCCTGACAGCAATCCCACCAGGCCGTGCCACAGCTGGTCCTGCTCGATGGTGGGCCGCAGGATCAGACCGACCCCCGCAAACCCCATGAGCACGGTGATGATGAGCCGGCTGTCCACACGCGAGCCGCCCAGCATGACCGCGCCGCCAAGCAGAAACAGAGCCATCCAGACCGCCGACATGTAATTCAGCGTCATGGCCGTCGCGAGCGGCAGGTTGGTGATGGCGTAGAACCAAAGCATCAACGAGATCACGCCGGACAGGCTGCGCCAGAAGTGCGCCGAGGGCATGCTCGTGCGCAGGGTGCCGCCTTGCCAATGCGCCAGTCCGTACATCGTCAGCGCACCGGTGAGGCTGCGGTAGAAGACGATCTCGCTCGAGGTGTAGTGGGCCGATGCGAGCTTGACGCACAGCGCCATGGTCGAGAACAGGAGCGAGGCGCAGACGATCAACCAGGGAGCCGACATGGCGCCATTCTGCCCGCGCTCGCGGCGGGCTACTTGTAGACCAGGTCGCGCAGGGCCAGCGAGATCCAGGGGACGTAGGTGATGACCATCAGACACCCCAGCACCACCAGCACGAAGGGCACGAGCTGGCCGATGATGCGGTCGAGCGAGATGCGGGCCACGGTGCACGCAGCGAACAGATTGACCCCGAAGGGCGGCGTGATCATGCCCAGCGCGAGATTCACCACCATGACGATCCCGAAGTGGATCGGATCGACCCCGAAGAACACGGCCACCGGTGCGAGGATGGGCGCCAGAACGATGATGGCGGCGCTGGTCTCGATGAACATGCCGATCAGGAAAAGAGCCGCGTTCACGCCGAGCAGGAAGATCGTGGGGCTCTTCAGCACGTCCTTGAGCCACACGCCAATCGCATCGGGCACGCCGGCGCGGGTGATCAGGTACGCGAACAGGCCGGCGTTGGCGATGATGAACATGATCACCGCCGACGAGATCACCGATTTCTTGAGGATCGTGTAGAGGTTGCGAGGGCCGATCTCGCGGTACACGCCCATGCCCACGAGCAATGCGTAGAAGACTGCGACTGCCGAGGCCTCGGTGGGCGTGAAGATGCCGCCGTAGATCCCGCCCAGAATGATCACGGGCATGAGCAGCGCCAGCCCGGCATGGGCGGTGGCTATGCGGCGCAGCCGCGGCACGGCCAGGAACACGGCCAGGTACAGCCCGGGTGCGACCAGGTGCGCGGTCTCGTCGGCGGTGATGAGTCGCGCCACCCAGACCACCGCGCCGAATCCCGCCACGAATCCCAGGTCGCTGGCCGCCACGCCCAGGGAGAGGCGACCCTCCCCGTCGGCCTTGCCCCATCCCTTCCACTTGCACCACAGGTAACGAAGAGCATGAGCGCGCCGCCGATCAGCAGACCGGGGCCGAAGCCGGCAATGAACATCTCGCCGATCGAAACCTCGGCGGCCACGCCGTACAGGATCATCGGAATCGAGGGCGGGATGATCACGCCCAGCTCGGCACTGGTCGCCTGCAGCGCCGCCGCGTAGGAGGTCGGGTAGCCGTGCTTGATGAGCGCCGGGATGAGGATCGCGCCGATCGCAAAGGTGGTGGCAACCGACGAACCCGACACCGCCGCGAAGATCATGCAGGTGAGCACGCAGGTCATGGGCAACCCGCCCTGCACGCCACCGACCAGGCTCTTGGCAAACTCCACGAGGCGGCGCGAGATGCCGCCCGTTTCCATCAGGTTGCCGGCCAGGATGAAGAACGGGATCGCGGCCAGCGGAAACTTGTTGATCGAGGAGAACATCTCCTTGACGGCGACCAGCATGTTCACGTTGGTGATCTGGATGCCGACCATGGCCGCCAGGCCGATCGACACCGCCACCGAGATGGTGAGTGCGAAGCACAGCACCATCGTGAGGATCATCGCGGTGGTCATTGGGCGTTCTCGAGTTCGAGCCGCTGTGGGTCCAGCCAATTGCCGACGATCGCCACCGCCGAGAACAACCCCCCGACCGGCAGCGCCAGGTAGGCCCAGAACATCGACACGTTCTCCAGGCCGATGACGCTCTGCACGCTGCCGCGCTGCGCGTACTGCCAACCGACGACCACGATGACGGCGATGAGCGCCAGCGCCGCAACCGCCACCATCGTGTCCAGGAAGCGCCGCATGCGCGATCCGCTCCAGCGGTACAGCACGTCCACGCTGACCATGGCGCCCATGCGAAAGGCCATGGGAATGCCCAGGAAGACCATCCAGATCAGGCTGAAGCGGATCAGCACCTCGGTCCACTCGGCGGGGCGCTCGAGGATGAAGCGGGTGATGATCTGCCACATCCCCAAGCCTGCCGCGACGACGAGCATCGCGCAGGCCAGGGCAGTGGCGAGCGCGGTGGTGCCGCGCTCGGCCTTCAGGATGAGGTCACGCACCGAGTGGGTGACTCACTTGAAGTTGCGGATGCGATCGATGTTCGCCTTGCCGAACTGCTTCTCGAAGTCCGCATAGACCGGGGCCAGCGCGGACTGGAACTTGGCCTTGTCGACGTTGTCGACCACGAGCATCCCCTTCGAGCGCAGCTCCGCGGCGCCCTTGGCGTCGTCTTCGTCCACGCGCGCGCGGTTGGCTTTCGTTCCCTCGGCTGCAGCATCCAGGAAGTGCTTCTGATCGGCCGGGGAGAGCTTGTCGAAGCTGGCCTTGTTCATGAGGAAGATCGCGGGGCTGTAGACGTGGCCGGTCAGCGAAAGGTGCTTCTGGACCTGGTCGAACTTGGCCGCCATGATGACGCTCAAGGGGTTCTCCTGTCCGTCGACCGTGCCCTGCTGCAGCGCCGTGAACACCTCCGGGAAGGCCATGGGGGTGGTGACGATGCCGAAGCCCTTGTACGCGGCCACATGCACCGGGTTCTCCATGGTGCGCATCTTCAGTCCCTTGAGATCTTCCGGCGCATTGACCGCGCGCTTGCTGTTGGTCATGTGGCGGATGCCGTTCTCTGCCCAGGCCAGCGCCTTGAACCCCTTGGGCTCGAACTCCTTGAGCATGTCCTGGCCGATCGGGCCGTCGAGCACCGCGCGGGCATGGGCCTTGTCGCGGAACAGGAAGGGGATGTCGAGGATGCGCGCCGCCGGCACGAAGTTGGGTACCGGCCCGGTCGAGGTGAGCGTCAGCTCCTGCGTGCCGAGCTGCACTGCTTCGATGCTTTCCCGTTCCCCTCCGAGGGATCCGGAATAGAAACCCTGGACCTTGTAGCGACCGCCGGTGCGCTTTTCCACCTCGCGGGCGAAGACGTCGATGCCCACACCCTGATGCGAGTTCTGCGCAATCGAGATGCTGATCTTCATGGGCGTCTGTGCGTGGGCCGCGCTGCCCAGGCCAATCGAGAGCGCCAGCGCCAACGCGCCGAGCAGCGGGGAAGGGTTCTTCATGTCGTGTCTCCAGTTCGAGAGTTCGCGGCCCCGGTCGATCCGTCGCTCGCGCAGCCATCGACTCTATGCGTGATCGCACCCTCCGAACGATGTGCCTCGGGGTAAGTCCGGAGAGGGCCGCCGCTAGGGGTCCCTGGATGATCGCGGCCGCAGCCGCTGCCGATCAGGCGGCCACGACGATGGCGAACCGGGCGCGCAGCCCATCCGGCCCCGGCTCGAACGGCACCGTCAGGGCGGCGCGGTCGGCTGCGCTCAGACGGCGCCAGAGACTGTCGCGTTCGTTGCCCGGATCGCCTTGCACATACACCTGCGTGGTGAGGAGCTCGCGCTGTTGAAGCTTGACCTTCAGGTGGATGTGCGGGGTTCGGCCGCTGTAGACCGCCGGGCGGATGGTGTGGAACCGATACTCGCCGCCACTGCCGACGGCCGATCGACCGAAACCCTGGAACATCGGGTCGGCGCCGTCGCCATGCCCGGGGTGGTGGTAGCGGCCTTGCATGTCGCATTGCCAGATCTCGACCGCCGCACCGCGAACCGGCCGCCCGGCCGGATCGGTGACCGTGCCTTCGAGCCACACCGCCTGGCCCTGCGTGTAGCGACCTCGGGCCTGCACCAGCAGATCGGCGTCGCTGTCGGCGGGCAGGGTGACAGGATAGAAGGGCCCCTCGGTCTGGGACGGCGTCAATCGCTGCGCGGACTGGGCCACCGCGCTGCGCCAGACCGTGGGCGCTGCCAGCAGTGCGGCTCCGCCCGCCACGAGGCGCCGACGCGAAAGAGGGTGGGAAGGCTTGGGTCTGATGGTCATGGCCACTCCGATCCTTGTTGGACTGAAAGGGTTCCGTTTCGCAGACGCCAATGTGGTCTCAGCGGGTCAATCCCGCGACATCAGCGCGCAAAGGCCTTGCGGGAGCCGTCGGCGAAGACCTCGTCGTCGCGCACCACCTTGCCGGCTTCGTCGAGTTGCCGTTCGCGCTGCACGCGGCCGCGGTCGTCGTGGTGCCGCTCGCTGCGCAGCCGACCCTGCTCGTCGAAGCCCTTGTGCACGCCGAGCGCAGTGCGATCGTAGCGCCCCTCCAGGCGCCAGCTGCCTTCGCTCGCCGGCTTGCCGTTGTCGAAGAAGCTGGTCTCGATGAGCGTGGTCTTGCCGCTCTCGTAGCGGTACTCCTGGCTGTCGCGAGGCTGACCATTGAGGTACCAGGTCTTCTCGCTCGCCAGCTGTGCGCCGCGCTCGGTGGGGGTCCAGCGGCGCTCGCGCACCAGCGTGCCGCTCTCCTTGAACTCGCGTTCCAGCACCGTGGTGCGGCGGCTGCGCGTCTCGCCCGGCACTTCGGTGCTGATCCACTGCACCTCGCGCCGCGGCTGGCCATCTTCGCCGAACCCGCGTTCGCTGCCCCCATCGCGGCGCGATTCGATCACGACCCGTGGCTTGCCCGAGTCCCAGTAACTCTCGCTGCGACGGCGCTCGCCTTTCTCGTGCGTGAGCCGACCGTTCAGTTGGCCGCGTGAGCTGAAAAGCTCCACCGTGGCCGGAGAACTGGTGTGGCCGCAGAACGCGGCATCGTTGACGGCCGGGGCGAGCACCGCCTGCGGCGCGCAGCGCAGCGAGGTCAGCTTGCCCTCGGTGGTGAACTCCGCTTCCGCCTGCTCGCGGCCGTCGTCACCATTGAAACTTGCGCGACGCAGCGTCCCGTTGGGGTGCCAGGTGCGCACCAGGCCCACCGTGCTGCCGTTGCGATAGGTCTCCTCGCGCAGCACTCTGCTGGGCGACTCGGAAGTGGCGGCGAACTCGCGCGACAGTCCGTCACGGTTGCCTTTCTCGTTGACGTGGTACTCCCTTTCGAGCACGCCCTGGCGGTTGAAGTAGCGCACCACGCCCATGAAGTCGCCGTTGCGGATCTCCTGCTCGCGCTGCAGCACGCCCGTGTCGCCGTCGCGGCAGCGCATCAGCCCGGTCTTGCCGGCCGTGGTGCTGCCGTTGGCCGGATTGACCGATTCGCCGCCGATCTCGCACCGCGTGACCGCGTGGCTGGCGAGTGGCAGACCGACGAGGACAAGCAGGGCGATCAGTCGCATGGCGCGTGCAAGGAGTGAAAGATGCGCGATTGTCGGCGGGCCTCCGGCATGCCGCGTTGATACAGGATGTTTCAAAGGCGATCGGCCACAATTGCGCCCATGACTTTTCCACTCGGTTCGCTGCGCGGCGACGACGACTCGGCGGGCGACACTACGACGGGCAAGGCCTCCCGGCGCGAGCCGGCGTCGCGGGCCAAGGTGGCCAGCGCCGGCAGCCCGCGTTGGCGGGTGCAACTGCGGCTGCTTGTGGGCGCGGTGCTGTGGCTGCTGACCGTGCTGGCCCTGGCCACGCACTCGGCTGCCGACCCGGCGTTCACCACCTCCGGCACGGGCGCGGCCATTCGCAATCAGGCGGGCACGCTTGGCGCGCTGGCGTCGGACATGGCGTACTTCCTGGCGGGCTTCTCCATCTGGTGGGTCCTGCTGGTGTCCTTGCGCGTGTGGCTCGGCGCCTTGGCGCGTGTGCTGCGCAGCGAACATGCGCCGGTGATTCCGGCGGCCGAACATGTCCGACCGCGCTGGCTGTTCTGGATGGGCCTGGTGTTGCTGCTGGCCTCGAGCGCGTCGCTCGAGTGGTCGCGCCTGTACCAGTACGAGGCGCTGGTGGCCGGCGGCCACGCCGGTGGCGTGCTGGGCTATGTGCTCGGTTCGGCCACGCTCAAGCTGCTGGGCTTTGCTGGTTCGGGCGTGCTGTGGATCGCGGCACTGGTGGCCGGCGTGTCGCTGGCTTTCGACTTTTCGTGGCTGCGTCTGGCCGAGCGCATCGGCGCCTGGTTCGACACCTTCCGCGAGCGCCGCGCCGAGCGCATCGAGCGGGCCGAAGATGCACGCGTGGGTGCGCAGGCCCTGCGTGAGCGCGCGCACGAGGCGGAGATCGAGCAGATCTGGCAGGAAGACCATGTGCCGATCGTGATCGAGCCCGCCGCGCCCGAGGTGCCCAAGTCCGTGCGCGTGGCCAAAGAGCGCCAGAAGCCGCTGTTCAGCGAACTGACCGACACCAAGCTGCCCCAGGTCGATCTGCTCGACGCTTCGCCGGGCCGCCAGGAGTCGGTGTCGCCCGAGACGCTGGAGATGACCTCGCGCCTCATCGAGAAGAAGCTCAAGGACTTCGGCGTCGAGGTGCGCGTGGTGGCTGCCTCGCCCGGACCGGTCATCACGCGCTACGAGATCGAGCCCGCCACCGGCGTGAAGGGCTCGCAGATCGTCAACCTGGCCAAGGACCTGGCGCGCTCGCTGTCGCTGGTGAGCATCCGGGTGGTCGAGACCATTCCCGGCAAGACGACCATGGCGCTGGAGCTGCCCAACGCCAAGCGGCAGATGATCCGCCTGAGCGAGATCCTCGGCTCGCAGGTCTACAACGACGCCGCCTCGCAACTCACCATGGGTCTGGGCAAGGACATCATCGGCAACGCCATCGTCGCCGACCTGGCCAAGATGCCGCACTGCCTGGTGGCCGGCACCACCGGCGCGGGCAAGTCGGTGGGCATCAACGCCATGATCCTCAGCCTGCTCTACAAGGCCGAGGCGCGCGACGTGCGGCTGATCCTCATCGACCCGAAGATGCTCGAGATGAGCGTCTACGAAGGCATCCCGCACCTGCTGGCGCCGGTCGTCACCGACATGAAGCAGGCCGCCAACGCGCTCACCTGGTGCGTGGGCGAGATGGAGCGCCGCTACAAGCTGATGAGCAAGATGGGCGTGCGCAACCTGTCGGGCTACAACAAGAAGATCTCCGACGCCATCGAACGTGGCGAGCCGATCGCCAACCCCTTCAGCCTCACGCCCGAAGCCCCCGAGCCGCTGGAGCGCCTGCCCTTCGTGGTGGTGGTGATCGACGAACTCGCCGACCTGATGATGGTGGTGGGCAAGAAGATCGAGGAACTGATCGCACGGCTGGCGCAGAAGGCACGGGCCTCGGGCATCCACCTCATCCTGGCCACCCAGCGCCCGAGCGTCGATGTGATCACCGGCCTGATCAAGGCCAACATCCCCACCCGCCTGAGCTTCCAGGTGAGCAGCAAGATCGACAGCCGCACCATCCTCGACCAGATGGGCGCCGAGGCGCTGCTGGGGCAGGGCGACATGCTCTACCTCGCGCCCGGCACCGGGCTGCCGGTGCGGGTGCATGGCGCGTTCGTGTCGGACGAAGAGGTGCATCGCGTGGTCGAGTACCTCAAGACCCAGGGCGAGCCCAACTACATCGAAGGCATCCTCGAAGGTGGCACGCTCGACGGCGAGGGTGACCTGAGCACCGCCGACATGCCCAATGGCGGCAACGGCGAGAGCGACGCCATGTACGACCAGGCGGTGGCCATCGTGCTGCAGCACAAGCGCGCGTCGATCTCGCTGGTGCAGCGCCATCTGCGCATCGGCTACAACCGCGCCGCGCGCTTGCTGGAACAAATGGAGAAATCCGGACTCGTATCGGCCATGTCCACCAACGGCAACCGGGACATCATCGTTCCGCATCGCGGCGAATGAAGAAGCTTCTGCTGGCCTGTGTGCTGCTGGGCGCCGCCTGGGCGGCGCGTGCCGATGCGGTGGACTCCCTGCGCGAGTTCGTGCGCGACGTGAAGACCGGCAAGGCCCAGTTCACCCAGACCGTGACCTCGCCCGACGGCGCGAAGAAGAAGACCTCATCTGGCAGCTTCGAGTTCGCGCGCCCGAACCGCTTCCGCTTCGTCTACACCAAGCCCTTCGAGCAGGCCATCGTGGCCGACGGCACCAAGGTGTGGATCCACGACACCGACCTCAACCAGGTCAGCTCACGCAAGTTCGACCAGGCCGTGGGCGCCACGCCGGCGGCGCTGCTGGCCGGCGGCGGACTGGAGAAGGACTTCGACGTGAGCGCGCTGCCCTCGCAGGCCGGCATCGAATGGGCCCAGGCACTGCCCAAGGTGAAGGACGGTGCGACCTTCCAGTCGCTCAAGATCGGCTTTCGCGGCAAGGACCTGGCCGCCATCGAAGTGCTCGACAGCTTCGGCCAGCGCTCGCTGCTGCAGTTCAGCCAGTGGCAGCCCAATGCCACGCTCGACGCGCAGGCCTTCCGATTCGTCGTGCCCAAGGGCGCCGACGTGATCGAGCAGTAGCCGGCTGCGCGCGTGGTGTCGACTCGGGGATCGGTCGCGTGAGCAAGGCGATGCCGCCAGCCGCGCCACTGGCCGAAAGGCTGCGGCCGGCCACGCTCGACGAGGTGATCGGCCAGCGCCACCTGCTCGACCCGGGCAAGCCGCTTCGCGTGGCGTTCGACTCGGGCCGGCTGCACTCGATGATCCTGTGGGGTCCTCCGGGCGTGGGCAAGACCACGCTCGCGCGTCTGGTGGCCACCGCTTTCGACGCACAGTTCATCGCCATCTCCGCGGTGCTGGGCGGCGTCAAGGACATCCGCGAGGCGGTCGAGCGCGCCCAGGCCGTGCAAGGCCTGGGACGGCGAACGGTGGTGTTCGTCGACGAAGTGCACCGCTTCAACAAGAGCCAGCAGGACGCCTTCTTGCCGCACGTGGAGTCGGGCCTGTTCAGCTTCATTGGCGCGACCACCGAGAACCCGTCCTTCGAGGTGAACTCCGCATTGCTCTCGCGCGCCACGGTGCATGTGCTCAAGAGCCTGAATGGCGATGACATGCGATCGCTCATTGCCCGTGCACAGCAATTGCTGGCTGCGCCGGCGATGGCCGCTGCGGCCGCCGAGCGTCTCATCGGCTATGCCGACGGCGACGCGCGGCGGCTCCTCAACGCTTACGAAAATCTCGTCGTCACCGTGGGCGACGTGGCCGAGATCGACGAGCCCATGCTCGAGAAGACGCTCGGCGAGCAATTGCGACGCTACGACAAGGGCGGCGACCAGTTCTACGACACCATCTCGGCACTGCACAAGTCCGTGCGGGGCAGCGACCCGGACGCTGCGCTGTACTGGTTCGTGCGCATGCTCGACGGTGGTGTCGACCCGCGCTATGCCGCGCGTCGGCTGATCCGCATGGCCAGCGAGGACATCGGCCTGGCCGACCCACGCGCACTGCGCATGGCGCTGGACGCGGCCGAAACCTACGAACGGCTCGGCTCGCCCGAGGGCGAACTCACGCTCGCCCAGGCGGTGGTGTACCTCGCGGTGGCACCCAAGAGCAACGCGTCCTACAAGGCCTACAAGGCCGCCCGGGCCTTCGTGACCGAGGATGGCACCCGCGCGGTGCCGATGCACCTTCGCAATGCACCGACCTCGCTGATGAAGCGCCTCGACCATGGCAAGGGTTACCGCTATGCCCACGACGAAGAGGGCGGTTTCGCCGCGGGCGAGCGCTACTGGCCGGACGACATGACGGGACCCAGGTTCTACGAGCCGGTTGCGCGAGGCCTGGAGATCCGCATCGCCGAGAAACTGGCCGAGTTGCGCCACCTGAACGAAACGGCGAACAAAAGGCGGTAGTTCGTCGATCTGGGCGTCGAAGCGTCTGCAAATAGGCGTTATCCCGGTGCCCGAGCCGTGCATTCGCACGCCGCGACGGCCCCTAGAATCTGCCGCGCTGCCTGGGGCTAGGTGAAAGCCTGTCCCGGCTCGGCGACGGCGGCGGGCTTTTTGCTAATAGAGTGCAGGCGCAAGGTTGGTGCGTGATGCACCGCCCGCGAGGCCGCTGCCTCCCCACCCCCAGGCGGCCCGATTCACTACCCAGGAGAACTCCCTGATGGAGACCTTTATCCAGCAGATCATCAATGGTCTGGTGCTCGGCAGCATGTACGCGCTGGTGGCACTGGGCTACACGATGGTCTACGGCATCATCAACCTCATCAACTTCGCACACGGCGAGGTGTTGATGGTCGGCGCGCTCGTGAGCTGGACCACCGTGACGCTGCTGGCCGGTTCGGGTCTTCCGGGCTGGGTGCTGATGCTGATCTCGCTGGTGGCCGCGATCGTGGTCTGCACCGTGCTCAACTTCACCATCGAGAAGATCGCCTACCGGCCCCTGCGCAATGCGCCGCGTCTCGCCCCGCTGATCACGGCGATGGGCATGAGCCTGCTGCTGCAGACGCTGGCGATGATCGTCTGGAAGCCGACGATCAAGTCCTACCCGATCCTGCTCCCCACCGAACCGTACGTGGTGTTCGGTGCGGTGATCAACACCGTGCAGGTTCTGATCCTGGTGACCACGGCCGTCGTGCTGGCCGCCTTGATGTACCTGGTCAACTACACCAAGCTCGGCCGGGCCATGCGGGCCACGGCCGAGAACCCGCGCGTGGCCGGCCTGATGGGGGTGCGGCCGGACATGGTGATCTCCGCCACCTTCGTGATCGGCGCGGCGCTTGCCGCGATCGCCGGCGTGATGTGGGCGGCGAACTATGGCTCGGCGTCGCACACCATGGGCTTCCTGCCCGGCCTCAAGGCCTTCACCGCCGCGGTGTTCGGTGGCATCGGCAACCTGGCCGGGGCGATGGTCGGGGGCGTCGCGCTCGGGCTGATCGAGGCGCTGGGTGCGGGCTACATCGGCGCGCTCACCGGCGGCGTCCTGGGCAGCCACTACCAGGACATCTTTGCCTTCATCGTGCTGATCCTCGTGCTCACCCTGCGGCCCTCGGGCCTGCTGGGCGAGCGCGTCGCAGACCGCGCCTGACGGTTCCGGAGAACTCGACATGAAGAGCAACAAACTCACCGTCTTCCTGCTGGCCGCCGTGGGCCTGCTGATCCTGCCGCTGATTGCGCAGCAGTTCGGCAACGCCTGGGTGCGCATCATCGACATCGCGCTGCTGTACGTGCTGCTGGCGCTCGGCCTGAACATCGTGGTGGGCTACGCCGGCCTGCTTGATCTGGGCTACGTGGCCTTCTATGCCGTGGGGGCCTACATGTTCGGCCTGCTGGCCAGCGGCCACCTGTGGGAGACCTTCCCGGCGATCGCCGCGATGTTCCCCAACGGCCTGCACACGCCGTTGTGGATCGTGATTCCGCTGGCGGCGTTGCTGGCCGGTCTGGCGGGCGTGCTGCTCGGCGCGCCGACGCTGCGCCTGCGCGGCGACTACCTGGCCATCGTCACGCTGGGCTTTGGCGAGATCATCCGCGTGTTCCTGAACAACCTGGACCACCCGGTCAACATCACGAACGGACCCAAGGGCATCGGGCCGATCGACTCGATGCACCTCTTCGGCTTCGACCTGGGCAAGAAGCACGAGCTGTTCGGCCTGGAGATCCCGCCGGTCATCAACTACTACTACCTGTTCCTCGCGCTGGTCATCATCAGCGTGGTGATCTGCTACCGGCTCGAGCGCAGCCGCATCGGCCGCGCCTGGATGGCCATCCGCGAGGACGAGATCGCGGCCAAGGCCGATGGGCATCAACACCCGCAACATGAAGCTGCTGGCGTTCGGCATGGGCGCCACCTTCGGCGGCGTGGCCGGCGTGATGTTCGCGGGCTACCAGTCGTTCATCACGCCCGAGGCCTTCAGCCTGCAGGAGTCGGTGATGATCGTGGCCATGGTGGTGCTGGGTGGCATCGGCCACATCCCTGGCGTGATCGTCGGTGCCTTGCTGCTGGCGGCGTTGCCCGAGGTCCTGCGCTATGTGGCCGGTCCCCTGCAGCAGATGACCGACGGGCGACTCGATGCGTCCATCCTGCGCCAGCTGCTGATCGCGCTGGCGATGATCGGCATCATGCTGGCCAGGCCGCGAGGTCTGTGGCCCTCGCCCGAGCACGGCAAGGCCGCGCCCGCCCCGGTCGAAATCAAGTGAGGAGCACAGCATGACGGACACCGTGCTCAAGGTCACCAACGTCTCCAAGCGCTTCGGCGGCTTGCAGGCCCTCTCCGACGTCGGCATCACCATCCAGAAGGGACAGGTCTACGGTCTGATCGGCCCCAACGGCGCCGGCAAGACGACGTTCTTCAACGTGATCACCGGCCTGTACACGCCCGACTCGGGGACCTTTGAACTTGGCGGGGCACCGTACAAGCCCACGGCCGTGCACGAGGTCGCCAAGGCGGGCATTGCCCGCACCTTCCAGAACATCCGCCTCTTCGCCGAGATGACGGCGCTGGAGAACGTGATGGTCGGCCGCCATGTGCGCAGCCAGTCCGGCCTGTTGGGTGCCGTGTTCCGCACCGGCTCGTTCAAGGCCGAAGAGGCTGCGATCGCCCAGCGCGCTCAGGAACTGCTCGATTACGTGGGCATCGGCAAGTACACCGAGTTCAAGGCGCGCACGCTGAGCTACGGTGACCAGCGACGACTGGAGATCGCGCGCGCTCTGGCGACCGACCCCAAGCTGATCGCGCTCGACGAGCCCGCCGCCGGAATGAACGCCACCGAGAAGGTGGTGCTGCGCGAACTCATCGACCGCATCCGCAACGATGGCCGCACCATCTTGCTGATCGAACACGACGTGAAGCTGGTGATGGGCCTGTGCGATCGCGTCACCGTGCTCGACTACGGCAAGCAGATCGCCGAGGGCAACCCCGCGGACGTGCAGCGCAACGAGAAGGTGATCGAGGCCTACCTCGGCGCTGGCCACAAGGCCCACTGAAAGAGATCCCATGGCAAACACATTGTTGAAGGTCACCGGGCTGAAGGTCGCCTACGGCGGGATCCAGGCGGTCAAAGGTGTGTCTTTCGAAGTGAACGAGGGCGAACTCGTCAGCCTGATCGGCGCCAATGGCGCCGGCAAGACGACCACACTGAAGGCCATCACCGGCACCCAGCCGCCGGCCTCGGGCGATATCCAGTACCTGGGCAAGAGCATCAAGGGCCAGGGCCCCTGGGACCTGGTCAAGCAGGGGCTCGTGATGGTTCCCGAAGGGCGCGGCACGTTCACGCGCATGACCATCACCGAAAACCTGCAGATGGGTGCCTTCATCCGCAACGACACGGAGATCGAGGCCGACATCGAGAAAGTGTTCGCGATCTTTCCGCGCCTCAAGGAGCGACGCAATCAGCTGGCCGGCACCATGAGCGGTGGCGAGCAGCAGATGCTGGCGATGGGCCGCGCGCTGATGGCCAAGCCCAAGGTCTTGCTGCTCGACGAGCCTTCGATGGGCCTGTCGCCGATCATGGTCGACAAGATCTTCGAGGTGGTGGCCGACATCCACAGCCGCGGCACGACCATCCTGCTGGTCGAGCAGAACGCGAGCCGGGCGCTTGGCCTGGCGAACCGCGGCTACGTGATGGACTCGGGCGAGGTCACGATGACCGGTGACGCCAAGGCGCTGCTCAACGACCCGAAGGTGCGCGCCGCCTACCTGGGCGAGTAACGCGTCACCAGGCAGACGGTGCCGTGGCGGCTCAAGGCGCCGCGGCCGGTTGTTCGCGCAGCAGCCGCTCCATGAGCGCGAAGAAGCGGTCGTAGAACGCGCCGGCCGGAACGGTCTCGCTGCTCACCTTCACCAGCGAATCCTCGCTCGAGCCCAGGGGCAGGGAGAGTGAACCGATGGCATTGACCCCCACGCTGGCAGAGTTGGGCGTCTTGCGCAGCGCATAGCGCTCCTGCAGTGCGATCACGTAGGCCGTCGTCACCTGCCCGTTGGGCATCTCCGATTGGCAGGCCACGTGAATCTCCAGCTGCACGTGGCTGTCGGCACTGGGCTGGAAGTTCTTCTGCCCGACGACGTTGTCGCTGGCGGCGCGATCACGCAACAGGTAGCCCTGGCTCAGCAGCGCACGCCGCGCCGCGCCGCAGGTGCTCTGAGGATCGGCATCGAAGAGGCGCGAGAAGGTCTCGCTCTTCTCGAAGGCTTCGCCGAGGTAGACGGGAGGCTTGTTCGACAGTGTCTGGCAGCCAGCAAGACCGAGCAGGGTCAGCGAGAGCAGCGCCACTGCCGCGAGGCCTGGCGTTCGTCCGGAAGGGCTAGACCACCACATGCTTGTCGGCCTCGGACGTGAAGCTGTCGGCAAAGAACTCGTCCTCGGGCAATCCGCACTGCGCGACAAAGTCACGCTGGGCCGACTCCACCATCACCGGCGCGCCACAGGCATACACCTGATGGCCTGACAGGTCGGGCAGATCGGCCATGACAGCGCGGTGCACGAAGCCGGTGCGGCCGGTCCAGGCATCGTCGGCGCGGGGCTCGGAAAGCACCGGCACATAGGTGAGTCGAGGCAGCCTCGCCGCGGCCTCCTGCGCCCAGGCATGCAGATAGAGATCCGCCTTGCTGCGGGCGCCCCAGTAGAGCCGCACCGGCCGGTCGATGCGCTTGAACTCCAGATGCTCGATGATGGCCTTGATGGGCGCAAAGCCTGTCCCGCTGGCCAGCAGCACGATCGGCTTGGCCGAATCCTCGCGCAGGAAGAAGCTGCCGAACGGGCCCTCCATCCGCAGGATGTCCTTCTCCTTCATGGCGCCAAACACGTGGTCGGTGAACTTGCCACCCGGCATGTGACGGATGTGCAATTCGATCGCAGGTTTCTCGCTCTGGGTGTGAGGCGCATTGGCCATGGAGTAGCTGCGGCGTGCGCCATCGCGCAGGATGAACTCCACGTACTGGCCGGCGTGGTAGCGCAGCACGTCGTTGGCCGGAAGCTGCATGGTCAGCACAGCCACGTCGGGCGCCGGGCGGGACAGGCTCTGGACACGCGCCGGCATCTTGCGCACCGCAAACTCGCCCGCGCCGGCCACGGTGCGGGCTTCGATCACGAGATCGCTCTGGGCGGCGCCACAACACGTGAGCGTGAAGCCCTGCGACTCCTCTTCGGCGCTCAGGGCCTTGGACTGGTGCGCGCCATGGATCACCCGGCCTTCGAGCAGCCGGCTCTTGCAGGAGCCGCAGGCGCCGTCGCGGCAGCCGTAGGGCAGGCCGACGCCCGCACGGATGGCGGCGCGAAGAATGGGCTCGTCACGTTCGACGGAGAAAGTGCGCCCGCTGGGCTGCACCGTGACGGTGAAGGTCATGATGGAGACGTGAGGTCTTAGACTGCACGGCGCGAAGCGAAATCGATGCCGATTTTGCCCCGTGCACGTGAACCGCCTGTTCCGGAGTTCGATGCCCTCATCCACCGACCGACCGACACGTTTCAAGCGCCCCACCTTGCTGATCGTCGGCTGCGGCGACGTGGGCATGCGTGTGCTCCGCCTTCTGCGCGGCCGATGGCGGGTGCTGGCGCTGACGTCCAACCCCGCGCGCCTGGCCGAACTGCGCGCTGCTGGCGCGGTGCCGCTGGCAGGTAACCTGGACGAGCCGGTCACCCTGCAACGCCTGGCCGGCCTGGCAGACGCCGTGTTGCACCTGGCGCCGCCACCGTTGCAGGGCGCGAGCGATCCGCGTACTGCGGCCTTGCTCGCGGCCCTGGCGCGCCAGGGGCGGGTGCGGCGCATCGTCTACGGCAGCACCAGCGGGGTGTACGGCGACGCCGGCGGCGCACGCTTCGACGAAAGCCGCGCGGTGCAGCCCGCCACCGACCGGGCGCGGCGGCGGGTCGATGCCGAGCGGCGCCTGCGCTGGTACGGCCGGGCGTTCGGCGCCCGGGTCACACTGCTGCGCATCCCGGGCATCTACGCGCGCGGACCGACCCGGCGGACATCCGCGCGAGCGCCTGCTGCGCGGCACGCCTGTGCTGCGCGAGGCCGACGACGTGTTCACCAACCACATCCATGCCGATGACCTGGCCCGGGCCTGCGTGGCGGCGCTGCACCGCGGGCTGCCGCAGCGCGTCGTGCACGCGAGCGACGACACCGAGATGCGCATGGGCGACTACTTCGATCTGGCGGCGGATCTCTGCGGACTGCCAAGACCACCGCGCGTCAGCCGCGAGGACGCTTCAGCGCAGCTGTCGCCGATGCTGATGAGCTTCATGAGCGAGTCTCGCCGGCTCGACAACCGGCGGCTCGTGCACGAACTGCGGCTGCGCCTGCGTTACCCGACGTGCACACCGGCCTGCTGGCCTGACGGTCGACCGCTGGAACTGGTTGCCTGCCGCGCTCAGATGCCCTGCGGCTTGCGCAGGGTCTTCATGCGGTCGATCGACTTGGCCGTGACGGTCTGCGTCTCCGCCATCGCGGCGGATCTCCAGCGCCACTTCGCGCTCGGGGGCGTTGCGCCACAGCGACTTGTACAGTGATTCCAGACCGCTGACCTCAGAGCCATCGATGCGCAGGATCTGGTCGCCCGGCTGCAGGCCGGCCTGCGTCGGCCGGGCCGTCGCGGTTGACGCGCATCACCCGCACGCCATCGCTGCTCTCGACGCAGTTGAACCCCAGCCAGGCCCGGGTGCTTTCGCGCGACGCGCCGCGCGCGCGCAGTTCGCCGAGGATGGGCTTGAGCAGATCGATGGGCACGAACATGTTGCCGGGCAGGCGCCCCAGCCCGGGCCCGGCCGCTTCCGAGACCACGAGCGAGCCGATGCCCAGCAACTCGCCGTCGAGGTTGAACAGGCCGGCGCCGCTGTGGTCAGGGCGCGGCGGTGTGGTGAACACGCGCGTTGTCGATGTGGTACTCCCAGTAGCCCGAGAAGGCCCGCTGCGACACCACGCGAGCGAGACTCAGGCTGCCGCCAGCCCCGCCACTGGCGATCACCAGCGGCACGTCGCGCGCCAGTGCGGTCGATGAGCCCAGCTTGACCGGTGGCACCCGCACCGGGGTCAGCGCTTGCAGCAGTCCGAAGCCGGAGGCGATGTCGTAGGCCACGACCCGCGCCGGCACGGTGCGCTCCCCTTCGATCACGAGGTCCACCTGGTCCGCCTCGAGAATCAGGTAGCCGATGGTGAGCACGAGGCCGTCATCGCCGATCAGCACGCCCGATCCGCGCCGCTCTTTGCCGAGGGTGGCGATGGAGCCGGCCTCGTCGACCGCCTTCGTGCGCACCCCCACCACGGCCGAGTGCGTGCGCACCAGGGCTTCGACCTTGGCGCGGAACTCCGGCGAGTCCGGCGCCGGCATCTGGGACTGGGCCTGGACCGAAGGCCAGGGCAAGATCAGCGCCGCAAGGAGGGTGCTTGCGAGGCGCCGGACGACCGCGAAGCAGGATCGATGCGGAACCGTGGCCATGGCGCACTCCTCGGGCAATGAATGCGCCGAGCATGCAGCTTCGGCGCATCCCTGCGCACGAAAGGGGCTTTGGAGAGGAGGCTTTGGCCTGAAGTGACCCGGCGAGCGGCGCCGGGTCGTGGCTGGTTCAGCGGCGGCCGAAAGGCGACTGGCCGCGCCAATAGCGGATCATGAGAAATCCGCCGAGCATGCCACCGAGGTGGGCGAAGTGCGCCACGCCCGACTGCGTGCCGGTGACGCCGAACAGCAGCTCCAGCCCGCCGTACACCGCGACGAAGACCTTGGCCTTCATCGGGATCGGCGGGAAGAGCGGCATGATCGTCCGGTTGGGGAACATCATCCCGAAGGCGAGCAGCAGGCCGAAGAGGCCACCCGAAGCGCCGACCGTCGGGTAGGTCGCACCCATCAGGGCCGTTACCACCAGCTGCGTGGCCGCGGCGGTGAGCACGCTGGCGGCGTAGAACTGAATGAAGCGCTTGGTACCCCAGATGCGTTCCAGTTCGGCGCCGAACATCCAAAGGCCGAGCATGTTGAAGAAGAGGTGCCCCAGGCTGCCGTGCAGGAACGCGTAGCTCACCACCTGCCAGGGCATGAAGCCATGGCCCAGCGGCCAGAGCGCCAGCAGCCGGGTGAACCAAGGGCCGAGGAAGAGGTCGATGCAGAAGGCCGCGACGTTGATCAGCAACAGGGCCTGGGTGATGGGGGGCATCGGGGGCATGCGCGGTGTCCGTGGTGTCCGTCGTTCAGCGGTGGTGCAGTCGGGCGCACCGCGGGCAAGACCCGGCTTCGAGCGCCGGCTTGCTGGTGCCTCGGGTCGGAATCGAACCGACACTCCTTGCGGAACGGGATTTTGAGTCCCGCGCGTCTACCAATTTCGCCACCGAGGCCGGTGCGCAGCGCACTCTGCGAAGGGAGCGGATTATGGCATGCAGCCTGCGCCTGCCCGGGCGGCCTGCGACAATGCCGCGAGGAGAAAGCATGAGCGATTCGTCAGTCCGTCCGCCCCGCCCCGACTATGCGAGTGTCGAAGACGTCATCGGCAACACGCCTCTGGTCCGGCTGCTGCGGTTGCCGGGTCTCGACAACGAGCAGCGCGGCAATGTCATCCTGGGCAAGCTCGAAGGCAACAACCCGGCCGGCTCGGTGAAGGACCGCCCCGCCATCAGCATGATCCGGCGGGCTGAGGAGCGCGGCGAGATCCACCCTGGCGACACCTTGATCGAGGCGACCTCCGGCAACACCGGCATCGCTCTGGCCATGGCGGCAGCCATTCGCGGCTACCGCATGCTGCTGATCATGCCGGAGGACCTCTCGATCGAGCGGGCCCAGACCATGAAGGCGTTCGGCGCCGAACTGATCCTCACGCCGCGCTCCGGCGGCATGGAGTACGCGCGCGACCTGGCCGAGCAGATGCAGCGCGAGGGCCGAGGCCGCATGCTCGACCAGTTCGCCAATGCCGACAACCCGCGCATCCATTACGAGACCACCGGTCCGGAGATCTGGCGCGACACGCAGGGGCAGGTCACGCACTTCGTGAGCGCGATGGGCACCACCGGCAGCATCACCGGCACCTCGCGCTTCCTGAAGGAGAAGAACCCCAAGGTGAAGGTGATCGGTGCCCAGCCCAGCGAAGGCTCGCGCATTCCGGGCATCCGCAAGTGGCCCGAGGCGTACCTGCCCAAGATCTACGACCCGACCTGGGTCGACGAACTGGCCTACGTGAGCCAGGCCGATGCCGAAGAGATGGCGCGGCGCATGGCGCGCGAGGAGGGGCTGTTCGCCGGCATATCGGCCGCAGGGGCCTGCTGGGTGGCGCTCGAACTGGCCAAGACGGTGGAGAACGCCACCATCGTCTTCATCGTCTGCGACCGCGGCGACCGCTACCTGTCGACCGGCGTATTCCCGGCCTGAGCGGCGCGGGCCGATGATGA
Organism: uncultured beta proteobacterium; assembly: GCA_963739925.1. Lineage (GTDB taxonomy): Bacteria > Pseudomonadota > Gammaproteobacteria > Burkholderiales > Burkholderiaceae_C > CAVUBY01. The sequence continues at coordinate 188,462 of CAVUBY010000017.1, read as the reverse complement.
ACACCGAGCCGCGCTTTTGTCCCAGCTGTGCCACCGGCCTGCAGTGGCTGATGCAGGAGGAGGATGGAGGCCCGAAGTCCCGGCTGCGCTGTCCGGCCTGCGGCTGGACGCACTGGAACAACCCCACGCCGGTGCTGGCCGCCGTCATCGAACTTGCCGACCGCGAGGGCCGCCTGCTGCTGGCCCGCAATGCGGCCTGGCCGCCCAAGCTCTTCGGCCTGGTGGCTGGCTTCATGGAGGCCGGCGAATCGCCGCAGGATGGGCTGCGGCGCGAGGTGCTGGAGGAGACCGCGCTGCAGGCTCAGTCGGTCGAACTGATCGGCGTCTACGATTTCCAGCGCATGAACCAGGTGATCCTGGCCTATCACGTGGTGGCCTCGGGCGAGATCCGCCTGTCGCCCGAGCTCGCCGAATACAGACTCTTCCACCCCCACGAGGTGCGCTGCTGGCGCGCCGGCACCGGACAGGCACTGGCCGACTGGCTCAGCCGGCGCGGACATCCGGTGCAATGGCTCGAACGGCCGGCCCCGGCCGACGGCGCCTCATCCTAGAATCACGCCGCTGACGAGGACCGCCATGGACATCCAGAAAGAAATCGACACCCGCGGGCTGAACTGCCCCCTGCCCATCCTGAAGGCCAAGAAAGCACTGGCGGACATGAAGAGTGGCGACGTGCTCAAGGTGCTGGCCACCGATCCTGGCTCGATGCGTGACTTCCAGGCCTTTGCGCGCCAGACAGGCAATGAACTCATCGAGCAGTCCAAGGACCAGGACGAGTTCATCCACTACCTGCGTCGCCGCTGAGCCCGGCGTTGTCAGTCGCCCGGGCTCGCCCGGGCCAGCTCTGCGGAACTTACAGCGACAGTGACTTGAGGTAGTCGCGGAAGCCGGGGCCGAGCTGTGGGTGGGCCAGCGCCATCTCGACGTTGGCCTGCAGGAAGCCTTCCTTGCTCCCGCAGTCGTAGCGCAGACCGTCGTAGCGGTAGGCGTAGACCTTTTCCTTGCGCAGCAGGCCGGCGATGCCGTCGGTCAGCTGGATCTCGCCACCCACGCCTCGCGGCTGGTTCTCGATCTCGGCAAACACCGCCGGGGTGAGCACGTAACGGCCCGCCACGCCCAGGCGCGACGGTGCCACTTCGGGTGCCGGCTTCTCGACCAGCCCCGAGACCTGGACCATGCGGTCGTTGATGGGCTTGCCGGCCACGATGCCGTAGCGGCGGGTGTGCTCCGCCGGCACTTCCTGCACCGCGATGATGGATGCCTTGTACTCGTCGTAGAGAGCCGTCATCTGCGCCAGGACGGGCGGCTTACCGATCATCAGATCGTCGGCCAGCAGCACCGCAAACGGCTCGTTGCCCACCAGCTGCTTGCCGCAAAGCACGGCGTGGCCAAGTCCCAGGGCCTGGGCCTGGCGGACGTAGACGCAGTTCATGTCGGCCGGCTTGACGGCGCGCACGATGTCGAGCAATTCGCGCTTGCCCGCCTGTTCTAGGGCTACTTCGAGCTCGAAAGTCATGTCAAAGTGATCTTCGATGGCGCGCTTGTGGCGTCCGGTCACGAAGATCATTTCGCGCACGCCGGCGGCATAGGCCTCCTCCACGGCATACTGGATGAGCGGCTTGTCGACGATCGGCAACATCTCCTTGGGCATGGCCTTGGTGGCAGGCAGGGAGCGCGTTCCAAGCCCGGCAACGGGGAAGATCGCTTTCTTGACAGACATATTCTTACAATCCCGGATGTTGTTGATGAACCTTGCCCCAGCCGTGCGATGCGTCGCGCGGACAACCTGCCGCTGAACGCATGGACCTGCTGATCGTCGAGCCGCTCGAAACCGAGGTCATGCAATGGCTCGAATCGCGCCATGCGGTGCGCTTCGCGCCTGAACTTGCCCTCGACCCTCGCGCACTGCGGCAAGCCCTGTACAACGTGCGCTCAATGATTGTGCCGTCGAGCGTGGCCATCGATGCTCAGACTCTGCACTACGCCCCGGTTTTGCGTGCAGTAGGTCGCATCAGTGCGGGTGCAGAGAACATCGATCTCGATGCCTGCGGTCGCGCCGGCGTCGAAGTGGTGAGAAGTCTGACCGCCACCGCGCAGGCCGAAGCCGAGTTCATGATCGGCGCGTTGCTGTCGATGCTCAGGCGCGTGCCCGTGATCGGCACCGACGGCATGCTGGTGGGCCGCGAACTCGGCGCGGCCACGGTTGGCCTGGTCGGCATGCCGCCGGCTGCGCGGTCGATGTCACAGATGCTCGGCGCCTTCGGCTCCAAGGTGGTCGGCTACGACCCCTCGCTGCACGCCAGCGACACGGTGTGGGAGCGCTGGCGGGTGCAGCCCCTTGGTCTGCGCGAGCTGCTCGAGCAGTCGGACGCGGTTTGCGTGCAACTGAGCTTCTTCAGCCGCTACCAGGGTCTGCTCGGCGAGCGCTTCCTGCCATTTTGCAAGCCCAACCAGGTGATCGTCAGCATCACGCACTCGGCACTCTTCGACGAAGTCGCGCTGGCCGAGGCCCTGTCCAGCGGGAGGGTGGCTGCAGCCTGGATGGACAGTCTCGAACCCGGTGCACTCGACAGCGGCCGCCCGCTTGGCCGGCATCGGCACCCTGCAGATCACACCGCGCGTGGCCAGCACCACGCGCGAGTCGCGGCTGCGCAGCGCGTGGGCGGTCGTCAAGCGCATCGACGAATTGCTCAGCGTCGCGCCGACCTCGCTGCGCGAGTTCAGGCCGACGGAGCCAGGCGTGTCGCTTGATCTCGCAACCGGTCCCGTGTCGCAGTGAAGTCGGCGATGCGCTGACGCTCCTGGGCCACCACGGCCGCCGGTGCACGCGCCACGAAACTCTCGTTGCCCAGCTTGGCCTCGGCCTTGGCGATCTCGGACTCCAGTCGCGCGATCTCCTTGCCCAGGCGCTCGCGTTCTGCGGCCACGTCGATCTCCACCCGCAACGCCAGGCGAGTGGCGCCGCGCACGACCACCGGCAGGTTGGCGCTGGCCTTGGCAAACGCCGCTTCGTCGTCGAACACCTGGACATCGGCCAGTTTGGCGAGGGCAGCGAGCGCGCCTGAGGCCGAGCGGACGAACTCGTTGTCGCCACACACCAGCAGCGGCACGCGCACGGCTGGTGAAAGGCTCATTTCGCTGCGCAGCGCGCGGCAGGCGCCGGCCAGTTCCTTGAGCTTGTGCACCCAGGCGTCGGCGACCGGGTCCACCTTGTCGAGTTGTGCCTGAGGATAGGCCGCGGTGACGATGCCCGCTGCCTGGCCGGTGTGGCGGCCCGCCACCGGCGCCACGCGCTCCCAGAGTTCGGCGGTGATGAAGGGCGTGATCGGGTGCAGCAGCCGCAGCACGGTCTCCAGCACGCGGATCAGCGTGCGGCGCGTGGCACGCTGCTGGGCCTCGGTGCCGGAAGCGATCTGCACCTTGGCCAACTCGATGTACCAGTCGCAGTACTCGTCCCACACGAAGGTGTAGATCGCGTTGGCGACGTTGTCGAGGCGGTAGTCGGCAAAGCCCTGCGCCACGGCGGCCTCCACCCGCTGCAGCTCGCCCGTGATCCAGCGGTCGGCGGACGAGAAGCTGAGGTAGCCGTGGAACGGCTGACCCGGGGCGCATTCCGCCTTGGTGTGCTCCTTGAGTCCGCAGTCCTGACCCTCGCAGTTCATCAGCACGAACTTGGTGGCGTTCCAGAGCTTGTTGCAGAAGTTGCGGTAGCCCTCGCAGCGCTTGCTGTCGAAGTTGATGTTTCGCCCGAGGCTGGCCAGCGACGCGAAGGTGAAACGCAGCGCATCCGCTCCGAAGCCCGGGATGCCGTCCGGAAACTCCTTCTCGGTGTCCTTGCGCACGCGCGGCGCGGTCTCGGGGCGGCGCAGGCCGGTGGTGCGCTTTGCGAGCAGTTCGGGCAACTGGATGCCGTCGATCAGATCGACCGGATCGAGCACGTTGCCTTCGCTCTTGCTCATCTTGCGGCCCTGCGCGTCGCGCACCAGGCCGTGGATGTAGACGTTCCGGAAGGGCACCTGCCCGGTGAAGTGCACGGTCATCATGATCATCCGGGCGACCCAGAAGAAGATGATGTCGAAGCCCGTCACCAGCACGCTGGAGGGCAGGAACAGGTCGAGCTCCTTGGTCTTCTCGGGCCAGCCCAGCGTCGAGAAGGGCACGAGCGCGGACGAGTACCAGGTGTCGAGCACGTCCTCGTCGCGGCGCAGCGGACCGGTGTAGCCGGCAGCTTGTGGCCTTCGTGCGCGGCCTCGGCCTCGTTGCGGGCCACGAAGACTTCGCCACCGCTGCCGTACCACGCAGGGATCTGGTGGCCCCACCAGAGCTGGCGCGAGATGCACCAGTCCTGGATGTTGGTCATCCACTGGTTGTAGGTGTTGACCCACTGCTCCGGCACGAACTTGACCGAGCCGTTCTCCACCACCTCGATCGCCTTTCCGGCGATGCTCTTGCCGTCGGCGCCCGGCTTGCTCATGGCGACGAACCACTGGTCGGTGAGCATGGGCTCCACCACCTGCCCGGTGCGCGCACAGCGCGGCACCATCAGCTTGTGCTTCTTCACCTCGACCAGCAGCCCCAGTGCATCGAGATCGGCCACGACCTTCTTGCGCGCGACGAACCGATCGAGGCCGCGGTAGGCCGCAGGCGCGTTGTCGTTCACCGTGGCATCGAGCGCCAGCACACCGATGATCGGCAGGCCGTGACGCTGGCCCACCGCGTAGTCGTTGGCATCGTGCGCCGGCGTCACCTTGACCACGCCCGTTCCGAAGGCGCGATCGACATAGTCGTCGGCGATCACCGGGATGTCGCGGTCGCACAGCGGCAGCCGCACCGTCTTGCCCACCAGCGCGGTGTAGCGCTCGTCTTCGGGGTGCACCATCACGGCCACGTCGCCGAGCATGGTCTCGGGGCGCGTGGTGGCCACGACCAGCTCGCCACTGCCGTCACTGAGCGGGTAGCGGATGTGCCACAGCGAGCCGTCTTCCTCCTCGCTCTCCACCTCGAGGTCGGAGACCGCGGACTGCAACACCGGGTCCCAGCTGACCAGCCGCTTGCCGCGGTAGATGAAGCCCTGCTCGTACAGCTGCACGAAGGTGTCGGTGACGACCTTCGAGAGCTTGTCGTCCATGGTGAAGTACTCGTGCGACCAGCTCACGCTGTCGCCCATGCGGCGCATCTGCTGCGTGATGGTGGCGCCCGACGTCGCCTTCCAGTCCCACACGTGCTTGAGGAAAGTCTCGCGGCCGAGCTCGCGCCGCTGCAAGCCAGCTTCCTGAAGCTGGCGCTCCACCACGATCTGCGTGGCGATGCCCGCATGGTCGGTGCCCGGCACCCACAGCGTGTTGAAGCCGCGCATGCGGTGGTAGCGCGTCAGCGAGTCCATGATGGTCTGGTTGAACGCGTGGCCCATGTGCAGCGTGCCCGTCACGTTGGGCGGCGGCAGCTGAATCGAGAACGAGGGCCGGCTGGCATCCAGCGTCGGGGCGTAGACGCCGCTTCGCTCCCACAGCGGGCCCCAATGGGCCTCGATGGCGGCGGGCTCGAAGGACTTGGCGAGTTCGGTCATGGCGCAGGGCAGGTCACGGCGCGCGGCCGTGAAACAGAGTGCAAACGGGGAGGGCGCCAATTGTAGGTGCAGGGTGCCGCTGCTAAGGTGCACGGGTCGTCTTCCCGGCCCTCCCGTCATGCGCACCTCCCGTCTTCGCCTTTCGCTTGTTGCCCTCGCGACCTCTCTGTGCCTCGTTGCCTGCGGCGGTGGCGATGACGGTCCATCCGCGACCGCACCCAGCGCGGCCTGCGATGTCGCTGCGCAAAACGACTGGCTGCGCAGTTACTTCCTCGACAAGTACTACTGGAGCGGCAGCTCGCCCAACCCCGATCCGGCGGGCTTCACGTCCCTCGCGTCCTACTTCAATGCCCTGAAGTACACCAACTATGGTGGCCCGGGCGTGGTCGAGCCCTGGAGTGGCTACCAGGACTCGGTCAGCTACAACCAGTTCTTCGCCGAAGGGCAGACCCTCGGCTATGGCCTCTTCGTCAACGGCAACGAGCGCCAATTGCCGTTGCGGGCACGGCTGATCGAGCCGCAGTCGCCGGCGGGCGCGGCCGGCCTGCAGCGTGGCGACGTGATCGTCTCGGTGAACGGTGTGCCCTCATCGACAGTGATCACAGGCGACTTCGCCGTGCTCAATCCGGCCCAGGCCGGTGACCAGCTCGCGCTGGTGATCGAACGCGCCGGCGTCCAGCTGCCCCCCATCACGCTTGACGGCGGCGCTCTACACGCTCACGCCAGTGCCGGTGACGAACGTGCTCACCTTGTCCAACGGCACCAAGGCCGGCTACCTGGTGCTGAAGGACTTCATCACCCAGGCCGAGCCGCCGGTGGTCAGCGCTTTGGCCAGCTTCCGGGCGCAGGGCGCCACCGAACTCATCGTCGACTTGCGCTACAACGGCGGCGGCCGCGTGTCCACCGCCAACCTGCTGGCTTCGCAGATCGTCGGGGCAGTGCACGGCAGCAAGTTGTTCACGCGGCTGGTCTACAACGCCGGCAATCAGGTGTCGAACAGCAATATCAACCTCACGTTGGCACCGGCCCCGGCCTTCAGCCGCGTGGTGGTGCTCACCGGCTCACGCACCTGCTCGGCCAGTGAATTGGTGGTCAACGGCCTGTCTCCCTATGTCAATGTGGTCACGATCGGCGGCACGACCTGCGGCAAGCCCTACGGTTTCAACCCGGTCGCCTCGTGCGGCAACACGTTCAGCGTCGTGAACTTCCAGGCACGCAATGCCAATGGCTTCGGCAGCTACGAGAACGGGCTCACGCCCACGTGCCCGGTGGCCGATGAATTCACCGGCGCCCTGGGCGATCCGGCCGAAAAGCTGACCGGGGCAGCGATGAGCTACCTCAGCAGCGGCAGCTGCCCCACCGCCACCGCCAAGGTCACACCCTTGTCGGCGGTCGAGCGGGCACGGCTGTCGCGTGTGGAGCCCGGTGAACGCCAGGGCATGGTCGCGGACTGAACGCTCCGCGCCTGGGAGGTTCAAGCACGCCGCTGGTGTCAGCGCGCCCGACTACATCAGCAGGTGTTCGCCAGCGTTGTCGCCGCCCAGGATCACGTAGTTCACCTTGCGTATATCGGCCAGCTTGGTGCCGCCCGCATAGCTGATCGAGCTCTGCACGTCCTCGCGCATCTCGCGCAGCGTGTCGGCGAGCTTGCCCTTGATGGGCTCGAGGATGCGCTTGCCTTCGACGTGCTTGTACTCGCCCTTGTTGAAGTCGCTGGCCGAGCCGTAGTACTCCTTGAACAGCTTGCCGTCGACCTCGACCGTCTTCCCAGGAGACTCTAGGTGTCCGGCGAAGAGCGAGCCGATCATCACCATCGACGCCCCGAAGCGGATGCTCTTGGCGATGTCGCCATGGTCACGGATGCCGCCATCGGCAATGATCGGCTTGGTGGCCACGCGCGCGCACCACTTGAGCGCCGAGAGCTGCCAGCCGCCGGTGCCGAAGCCGGTCTTGAGCTTGGTGATGCAGACCTTGCCCGGGCCCACACCGACCTTGGTGGCATCGGCACCCCAGTTTTCGAGGTCGATGACCGCTTCGGGGGTCGCCACGTTGCCCGCGATCACGAAGGTCTTCGGCAGGCGCTTCTTGATGTGCTCGATCGCCTTGTGCACGCTGTCGGCGTGGCCGTGTGCGATGTCGATGGTGATGTAGTCGGCGCCGACGCCCTCCGAGGCAAGGCGGTCGATCACCGCAAAGTCGGCAGGCTTCACGCCAGAACTGATCGACACGTACAGGCCCTTGTCGCGCATGCGCTTGGCATAGGCCACGTTGTCGAGGTCGAAGCGGTGCATCACGTAGAAGAAGCCATTGGCCGCGAGCCATTCGCTGATGGGCTCGTCGACCACGGTCTTCATGTTGGCCGGCACCACCGGCAGGTTGAAGCGTCGGCCACCGAACTCGGTGGACGCATCGCATTCGCTGCGGCTTTCCACGCGGCACTTGCGAGGCAGCAGCAGGATGTTGTCGTAGTCGAAGATTTCCATGGCGACGCCGATTTTACGCGGAGGGTGCCGCGAAGAGCCGCTCGAGGTCGGCGCTGCTTTCGTAGCCGACCTGCGCGCCATGCGTCTGCAGCCATTGCTGCGCCCGGGCGCGGCCCCGATCGCGCAGGTGCTCCAGGAAGGGCAGGTGGGCGATCAGGCGCGTTTCTCCGGAGAGATCGGCGAGGTGCTCGTCGGCATCGATCAGGTGGGTGCGCAGCCGCCGCAGTCGTTGCTGTGCGGCGCCGAAGGACCACAGCGAGCGGCGGGCCTCGGTGCACGATTCGGCCAGCAGCACTGCCTCGCGCAGGAATCCGGCGTTGAACGCGAACTCCAGCGCTCGGGCACGGATCGCTTCTGCCGTGACCGGCACGGTGTCGTATTGCAAGGGGTTGAGCGAGACGATCAGCAGGTCGGGCACGCCGCTGCGCACCAGCGGAAACAGTGCCGGGTTGGCGCTGTAGCCGCCGTCCCAGTAGGGCTCGCCATCGATCACGACGGCTTGGCTCATCGTTGGCAGGCATGCCGAGGCGAGCAGCACATCGAGCGCTCAGCTCGGCGTTGCCGAACAGGCGCAGCCGCCCGCTGTTGGCGTGCGTGGCCGCAATGAAGAGCCGGATCGGGCAGTGCGCTCGCAGGCGCTCGAAATCGATCTGCTCGCGCAGCACCTCACGCAGCGGATTCACGCCGAGCGGGTTGAGCTGATAGGGCGACAGCGACTTGGCCCAGTGCATGAACAAGCGCGCGGCAGGTGCCAGCCCCGGCCGTTCGGGCTGGCCGACGGTGAACCAGTCGTAGGGCACGCGCTGGCCCACGGCCGACCAGAAACGCTGCAGGCTTGCGCGAGCCCCTTCGCGGGCAGCCTCGTGGCCACCACCACGTCCACCCTCCATCAGCCCCTGGGCCAGTGCGATCGCGTTCATGGCGCCGGCGCTGGTGCCGCTGATCGCCGCAATGGGAAAGCGGCCGTCCTCCAGCAAGGCGTCGAGCACGCCCCAGGTGAAGGCGCCGTGCGCACCGCCGCCTTGCAGCGCGAGGCCGAGTGGCGGTGCCCTCAGGCGGGGAATCCAGGGCAGGGGCAAGAGCGCGGCTTTCCAAGTGGCGATGGGCCGATACTGCACCAAGCGTGCCGGGGCCGATCAAGCGATGCCGGACCAGCTGTGTCGAGGTGTCGTGCGCCCCCCGCCTTCTAGAATGCCGCCGATGACTTCCTCTTCGGTTCCGGCACCGCACGACGACCCTTCGATCCCGCTCTTCGAGGAGAACGATGCCGACGGTGTTGTGGCCCCGGCGCCCACCGCCGAGGTGGCTTCGGGCGGACTGCTGCGCGGCCTCAACCCCGAGCAGCTGGCCGCCGTCACCTTGCCGGCCCGCCCAGCGCTGATCCTGGCCGGTGCGGGCTCGGGCAAGACGCGCGTGCTGACCACACGCATCGCCTGGCTGATCCAGAACGGCATGGTGTCACCGGGCGGCGTGATGGCCGTCACCTTCACCAACAAGGCCGCCAAGGAGATGCTCACCCGGCTCTCGGCGCATGTTGCCGCTGCCGGTGCGCGGCATGTGGGTCGGCACCTTCCACGGTCTGTGCAACCGTTTCCTGCGCGCGCACTGGAAGCTGGCGGCGCTGCCGCAGGGCTTCCAGATTCTCGATTCGGCCGATCAGCTCTCGGCGGTCAAGCGCATCATCAAGGCGATCAACCTCGATGAGGAGCGTTACGTGCCGAAGCAGGTGACGTGGTTCATCGCCGGCGCAGAAGGAGGATGGCCTGCGCCCCAAGGATGTGGAGGTGCGCGACGAGACCACCCGCGTCATGGTGCAGGTCTACCAGGCCTATGAAGAGCAGTGCCAGCGCGAGGGTGTGGTCGACTTCGCCGAGCTGCTGCTGCGCACCTACGAGTTGCTGCGCGACAACCAGGCGCTGCGCGAGCACTACCAGCGCCGCTTCTCGCACATCCTGGTCGACGAGTTCCAGGACACCAACAAGCTGCAGTACGCCTGGCTCAAGATGTTCGCCGGCCCGGTGCAGCCCGGCGGCTGCGCGGTGTTCGCGGTGGGCGACGATGACCAGAGCATCTACGCCTTCCGCGGCGCGCAGGTCGGCAACATGTCGGCCTTCGAGCGGGAGTTCAAGGTCGAGCAGGTCATCAAGCTCGAGCGCAACTACCGCTCCTTCGGCAACATCCTGGACGCGGCCAACGAGCTGATCTCGCACAACGAGCGGCGCCTGGGCAAGAACCTCAGCACCGAAGCCGGTCCAGGCGAGCCGGTGCGGGTGTACGAAGCGACGAGCGATTTCGCCGAGGCGCAGTGGTTCGTCGACGAAGCCCAGCAACTGCACCGCGACGGCACGGCGCGCAGCCACATCGCGCTTGCTCTACCGCAGCAATGCGCAGAGCCGCGTGATCGAGAGTGCGCTGTTCAACGCCGGCATGCCCTACAAGGTGTACGGCGGGCTGCGCTTCTTCGAGCGTGCCGAGGTCAAGCATGCGTTGAGCTACCTGCGGCTCATCGAGAACCCGAACGACGACACCAGCTTCCTGCGCGTGGTGAACTTCCCGACCCGTGGCATCGGCGCGCGCAGCGTCGAGCAGCTGCAGGACGCGGCCCGCGCCAGCGGCCGCAGCCTGGCGCAGAGCGTGGGCGCGGTGCCCGGCAAGGCGCGGCGGCAACCTGCAGGCCTTCGTGGCGCTCATCGATGCGATGCGCGACGCCACCCGCGGCCTGACGCTGCGCGAGATCATCGAGCACATGCTGCACGCCTCGGGCCTGGTCGACTTCTACAAGACCGACAAGGAAGGCAAGGACCGGCTCGAGAACCTGGAGGAACTGGTCAACGCCGCCGAGGCCTTTGTCACCCAGGAAGGCTTCGGCAAGGACGCGGTGGCGCTTGCCGGTGGACGAGCAGGGCGTGCCGGTGGAACAGGCGCCCGATGCCGAAACCGGCGAGATCATGTCGCCGCTCGCGGCCTTCCTCACCCACGCCTCGCTGGAGGCCGGCGACAACCAGGCCCAGGCCGGGCAGGATGCGATCCAGCTGATGACGGTGCACTCGGCCAAGGGCCTGGAGTTCGACTGCAGTGTTCATCACCGGTCTGGAGGAGGGCCTGTTCCCGCACGAGAACAGTGTGGCCGACGTCGACGGGCTGGAGGAGGAGCGTCGCCTGATGTACGTGGCCATCACCCGCGCCCGCAAGCGCCTGTACATGAGCTTCAGCCAGACGCGCATGCTGCACGGGCAGACGCGCTACAACATCAAGAGCCGCTTCTTCGACGAGCTGCCCGAGGGCGCGCTGAAGTGGATCACGCCGCGCAACCAAGGTTTCGGCTCGGGCTTCGCGCGCGAGTACCAGAACGCCTGGCAGCGCGGCTCGGGCCTGAGCGGCATCGTCGGCGCGGGTCGGGTGGAGCCGCGCCCGGCGAGCAGCTACCCGGGTGCGGCGCGAGGCCGCGTCATCGCACGGGCTGCGTTCGGGGCAGAGCGTGTTCCACACCAAGTTCGGCGAGGGCGTGATCATCACGCATCGAGGGCAGCGGCGACGACGCCCGCGCGCAGGTCAATTTCGGCCGCCACGGCATGAAGTGGCTGGCCCTGTCGGTGGCCAAGCTCACGCCGGTCTGACCCGGGCTCCTTGACCTGTGTCAGTGCCGGCGGCCCACCGCGGCCGCATGATGGCTCCAGAAGGAGAACATCATGGGGACACATCTCACTGCAGGCCAACGCGCACTGATCGCTGATCAGTTGCGCTCTCGACAACAGGCGCTGGAGCGGCAGCTCATGGCGCATCAGCAAGGGCTGTCGCGTGCTGAACACGCCAGAGAAGTTCTGGTGCAGGACGGTGACGATGCGCCGCAGCGTGCCAGCGATCGAGAAGTCGACATGGCGCTGTCCGACCAGGATCTGCACGAATTGGGCGCCGTCAGCCTGGCGCTCAAGCGGGTTCATGACGAACAGTTCGGCGAATGCATCGACTGCCATGAACCGATCCCCTTCGATCGCCTGAAGGCCGAACCCCAGGCCCTGCGCTGCGTGGCCTGCGAATCCCTCCACGAAAGGAAAACCTGACATGAAAGCCATCCACGCGGTGGTCTGGACCGATCACCAGACAGCGCAAGTTCTGCAGTTCGATGAGGAGCATGTGCAGGCGCAGAAAGTCCGCAGCCACACGCACCACACGGCCCAGCACGGCAGCAAAGTGCGCACCGAGCACGAGTTCTACGGCGAGCTGTGCGACGCGCTCGAAGGCATTGCCGAAGTGCTGATCACGGGTTCGCACAAGGCCTTGGCCGATTTCCGCCACTATGCCGACAAGCACCGCCCGAAGACGGCCGAACGCATCGCGGCCTACGAGGTGGTGGACCACCCGAGCGAAAAGCAGCTGGTGGCCCTGGCGCGCAAGTACTTCCTCGCGCATGACCGGATGAGCGGCACGCCCACGCCGGGCTGATGGCGTCTCGGGCGTCGCAGGTCAGGGCATCAGATCGGCCACCGAATCCCACGCTTCGGCGGGGATGCGGCCCTCGAACCGCGCCGCCAGGCGGCCTTGCACGTCGATCAGGAGCGTCAGCGGAAGTTGGCGCGGGCGTTGAGGCAGGGAGTCGCTGTAGCCAGGGTCGCCGCTCCAGAGACTGCGGAAATGCACGGCATTGGCCTGTGTAGCGGCGAGCAATCGGTCATATTCGATCAGGTCAGCACGCCGCCGGTCCAGGCTGACGAGAACGAGTTCGAACGGCTTGCCGCGCCACCCTTCTGCATTGGCACGAAGCTCCGGCATTTTCGACCGACAGACAGCGCAGTCGGTGCTCCAGAAGAACACCATGACCACCTTCCCACGCAAATCAGCCAGTTTGAAGGGTTTGCCCTCCAGCGTGGCGCCACGCAGGTCGAATCCGGCTTGGGGGGGCACTGGGGTGGCGCTCTGCGCCATCGCTGCCAACGGTGCGATACCGGTGGCGAGTGCCAGCAGCGCGCGGCAAGCCATGCGCCGCAGGTTCATCGTAGCCAGATCGGTCGCCAAGCAATCCTCCCAGTGAAACGCCTGGCCATCGATTCACGCCAGACCACCTGAGTCGAAGTGGATCACAAGAACTTGCACCTTCGGTTCGATGCTGCGTGAGGATTGCACGCCACGATCGGCCCTTGGCTCGCGCGATCGTCAGACGTCGATGTCGTCGAGTTCCCGGTAGACGTCGCGCAGCCACATCTTCACGCGCTGGCGGTCCATCAGGCCCAGGCCGGCGGCATGGTGGTCGGCGTTCTTGGCGTTCCAGAAGCTGCTGCTCGCGGCGTCGATCTTGTTGATGGCGCTGTCGTGCAGTCGTTTGACCGAGACGATCTTGGCGCCCAGGCCGAGCGCGCGCGCCTGCTCGCCCGATTGCTCGAGAACGTCGAAGTCACTGCCGCGGATGTGGTTGCGCACCAGCACGTAACGCAGGCCGGTGCCGAAGCGGTCGAGCAGGCGACGCAGCAGGTCCACCGAGTCCTTGCCGGTGTCCATGACATGCCAGTACTGGATGGTGACGCTGGCCTCATCGGCGAGGTTGAGCACGCCAGAGTCGTCCATCCAGCGCACGAGCGGATCGTGGGTCTGCGCGGCCAGGTCGACGAGGATGCGACGCGTGGGTTCGGCCACCGCGGCTTCCATGATGCTGTCCAGCGCTTCGTAGCGGTCGACCACCACCGGTGACGCGTAGCCGGAATAGAAGCGCATCAGCGCGCCGTGAGAACGATCGGTGTCGAAGCCGATGAACGGCAGATCGCGATCGATGAAGTACTGCGCCAGCACGCGCGCCATCAGCGACTTGCCGACGCCGCCCTTTTCGCCGCCGATGAAGTGGATCTTCGCCATCTGTCTGTGCCTCTGTGTCGGGTTGAAGTGAGGGGCTCGCGCCGCAGGAAGTGTGCCATGAGCGCGGGTGTTCCGATCCAGGGCCGCGTCTCGTGGCGTCTTGATGACAACGGTGAATTGCCGCCAGCCTTCCAGGGTTGCTGCGCGGCGAGGTCGGTGTCGTCGCTACGCTTGAGACCACCGGTGTTTCCCGATGCAGCTTCTCCTCCCACTCAGTGCACTTGTCCTGGCAACTGCTGTCTCTTCGACTGTGGCGCAGGATGCCAATCGGGGTGCGCAGCTCTATCTGAGGCTGGCCGCTGGGGTGCCGAGTTGCGTGAGCTGCCACGGTCCGGACCCGACGCAAGGCCGCAACAACCTCCTGCGCGCCGCCGACAACCCGGCCGCGCTGCAGAAGGCACTGAACACCGTGGGGGTGATGGGCTACCTCAAGGCAGTCCTCGGCGAGGGCGATGTGGCCGATCTCTCGGCCTACCTCGGCCGCGTCGCCGTGATGTCCAGTGCGACGGCACCCCTGGCCGTTTGGCCTCCGACGCTCGACTTCGGCACCTTGAGTCTGGGCTGGGCCTCCCCGGTGCACAGGGTCTTGATCGAGAACCGCAGCCCGTCGAGCCTGATCCTGCCTTCGATGCGGATCACCGCAGGGCCATTCACGCTGCAAACTGACTGCCCTGCATTGATCGCACCCGGTGGACGTTGCGAGGTGCGTGTTCGTGCCGAACCGAGCGTCACTGGAACGTCAACGGGAGCCCTGTTGGGGGCGCCCGATTCTGGCGGCGCTTCATTTCTGCTGGGTCTGGTGGTTGAGGCACGAACAGAAGGCGTTGCTGCCCTGGCTGCGCAGCGTCTCGACGAACGGCTTGCTTTCGCCGCAACGCCCGTTGGCAGCAGCCAGACCCTCACCTGGACGCTGGTGAGCACCGGCACGCAGCCGTTCACGCTGGCCAGTCCCAACCTCTCGGGGCCGCAAGCGGGTGAGTTCGCGCTCGGCGGAGATTGCACGCCGGGTCGGACACTTCCTGTGGCCGCCACGTGCACGCTGCAGGTCTCGCACCGGCCGTCGGGAGTCTTGCCGTCGAGAGCCATGCTCCAGCTGCGCGGTGGTGGTACCCATCCGGCGCCCCTCGAAATCACCGGACAGGCCGTTGCCGCCGCGGCCGTAGAGGAGCCAAGCCTGCCCGCCACCGCGTCGGATTCAGGTGGCGGCGGTGCGGGCCTGTCGTGGCTGGCACTGCTGAGCGTCGCCATCCTGCGGCTCCGTCGGACGACACGGGAACGTCACTGATCTGTCATGGGACTTTCACCGCAAGAGACGAGCATCGGTACTCCCTGAAACGCCACCGATCGAAGGAAGTACCTCCATGAATCGACCGAACGACTTGCCGCTGCACCACCTCGCCGACGATGAGCAGGATCTGAACACCAGCCGCAATCCCAGCTTCAACGCCGTGCTGGACGCCCGACTGTCTCGCCGATCGCTGTTGCGCGGTGGTGTCGGAACCGCTGCCACCGCGGTGCTCGGCAGCTGGGGTCTGGCCGCGTGCGGCGGCGGTGACGACGATCCGGTGAGTACGGGTCCGGTCGCGCTCGACAAGGTCGGGTTCGCTGCCGTGGGCAAGAGCGTGGCCGATGCAGTGGTGGTGCCTGCTGGCTACACGGCCACGTGTCATCTACGCCCTGGGCGACCCGCTCACGGCGGCCACGCCGGACTTCCTCAACAACGGCACCGACACCGACTACGACAACCGGGCCGGCGACCATCACGATGGCATGGAGTTCTTCGGTCTGAGCGCCGATGGCACGCGCCGTGATGCGAACAGCAGCGACCGCGGCTTGCTCGCGATGAATCATGAAGCGCTGACCGACCACTTTCTCCACGCGAACGGCTCGACCGCCCGGCCTCGGCCCGCAGCCGAGTCGGACAAGGAGATTCCGGCCCATGGTGTCTCGATCGTCGAGGTGCGCAAGACCGGTGGCGTGTTCGGCTACGTCCGTGACTCGGCCTACAACCGGCGCGTGACGCCGCTCACGCCCATCGAGATCGCTGGCCCGGCGCGTGGCAACGCGCTGCTGCGCACGATCTACTCGACCGATGGCACACGCACGCGCGGCACGATCAACAACTGCGGCACCGGCTACACGCCCTGGGGCAGCTTCCTGACCGGCGAAGAGAACTGGGCGGGCTACTTCACCCGCGCCGCGGCCGACAACGCGGCACGCGGCAACGACAAGAGCGTCGTGTCACTCAACCGCTATGGTCGCGCGCAGGGCGCAGCCAGCCGCCACGGTTGGGAGACCTCGGGTCCGGACGACCGTTATGCGCGCTGGATCATCAGCAAGCTCGGCGCCAGCACCGACGGCACCGACGACTACCGCAACGAGCTGAACGGGCAGGGCTACATCGTCGAGATCGACCCCTACGACAAGACGGCTGCCATCAAGAAGCGCACTGCGCTCGGCCGCTTTGCCCACGAGAGCGCCGTGTTCGGCAAGCAGGTGGTCGGCAAGCCCCTGGCCGTCTACATGGGCGACGACTCGCGGGGCGAGTACATCTACAAGTTCGTCTCCACCGCCACCTGGGACGCAGCCGATGCCAGCGCCACGAACCGCGTGGCCACCGGCGACAAGTACCTCGACGCCGGCAAGCTGTATGTCGCCAAGTTCAACAGCGATGGCAGCGGGCAGTGGATCGAGCTCAGCATCACCAATGCGGCAATAGCCGCCTACACCACCTACGTCTTCGCCGACCAGGCGGATGTGGTGGTCAACGCCCGCCTCGCCGCCGATGCCGTGGGCGCGACGAAGATGGATCGACCCGAGTGGTGCGCGGTGCATCCCACCACCGGCGAGATCTACTACGCGCTCACCAACAACAGCAACCGCAAGGTTGAGCCGGTGTCCGGGCAGCAGGCGGTGGACAGCGCCAATCCGCGCGCCTACTCTGACTCATTCAATGGCGGCGCGGCGGGCGCTCCCGGGAACATCAACGGCCACATCATCCGCATGGCCGAAACGGGGGCCGAGAGTGCGGCACTCGCGTTCACCTGGGACGTCTATCTGTTCGGTGCTCAGGCCGACGCCGACCTGACCCGGGTGAACCTCTCCGCGCTCACAGCCGACCAGGACTTCTCCAGCCCGGACGGCCTGTGGTTCAGCAGAAACACGGGTCTGTGCTGGATTCAGACCGACGACGGCGCGTACACCGATGTCACCAATTGCATGCTGCTGGCCGGCGTGCCGGGCAAGGTGGGCGATGGCGGCGCCAAGACCACGCTCAGCTACACCACCACCGCAGGCGGCACGGTCACCGTGGACACCTACGTGGGCAAGAAGCCCACGGCCGATACGCTGCGGCGCTTCCTCGTCGGCCCGGTCGACTGCGAGATCACCGGCATCACCGAGACGCCGGACGGCAGTGCGATCTTCGTGAACATTCAGCACCCCGGGGAGACCATCACGGCCGCGAATGTCGCCAACCCGTCGACCTACCTGAGCCACTGGCCGGGCAACGCCGGCTACGGCGCTGGCGGCGCGACGGCGCGTCCGCGTTCGGCCACGATCGTGATCACCCGCAACGGCGGCGGGCGCATCGGGACCTGATCGCGCTGCGGCCCGCCCGGGCCGGCGATTGCTGCAGAATTGCGCGCTTGTCTTCAAGGCGCGCAAGGAGCAGCAGCATGAAGGTTTGCATCGTGGGCGCTGGCGCGATCGGCGGCGTGTTCGGCGGCTGGCTGGGCAGGAGCCTGCCGCCCGCAGAACTGGCGCTCTCGGTGCTGGCCCGCGGCGAGACGCTGACGGCGCTGCAGCGAGACGGTCTGCACCTCGAATCTGCCGATGGCGCAAAGGCCGAGGTGCGGGTGCGCGCCGAGTCGGATGCGCAGCGTCTCGGTCCGCAGGACCTGGTGGTGCTGGCGGTCAAGGCGCCTTCGCTGGCTTCGGTGGCGGCGCTTGCTGCGCCGCTGCTGGCACCACACACCCAGGTGCTGGTGGCGATGAACGGCGTGCCCTGGTGGTTCTTCGACCACCTGCCGGGCGAGTGCCAAGGCCTGCGCCTGGCGAGCGTGGACCCGGGCGACGCGGTGCGCGCGGCGATCCCCACACGCCACGTGATCGGCTGCGTGGTGCACCTCAGCAGCACCGTGCCAGCACCGGGTCGCGTCCGTCATGGCATGGGCAACGGCCTGATCATCGGTGAGCCGGCGGGTGGCGACAGCGAGCGGCTCGCGTCGCTGGCCGCGCTGCTCACGCGTGCGGGCTTCGCGGTGACGGTGTCGCCGCTCATCCAGCGCGACATCTGGTTCAAGCTCTGGGGCAACATGACGGTGAACCCGATCTCGGCGCTCACCGGCGCCACGGCGGACCGCATCCTTGACGATCCGCTCACGCGGGCGGTGTGCTCCGCGGTCATGCTCGAGGCCCAGGCCATCGGCGCGCGTTTCGGCTGCGCGATCGACCAGACGCCGGAGCAGCGCCACGCGGTGACGCGCAAGCTCGGTGCCTTCAAGACCTCGATGCTGCAGGATCTGGAGGCCGGCCGGCCACTGGAACTCGACGCGCTGGTGGGCGCCGTGCGCGAAATCGGCCAGCACCTGGCGATACCCACGCCGCACATCGACAGCCTGCTCGGCCTGACGCGACTGATGGGGCGCAGCCGCGGGTTGTATCCCTCGTGATGCGCCGTCCGGTGTCGCTGGGCGAGCCGGTGCGTTGAACCGAGCTCAGTCCGCCGTGCCCATGGCGCGGCGGTACCACTCGTGGAACTGCTGCATGCCGTCTTCCATCGGGCTCTGGTAGGGGCCGCTTTCGTCGTCACCGCGCTCCATCAGGGCGCGGCGCCCCGCATCCATGCGCAGTGCGATCTCGTCGTCCTCGGCACAGGTTTCCCAGTAGGCGGCCTGCTCGGCTTCGACGAACTCGCGCTCGAACGCAGCGATCTCTTCGGGATAGAAGAACTCGACCAGGTTCAGTGTCTTCTGCGGCCCCTTGGGGAAGAGCGTAGACACCACCAGCACGTGCGGGTACCACTCCACCATCACGTTGGGGTAGTAAGTGAGCCAGATCGCGCCGTGCTTGGGCGGCACGCCGTTGCGGTAGGCCAGCACCGCGTCATGCCACTTGCGATAGGTGGCCGAACCGGCCTGGGCCAGCGCGTTGTTGGCACCGACGGTCTGCACCGAGTGCATCGGACCGAACTCCCAGCGCAGGTCCTCGCAGGTGACGAAGCCGCCCAGGCCCGGGTGGAAAGGGGCGACGTGGTAGTCCTCCAGGTAGACCTCGATGAAGGTCTTCCAGTTGTAGTCGCACTCGTGCACCTGGGCGTGGTCGAACACGAAGCCGCTGAAGTCGAGATCGGCCTTTGGTCCCAGCCGCGCCAGGTCTGCGGCCACGTCGCGGCCCTGACCGTCGCGCGCCGCCTCGAACAGCAGGCCATTCCAGCGCTGCAACGGATAGTTGGCGAGGTTCAGGCACGGGTCGTCGGCGAAATGCGGGGCGCCCAGCAGCTGGCCGTGGGTGTCGTAGGTCCAGCGGTGCAGTGGGCAGACAATGTTGCTGCCGGTGTTGCCGCGTCCGCGCAGCATCAGGGCCTGGCGGTGTCGGCACACGTTGGAGAGCAACTGCACGCCCTGGGGCGTGCGCACCAGCGCGCGGCCTTCGTGCTCCTGGATCAGCGTGTGGAAGTCGCCGACCTCCGGAACGGACAGTTCATGCCCCAGGTAGCGGGGGCCGTGCTGAAAGATGAGCGCCATCTCGCGCCGGAACAGCTCGGCGTCGAAGTAGCTCGTGACGGAAAGCGGTGCGCGGCAGCGCTCCAGCGCTTCCAGGCCGATGCTCAGGTCGGACATGATCCCCAGGATCTCCAAAAACCGATGCCACACCACCACCCCGTCGCATCGTGCGCTCGGGCGTGGAGCTACCAGAGACCCGCCTTTCGCGACGGGCCGCGGATTGTACCCGCGGGGTGCCGTGTCGCCCGCGCGTCGTCCGCTGGCGCACAACGACCGCCCCGCGGGCCTGACTACAATCGCAGGGCGAAGTTCCCACATGGCAAAAAAACCTACCAGTCCCTCCCCTGAGAGCGCCGGCACGCAGCCCGAGAGCTACGAGGCGGCCTTGGCCGAACTCGAACGCCTCGTGGCCGACATGGAAGGTGGCCAGCTCCCGCTGGAAGGCCTGATCGCTGGCTACCGGCGCGGTGCCGAGCTGCTGGGTTTTTGCCGCGGCCGCCTCGAGGCCGTGGAGCAGCAGGTGAAGGTCCTCGAGGACGGACAGCTCAAACCCTGGCCCACCGCATGAAGCCCACCGAGTTCGATCAATGGTGCAGCACCGAGCTTGATGCGGTGGAGTCCGCATTGGCCGCCTGGGTGCCGGGCGATGCCCCGGCGGGCATCGGCGAGACCATGCGCTATGGCGTGCTCGACGGCGGCAAGCGCCTGCGTCCCTTGCTGGTGCTGGCCACGGCCAGGGTGGTGCACGGGGAGCGCGATGCAGCGCTGCGAGCTGCCTGTGCCGTCGAACTGATCCACGCCTATTCGCTCGTCCATGACGACATGCCCTGCATGGACAACGATGTGCTGCGCCGGGGCAAGCCCACGGTGCATGTGCGCTACGGCGAAGCGCAGGCCATGCTGGCGGGCGACGCGATGCAGGCGCTGGCCTTCGAGGTGCTCACCCCCACGTCCACCGAAGGGCTTGTGGCCCCCGCACTGCAGGCGCGCCTGTGTGGTCTGCTGGCGCGTGCCGCAGGCCATGCGGGCATGGCGGGGGGGCAGGCCATCGACCTGGCCAGCATTGGCAAACCGCTGAGCGAGGCACAGCTGCGCGACATGCACCACCGCAAGACTGGCGCCCTGCTGCGCGCCAGCGTGCAGATGGGCGCAGCCTGCGGCAACGTCGAGGGCGCCGCATGGGACGCCTTGTCGGAATACGGCGACGCGATCGGGCTGGCCTTTCAGGTCGTCGACGACATCCTCGACGTGACGCAAGCCTCCGAGACCCTCGGGAAGACCGCAGGCAAGGACCTCGACAACAACAAGCCGACCTACGTGAGCGTGCTGGGCCTCGACGCGGCACGGCGGCACGCACAGACGCTGCGCGACACCGCGCACGCCGCACTCGCCCGCAGCGGGCTGGCTGATGTGACGCCACTTGCGCTGCTGGCCGACAAGGTCGTTGAACGGGACAATTGAGCCATGAAGCACCCGCTGCTCTCCACCATTCACCAGCCTGCCGACGTGCGGCGCCTCTCGCGCACCGAGCTGCATCAACTGGCCAGCGAGTTGCGGGACTTCCTCGTGGACAGCGTGGCGCAGACGGGTGGGCACCTCTCGTCCAACCTGGGCACGGTGGAACTGACGATCGCCCTGCACCACATCTTCAACACGCCGCACGACCGCCTGGTGTGGGACGTGGGCCACCAGACCTATCCCCACAAGATCCTGACAGGCCGGCGCGAGCGCATGTCGACACTGCGCCAGCTGGGTGGCATCTCCGGTTTTCCGCGCCGCGACGAGAGCGAGTACGACACCTTCGGCACGGCCCATTCGTCGACCTCGATCTCTGCCGCGCTGGGCATGGCGGTCGCGGCCAAGCTGAAGGGCGAGAACCGCAAGACCGTGGCCATCATCGGCGACGGCGCAATGAGCGCGGGCATGGCCTTCGAGGCGCTGAACAACGGCGGCGTCTCGCAGACCGACATGCTCGTGATCCTCAACGACAACGACATGTCGATCTCGCCGCCGGTCGGGGCGCTCAACAAGTACCTGGCGCGCCTGATGAGCGGCAAGTTCTACGCCGCCGCGCGTGACACCGCCAAGCAGGTGCTTCGCAACGCGCCGCCGCTGTTCGAGCTGGCGCGGCGCTTCGAGGAGCATGCCAAGGGCATGGTCGTGCCCGGCACCATTTTCGAGGAGTTCGGCTTCAACTACGTCGGTCCGATCGACGGCCACGACCTCGACTCGCTGATCCCCACGCTCGAGAACCTGCGCGAGGCCAAGGGCCCGCAGTTTCTGCATGTGGTCACCAAGAAGGGCTACGGCTACAAGCTGGCCGAGGCCGATCCGATCAATTACCACGGTCCCGGCAAGTTCGACCCGGCAGTGGGCATCGTCAAGCCGACGGTGCCGCCGAAGCCCACCTTCACGCAGGTGTTCGGCCAGTGGCTGTGCGACATGGCCGAAGCCGACAAGCGCCTGGTCGGCATCACGCCGGCCATGCGCGAGGGCTCGGGCATGGTGGAGTTCCACCGTCGCTTCCCAGAGCGTTATCACGATGTGGGCATCGCCGAGCAGCATGCCGTCACCTTCGCCGGCGGTCTGGCCTGCGAGGGCCTCAAACCGGTGGTAGCGATCTACTCCACTTTCCTGCAGCGTGCCTACGACCAGCTCATCCACGACATTGCGCTGCAGAACCTGCCGGTGGTGTTCGCACTCGATCGTGCCGGCCTGGTGGGCGCCGACGGCGCCACGCACGCGGGCGCCTATGACATCGCCTACCTGCGCTGCATACCGAACATGAGTGTGCTGACACCCTCCGACGAGAACGAATGCCGCCAGGCGCTCTACACGGCGTTCCTGCAGAACCACCCGGTGGCGGTTCGCTACCCGCGCGGCAGCGGTGCCGGCGTGGAGGTCCGCAAGGCGATGACCGAGCTGCCGTTCGGCAAGGGCGAGATCCGGCGTCGCGGCTCACGCATTGCGATCCTGGCGTTCGGCACGCTGCTGCACCCGGCGCTGGCCGCAGCCGAGGCCCTGGGGGCGACGGTGGCCAACATGCGTTTCGTCAAGCCGCTCGATGCCGAACTGGTGGCTGAACTCGCGCGCACCCATGAGGCGCTGGTGACGGTGGAAGAGGGCTGCACCATGGGTGGTGCCGGCAGCGCAGTGCTCGAGGCGCTGGCCGCTGCGGGTATCGAGGTGCCGGTGCTCACGCTCGGTCTGCCCGACCAGTTCGTCGAGCACGGCGATCCGGCCAAGCTGCTGGCCATCTGCGGCCTGGATGCCACCGGCATCCAGAAGTCCATCGTGGCGCGCTTCGGCAACCAGCCCGCCATGCCGAGGGCCGTGAACCATTGAATGGGTTTGACGCCCGCGTTCAATGCCTTGGCCGGGCATGGACCTGCAATTGCTGTCATCCTCAGCGGCTGACGACCGAATCAAGCCATGAGCAATCTCAAGGACGCGCTGCACATCCCCGACACGCAAAGCGCGCGTGACGAGCGACACATCGCCATCCAACGCGTGGGCGTGCGCAGCGTGCGCTATCCGCTGCAGCTGCGCATCGGCCAGGCCGAGCTGTCGACCGTGGCGCAGTGGGACCTCGACGTGGCGCTGCCCGCCGAGCAGAAGGGCACGCACATGTCGCGCTTCGTGGCGTGGCTCGATGGACAGGACCGTCCCATGGACGCGCCCGAGCTGCGGCGCCAGATCGCGCTGATGCTCGACAAGCTGCATGCCGATCAGGGGCGCGTGGAAGCGCGTTTCCCATTCTTCCTGCGCAAGCGCGCGCCGGTGTCCGGCGTGGAGAGCCTGCTTGAATACCAGGGCCGCTGGATCGCCGAAGGCCAGGCTGGCCAGGTGGTGGTCTGGGCCGAGGTGGTGGTGCCGGTGAAATCGCTGTGCCCCTGCTCGAAAGAGATCTCGGACTATGGTGCGCACAACCAGCGGTCGCACGTGACCCTGCGCGTCGAACTGCTCCAAGAGATCGGCTGGCCCGAGCTCGTGCGTTTCGCCGAAGACAGCGCTTCCAGCGAGATCTGGCCCATGCTCAAGCGTGCCGACGAGAAGTGGGTGACCGAGCGTGCCTACGAGAACCCCAAGTTCGTCGAAGACCTGGTGCGTGATGTCGCATTGCGCCTGAACGCCGATGCGCGTGTCGGGCGTTACGTGGTCGACGTGGAAAACTTCGAGTCCATCCACGCGCACTCGGCCGTCGCTCGCATCGAGCGCAACTGAATCCCCTCGGGCCTGCGCTCAGGCCGGGACCAGGCCCAGCACTGACGCGTCGCCGCGCCCCTGGCGGATGAGGGCGGGAACATCGCCCGTGAGATCGACTACGGTGGTCGGCTGCATCGGGCAGGCCCCCGCATCGACCACGGCCTGCACCTGGCGCTGAAAGCGCTCGCGAATCTCCTGCGGATCGTTCAGGGCGTCGCTCTCGCCCGGCGCGATCAGGGTGGTGGCCAGCAGGGGCTGGCCCAGCAGTTCGAGCAGCGACTGCGTCACCGCATGGTCGGGCACGCGCAGACCGATGGTGCGTCGCGAGGGGTGCGAGAGGCGGCGCGGCACCTCCTTGGTCGCTTCCAGAATGAAGGTGAACGGGCCCGGCGTTCCGAGCTTGAGCAGGCGGTACTGGCGGTTGTCGACGCGCGCGTAGCTGGCGAGCTCGCTCAGGTCCCGGCACAGCAGCGTGAGGTGGTGCTTGTCGTCCACGCCCCGGATGCGGCGCAGGTTCTCGGCCGCTGCCTTGTCGTCGAGATGGCACACCAGCGCGTAGCTGGAGTCGGTGGGGATGGCCGCGACACCGCCGCCGTGCAGGATCTGCACGGCCTGCTTGAGCAGGCGCTGCTGCGGGTTGTCAGGATGGACCTCGAAGTACTGCGACATGCTCAGTCGGCCACCGTGTCCACGGTCAGCGGCGACACCGGCTGGCGCACCGATGCTGCCTCGCGCACATTGAGCCAGGCACTGGTGGCGCCGCACGCGGCGACCACGGCCATGCCCAGCCAGCCCCAGGCATCGGGCACCTGGCGAAACACCACCCAGCTGGCCACCGCCGCAAAGGCGATCTGCGTGTACTGGAAGGGCGTGAGCGTGGAGGTTGGGGCGAGGCCGAACGCCAGCACCAGCATCAGGTGGCCCACGGTGCCCAGAAGGCCGATGGCCAGCAGCACGGCGAGGTGCAGAGGCTGAGCGCTGGCGACGAACGGTGCGAGGTCGACGCTGCTGACCGCCAGCGCCACCATGATCACCAGAGATCCGGTCAGGCCGGTGTAGAAGTGGGTCGTGAACGGGCTGTCGAGTCCCGCCAGCTTGCGCGTCAGCACCTGGAAGCTCGCGTAGGCCAGAGAACCGGTCAGCGGAAGAAGCACCGGCCAGCCGAACAGGCCGCTGCCGGGCCGGATGACGATCAGCGCACCCAGGAAGCCCCCGCCCACCAGCATCCAGCGCACCGCGCCGATGCGCTCCTTGAGCAGCCAGCCCGCCAGCAGCGTCGCCATCACCGGCGTGAGCATGCCGATGGCGGTGAACTCGGCCACGGGCAGGTACTGCAGCCCGAGGAAAGCACAGGTGGAACTCGACAGCAGCAGCAACCCGCGCGTCACCTGGAACCTGGGATGCGCGGCGTTAAAACCCGAGCCGCCCGGGCGCCGACGGCTGACCGACAGCCACGCGGCCATCGACACCGCCTGCACGGTGTACCGGCACCACAGGATGATGATCACCGGCACGAACGCGCCGACGAACTTGACGCTGGTGTCCATGGTGCCAAAGCAGGCCGCCATGACGAGGATCAGCGCGATCCCGAGGCCCGGTCTGGCCGCCGTCATTGCGGACGCTGGATGCGATCGGCCAGGGCGTCCCACACCGGCGTGAGCTGGCCCGGAAGCTCGGGCAGCCGGCCGAGGTCGATGCGACTCTCGTCCGGGCCGTGGAAGTCGCTGCCGCGCGAGGCCAGCAGACCGTACTCGAGCGCCACGCCGGCGTAGTGCGTGGCCTCGGGGCCGCTGTGGCTGCCGGTGACCACCTCGACCCCACGACCGCCGTGACCCATGAACTCGGTGAACAGCGCGTGCTCTTCGTTCGGCGTGAACTTGTAGCGCGCGGGGTGGGCGACGATCGCCAGGCCGCCGGCATCGACGATCCACCTCACGGCGTCGCGCAGCGTCGCCCAGCGGTGCGGCACAAAGCCCGGCTTGCCTTCGGTCAGGTAGCTGCGGAACACCGACGACACGTCGGGGCACACGCCCGACGCCACCAGGTGCCGCGCGAAGTGCGAGCGCGAGATCAGCTCCGGATTGCCCACGTAGCGCAGCGCGCCTTCGAAGGCGCCGGGAATGCCCACCTTGGCCAGCCCTTCGGCCATCTCCATTGCCCGTTCCTTGCGTCCGCCGCGCGTGGCGGCCAGGCCGGCCTTGAGCGCGGGGTCGTCCGGATCGAAGCCCAGGCCGACGATGTGCACGGTGGTGCCGATGAAGGTGACCGAGATCTCGGTGCCGGTGAGGTAGGGCAGGCCGAGGGCCAGGGCGGCGCTGCGGGCGCGCTCCTGACCGCCGACTTCATCGTGGTCGGTGAGCGACCAAAGCTCCACACCGTTGTCGTGCGCCCGTTGCGCCAGGACCTCGGGTTGCAGCGTTCCGTCCGAGACTGCCGAGTGGCAGTGCAGGTCGGCGTTGATCCATTGAGGAGGTTGGCTCACCCGATCATTCTAGGGAATCGCCGCGGCGCGGCGTTCCCGCCGGCTACATCTCCAGCCGGATCACGCGCCCATTCGAGCTGTCGGTCACCACATAGAGCCAGCCGTCGGGGCCCTGACGGACGTCGCGGATGCGCTCGCCCAGGTCCAGCAACAGGCGGTGCTCGCGCACCACGCGGTTGCCGTCGAGCTCCAGCCGCACCAGCATCTGGCCGCGCAAGGCACCGATGAAGAGGTTGCCCTTCCACCCCGGGTACCGGTCGCTGGTGAGAAAGGCCATGCCACTGGGCGCGATGGACGGCACCCAGTGCGTCAGCGGCGCGGCGATGTCGGGCCGCTGGGTACCGTCGCCGATCCTGAAGCCGGTCACGTACTCGCGGCCGTAGGTGATGACGGGCCAGCCGTGGTTGGCGCCAGCGCGGGCGATGTTGAGTTCGTCGCCGCCTTGAGGACCGTGCTCGTGGGCCCACAGCTCGCCGGTCTGAGGATGGATCGCCGCGCCTTGCACGTTGCGGTGACCATAGCTCCACACCTCCGGCCGGGCCCCGGCGCGCGCCACGAAGGGGTTGTCCCTGGGCACGCGGCCATCGGCCTCGATGCGCACGATCTTGCCGTGGTGCGTGTCCAGCGTCTGTGCGTCGTCGCGCCGGCTGAAGCGGTCGCCCAGCGTAATGAACAGCCGCCCGTCCGGCGCGAAAGCGAGCCTCGAGCCGAAGTGGTTGCTGCTGGAGAACTTGGGCGCCTGGCGGAACACCACCTGCAGGTTGCGAAGTTCGCTGCCGCGCAGCTCCGCGCGCGCCACCGCGGTGCTGTTGCCGCGTTCGCCCGTGGGCGCCGGCTCGCTGTAGCTGAAGTAGACGAGTGCGTTGTCCGCAAAGCGCGGATCGAGCACCACGTCGAGAAGACCACCCTGGCCGCCCGCATCGATGCGCGGCAGGCCGTTGATCGGTTCCCCCAGCTTGCCGTCGCTGCCGACGATCCGCAGCCGCCCGGCCCGTTCGGTCACCAGCATGCGGCCGTCAGGCAGGAAGGCCAGCGACCAGGGGTTGGCCAGGCCAGTCGCGACCGTGACCGGCTTCAGCGACTGGGCCGACACCGTGGTGGTCGCGCCGGCCAGCCCGGCTGCCAAGGCCACTCCCAACACCAGGCGACGGGACGACGCGGCCGGCCAAGCCCCAGCGGCCCAGGAAATCGATGCGAGCAGGTTCATGCTTGTGAGCATGCCCAAGCCGGCAAGTCCCCGGGAGCGCGGGGCTTTGTCCGGACGCCAGCGATCAGCGACCGATGCGCAGGATGCGGGCGCCGCTGCCGTCGGTCAGCACGTAGATCGCACCGTCCGGCCCCTGGCGCACGTCGCGGATGCGCATGTTGAGCTGGGTGGGCAGCACCGTCTCGCGCGAGGCGACAGTGTTGCCGTTGAGCACCATGCGCCACAGTGCAGTCCCTGCCAGCGAACCCATGAACAGGTTGCCCTGCCACTCCGGGAACAGGCTGCCGGTGTAGAAGGCCAGCCCGCTGGGCGCGATGGAGATACGGCACCCAGGTGGTCAGCGGTTCGGGATAGGTGGGCGCATGCGTGCCGCCGCCGATGCGGCAGGCGGTGTTGTCGTTGTTGACCACGGTCGATCCGTAGTTGCAGCCGTAGCTGCGCAGCGGCCAACCGTAGTTGACGCCAGCGCGGGCGATGTTGATCTCGTCACCGCCCTGCGGGCCGTGCTCGGATTGCCACAGCTCGCCGGTGGTGGGATGGAGGGCCGCACCTTGCGGGTTGCGGTGGCCATAGCTCCAGATCTCGGGCTGCGCGCCCGCACCCAGGCTGGGATTGCCCGCAGGCACTGCCCCGTCGCGGTTGATGCGGACCATCTTGCCCAGGTGCGCCGGTGAGGTCCTGCGCGGGCGAGCCCTGCCTGGCGCTCGCCGAGCGTCACGAACAGCGTCTTGTCGCCGCGGAACACCAGCCTCGAACCGTAGTGGCCGTCGCCGCCGACCTTGGGCAACTGACGGAAGATGACCTGGACGTCGATGCAGCGCATTGCCCACGAGTCGGCCGCGCGCGACCGCCGTGCCGGCTGTCGAGCTCGGCCCGGCTTCGGCATAGCTGACGTACACCCAGGGGTCGGTGGCGAAATCCGGATCGATCGCCACGTCGAGCAGGCCGCCCTGGCCGCCGGAAGCCACGGCCGGAATGCCCGAGACCGGCGAGCCCACGTCTGGCCGTTGGCGCTCGACGATCACCAGCGAGCCGGCCTTTTGCGTCACGAGAATCCGCCCATCGGGCAGGAAGGCCATGCCCCAGGGGCTGCTCAAGCCGGTGGTGAAGGTCGACAGCACCGGCGGGCCCGAGGGGGCAGGGCCGGGGCTGGCGGGCGGTGACGGCGGCGTGGGCGCCGGGCGGGGTCGGTGATGGCGGGTGTGGGGGACGGCGGCGTCGGCGTCGCTCGGCGTCCCGGCGACGGGCGATGGCGCCGGGCTGTTGCTGCCGCCGCAAGCAGCCACCGCGCCGGCGGCTGTGCCGCTTGCCGCAGCGCGGTCAAGCGCCACAGGCGACGAGTACGGCGCGGCGGTCGGTCTTTCGGGCCGGCAAGCTTGGGCTGGGCCGGGAGTCAGATCCACGGCAAGGCGCGTTCGCGCAGGGCGGACTGCGGGCGCTGTACGGTTGCAACGACGTGTGCCCCACCGGGGCCATCGCAACTGGCACCGCATGCGGGACCCTTCAGGACCCCGCGGTCTCACACGGCCTGCGCCGCCTCCACCACCATCTGCACCCGCTCGCGGCCGTTGTACTCGTCCACGCTCAGCGCGGTAGGCCAGGCGCACGCGCGCCGGCAGCGGTTCGGCGTGGCCGAACCAGATCGCGTCGCGCAGCGACGCCGGCCGTGGCGCGATGCTGCAGCTTCAGGTGCTTGCTCGCCGACCAGGCGCTGCGACACCACCTCCACCTCGTCGCAGAACACCGGCGGCTCGAACGCCTGGCCCCACACCTGGGCGTCGAGCGTGCGCACCGTCTCGGGCGTTGAAGTGCTCGGCGGCAGCGGCCCGTCGGTGAGCAGCTTGCGCGCCAGCGTGGCCGGCGTCCAGCCACTCGCGCGCCACCTGCTGCAGCGCCGTGCGTCGAAGGTCGGCAGTCGCTCGCGCGCGATGGTGCAGCCGGCCGCCATCGCGTGGCCGCCGAAGCGCAGCAGCACGCCGGGGTGGCGCTTGCTCACCAGGTCGAGCGCGTCGCGCAGGTGGAAGCCGGGGATCGAACGGCCCGAGCCCTTGAGCAGGCCGTCCTGCCCGCGCGCGAACACGAAGGTCGGGCGGTGCACCCGGTCCTTCAGGCGCGACGGCGACGATGCCGACCACGCCTTCGTGGAAGCCCGGGTCGAACAGCGCCAGCGCGCGTGCGGCGCCGCTCCGTGCGCTGCGGTCTGCGTGCACCATCAGCGCCGCAAGCAGCGGCTTCGGCCTGCTCGCGCATGCCGGCCTCGACCTCGCGCCGCTCGCGGTTGATCGCAGTCGAGCGTTGCGCGAGTTCGGCCGGCGCGGCCGGCGTCGTCGGTGAGCAGGCATTCGATGCCCAGCGTCATGTCCGCCAGGCGGCCGGCGGCGTTGATGCGCGGGCCGAGCGCGAAGCCGAAGTCGAAAGCGCTGGCGCGCCGCGCATCGCGGCCCGCGGCGCTGAACAGCGCGGCCACGCCGGGCTGCATGCGGCCGGCGCGGATGCGGCTGCAGCCCCTGCGCCACCAGGCGGCGGTTGTTGGCGTCGAGCTTCACCACGTCGGCCACGGTGCCCAGCGCCACCAGGTCGAGCAGCGCATCCAGCCGCGGCTGCTGGCCGTCGTCGAACACACCGCGCCGCGCGCAGCTCGGCGCGCAGGGCCAGCAGCACGTAGAACATCACGCCGACGCCGGCGAGGTTCTTGCTCGCGAAGCCGCAGCCCGGCTGGTTCGGGTTGACGATCACGTCGGCCTCGGGCAGCACGACGCCGCCGTCGAGCACCGCCGGCAGGTGGTGGTCGGTCACCACCACGCGCCAGGCCGCGCGCGCGCGCATGCGCCACGCCCTCCAGGCTGGCGATGCCGTTGTCCACCGTCACCAGCACGTCGGGCGCTGCGGCCAGCGCCAGGTCGACGATCGCCGGCGTGAGGCCGTAGCCGTGCACCGCGCGGTCGGGCACCACGTAGTCGCAGCGTGTCGGCGGCGCGCCGAGCAGCGCAGGCCGCGCAGCGCGACGGCGCAGGCGGTGGCGCCGTCGCAGTCGTAGTCGGCCACGATGCAGATGCGTCGCCGCGCGGCGATGGCGTCGGCCAGCAGGCGGCCGCGGCTTCGGCGCCGCGCAGGCTCGGTGGGCGGCAGCAGGCGCGCCAGGCCGTCGTCGAGTTCGTCGATGCTGCGCACGCCGCGCGCCGCGAACAGGCGCGCCAGCAGCGGGTGGCACGCCGGCCTGCTCGAGCGCCCAGACGGCGCGCGGCGGCGCGTCGCGCTGCGTCAGGTGATGGCGGTCAGCGCGCCGGGCGCAGCTGGTTCGTTCGGCGGGACGCTGGCGTCACAGCGCCTCCAGCACGGCCTGCGCCGAGGGCGCCTGCAGCGCGCGGTCAGCCGATCCAGCCAGCGTCAGCGACGCCGGCTCGTAGCGCTGCGCGAGGCGCTCGCCGCACAGCGTCGAGCGCCACCGGCTCGCCGCGCCGGCAGCGCTCGAGCAGCTGCGCGCAGCGGGCCGGGTCCAGCGCTGCGCCAGGCCTCGGCCCAGGCGGCCCAGTCTTCGGACAGCAGCGGCGCGCGCAGCGCCGACGTCGACCTGCACCGCTCGCCGCCTCGGCGCGGCTGGGCGCGGCCGCAGCCGCTCAGCCAGAAGGAGTTCACGGTCAGCTGCCCCGCTGCCTCGCGCGCCTCGTTGAGGGGGTGCGGGTAGCAGCAGCATCTGCACTTCGCTCTGCAGGCGGCGCAGCAGCCGGCCGCGGTGCGCCTCGGGCAGCCAGCGGTCGACGTTGCGGCCGATCACGCGGTCGAGCGAGGCGCAGGGCAGCCCGGCCAGGCTGTCGTGCGCCACGTACCAGCGCAGGGGCGCGCCCCAGGCGCAGCGCGAAGCCTTCGCTCTCGAACAGACGCGCGCACCGCGTCGAACAAGCGCGCGCGATTCGGCTTCGTCGAGCTCGAGCGCCTGCGGGTCGGCCAGCGTGACCTGGTCGCGGCCGAGCTGCCAGTGCGACCGGCGTGAGCAGGCCCCAGGCGCAGCGTCGCCCACGTCGATGCCGTCGGCCTGCGCGGCCTGCGCGGCGAAGGGCAGGGCGCCGTCGCGCGCCCTGCCAGCCCCAGGCCGCGGCCAGCGCGCGTTCGTGCGGCGGCGTCGAGGCTGTATTCGTCGCCGTCGTGGCGCTGCGGTCGGGCGCGCAGGCGCGCAAGCAGCGCGCTCGAGGTGCGGCAGGGCCAGGTCGCGCAGGCGTGTGCCGGCCAGCCTCGGACAGGGCGACGGCGAACGGAATCGAGCAGGTGCATGCGCGCGATTATCGGGTCGGCCAGGTCGCCGCGAGGCGCGGCGACTGCCGTCGCTCGGGTAGCATGCCGCCCCCATGAACTGGCCCTACGAATTGCAGATCGGCTGGCGCTACACCCGCGCCGGCCGCGCCGGGCGGCGCAACGGCTTCATCTCCTTCATCTCCGGCGTGTCGATGCTCGGCATCGCGCTGGGCGTGGCCGCGCTGATCATCGTGCTGTCGGTGATGAACGGCTTCCAGAAGGAAGTGCGCGACCGCATGCTGTCGGTGATCTCGCATGTCGAGGTGTTCGATGCCGCAGGGCGCGGCGCTGCCCGACTGGCGGGCCACGGCCGCAGGCGCGCGCAAGAACCCGCAGGTGATCGGCGCGGCGCCGTTCATCGCGGCGCAGGCGCTGATCGCCCGCGGCGACGACATGCGCGGCGCGATGGTGCGCGGCATCTCGCCGGCCGACGAGGCCAGCGTCACCGACCTGGCGGCGCGGCTGCAAGGACACCACGCTCGCGCGGCTGCGTGCCCGGCGCCTGGGGCATCGTGCTCGGCGGCGAGCTGGCGCGCAGCGCTGGGCGTGCGCGAGGGCGACAAGGTGACGCTCATCGCGCCGGGCGGGCAGGTGACGCCGGCCGGCGTGGTGCCGCGGCTGAAGCAGATCACGGTGGTGGGCACCTTCGACGCCGGCCACTACGAGTACGACAGCGGCCTGGCGCTGATCCACCTCGACGACGCGGCGCGGCTGTTCCGCGTCGAAGGGCCCACCGGCGTGCAGTTGCGCCTGAAGGACGTGCAGGCAGCGCGCGCGGTCGCGGCCCAGCTGGCGGTCGACCTGGCCGCAGCATGACGGTGCGCGACTGGACGCGCACCAACCGCAACTGGTTCGACGCGGTGCAGATCGAGAAGCGGCTGATGTTCATCATCCTCACGCTGATCGTCGCGGTGGCGGCGTTCAACCTGGTGTCCACGCTGGTGATGACGGTGACCGACAAGCGCGCCGACATCGCGATCCTGCGCACGCTGGGCGCCAGCCCGCGCTCGGTCATGGGCATCTTCATGGTGCAGGGCGCGGCCGCGGGGATCATCGGCACGCTGGCGGGCGTGGTGCTGGGGCTGGCGGTGGCGTTCAACATCGACGTCATCGTGCCGGCGATCGAGCGCGCGCTGGGCGTGAGCTTCCTGCCCGGCAGCATCTACCTGATCAGCCGCATGCCCAGCGAGCCGCAGAGCGCGCGACATCGTGCCGATCGTGGTGATCTCGCTGCTGCTGTCCTTCGTGGCCACGCTGTACCCGAGCTGGCGCGCCAGCCGCGTGCAGCCGGCGCAGGCGCTGCGCTATGAGTGACGTCGTCCTCGACGCGCGTCGACCTGTGCAAGCGCTTCGTCGAAGGGCGGGGCGCAGAGGCGCTCGATGTGACGGTGCTGCGCGGCGTGAGCCTGCAGGTGCTGCGCGGGCAGACGCTGGCGATCGTCGGTGCCTCCGGCTCGGGCAAGAGCACGCTGCTGCACCTGCTGGGCGGCCTGGAGGCGCCGAGCAGCGGGCGCGTCGAGCTGATGGGCCGCGACCTCGCCAGCATGGACGCTGCCGAGCAGGGCGTCTGGCGCAACCGGCACCTCGGCTTCGTCTACCAGTTCCACCACCTGCTGCCCGAGTTCAGCGCGCTCGACAACGTGGCCATGCCGCTGCGCATCCGCCGCGAGAGCGTGGCCGACTCGCGCCGCGCGGCCGAAGAGGTGCTGCGCAGGGTGGGCCTGGGCGATCGCCTCGGCCACCGGCCTGCGCAGCTGTCGGGCGGCGAGCGCCAGCGCGTCGCCATCGCCCGCGCCCTGGTCACGCAGCCGGCCTGCGTGCTGGCCGATGAGCCCACCGGCAACCTCGACCGCAGCACCGCCGACAGCGTGTTCGGACTGATGCTCGCGCCTGGCGCGCGAGCAGGGCACGGCCTTCGTGGTGGTGACGCACGACGCCGCCCTGGCCGCACGTTGCGACCGCACCCTGCAGCTCGAGCGGTGAACTGGCCCTACGAGTGGCAGGTGGGCTGGCGCTTCCTGCGGGGTGCAGGTGCGTCGCGCCGCAACGGCTTTCTCTCATTCATCTCGGCGGCGGCGATGCTGGGCATCGCGCTCGGTGTGGCCGCGCTCATCATCGTGCTGTCGGTGCTCAACGGCTTTCGCAATGAGGTGCGCGAGCGCATGCTGTCCGCGCTGTCGCACATCGAGATCCATGCCGCATTCAACGACCGCCTGCCCGACTGGGCCGCGGTGGAAGCCACAGCCCGTCTCGATGCGCGAGTGATCGGCGTGGCGCCCTTCGTGGCCGGCCAGGCGCTGGTGGGTCGGGGCGATGAGGTGCGGGCTGTGGTCGTGCGCGGCGTCGAGCCGCAGGCGCTGCGGCGGGTGCTGCCGCCTTCGGCCGCCTCGCCGCTGGACGCGCTGGACCGGCTGGCGCCGGGGCAGGCCCAGGCCGTGGTGGGCGTGGAGCTCGCCAGGCAGCTCGGCGCCAAGCCGGGTGACCGCATCACGCTGGTGCTGCCGTTGCGCGGCGCGGCCACCGCCACGCCGCGCTTCGTGCCGCTCACGCTGGCGGGCACCTTCGAGCTGGGCTATCACGAGTACGACAGCGCCCTGATCCTGATGCGCCAGGCCGATGCGCAATCCATCTTCGAGGTCAGCGGCCCGACCGGCCTGCAGCTGCGTCTGTCCGATCGCGACAGCGCGGGCGAGGTCGGAACCCAGCTCGCGGCCACGCTGGGGCGCGAGGTGGTCGTGCGCGACTGGACGCGGGTGAACCGCAACTGGTTCGAGTCGCTGCAGATCCAGCGCCGCATGCTGGCGCTCATCCTCACGCTGATCGTGGCGGTGGCGGCGTTCAACCTGGTGTCCACGCTGGTGATGACGGTGACGGACAAGCGTGCGGACATCGCGATCCTGCGCACGCTGGGGGCGAGCCCGCGCTCGGTGATGGGGATCTTCATGGTGCAGGGCGCGGCAGCGGGGATCATCGGAACGCTCGCGGGCGTGGTGCTGGGGCTGGCGGTGGCGTTCAACATCGACGTGATCGTGCCGGCGATCGAGCGCGCACTGGGGGTGGCGTTCCTGCCCGGGAGCATCTACCTGATCAGCCGCATGCCCAGCGAGCCGCAGAGCGCGGACATCGTGCCGATCGTGGTGATCTCTCTGCTGCTGTCGTTCGTGGCCACGCTGTACCCGAGCTGGCGCGCCAGCCGGGTGCAACCTGCGCAGGCGCTGCGCCACGAGTGAGTTCCCGGGAGCCGCACCGCTTTCGCTACGATCGCAGCCTTCGAACCCGGACACCATGGCACGAGAAATCGACACCCACGAACTGAACGATCTGCTCGGCGCACTCATGCAGCCCACGGCGCTGGCCGAGCTCGGGGTGCTGGTGGGCTGCCTGGTGCTGGCCTGGGCGATCTGCCGCGTTCTGCGCGGCAAGGTGCCGGTGACAGGTTCGGTGTGGTTCGGCGAGCGCATCGTGGATGGCGTGCTGTTCCCCGTGGTGGCGCTGGCTCTCGCGTTCGCGGCGCGCTTCTTCATGGCCGGCGCCCTGAAGATCGCGGTCTTCAAGGTGGCGATCCCGATCCTGCTGTCGCTCGTGGTGATCCGGCTCAGCGTGCGGGTCTTGCAGATCACGTTCCCGCACGGCCCATTGGGTGCGCGCTGCTGGAGCGCAGCATCTCGTGGGTGGCGTGGCTCGCGGTGGCGATGTGGATCACCGGCGTGCTGCCCCTGCTGCTGGATGCCATGGACGAGGTGCGCTGGAAGGTGGGCAGCGCGAGCATCTCGCTGCGCAACATGATCGAGGGCACGATCACCGCCGGGCTGGTGATGGTGCTGGCGCTGTGGGTGTCGGCCGCCATCGAGAAGCAGCTGGTCCACGGCACGGGCAATGACCTCTCGCTGCGCAAGATCGCCGCCAACCTGGTGCGGGCCGCGCTGCTGTTCGTCGGCCTGCTGGTGGCGCTGTCGGCAGTGGGCATCGACCTCACGGCGCTGTCCGTGCTGGGCGGGGCGATGGGCGTGGGCCTGGGCTTCGGCCTGCAGAAGATCGCCGCCAACTACGTGAGCGGCTTCGTGATCCTCGCCGAGCAGTCGCTGCGCATCGGCGACATGGTGAAGGTGGACAACTTCGACGGCCGCATCACCGACATCCGCACCCGCTACACCGTGATCCGCGCGCTCAATGGCCGCGAGGCGATCGTGCCCAACGAGATGCTGATCACCCAGCGGGTGGAGAACTCGTCGCTGGCCGATCCCAAGGTGTCGATCAACAGCGTGGTGCAGGTGGCCTATGGCACCGACGTGCGTGCGTTGCAGGCGAAGATCGTCGGCGGCTGTCGCGCGGTGCCGCGCGTGCTGACCGATCCCGAGCCGACCTGCCAGCTGTCGGAGTTCGCGGCCGACGGCATGAACCTGACCGTCGGCTTCTGGATCCGCGATCCCGAGAACGGCCAGGGCAACGTGCGTTCCGACGTGAACCTGGCGGTGCTGGACCTGCTCGACGCCGAAGGGGTGGAGATTCCGTACCCGCAGCGCGTGCTTCACCAGCAGGCCTGTCGACCCCGGAGCCGCATGAGGTCGGGGTTGCGCGGCGCAGCAGGCATCGCAAGTGCGGGCCCTGCGCTGGGTGCTGATGCTGCTGCTTGCAGGTTGCAGCGCCGCTCCGATGCACCCGCCTGCGCCCTCGCGCGCGGGAGGCCGAGGGGGCAGTGGCCAGGGCGCCCGAAGCAGCCAGCGGCTTCGAAGCGCGGCTGGCGTGCCTGGCCGACCGCCACATGGTGGCCTCGGCCAACCCGCTGGCCAGCGATGCCGGCCTGCGCATGCTTCGCGCCGGCGGCAGCGCGGTCGATGCAGCCATCGCCGTGCAGATGGTGCTCACGCTGGTCGAGCCGCAGAGCTCGGGCATCGGCGGCGGGCTCTTCCTGGTGCACCACGATGGCGACGGGTGCAGACCTTCGACGGTCGCGAGACGGCGCCGGCCGAGGCCACGCCGGAGCTGTTCCTCGCAGACGGCAAGCCGATGCCCTTCATGCAGGCGGTCGTCGGCGGCCGCGCCGTGGGCACGC
Source organism: uncultured beta proteobacterium (assembly GCA_963739925.1). Taxonomy (GTDB): domain Bacteria; phylum Pseudomonadota; class Gammaproteobacteria; order Burkholderiales; family Burkholderiaceae_C; genus CAVUBY01. Next base: position 151,605 of record CAVUBY010000017.1, on the reverse strand, counting down.
CAGGGGTGCTGCGCGCGCTGGAGCTGGCGCATGCCCAGCATGGTCGGCTGCCCTGGCGCGAACTCTTCCAGCCGGCGATCGCACTGGCCGACGCGGGCTTCGCGGTCAGCCCGCGGCTGGCCACGCTGCTGCGCAGTGAATCCGCGCGCTTCCTGCGCCAGGACCCACGCGCTTCGGCACTGTTCTTCGCGACCGACGGCACGCCGCTGCTCGCCGGACAGCAGCTGCGCAATCCCGAGCTCGCGGCCACGCTTCGCGCCGTGGCCGAGCGCGGCAGCGCCGCGCTGCACGAAGGCGAGATCGCACGCGACATCGTCGCCGCGGTGCGCGGTCATCCCACGCAACCCCGGCCGCTTGAGCGAGGCTGACCTGTCGCGCTACCGCGCCGTGCAGCGCGAGCCGCTGTGCTTCCTCTACCGCGCCTGGCGCATCTGCGGCATGCCGCCGCCTTCGTCGGGCACGCTGGCCGTCGCCCAGATGCTGGGGATGCTCGTCGGGGCGCGACTTGGCGGGCCTCGGCCCCGTGGCCGCTCCATGGGGTCGTGAACCAAGCGCACAGGCCGTGCACTTGCTCAGCGAAGCCGGCCGCCTGGCCTACGCCGACCGCGCACGCTACGTGGCGGATCCCGACTTCGTCGCGCTTCCCGGCGGAGACACCTCGGCCTTGCTCGAGCGACAGGCTACCTGCAATCGCGTGCGGCGCGCATCGGCGAGCGCAGCATGGGGCGTGCCGCAGCCGGGCGTTCCGCTGCCCAGCGCCGTGACCCTGGCCGACGACCGCAGTCCGGAGCTTCCGTCGACCTCGCACGTGTCGGTGGTCGATGGTTTCGGCAACAGCCTGTCGATGACCACGACCATCGAGAACGCCTTTGGCGCGCAGGTCATGGTGCGTGGCTTTCTCCTCAACAACCAGCTCACCGACTTCTCCTTCGTGCCGGAGGAGAACGGCGCGCTGGTGGCGAATCGCGTGCAGCCTGGCAAGCGGCCTCGTTCGTCGATGACGCCGCTGCTGGTCTTCGAGCGCGACAGCGGAGCGCTGGTGCTGAGCGTCGGGTCACCCGGTGGCTCGGCGATCATCAACTACGTGGCCAAGGTGCTGGTGTCGACGCTGGACTGGCGGCTCGACCTGCAGGAGGCGATCGCGCTGCCGAACTTCGGATCACGCAACGGACCCACCGAGCTGGAGCGGGGCCGAGTGTCACCCGGCTTGGTCGAGGCTCTGGAATCGCGCGGCCATCCGGTGAGCGTCATCGAACAGACCAGTGGACTGCAGGGCATCGCCCGCGTCAGGCTCGACGGCCGCGACCGTTGGTTCGGCGCCGCCGATCCGCGCCGCGAGGGCACGGCGCTCGGCGATTGAGTGCAACGGGCTGGTGCTCAGGCCCCGGCCATCTCGCGACGGGCCTTCGTCAGCATCAGCTTCTGCAGCCAGAGCGCCGACTGTCCCACGCCTTCGTACGAGGGCTGCGGCTGGTGACGCAACCCGATGGCCACGCGTCCCGTCCACCACACCAGCCGTCCGCTGCCCGGCAGGTACACCGGGCCGACATGGCCGGGTGGCACCTGCACCGGTGGCGTCTCGGCGTTGTGCCGGATGTAGTCCCGGGCTTCGGCTGCCGCGGCGGTCTGATGCTCGTCAAGCATGTTGATGCTCCCCAATGAGTGAACGGATCATTGCGGGGCGGCGTGGAATTTGCACCGCTCAGAACAGGGGGATGCCCGGTCCTGGGCCGTGAAACTCCCCTCATTTGCGGTGGGCGTTGTGGTGGTGGCGCGACGCCATGGCACCGAGACCACGGCGGGCAGAATGCGGGACATGGACCACAGCTTCTTCTCGGCCTTTGTCTTGCTGCTCCTGGTGCTGGATCCCCTGGGTAGCCTGCCAGTGTTCATCCCGATCATGCGCAACGTGCCGACATCGCGTCGGCGTTGGGTGGCGGTGCGGGAGGTCTCGATTGCCTTCGCCGTGCTGCTGGCGTTCATGCTGCTCGGCGACGCTTTCTTGCGCGTGATGCGCCTGTCGGAACGCTCTCTGGAAGTGGCCGGCGGCGTGATCCTGCTGATGGTGTCCATCCGCATGATCTTCAGCGCCGAGGGTGGCGTCTATGGCACACCCGACGGCAAGGAGCCGTTGATCTTCCCGCTGGCCGTTCCGCTGCTGGCTGGGCCTTCCGCCATGGCCACGGTACTGCTGCTCGCGTCGCGCCAGCCCGATCGGCTGTTGAGCTGGGTCGGGCGCGCTGGTCGGAGCCATGGCCGTCTCGGGCGCTGTCTTGCTGCTGTGCGAGCGCATCCGGCGCTGGGTGGGCGACTCGGTGGTGTCGGCAACCGAGAAGCTCATGGGCCTCGTGCTCACCGCCATTGCGGTGGAGATGATCCTCGCGGGATTGAAGAAGTACTTCATGTCCTGAGTGGCTGCTCCGAGAGACGCAGCGCGATGCGATGCATGCCCAAGCGAAAAGCCCTCCCGGCCAGGGCCGGGAGGGCTTTGCATTGAGCAACGATCGCGAGGTCGGGTTCGATCAGAACGTGTAAATCACGCCCACGGCGAAGCCGCTGCCCGCTGCCGAGAGGCGCAGAGGGCTTGATGTTGGCATGGCCGTATTCCGCGTAGGCGTACGTGCCCTTAAGGACTTCCTTGTTTACGAACAGTTCGTATGCGTTCGACTTGTTGTTGCGTCCTGCTGTTCTTGCCGTACAGCGCACCGACGTTGAAGCCCGCGACCGGCGCCGTCACGCCGAGGCTGAAGCCCTCGACTGTGGACCCGCTCTTAGCGTAGCCGACCATGAATTTGGCAACCCACAAGTCATAGCTGGCCGACAGCGAACCGAACTGCGAGCCCCGCAACGCGCTTGGACTCATAGGCCACGGCCGCTGCGAGGACCGATGGCGTAGCTGACGCCGGCCGAGAATGGTGGCCTTGCCGCCTAGCAACATTGCCTTCGGCACGAATCCCACCTGGAGCTTCGCACCCTTGACGACTCGGGCGCGATGTATTGGAGCGAACGCGACTGGCGGTCATCTTGGCGCCGAACGCGCCGACGCCCGAGTAACCCATGCCGAGACGCCATTCGACGCGCCATTGAAGTCGAAGTCGATCATCGTCTGGAACGGAACGCTGTCCTGGCGACCGAAGCGGAACTCGCCGAAGCTGCCCGAGAAGCCGAACCAGGCCTGGCGACCGAAGAACGGATCGTTCACCTGGCCATCGCTGGTGATGCCATTGCTCTGCAGGTTGAAGTTCGCCTTGATGCCGGTGGCCACGTCGGTGCTGCCCTTGAGACCGAAGCGGCTGGTGGAGTTGCCCTGGCCGCTGCCGGAATCACCACCGGAGTGGAAATCGGACTTCAGACCGGCGATGTCGTCGGCCACGCTCTTGCCATAGCTGCCGTCGAGCAGACCGTAGATGACGAGTTGGGCATTTGCTGCGCCGGCAAAGCCGAGCAGGAGAGCTGCGGGAACGATTAGCTTCTTCATAGGCTTCTTTCGTGGAGTGGTTAGGGATAACACTGAGTGAGTTTATGAGGCAAACGCCACGGATCGAGGGCGAAGTGGCCGAAACGCAACAACTCGCACCAGGCCCTCACCGCGACAGATTTCGCCTTTCGCTTCCCATGCAAGTCCCGCGCCGTGGCAGCGCAAATCTGGACTCAGCGCCCGGGAGACGGGCTGGGCGCCGGATTGCCCGCCTTCGCGGGTGCGCTGCTGGCGGCACTCGGCAAGGCAATGCCCAGGGAAGGTGAGTCCAGCCGTTTGGCCGACGACATGCCTTCCCCCTGGGGCGGCGGCAGGGCGCGCAAGAGGTTGCCCCAGCCTCCGCCGGTCGCGGTCGCCGGGGCATTGCTTGTCCCGGAGGACGGCGCCGCGCGCGCCTGTGACTGGGCTGGAAATTTGGCCGAGCTTGCCGCCTGCGAGGCACCACTGGCGGCTGCCACGGGTGCAGACGCTGCGGATCGCCCGATCAGCGTGATGCCAGGCGAATTGCCCTTGATCACGCCGAGCCGGGCTTCGCCGAGCGACGGACTGGATTGCCCCTGCACGGGATGCCAGACCACTGCGGCCAAGGCGACTGCTCCGACGCGTGCCAAGCTGAAGATGTGTGATGCCATGAGGACCGATCGCGCAAAACTGAAGTCTAGTTTGCCGCGCGCCAGGCCATCACCGACCCCGTTGCGACGACGGTGCTTCCAACTGTCGGGCCAGCAGCGACAAAGCCAGCGTCAGCACCAGGTACACCGCCGAGATGGCCAGGTAAGGCTCCCAGTAGCGCGAGTAGGCGCCGGCCACGGTGCGCGCCGCCAATGCCAGTTCGGCCAGGCCGATGGCGGACACGAGCGAGGAGTCCTTGATCAGCGTGACCCCCTCGTTCACCAGTGCCGGCATCATGCGGCGGAACGCCTGCGGCAGCACGATGAAGCGCATCGCCTGCGGATGCGTGAAGCCCAGGCTGTAGGCGGCCTGGGTCTGGCCGAGGTGGATGCTCTGGATGCCCGCGCGGAAGATCTCGGAGATGTAGGCGCCGGCGTTCAGGGTCAGCGCCAGCGCGCCCGAGAAGAACGCGCCATGCGACTGGCGGAACTCGCGCGCTGCTTCGCCCGCCAGCAGCAGGCCATGGTCGGGGTGCACCAAGGCCGGCATCAAGCGCGAAATGCACCAGCAGGATCTGCACGAACAACGGCGTGCCGCGAAAGAAGGCCACATAGGCCACCGTGACCGCTCGAAGACGCCTTCAGCGCCCAGGCCAGCAGCGAGGACTTCGGCGCGGGCGCATCCCGCGAACTGCTCACCAGCCCCAGCAGCACGCCGAGCAACAGCCCGGCGCCGATGGCGACGACCGTGAGCTGCAAGGTGGTCCACAGGCCGCTGAGAAACAGCGGCCCGTAGCCGGAGAGGATCTCCCAGCGCAGATCCACGGTGAGCCCGACTCGCCGTTCGGCTTACTTCGATGCGGCAGAGGCCGGCGCGGCTGCGGCGGCCGCAGGCGCCGCACCAAAGTACTTGGCGTAGATCTGGTCGTAGGTGCCGTCGGCCTTGATGTCGGCCAGACCCTTGTTGAGCTTCTCGAGCAACTCGGTGTTGCCCTTCTTCACTGCGAAGCCGTACTGCTCGGGCGCGAACGACTTGTCGCTGACCGTCTTGAACTTGGCGCCAGGGTTGTTGGTCACGTAGTTCACGACCACGCCGTTGTCGGCCACCACCGCGTCCACGCCACCGGCCTCGAGTTCCTTCAGCGCCAGCGGGGTCGACTCGAAGCGCTTGATGTTGGTGCTGTTCTTGCCCTGCAGCTTGGTCACGACCTCGTCGCCGGTGGTGCCGGTCTGCACGCCGACCTTGAGCTTCTTCAGGTCGTCGAACTTCGCCACCTTGCGACGTCGCCTTCACGGCGATCAGCTGGTAGGCGTCGAAGTACGGGTTGGTGAAGTCCATCGTCTGCTTGCGCTCGTCGGTGATGGTGATGGACGAGGCCAGCATGTCGCGGTCGCCTTGCTGCAGCGAGTTGAAGATGCCTTCCCAAGGGGTGTTGACGAACTTCACCTCGATGCCTGCCTTCTTGGCCACGGCGGTGACCACGTCGACCGTCAAGCCGACGATCTCGCCCTTCTCGTTCTGCGACTCGAACGGGTGCGTACGCGGCGTCGGTGCCGACGGCGTAGACCTTGGCCGGCGGCGGCGCCGACGCGGCGGCGGTCGCGGGCGCCGGCGTGCGGAGCCGCGGCGGGTGCCGGCGGCTCCTTCTTGCCGCAGGCGGCCAGCACCAAGCCGGCCAGCGAGCAGGCCGGCGGATTGCAGGAAACGACGGGTCGAGATGGATGACATGATGGTCCTCGGAATAGAAGAGGGGAGCCCGCGGCCTTGGCGCCGGTCAGGGCGTGGCGCGCAGTGTAAGCCGACCGATTGCAAGGACCGGGCCACGGCAGCCCGAGTACGCCGAAGGCCAAGCGCCGTGGCTGTCACTTCCCGAGCGACTCGATCTCCGCTTCGGTGAAGCCTGCCGAACGCCGCGCGTCGGTGTTGAATGGCGCGCGCAAGCGCGGCGCCCCGTGCCGTTGGGCCAACTCGGTGTAGAGCGTGTGGGGATCTCAGCCCTTCGCGTTCGCAAACATAGTGGTACCAGCGGTTGCCGATCGCCACATGGCCGATTTCATCGCGCAGGATCACGTCGAGGATCTCGACCGCTCGAAGGTCACCGGCGCGGTGAAGCTTCGCCTGCAGCGGGGGCGTGGCATCCAGCCCGCGCGCCTCGAGCGTGCGGGGCACCAGTGCCATGCGGGCCACAACGTCGTGGGCCGTGCGCTCGGCCATCAGCCACAAGCCGTCGTGCGCGTCGAAGTCGCCATACGCGAAGCCGAGCGTGGCAGGTGATCGCGCAAGAGTGGTAGTGCAAGGCCTCCTCGGCGGCCACGCGCGACCAGTCGCGGTAGAAGGCTTCGGGCATGCCGGGAAAGCGCCAGACCGCGTCGAGCGCGAGGTTGATGGCGTTGAACTCGATGTGCGCGATCGCGTGCAGCAGCCCTGCCCTGCCATCGAGTGTGAATGGCGAGCGAGAGGGTACCTCGGTCGGTGGCACAAGCCGAGGTCGTGCAGGCCGCCCGGGAAGTCCGGCTGGCGTCGACAGCTCCGGCCTTCGCGTCTACCGACGGAGTTGGCCCCGAGGCCCAGCGCATGCACCTCGGCAGCCTTTGCATCGGGATCGTCGATCTGCAAGCACTGCAGCGCTGCGTGTCGCAGTTCCATTGCGCCGATTATTGGGCGATGGCCGCCTCGCTTGAGCTCCCGCCATCCAAGGCACCCCTTTCCCCGCTGCCATGCCCCGACCGCACTGCCACGTTCTGCTCGTCGTTGCCGACCCGGTGCTGCGGCGGTCGCTGCTCAAGGGGCTGACGGCGGCGGCGCGGAGTCTGGAGAACCCGCACGGCTTGAGCTTCAGTGGCGTCAGCGGCGCCGACGAGGCGCTGGCACTTGCTCGCAGCGATGGTGATCTGCAAAGCGTGCTTGTCGATGGCGTCGGCGGTGCCGAGAGCGCACAGCCCTGGCAGGCCGACGCACTGGTGCAGGCCCTGCACCAGTTCCGCCCCGAGCTTGATCTTTACGTGCTCCTGGACAGCGCCCGCGACGAGGAGACCGTGAGCGCACTCACGCGCGAGGCCGATCGACGGCTTCTTCATGCGCGACGAAGCCGATCCGCGCGGCTGGTTCCGCATCCTGCAGGCGGAGATCCAGGAGAAGTCGCGCACGCCGTTTTTCGACGCGCTGCGCGAGTACGTGCTCATGGCCAAGGACGCCTGGCACACGCCGGGGCACTCGTCGGGCGACAGCCTGCAGGGGCAGCCCCTGGGCGAGCGAGTTCCACGAGTTCCTCGGCGACAACCTGCTGCGCGCCGACCTGTCGGTGTCGGTCGACATGCTCGATTCGCTGCTCGACCCGAAGGGCGTGATCGCGCAGGCGCAGGAGATGGCAGCGCGTGCCTTCGGAGCGCAGCGGACCTTCTTCGCGACCAACGGCACCTCCACCGCCAACAAGGTGATCTTCCAGACGCTGCTGGCGCCTGGCGACAAGCTGCTGCTCGACCGCAACTGCCACAAGTCGGTTCACCACGGCGTGGTGCTCGTCGGGCGCGCTGCCGGTGTACCTGAACAGCTCGGTGAACCGCACCTACGGCCTGTTCGGCCCGGTGCCCAAGAAGACGCTGTTCGAGGCCATCGAGGCGCATCCCGATGCGAAGGCGCTGATCCTCACCTCGTGCACCTACGACGGGCTGCGCTACGACCTGCCGCCGATCATCGACGCCGCGCATGCCAAGGGCATCAAGGTGATCATCGACGAGGCCTGGTACGCGCCACGCGCGCTTTCACCCTGCCTTTCGGCCCACGGCGATGGAGGCGGCGCCGACTACGCGACGCAGTCCACGCACAAGGTGCTGTCGGCGCTCAGCCAGGCCAGCATGATCCACGTGAACGACCGCGATTTCGACGCGCACCTGTTCCGCGAGAACTTCAACATGCACGCGTCGACCAGCCCGCAGTACGGAATCATCGCCAGCCTCGACGTGGGCGCGCAGCCAGGCCGTGATGGAAGGCTACAAGCTGCTCCAGCGCACGCTGGAGCTGGCCGCCGAGCTGCGCGACCGCGATCGACGCGACGGGCGTGTTCCGCTCGCTGGCACTGGCCGACCTGCTGCCCGCCGAGGTGCGGAACGACGGCATCCAGCTCGACCCCACCAAGATCACGGTCGACATCACCCGCTCGGGCTTCACGGTCGACGAGTTCCAGAAGACGCTGTTCGAGCGCTTCAACATCCAGGTAGAGAAGTCGACCTTCAACACCGTGACGCTGCTGCTGACCATCGGCACCACGCGCAGCAAGGTGTCGCGCCTGCACGATGCGCTGCTGCGTCTGGCTCGCGAGGCCAAGGCACCGCGCAAGCTGGTGCGTGCGCCGGAGCTCGCTGGATTCACCGGCCTGCGCTACCTGCCGCGCGACGCCTTCTACTGCGAAGGCGAGCTCTGCCGCTGATCGACGATGACGACCACGCCAACGCCGCGCTGGACGGCCGGGTGTGCGCCGACCAGATCGTGCCCTATCCGCCCGGCATTCCGGCGCTGGTGCCTGGGCAGGTGATCACGCGCGAGATCGTGCAGTTCCTGCTGTCGCTGATGCGCTCCCACAAGCGCACCGACCTTCATGGCGTGGTGCATGAGGGCCACACGCCCTGCCTGAGGGTGATGACGCGCGAGGAAGAGCGAAGCCACCGGGCGCTCTGAGGCCGCGTTGCGCCGCTACACTCGATCGACTTCAGCCTGCTTTCCCGTCACCGCAACGCCGCTCCGATCCATGGCCATCTACTCCCTTGACGAAGACGTCCCCCGCATCGACCCCTCGGCATGGGTGGCCGACAGCGCCCAGGTGATCGGCCGGGTGTCGCTGGCGGCCGACGCCAGCGTCTGGTTCGGCGCCATCCTGCGCGGCGACAACGAGTGGATCACCATCGGACGCGGCACCAACATCCAGGACGGCAGCGTGCTGCACACCGACATGGGCAGCCCGCTGACGATCGGTGACCACGTCACCGTCGGCCACCAGGTGATGCTGCACGGCTGCACCATCGGCGACGGCTCGCTCATCGGCATCCAGGCGGTGGTGCTGAACGGCGCGCCGCATCGGGCGCAATTGCCTCGTCGGCGCCGGCGCGCTGGTGACCGAAGGCAAGGAGTTCCCGGAGGGCAGCGCTGATCATGGGCTCGCCCGCCAAGGTGGTGAAGCAGGTGTCGCCGGAGCAGCTGGAGCGCCTGCGCAGCGGACCGCTGCGCTACGTCGAGAAGGCCCGAACGTTCCGCGAGGGACTCGAAGAGGATCGGCATGAGCGAACTGCACAAGTTCCTGTTCGAAGGCCTGCCGGTGCGCGGCATGATCGTGCGCCTGACCGATGCCTGGCAGGAGCTGCTGCGCCGGCGTGACCGCCAACGACGCCTTCCCGCCGCCGGTGCGCGCCCTCCTGGGCGAGATGGCCGCCGCCGGCGTGCTGATGCAGTCCAACATCAAGTTCAACGGCGCGCTGGTCGCTGCAGATGCACGGGGACGGGCCGGTCAAGCTCGCGGTGGCCGAAGTGCAGCCGGACCTCGCCTTCCGCGTCACCGCCAAGGTGACGGGCGAGGTGGCGGCCGGCGCCCGACTGGAGGCCCTGCTCAACGTGCATGGCCAGGGCCGCTGCGCCATCACGCTCGACCCGCAGGACCGCTTCCCCGGCCAGCAGCCCTACCAGGGCATCGTGCCGCTGCATGGCGACCGGCGAGAACCGCTGCAGCAGCTCAGCGAGGTGCTCGAGCACTACATGCTCCAGTCCGAGCAGCTGGACACGCGGTTGGTGCTCGCTGCAGACGACGAGGTGGCCGCGGGGCTGCTGATCCAGCGCCTGCCGGTCGAGGGTGCCGGCAACCTGGCCGGCCATCGCAACGAAGACCAGATCGGCCGCAGCGAAGACTTCAAGCGCATTGCGCATCTCGCTGCCACGCTGACCCGCGAAGAGTTGCTGAACCTCGACGTCGACACCATGCTGCGCCGGCTCTTCTGGGAGGAAAGGCTGCTGCGCTTTGCGCCGCAGGCCGGTGAGAGTGCACCGCGTTTCGCCTGCTCGTGCTCGCGCGAGAGGGTGGGCAACATGCTGCGCAGCCTCGGGCGCGAGGAGATCGACGGCATCGTGCAGGAGCAAGGTCGGGTGGAGATCGCCTGCGACTTCTGTGGCACGCAGTACCACTTCGATCCGGTCGACGTCGGCGAGTTGTTCACGCCCGTGGACCAACAGATGCCAGGCTCCAGCAGCGTCAATTGACGGGCGCGGAGCGTGCCGTCGGCGTGCGGCGAATCGCTACCGCTCGGGGCGACGTGAGGTTTGGTCCTTGATTGCCTTGCAGTGCGCTTCGTCCGCATGTTCTGCTTTGCCGCACTCACTCGATTCGCAGAACGGCCGCAGCAGGAAGTGGCGGCTGGCGCAGACCTGCTGTGCCGTGGGGCGTGATGCTGGCGCCATGCTGGGCGCCATGGCCACGGGCAAGGCGGAGGTTGGCTCAGTGCCGACAGCGGTGTCCATCTCCTGGGTGCTGCCCGCCGCCGCAAAGGAAGCGCTCGCCGCCGCAGGGATGGTTCGAGGGGCTGGACGGGACGCGGTGATTCGCTCGATCACCACCGGGGTGGAGGGCGTTGTCCCGCTGGCGGAAGGGCGCACAACGCCGAGGGCGCGTGCCACCGGCGCTGATGCCACGGGCGTGACCGGTGCAACCCGAGCCACTGGTGCACTGGCCGGTGTGCTGCTGGGCTGAGAGGGCGCTGCAGCGCTCGCAGCGGCCGAAGCAGCAGCACCCTGAACTCGGGCGGCCGCTGCGTCGCCAGGACCCGATGCAGAGGCTGCCGCCGATGCCTGCGCTGCAGATGGAATGGTGCCCGGCAATGCCGCGGCGTCGGGCACAGACCGTTGCGAAGCCCACCACCATGCGGCCCCAGCCACGATGGCCAGGCTTGCGGCGACGCCGACCATGCGTCGCACGGGCCGCCGCCGTCGCATGCGTGGGGCATGGGTCTGCGCACGGGCGCGCGGAGAGGCCTGGGTTTGTCCTTCCGGGTCGACCCCCGCACCTTGCGCTGCGCCCATCATGAGCGTTGGTGCGTAGAGGGCGTCGAAGGTGTCGCTGTCGCGACCATGATCGACTGCTGGCGGAGTGGGCTTGGCGGGCAGGGGCAGAGTCGCCCCGCACGCGATGCAAACGCGAAGCTGTTCGCTGTTCTCGGTGTGGCACTGAGGGCAGACCAGCGGCATGGGTAGAGAGGCTCGAAAAGTGGTCGCGCTCACGCCAGGGATCGGCGCGCCGCTGTTCTGCACGGCAGGGTCGGGGCCAGTCCAGCCGGCAGCCTCGGATTGTGCCGGCGGCGTCCGGACAACGAGATCGGCAGCGCCGTCTCCGGGGATCCGGGTCGTGAAGCAGGTCTCACTTCGTCGCCGGTTCCTGTGTGACGCGTGGGAGCCAGTGGCGCTCGCAATCGGCATCTCCGCAGCGCTCACACACCCACTGCCAGCGCAGGGAAGAGTCGCGGGGCGGCGGCTGCAGTGCACGCAGCACGCTGGCCAGCGCGTTCTCCAGGCGCGTCGGCCCCGTGCCGGAAACGACGCAGAAATCCAGACGCGCCCGTGTCAGGGCGGAGCGCACGAGCCGATCGACCGGCTCGCGCACCTGCGGCCCGTCGCGCTGCAGGCCATCGGCCTGCCACGGCAGGTCGAGGGCGGTCAGCAGCGTCAGTTGGCTGCGGGCGTGCGCCGACAATGCCTGCGCGTAGAGCGACGCATCTTCAAAGACCTTCTCGCTGTACACCGCCGTCATCAGCGCGGTCGTGTCGGCCACCACCAGATCGTGGGACGTTGCAGCCGCGTCGATGCGCCGCGTCTGCTCGAGGGCGATCGTGGTCTGCTCGTCGACGCGGGGCGTGCGACCGTGGGCGTCGCAGAACTCCCGGAGGTACTCAGGCACCACGGCAACGCGACGATCCGGCTGGGCCAATGCCTGCCCCAGGGAGCGCGCCAGCTGCGTCTTGCCGGTGCTCTCGGCGCCGACGATGGCGATGACGAATCCGCGGCCCATCATCCACCGCCGCCCTGGCGCGCTTGCGCCAATCGTGCCCAGGCGCGCCACCCGACCACGGACAAGGCGATGAACAGGGTGTAGAGCACCACCGTGAGCCAGAGCCCCTTGTAGGCGAACAGCGCCACGCTGACCACGTTGACGACCACCCAGGTGGGCCAGTTCTCGACGTACTTTCGCCCCAGCAGCCATTGACCGACCAGACTTGCGGCGGTGGGAAAGGCGTCCCACCACGGCACGTCGGTGTCGGTCTGGTGGGCCAGGAAGCTGCCGATCGCCGGCCACGTCACAGCCACGGCCAGCATCGCGAACATGCGCCCACGCGTGCTGAGATGGCGGACTTGCAGCGAGGCGCCGCTGTCCTCGACGCCGCGTAGCCATTGCCACCAACCCCACAACGCCACGAGCGCAAACACGATCTGCAGGCTGGCATCGCCGTACAGCTTGCTGTTCCAGAAGAGCGCGAAGTACATCAGCGAGCTCGCGATGGCCAGGGGCCAGGCGAGCGGATTGACGCGGATGTTGAGCACCACCATCGCGAGCGCGAGCACGAAGGCCACGCCCTCGAGCCGCGTGACCGGAGCGCCCCAGAGGGAGAACCAGACGACGAACAGGGGCTGCAGCGCCTGCAGCAGCGCGTCCATGGCGATGCGCTCGTTGCTCAGCGCTTGGGCGCCGACACTTGCACGAAGATCTCGTCCGGCCGGATCATGCCGAGCTCGAAGCGCGCCTTCTCCTCGACCATCTCCAGGCCTTCCTTGAGGTCGCGGACCTCGGCCACAAGCTGCTCATTGCGTGCATGCGCTGCCTCGTTGGCGGCCTTTTGCTGGTCGAGCTTGGAAGACAGCTCCACCACGCGCGGGACGCCGGCCTTGCCGAGCCACAGTTCGGCATGCACCAGCAGCAGCAGCACCGCAAGGGCGAGCGTGACGAGACGCATCGCGCGCAGCCTCAACCCTTGATGCCGTACCGGCACGAGGCGCGCCGGTCGTTCGCCGCGCCATCGTCAAGACGAAGGTCTTGCCCTCATGTCCTGGCTCAACGCAGGTTGTAGAAGGCCGAGCGGCCCGGGTAAACCGCCACATCGCCGAGGTCTTCTTCGATGCGCAGCAGCTGGTTGTACTTGGCGATGCGGTCGGAGCGCGACATCGAGCCGGTCTTGATCTGGCCGGCGTTCGTGCCCACGGCAATGTCGGCGATGGTGGAGTCTTCGGTCTCGCCCGAACGGTGCGAGATCACCGCCGTCCAGCCGGCGCGCTTGGCCATCTCGATGGCCGCGAAGGTTTCGGTCAGGGTGCCGATCTGGTTGATCTTGATCAGGATCGAGTTGGCGACGCCCTTCTCGATGCCTTCCTTGAGGATCTTGGTGTTGGTCACGAACAGGTCGTCACCGACCAGCTGCACCTTCTTGCCGAGCGTCGTGTTGAGGTGCTTCCAGCCGTCCCAATCGCCTTCGTGCATGCCGTCTTCGATGCTGATGATGGGGTACTTGTCGACCCAGGTGGCCAGCATGTCGGTCCAGGCCGCGGCGCTCAGCTTGAGGCCACCTTCGCCCTCCAGCACGTACTGCCCGTCCTTGTAGAACTCGCTGGCCGCGCAGTCCAGTCCGATGGCCACTTGCGTGCCTGCGGTGTAGCCGGCTTTGTCGATGGCCTCGAGGATGAGCTGGATGGCCGCTTCGTGGCTGGCCACGTTGGGGGCAAAGCCACCTTCGTCGCCGACGGCGGTGGTCATGCCTTTGCCATCGATGATCTTCTTGAGGGCATGGAACACCTCCGCGCCGTAACGCACCGCCTCGCGAAAGGTCGGGGCGCCCACGGGAATGATCATCAGCTCCTGAAGGTCGAGGTTGTTGTTGGCGTGGGCGCCGCCGTTGATCACGTTCATCATCGGCACCGGCATCTGCATGCCGCCCGAGCCACCAAAGTAGCGGTAGAGCGGCAGGCCGGATTCTTCGGCCGCGGCCCGTGCCACCGCCATGCTGACCGCCAGCGTGGCATTGGCGCCGAGACGGCTCTTGTTGTCCGTGCCGTCCAGGTCGATCAGCGTGCGATCGAGGAACGCCTGCTCCGAAGCATCCAGACCCAGCACGGCCTCGCTGATCTCGGTGTTGATGTGCTCGACGGCCTTGAGCACGCCCTTGCCGAGGTAGCGCGACTTGTCGCCGTCACGCAATTCGATGGCCTCGCGCGAGCCGGTGGATGCACCCGACGGCACCGCCGCCCGGCCCATGGTCCCGGACTCCAGCAGCACGTCGCACTCGACGGTGGGATTGCCGCGGCTGTCGAGAATTTCCCGGCCGACGATGTCAACGATTGCGCTCATTTTTCTTCCTCTGACTGAATGAAGTTCGGTGGGCCGGGCTGTGGCCGTCGGCTCTCAGCCCGACATTGTCTCTCAGGCCGGACCCCTGGATCTCGACCAGATCCTGTCACAAGGCGTGTCCGTTCTCGGAGCCTTCCAGGCGATCCAGGAGCCGGTGGAGGGCGGAGATGTCGATGGAGAAGTCGGCGCCGTCGGGATGACCCACCACCAGGGCGTAGCGCATGCCGATGCAGTCGCACATGGCCTTGTAGAGAACATTGAACCTCGTCGGAGGCTGGAGTTCGATCAGGCAGCCTCGGGGGGACATCAGCAGTGCGCCGTGGGCCTGTTGACTGCCTTCGACGCCAACCACGAAATCTGCATCCAGGCATGCCTGTGCCAGCTCACGGGCCGTGAGCTGCATGGGGTCGAGGATCGCAAAGCCACGGGGCCGCAGGGCTTCTGCCACCGAGAGTTCATTCGTCAGGACGCGGCGCTCACCCGTGGTTCCTCGCAACAGCATCACGCCCCGGTGCGGGTTCGGTGCCAGGGCAGCTCGGGCACGCGAGCGCAGCGTTTCATAGCGCGTGCGCTTGAGGTCGTTCTGTCCGGTGTCGTCGATCACGACGATGCGGTCGAACACGGCATCGCTCAGGGTCTCGAGATCGAGTTCCATCAACTGCAGGTAGCCCTGCTGGTGGGCGCTCGGTTTCGTGAGAAGGGAGATCGCTGGCGCCAGCGTCTGAGCGGCCAGTGCCAGCGGCAGATCGTCGAACATCCAGTGGCCGAAGTAGCGCAAGCCGTAGTGCGAGGAGGCCAGGGCAGCGTCCGGAAAATGCCGGTCGCAGCGGGACGCCCAGTAGGGCATCGATCGATCGGCCAGGCGCAGTGCCATCTTCGCTGTGAACAGGTGACCCGCCGACAGAACGGCATCGTGCAGCTCATAGGCCTGCGTGGCACTGTGTTGCCGAATGCCCGCCTCAAGCCGCGAGAACTGAGAGGTGCGCGTCTCGTTCGGAAACAGGCCTGTGACACGCACCAGGTCTTCCGGCTCGAAGATCGCGGCCGGCACCTTGGTCTGTGTCGCCGGGCTCAAGGTCCAAGACCGTGAACAGAAGTCGCGATAGCTGTTGGGCAGGCCCAGACGGCCCCGGAGTCGGCTGGTCAGCGGATTCAGGCGCCTGATCACGGATCGATCCGGTAAGCCTGGTTCACCGGGCCGGTGTCGGCGTCCGGGGGATGCACCGCTTCCCGCCGAACGGCTGTTGGCAAGTCAGGGTTACCTCAACAGCCAAAATCGTTCTCGAGCAGGGGCTGCGCCTTCACCACCCGATCAATGGCCAGCAGTTGCTCGAGCAGCGCCTTCATGTGTCGCAGCGGCACCGCATTGGGTCCGTCGCTCATGGCGTTGGCCGGATCCGGGTGGGTCTCCATGAACAGGCCGGCGACACCGACGCCGATGGCAGCGCGTGACAGCACCGGCACGAACTCGCGCTGGCCGCCGGAACTGGTGCCCTGACCGCCGGGCAGCTGCACCGAGTGCGTTGCATCGAACACCACGGGCGCGCCGGTCTCGCGCATGATCGCCAGCGAGCGCATGTCGGACACCAGGTTGTTGTAGCCGAAGCTCGCGCCGCGCTCGCAGGCCATGAAGCGGTCTTCGCTCAGGCCCTTGTCGCGCGCTGCGGCTCGGGCCTTGTCGATGACGTTCTTCATATCGTGCGGCGCCAGGAACTGCCCCTTCTTGATGTTCACCGGCTTGCCGCATTGCGCCACCGCACGGATGAAATCGGTCTGGCGGCACAGGAAGGCGGGCGTCTGCAGCACGTCGACCACCGCTGCCACGGCGGCAATCTCGTTCTCGCTGTGCACGTCGGTGAGCACCGGCACGCCGAGTTCGCGGCGCACCTTGGCCAGGATCTCCAGCCCCTTGTCCATGCCGGGACCGCGGAACGAGGTACCGCTGGAGCGGTTGGCCTTGTCGTAGCTGCTCTTGAAGATGAAGGGGATGCCCAGCGCCGAGGTGATTTCCTTGAGCCGGCCCGCCACGTCCATCTGCAGCTGTTCGGACTCGACCACGCAGGGACCGGCGATCAGGAAGAAGGGCTGATCGAGGCCGACATCGAATCCGCACAGCTTCATGCGACGGCCTTTTCGGTGCGCTCGGCCTGGTGCTTCAGCGCCGCCTTGACGAAGGAGATGAACAGCGGGTGGCCGCCCCAGGGCGTCGACTTGAACTCGGGGTGGAACTGCACCCCGATGAACCAGGGGTGCACGCTGCGCGGCAGCTCGACGATCTCGGTCAGCTTCTCGCGTTGGGTGAGCGCCGAGATCACCAGACCGGCGTCGCTGAGCTGGTCGAGGTACTTGACGTTGGCCTCGTAGCGGTGGCGGTGGCGCTCGGTGACCACATCGCCGTAGATCTCATGGGCCAGCGTGCCAGGCTTCACGTCGGAGCTCTGGGCGCCCAGGCGCATCGTGCCGCCCAGGTCGGACTGTGCGCTGCGGGTCTGGATGGACCCATCGGCGTTCTGCCACTCTTCGATGAGCGCGATCACCGGGTGCGGTGTGGCGGTATCGAACTCGGTGCTGTTGGCCTGGGCCAGCCCGGCCTTGTGGCGCGCGAACTCGATGGTGGCCACCTGCATGCCCAGGCAGATGCCGAGGTAGGGGACGCGATGCTCCCGGGCGTACTGTGCGGCCAGGATCTTGCCCTCCACCCCGCGTTTGCCGAAGCCACCGGGAACGAGCACGGCGTCGAATCGGCCGAGCTGCCCGACGTTGGCGGGCGTGAGCGTCTCCGAGTCGACGTACTCGATGCTCACGCGCGCATGGTTGTGGATGCCGGCGTGCCGCAGGGCCTCATTGAGCGACTTGTAGGAGTCCGACAGGTCGGTGTACTTGCCGCACATCGCGATCGTGACCTGCGCCTGCGGGTGCTCCACCTCATCGACCAGGTGGTCCCAGCGCTTGAGATCGGCCGGGCGGGTGAGGAGCTGCAGCTTCATGCAGATCAGCTCGTCCAGGCCCTGCTCGTGCAGCATGCGCGGCACTTTGTAGATCGTGTCCACGTCCCACATGGAGATCACGCCAGACAGTGCCACGTTGGTGAACAGCGAGATCTTCTCGCGTTCGTCCTCGGGCACGGCGCGATCGGCGCGGCACAGCAAGGCATCGGGCTGGATGCCGATCTCGCGCATCTTCTGCACGGTGTGCTGCGTGGGCTTGGTCTTGAGCTCGCCGGCGGCGGCGATGTAGGGCACGTAGGTGAGGTGCACGAAGGCCGCGTTGTTCGGGCCGGCCCGCAGCGCCATCTGGCGAACGGCTTCGAGGAAGGGCAGGGACTCGATGTCGCCCACCGTGCCACCGATCTCGACGATGGCCACGTCCACGTCGGCGGCGCCGCGCTTCACGAAGGCCTGGATCTCGTTCGTGACGTGCGGAATCACCTGCACCGTCTTGCCGAGGTAGTCGCCGCGGCGCTCCTTCTCGAGCACGCTCTTGTAGATCTGGCCGGTGGTGAAGTTGTTGCTGCGCTTCATGCGGGTGCTGATGAAGCGCTCGTAGTGGCCCAGATCGAGGTCGGTTTCCGCACCGTCGTCGGTGACGAAGACCTCACCGTGCTGGAAGGGCGACATCGTGCCCGGATCCACGTTGAGGTAAGGGTCGAGCTTGATGAGGGTGACCTTGAGGCCGCGCGACTCGAGAATGGCCGCGAGAGATGCCGAAGCGATGCCCTTGCCCAGCGAGGACACCACACCGCCGGTGACAAAGACGTACTTGGTCATTGCAATCGGCACTCGCTCGTCGCGTATGCCGTGGTGGTAAAGCGCGATTATATCGATGGGGTGGCGGCCGGTTTCCGCAGCTGCTCGATCCATCGCAGCACGGCGGCGGCGGTCGCATCAGGGTGTTCCATCGGGAAGAGATGGCTGCCCTCCATCCACTCAAAGTGTTCGCCGACCAGCGCGCGCACCGAGGCCACGCCGCCCTGCCGCAGTTCGACCGACTGGGTGCCGGCGAGGAAGGCGACCGGACAGCGCAAGGGATGGCGTCGCAACACGGTGCCGAAGTGATGCGGCAGCGTGTTGTAGATGCGGGTCTCGACCTCGCGCCGAAAGCCGAGCACCACCTTGCCGTCGACGTCGTCGAAGCCACTGGCGATGTAGTCCGCCAGCACCCGCGGATCCCAGCGTGCGAAGGCGGTCTTGGCTGCAAAGTGCGTCAGGACGGCCTCCCGATCGGGCCACTCCTGCCGGCGGCGTCGAGAGATGCGTCCGGGTGAAACACGCTCCAGCAGGCCGGTGGTCTTCATCACCTGCAGGCTGTGCGCCCGCCAGCCGCGCAGCACAGGTGCATCCAGCAGCACCAGCGCGTTGACGAGGTCGGGCCGGCGGCTGGCCACCAGCACGCTGAGCGAGCCACCCAGCGAGTGACCGACCAGGGTGGCCGGACCTTCAACCTCCCGCTCGATGAACTGGATCAGGTGATCGCGCAGCTTCGGCCAGTTGCTCGTGACCGGGAACAATGGGTCGTGACCGATTCGATCCACCGCCACCACGCGGAATCCTGCGGCCCGCCAGGTCTCGAACAACAGCCGGTAGGTGCCCGCGGGAAAGCCGTTGGCATGCGAGAAAACGATGGTGGGCGGTGCCACCACGCTCAGACGATCTTCTCGCCCGGATGGGTGATCTTGCGCATCGGCTCGAAGCGCGCCGATGGCACGCACATGCGGATGCGCACTGTCACGCCGCCCCAGTGCGGGTCGTCGATCGACTCGAACACCTGGCGCAGCTTCTGCCCCCAGCTGCTGCGGATCATGTGGAAGTACGGGTTGTGTTCGTCGATGCAGACGATCTTGTCGGTCTGCAGTCGATGCGCTTCGTACACCAGCAGGTCGAGCGGCAGGCCGACCGACAGGTTGGACTTCAGCGTCGAGTCCATCGAGACCAGTGCGCACTTGGCCGCTTCGTCCAGCGGCGTGGCCGGCGTGATCATGCGGTCGAGCACCGGCTTGCCGTACTTGCTCTCGCCGATCTGGAAGTAGCAGGTCTCGCGCGTGGCCTCGATGAAGTTGCCGGCCGAGTAGACGAGGAAGAGGCGCATCGCCTCGCCCTTGATCTGGCCGCCGAAGATCATCGAGGCGTTGAAGTCGACGCCCGAGGCCTTCAGCGACGGGCCCGTCCTGATCGTACACGCGCCGCACCGCACTGCCGAGCACGCGCACCGCGTCGAACATGCTGGTGGCGTTCCAGATGGTGATCGGCGGCGCATCGCCGTTGTCGATCTTCTCGACCTGCAGGATCTCGCGCACCGACTGGCTGATCGACAGGTTGCCTGCCGACAGCATCACCATGAAGCGGTCGTCCGGCTTCTCGTAGACGATCATCTTGCGGAAGGTGCTGATCTGGTCGAGGCCCGCGTTGGTGCGCGAGTCGGACAGGAACACGAGGCCGGCATCGAGCTTGATGCCCACGCAGTAGGTCATGGTGTCTTTCCTTGCAGGGCTTGTCTTGCAGTGTCTTGAGCCGGTACAGCGCCTCGAGCGCTTCCCGCGGAGAAAGCTGGTCGGGCTCGATGGCATCGAGCGCGTCTTCGACGGCACTGCGCTCCGGAGCGGCGGCGGCCGGTGGCGCGCGCGAACAGGTCGATCTGCGTCGCGCCGGCCTGCTGCTGCGCTTCGAGCGCCTCGAGCGCGCCGCGCGCCTGGCGGATCACGGCGGCCGGCATGCCGGCCAGCCGCGCCACCTGCACGCCGTAGCTGCGGCTGGCCGGGCCGGGCTGGATGTCGTGCAGGAACACGATGTCGTCGCCGCCCGGCGCTCTCGGCCGCCGCCACGTGCACGTTCAGCGCGCGCTCATGCTGGCGCGGGAAATCGGTGAGTTCGAAGTAGTGCGTGGCGAACAGCGTGAAGGCGCGGTTGCGATCGTGCAGGTGGGTGGCGATGGCGCCGGCCAGCGCCAGGCCGTCGAAGGTGGAGGTGCCGCGGCCGATCTCGTCCATCAGCACCAGCGAATGCTCGGTGGCGCCGTGCACGATGGCCGCAGCCTCGGTCATCTCGAGCATGAAGGTCGACTGCGCGTTGGCCAGGTCGTCGGCCGCGCCGATGCGGGTGTGGATGGCGTCGATCGGCCCGAGCCGGCAGGCGCGTGGCCGGCACGAACGAGCCCATGGCGGCGAGCAGCACGATCAGCGCCACCTGGCGCATGAACGTGCTCTTGCCGCCCATGTTCGGGCCGGTGATCACCAGCATGCGCCGGCTCGCGTCGAGCCGGCAGTCGTTGGGCATGAAGCGGCCGCCGCGCGGTCTCGGCCAGCCGCGCCTCCACCACCGGGTGGCGGCCGCCGTTCGATGTCGATGCAGGGCTCGCGCACGAAGCTCGGGCGGCACCAGTCCAGCGTGCTGGCGCGTTCGGCCAGCGCGGCCAGCGCGTCGAGCGCCGCCAGCGCGCGCGCCAGCGCGGTCAAGGGCGTCGAGGTGCGCCTGCAGCTGGTCGAGCAGCTGGTCGTAGAGCAGCTTCTCGCGGGCGAGGGCGCGGTCCTGCGCCGACAGCGCCTTGTCCTCGAAGGTCTTGAGCTCGGGCGTGATGAAGCGCTCGGCGTTCTTCAGCGTCTGGCGGCGCTGGTAGTCGGCCGGCACCTTGTCCAGCCCGGCCGCTGCGTGACCTCGATGTAGAAGCCGTGCACCTTGTTGAACTGCACGCGCAGGTTGGCGATGCCGGTGCGCGCGCGTTCGCGGGCTTCGAGGTCGAGCAGGAAGGCGTCGCAGTTGGCGCCGATGCCGCGCAGTTCGTCGAGCGCGGCGTCGAAGCCGGGCGCGATCACGCCGCCGTCGCGCAGCAGCACGGCGGGCTCGTCGGCTGATGGCTGCCACCAGCAGCTCGGCGATCTCGGGCGGCGGGCTGCAGCGCCTCGGCAGCATGTCGAGCAAGACGCGAGGCGCCGTGCGGCACCCAGCGCGCAGCGCCGGCAGCGACTGCGAGCGTCGCGCGCAGCCCGGCCAGCTCGCGCGGGCGCACCTGGCGCAGCGCGATGCGCGCGGTGGTGCGCTCGACGTCGCTGACGCCGCGCAGCGCTTCGCGCAGCGCCATCGATGCCGGCCTGCTGCAGGCGCCTCGATCGCATCGTGCCGCTCGTGGGCCACGTGGCGTTCGCGCAGCGGCTGCGTCAGCCACTGGCGCAAGGCGCGGCTGCCCATGCCGGTGCGGCAGGTGTCGAGCAGCGACAGCAGGGTGGGCGCGTCTTCGCCGCGCAGCGTCTGCGTCAGTTCGAGGTTGCGGTGCGTGGTGGGCGGCAGCTCCAGCAGTTCGCTGGCGACGCTGCACGGCCAGCGTGCGCACGTGCGCAGCGGCTGACCCTGCCGTCGGGCGCGCCCGCTGGTGTGCTCGGCGTAGCTCAGCAGGGCCGCGGCGGCGGCCTGGGCCGCGCGCAGATCCTGCGGCATTGAAGCCGGCCAGGCTCGGCCACCTGCAGCTGCTCGCACAGAGCTTGCGCGCGCCCAGTGCGGCGTCGAATTGCCAGGCCGGGCGATGCGTGACGGGCACGCGGGCCTGCTGCAGCGAAGCGCTGGCGAGATCGCGGTCGACCAGCACCTCGGCCGGCGCGAGGCGCGCCAGCCAGGCTGCCGAGTTCGCGCTCGCTGCATTCGGTCAGGCCGAGCTTCGCCGCTGCGTCAGCGCCAGCCAGGCCAGGCCGTAGCGCCGCGCCCTGGCGGGCCACGGCCAGCAGCACCGAGTCGCTCTTGTCGGCCAGCAGTTCGGTGTCGGTCACGGTGCCCGGGGTGACCACGCGCACCACCTTGCGCTCGACCGGCCCCTTGGCGGTGGCGACGTCACCCACCTGTTCGCAGATGCGCCACGGCCTCGCCGAGCCTGATGAGCTTGGCGAGGTAGCTCTCGACCGAGTGCACCGGCACGCCGGCCATCACCACCGGCTCGCCGGCGCTCTGGCCGCGCGCGGTGAGCGTGATGTCGAGCAGGCGGTTGGCCTTGCGCGCGTCGTCGAAGAACAGCTCGTAGAAGTCGCCCATGCGGTAGAACACGAGCGTGTCGGGGAACTCGGCCTTGATGCGCAGGTACTGCTGCATCATGGGCGTGTGGCCGCCCAGGTCGGCAGCGGTCGGGCGCGGTCGCGCGTGCACGAGAAGGCTCGTGGCCGTGGTCAGAGCGGCGGCGTCGTCGCCGCGCGGCCGACGTCGGCCTTGCGGATGCGCACCGCGGCCTTCTTCCGTGGCGCTGCTGCGGCCGGGTTCGCGGCTGGCGGCCAGCGGCCTGCCTCCGGCGTGACGGCCGTGCGCTCGGCCGGCGGCGGCCGGTGCTTCCGGCCGCATCAGACGGCGTCGTCTGGTCGATCACGCGCGTGTAGGGCGCCAGCATCTGCACCAG
This sequence comes from uncultured beta proteobacterium, assembly GCA_963739925.1. Taxonomy (GTDB): domain Bacteria; phylum Pseudomonadota; class Gammaproteobacteria; order Burkholderiales; family Burkholderiaceae_C; genus CAVUBY01. The sequence goes on along the minus strand of CAVUBY010000017.1, from coordinate 128,788 downwards.
CTGGCCGTAGACCTTCGGGTTGCCGGCCACCACCTCGCGCTGGTACAGGAAGTCGGCCTCGCCGGTGAAGTTGCCGATCAGGCCGCCGGCCTCGGTGATCATCAGCGAGCCGGCGGCCACGTCCCAGGGGCTCAGGCCGGTCTCGAAGAAGCCGTCGTAGTAGCCGGCGGCCACGTAGCACAGGTCGAGCGCGGCGGCGCCGGGGCGGCGCAGGCCGGCGCAGTTCTGCATCACCGCCTCGAACATCTTCACGTAGCGCTTGAAGTTGTCGCCCTTGCGGAACGGGAAGCCGGTGCCGATCAGCGCGTCGGCCAGGCGGGTGCGCTTGGAGACGCGCAGGCGCTTGTCGTTCAGGAAGGCGCCGCGGCCCTTGCGAGGCGTAGAACAGGTCGTTGCGCGTCGGGTCGTACACCACGGCCTGCTGCACCTGGCCGCGGTACGCCAGCGCGATCGACACCGCGTAGACCGGGAAGCCGTGGATGAAGTTGGTGGTGCCGTCCAGCGGGTCGATGATCCAGACGTAGTCGCTGTCCTTCGCGCCGTGCGTGCGGCCCGATTCCTCGGCCAGGATGCCGTGGCCGGGGTAGGCGGTGAGCAGCGTTTCGATGATGGCCTGCTCGGCCGCCTGGTCGACCTCGGTGACGAAGTCGTTCGGCGCCCTTGGTGTTGACCTTGAGCAGGTCCAGGTCGAGCGACGCCCGGTTGATGATCGCCCCCGCGCTGCGGGCCGCCTTGATGGCGATGTTGAGCATGGGGTGGAGCGCTTGCGACATGGGGCGACCTGCGGGACGGTGACGGGAAGCGGGCTGGCGGGGAGGAAAGAGCGGCTGCGGCGGCGATGCGGCGCTGCGGCCGCTGCGGATAATCGCGATTTTAGCCGCGGCCCGCCGATGTCCACCCCCGACCCGACGCGCTTCATCCTGCTGGGCACCAGCCACGCCGGCAATGTGGGCGCCGCCGCGCGCGCGATGAAGGTGATGGGCTTTTCGCGACCTGGTGCTGGTGGCGCCGCGTCTGCCCGACGTGCTGAGCGCGAGGCCGAGGCCATCGCCCTGGCCAGCGGCGCGCACCGACGTGCTGGACGCGCGCCCGCATCGTGGCCACGCTGGCCGAGGCGCTGGACGGCATCACCTACGCCTGCGCCACCGCGATGACGCCGCGCGACTTCGGCCCGCCGACGCTTCGCGCCGCGCGAGCTGTTCGCCACGCTGGCCGCGCAGCGCGCATCGCGTGGCCTTCGTGTTCGGCTCCGAGCGCTATCGGCATGAGCAACGAGGACGTCTACCGCTGCCACGCCTGCCTGAGCATCCCCACGCACCCCGGCTACGGCTCGCTGAACCTCGCCCAGGCGGTGCAGCTGATCGCCTACGACTGGCGCCAGGCGCTGGGCGGCTTCGCCGTCGCGCCGCGCGGCCGCCGAGCCACAGCGGGCCGACGCGGGCGCGGTGCAAGGCCTGCTCGCGCACTGGCAGCGCAGCGCTGGTGGAGATCGGCTTCCTCGACCCGGCGGCGCCGAAGAAGCTGATGCCGCGCCTGAACCAGCTGCTCAACCGCGCCCAGCTGACGCGCGAAGAGGTGCACATCCTGCGCGGCATGGCACGTGCCGTCGCCAAGCCGAGGCCCAGCGGAGCCGCCCGTCAGACGGGCGGCGCTGCACGCCTTCCACCCCGCGGCTACACTGCGTCGGACCCTGCGAGAGCCCACCATGTTCCAGCGCCTGCGAGAAGACATCGCCTGCATCCTGGAGCGCGACCCCGCGGCGCGCTCGGCCTGGGAGGTGCTCACCTGCTACCCGGGCCTGCATGCGCTGGTGATGCACCGGCGTGCGCACTGGTGCTGGACGCACGGCTGGCACTGGCTCGGCCGCTTCATCTCGCACCTCGGCGCGCTTCCTGACCGGCATCGAGATCCACCCCGGCGCCAAGATCGGCCGTCGCGTCTTCATCGACCACGGCATGGGCGTGGTGGTGGGCGAGACCGCCGAGATCGGCGACGACTGCACCATCTACCAGGGCGTGACGCTGGGCGGCACCTCGCTGGCCAAGGGCGCCAAGCGCCACCCGACGCTGGGCCGCGGCGTGATCGTCGGCGCCAATTCGCAGGTGCTGGGCGGCTTCACGGTGGGTGACGGCGCGCGCGTGGGCTCCAGCGCGGTGGTGCGTCAAGCCGGTGCCGCCTGGCGCCACGGCGGTGGGCAACCCGGCGCGCATCATCCACGCCGAGACCGATGCGGTGCGCGAAGCGGCGGCGGCCAAGATGGGCTTCTCGGCCTACGGCATCACGCAGGGCGACGACCCGGTGGCGCAGGCGATGAAGGGCCTGATCGACAACGCCTCGGGCCACGAGCACCAGATCGCGATGTTGTGGCAGGCGATCGAGAAGCTGTCGGCGCGCTCGCGCGAACTGCCGCGGCGCCGACTGCGTGCCGCAGGACGCGCAGACCACCGAGCAGTTCGACGCCGAGCGTTTCAACCAGCTCGTGAAGTAGCGCGGTCGTCGCGGCCGTCCATGGCGGCCGGGTTCACAGCCCGAACAGCAGCGGGAACAGCAACCACAGGCAGCTCCAGTCGCTTGCGGCACCTCGATCTTGAGCGTGGCGCTGTAGGGGCTCGACGAAGCCGTCGGGCTCGACGCTGCGGTAGCGGAAGAAGTACTGCCGCCCGCGCACGGGCGCCGGCAGGTCCACTCGCGGCTTCTCAGTTCGGCGCTGCGCGACGATGTCGTTGAACGCCGGATCGCGCGCCAGTTCTACTTGCTGCCGGTCCTCGGCACGGCCGCTCCAGCTGAACGTCATCGACTTGCCATCGTCGGCCAGCCCGCCCTGCGGCGGCTCGGGTAGGGCGCGCAGTTCGAAACGCTGCGGTCGCCGAAGGGGCCCATGGTCGCCGTCGGGCCGGATGCTCGCCAGGCGCCAGAAATAGGTGCCTGGTGGCGCAGGTCGAGCCGTATCGCCGTGTCGGTCAGTGCGTTCCGCTCGAGCACCAGCTGTCTCGAAGTCCGCATCGCTGGCCACCTGCAGACGAGCGCTGCGTCGCTTCGACGTTCCGGGCACCAGGCGAACTCGACCGCGGCCGATGGTCTGTTTGGCGCCGCGCCGGGGCGTGGGTCGGCGCCGGCGGCTCAGGCCGCGCCTTCAGCACGAACGCAGCGCCTGTGTCCAAGCCCTCGAGGCCCTGCCGCTCGACGCGCCGCGCGCGCAAGTACCAGCTGCCGTCGGCCAGGCCGAGCGACGCGGATTTCGCTGCCCGGCTCCACACGCTGGTCGCTCACGATCTGGTCGAAGCGAGCATCGGCGGCCACCTGCACGCGCAGCGCTTGTGTCTCGCCCGGGCACGCTGCAAAGCGCACGAGCGGACGATCGAAACGTTCCGGCATGGCCGACAGGTCGGGCGCGGCAGCAGCTTCAGTCGGACCGACGGCGTGCCGCGGCTGTCGATCGCCAAACGCCGAAGCCGGCCGCCAGGTCGGCTGCCGACGCTGCCGGCGGCGGCCGCGGCGTCGACGCGCACCTGGCCATCGAGCACTTCGCTGCGCGTGCTGCGGTTGGCGGCCTCCTCGAAGCTGACGCGGTACTGCGTGCCGCGCACACCGACCACCGCGGTCGGCGTCGTCACCTCGAGCGGCTGTGGCACGCAGCACCTTGGTGGCGAACACCTCGACCGAGCCGCGCAGCAGACGCAACGCGCCCGAGAACAGCCCGGTGGACGCCGGCCGGCCGCGGCGCGCTATCGGCCGCCGGCGTCGCCGTGGTGCGCGGCTGGCGGCATCGACCTCGGCCAGGCTCGACGGCGGCAGGCGCACGCGCGATCCATCGGCCAGTTCGATCACGGCCGAGCCGTCTGGCCCGGTCTCAACGACTGGCCTTCGGCTGATGGCCGCGCGCGGCGGCCGCGGCCGCCCGTCGACGCGCACGTCGCCGTTGGAGCTGACGAGCGTGCGTCGGCATAGGTCTGCAGCGCATCAGCCGCGGCGGGCACCCGCAGCACCTGGCCGGGCACCATGCGGTTGGGTTGTGCAGCCGATTCAGCCGTCGCGATTTCATGCCAGGCCTCGGATGAGGCGAACACGCGCTCCGACAGCGCCGATCAGCGTGTCGCCCGTGCGTCACGGTGTACGTCGACCACAGGCTCCGCCGGCGGTCGCTGCCAGTCTGGCAGGCCGCCAGCAGCAAGGACGCTGAATAACAGCTCGCCAGCAACATCACATGCGAACGCGGAGGGAAGAAGTGCGTCATGTCATGCCGCAGGCGGGCGCAGATCGCGGACTTGGGCCGGAAGGCCTTGCAGACCGCCTCGTCGGTTTCGAGGTACGGGCCGCCGATCAGGTCGATGCAGTAGGGCACGGCGGCAAAGATGCCCGTGCACCGGCGGGCTGCGCCTCCGGCAGGCCTTCCAGCGTCTCGGCAATCGCCTTGGGCTGGCCGGGCAGGTTGATGATCAGCGTCTTGTTCGCGGATCACCGCGACCTGGCGCGAGAGGATCGCCGTGGCGACGAAGCTCAGGCTGATCTGGCGCATCTGCTCGCCGAAGCCTGGCATCACCTTGTCGGCCACCGCCAGCGTGGCCTCGGGCGTCACGTCGCGCAGCGCCGGGCCGGTGCCGCCGGTGGTCAGCACCAGGTCGCAGTGGGCGCGCGTCGACCAGCGTCTCGCAACGCGGCGGCTGATGCCTCGGCCTCGTCGTCGGGGATCAGGCGGGTCGTCCCAGGTGATCGGGTTGCGCAGCGCGCGGCCGCAGCCAGGCCTGAAGCGCCGGGATGCCCTGGTCCTGGTAGACGCCGCCGAGGCGCGGTCGCTGATCGACACCAGGCCGATGCGAGCACGGGTCCAAGTTCGTCATGGGGTCACTCATCGCGGCACGTGCACGCTTGATGAACTGGAACAGCTCGCGGAAAGCGCGGCCGCTGCGCTTGCTCGGGCACCAGCGCGGCATCCTTGCGCGCGTTGCGGATCAGGCTGCGCAGTTGCTGCAGCGTCGCGCGTCCGGATGTGCTCGCCAGTCCAGCGCGTCAGGCGTCGTCGCTGGCGATCAGTTCGGCGCGCCAGCGTTCGGCCTCGTGCAGCGCCAGCGAGTCCTTGGCCCGGCCGAGCTGCATATCGGTCACGGCCTGGCGGATCGGCTCGATGTCGGCGCGCGCGCATCAGCTTGCCGATGTACTGCATCTGGCGGCGCTTGCCTTCGTGGGTGCGGGTGCGCTTGTACTCGCGCACGGCATCGAGCAGCGTCTCGGGCAGTCGGCAGGCGTCCAGCACGGTCCGTCGGGCAGCGCGACCAGCGCCTCGCCGAGTTCCTGCAGCTCGTGCGATGCCTTCTTGCAGCTGGGTCTTGCTCGGCCGCTCGTCACGTCGGTCAAGTCGCGCGGGACGGATCCGAGGTCATCGGGCGATGTAGAAGCAGTGGTCACGTTGGGCGCTGGAACAGAAGGGCGCTCGGTATCATAGCCGCGCGCGCTTGCAGTGAACCGTGGCAGCCGACTGCACCACACTCAGGCCTTGACCACCTGCATCGACCCCATGCCCAAACCACGCCCATCCCAGGGCTTTGCCTACCAGCGCGAGCAGTTCCAGCAGCTGGTCGAAGACGCACTCGCGCTTCGCGCGCAAGCATCGGCGCCAGCGAGGCGGCGGTCGAGGTGTCCGAAGGCGTCGGCCTGTCGGTCTCGGTGCGCAAGGGCGAGATCGAGAACGTCGAGCGCAACCGCGACAAGTCGCTGGGCGTGACCGTCTATGTCGGCCAACGTCGCGGCAATGCCAGCACGTCCGACTTCTCGCGCGCCGCGCTCGAACAGACGGTGCGGGCGGCGCACGACATTGCGCGGTTCACCGCCGAAGACCCGGCCGCCGGATTGCCCGAGGCCGACGACCTGGCCATTGGCGAGGCCGCCACGCGCGACCTCGACCTCTTCCATCCCTGGGCCATCGACGCCGAGGAGGCTTTCGAACTCGCGCGTCGCTGCGAAGCGGCCGCCTTGGAGACCGACCGCGCGCATCACCAACTCCGAAGGTGCTGGCGTGTCGGCGCAGCAGTCGCACTTCTTCGCCGGCAACAGCCGCGGCTTCCGCGGAGGTTATGCCAGTTCGCGGCATTCGCTGTCGGTGGCGCCGATCGCCTCGTTGCCCGCCAAGCGCGGCGACGACATGCAGCGCGACGCCTGGTACTCGTCCATGCGCTGCCCGGATGAACTCGCGGCGCCCGAGGCCGTCGGGCGCTACGCGGCCGAGCGCGCACTGTCGCGCCTGAAGTCGCGCAAGATCGCCACGGTCGAGGTGCCGGTGCTGTTCGAGTCCACCTCGCCGCCGGCTCTGCTGGGCGCGCTGGTGCAGGCCACCAGCGGCGGCTCGCTCTACCGCAAGTCGAGCTTCCTCCTCGACAGCCTGGGCAAGCCCGTGATGGCGCCGCATGTCGACATCCATGAAGACCCGCACTTGCGCCGCGGCAAGGGCAGCGCCCCTTTCGACGACGAAGGCGTGGTCACCCGGGCACGCGACGTGGTGCGCGAAGGCGTGCTGCAGGGCTACTTCCTGTCGAGCTACTCGGCGCGCAAGCTCGGCATGCGCACCACCGGTCACGCCGGTGGCTCGCAGAACCTCACGCTCACCAGCCGGCTCACCCGGCCGGGTGACGTCGCTCGAGCAGATGCTGCGCAAGCTGCACCGCGGCCTGTTCGTCATCGAACTGATGGGGCAGGGCGTCAACTACGTCACTGGCGACTATTCGCGCGGCGCGGCGGGTTTCTGGGTCGAGAGCGGGCAGATCGCCTACCCGGTGCACGAGATCACCATCGCAGGCAATCTGCGGACATGTTCAAGGGCATCGTGGCCGTCGGTGCCGATGCCTACACCATGGGCACCAAGACCACCGGCTCCGTGCTCATCGATCGCATGAAGATCGCCGGAAGTTGAGCTTCTGCGCACCACTTGTGGGCTCTCGATCGGCGCACGGGTAAACACCGGGAAGACCCTAAGAGGCGCACTTCTAGAATGCGGCGCGTTTGCCGTATCCCACGGCTTCACTCTCTAGGAGATCCTTCATGGAACGTCGCTCGTTCATTCGCCAGACCGGTATCGCCGGTGTGCTGGCCGCAGGCGCCGCGCCGGCTGTGGTGCATGCGCAGGCCAACCTCCGCTGGCGCCTGACCTCGGGCTTCCCCAAGTCGCTCGACACCATCTACGGTGCTGCCGAAACGTTCTCGCGCAAGGTCAAGGACATGAGCGGCGGCAAGTTCGAGATCTCGGTGCATGCCGCCGGCGAACTGGTGCCGATGCCCGGCCTGGTGGATGCCGTGCAGAACGGCACGGTGGAGATGGGTCACACCGCTCCCTACTACTACTTCGGCAAGAACGACGCCTTCGCGCTGGGCTGCGCCATTCCGTTCGGCCTGAACAGCCGTCAGATGACCGCCTGGCAATACGACGGCAATGGCCTGAAGCTGATGCGCGAGTTCTATGCGGGCTACGGCTTCACCAGCTTCCCGATGGGCAATACCGGCGCCCAGATGGGCGGCTGGTACCGCAAGGAGATCAAGACCGTTGCCGACATGAAGGGCCTGAAGTTCCGCGTCGGCGGCTTCGCCGGCAAGGTGACCGGTCGCCTCGGCACCGTGTCGCAGAACATCCCCGGCGGTGAGATCTACCAGGCCCTGGAAAAGGGAACGATCGACGCGGCCGAATGGGTCGGACCCTACGACGACCAGAAGCTCGGCTTCAACAAGGTGGCCCCGATCTATCACTACCCCGGCTGGTGGGAAGGCGGTCCGCAGCTGGACCTGTTCGTCAACCAGAAGGCGTTTGACGGCCTGTCCGCCGAATACAAGGCCATCATCGAAAGTGCGGCCGCCTATGCGCACACCGAGATGCAGGCCAAGTACGACGCCCGCAACCCGGCGGCGCTGAAGCAGCTGGTGGCGGGCAAGACCAAGCTGGTGGCGTTTCCCAAGCCGGTGCTCGACGCGGCGTTCAAGGAAGCCATGGCCCTGTACAGCGAGATCAGCGCCGGCAACCCGGCCTTCAAGAAGATCTACGACGACTACGCCAACTTCCGCCGCGAAGCCAACCTGTGGTTCCGCTTCACCGAAGCTCGGTTCGACAGCTACATGCAGTCGGCCAAGCTCTGAGTCTCGATCCGGACTGCTCCGGAAGAAGAAGGGCCCCGCAGTGCGGGGCCTTTTTCGTTGAGGCCGTTGTCTTCTCGGCGTGCCTCTACTTCTTCGCCTTGGCGTCCTTCTCCATGGCGTCCTCGCAGCGCCTTCATCGGATCGTCGTCGCTGGACTCGGTCTTCTCCTCACCCTCGGCGCCACTGGCGCCGGGTCGGGCTCCGACGCTCCCGCTTCGGGCGCCGACGCCGCCTCTTCCGACGCCGCGGGCATCGACATCTCTTGCAGCGCCTTGTCGGCATCGATCTGTTTCGACCTGCTCGCATGTTGCCGGACACCAGCCGGGGGTAGGCGATCACCACCGCCACCATGATGAGCTGCAGCATGATGAAGGCGATGGAGCCCTTGTAGATCTGGGCCGTGGTGACGGCCGGGATCGTCTCGCCGGTCACTGCGGTCCTTGTAGTCGGTGCGTGCGGCGACGCTGCGCAGATAGAACAGCGCGAATCCGAAAGGCGGCGTCAGGAACGAGGTCTGCAGGTTCATCGCCAGGATGATCGCCGAACCAGATCAGCGCGATCTCCGGCGGGGTGCCAGGAGGAAGCAGCTCGGGCAGGATCTTGTCAGCCACCGGCGCCAGGATCGGCACCACGATGAACGCGATCTCGAAGAAGTCGATGAACATGCCCAGCATGAACACCAGGATGTTCACCACGATCAGGAAGCCCATCGCGCCGCCGGGCATGTTGTCGAACAGGTGCTCGACCCAGATGTGGCCGTCGGCGGAATTGAAGGTGAAGCTGAACACCGTCGAGCCGATGAGGATGAAGAGCACGAAGCAGGACAGGCGTGCGGTGCTGTCGAGGGCCTGGGTCAGCAGCTTGAACGTCAAACGGCCCTTGGCCACGGCCATGAGCATCGCGCCCATGGCACCCATCGCACCCCCTTCGGTGGGCGTGGCCACGCCCAGGAAGATGGTGCCCAGCACCAGGAAGATCAGCACCAGCGGCGGGATCAACGCAAAGGTGACGCGCTCGGCCAGGCGGGACAGCAGACCCAGCTTGAGCAAGTTGTTGACGATGGACAGCGCCAGCGCGAGCACCGAGGCGATGGTGAGGGAGAGGATGAAGACCTCGTCACCCGGCGCGGGCACGATGCGCTCCACCAGGGGTTGATGATCTGCTGGTGCACGCGAGACCAGGCCCAACCAGCCGCCGCACAAACCGCCAGCAGCACGATCAGCGAGCGATGACCGCTGCTGCCATTGGCCTCACGGTAGATGCGCGCCTCCGGTGGAAGCGCTGGCACCCAGCCGGGCTTGACGATGGCCACCGCGACGACGAACAGCAGGTACAGGCCCACCAGCATCAATCCCGGGATCAGCGCGCCAGCGTACATGTCACCCACCGAACGGCCCAGCTGATCGGCCAGAACGATCAGTACCAGGGACGGTGGTATGGCCTGGGCGAGGGTGCCCGAGGCCGTGATCGTGCCCGTGGCGATGGTGCGGTTGTAGCCGTAGCGGAGCATGATCGGCAGCGAGATCAGGCCCATCGAGATCACGGCCGCCGCCACCACGCCGGTGGTGGCCGCCAGCAGGGCGCCGACCAGGATCACCGCGATCGCCAGGCCGCCACGCACCGGCCCGAACACCTGGCCCACCGTTTCGAGCAGGTCTTCCGCCATGCCGGATCGCTCCAGCACGATGCCCATCAGCGTGAAGAACGGAATCGCCAGCAGGGTGTCGTTCTGCATGATGCCGAACACCCGCAGCGGCAAGGCCTGGAACAGGTTGAGCGGGAACAGGTCGAGCTGCATGCCGACGAAACCGAACAGCAGTCCGGTGGCGGCCAGTCCGAACGCGACGGGGAAGCCCGTCAGCAAAAACAAGAACAGGCCCGCGAACATCAGCGGGACGAAGTTCTGGGCGAGGAAGGCGATCATTGACGTGCCTCCGCCATCAGCTTGCGCTGCGCTTCCGCGGCGAGTTCCTCGGCGAGCATTTCTTCATCAGACTTGCCCTTTTCCACCGAGAAGGGTTCGGCGCGGGCGCCGGTCAGAAAGGCCACGCGCTTGATCAGTTCGGACAAGGCCTGCAGCAGCAGAATTCCGAAGCCAACCGGGATCAGCAGAAAGACCGGCCAGCGAATCAGGCCACCAGCGTTCTGCGAAGTCTCACCGCTCGTCCATGCGCGAGAGAAGATCGGCCAGCCCAGGTCGATCATGATCAGCGCAAACGGCGTGATCACGAGCACGATGCCGATGATGTCGATGATCGCGTTGGTGCGAGCCGACAGGCGCGACGAGATGAAATCGATGCGCACGTGGGCGTTCTTGAGGAACACATAACCAGCGCCCAGCAGGAACACCGCGGCAAACAGGTACCACTGGATCTCGAGGTAGGCGTTGGAGCCGATGCTGAACGCCTTGCGCATCACGGCATTGCTGGCGCTGATCACAACCGCCGCCAGCACCAGCACCATGATGACTTTGCCGAGACAGGACGCTGATGGCGTCGATGATCTGGAGAGTTTGAGTAGGGCAGACACGGGGTCTCCAAGAGAGTCGGGGATGCGCCCTGTTTGAGCGCAGGCGCAACTGTACGGACCAATCCGGCCCGCCAGTGCTCTGCATCAAGCGCTCAGGGAAACCACTGAGCGCCAAACTGAGGCGTCAGCCGCCCGTCGCAAGCTGGTAGAGCCGCGTGGAACGCGCGCCGCTGCGACAGAACATGAGCACCGGACGCGGCAGTTGGGGCAGCAGAGCGGCCATGGCGGCAATCTGCTCAGGCGACTGATAGGCACCTTCCACTGGCAGGTGGTGGTACACGAGGCCGGCCGCCTGGGCGGCCGTGGCCATCGACGCGCTCGTGGGCTGTTCCGGGCCGCCTTCGTCATCGGGGCGGTTGTTGACCACGCTCTTGAATCCCATGGCCGCCAGCTCGCTCATGCTCTCAGGCGTCAACTGGGGCGCGACGCACACTTGCGGGGCAATCTCGCGCAGGGGGAGGGAATTGCTCATCGGTCTCTTCCTTACTTCGCCAACACACGTTTCACTGCCGCGGAGACCAGACCCATGTCGGCCTTGCCAGCGAGTTGGGATTTCACCGCGCCCATGACCTTGCCCATGTCACCCGGCCCGGTCGCCGCCAAGTTCGCCCACGATTCTGGCAACTTCGGCATCGATCGCTTCGGCGGTGAGCCGCTGCGGCAGGTAGCTCTCCAGCACGGCCAGCTCGGCCGTTTCCTTGTCCACCAGATCGGTACGGTTTGCCGCAGCGAACTGGGTGATCGAATCCTTGCGCTGCTTGATCAGCTTGTCGATGATGGCGATGACCTGTGCATCGTCAAGCGTCACGCGCTCGTCGACTTCCTTCTGCTTGAGCGCGGCCAGCAGGCCGCGGATGGTCAGCAGGCGGGCCGCGTCCTTGGCCCGCATGGCCGTCTTCATGTCTTCGGTGATCTGGTCTTTCAGGCTCATGGCGTCTCCACAAACGGCAAAAGGCCCGCGACGGCATGCCGTGCGGGCCTTGAGATCTCAGTCGGCGTTCAGTACAGCTTCTTGGGAAGCTGCATGCTGCGAACGCGCTTGAAGTGGCGCTTCACGGCAGCAGCCTTCTTGCGCTTGCGCTCGGCGGTGGGCTTCTCGTAGAACTCTCGTGCACGCAGATCGGTCAGCAGGCCGAGCTTCTCAATGGTGCGCTTGAAGCGGCGCAGGGCCACGTCGAACGGCTCGTTTTCTTTGACGCGTATCGTTGTCATTGCGTAGGCTTGTATAGCGTGAGTTACCAGCGAAGTCGGCGATTATAGCCCGCGGTTTCAACGGGCGCAAACCGGCGGCCGGCGGCTCAGGAAATTGCTGCCGCCGCGCCGGGCGCCAGTGCCCGCGCGCAGGCCGCGGCGCTGGCCCAGGCCCACTGGAAGTTGTAGCCACCCAGCCAGCCGGTGACATCGACCACCTCGCCGATGAAGTGCAGGCCCGGCACGAGACGACTTTCCAGTGTCTGCGAACTCAGTTCGCGGGTATCGACGCCTCCCGCGGTCACCTCGGCCTTGCGGTAGCCCTCCGAGCCATCGGGCACCAGCGACCACGACTGCACGCGTTCGGCCAGCGAGCGCAGATCCTGGTCGCGGCACTCCGGCATCGGTCGGCTGGCGTCGCCCGGCCAGGATGCCAGCCACGCTTCCGACAGCCGCCGCGGCAGCCGCTCCGCCAGTTCATTGGCCAGGGTGCGACGCGACTGCTGCTTGGCCACTCGCAGCTCGTCGGCCAGGGTGTGGCCCGGCGCCAAGTCGACGGTGATGGCTTCGCCCGCTTGCCAGTAGCTTGAGATCTGCAGCACCGCGGGGCCGCTGAGACCGCGGTGCGTGAACAGCAGATCCTCGAGGAAGCGAGTGGGCTTCTTGGCCGGGCCGGTGCGAATCTCCACCGGCAGGGCGATGCCGGCCAGCGACGCGAACGGTGCCCAGAGCTCCGTGGCGAAGGTAAGCGGCACCAGCGCCGGACGGGTGTCGATCACCGCATGACCGAACTGCCGCGCGAGGCGGTAACCGAAGTCGCTGGCCCCGATCTGGGGAATCGACAGCCCGCCGGTGGCGACGACCAGCCGTCTCACGCGCACGGTGCCTGCATCGGTCTCAAGCACGAAGCTGTCGCCTTCACGATGCACTGAGCGGATACGCACAGGGCTGCCAGCGCGTGACACCGCCCGCCTCGCATTCACGCAGCAGCACCTGGATCAGGTCATCGGCGGAGCGGTCGCAGAACAGCTGGCCCTTGTGCTTCTCGTGCCAGGCCACGCCGTGGCGCTGGAGCAGGGCGATGAAGTCCTGTGGCGTGTAGCGTGCAAGTGCCGAGCGGCAGAAGTGCGGGTTGGCCGAGATGAAGTTGGTCGGCGTTGTGTCCCGGTTCGTGAAGTTGCAGCGTCCGCCGCCGGAGATGCGGATCTTCTCGGCCACCTTGGGCGCGTGATCCAGCAGCAGCACGCGGGCGCCCAGCTGGCCCGCGATGGCTGCACAGTGCAGGCCCGCCGCACCGGCGCCGAGGATGGCCGCGTCGAAGCGGGTGTCGGGCACTCAGCCCTTCCAGGTGAAGGGAAAGCCCAGCTGCTTGAAGAAGCCGTCGGGCACGTAGTCACCCACCACGCCATAGCGCTCGGGCCACTCCCGATCGGACTTCACCGCGGTGCCGAACAGGTGGTCCAGAAAGGCGAAGTGCGCCGCGTAGTTCTTGTCGATCGCCTCGTCGTCCTGCGAGTGATGCCAGTGGTGGAAGTTCGGCGTCACCAGCACGTAGCGCAGCGGGCCGAGCCGCACGCTCACGTTGGCGTGGTTGAACACCGCCTGGAAGCCGACGATGACGATGTAGGCGTCGATCACTTCCTTGCTGAAGCCCAGCACGAAGATCGGTGCGAGCACCAGCGTGCGGGTCAGGATGAGCTCGAGGATGTGCTGGCGCGAGCCGGCCAGCCAGTCCATGCTCTTCGCGCTGTGGTGCACCGCGTGCAGGCGCCAGAGCGCGGGCACCTCGTGATAGGCGCGATGCGTCCAGTACTGCACCAGGTCGGCCACCAGGATGATCAGGAACAGCGCCACCGGAAACGGCAGCTCCTGAACCCACAGGCGCACGCCGTCCTTGGCCGCCCAGCCGAACAGCTTGTGCACCAGCAGGTTGGTGGCGAGCAGCACGAAGCCCACCACCATGTGGTTGACGATGAAGTGGTGGAAGTCCGTCTGCCACTCGGCGCGGAACACCGGCTGGTCCTTGCGCAGCGCGAACAGCTTTTCGATGAAGATGAAGATCAGTGAAGAACCGAGCAGGTCGAGGATGAACCAGTCCAGGCCGATGTACGGCGTGTTGTCGGCGAAGTCGTTCACCGGCACCTTGTGGCCTCCGAGCAAGGCGGTCAGCAGCACAAGAGCGAATGCCGCGGCCGCCAGCCAGCGTGCGCGGCCGAAGGCGATGTTGAACAGCGCGATGCCGCCGGCGATCACCATCGACCAGTACAGCAGCTGCCGCATCAGCGTCGACGTCGTACGACTTGCGCAGTTGCGGCGTCGTCAGGTACTCGGGGAAGTGGAAGGCCAGCACGCCCAGGAAGCACAGGATGGCCAGCGACAGCGCGATCACGCCCGACACCAGGCCCTTGCCGGGGCGAAGCGCCCCATGGGATTCGGTGAGCTGGTTGAGCTTCTGGACTTCTTTCATGGCGGCTTCGGGCGATGGGACCGCGCAAATTATGCGGGCGGATCGAAGCGACCCGGCCCGCGTGGAAGTGTCCGCGTCAGGCGACGCGCTCGTTATGCACGTTCGTGGGCAACGCGCACGCCGAGCGGGCGGGCGGGGCGATCGCGCTCAGGCCGCTCAAAACATGGCCCACGATGATCACCGCTGGGCTGCCCAGGTCATGCTGGCGAACGTCCAAGGCGAGCTGCGCCAAGGTGGTGAGGATCTGCCGCTGCGATGGCAAGGCGGCATGCTGCACCACCGCCACCGGAGTATCGGCAGGCAGGCTGTGCAGCAGGCCCGACTGCACCTGGTCCAGGGTGGCGATGCCCATGTAGATCACCAGCGTCAGGCCTTGCGCTGCAGCCGCCGCCAGAGTGGGCCAGTGCAGCTGTGTGTCTGCGCCGCCGCGAGCATGGCCGGTGACGAGCATCACCCCGTGTGCATGCTCGCGATGGGTCAGCGGTACTCCCAGCGCCGAAGCGGCTGCGAGGCCTGCGGTGATGCCGTTGACCACGGTCACTTCGATGCCCTGCGCACGCAGGTGGTCGGCTTCCTCGCCACCGCGACCAAAGATGAAGGGGTCACCGCCCTTGAGGCGCACCACCCGTTCGCCCGCCAGCGCTTCGGCGGCCATCAGCTTTTCGATGAAGGCTTGAGGTGTGCTGGCGCAGCCGCCGCGCTTGCCGACCTGCACGATGCGGGCACTGCGCCGGGCAAAGCGCAGCACGCCGTCGCTGACGAGGTCATCGACCAACAGTACCGTGGCAGCGCGGATGGCCCGCACCGCCTTGAGGGTGAGCAGTTCCGGATCGCCGGGGCCGGCGCCGACGAGCGTCACGCGTCCGGGAGATATGTTCGCTGCGCTCAACGCCGATCCTTCACGCCGTCTTTTCCTGCGGCGCCGGCTGTTCGATGGCCGACAGCGCCTCGACCAGACTGGACACCTGACGGATCAACGGAATCGGTGCCGGCTTCTCGCCGCTCACCACCGACTGGATGTAGAGCGCGGTCGTGGCCGCGTCGTTGCTCCGTGGCAGCACGGGCAGCTCGGTCAGCACCCCCTCTTGCGCGGCGCTGCAAAGCTCACTGCGCAGCTGGCCGGCCAGGTAGATGTCCAGCCGCGGCGTGCGCCGCGGGTCGGCCACGGGCTCGCCTTCGGTGCCGCGCATCAGCATGGCGTCGGCGCCGGTCTCGCCCAGGAAGTGACCCAGCAAGGTGCCGTACTCCGGGTGCGTGTAGTTGACCACCCGCAGCGCCTCGCCGGCAGCGCAAGGCGCGAGCAGCTTGGCCACGGTGTGCCCCGGATTGCGCAGGCCGATGACGCGTCGGGCGTCCAGCAGACGTGACAGTGGCGGGCACAGCGACTCGGTGGCGATGAACACCGGCTCGCGGCGCGACCACGCGTCCCGGATCTCGCCGGCATCGCGCGCCGTGGGCAGGCCCAGGTCGTGGAAGATCTCGGCGGTCGTGACGCGCCCGGCATCCTGCCGCGGGCCATGCACGATCACCGACACGCCCTCCTGCGCCAGCAGCAGGGCCAGCAGCGCGGTGAGGTTGGGCAGCTTGCGGGCGCCGTTGTAGGAGGGCAGCACTACGAACGGCCGCTCGGCATGCAGCGGAATGCAGCGTGCGTGGACGGCTTCGAGAAAGCCCGCGAGCTCGGCCACCGTCTCGCCCTTGATTCGCATGGCGATCGCGAACGCGCCCACTTCCAGGTCGGTGACTCGACCATCGAGCACCTGGCTCATCAGGTCATGGGCCTGTGCCCGGTCGAGCGACCGGGCGCCTTCCTTGCCGCGGCCGATCTCCTTGATGTAGGAAGCGATGCTCATGATTCGTGCCTGGACCGATTCGCAATTTCCGGGCCTGTTGCGAGCGGCCGCAACATGCTCTTACGCAAGCCCGATGTCTGCGGCGATCACGCGGCCTGCCATCGGAGTTGCACGAGGCGCCGGAGTTC
Organism: uncultured beta proteobacterium; assembly: GCA_963739925.1. Classification (GTDB taxonomy): domain Bacteria; phylum Pseudomonadota; class Gammaproteobacteria; order Burkholderiales; family Burkholderiaceae_C; genus CAVUBY01. The sequence goes on along the minus strand of CAVUBY010000017.1, from coordinate 112,508 downwards.
CGGAAGGCACGAGCCACAGTTGGTGCCGCACTTCAATTGCTGCTGCAGCTGGGCCAACTGCTCCGGCCCGGGACCACGGCATGTGTCCAGCACCTGCTCGATCCGAGCCTCGCCCACGTCGAAGCAGCTGCACACCTGTCGGCCCTTGCTCGGCAGGGCAACCGGTGCCTTGGCTCCCGGCTGCAGCAGCAAGCGTCCATAGGCTTGCGCGGGAAGGCCGTCCTGCAGCAGGGGCCTGACCCAGGCTTCTGCACTGATGTCGCCACCCAGCAAGAAGGCGTCGAGCCGCGTCGACTCCGCATCGGCCCGCAGCTTCATGCTGCGGCGCTGCCCGCGACGCTGGTCGGCGTAGTGCAGCGCGCCGGCCACATCCAGGCCGAGCAGCCCTTCGATCTCCTGCAGCAGCGAACGGGTCGCGGGTTCATGGTTCGCCGCGCGCAGCATCACGCCGCAGCGCTCGCGGCCGAAGGGCACCACGCTGGCGAATGCAAAGCGGTCCATGCGCGCCCGGAGTGCGTCGCGCACGGTCAAGGCTTGCTCGGGCGGCACCCAGGCCAGGGCCAGAAGGCGCCAGGGCAACTCCGCTTTCAGGATCTTGACCGCAGCATGCTTGAGCTCAGGCTGCTTCGAGCTCGGGCAGTACGCCGGCGAGGTGAGCGCATTGACGCCGGTCAGTCGCTGGCCTGTGGCCGATCGACCCGAGACGAATTCCTCGCCCCAGTGCATTGCAATGAAGCAGTGTGTCAGCCCCACCTGCATGCTGGCGCGTGCGGGCAGCACCAGGCTGCCGCGGCGAGAGGTGACGTGCACCAGGTCACCCTCGGCCAAGCGCAGTCGCGCGAGTTCCTGCGGGTGCAGGTCCACCGAAGGCTCGGGCACGTGGCCGAACAAGCGCCCGACCGTGCCGGTGCGGCTCATGCCATGCCACTGGTCACGCAGCCGGCCGGTGTTCAGCGAGAAGGGGTAGCGCGCGTCGCGGGCTTCGGCCAGTGGCGCATGGGGCGTGTCGACGAAGCGGGCGCGGCCATCCGGCGTGGGAAACACACCGTCCTCGTAGAGCCGCTGCTGGCCCTTCGAAGCCCCCTGCGGAAAGGGCCACTGCTGCGGGGCCGTCTCGAGCAGTCGGTAGCTCAGGCCGGTGATGTCGAGATCGCGGTCACGCGTGCTTTGCCGGTGTTCGTTCCAGATCGACTCCGCCGAGGCGTAGGCAAACAGGCTCGGCCGACCCGGGCGCAGACGGCGTTCGAGCCGCCGCGCGAACTCGGTGGCGATGGCCCAGTCGTGGCGCGCCTCACCGGCCGGCCACGCGGCGGGCCGGACGCGGCTGATGCGCCGTTCGCTGTTCGTGACGGTGCCGTCCTTCTCGCCCCAGGTGGTGGCGGGCAAGAGCAGGTCGGCGTAGGCGCAGGTGGCCGTGGTGGCAAACGCCTCCTGCACCACCACGAACTCGGCGCGTTCCAGGGCGCGCCGCACCGTGGCCTGATCGGGCATGGACTGGGCCGGGTTGGTGCAGGCGATCCACAGCGCCTTGATCTGCCCGTCGGCCGCCGCTTCGAACATCTCCACGGCCGACTTGCCGGGCGCAGCCGGTACGCTGTCCACGCCCCACAGCCGCGCCACCTCGGTGCGGTGCTCTGGGTTGGCCAGATCACGGTGGGCCGACAGCAGGTTGGCCAGCCCGCCCACCTCTCGCCCACCCATCGCATTGGGCTGGCCGGTGAGCGAGAAGGGGCCCGCACCGGGCTTGCCGATCTGACCCGTGGCGAGATGCAGGTTGATCAACGCGGCGTTCTTGGCCGTGCCGCTGCTGCTCTGGTTGAGACCCTGGCAGTAGAGGGACAGCGTCGGTCGGCGCGTCGCCTCGCGGCCCTCGTCCAGCCCGGCGAACCAGCGCGCGGCCTGCACCAGATCGCGCTCGGGGATGCCGCAGATCGCGGCCACCTCCTTGGGGGCGAAGTCGCGGACCCGGTCGCGCAGCGCATCGAAGCCGGTGGTATGTGCCGCGATGTAGGCCGTGTCCACGAGCCCCTCCCACAGCATCAGGTGCAGCATGCCATTGAACAAGGCCACGTCGGTGCCGGGAAGGATCGGCAGGAACAGATCTGCCGACTCGGCCGTCTCGGTACGCCGCGGATCGGCCACGATGATCCTCAGCCCGGGCTTGGCGCGCTTCGCATCCTCGATGCGGCGAAACAGGATCGGGTGCGCGAAGGCGGTGTTCGAGCCGGCGATGAACAAGGTGGCAGCATGGTCCAGGTCTTCATAGCAGGCCGGCGGGGCGTCGGCGCCCAGCGTCTGCTTGTAGCCGGCCACGGCGCTGCTCATGCACAGTCGTGAGTTGGTGTCGACGTTGTTGGTGCCGATCAAGCCCTTGGCGAGTTTGTTGAAGACGTAGTAGTCCTCGGTGAGCAATTGGCCCGAGATGTAGAAGCCCACGGCATCGGGTCCGTGCGCATCAATCACCTCGGCGAACCGGTTCGCTGCCGTGTCCAGTGCCACATCCCATGCGATGCGCTCGGGCGGCGCTCCACGCGCCGTGCGCTGCAGGGGATGCAGCAGCCGCGCCTGCCGCGTGATCTCGGCGCTGGCGGTCAGGTGCAGCGTGCTGCCCTTGCTGCACAGTCGGCCGAAGTTGGCCGGATGCTCGGGGTCGCCGCGGACGCCGGTGATCTGCCGGCCGTCCGACTCGATCACCACGCCGCAGCCGACGCCGCAGTACGGGCAGGTCGAGCGGGTCTCAGCCATCGATGCTCACGGCAACTGGGGCTGTTCGAGCGCGAGGGTCTCCAGTTCGCGCGCGTCGAGGTGGACGCAGCCTGCTTCCACCTTGATCGCAAAGCGTGGTGTGCAGCCTTCGTCGGGAGCCCGCGCGCAGCCGTCGTCCAGGCCAATCGTCCAGTTGTGCAGCGGGCAGGCCACGCTCTCGCCGAACACGATGCCCTGCGACAGGGGGCCGCCCTTGTGCGGGCAACGGTCGAGCAGGGCGAATACCTTGTCCTCGGCATTGCGGAACAGCGCCACATCGGTACCGGTGGCCCGCTTCACGCGGCGCGAGCCCAGCACCGGGATTTCGTCGACGCGGCAGATGGGCTTCCAGTCGCTCATCACGCCACTCCCACAGGCACGAACTGCCGCGTGTCGACGGACGCCTTGTCGAACTCGAACCAGGGGTCGGGCTCGCCATCGAGCGCGTACTGCAGGCGCTCCCACAGCGCCTTGCGGCCGGCGGAATCCTCGAGGATCTTCTTCTTGACATGGTCCAGACCCACCCGGCTCACGTAGTGGACCGTGCGCTCGAGGTACCAGCCTTCCTCGCGGTAGAGCTGACAGAAGGCGCCGGTGTACTCCAGCACCTCCTCGGGCGTCTTGAGCTTGACGAGAAAGTGCGCCACCTCGGTCTTGATGCCGCCATTGCCGGCCACGTACATCTCCCAGCCGCTGTCCACGCCGATGATGCCCACGTCCTTGATGCCGGCTTCGGCACAGTTTCGCGGACAGCCGCTCACCGCGAACTTGACCTTGTGCGGCGCGTACATCCGCCACATCGCGCGCTCAAGGTCCTTGCCCATCTGGGTGCTGTCCTGCGTGCCGAAGCGGCACCACTCGCTGCCCACGCAAGTCTTCACCGTGCGCAGGGCCTTGGCATAGGCATGGCCGCTGGGCATGCCGATGTCCTTCCACACCGCAGGCAGGTCTTCCTTCCGCACGCCCAGCAGGTCGATGCGCTGACCACCGGTCACCTTGACGGTCGGGATCTTGTACTTGTCCACCGCGTCGGCGATGCGGCGCAGTTCGTCGGCCGAGGTCTCGCCGCCCCACATGCGCGGAATGACGCTGTAGGTGCCGTCCTTCTGGATGTTCGCGTGGCTGCGTTCGTTGATGAAGCGCGACTGCGGATCGTCCTTCGCCTCCTTGGGCCAGGTGCTGATCAAGTAGTAGTTGATGGCAGGCCGGCACGACGCGCAACCGTTCGGTGTGCGCCATCCGAGCCGCTTGTAGACGCTGTCGATCGTGAGCAGGTGCTCGGCCTTGATCGCGTCGCGCGCCTCCTGGTGGCTGGTGTCGGTGCAACCACACATGGCCTTCTTGGTGGGCGCCTTGGAGTAGTCACCGCCCGCGGTGAACATCAGCAGCTGCTCGACCAGTCCGGTGCATGAGCCGCAGCTCGCGCTGGCCTTGGTGTGCTTGCGCACCTCGTCGAGCGTGAACAGGCCCTTGTCCTTGATGGCCTTGCAGATCGTTGCCTTGTTGACGCCGTTGCAGCCGCAGACTTCATCGCCGTCGGCCATGCTCGCGGCCTTGCTGTGGCCTTCGTGGCCGACGTCACCGATGTTGGACTCGCCGAACATCAGCTTGTCGCGGATGTCGCTCACCGTGCGTCCCTCGCGCAGGAGCTTGAAGTACCAGGAGCCGTCGACCGTGTCGCCGTACAGGCAAGCACCGACAAGCTTGTCGTTCTGGATCACCAGCTTCTTGTAGACGCCGCCGTAGGGATCGCTCATCACGATCTCCTCGCAATCCGCGCCGCCCGTGAAGTTGCCGGCGCTGAACAGGTCGATTCCCGTCACCTTGAGCTTGGTGCTGGTCTGGCTGCCCAGGTAGCGGCCGATGCCGAACTCGGCCAGGTGCGTTGCACACACCTTGCCCTGCTCGAAGAGTGGCGCGACGAGGCCGTAGACCGTGCCGCGGTGGGCCGCGCATTCGCCGATCGCATACATGCGCGGATCGGTGATGGTCTGCATCGTGTCGTTGACGACGATGCCGCTGCGATTGTTGGGCCCGCAGTTCAGGCCGACCTTCTGCGCCAGCTCGGTGTTGGGCCGGATGCCCGCAGCCATCACCACCAGATCGGCCGGCACTTCGGTGCCGTCCTTGAACTGCACCGTCTTCACGCGGCCGGTCTCGTCGCCGACCAGGGCCTTGGTCTGCGCGCCCATGAGGAACGTGAGGCCGCGGTCTTCCAGCGATTTCTGCAGCAGCTTGCCGGCGACGTCATCGAGTTGGCGCTCCATCAGCCAAGGCATGATGTGGACGACGCTCACGCTCATGCCACGCAGCATCAGGCCATTGGCGGCCTCCAGACCCAGCAGGCCGCCGCCGATCACCACCGCGTGCTTGTACTTCGCAGCCGCTTCGATCATGGCGTTGGTGTCGGCAATGTCCCGGTAGGCGATCACGCCGTCGAGCTCCTTGCCAGGCACCGGCAGGATGAAGGGATTGGAGCCAGTGGCCAGCAGCAAGCGGTCGTAAGGGGCGGTGGTGCCGTCGGCCGCGCGCACCAGGCGCTGGCGACGGTCGATGTCGATGACCTTTGTGCCCAGCTTCAGATCAATACCGTGCTCTTGGTACCACGACAACGGATTGAGGATGATCTCGTCGATAGTCTGCTCTCCCGCCAGCACCGGGCTGAGCAGGATGCGGTTGTAGTTCGGGTGCGGCTCGGCACCAAACACAGTGATGTCGTAGAGGTCAGGCGCGATCTTGAGAAGTTCTTCAAGCGCACGCACACCGGCCATGCCGTTACCCACCATCACGAGATTCATGCGCTTCATGCCCGCCCTCCGAGGGACGCACAAGAAAACGTGGCTGCGTGGAGAAGCAGCGAGATTGAACAGGCGCAGGCGCTCATGATGACTCCGAGAACGAGAGACCGGCTGAGCCGGAGGGAGGACCATCACCGCGCACCGCACTGTGCGCGAGCCCGGCACACCGAAATGTGGGGCGAGTGCTTCATTACACCTGCACTTAGGAAAGCAAGCGGCGGGCCAGCGCGGAGCTGGCCAGGCGCACCAACCAAGTGCGTCACAGAGAGTTGCAACCGAGCCAAGTAGCGTGAAATCAGCCCGAAAGTGGCGCCTGACCTCCCGGGTATCATGACCTTGCAAGCTAGGGGTAACACGCAGGAAGTGGGCCCTGTCGGCTTGCCAATCGACCGGCGGTCGCCCAAGATTGTTACGACGCCGAGACGCACGGCTTTCGTGCCACAAGGAAGTCACAGGATGTCCGACACCCGACCCTCGTTGCCGGTTGAGAAAGCCCAGGTGGCGGCAGCTGTCCTGGCTGCCATCCACGCGGGTGAGGCTGGTCTGGTCGCGGTGATGCTCGATCTGCTCGACAAACTGGGATTGCCCTTCGCCTTGAAGGATGCGTCCAGCGGGCGGTATCTCCAGGTCAATGCCGGAATGGTCCGGTTGCTGGGTGTGCCGGCCGAGCGCATCGTCGGTGCGACCGATGCTGAACTGCTCGAAACCTCTCAGACCAACGCCTTGCGAGCCGCCGACCACGGGGCTCTGGCCTTGGCGGGCGGAAGTGTCACGGAGCATCGGCTTGAACTGGCTGGGGTCAAGCGCGAATTCAGCGTCGCTCGACTACCAGTGAGGCCTGCAGACGGTGGCGTGCCCCGGCATGTGGCGTGTCTCTGGACCGAGCTCACCGGCATACGGGCGCGAGATCTCCAGTTGCAGCAGGCGCTGTCGCAGATCGAGCAGCAACAGCTGGCCGTCGAGAACATTCGCCGCGAAGTCCAGGACCGCTCGGCGCGTGACGCAGCCACGGGGCTCTACCAGCGCGCGCAGTTCGAGGACCAGTTGCGACGCGAGGTGGACCTTTCTTCCGGGAACATCGCGAGTTCGCCCTGGTGTCGATTGCACTCGATGGTCTGTCGGCCGATGCCCATGCGGCTGGCTCGGCGATGACCCAGCGCATCCTCGAGGCGCTGGGCCGGTTGCTGCGCAGCAACACCCGGGCGATGGACGCCTCATGCCGTCTCGACGAGACGCGCTTCGCCGTCCTGTTGTCCGGCGTGGGTCTGGCGACGGCGCACTCGCGCATGGAAGGGCTGCGCCGCCAATGCGCCACGCAGATCGTGGCGATCGAAGGCCGGGATCTGCGCTTCACCGTGTCGATGGGTGTCGCGAGCTTCCCGCACACGGCGCACACACAGGATGCCTTGCTGCAGGCCGCGGACACCGCGTTGGCTGATGCGCAATCACGTGGTGGCAATCACGTCACGCTGGCGAGCATCCGCTTCGAGTCCGGATCCAGCGAGCCCGAGACGGCTGGCGCTCACGCGACCAGGCCCTTGTAGAGCATATAGGCCGCCAGGCCATAGAGCATCACCGCGAAACACACGCTTCAGCTCCGCCACGTTGAGCTGGTGGGCGGTTCTCGCTCCCCATGGCGCCGTGACCACGCTGGCGCACGCCACGCACACGATCGCAGGAACATACAGATACCCGACCGCACCCGGCAGGGCGGGGGGCAGTGACCAGCCCGCGATCAGGTAGCCCACGGTGGCGGCCAGGGCAATGGGAAACCCCAGCGCGGCGCTCGTGGCCACGGCGTTGTGGATCGCAACGTTGCACCATGTCATGAAGGGCACGGAGATGAAGGCTCCGCCTGCGCCCACGAGGCCGGACACGAAACCGATGCTCGCGCCCGCGGCCGTCTGGCCCATGAGCCCCGGCATCGTGCGAGACGGCGCAGGGCGTCGGTTCAACAGCATCTGGGTCGCGGAGAAGGCGACGAACGCAGCGAAAAGGATCGCCAGCGCCGCGCCCTTCAGCAGCGCAAAGGCAGCTGCGCCAGCCAGCATCGATCCCAGCACGATTCCAGGACTGAACCCGCGCACCAGATCCCAGCGCACCGCCCCCCGCTTGTGGTGCGCGCGCAGGCTGGAAAGCGACGTGAAGAAGATGGTCGCCATCGACGTCGCGATGGCCATCTTGACCGCATGACCAGGCTCCACGCCGCGCGCCGTCAGCAAGAAGGTGATGAAGGGCACCATCAGCATGCCGCCGCCGATGCCGAGCAGTCCCGCAAGGAAGCCTGCGAAGGCCCCGAGGGTGAGCAGCTCGAGTGCCAGCTCAAGAGAAGGGATGGGCATCGTCGCAAGAATGAAGTGTCGTACCGCTCGATGGGAAGAACACTCATTCGAGGGCGATCAAGGCGATTATGGATTGTGTGGCGCACACCTTCCGGCTATAAAGAATTCGCTGGCGTCCGAGATCCCGACCCGGGATGACGCGCTGTACCGGCCATCAGCCGGGTGTCAGGCCGCCGCTCCCCTGCCCAACCGTCGATCAGCCACCGTGCTGTCACACCGCTCCGCAAGAGCCTTGTCACGAGGAAAGACATGTCATCCCGCTTGAAGGATCTGCTTGCCGTCGGTGCAGACAGCGCCATCGCCATTTCGGCGCCAGGGCGTCCGCCCATGACCCATGGTGCATTGCGTGTCCAGATCCAATCCACCCTGACCCAGCTCAATGCGCTGGGCCTCGGACGAAACGATCGGGTGGCCATCGTCCTCGACAACGGGCCGGAGATGGCATCCTGCTTCATGGCGTGTGCCAGTGGCGTGGCCAGTGCACCGCTGAACCCGGCCTACCGCGCCGAAGAGTTCGAGTTCTACTTGTCAGACCTGAATGCCAAAGCCTTGATCGTGGCGCAGGGAGGCACCTCGCCGGCGATCGACGTTGCTGCACGCCTCGGCGTGCGCGTGCTTGATCTGGTGTCCTCGGCAGACCAGCCGGCCGGCAGCTTCAGTCTCGTGCCTCGAAGCGCCGGTGCGACGGTCGCCGCGGCTCAGGGTGGCGATGCGCAGCCCGACGACATCTCGATGGTCCTTCACACCTCGGGAACCACGTCGCGTCCGAAGATCGTGCCACTGTCTCAGCGCAACCTGGCGGCGTCGGCCTCGCACATCGCACGCACGCTGCAGTTCACAGCCAAGGACTGCGGGCTGAACATCATGCCGCTGTTCCACATCCACGGCCTGATCGCCGGTGTGCTTGCGCCGTTGTCCGCCGGCTCGCAGGTGTTCTGCACGCCGGGCTTCAACGCGCTCAAGTTCTTCGGCTGGATGGACGAAGCGAAGCCCACCTGGTACACCGCGGTCCCGACCATGCACCAGGCCATCGTCGGCCGCGCCTCGCGCAGTGCTGATGTGATTGCGCGGCACCCGCTGCGCTTCCTGCGCTCTTCCTCGTCGTCGATTCCGCCGCAGGTGATCCGCGAACTTGAAGAGGTGTTCAAGGCACCGCTGATCGAGGCCTATGGCATGACCGAGGCCACCCACCAGATGTGCTCCAACCCGCTGCCACCGGCCATCCGCAAGCCGGGCACGGTGGGCCAGGCCGCGGGACCGGAAGTGGCCATCATGGCCGAAGACGGTTCACTGCTTCCGCGCGGCGGAACCGGCGAGATCGTCATCCGAGGCCCGAACGTCACCGCCGGCTACGAGAGCAACCCCAAGGCCAATGCCGAGGCCTTCACCAACGGTTGGTTCCGCACGGGTGACCAGGGCGTGATGGACGAGCAGGGCTATGTCTCCATCACCGGTCGCCTCAAGGAGATCATCAACCGCGGTGGCGAGAAGATCAGCCCGCGTGAAGTCGACGAGATCCTGATGGACCATCCGGCGGTCGGACAGGTGGTGTGCTTCGGCATGCCGCATCCGAAGCTGGGCGAGGAGGTGGCTGCCTGCGTGGTGCTGCGCGAGGGCCAGCAGGCCACCGAGCGCGAACTCCAGGAGTTCGTGGCCAAGCGCGCAGCCGACTACAAGGTGCCCAAGAAGATCCTGTTCATGGCCGAGATTCCGAAAGGTGCCACCGGCAAGCTGCAACGCATCGGCATGGCTGCCAAGCTCGGTCTCGGCTGATCGACCTTCACCGAATTCCCATTCACACCTCCAGGAGACAACATGAACTTTCGACGTGCCGTCCGCCCCGTGGGCTTCGCCATCGCCGCTCTGCTTGGACTCGGTGCCTCGCCGGCGCTCTACGCCTGGGAGCCGAGCAAGCCCATCGAATTCGTCGTGCCCGCCGGCACAGGTGGCGGTGCGGATCAGATGGCGCGCTTCATCCAGGGGGTGGCAGCCAAGAACAAGCTCACGGCACAGCCCATCGTCGTGGTCAACAAGTCCGGCGGTGCCGGGGCCGAGGGATTCCTCGACGTCAAGGGCGACAAGGGCAATGGGCACAAGATCATCATCACCCTTTCCAACTTGTTCACCACCCCGCTGGCGACCGGCGTTCCGTTCAACTGGCGCGACCTGACGCCAGTGCAGATGCTGGCTCTCGACCAGTTCGTGCTGTGGGTCAACGAAGAGTCGCCGCACAAGACGGCCAAAGCCTACTTCGAGGCCGTCAAGGCCGGGAACGCCAACCAGTTCAAGATGGGTGGTACCGGATCCAAGCAGGAGGATCAGATCATCACGGTGATGCTCGAGAAGGCAGCTGGCAAGAAGATCACCTACATCCCGTTCAAAGGGGGCGGCGACGTGGCGGTGCAGCTCGTGGGCAAGCACATCGACTCGACGGTCAACAACCCGATCGAGGCCGAGTCGCACTGGCGCGCCGGCAAGCTGCGTGCGCTGTGCGTGATGGACAAGGAACCTTTGCCCTACAAGGACAAGGTGACGGGCACGCAGGCCTGGGGTGACCTGCCCACCTGCGCCTCGGCGGGCATCCCCGTGGAGTACGTGATGCTGCGTGGCATCTTCATGCCGCCTGGCGTGACCCCTGACCAGGTGAAGTACTACACCGACCTGTTCGCCAAGGTTCGCGCGCTGCCGGAGTGGAAGGAGTTCATGAACAAGGGCGCGTTCCGTCAGACGGCGCTCAGCGGCCAGGAATACTTCGACTGGCTCGCGCGCAACGAGCAGATGCACCGCGTGCTCATGAAGGATGCTGGCTTTATCGCCAACTGATTCGGGTTCACCGATCGCCCAGCCGGCCACCGTGCCGGCTCTCAGGAGTACCCATGGCGGACGAGAACGAATCCGGTGCCGAAAGCACCATTGGCAATCGCGGCCCTGAGATCGGTGTGGCGGTGTTCTTGCTGGCCATCGGCGCGCTGGTGGTCGCCGACAGCCTGCGCGTGGGTATCGGCTGGGCGGACGACGGTCCGCGCTCGGGCTACTTTCCCTTCTACATCGGCCTGATGCTGATCGGCGCGAGCGGCTGGACACTGGTGCGTGCGCTGATCGGTCGCATGGCACTCAAGGGGGACTTCGCCACGCGGGAGCAGATTTCACTCGTCTTTGCCGTGCTGGTCCCCATGGTGGTCTATGTCGGGTTGATCGCCGGTCTTGGCATCTACGTCGCGTCGTTCATGCTGATCGCCTACTTCATGAAGCGCCACGGCAAGTACGGGTGGCCGCTCACGGTGGTCGTCTCGGCCGCGGTACCGATCGCCTTCTTCCTGCTCTTCGAGCGCTGGTTCCTGGTGCTGCTGCCCAAGGGACCGCTCGAGCGCGCCCTGGGCTTTTGACGAGGCGACGATGGAAGAACTCGGCAACCTCATCAACGGCTTCGGCATCGCGCTCTCCGGTCCCAACCTGCTGTACATGCTGGTCGGCATCGTCCTGGGCGTGCTGATCGGCGTGCTGCCTGGACTCGGCGGCGCCAATGGCGTGGCCATCCTGCTGCCGCTGACCTTCAGCATGAACCCGACCTCGGCGATCATCATGCTGAGCTGCATCTACTGGGGGGCGCTGTTCGGCGGCGCCATCACCTCGATCCTCTTCAATATCCCCGGCGAGCCCTGGTCGGTCGCCACCACCTTCGACGGCTTTCCGATGGCACAGCAGGGTCTGGCGGCGCAGGCACTGACGGCGGCATTCACATCGTCCTTCGTGGGCGCGTTCTTTGCCGTCGTGCTCATCACCTTCCTCGCGCCGTGGCTCGCGAAGTTTGCGCTGCAGTTCGGCCCGGCCGAGTTCTTTGCGGTTCAGCTGCTCACGTTCTGCAGCTTCGTCGGCATGAGCAAGGAGCCGCCGGCCAAGACCATTGCCGCGATGATGTTGGGCTTTGCACTCGCGGCGGTGGGCATGGACAGCGTCACTGGCCAGCTGCGCATGACCTACGGCGTGCCCGAACTTCTCAAGGGCTTTGACTTCCTGATCGCGGTGATCGGCCTCTTCGGTATCGGCGAGATCCTGCTCACGATGGAAGAGGGCCTGGCTTTCAAGGGCAAGAGTGCTCGCATCAGCCCGAAAGTGGTCTGGCAGACCTGGGGCCAGATCATCAAGCACTGGAAGGTGTTCTTGCGATCCACGGCCATCGGCTGCTGGATGGGCATCACGCCCGGCGGCGCGACGCCGGCCTCCTTCATGGGCTACGGCGTGGCGCAGCGTTTCTCCAAAGAGCCGCAGAAGTTCGGCAAGGGTGCGATCGAGGGCGTGATCGCCCCGGAAACGGCCGCCCATGCGGCCGGCACGTCCGCTCTGCTGCCCATGCTGACGCTGGGCATCCCCGGCTCGCCGACCGCCGCAGTTCTGCTGGGTGGTTTGCTGATCTGGGGCCTGCAGCCTGGGCCGATGCTGTTCGTCGAGCAGAAGGATTTCGTCTGGGGTCTCATCGCATCGATGTACCTCGGCAACCTGGTGGGTCTGATCGTCGTGCTGACCACCGTGCCGTGGTGGGCTGCGCTGCTTCGGATCCCGTTCTCGGTGATCGCTCCCGTGATCATCGTCATCTGCGCCATCGGTGCGTACACGGTGCACAGTTCGATGTTCGACGTGGTGTTGATGATGGTCTTCGGCGTACTCGGCTACCTGTTCAAGAAACTCAAATACCCGCTGGCGCCGCTGGTGCTGGCTCTGGTGCTGGGCGACATGGCCGAGGCCAGCTTCCGCCAGGCCATGCTGCTGTCGCAAGGCGACCTGGCGATCTTCTGGTCCAACGGCCTGGTGGGGAGCATCGTGGTGCTGGCGCTGCTGATGCTGCTGTCGCCCTTGTGGACCTTTGCGCGCAAGGCATTGCGCTCGCGCGAATACAGTCAAGCCAAGTGAGGTCATCGACATGAAGATCGCGGTGGTCGGGGCCGGGGCGATCGGAGGCTACCTGGGGGCCAAGCTGGCGCGTGCCGGGGAGGATGTCACCTTCATCGCGCGCAATCGCAACCTCGAAGCGATCAACGCGCGAGGCTTTCGGCTGATTCTCGAAGACGGCACGGAAGAACATGCGCCCACGGCCAAAGCAGTGCAGCACATGGCCGAGGCCGGCCCACAGGACGCGGTGCTGCTCACCCTCAAGGCACACCAGGTGAAGGACGTGCTGCCCGGGCTGCGCGACCTGTTCGGTCCGAAGACCATGGTCGTCACGATGATCAATGGCATCCCGTGGTGGTACTTCCACAAGCTGGCGGGCCCCTACGAAGGCCGGCGCCTGGACAGCGTCGACCCCGGGGGCCTGATCGCCGAGCACATCGAGCCCGAACGCATCATCGGCAGCGTGGTCTACCCGGCCAGCGAACTGGTCGAACCTGGCGTGGTGAAGGTGATCGAGGGCAATCGATTCACGCTGGGCGAACTCGACGGCGAACGCAGCGACCGGATCGAGACCTTGTCGCAGGCCATGATGCGCGCCGGCTTCAAGGCGCCGGTGAGTCGGGACATTCGCTCCGAGCTGTGGATCAAGCTGTGGGGCAACCTGAGCTTCAACCCGATCTCGGCCCTGACCCACGCCACGCTGGAACAGATCTGCCGCTTTGGTCCGACACGCGCGCTGGCCGCGTCGATGATGCGCGAGGCCCAGACCGTGGCAGAAAAACTCGGCGTGCGTTTCAAGATCTCGCTGGAGCAGCGCATCGCGGGCGCCGAAGCGGTGGGCGCGCACAAGACGTCGATGCTGCAGGACGTGGAACACGGCCGGGCGCTCGAACTCGAAGCACTGATCGGTTCAGTGGTCGAACTCGGCCGCATCACCGAGACGCCGACGCCGACCATAGACGCCATCCATGCTGCCACCAGCCTGCTGGCACTGACGCTCGCCACTCAGAAGGGCCGGCTGGAGGTCCAACCGCTTGGCTGATCAGCCGTAGGTGTTGATCAGCCGGCCGATGCCGTCGATCTCCACCTCGACCTGAGTGCCCGCCTTCATCGGCAGAACGCCCAGCGAGGTGCCGCACAGGATCACGTCACCCGGCTCGAGCGTCATGTCGTGGGACAGGCGCGACACGAGTTCGTGCGGCTTGAAGATCATGTCGGCCAGCGGATAGTTCTGGCGCTCGCGCCCGCCGACGATGGTACGAACCGTGGCGGTTTCCAGCGAGAAGGTGGTGTCGATCACCGGGCCGATCACGCCGAATCCGTCGAAACCCTTGGCGCGCGTCCACTGCGGAAAGGACGGGTCTCGCTGCAGCAGTTCGATCGCGGTGAGGTCATTGGCGCAGGTGTAGCCGAAGATGTGCGATGCGGCCTCGTCAACGGCGACACGTCGCGTCCGCCGTCCGATGACGATGGCGAGCTCACCTTCGTAGGCGACCCGACCGACTTCGGCGGGCACGGCCGCCACGGGCTGCCGGTGGGCGGCAAAGCTGTTGGGTGTCTTGACGAAGTAGAGCGGCTCGGTCGGGACGGCCCAGCCGTTCTTCTCGGCCGCGGCATGAAAGTTGTTCCACAGAGCCAGCATCTTGCCCGGCACGCAGGGCAGCATCCACTCGATGCCATCCACCGCAAACTGCTCACCCGTGGGCCGTGCATCCGAGAACATCGAGCCCTCGTGGACATGTACCGTGTCGCCCTCGAGGACACCGAGGCGCTCGCGGCCGTTGACGAGAAAACGCATCCACTTCATTCGGTTCGCTCCATTTCGCGCAGCACCTCGGCCCACTCGGCCGGCGTGACGGGCGTGATCGACAGGCGATTGCCCGGTTTGAGCAGCAGCATCGACTGCAGCTTCTTCATCTCGCGCATCCGGCGCAGGGGCAGCAGGGGAGTCTTGCGCTGCAGCGTCACGTCGACGAGGACCCAGCGCGGCGCCTGCGGCGAAGACTTGGGATCGAAGTAGGGGCTCTTCGCATCGAACTGTGTGGCGTCGGGGTAGGGCGCACTCGACACCGTGGCGAGGCCGGCGACTCCCGGCTCGGGGCAAGACGAGTGATAGAACAGCACGCCATCGCCGATGCCCATGGCGTCGCGCATGAAATTGCGGGCCTGATAGTTGCGCACGCCGAACCAGGGTACTGTCTGCCCGCGGGCGGCAGCCAGGTCGTCGATCGAGCACTCGGACGGCTCACTCTTCATCAGCCAGTAGGCCATCGGAAACCTGTGTGCTTCGAGATAAGGTGTCCGCCGCGAACCGGGAGCCGCATTCCTGAACCCAGGGGATTCAGGTGGGCGAGGTCAGCAAGGCTTCGGGTTCATCTGACGCGAGACGATCACACCTGCCGAGCGATGTTCCAAGCCCTTGCTCGCGAGAGCATCGGTTCAAGGAAATATAGAACTCACGCGAACGCGACGGACTAAATCATTCTACGCCGCGTGTCCCCGCCGATCACAGCAATTGACCGTCGGCTCCCAGGGCTTCGTCCACACGTTTGATCAGCGCGTCGATGTCCACGGGTTCGCCATCGTTGCTCACCAGAGCCGGGCGATCCTCCAGTGCGTAGGCGAGGTTCAGCGCGGCCAGCACGGCGATCCGTTCGCGGGCCTTCACCTTGCCTGCATCGCGGATGGCAGTCATCTCGCGGTCGACATTGCCCACCGCCTTGAGCAAAGCGCTTTCGCCGCCTTCGGGGCAACCGAGCAGGTAGCTCTGGCCCATGATGGTGACTTCGATCTGCTTCATGCGGCCTTGTCCGTCCCGTTGCGCAGGGCCGCAGCGTCTGCCGGCAAACGCTCGAGCAGCACATCGATGCGACCACGAGCGGCAGCCAGACGCGACTTCAGGTTATCGCGCTCGTGCGTCAAGGTGATGAGCTGCTGTTCGAGCAGCGCGTTGGTGCGCTGCAGCTCCTCATGGCGCAGCAGCAGGCGTTCAACCCGGTCAGCGAGTTCTTGGATCCTGGACATCGGCGCGCTCGGAAGCAACGAGTGGCCCGATTGTAGGCGCCGACCGCCTGGGGGCATGCATGGGCAACCGGCTCCAGCGGTCGAATGTGCACGCCGTCACGGCGCGCAAGGTGCCGGCCCGCTGCGCTCGGCCGATCTACGGATCCTTCGGTTCCAGCGGTGCGGACATTGTCAGTCGGTTGGGCGAACTGGGCTCCCACAACGCGCCGGGCGCCGTGTCGATCTGCGCCGCAGCAGCGTTCATCAACGCCAGGCTGGCGCGAGAGCCGATGTGCCGCAGGAGCTGAAGCTGGCGTTGGGTCCATTCCTGCCGGCCGCCGGTCTGCTCGCAGCTGAAGGTGCCGCACATCACGCCATTGACCGAAAAGCCCACCTCGAGCAGCGAGTGGATGTCGTTGGGAATCAGGTAACCCGCGCTGCAGGTGGCTGTTGCAGGGTGCGTGCGGGCATCCGGTGCCACGATGAATCCCTCGCGCAATAACTCATCGATGTAGACCCCCACGTCAACCTGGTAGAGATCGGGCGCGCGCAGCATCACGTCCCGGCCCCGGTCGTAGAGCGCCACGCAGTGCAGCACCTTGCCTTCGGGTGAATCGGCGAACATCCACACGCCGGCGCGCGAGGTGTCGATCAGAGCGGCCATCTCACGGGCGAAGCGTTCAAGGAACTGGTGGTGATCGATCTCACCCCGGTCCAACTGGCCGCAAAGGTCATGAATGGTCTGGGCTTCGGCCATCTGATCATTCTGCGTTCGCCCCAACGCAGTGGCTACTGCAAGACCTTGCAGTAGTCGATTCAGGTTCGCAGGGACTCCCGCCGGAAGTCGCACACCTCCGACACCCCGCAGCGGTCGCACAGCGGCCTGCGGGCCTGGCAGACATAGCGCCCATGCAGGATCAACCAGTGATGGGCGTCGTGAAGGTAGGCCGGCGGAATGCGCCGCAGCAGGCTCATTTCCACGGCCAGGGGCGTCGACCCGGGCGCCAGACCCGTGCGGTTGGCCACGCGGAAGATGTGCGTATCCACCGCCATCGTCGGTTCGCCGAAGACCACGTTCAGCACCACGTTCGCCGTCTTGCGGCCGACGCCGGGCAGTGCCTCGAGCGCTTCGCGAGTTCGAGGAATCTGGCCACCGTACTGCTCGACCAGGATCGCGCACGTCTTCATGAGGTTCGCGGCCTTGGTGCGGTACAGCCCGATCGTGCGGATGGCTTCGGTCAGCGCGGGCAGGCCCAGCGCCAGCAATTTCTGCGGCGTGTTCGCCACCGGGAACAGTCGACGTGTCGCCTTGTTGACGCTGATGTCGGTGGCTTGCGCAGACAGCAGCACGGCTGCGAGCAGTTCGAACGGGCTGGTGTACTCCAACTCGGTGACCGGCATCGGGTTCGCCGACTTGAGCGTGGCAAAGAAGCGTTCGATCTGTTCGGACTTCATCTTGCGGCGGCGGGTTCAGGCTTGGCGGGCGCGCGATCGCGCAAGCGCCGCCTCGATCACGGCGCGCTTGCGCTCGATGGCTTCGGGGTCGGTCAGCTGGGTATGGGCGGACAGGTCCGAGAGCTTGAGCTCGGCCTTGGCCCGAAGCCGCGCTTCCTGCTCACGCTGTTCGCGTTCAACCCGGAAGCGATGAAACGCATAGCGCTCCCGGGCCTCATCGGCCAGTTGGCTGCTCCAGGCCTGCCAACCGGTGCGATCGGGTTGCACCGGCACCATGGCGATGCAATCCACCGGGCACACCGGCAGGCAGAGGTCGCAGCCGGTGCACAGATCCTCGATCACGGTGTGCATCAGCTTCGGCCCGCCGACGATGCAATCCACCGGGCAGGCCTTCAGGCACAGCGTGCAGCCGATGCACCAGGATTCATCGATCACGGCCCGGCGCAGCGGGCCCTCGCTACCATGCGCCGGGTTGAGCCACTGCACGCGGCCGACCGGTGATGCGGCAAGTCGCTCGACGCCCTCGGCGCCACCTGGCGGGCATTGGTTGATTTCGGCTCGACCTTCGGCGATCGCTTGGCGTAGCTGCGACAGTCGGGGAAATCGCAGCGGGGCACTGCGTCTGCGGCAGCGCGCGTTGATGGCCTCAGTCGAGATCGTCGGTTTCGGACACCGCGCGGCTCGCGGCTTCGGGCGATGCGGCGTATTGCGCTTGGCAGGTGCCTTGGCGGCTGGCTTGGACTTCGGCGAGGGCGCGTTTGGTGGGAGGCAATGAACTCGCGCACCTCGGGGTAGACGTTTTCGCGCCAGCGGCGGCCGGAGAAGATGCCGTAGTGCCCCGCACCCATGGCGTCATAGTGGAACCGGCGGCTGCCGGGATGCCGGTGCACAGGTCGTGCGCTGCGCGCGTCTGCCCGGCGCCGGAGATGTCGTCGAGCTCGCCTTCGATGGTCAGCAGGGCGGTCTCCGGATGTCCTGTGGACGGACCAACTCGCCCTTCACCCTCCAGGTGCCATTGACCAGCGCGAAGTCCTGGAACACCGTCTGATGGTGTCCAGGTAGTACTCGGCGGGCATGTCGAGCACCGCGTTGTACTCGTCGTAGAACTCGCGGTGGACTTCGGCGCTGTCGTCGTCACCTCGCACCAGGTCCAGGAAGTAGTCGTAGTGAGACTTCAGGTGGCGGTCCGGGTTCATGGCGATGAAACCGGAATGCTGCAAGAAGCCCGGATACACCGCGCGGCCCGCGCCCGGGTAGTTGATCGGCACCCGGTAGATCACGTTGTGCTCGAACCAGCTGGTGGCTCTTGTTCATCGCCAGGTTGTTCACCGCGGTCGGGCTCCGGCGGGCGTCGATCGGGCCACCCATCATCGTCATGGTGCGCGGAGTGATTTCGCCAGCGCTGGCCATCAGCGAAATCGCCGCCAGCACCGGCACTGTGGGTTGGCACACCGAGATCACATTCACCTCCGGGCCGATCTGGCGGATGAACTCCTGCACGTAGGCATATAGTCGTCGAGGTGGAACGGGCCTGCCGTGAGCGGCACCATGCGCGCGTCGGTCCAGTCGGTGATGAACACCTTGTGGTCCCGCAGCAGTGAGCGCACGGTGTCGCGCAGCAGGGTCGAGTGGTGGCCGGACAGCGGCGCCACCACCAGCACGGTGGGCTGATCCTTCATGCGCGACAGCATCGCCAGGTCGTCGGTGAAGCGCTTGAAGCGCAACAAACGGCAGAACGGCTTGTCCACGGCCACCTGCTGTTGCACGGCGACATCAACGCCATCGATATTGACCGAGGTGATGTTGAATTCGGGCTTCTCGTATTCCTTGGACAGCCGGTGCATCAGGTCCAGGCCGGCCGATACCCGGTCGGCCATCGGCGTGTGCGTGAAGGGTGACAGCGGGTGGCTGTAGAGCTTCGACGAAGCGCTGGCGAATTCCGCGAAGGGGCTCAGCAGTGCGCGCTGGGTCTCATAGAGCTGGTACAGCATTTGGACGTCCCTTTCGATTACAAACCGGCACCGCCCTGCGCGGCAGCCGTTGTGCAATGCACCATTCTAGGAAGTATCACTGTCACTGTGCCGCTGCGATCGACCGTAGAAACCCGGGTTCCGCCCATTGATCCCCCAAGTCGGGGCCAATCCGGGCCTTTTCGATCCTCGAGAGCGGCGCCTGAGGAGGGTCAAAAGACCTTGACGATGGCGTCGACGACCGCATCGATGTTCTTGTCGTTCAACGCCGCCACGCAGATTCGGCCCGAGTCGACCCCGTAGATGCCGAATTCGTTGCGCAGGCGCTGCATCTGGCCGGGCGCAAGCCCGAGTAGCTGAACATGCCCTGCTGGCGGGTGATGAAGCTCATGTCCTGCTTGACGCCGGCGGCCCGCAGCTTGCCCTGGAGCGATTCGCGCATCTTCTTGATTCGAACGCGCATGGCGCCCAGCTCGTCCTCCCACAGCCCGCGCAGGGCCGGTGTGGTGAGCACGGTGGCCACCACCTGCGCGCCGTGGATTGGCGGGTTGGAGTAGTTGGTGCGGATCACGCGCTTGAGCTGGCTCAACACCCGTGCCGCTTCGTCCTTCGATTCGCACACCACGCTCAGCGCACCCACCCGCTCGCCATACAGCGAGAAACTCTTCGAGAAGCTGGTGGCGACGAAGAAGTCGATGCCCGCGTCCATGAACTGGCCGATCACCGCACCATCTTGAGCAATGCCTTCGCCGAAGCCCTGGTAGGCCATGTCGAGGAAGGGCACCAACCCTCTGGATTTCACCATCTCGACCACCTGCTGCCACTGCGCGGGCACGAGGTCGTATCCCGTCGGGTTGTGACAGCACGCGTGCAACACCACGATCGTGCCCGCGGCCGCCTGGTTCAGCGCCGCGAGCATCGCGTCGAAGTCGATGCCCAGCTTCTTGGCGTCGTAGTACGGGTAGTTCTTGACCACGAAGCCGGCACTCTCGAACAGTGCGCGGTGATTCTCCCAACTCGGGTCGCTGATGAGCACCTGGGCCTGGCCGGCCAGACGCTTCAGGAAATCTGCGCCCAGCTTGAGTCCGCCGGTGCCTCCCAGGGCCTGCACCGTGGCGATACGCCCGGCCTTGACCGCCGCGCTCTCAGCACCGAACACCAGGCTCTGCACCGCACCGTCGTAGGCGGCGATGCCATCGATGGGCAGGTAGCCGCGCGCCTTGGGCGCTTCCATCATGAGCTTCTCGGCCTGCTGGACGCACTGCAGCAGCGGCAGCTTGCCGTTCTCGTCGTAGTACACGCCCACGCCAAGATTGACCTTGTTCGCTCGAGCATCGGCAGCGAACTGCTCGTTCAGCCCGAGGATGGGGTCGCGCGGTGCCATTTCGACGGCGGCGAGGAGCGAAGACATGGTCAGTCCTTGTCAGTAGAGCGGCGAAGGGATTTCCGTTAACCTGAACGATTGCCCGACGCACGGCGCCGGGTTGTCGAACAAAGATTTTATCTGCCATGACCGAGTTGACCGACGTCACCGCGCTCGAAGCGCCTGCCAGCGAAGCCGCGGGCACGTTCGTGAGCTTCGCGGACTCTCCGTTCCAGCTCTTCCAGCCCTATCCGCCAGCGGGCGATCAGCCCGCAGCGATCCAGCAACTGGTCGAAGGGGTCAACGACGGCCTGAGTTTCCAGACGCTGCTGGGGGTGACCGGTTCCGGGAAGACGTTCACCATGGCCAACGTGATCGCCCGGCTCGGCCGGCCGGCGATCGTGTTCGCTCCCAACAAGACGCTGGCCGCCCAGCTCTACAGCGAGTTCCGGGAGTTCTTTCCGAAGAACGCCGTCGAATACTTCGTCAGCTACTACGACTACTACCAGCCGGAAGCCTACGTTCCGCAGCGCGACCTGTTCATCGAAAAGGACAGCTCGATCAACGAACACATCGAGCAGATGCGGCTGTCGGCCACCAAGAGCCTGCTCGAGCGGCGCGACGTGATCATCGTGGCCAGCGTGTCGGCCATCTACGGCATCGGCAACCCCAGCGACTACCACCAGATGGTGATGACGCTGCGGGTGGGCGACAAGCTCGGCCAGCGCGACGTGATCGCGCAGCTCATCCGCATGCAGTACCAGCGCAACGAGACGGACTTCAGTCGTGGCACGTTCCGTGTGCGCGGCGACACCATCGATGTGTTTCCGGCCGAACACTCGGAGCTGGCCATTCGCATCGAGCTGTTCGACGACGAAATCGAGACGCTGCAGCTGTTCGATCCGCTTACGGGTCGCATCCGCCAGAAGATTCCGCGCTTCACGGTCTATCCCTCCAGCCACTACGTCACGCCCCGTGAGCGCGTGATCGGGGCCATCGAGACCATCAAGGAGGAGCTGCGCACCCGCGTGGCCGAGCTGGTTGGCATGGGCAAGCTCGTCGAGGCCCAGCGGATCGAGCAGCGCACTCGGTTCGACCTCGAGATGCTCCAGGAAGTCGGGCACTGCAAGGGCATCGAGAACTACACGCGGCACCTCTCCGGCGCGCAGCCCGGCGAGCCACCGCCGACGCTGGTGGACTACCTGCCGGCCGATGCGCTGATGTTCCTGGACGAGAGCCATGTGTTGATCGGCCAGCTGGGGGGCATGTTCAATGGCGATCGAGCGCGCAAGACCGTGCTGGTGGAGTACGGGTTCCGCCTGCCCAGCGCGCTGGACAACCGGCCCCTCAAGTTCGAAGAGTTCGAGAAGAAGATGCGCCAGGCGATGTACGTGTCGGCCACCCCCGCGGCCTACGAGCAGCGCACCTCAGGGCAGGTGGTGGAGCAGCTGGTGCGCCCGACTGGCCTGGTCGACCCGGTGGTGGAAGTGCGGCCGGCCACACGCCAGGTGGACGATGTGCTGCAGGAGATCCGCGAGCGCGTCGAGGTCCACGAGCGCGTTCTGATCACCACACTCACCAAACGCATGGCCGAGCAGCTCACCGACTACCTCAGCGACAACGGCGTGAAGGTGCGTTACCTGCACAGCGACATCGACACGGTGGAGCGCGTCGAAATCCTGCGCGATCTTCGCCTGGGGACCTTCGATGTGCTGGTGGGCATCAACCTGCTGCGCGAGGGCCTGGACATCCCGGAGGTGTCGCTGGTGGCGATCCTGGATGCCGACAAGGAGGGCTTTCTGCGGGCCGAGCGCAGCCTGATCCAGACCATCGGGCGCGCGGCGCGCAATCTCCATGGCAAGGCGATCCTGTACGCCGACAAGATCACCGACTCCATGCGCAAGGCCATCGACGAGACCGAACGCCGTCGCACCAAGCAAGTGGCCTTCAACCTCGAACACGGCATCACGCCGCGCAGCATCAACAAGAAGGTGCGGGATCTGATCGACGGTGTCTACAGCGAGAAGAGCGCCAAGGACGATCTCAAGGCGGCCAATGAGGTGGCGGCGATGGAGGTGCTCAGCGAGAAGGACCTCGGCAAGCGCATCAAGCAGCTGGAAAAACAGATGCTCGAGCACGCCCGCAACCTGGAATTCGAGAAGGCCGCGCGAGTCCGCGACCAGCTCGCCTTGCTGCGAGAGCAGGCGTTCGGCGCGCCTGGACACGATGTGAATGTGGTGCCCGTCCAGGCGCCGGGAGGCCGCTGATGGCCCGGGTGACACGGGTGCTCATGGTCTGCATGGGCAACATCTGCCGCTCGCCTACCGCTGAGGCGGTGCTGCGGCACAAGTTGCACGCGGCTGGCTTGCATGACACCGTGGAGGTGGACTCTGCCGGCACGCACGCCTGGCACGCCGGCGCACCGCCGGACACCCGCTCAGTGGCCCATGCGGCGCGGCGTGGCTACGATCTGTCTGCATTGCGTGCGCGTGCTGTGGAGGATGAGGATTTCGAGCGCTTCGATCTCATCCTGGCGATGGATTGGGACAACCTCGCTCTCCTGGAGGAGCGCTGCCCGCAGGCGCACCGTGGCAAGCTGTCACGCCTGACCGAGCATGCGATTGGCTCCGCTGCGCAGGTGGTGCCCGACCCCTACGCTGGCGGACCCACTGGTTTCGAAGAAGTGCTGGACCTCGTCGAGGCCGCGTGCGATGGCCTGGTGAGTCGCTTTCGGCGCCGCCAATCCATGTCGCCTTGAAGGGAACTTCCAGCCGCAATCTCGACCAAATCAGTCGGCTTCGGATATACTCGACTAAAGCGCTGGGGTAATCCCTTCGCTGGTTCCGCCTTACCGGGCGGGCAGGTCGGTCACCGGAGTGCCTCATACGGGCTTTCGAGCCGTTTTGCCGACACGTCAACAGGAGATTGCCATGCGTTTGACCACCAAAGGCCGGTTTGCAGTGACCGCCATGATCGATCTGGCGCTGCGTGAGCACACGGGGCCGGTGGCCTTGGCCGCGATCAGCGCGCGACAGCAGATTTCGCTGTCCTACCTCGAACAACTGTTCGGCAAGCTGCGTCGCCACGAGCTCGTCGAAAGCACCCGCGGTCCTGGGGGTGGTTATTCGCTGGGTCGCAAGGCTGACGAGATCACCGTGGCCGACATCATCGTCGCGGTCGATGAGCCCATCGACGCAACCGGCTGCGCCGGCAAGGAAAACTGCATGGGCGACGACTCCGGCCGGTGCATGACCCACGACCTCTGGGCCAGTCTGAACGCCAAGATGATCGAATTCCTCGATTCGGTGTCGCTGCGCAAGTTGGTCGACGAGCAGCTCGCCAAGGGCATCTCCATCGAAGAGCAGCCCGTCAAGCGTGCCATTTCTTCCCAGCCGGTCGTCAAGCCGATCAAGGTGACCGCGCCCAACTCCGTCTTCGCGCTCGGCAACGCTTTCAGCAAATAAGCCCAAGTCACTGTTTTCCGTTCTCCCATGGACATGACCCCGCACTTCCCGATCTACATCGACTACGCTGCGACCAACCCGGTCGACCAGCGCGTGGTGGACGCGATGATCCCCTGGCTGCGCGAGCACTTCGGCAATCCGGCTTCGCGCAGCCACGCCTGGGGATGGGAGGCCGAAGCGGCGGTCGAAAAGGCGCGGGAAGACGTGGCCGCGCTGATCGGTGCCGATCCGCGAGAGATCGTCTGGACCTCCGGGGCCACCGAGTCGAACAATCTCGCACTCAAGGGGGCGGCGCAGTTCTACAAGACGCGCGGCAAGCACCTGATCACCGTCAAGACCGAGCACAAGGCCGTGCTCGACACGATGCGCGAGCTCGAGCGCCAGGGCTTCGAGGTGACCTACCTCGATGTGCAGGAAGACGGCCTGCTCGATCTCGACCGTTTCAAGGCCGCACTGCGGCCGGACACGATCCTCGCTTCGGTGATGTTCGTGAACAACGAGATCGGGGTGATCCAGGACATCCCGGCCATCGGCGCCATCTGCCGCGAGCGCGGCATCATCTTCCACGTGGACGCGGCGCAGGCCACGGGCAAGGTGGCGATCGACCTCCAGACCCTGCCAGTCGACCTGATGAGCCTGGCCTCGCACAAGACGTATGGTCCCAAGGGCATTGGTGCCCTGTACGTGCGGCGCAAGCCGCGCGTGCGGATCGAGGCGCAGATGCACGGCGGCGGCCACGAACGCGGCATGCGCTCGGGCACGTTGCCCACCCACCAGATCGTTGGCATGGGCGAAGCCTTTCGTATTGCGCCGCGAAGAGATGGGGACCGAGAACGAGCGCATCCGAATGCTCCAGCAACGCCTCATCAAGGGCCTGTCGGACATCGAGCAGACGTTTCTGAACGGCCATCCTGAAAAGCGCGTGCCCCACAACGTGAACATGAGTTTCAATTTCGTCGAAGGCGAGTCGCTGATCATGGGCATCAAGGGCATCGCCGTGTCGTCGGGCTCGGCCTGCACATCGGCGAGTCTGGAGCCGAGCTATGTACTGCGCGCCCTGGGGCGCAGTGATGAATTGGCGCACTCAAGCCTGCGCATGACGATTGGACGATTCACCACGGAAGAAGAGGTCGACTACGTGGTCAGCACCCTGAGAGATCGGGTGGCCAAGCTGCGCGAGTTGTCGCCGCTGTGGGAGATGTACCAGGATGGTGTGGACATCAGCACCATCCAATGGACCGCGCATTGAGGCGCACGTTTTTTTGAGGTTGATCGAGCGGCTGGAGAGATGTCATGGCATACAGCGAGAAAGTGGTTGAGCATTACGAGAACCCGCGCAATGTGGGTTCTTTCGACAAGGGTGACGCGTCGGTCGGCACGGGCATGGTGGGAGCCCCGGCCTGCGGCGATGTGATGAAGCTGCAGATCAAGGTCAACCCGAAGACGGGGCTGATCGAGGACGCCAAGTTCAAGACCTATGGCTGCGGTTCGGCCATCGCGTCGAGTTCCCTCGTCACCGAGTGGGTGAAAGGCAAGTCGCTGGACGAGGCGCTGACCATCAAGAACACTCAGATCGCCGAGGAACTGGCGTTGCCGCCGGTGAAGATCCATTGCTCCATCCTCGCGGAGGACGCGATCAAGGCGGCAGTGAACGACTACAAGGCCAAGTCTTCTGCTGCATCGGCCGAACTGAAGCACTGAGCGCGCCATGGCAGTGACCCTGACCGAGGCGGCCGCCCGCCACGTGACGCGCTACCTTGCCAAGCGCGGCAAGGGCGTGGGCGTTCGCCTGGGTGTCAAGACCACGGGCTGCTCCGGCCTGGCCTACAAGCTGGAGTACGCCGACGACTTGGCTCCCGAAGACGTGGTCTTCGAGGGGCATGGCGTGAAGGTGCTGGTGGATCCGAAGAGCCTGCCCTACATCGATGGCACCGAACTCGACTTCGTCCGCGAAGGCTTGAACGAAGGTTTCAAGTTCCACAACCCGCGCGAAAAAGACCGCTGCGGGTGCGGCGAGTCGTTCCGCGTCTAGCCGCATTGCCCGCCTGATCAGGCGCGGCCCCAGCCGCGCCTTTTTTCGTTCCGACGCCCTCACATGCAGCTCGCCAGCGACGACTTCGAACTGTTCGGCCTCCCCAGGCGCTTCGAGCAGGATCGCGCGGCGCTCGACGCCCGATGGCGCGCGCTGCAGTCCGAGGTGCATCCCGATCGTTTCGCCGGGCAGGGCGCCTCCGCCCAGCGCCTGTCGGTGCAGTGGGCCGCGCGGGTGAACGAGGCCTATCGGCGCCTCAAGGATCCGTTGCAGCGTGCCAGCTACCTGTGCGAGTTGCAAGGTGCGCCCATTCGCGCTGAAGACAACACCGCCATGCCGCGTGAGTTCCTGGTGCAGCAACTGGAGTGGCGAGAGGCGCTCGACGATGCGTCCAGCCTCGACCATGTGCAGCTACTTGCGGATGCCGTGGCGCAGCGCCGCACGCAGCTGCTGGCGCAGGTGCAGCAGCTGCTCGATCGGCACGGCGACACCCAGGCGGCGGCGGCGCAGGTGCGTGCGCTGATGTTTGTGGAACGCTTTGCGCGAGGACGTCGACCGGCGCCTCGAGGCGCTGGGACAATAGCGCCATGGCCTTGCTGCAGATTTCAGAGCCGGGTGGCGCACCGGACCCGCACCAGCGTCGGATCGCCGTCGGCATCGACCTGGGGACGACCCATTCGCTGGTGGCTGCCGTGCGAAACGGCGTGGCCGAGTGCCTGCCCGATGCGCAGGGCCGGGTGATCCTGCCTTCGGCCGTGCGCTACCTGGCTGGCGGCGGGCGGCAAATCGGAGCGCAGGCGCTCGCCGATGCCGTGCTCGATCCCCGCAACACCGTGGTCTCCGTCAAGCGCTTCATGGGACGCGGCCTGGCCGACATTGCCGGTCGTGACAAGCTGCCCTACGAGTTTGTCGATGCGCCGGGCATGGTGCAGCTGCGCACGGTGGATGGCGTCAAGTCCCCGGTGGAGGTGTCTGCAGAGATCCTGGCCTCGTTGCGGCAGCGTGCCGAGGACACGTTTGACGACGACCTGTTCGGCGCGGTGATCACCGTGCCGGCCTACTTCGACGATGCCCAGCGCCAGGCCACCAAGGATGCCGCGCAGCTCGCCGGGCTGAACGTGTTGCGCCTCATCAGCGAGCCCACGGCCGCGGCCATCGCCTATGGCCTGGAACATGGTTCCGAAGGCCTGTACGCCGTCTATGACCTTGGCGGTGGCACCTTTGACATCTCGCTGCTGCGGCTGAGTGCTGGCGTGTTCGAGGTGGTGGCGACGGGCGGCGACTCGGCGTTGGGCGGCGACGACTTCGACAGCCTCCTGGCCGACTGGGCGCTGCAGCGCGCCGGGCTGTGTGCCGACACGCCCCAGGACAAACGCTCCGTGCTCACCGCCGCTCGTGCCGCCAAGGAGAAGTTGTCGGGTGCCGATCACGCCACCCTCAGTTGTCCTCTCGCGGGCACTGAACTCTCGGTGCGGGTCACACGCGATGAGCTTGCGGCGCTGTGCCAGCCACTGGTGTCGCGCACCCTCGGGGCGGTGCGCAAGGTGCTGCGCGATGCCAAGGTCGACAAGAGCGAGGTGCGCGGGGTGGTCATGGTCGGCGGATCCACCCGCATGCCGATGGTGCAGACGGCGGTGGCCGAGCTCTTCGGGCAGAAGCCCCTCACCGACCTCAACCCGGATGAAGTCGTCGCCCTGGGCGCCGCCATCCAGGCGAACGCACTGGCCGGCAATGCGGGCGCCGAGGAAATGCTGCTGCTCGACGTGATACCGCTGTCGCTGGGCCTTGAGACCATGGGCGGCCTGGTGGAGCGAATCATTCCGCGCAACACGACCATACCGACGGCCCGCGCGCAGGACTTCACCACCTTCAAGGATGGTCAGACCGCGATGTCCATCCACGTGCTGCAGGGCGAGCGTGAGCTCGTCACCGATTGCCGCTCGCTGGCGCGCTTCGAGTTGCGTGGCATCCCGCCGATGGTGGCGGGCGCTGCCCGCATCCGCGTCGCCTTCCAGGTGGATGCCGACGGCCTGCTCAGCGTGAGTGCGCGCGAAGAGACTTCCGGCGTCGAGGCCGCCATCACGGTGAAACCCAGCTACGGCCTGGCCGACGAAGACATTGCCCGCATGCTGACCGAGAGTTTCAGCACCGCCGAGCAGGACATGCGCGAGCGTGCCTTGCGCGAGGCGCGTGTCGAGGCCGAGCGCATGCTGCTGGCGACCCGCGCGGCCCTGGCAGCCGACGGTGACCTGCTCGACGCCGAGCAGCGGCAGTCGGTCGAAGCCCTGCTCTCGGGGCTCGAGGCCTGTCGAGAGGGCGCCGATCACGACGCGATCAACGCCGCCGTGGAAGCGCTGGCCAAGGGCACCGAGGCGTTCGCCGCCGAACGCATGAACCGTGGCATCCGGCAGGCATTGGCCGGCCGCCGCGTCGAGGAAGTCTGAGCCCATGCCCATCATCCGCATCCTGCCGCACCCGGAGTACTGCCCGGGTGGCGCCGAAGTCTCGGCTCCTGCCGGCACGTCCTTGTGCGAGGCGCTGCTCGAGCACGACATCGAAATCGAGCATGCCTGCGAGATGAGCTGCGCCTGCACCACCTGCCACGTGGTGGTGCGCGAGGGCTTCAGCTCGCTCGGCGAGATGGACGAAGTCGAAGAGGACCTGCTGGACCGTGCCTGGGGCCTGGAGCCCACCTCCCGCCTGTCCTGCCAGGCCATCCTGTCCGACCGCGACGTGACGATCGAGATTCCCAAGTACTCGATCAACCACGCCAAGGAAAAGCACTGACGAAGAAAAACCTCCCGCACTTTCGTGACGGGAGGGTTCGAAAGGGACAAGCCCTACTGAGGAGACAATGATCGCCGCTCTGCCAACGATCACCCAGTAGCTAGCAAGCGTTGTGCCCGACTCCGTTCGCAGGGCTCAGGCGGCTGCAGTTTCCACGTGGCCGTGGCGTGTGTAGAGGAAGTCGAGGACCTCCTTGCGGTAGTGCACGTAGCGGGTGTCTTCGGCCAGGCCGACGCGATCACGCGGGCGCGCAAGCTCCACCTTCAGAACTTCGCCGATCGTCGCGGCAGGCCCGTTGGTCATCATCACGATGCGGTCGGACAGCAGCACCGACTCATCGACGTCGTGCGTCACCATGACCACCGTGCTCTGGGTGCGGGCCACGATCTTCAGCAGCTCGTCCTGGAGGCGCGCGCGCGTCAGGGCGTCGAGCGCACCGAAGGGCTCGTCCAGCAGCAGCACCTTGGGCTCCATCGCCAGCGCACGGGCAATACCCACCCGCTGCTTCATCCCGCCAGAGACCTCATGCGGTCGCTTGGTCGTGGCGTGGGTCATGCCCACCAGCGCCAGGGCTGCCGTGGTGCGTTGCTTGAGCTGCTCCTTCGACTCGGTGCGGCCGAACACACGCTCGACCGCCAGATGGACGTTCTCGAAGCAGGTGAGCCAGGGCAGCAGCGAGTGGTTCTGGAACACGACGGCGCGCTCCGGCCCGGGTGCTGCGATCTCGCGGTTGTCACACAGCAGCACGCCGCTGCTGGGCAGCAGCAGCCCGGCGATCAGGTTGAGCAAGGTGCTCTTGCCGCAGCCCGAGTGGCCGATGAGGGTGACGAACTCGCCCTGTGCCACATCGAGGTTGATGTCACGCAGGGCGTGGAAGCGGCCCTTCTTGCTCTCGAACACCATCTCGGCGTTCTCGATGTGAATGAAGTTCTTCATGGAGGTTTCCGGCCGTTGACTCAATGGTGTTCGTCGTAGCTGAAGCGCTTGGCGATGCTGATCAGCAGCATTTCCAGCAGCAAGCCCACCACGCCGATGACGACAATGGCGATCAGGATGTGCTTCACGTTCAGGTTGTTCCACTCGTCCCACACCCAGAAGCCGATGCCCACCCCGCCCGTGAGCATCTCCGCGGCCACGATGACCAGCCAGGCGGTGCCCACGGAAAGCCGCACGCCCGTCAGCATGTAGGGCAGCACCGACGGCAGCAGGATCTTGGTGATCACCTTCCACTCGCTGAGGTTGAGCACCTTGGCGACGTTCAGGTAGTCCTGACGGCACACGCTGTACACCCACGGCGGTGTTGATGATCATCGGCCAGATCGAGCAGATGAAGATGGTCCAGATGGCGGCTGGATTCGCCGCCTTGAACACCAGCAGGCCGATCGGCAACCACGCCAGTGGTGACACCGGCCGCAGCAGGCTGATCAGTGGCGACACCATCCGGTTGAGCACCTCGAAGCGTCCGATCATGAAACCCAGCGGTATGCCGACCAGGGCGGCCATGCCGAAGCCCACGGCCACGCGCTCGAGGGAGAACAGAATGTTCCAGCCGATGCCCTGGTCGTTCGGGCCCTTGGAGTAGAACGGGTCGGCGAAGAGCTTGACCGCCGCATCGAAGGTGGCCAGCGGCGACGGGAACGTCTCGCTCTTCATCGTCAGCAGTGCCCAGATGCCGATCAGCAGGGCCACACCGATCAGCGGCGGAAACACCTTGAGCAAGCAGGCCATTCCAGTCGATGCTGCGCCGGGCAGGCGCAGGGGCCAGCGGGGCGGCTTCGGTCATGGCCGGCGTGCTTGCCGTCAGCCTGTTAGCAGCGTCTGCCTTGGCGTCGAGGCTGGCTTGCAGCGGGGTGTGGAACACGGCACTGACCATGGTTCGCTCCTCGTCGTGGATTTCAGACCTTGACCTTGAAGCCGTCGGCGTACTTGGCCGGCTCCTTGCCGTCCCACACCACGCCGTCGATCAGCTTGCTGCTGCGCATCGGATTGGTGGGAACGCTGACCTTCAGAGCGCCCGCGGCCTGTTTGTACAGATCGATCTGATTGATCTGTTTGGCCACGGCCAGGTAGTCCGGGTGCTCCTTGAGCAATCCCCAGCGCTTATGCTGGGTGAGGAACCACATGCCGTCCGACAGGTAGGGGAAATTCACCGCACCATCGTTGAAGAACTTCATGTAGTTGGGATCGTCCCAGGTCTTGCCCAGCCCGTTCTGGTAGCGGCCCAGGATGCGCTGGTTGATGACGTCGACGCTGGTATTGACGTAGCTCTTGTCGGCCACGGTCTCGGCCATCTTGTTCTTGTTCTGCAGTCCGGCATCGATCCACTTGCTGGCTTCGAGAATCGCCATCATCACGGCGCGTGCCGTATTGGGGTACTTCTTGACGAACTCGCCGGTGGTGCCCAGTACCTTCTCAGGATGATCCTTCCAGATGTCCTGGGTGGTGACGGCAGTGATGCCGATACCGTCGGCGATGGCGCGGTGGCCCCAGGGCTCACCCACGCAGTAGCCGTCCATGTTGCCCACGCGCATGTTGGCGACCATCTGAGGCGGCGGTACGGTGATGACCTTCGCGTCCTTCATGGGGTTGATGCCCACGCTGGCCAGCCAGTAGTACAGCCACATGGCATGGGTGCCGGTGGGGAATGTCTGCGCGAAGGTGTACTCGCGCTTGTCGGTTCCCATCAGCTTGGCCAGGCTGGTGGCATCAGTGGCACCCTTTTCTGCCAGCTTCTTCGACAGCGTGATCGCCTGGCCGTTGTTGTTCAAGGTCATCAGAACGGCCATGTCCTTCTTGGGTCCTCCCACACCAAGATGCACGCCATAGACCAGGCCGTAGAGCACGTGGGCCATGTCGAGTTCGCCATTCACCAGCTTGTCGCGCACGCCGGCCCAGGAGGCTTCCTTGGTTGGCACGATCTTCACGCCGTACTTCTTGTCGAAGCCAAGCACCGAGGCCATCACGACCGAGGCGCAGTCGGTCAGTGGGATGAAGCCGATGCGGACCTCTTCCTTCTCCGGCTTGTCGGAACCCTGTGCGTACACCGCACTCTGGAGTCCGGGAACCAGACCTGTCGCGCCGGTGGCGGCGGCGGCCTTGATCAGCGTTCTGCGGCTCATGGAAATCTTTCGGTTGGACTTTTCGTACATGGCGTGGCTCGTGAGCGGTCAAAAAAAAACGTCCACACGTCTGCAGCCATTGGCTGGGTTCGTGAGGACGCCGTCGTCCCGCAGACGCACACCAACCTTGGTGCGCACCCGCGATGCATGGAGCTCGCCATTGAGCTCCCCCGATGGGAATGCAATGCTCGTGCCAGCCGCCTTTGCCGGCCTCACCCCGGAGGACGCTGCCACTGCGCACCAATCGCACGCCTTGAGATGGGAAAGCGCACTGGGCTTGTGCGCCCTTGGGGAGTCGGCCTCTCAGATCAGCAGGTCAGCCACATCGACGATGCGTTGGGCCACATCGGCGAGCTTCATGCCACGGTCCATGGCGGTCTTTCGCAGGCGCGCAAAGGCCGCAGGTTCGTCCATCCCATGGCGCTTCATGAGAATTCCCTTGGCCCGATCGATGACCTTGCGGTCGGAGAGCTGGCTGCGGGCGTCTGCCAGCTCCTGTCGCAGGCCCTCCTCGTGCCGAAAGCGCGCCATCGCCACCTCCAGCACCGGCCGGACCCGGTCCGGGGCCAGGCCGGCCACAACGTAGGCCGTCACACCGGCGGCGATGGCATCGCCGACATGGCTGGTGTCACTGTCGTCGGTGAACAGCACGATCGGGCGCCGTGCGTCGCGCGTGGCCATGACCACGTGTTCGAGCGTGTCGCGCGCCTGGCTTTCGGCATCGACGACGATCATGTCCGGAGCGATCTGCGCGAGCCGGTCGGGAAGGAATGGGTCTGCAGGCAGGACCGCGACGATGTTGCAGCCATGCTCGATCATGCCGATGCGCATCAGCCGGGAGCGCTCGAACTCCTCGTGGCTTTGCTGGTCCGCCAGGTCGCGGTCCAAAGGCTCTGGCGCGACGATCACGATGCGCAGAGATGGGCCGTGGGTCATGCCCGTCGGGTTGCAAATATCGAGCCAGATTCCCGGCTTCGATACCGCGAGTCGGGCCGGCGATCGCGGTGAAAGGATGGGGTGGTCAGCGCGTCTTGCGCAGCCAGGCACCCAGCGGCGCCAGAGCACCGAAGACGGACTCGCTGCTCTTGCTGCTGATGCGCTCCGACAGCAGGCCCCTCGCGTCCAGCATCTTCACGAAGCGGCGCACTTCGCGGCGTGCCAGTCCGCTGCGTTCGGCCAGATGGGGAAGTGTCATGTGCCGCTGCGACATTTCGGTGAGGATGCGACGAAAGGCCATCCGGTCGTAGGTGGCGCCCAGGTCCGGCCAGGCAGACAGTCGATATTCCTTCATGGTCGTTTGCCGAAGTTGGTGGCGCCGCTAGTCAGCGCCATGGGGCTATGATCGTTTCGCAGCGTCTTGGCGAACACTGGGTTGTGTTCGCATGAGAGG
Organism: uncultured beta proteobacterium; assembly: GCA_963739925.1. GTDB lineage: Bacteria > Pseudomonadota > Gammaproteobacteria > Burkholderiales > Burkholderiaceae_C > CAVUBY01. The sequence continues at coordinate 79,153 of CAVUBY010000017.1, read as the reverse complement.
CATTCGACCACCCACCGAAGGGGCATTGGTTACCAGATGCAGCCCGTTGGCTTGGACTCAGTTGTCGCGGCGACTCAGGGCCCGCTGGACCTCGGTTTGCCAGGGCAGGGCATGCACGAGTCCGTTCAGGCGCACTGCGATTTCGAACTCGCTGAGGGCCTCTCCGTGAGCGTCGAGCAGTTTCAGGTTGGTCACAAGTCCCAAGGGATCGGCGATGGCAACCACCCCTTCCTGCACTTCAACCCAGTCCCATGCCACGCCCGCCGTGCGGTCGGCCGATGGCTCACCCCACAGCGTCTGGCCGTGGCAAGGGCTGTCACGGCTGTCGGGCTTGAGGACATGCGTACCGAGATGCACGAAGTGAAGCCGAGGCGCCGAGTCCGCCTGACACAATACGGGGGGCCAGGCGCAAACGATCCATGCAGGTGTCATGCGACGTGCGGATCGACGAAGGATCCGTCATTGAGTGGTCGATGGCACGCAGTGTCGTCACTCACGGACGCCTTGCCATCTGTAAGACCTTGCAGTGTGGTCTGCTCAGCAGCGCCCGAATCTGCGCCATGGTTCACGTTCAAGGTGAGCGAGTAAACGAGTCATGCTGCAGGATGGTTATCTGTCGGTGTTGGAAGCCAAGAGCCGCAGCGAGTTTCTTGGCCGCATCGTTGCGTTCACGCAGCGGCTGGGGTTCCAGACGGTCTCTGCGATGACGGTGATCGACCATCTGGCGGGCGATTCGGAGTTCATCACCGTCGACAACGCACCGCCTGCCTATCTGGAGACCTACAAGAACGTCAGCGTCGCCCGGAAGGACCCGGTGATGCAGCACTGCAAACGACAGAGCGTGCCGATCATCTGGAACCAGGACACCTATGTCGCTGCGGGCGTGCCAGACAAGTGGGAGATGCAGGCTGAATTCGGATTGCGCACCGGTATCGCGATGGCGCTGCACATGCCCGAAGGGCGTCACTTCTTCCTCGGCGTGGATCGCGACCAGGCGCTGCCGGCGGATCGCGTGGAGTTGACTCGAATGGTGGCGGATCTGCAACTGTTCGCCGTGCACGCCCAGGAGGCGGCCCTGCGCATCATGCGTCCCGAGACGGCGGACCCAGCGGCCCCCTATCTCACGCCGCGGGAAATCGAAAGCCTGCGCTGGACCATGGATGCCAAGACGGCCTGGGAGGTGGGCAACATCATGGGCATCAGCGAGCGCACTGCGGTGTCCCACATCAACAATGCGATGCACAAGCTGGGGTGCGTCAACAAGCACCAGGCGGTGCTGAAGGCCTTGAGGCTCGGGTTGATTCGCTAGCGATTGGTCTACCTGTAAGAGCTGACAGTTTCGCGGAGGGGCCGGGCCTGCTGCAATCAGTTCACGCCTTGAAGGCGTGCAACAACCAGCCAGGAGCCCCTCATGAAGACGAAGCAAAGCCGCCCGCAACAACCGGTCGCCACCTCGAAGAAGGTTGCCGAGGTTTCTTCCAAGCAGCAGCCTGCACGCAGCGTGCCGGCCACGCTGGACGAGAAGGCGCTTCGCGCCGTTGGCGGCGGAACTTCCAACAGTGCCCCCCACGGCGTCTGGTGATGTCACAGATCGGAGACGGTGGCGTGCTGCCGCCAGCTCCGGTGGCGATCGCATCATGTTCGCACTCTGCTGCGACGCTCTGAGCCGCCAGCAATGAGCGGGCTCTTTCGTCGTGAGGTCATCGAGCATCGCAGCGGAGCATGGCTGGGCGACATCCAGGTCACCCGACCTCTTTCTCTGTGGATGCTCTGCGCACTGGCCTTGACGGCAGCAGCGGCGATCGCCGCATTTCTCTACGTCGGTGAATACACGCGCAAGGCCAGGGTCACCGGTCTGTTGGTGCCGGACCGGGGCGTGATCCGGCTCGTGAGTCCGCAGCCGGCCACCGTTGTTGAAAGCCATGTGAGCGAGGGCCGCACGGTCAAGGCCGGCGACGTGCTCTACGTGCTCTCGGTCGAGCAGTTCACGACCAGCGGTAACGCCCAGTCGGCCGTACAGGACAGCCTCCGTGCGCGCGAACGGAGCCTGCAGTCGACCAACTCACACCAGATGGCGCTCGAGAAGGAGCGTCTGTCAGCGCTCGATCGACAGATCGATGCGATGCGCAACGAGCGGGCGCAGATGGACAGCGAGATGCAGTTGCAGGAGCAGCGTCTCGTGCTGGCGCGCCAGGCGCTGGCGCGACTGGAGTCCCTTCGCGGCGAGAACTTTGTGTCGGCTGCGCAGGTCCAGACAAAGACCGAGGAGATCCTCGGCCTGCAGGCCCAGATGCAGTCGCTGCTCCGGCAGCGTGCCGTGCACCAGCGTGAGATCGACGAGCTGTCGTCCAGGCGCCGCGAGATTCCGCTGCAGACGCAGGCGCTCCAAGGCGTCATCGAACGCGACATGGCCGAGCTTGCACAACAGTCCGCAGAAAACGAGGCAAGGCGCCGCGTCGTCGTGCGCGCTCCGCAGGACGGCGTGGTGAGCGGCGTGGTGGCGCAACCCGGACAGGCCGTGACGCCCACCACCGCGCTCGCCACGCTGCTGCCGGCCGACGCGCGGCTGCAGGCGCACCTTTTCGCGCCATCCAGCGCCGTAGGCTTCCTGCGCAACCAGCAGGTCGTGCAGCTTCGCTACCAGGCCTTCCCCTACCAGAAGTTCGGAGTGCAATCGGGACAGGTGGTCCAGGTGTCGCGCTCTCCCTTGCAGCCCAGCGAACTCGGCAGCGTCGCACAGGGCACCCAACAGGCTGGCGAGCCGCTGTACCGCATCACGGTGGCGCTCGATCAGCAGAGCATCAACGCCTACGGCCAGGCTCAGAGCCTCGTCCCGGGCATGCAGCTTGAGGCCGATGTGCTGCTCGACCGTCGGCGCTTGATCGAGTGGATCTTCGAACCGGTGCTGGGCGTGGCCGGACGGGTCTGAAGCATGGCGGAAGCACTTGCGGCTCTGCGCCTGGGCTTCGGTTCGCCGCGGTTGCCCATGATCCTGCAAACCGAAGCTGCCGAGTGTGGCCTTGCGTGTCTGGCCATGGTCGCCTCGCACCACGGCTTGCGTTGCGACCTTCCCTCGTTGCGACGGCGCTTTTCGCTGTCGCTCAAGGGCTCGACCATGGTCGACATGATCCGCATGGCCGGATCGATGCAGTTCAACGCGCGCGCCGTCCGCGCGGAGATGGAGCACCTGGAGCAACTCGAACTCCCGTGCGTGCTGCACTGGGACCTGAACCACTTCGTCGTTCTCAAGGAGATCCGTCGCGGCCAGGCCGTGATCCACGACCCTGCACGCGGCATCCGGCGCGTGCCGCTCGCCGAGGTCTCGCGGCACTTCACCGGTGTCGTGCTCGAACTGCAGCCGCAGGCTGACTTTCAGCCCCGCACCGAACGCCAGTCGCTCGGTCTGCGCCAGCTGCTGGGCAGAACTGTCGGACTCAAGCGCTCCTTGCTGCAGATCTTCGGCCTGGCCGTCGCGCTGGAAGCATTCGTGCTCATGTCGCCGTTCTTCATGCAGTGGGTGGTCGATGGCGCGCTGGTGAGCGCGGATCGCGATCTGCTCTTGACGCTTGGCCTGGGCTTCGGCCTGCTGGTGCTGATCACCGTGGCCACCGGTGCGGCACGGTCCTGGGCTGTGCTTCACTTGTCGAGCACGCTCAATCTCCAATGGCTCAGCAATGTGTTTGCGCACCTGATGCGCCTGCCTGTCGAGTGGTTCGAGAAGCGCCACACCGGCGACATCATGTCGCGCTTCGCCTCCATTCAGCAGATCCAGCAGACGTTGACGACCAGCTTCATCGAGGTTGTTCTCGACGGGCTGCTGGTGGTGGTGACGCTGGCCATGATGGCCATCTACAGCCTGACCCTGACCGCGATTGCCGTGGGCTGCGTGGCGGTGTATGCGCTGCTGCGTTGGGCTTTCTTCAGACCCTTGCGCGAGGCGACCGAAGAGGCCATCGTCCACGACGCCAAGAAGGCCAGCCACTTCCTCGAATCGATCCGCGGGGTGCAGTCGATCAAGCTGTTCAACCGCCAGCAGGACCGCCAGTCGCGCTTCATGAATCTGGTGGTCGATGCGATGAACGCCAACATCGCCACGCGCAAGCTCGATCTGCTGTTCGGCGTGTTGCACAAGCTGGTGTTCGGGCTTGAGCGCGTTGCGGTCATCTGGGTGGGGGCGCTGCTGGTCATGGACCAGCGCTTTTCAGTGGGCATGCTGTTCGCATTCTTTGCCTACAAGGAGCAGTTCGCGTTGCGGGTGTCGGGCGCTGATCGACAAGATGGTCGAGATCAAGATGCTCAAGCTGCAGGGCGAGCGTCTTGCCGACATCGTGCTGTCGGCGCCCGAGGTCGAGACGCAGATGCCTGCGCGCCAACGTGAATTGCCCGCGAGCATCGAGCTGCAAGGTGTGCAGTTCGCCTACTCGGAGGGCGAGACTCCTGTGCTCAACAATCTGAACCTGAGCATCGATCCGGGTGAGTCGGTGGCCATCGTCGGGCCCTCCGGCTGTGGCAAGACAACGCTGCTGAAGTTGATGCTGGGCATCCACGCACCGCGCAGCGGCCAGATCCGGGTCGGCGGTGTGCCGCTCGCGCAGATCGGACTTCGACACTGGCGCGACATGATCGGCACGGTGATGCAGGACGACCAACTCTTCGCCGGCTCGATCGCCGACAACATCAGCTTCTTCGAGGCCCATCCCGACACGGCCTGGGTGGAGGAATGCGCCCGCATTGCCGCAGTGCACGACGAGATCGGCGAGATGCCCATGGGCTACCACACGCTGATCGGCGACATGGGCACCAGCATCTCTGGCGGGCAGAAGCAACGCATCCTGCTGGCGCGCGCGCTCTACAAGCGGCCGCGCATCCTGTTCCTCGACGAGGCGACCAGTGCGCTTGATGTCGACCGTGAGCGCGAGGTGAACCAGGCCATTCGACAGCTCTCGCTGACCCGAATCGTGGTGGCCCACCGGCCTGAGACCATTGCGTCGGCCGGCCGCGTGATCGTCCTTCACGCCGGTCGCGTGGCGCAGGACCTGCGCACCGTCGGGAGCAGCGGCGGTTCGGGCAACTCCAACGTTCGCTGAGGGCAACGCGGCGTCGAGCGCGGAGCCTCCAGGCCGGTCGTAGACTCCGGCGATGCTTGTTCTCGGATTCGAATCTTCCTGCGATGAAACCGGCGTGGCCTTGGTGCGCGCCGGACCGACGGGCACACCGACTCTGCTCGCACACGCGCTGCATTCGCAGATCGACATGCACCAGGCCTACGGTGGCGTTGTGCCGGAGCTGGCGTCGCGCGATCACATCCGCCGTGTGGTTCCGCTGGCGCGACAGGTGCTGTCGCAGGCACAGCTCGACCTGGGCCAGGTGGATCTGGTCGCCTACACCCGCGGCCCAGGGCTCGCTGGGGCGTTGCTCGTCGGGTCCGGCATGGCCTGTGCGCTGGCCTGCGCGCTCGGCAAGCCGGCGGTCGGGGTACATCACCTCGAGGGGCATCTGCTCTCGCCGTTTCTCTCGGCCGACCCGCCGCAGTTTCCATTCGTTGCCTTGCTCGTGTCGGGCGGACACACGCAGCTGATGCGCGTCGACGACGTGGCGCGATATGAACTGCTCGGCGAAACCATCGACGATGCTGCCGGTGAGGCCTTCGACAAGTCGGCCAAGTTGATGGGTCTCGGCTACCCCGGCGGTCCGGCCCTGGCCCGTCTTGCCGAATTCGGAGATCCCAAGGTGTTCGATCTGCCGCGGCCCTTGTTGCGCAGCGGCAATCTCGACTTCTCGTTCGCGGGTCTCAAGACGGCGGTGCGCACGCAACTGTTGCGGCTCGGCTCCAACGTCTGCCAGCAGGATCTGGCCCACCTGGCCGCAGCCACCCAGCAGGCGATCGTGGACGTGCTCGTTGCCAAGTCGGTGACGGCCTTGAACGCCTGTGGCTTGAAGCGTCTGGTGGTGGCAGGCGGCGTGGGCGCCAATGCGCGGCTGCGCGAGCAGCTCAATGACCGTGTGGCGCGGCTGGGTGCGCGCGTGCACTACCCGGAGCTCGCGCTGTGCACCGACAACGGCGCCATGATCGCACTGGCTGCGAGCATGCGCTGGCAGCGTGGCCTGGCCGACTTGAGAGCCGATGGTGGCTTCGGCGTTCAGCCGCGGTGGCCGCTCGCCGACGTGTCGATCGGCTGAGCGCCCCTTTCCTTCACTGGACCTGGATCGTGCGTGCGGTCTCGGCCTGCTTCTTCACCAGCGTGAGGGTCAGCACGCCGTTGTCGAAGCGCGCGGTCGAGGCGTCGGCATCCACCTCGGCCGGCAACTCGACCGTGCGCGCGAAGCGCGGCGTGTGTCGTTCGCGGCGCAGCACGCGGGCACCCTCGGCGGCCAATGCCGGCTGTGGTGCAGACGCTTCAACGCGCACTTGGTTGCGCTCCACCGTCACTTGAACGTTCTCCTTGCCCATGCCAGGCAGGTCGAAGGTCAGCGTGTAGGTGGTGTCGGTTTCAGCGGCGTCCATCGCGGGTCGCTGGGGCTGATCGGCTTCGTGCGCAGCCTGGTAGGCCGTGCCGTTGAACACCGGGCGGTAGACGCGACGGGCAGCGGGGTAGCCGAGCGGAAGTACGAACATGGCGAACTCCTAGAATCAAGAGGAGCTTCCGCACCGCGCGGCGCCCCATGCTGACGAAGTTTGGAGCGGTCAAACACATTTCAAGGGGACTGGTTTCATGGCGATCGACGCGTCGGGATTTGAACTGGTTCAGCCTGCGTCGTCGGCGGAGGCAACATGCGCAGCGTGATCGCCCAGCTGCCGGGATCGAAGATCCGGGAAGTGGCCAACGCCGGCCTCGGACGCAGTGATGTGCTCGCGTTCTGGTTCGGCGAAAGCGACGAGACGACTCCCGAAGCGGTGCGCGATGCGGCCAGCCGGTCGATTGCTGCCGGCGAGACCTTCTACTCCCACAACTTCGGATTGCCGGAACTGCGTGAGGCGCTCGCCGACTACACGGCCAGCCTGCACCCGGCGGTGTCGGCATCGCGCATCGCGGTCACATCGTCGGGCGTCAATGCGCTGATGCTGACGATGCAGGCCTTGGTCGGTGCAGGCGACGAGGTGGTGGCCGTGGTGCCCGTGTGGCCGAATCTGACCGCCCAGCCCGAAATCCTCGGGGCGCACGTTACTCGCGTGGCGCTGCAACCGCATGCCGGTGCGTGGCGCCTCGACATGGACCGGCTGCTGGCCAGCATCACGCCGCGCACCAGCGTGCTGCTGGTCAACGCACCCAACAACCCGACCGGGTGGACCCTTACCCGTGCCGAACAGCAGGCCCTCCTCGCGCACTGCCGCCGCACTGGCACCTGGATCGTGGCCGACGAGGTCTACGAGCGGCTCTACTACCGCGGTGATCAGGTCGCTGCGCCGAGCTTTCTGGACCTGGCCGCACCGGACGACCGGGTCGTGGTGGTGCACAGTTTCTCCAAGAGCTTTGTGATGACCGGCTGGCGGCTGGGCTGGCTCGTGGCGCCCGAGCCGTTCATCGATGCCGTCGGCAAGCTCATCGAGTTCAACACCTCGTGCGCGCCGGTGTTCGTGCAGCGCGCCGGGCTCGCGGCACTGCTGGGGGCCGGGGACTTCGTCCCAGGCCTGATCGAGCGGCTGAAGGGCTGTCGCGACACTTTGCTGCCCCAGCTGAAGGCCCTGCCGGGCATCGAGGTGGCCGTACCGGACGGAGGGATGTACGCCTTCTTCCGCATCGCGGGACAGGACGATTCGCTGGCCCTGGCCAAGCGGCTGGTGGCCGAAGTCGGGCTGGGCCTCGCGCCGGGTGCAGCCTTCGGGCAGGAGGCCGAGGGCTGGCTGCGCTGGTGCTTCGCTTCCCGCGATCCGCAACGTCTGACGGACGGGGTACAGCGACTGGCGCGGGCACTGCGGCTATAATCCGCGCTTCTTGCGCTATGCCATCAGGCGTGGCCCGAGGAAAAAGCACGGCGCAGGTCGGTTTCACCAGCGTCCGCAAGTCACAATCAGAAACCGTGGCAGTGCCCGTCTTCGGGCCAGCTCGGTTTCGACACACAGGAAACGAGCCATGCCCACCATCGACAAGTCCGAGATCGTCAAGTCCAATGCGCGCAGCCCGCACGACACCGGATCTCCCGAAGTGCAGGTTGCCCTGCTGACGGCCCGCATCAACGAACTCACCCCTCACTTCAAGACCCACCTGAAGGACCACCACGGTCGCCGGGGTCTGCTGAAGATGGTCAACCAGCGCAAGAGCCTGCTGGCCTACCTCAAGGACAAGGATGCAGAGCGGTACACCGCGCTGATCCAGAAGCTTGGCCTGCGCAAGTAAGGTCGGGCAGTGACTCGAAGAGCCTGTCTGGGTGCACCAGCACAGGCTCTTTGTGTTTGGAGCCAGGCAGCCACCGATGACGATGTGTCATTCCAAGAGCGTTCTGCACGAGCGTCGTTGGAATGGCATCGCGCCAGGGTGCCGCAACTCCGGGGCAAGGGCGACACCCTGACGTCGCCGCGCAACAAGAATCGGAGAACACCATGAGCATGTTCAAGAAAGTCACCAAGACCTTCCAGTGGGGTGCGCACACCGTCACCATGGAAACGGGCGAAATCGCCCGTCAGTCCAGCGGCGCCGTGCTGGTCAGCGTCGAAGACACCGTCATCCTGGCCACCGTCGTGGCCAAGACCGATGCCAAGCCGGGCCAGGACTTCTTCCCGCTGACCGTCGACTACGTCGAGAAGACCTACGCCGCCGGCAAGATCCCCGGCAGTTTCTTCAAGCGCGAAGGCCGCCCGAGCGAACTCGAGACGCTCACTTCGCGCCTGATCGACCGTCCGCTGCGCCCCCTGTTCCCGGAAGGCTTCTTCAATGAAGTCCAGGTCATCATCCACGTGCTGTCGCTGAACCCCGAGGTGTCCGCCGACATTCCCTCGCTGATCGGTGCCAGCGCCGCGGTCGCCATCTCTGGCATCCCGTTCAATGGCCCCATCGGTGCCGCACGCGTGGGCTATGTCAACGGCGAGTACGTCCTGAACCCCGGCAAGACCCAGCTGCTCGATTCCAAGATGGACCTCGTCGTGGCCGGCACCGAAGCCGCCGTGCTGATGGTGGAAAGCGAAGCCCAGCAGTTGAGCGAAGAAGTGATGCTCGGCGGCGTGGTCTTCGGCCACGAGCAAGGCCGCATCGCGATCGCCGCCATCAATGACCTGGTGCGCGATGCCGGCAAACCGGCGTGGGACTGGCAACCGCCGGCCCGCGACGAAGCCTTCATCGCCAAGGTGAACGAGCTGGCCGAGGCCAAGCTGCGCGCCGCCTACCAGATCCGCTCCAAGCAGGCCCGCACGCAAGCCTGCCGCGAAGCCTACGCCGCGACCAAGGCCGACCTCAAGGCCAGCGGTGCCGAGTTCGACGAAGTGAAGCTGGGCGACCTGCTGTTCGCGATCGAAGCACGCATCGTGCGTGACCAGATCCTCGCCGGCGAACCCCGCATCGACGGCCGCGACACCCGCACGGTGCGCCAGATCGAGATCCGCAACGGCGTGCTGCCGCGCGTCCACGGCTCGGCGCTGTTCACCCGCGGCGAGACGCAGGCCCTGGTGGCTGCCACCCTCGGCACCGACCGCGACTCGCAGAAGATCGACGCCCTGGCCGGCGAGTTCAGCGAGCACTTCATGCTCCACTACAACATGCCTCCGTTCGCCACCGGCGAAACCGGTCGCGTGGGCAGCCCGAAGCGCCGCGAGATCGGCCACGGTCGTCTGGCCAAGCGGGCCCTGGTGGCCGTGCTGCCAGATCGCGTGGAGTTTCCGTACTCGATGCGCGTGGTGTCGGAGATCACCGAGTCCAATGGCTCTTCGTCCATGGCTTCGGTGTGCGGCGGCTGCCTCGCGCTGATGGACGCCGGCGTGCCGATGAAGGCCCACGTGGCCGGCATCGCCATGGGCCTGATCAAGGAAGGCAGCCGCTTCGCGGTGCTGACCGACATCCTGGGCGATGAAGATCACCTCGGTGACATGGACTTCAAGGTGGCCGGCACCACCGGTGGTATCACCGCCCTGCAGATGGACATCAAGATCCAGGGCATCACCAAGGAAATCATGCAGGTGGCGCTGGCGCAGGCCAAGGAAGCCCGCCTGCACATCCTCGGCAAGATGGTCGAGGCCATGGGCACGCGCGAACACCGAGGTGTCGCAGTTCGCGCCGCGCCTGTACACCATGAAGATCAACCCGGAAAAGATCCGCGACGTGATCGGCAAGGGCGGCGCCACCATCCGCGCGCTGACCGAGGAGACCGGCTGCACCATCGACATCGGGGAGGACGGCACGATCACGATCGCTTCGGCCGATGCCGACAAGGCTGAGTTCGCGAAGAAGCGCATCACCGAGATCACGGCCGAAGTGGAAGTGGGCAAGGTCTACGAGGGCCCGATCACCAAGATCCTCGACTTCGGTGCGCTCGTGAACCTGCTGCCCGGCAAGGACGGGCTGCTGCACATCAGCCAGATCGCCCACCAGCGTGTCGAGAAGGTCACCGACTTCCTCAAGGAAGGCCAGATCGTGAAGGTCAAGGTGCTCGAGACCGACGAGAAGGGCCGCGTCAAGCTGTCGATGAAGGCGCTGATCGAGCGCGACGCTCAGCCGGCGCCGCAGGCCGAACCGCAGGAGTGAGGTCTGGCAGGGCGGGGTGAGAACCACCTCGCTCGCCGCTCTGCACCAACGCGATGAAAGCCATCGAGATCACCCGCTACGGCGCCCCTGAGGTGTTGAGCCTGACCGAGCGCGCCGATCCGGTGCCCGGATCCGGCGAGGTGTTGATCCGCGTGGCGGCGGCCGGTGTCAACCGGCCCGATGTGCTGCAGCGCAAGGGACTCTACCCGGTGCCATCGGGTGCATCCGATCTGCCGGGTCTGGAAGTGGCCGGCACCATCGTCTCGGGCGACGTGGCGGCGATGACCGCGGCCGGCTTCCACATGGGCGATCGGGTGTGCGCACTGGTGGCGGGTGGCGGCTACGCGCAGTTGTGCGTGGCCCCGATCGGCCAGTGCCTGCCGGTGCCGCAGGGTCTGACGGATGTCGAGGCAGCCAGCTTGCCGGAAACCTTCTTCACCGTCTGGTCCAACGTGTTCGACCGGGCACGCCTGCAGACGGGCGAGACGCTGCTGATCCAGGGCGGCACCAGTGGCATCGGTGTGACGGCCATCCAGATGGCGAAGGCGGCTGGTGCACGTGTGATCGCCACGGCCGGCAGCGATGACAAATGTGCAGCCTGCCTCGCGCTCGGTGCCGATCACGCCATCAACTACCGCACCCTCGATTTTGCGGAGGAGGCCCGGCGCCTCACGGATGGCCGCGGTGTCGATGTGATCCTCGACATGGTGGCGGGTGATTACGTGGCGCGCGAAGTCACCTGCCTGGCCGAGGATGGCCGGCTGGTCATCATCGCGGTCCAGGGTGGGGTCGCGGCCCAGTTCGATGCCGGGCTCGTGCTGCGCCGGCGCCTGGCAATCACAGGCTCCACCTTGCGGCCTCGGCCCGTGGCGTTCAAGGCCGCCATTGCCGCATCGCTGCGCCTGAAGGTCTGGCCCTGGCTGGCCGACGGTCGTGTCAAGCCGGTGATCTTCAAGCAGTTCCCGGCCGCGCAGGCTGCGCAGGCCCATGCGCTGATGGAAACGAACCAGCACATCGGCAAGCTGGTGCTGACATGGTGATGATTTCGAGAGGCAAGGCATGAGCGCACGTCGCAAACTCGTCGTCGGCAACTGGAAGATGAACGGCAGCCGCGCCGGCAATGCGGAGTTGCTGGCGGGCCTCAAGGCAGCCGGCCCGTTTGTGGCGGAGGTGGCGGTGTGCCCGCCGTTTCCCTACCTGGCCGAAGTGGCGCTTGCCCTGCAGGGCGAAGACATCCTCTGGGGCGCGCAGGACTGCTCGTCCAAGGAGAACGGTGCCTTCACCGGAGAGGTGAGCCCGGCGATGCTGGCCGAGTACGGTTGCCGCTACGTCATCGTGGGCCACTCGGAGCGCCGCGCGATGCATGGCGAGAGCGACCAGTTGGTGGCCGACAAGGCCAAGCTCGCGCTGGCGCACCGGCTCACGCCCATCGTCTGCGTGGGTGAGACCCTGGCCGAGCGCGAAGCCGGACAGATGGCGGCGGTGGTGAAGCGTCAGATGTCGGCGGTGATCCACACGCTGGGGCAGTGCGTGCCGCAGATGATCGTCGCCTACGAGCCGGTGTGGGCGATCGGCACGGGCAAGACCGCCTCGCCCGAGCAAGCGCAGGAGGTGCATGCACTGCTGCGTCAGCAACTTGGCGCGGCGTCGCAGGCCGCAGCCGACATGAAGATCCTCTACGGCGGAAGCGTCAAGCCAGACAACGCCGCCACGCTGTTTGCACAGCCCGACATCGACGGCGGGCTGATCGGTGGTGCTTCGCTCAAGGCCAGCGAGTTCGCGGCGATCTGCCGCGCGGCCGCCTGAGCTTCACCCGCACGAAATTTCGGAGTCCAAGAGAATGAACCTGTTGTTGAATGCAGTCGTTGCCGTGCAGATCCTGTCGGCGCTCGTGATGATCGGCCTGGTGCTTATCCAGCATGGCAAGGGGGCCGACATGGGTGCCTCCTTCGGCAGCGGCGCGTCGGGCAGCCTGTTCGGCGCCACCGGCAGCGCGAACTTCCTTTCGCGTTCCACCGCCGTGTGTGCTGCCGTGTTCTTCTGCTGCACCTTGGCGCTCGCATTCATTTCCAACGACCGCACAGCGCGCACGTCGGCCGGCAGTGTGCTCGACCGCCCTGCGACGGCCGCCAGTGCACCGGCACCCACGGGTGCCGCCCTGGTGCCAGGAGCCGCATCGGGCGCCGCACCGGCCGCAGTGCTGCCCTCCGTGCCAGTGGTCCCGGCACCTTCGGCCTCGGGTGCGGGAGCCGTTCCGAACAAGTGACATCGCTCTGGTGGGCTTGCCGGCGTTGTTGCACTGCAGCGAATCGACCGGCCAGTGCCTGCGATGGAGTTAGAATTCGCGGCGGTTTCGCAGAGCGATCCTCATGCGACGCGAAGCCGCTTCGAAGACACCGCCGACGTGGTGAAATTGGTAGACACGCTATCTTGAGGGGGTAGTGGCGAAAGCTGTGCGAGTTCGAGTCTCGCCGTCGGCACCATTGGTCACCCATCCATGAATCTGGATCCTTACCTGCCCGTCATACTGTTCATTCTGGTCGGTGTGGCGGTGGGAGTGGTCCCTCAGTTGCTGGGCTTTCTGCTCGGCCCGCGCCGTCCGGATGCGGCCAAGAACAGTCCCTACGAATGCGGCTTCGAGGCCTTCGAAGACGCCCGCATGAAGTTCGACGTGCGCTACTACCTCGTGGCGATCCTGTTCATCCTGTTCGACCTCGAAATCGCGTTCCTCTTTCCCTGGGCCGTGTCGCTGCGTGAAATCGGAGCGTCAGGCTTCTGGGCCATGATGGTTTTCCTGGGCATCCTCGTCGTGGGCTTCGTCTACGAGTGGAAAAAAGGCGCCCTGGACTGGGAATGACGGCATAGCAGACACATGGGCATCGAAGGCGTACTCAAGGAAGGCTTCGTCACGACGAGCCTTGACGCGGTCATCAACTGGTCCAAGACCGGCTCCCTGTGGCCGATGACTTTCGGCCTGGCCTGCTGCGCGGTGGAAATGATGCATGCCGGTGCAGCCCGCTACGACATCGACCGCTTCGGCATGCTGTTCCGTCCCAGCCCGCGCCAGAGCGACCTGATGATCGTCGCCGGCACGCTGTGCAACAAGATGGCCCCGGCGCTGCGCAAGGTCTACGACCAGATGGCCGAGCCGCGCTGGGTTCTGAGCATGGGTTCGTGCGCCAACGGCGGTGGCTACTACCACTACAGCTATTCGGTGGTGCGAGGCTGCGATCGCATCGTGCCGGTCGATGTGTACGTGCCGGGATGTCCGCCAACGGCCGAGGCGCTGCTCTATGGCGTGCTCCAGCTTCAAGCAAAGATCCGTCGCGAGAACACCATCGCCCGCTGACCTGCCATGAGCAAACTCGACACGCTCCAGGCGGCCCTGGAAACCAAGCTCGGTGAGCGCCTGAAGCGCCTGGTGAACGACCGCGGCGAAATCACGATCACGGTTTCGGCCGATGACTACATCACCGCGGCCACGATATTGCGCGACGACCCGGATCTGCGCTTCGAGCAATTGATCGATCTGTGCGGGGTCGATTACTCCAGCTACAAGGACCAGCCGTGGGAAGGGTCGCGCTTTTGCATCGTGTCCCACCTGCTGTCGGTGAACAAGAACTGGCGTGTGCGACTCAAGGTGTTCGCCCCCGACGACGATATGCCCATCGTGGCCTCGCTCAACGAGGTCTGGAGTTCGGCCAACTGGCTCGAGCGCGAGGCCTTCGACCTGTACGGCATCATCTTCGACGGCCACCTGGACCTGCGTCGGATCCTCACCGACTACGGTTTCATCGGTCACCCGTTTCGCAAGGATTTCCCGACAAGCGGCCATGTGGAGATGCGCTACGACCCCGAGCAGAAGCGCGTGATCTACCAGCCGGTGACCATCGAGCCGCGCGAGATCACGCCCCGCATCATCCGCGAAGACAACTACGGCGGCTTGCACTGATCTCCCATCCATGGCCGACATCAAGAACTACACGCTGAATTTCGGTCCGCAGCACCCGGCCGCCCACGGTGTGCTTCGCCTCGTGCTCGAGCTCGACGGCGAGGTGATCCAGCGCGCCGACCCGCACATCGGGCTGCTCCACCGCGCCACCGAGAAGCTGGCCGAGAGCAAGACCTTCATCCAGTCCTTGCCCTACATGGACCGGCTCGACTACGTGTCGATGATGTGCAACGAGCACGCCTACTGCCTGGCCATCGAGAAGTTGATGGGCATCGACGTGCCGGTGCGGGCGCAGTACATCCGTGTGATGTTCAGCGAGATCACGCGGCTGCTCAACCACCTCATGTGGCTCGGCGCGCACGGTCTCGATTGCGGTGCGATGAACATCTTCATCTACTGCTTCCGCGAGCGCGAAGACCTGTTCGACATGTATGAGGCCGCCTCGGGCGCGCGGATGCACGCGGCCTATTTCCGCCCGGGGGGCGTGTACCGCGACCTGCCCGACACGATGCCGCAGTACAAGGCATCGAAGATCCGCAACGCGCGCGCGATGGATCGGCTCAACGACAACCGGCAGGGCTCGCTGCTCGACTTCATCGACGATTTCGTCAAGCGCTTTCCGACCTACGTCGACGAGTATGAAACTCTGCTCACGGAGAACCGCATCTGGAAGCAGCGCACGGTCGGCATCGGTGTGGTCACGCCGGAGCGGGCGCTCAACCTGGGTTTCACCGGTCCGATGCTGCGCGGTTCGGGCATCGAGTGGGATCTGCGCAAGAAGCAGCCCTACGACGTCTACGGCCAGCTCGACTTCGATGTTCCTGTGGGCGTGAACGGCGACACCTATGACCGGTACCTGGTGCGAATCGAAGAGATGCGGCAGTCCAACCGCATCATCCGGCAGTGTGTCGACTGGTTGCGTACCAACCCGGGGCCAGTGATCACCGACAACCACAAGGTGGCGCCGCCGTCGCGCGTCGAGATGAAGTCGAGCATGGAGGAGCTGATCCACCACTTCAAGCTCTTCACCGAGGGGTTCCACGTGCCCGAGGGCGAGGCCTACGCGGCGGTGGAGCATCCGAAGGGCGAGTTCGGCATCTACCTGATGAGCGACGGTGCCAACAAGCCTTATCGGCTGAAGATCCGGCCGCCGGGTTTCGTGCACCTGGCGGCACTCGACGAGATGGCTCGCGGCCACATGATCGCCGACGCGGTGGCGATCATTGGCACCATGGACATCGTGTTTGGCGAGATTGATCGATGACGTTTGCACAGACCACGCTGGACCGCTTCGCAAGGGAAGTGGCCAAGTACCCGGCAGACCAGAAGCAGTCGGCGGTGATGGCCTGCCTGGCCATCGTGCAGCAGGAGCAGGGCTGGGTGTCGGCCGAGTCCGAGAAGGGCGTGGCCGACTACCTCGGCATGCCGCCGATCGCGGTGCACGAGGTCACCACCTTCTACAACATGTACAACCAGCAGCCGCTGGGCCGCTACAAGCTCAACGTCTGCACCAACCTGCCGTGCCAGTTGCGCGACGGCCAGAAGGCACTCGATCACCTGTGCCGCAAGCTGAATGTGGAAGAGGGCGGCACGACCGGCGACAAGCTCTTCACCGTGCAAAAGAGCGAGTGCCTCGGCGCCTGTGCCGATGCACCGGTGATGCTGGTCAACGACCGCCAGATGTGCAGCTTCATGAGCCACGAGCGGCTCGACGACCTGATCGACACGCTGCGCGACGCCGCAGCCCAAGCAACCAAGGCATGACCATGCTGGACCTCTCGAAGTTTCAGGCCACCGGCAACGAGACCTGCTTCCATGGCCGGCATCTCGGCGCGCAGATCTACGCGGGTCTCGACGGCAAGAACTGGTCGATCAAGGACTACGAAGCGCGCGGTGGCTACCAGGCCCTGCGCAAGATTCTCGGCAAGGACGGCGCGGCGCCGTCGGCCGAGGGCGCCGCGCCAGGCATGACACCCGAGCAGGTGATCGCCGAGGTCAAGCTGTCGGGCCTGCGTGGTCGCGGCGGTGCCGGCTTTCCCACCGGCCTGAAGTGGAGCTTCATGCCACGCATGTACCCAGGTCCGAAGTACCTGGTGTGCAACTCCGACGAAGGTGAACCCGGGACCTGCAAGGACCGCGACATCCTGATGTTCAACCCGCACATCGTCATCGAAGGCATGGCGATCGCGGCCTACGCCATGGGCATCTCCGTCGGCTACAACTACATCCACGGCGAGATCTTCGAGGTCTACGAGCGTTTCGAGGCGGCGCTGGAAGAAGCCCGCGCGGCCGGCTACCTCGGCAACGGCATCATGGGTTCGGGCTTCAACTTCCAGCTGCACGCGGCGCATGGCTTCGGCGCCTACATCTGCGGAGAGGAAACCGCGCTGCTCGAGTCGCTCGAGGGCAAGAAGGGCCAGCCGCGCTTCAAGCCGCCATTCCCGGCGAGCTTCGGCCTGTACGGACGACCCACCACGATCAACAACACCGAAACCTTCGCGGCAGTCCCCTGGATCATTCGCCACGGCGGTCAGCCCTACCTCGAGGTGGGAAAGCCCAACAACGGCGGCACCAAGATCTACTCGGTCTCCGGTGACGTCGAGCGGCCCGGCAACTACGAGATCCCGCTGGGCACACCGTTTTCCAAGCTGCTCGAACTGGCTGGGGGCGTTCGCAAGGGGCGCAAGCTCAAGGCGGTGATTCCGGGCGGCTCGTCGGCGCCGATCCTGCCGGCCTCCATCATGATGGAGTGCACCATGGACTACGACAGCATCGCCAAGGCCGGCTCGATGCTGGGCTCGGGGGCGGTCATCGTGATGGACGACACGCGCTGCATGGTGAACTCACTGCTGCGCCTGTCGTACTTCTACATGCACGAGAGTTGTGGCCAGTGCACTCCCTGCCGCGAAGGCACGGGTTGGCTCTTCCGCATGGTCGAGCGCATCGCGCACGGCCAGGGGCGCAAGGAAGACATCGACCTGCTCAACTCCGTGGCCGACAACATCCAGGGCCGCACCATCTGTGCCTTGGGCGACGCGGCGGCCATGCCGGTGCGCGCCATGATCAAGCACTTCCGCGACGAGTTCGTGCACCTCATCGAACACAAGACCCGCAAGGTCGAATCCCAGAGCGCGGTCACGGCCTGAGCGGCGACCGCGAGCATCCAACATGATCGACATCGAACTCGACGGCAAGAAGGTCAGCGTTCCGGAAGGCAGCATGGTGATGCATGCAGCCGACGCGGCGGGCACCTACATCCCGCACTTCTGCTATCACAAGAAACTTTCGATCGCCGCCAACTGCCGCATGTGCCTGGTGGATGTCGAGAAGGCGCCCAAGCCGATGCCGGCCTGCGCCACGCCGGTCACGCAGGGCATGATCGTTCGCACCAAGAGCGACAAGGCCCTCAAGGCGCAGCGCTCGGTGATGGAGTTCCTGCTGATCAACCACCCGCTCGACTGCCCCATCTGCGATCAGGGCGGCGAGTGCCAGCTGCAGGATCTGGCCGTGGGCTACGGCGGCTCGTCATCGCGCTACCAGGAAGAAAAGCGCGTCGTCTTCCACAAGGAGGTCGGCCCGCTCATCTCCATGGAAGAGATGAGCCGCTGCATCCACTGCACGCGCTGCGTGCGATTCGGCCAGGAAGTGGCCGGCGTGATGGAGCTGGGCATGATCCATCGCGGCGAGCATTCGGAGATCACGACGGTCGTTGGTGACACGGTCGATTCCGAGCTCTCGGGCAACATGATCGACATCTGCCCAGTCGGCGCGCTCACGAGCAAGCCCTTCCGCTACAGCGCCCGCACCTGGGAGCTGTCGCGCCGCAAGAGCGTGAGTCCGCACGACAGCACCGGAGCCAACCTCATCGTCCAGGTGAAGTCGCACAAGGTCATGCGGGTCGTGCCACTCGAGAACGAGGCGGTCAACGAGTGCTGGATCGCCGACCGCGACCGCTTCTCGTACGAAGCACTGAACGGCGACGAACGCCTCACCGTCCCGATGGTCAAGCAGGGCGGCGAATGGAAGGCCACCGACTGGACGACCGCGCTCGAGTACGTGTCGCGCAGCCTCACGCAGATCAAGGGCAACCACGGTGCGGCCGCCATCGGCGCGCTGGGCTCGGCCCACAGTACGGTGGAAGAACTGCACCTGCTGGCCCGCCTGGTGCGCGGTCTGGGCAGCGAGAACATCGACCACCGGGTTCGTCATGCTGACTTTGCCAACGTCACGGCGCCTGGCCAGGCCCGCTGGCTGGGCATGCCGATCGCTGGGCTTTCAGCCTGCAACGTGTGCTGGTCGTGGGTTCGTTCCTGCGCAAGGACCATCCGCTGTTCGCGCAGCGCCTCCGCCAGGCGGCCCGCAAGGGTGCGCAGGTGCACAGCCTGCACGCGGCGCATGACGACTGGCTGATGCCCATGGCCAGCCGCGTTACCGCGGCGCCGAGTGGTTGGCTGCAGGCGCTCGCCGACATCGCCACGGCGATCGCGGCGACGACTGGCACGGCTGCGCCGCTGGCCGGTGAGGCGCACTCCGCCGCCAAGGCGGTTGCCGACTCGCTGCTCAGCGGCGAGCGCAAGGCGATCCTGCTGGGCAACGCTGCCGCTCAGCATCCGCAGGCGGGTGCCTTGCTGGCGCTGGCCCAGTGGATTGGCGAGCGCACCGGTGCCACGGTGGGCTACCTCGGCGAAGCCGCCAACAGCGTGGGCGCGCAAATCGTGCGTGCCGTGCCGGGGCAGGGCGGGCTCCATGCGGGCCAGATGCTTGGTGCCGCCTCGGCTTCACCGCTGAAGGCGTGTCTGGTGCTCAACCTCGAACCGGTGCTGGATGCGGCCAACGCCGCGGCGGCACGCGCTTCTCTCGAAGCCGCCGAACTGGTGGTGTCCCTCACGTCGTTCAAGCCGGTTTCGGGCGATGTGGCGGATGTGGTGCTGCCCATCGCCCCCTTCACCGAGACCTCCGGCACCTTCGTCAATGCCGAGGGCCGGGCGCAGAGCTTCCACGGCGTCGTCAAGCCGCTGGGCGATGCGCGACCCGCGTGGAAGGTGCTGCGCGTGCTGGGCAACATGCTGGGCATCGCGGGCTTCGACTTCGAGACCTCGGAAGACGTCCGCGCCGATGCCCTGGGCGACACCGCCACGATCGCTGTGCGCCTGGACAACCGCAGCCTCGCAGCGGTCGACACCGCCTCGACCACCGCAGCCACCGGCGACGAGCGCGTTGCCGACGTGCCCATTTACTGCACCGATCCGCTGGTGCGCCGCGCCCCTGCGCTGCAAGCCACCGCCGACGCTCGCGCACCTGTCGCCAGCGTGTCCGGTGAGCTGTGGGCGCGCCTGGGCCTGACCGAAGGCGCCCGCGTACGCGTGTCGCAGGGCATGGCGTCGCCGAATTGCCCGCACGCCTGGACCCCGCGCTGGCCCCGCGCACGGTGCGCGTGCCGGCCGGCCACCCGCAGACGGCCACGCTGGGGGCGATGTTCGGCCCGATCCTGGTCGAGAAGGTCTGAGGCACCGCGATGTTTGACTCGCTCAACACTTTCGGAAGCTCCGTCCTCGGCGGCGCATGGCCCGTGGTCTGGACGCTGGCCAAGATCGTGGCGCTGGTGCTGCCACTGATGATCTGCGTGGCCTACCTTACGTTGTGGGAACGCAAGGCCATTGGCTGGAGCCAGATCCGTCCCGGCCCCAACCGCGTCGGCCCGCTCGGCCTGCTGCAGCCGATCGCGGATGCCGTGAAGCTGATCTTCAAGGAGATCATCGTCCCGACGGCCGCCAACAAGGGCCTGTTCTTCCTCGGCCCCATCATGACCATCATGCCGGCGCTCGCGGCCTGGGCGGTGGTGCCTTTCGGCCCGGACGTGGCGCTGGCCAACATCAACGCCGGGCTGCTGTTCCTGATGGCCATCACCTCGATGGAGGTGTACGGCGTCATCATCGCCGGCTGGGCTTCGAATTCCAAGTACGCCTTCCTCGGCGCGCTGCGCGCTTCGGCCCAGATGGTGAGCTACGAGATTGCGATGGGCTTTGCCCTTGTCGTGGTGCTCATGGTGTCGGCCTCGCTCAACATGACCCAGGTGGTGCTGGGGCAGGGCAAGGGCATGTTCGCCGACATGGGCCTGCCGCTGCTGAGCTGGAACTGGCTGCCCCTGCTGCCGATCTTCGTGGTTTACGTGATCGCCGGCATTGCCGAGACCAACCGCCACCCGTTCGACGTGGTGGAAGGCGAGTCCGAGATCGTGGCCGGCCACATGGTCGAGTACTCGGGCATGGCCTTCGCCATGTTCTTCCTGGCCGAGTACGCCAACATCATCCTCGTGTCGGCACTGGCCTCGGTGCTGTTCCTCGGCGGGTGGATGGCGCCGGTGTCGTTCAAGCTCTTCGGCATGGACACCCCCGCGTGGATCCAGAGTTCGATGTGGTTCTGGAACTGGTTCTGGCTCTTCGGCAAGACCTTCGTGATCTGCACCCTGTTCCTGTGGGTGCGGGCGAGCTTCCCGCGCTACCGCTACGACCAGATCATGCGTCTGGGCTGGAAGATCTTCATCCCGGTCACGCTCGTCTGGCTGGTGGTGGTCGGACTGTGGATCCAGTCTCCCTGGAACATCTGGAAGTAGGCCATGGCAGCGATCAAGGACTTCGTCTCGAGCTTCCTGCTTCTGGAACTGCTCAAGGGCTTCAAGCTCACGGGGCGGCACTTCTTCCAGCGCAAGATCACGGTGCAGTTTCCCGAGGAGAAGACGCCGCTGTCGCCGCGCTTCCGTGGCCTGCACGCGCTGCGCCGCTACGAGAACGGCGAGGAACGCTGCATCGCCTGCAAGTTGTGCGAAGCCGTGTGCCCCGCGATGGCCATCACCATCGAGAGCGACGTGCGCGACGACGGCTCGCGCCGCACCACGCGCTACGACATCGACCTCACCAAGTGCATCTTCTGCGGCTTCTGCGAAGAAAGCTGCCCGGTCGATTCGATCGTCGAGACCCACATCCTCGAGTACCACGGCGAAAAGCGCGGTGACCTGTACTTCACCAAGGACATGCTGCTCGCGGTGGGAGACCGCTACGAGCGTGAGATTGCGGCTGCCAAGGAGGCCGACGCCAAGTACCGGTGATGTGACTGCACTGCCGAGCGCGCGGGTCGGAGCGCCCGCGGCATACAAGACCAACTACCCATGAACACCGCGCTCTTCTACGTCTTCTCCGCGATCCTGCTCTTTGCAGCGTTCCGCGTCATCACCGCGCGCAGCCCGGTCTACGCTGCGCTGTACCTGGTGCTCGCGTTCTTCAACGCCGCCTGCGTGTGGATGCTGCTGCGCGCCGAGTTCCTGGCCATCGCGCTGGTGCTGGTCTACGTGGGGGCGGTGATGGTGCTCTTCCTCTTCGTCGTGATGATGCTCGACGCCAACGCCGATGTGCTGCGGGAGGGCTTCTGGAAGCACTTTCCGGTCGCGGCCCTGGTGGGCGTGATCATCGCGCTGGAGATGGCGGCGGTGCTGTTGCCGGGCTTCCGTCTGATCGATGCGCCTGCGGCCGATGCTGCCGCGCTGGAGATGGGCAACACCAAACTCCTGGGCATCGAGATCTACACCAAGTACCTCTACCCGCTGCAGCTGGCGGCGGTGATCCTGCTGGTGGCCATCATCGCGGCCATCGCGCTCACGCTGCGCAAGCGCAAGGACTCCAAGTACACCGATCCGTCCGACCAGCTGCGCGCCCGCAAGGCCGATCGCGTGCGCCTCGTGAAGATGAAGCCCGAGGTCGAAGCCCCCGAGCCCCCCGCGGCCGCTGCAGGAGACAAGCCATGATGAGCCTCCCGCTCGGTCCGGTCACGCTGGGCCACTACCTTTCGCTGGGTGCCATCCTGTTTGCGCTGTCGGTGATCGGCATCTTCCTGAACCGCAAGAACCTGATCGTGCTGCTGATGGCCATCGAGCTGATGCTGCTGGCGGTCAACCTGAACTTCGTCGCCTTCTCGTACTACCTTGGCGACATGGCCGGGCAGGTGTTCGTGTTCTTCATCCTCACCGTGGCTGCGGCCGAATCGGCCATCGGTCTGGCCATCCTGGTGGTGCTGTTCCGCAACCGCGCCTCGATCAACGTCGACGAGCTCGACGCGCTCAAGGGCTGAGGCAGGGACGACGACCATGGCGACTCAACTTTCCCCGCGCTGCTCCTCACTGTTCCGCTGGCCCCGCTGGCCGGCGCCATCGTGGCCGGCTTCTTCGGCAAGCTCATCGGCCGCCGCGCGACCCACTGGGTGACGATCCTCGGCGTGCTCGTGGCCTTCGTGATCTCGGCGCAGACGCTGCTGGCCGTGCTCGACGGTGCGCGCTTCAACGCCACGATCTACGAGTGGATGGTGCTGGGCGACCTCAAGATGGAGGTCGGCTTCCTCGATCGATGGCCTCTCGGCCATGATGATGTGTGTGGTGACCTTCGTGTCGCTGATGGTGCACATCTACACCATCGGCTACATGGAAGAAGACCCGGGCTACCAGCGCTTCTTCTGTACATCTGCCTGTTCACCTTCTCGATGCTGATGCTCGTGATGAGCAACAACTTCCTGCAGCTGTTCTTCGGCTGGGAAGCGGTGGGCCTGGTGAGCTACCTGCTGATCGGCTTCTGGTACACCAAGCCGACGGCGATCTTCGCGAACATGAAGGCCTTCCTGGTCAACCGGGTCGGCGACTTCGGCTTCATCCTGGGCATCGGCCTGATCGTCACCTACGCCGGCACGCTCAATTACGCCGAGGCGTTTGCCAAGGGGCCGGAACTGGCCAAGCTGAGCTTCCCGGGCACCGAGTGGATGCTGATCACCGTGACCTGCATCTGCCTGTTCATCGGCGCGATGGGCAAGAGCGCGCAGTTCCCGCTGCATGTGTGGCTGCCCGACTCGATGGAAGGCCCGACGCCGATCTCCGCACTGATCCACGCGGCCACCATGGTGACGGCCGGCATCTTCATGGTGGCGCGCATGTCGCCGCTGTTCGAGCTGTCGGACACCGCGCTCAGTTTCATCCTGGTGATCGGCGCGATCACGGCGCTGTTCATGGGCTTCCTGGGCATCATCCAGAACGACATCAAGCGTGTCGTCGCCTATTCGACGCTGTCGCAACTGGGCTACATGACGGTGGCGCTCGGTGCTTCGGCCTACTCGGTCGCGGTGTTCCACCTGATGACCCACGCCTTCTTCAAGGCGCTGCTGTTCCTGGCCGCAGGCTCGGTGATCATCGGCATGCACCACGACCAGGACATCCGCAACATGGGCGGCCTGCGCAAGTACATGCCCATCACCTGGATCACCTCGCTGCTCGGTTCGCTGGCGCTGATCGGCACGCCGCTGTTCGCTGGTTTCTACAGCAAGGACAGCATCATCGAAGCGGTGCATGCGTCCAAGATCGCCGGCTCGGGCTTTGCCTACTTCGCCGTGATCGCCGGCGTATTCGTCACCGCCTTCTACTCCTTCCGCATGTACTTCCTGGTCTTCCACGGCAAGGAGCGCTTCCGCCACAAGCCCTTCCCGGGCGAGCATGACCACCACGATGACCATGCGGACCACGACGGTCACCATGGCCACGCCCACGAGCCGCACGAATCGCCGTGGGTGGTGACGCTGCCGCTGCTGCTGCTGGCCATCCCCTCAGTGGTGATCGGCTACCTCACCATCGGCCCGATGCTGCACGGCGAGTTCTTCAAGGACGCGATCTTCGTGAACTTGGAGCGGCATCCCGCCATGGAGGAACTGAGCAAGGGCTTCCACGGCGCCATGGCGATGGCCATCCACGGCCTGAGCACCTTGCCCTTCTGGCTGGCGCTGGGCGGCGTGGTGACGGCCTACGTGTTCTACATGGTCAGGCCCTCAATCCCCGAGGCCATCGGCCGCACCCTCAGCCCGATCGTGCGCCTGCTCGAGAACAAGTACTACATGGACTGGATCAACGAGCGCATCGTCGCCCCTGCAGCCCGTGCACTCGGCACCGGCCTGTGGAAGGGCGGTGACATGGCGGTGATTGACGGTGCGATCAATGGCTCGGCGCGCGGCATCGGTGGGCTCGCCAACCTGGTGCGGCGCGTGCAGACCGGCTACCTCTACTGGTACGCGCTGGTGATGATCGTGGGGGTCATCGGCTTGATGACCTGGCAGTTGTGGCCCTTCCTGGGCGCGCTCGCGTCGAAATAGGCGCGGGACCGGAGAACAAGAACATGGGTTTGCTCAGCCTGGCCATTTGGCTGCCGATCTTCGCGGGCGCGGTGTTGCTCGCCATCGGCCGCGACGAGAACGCCAACGCCGCGCGCTGGATGGCGCTCGTGGCCGCCTTCGCTTCCTTCATCGCCACACTGCCGCTGATCGGCGGGCTTCGACACCGGCACGGCGGCGATGCAGTTCGTCGAGAAGCTGTCCTGGATCGAGCGCTTCAACGTGCACTACCACCTTGGCGTGGACGGCCTGTCGATGTGGTTCGTGCCGCTCACCGCCTTCATCACGGTGATCGTGGTGATTGCCGCCTGGGAGGTGATCACCGAGCGCGTCAATCAGTACATGGGCGCGTTCCTGATCCTCTCGGGCCTGATGGTCGGCGTGTTCTCGGCGCTCGATGGCCTGCTGTTCTACGTGTTCTTCGAGGCCACGCTGATCCCGATGTACATCATCATCGGCGTGTGGGGTGGGCCCAAGCGCGTGTACGCCGCGTTCAAGTTCTTCCTGTACACGCTGGCCGGCTCGCTGCTCATGCTGGTGGCGCTGATCTACCTGTACTACAAGTCCGGCGGCAGTTTCGACATCCTGGCCTGGCACAAGCTGCCGCTCATCGGGCTGGCGCAGACACTGCTGTTCTTCGCGTTCTTCCTCGCTTTCGCCGTCAAGGTGCCGATGTGGCCGGTGCACACCTGGCTGCCCGACGCCCACGTGGAAGCGCCCACCGGCGGCTCGGTGGTGCTGGCGGCCATCATGCTGAAGCTCGGCGCCTACGGCTTCCTGCGCTTTTCGATGCCGATCGCGCCCGACGCCAGCCGCGAATGGGCATGGTTCATCATCGCGCTCAGCCTCATCGCCGTGATCTACATCGGCCTGGTCGCGCTGGTGCAGCAGGACATGAAGAAGCTGGTGGCCTATTCGTCGATCGCGCACATGGGCTTCGTCACGCTGGGCTTCTTCATCTTCAGCGAACTCGGCGTGTCGGGCGGCCTGGTGCAGATGGTGTCCCACGGCTTCGTGTCGGGCGCGATGTTCCTGTGCATCGGCGTGCTCTACGACCGCGTCCACTCCCGCGAGATCGCCTCCTACGGCGGCGTGGTGAACACCATGCCCAAGTTCGCCGCTTTCGCCGTCTTCTTCGCGATGGCCAACAGCGGGCTGCCGGGCACTGGCGGCTTCGTGGGCGAGTGGATGGTGATCCTCGGCACCGTCAAGGCAGGCTTCTGGCTGGCCTTCCTGGCCGCGACCGCGCTGATCTTCGGCGCCGCCTACAACCTGTGGATGGTCAAGCGGGTGCATTTCGGCCCGATCGCCAACGACAACGTACGGGCGCTGACCGACATCAACGCCCGCGAGTTCGGCATGCTGGCCGTGCTGGCCATCGCCACGCTCTACATGGGCCTCTATCCCGAAGCCCTTCACCGACGTCATGCACGTCTCGGTCACCGAACTGCTCAAGCACGTGGCGCAGTCCAAGCTGGTCAACTGAGCCATGGATCCCCAGATGAACACGATGAACTGGCTGGCCGTCGCGCCCGAGATCCTTTTGCTGGTGATGACCTGCGTGATCGCCCTGGTCGATCTGTGGGTCACGCATCCGCGTCGCACGCCCACCTACCTGCTGGCCCAGGCCTCGATCGCCGCGGTGGGCCTGATTCACCTGGCCCGCTTCGACGCCGGACACACCCAGTACGCCATGCAGGGCATGGTGGTGGCCGATCCCATGGGTCACCTTCTGGGCTTCTTTGCCGCGCTGGCGGCGATGATCGCGCTGGCCTACTCGCGGCCCTACGCCGCCGAGCGCGACATGCTCAAGGGCGAACTCATCACGCTCAGCATGTTCTCGCTGCTGGGCATCTTCGTGATGCTTTCGGCGAACAACTTCCTGGTGATCTACCTCGGCCTGGAGATGATGTCGCTCAGCCTCTACGCACTGGTGGCACTTCGGCGCGATCACGCACCGGCGACCGAAGCGGCGATGAAGTACTTCGTGCTCGGCGCGCTCGCCAGTGGCTTCCTGCTCTACGGCATGTCCATGATGTATGGCGCAACCGGCTCGCTCGACATTCCCGAGGTCTTCAAGGCCATTGCCACCGGCCGCATCGACAAGGCTGTGCTCGCGCTGGGCATCGTGTTCATCGTCTCGGGCCTGGCCTTCAAGCTGGGCGCCGTACCGTTCCACATGTGGATCCCCGACGTCTACCAGGGCGCGCCGACGGCTGCCACGCTGATGGTGGCCGGCGCGCCCAAGCTGGCGGCGTTCGCCATCACCATCCGGCTGCTGGTCGAAGGCATGTCCGGCCTGGCCGAAGACTGGCAGCAGATGCTCATCCTGCTCTCGGTGGCCTCGCTGGTGGTGGGCAACCTCGCCGCGATCGCGCAGAGCAACCTCAAGCGCATGCTGGCCTACTCCACCATCGGGCAGGTGGGCTTCATGCTGCTGGGCCTCACGCCCACAGTGGTGTCGACCAACACGCTGTCGGCCGCCAATGGCTACAGCTCGGCGATGTTCTACATGCTCACCTATGTGTTCACGACGCTGGGCACGTTCGGGGTCATCATGCTGCTGTCGCGGCAGGGTTTCGAGTCCGAACAGGTCGACGATCTCAAGGGCCTGGCCCGCCGCAGCCCCTGGTACGCGGCGGTGATGGCGATCTTCATGTTCTCCCTGGCCGGCATCCCGCCCACCGTGGGCTTCTACGCCAAGCTGGCGGTGCTGCAGGCCATCATCTCGACGAATCTCGCGCTGTACATCTGGTTGGCGGTGATCGCAGTGCTGCTGTCGCTGGTGGCTGCCTTCTACTACTTGCGTCTGGTCAAGGTGATGTATTTCGACGAGCCCGTCGATCCGCGGCCGATCGTCAGCAGCGGTGAGGTGCGAACCATCCTGTCGCTCAACGGCGCGGCGGTGCTGGTGTTCGGGCTGCTGCCCGGTGGCCTGATGGCGCTGTGCGCGCAGGCCATCGTCAAGGCCCTGGCCACCTGACCGTGTCGGCCACGCGCCCGCCCGCGGGGCACGAGCACACGCACCTGCGCGAAGACGAGGTCTCGTCCGAGACCGTCTTCCAGGGCCGTCTGCTGCGAGGTACGCTGCGACCACGTGCGCCTGCCCGACGGCGGCGTGGCCACCCGCGAATACGTCGTGCACCCCGGTGCCGTGATGGTGGTGCCACTGCTCGACGACGGTCGCCTGGTGATGGAACGCCAGTGGCGCTATCCCCTCAACCGCGCGATGCTGGAGTTTCCAGCCGGCAAGCTCGAGCGTGGCGAAGCCCCGTTCACCTGCGCCGTGCGCGAACTTCACGAAGAGACCGGCTACACGGCCCGCGAGTGGGGCCGCGCCGGTCTGCTGCACAACGCCATTGCCTACTCCACCGAGGGCATCGAGGTGTGGTTCGCACGCGGGCTGACGCTGGGCGAGCGGCAGCTCGACGCCGGCGAGTTTCTCGACGTGCAACTCGTGACCAGCGCGGACCTCGATCGGCACTGCGCCGAAGGCCGCGTCACCGACGCCAAGACCCTCGTGGGCTTGTTGTGGCTGCAGAATTGGCAATCTGGCCGATGGGCCATCGACTGGCAGGCCGCGCCTTGAGGGGCCGCGCCGCATAATGCGGCGCATGAAGGTGCTCAGTCTGCGTTGTGCGCACGACCATCGGTTCGATGGCTGGTTCGCCAATGGTGAAGCCTTTGTCGACCAGACCGAACGCGGCCTGGTGGCGTGTCCGGTGTGCGGCGACACGACCATTGCCGCGCTGCCGAGTGCGCCGCGCCTGAACGTTTCCTCGCTCCGCGAAGTGCCACCGGCGTCCGATCCGGGCGCGAAGCTCGCCGAACTCCAGTCGCAATGGATGGGCGCGGTGCAGCACCTGATGAAGACCACCGAGGATGTCGGCGAGCGCTTTCCCGAGGAGGCGCGGCGCATCCACTACGGCGAGGTCGAGCACCGCGGCATCCGCGGCAAGGCCAGTCCCCGCGAAGCCGAAGCGCTGCGCGACGAAGGCATCGAAGTGGTGGCTGTCCCCGTGCCCAAGGCCCTCGAAGGGGCCGCTGCAGTAGGCGCGAGGTCCGCGCCGGTCAGAGCAGCCGGCCCGGATTGAACAGACCGCGCGGGTCGAGCGCCTGCTTGATGGCGCGCATCAGGCCCAGTGCCACAGGTGACTTGTGCGTCACCAGCGCATCGCGCTTGAGCAGGCCGATGCCGTGCTCGGCGGAGATCGAGCCGCCGTGCGCCATCACCGCCTCGTAGACGAGCGCATTGATGGCTTTCTCGTGCTCGCGCAGAAAGTCTGCCGCCGGCACGCCTTCGGGTGCCTGCACGTTGTAGTGCAGGTTGCCGTCGCCGAGGTGCCCGAAGTCCACCATGCGCAGCCCCGGCACCATGCGCTGCAGTGCGGCGTCGGTGCTCGCCACGAAGGACGGGATGGCCGACACCGGCACCGAAATGTCGTGCTTGATGTTCAGCCCCTCCTCGCTCTGCGCCAGCGGGATGGACTCGCGCAGGTGCCACATGGTGTGTGCCTGTTCGAGATTGCTCGCCACTGCGGCGTCGGTGATCAGCCCACGTTCGAGCGCCGCTTCCAGCAAGGACTCGAAGCGCCGCGTTGCGGTCGCTTCGCCTTCGCTGTCGGACTGTTCGAGCAGGGCGGTCCATGGCGCACCCGCCAGGGGTTGCGCCAGCTGCGGGTAGTGCTTGCGCACCAGGCCGAGCGAGAAGTCGTTCATCACCTCGAAGCCGGTGAGGCCCGAGCCCAGTCGCGCCTGGGCCAGGCCCAGCAGGGCCACGGCATCGTCCAGCGACTGGAGCGCGGCCATCGCCGTGGTGACGGCGGCAGGCTGGGGGTAGAGCTTGAGCGTGGCCGCGGTGATGATCCCCAGCGTGCCTTCGCTGCCGACGAACAGATCCCGCAGGTCGTAGCCGGTGTTGTCCTTGCGCAGCCCGGAGAGCCCGTGCCAGATCTCGCCGCTGGCGGTGACCACCTCCAGGCCCAGGCACAACTCGCGCGCGTTGCCGTAGCGCAGCGACCTGCGTGCCGCCGGCATTGGTGGCGAGGTTGCCGCCGATGGTGCAACTGCCCTCGGCGGCCAGACTCAGGGGAAACAGCAGCCCTTGCGCCGCTGCGGCCTCCTGAATGGCCTGCAGCACGCAGCCGGCCTCCACGGTCATCGTGAGGTTGGCAATGTCGACGCCGCGCACTTGGTTCAGCCGGGCCAGGCTGAGCAGCACCTGCGTGCCGCTCGAGTCGGGCACCGAGGCGCCCACGAGGCTGGTGTTGCCGCCTTGCGGCACCAAGGCGACGCCGGCCTCTCGGCAGGCCAGCACCACCGCTGCCACTTCGGCCGTGCTGCCCGGCCGCACCACGCAGCGCGCCCTGCCGCGGTAGCGCTTGCGCCAATCCACCTCGTACGCCGGCAGATCGCCACCGGCCAGCACCTGGGCGTTGCCGACGATTTCGGCCAGTTGTCGCTCCAGCGTCATGGCGTGGTCTGCGCCAGCCCCGCCTGCTTGGCGTGGTGCAGGCGCCAGCGCACATGCGCTGCACACGCCACGAACAGCAGCAGGCACAGCACGATTTCAATGATGGCCAGCGGCACCGACGGACCGCTGTCGCTGGTGGCGCGCACCACGCCCTCGGTGAAGTAGAGCCACACCATGAGGCTGACCCAGCGGTAGGTGTACATACGGTTCTTCAAGAGCCCTGCCAGAGGAATGGTGAGCGGCAGCACCTTGAGCGCGAGGCTGCGGCTGCCGGTGGGCGCAAGCCAGAGCTCCCAGGCCAGTCCGAGCACGATCAGTCCGAGCAGGCTGCCCACGGCCACGGCGCGGGTCCAGGCCACCGGCGCGGCCATCGGAGCAATCACCGTCGGATCCAGGTCAGGAGAGGGAGGCGTGTTCATCGCTGGCTATGATGCCAGCAATGAATCTTTCGGCACGGCTCAGGGCCAGACTGGGCGCCCGCCCCACCGAGTTCGCGGCCCAGCTGGTGCAGACGCTGCAGCAGTGGCCCTGGCTCGACACGCTGCGCACCCTGCGCCAGCGCTTTCGCGAAGACCGCCTGGGGCTCACCGCCAGCAGCCTCACCTTCACCACCCTGATCTCGCTGGTGCCGTTGGTGACGGTGATGCTGGCGATCTTCGCGGCCTTCCCGATGTTCTCGTCGTTCCAGGACGCCTTGCAGAAGTACTTCCTGCAAAGCCTGGTGCCCGACAACATCGCCAAGCCGGTGCTCACTGCGCTCACGCAGTTTGCCGGCAAGGCCAACCGGCTGGGCACCGTGGGACTGGTGTTCCTGGTGTTGATCGCCCTGTCGCTGATGCTCACCATCGACCGCGCGCTCAATGCCATCTGGCGTGTGCCCAAGCCACGGCCGATCGCGCAGCGCGTTCTCGTGTACTGGGCAGCTGCCACGCTCGGCCCACTGGTGCTGGGTGTGAGTCTGAGCCTGACGGCCTACGTCATCTCTGCGTCGCGCGACATCGTCGGCGCGCTGCCCGGCGGGGTGGGACTGCTCCTGAATCTGGTGGAGTTTGCGCTGCTCGCAGCCGGCATGGCCGGGCTGTTCCACTACGTGCCCAACACCCATGTGCGTTGGCGCCATGCCATTGCCGGTGGCCTGTTTGTGTCTGCGGGCTTCGAGGTGGCCAAGAAAGCGCTCGCCTGGTACCTGAGCCAGGTACCCACCTACACCACCGTGTACGGCGCCTTCGCCACGGTGCCCATCTTCCTGGTGTGGATCTACCTCGGCTGGGTGATCGTGCTGCTGGGGGCGGTGATCGCCGCCTACGCCCCCAGCCTCAAGATGCGCGTGGCGCGCTGGCCCGACACGCCCGGTGCGCGGCTGCGTCTGGCCATCGCGGTGCTGCGTGAACTGGCGCGTGCGCGCGAGCAATCGACCCGCGGCCACACGGCCACGGAGCTGTCGGAGATGCTGCGCACCGACCCCTTGCAGATCGAGCCCATCCTCGATGCGCTGGTCGAGATGGATTGGGCTGGGCGCCTCGACGAGCCTGGCAGTGCGCGGCATGTGCTCTTGTGTGAACCCGAGGTCACACCGGCCGAGCCCTTGCTCGCGCACTTGCTGGTGGAGCGGCACCCGGCGCTGGCCGGCTTCTGGCATCGCGCCGGCTTCGATCGCTGGACGCTCGCGCAGTTGCTGGAGTAACGACGCCCGGCAGTTCACACCCGCAGCCTGGGCGGCGCGGGGTGCGATTCAGGCGAGCGCGTCTCGCAGCGCCTGCAGCATCCCGTCGGGTGCCTCCGCCATGAGGTTGTGGCCCGCCGGCAGCGTGACAACGCGCGCCTTCATGGCCGCTGCGAGCGAGGCGGTGGCCTTGGGCGAAGTCATCTGGTCGCGCCCGCCCAGCACCAGCGTGACTGGGCAGGTGACCCGCGCCGCCGCTTCCAGGCCGTGGGCATAGCGATCGCACAGCTGAAACTCGTGCGAAAACAGGTTGAGCCCGGCGTCACTTGCCTGCATGCGCCGCTTCAGCGCGCGGTTGCTGCCATGCAGCCACATGCCCGGGCCGGGGAAGGACGGCTTGGCCGCGATGGTCGAATGCGAGAACACGTTGACCCGATCGATGGCTTCCAGAGGCTTGTCACGCGCCAGCGTGAGCAGCGCTTCCGACACCTTCATCGGGTAGGCCGTGCCCACCATCACCAGCCGGGTCACCCGCTGCGGAGCGCGAGCTGCAGCCTCCAGCGCGATCAGCGAGCCCATGCTGTGGCCCACCAGCGCCGCGCGCTGCACGCCCGCGGCGTCGAGCAGGGCGAGTACCCAGTCCGCCAGCGCCTCGACATCGGGCAGCGGCGGCCCGTCGCTGCGCCCGCGGCCGGGCAGATCCACCGCCATCACGGCATGCCCGTGGTGGGCAAACCAGCGGGCCAGCAGGTTCCACACGCTGTGGTCGTGCAGCGCGCCGTGGATGAACACCACGCAGGGCAGGGTGGCATCGAAGGGCTTGCCGCCGGTGTAGACACTGGCGCGCCGCGGCGAACCCGAGACTTCAAGCTGCAGTTCCATCATGCGCCGGCCTTTGCGGCCACCTTGAGCGCGCGTTTCAGGTCTTCGATCAGGTCGTCCGGGTCTTCCAGGCCGATCGACAGCCGGATCGTGCCCGGGCCGATGCCCGCCTGGGCGAGCGCCGCATCGCTCATGCGGAAGTGCGTGGTCGACGCGGGGTGGATCACCAGCGAGCGGCAATCGCCCACGTTCGCCAGGTGCGAGAACAGCGAGAGCGATTCGATGAAGGCGCGCCCCTGTTCGCGCGAGCCCTTGAGGTCGAAGCTGAACACCGAACCGCAGCCGCGCGGCAGCAAACGTTTGGCCAGCGCATGGCCAGGGTGCGACTCCAGTTCCGGATAGCCCACGCCCGCGACGCCGGGCTGTGCGGCGAGGAAGGCCACGATCTTGCGGGTGTTCTCCACATGCCGCGCCATGCGCAGCGGCAGTGTCTCGATGCCCTGCAGGATCAGCCAGGCGGTGTGCGGGCTCATGCAGGCGCCGAAGTCGCGCAGGCCTTCGCGGCGAGCCCTCAGAAGAAAGGCGCCCACCGTGCTTTCATCGGTGAACACCATGCCGTGAAAGCCGTCATAGGCCTGGCTGAGTTCGGGAAAGCGCCCGGACGCTGCCCAGTCGAACGCGCCGCTGTCCACCAGCACGCCGCCGATCACCGTGCCGTGGCCGCTGAGGAACTTGGTGGCAGAGTGGAACAGCAGGTCGGCGCCGTGGTCGAAGGGCTTCATCAGCCAGGGCGGGGTGAAGGTGGAGTCGACCAGCAGCGGCAGCCGGGCTTCGTGGGCGATGGCGGCCACCGTGGGGATGTCGAGAACGTCCAGCCCAGGATTGCCCAGCGTCTCGCCAAAGAGCAGCCGGGTGTTCGGGCGGATCGCAGCACGCCAGGCGTCGATGTCGGTCGGCTTGACGAACGTGGTCTCGATGCCAAAGCGCGAGAGCGTGTAGTGCAGCAGGTTGTGCGAGCCGCCGTAGAGCGCGCTCGAGGCCACGATGTGCGATCCGGCACCCGCCAGCGTGGCGATCGCCAGGTGCAGCGCGGCCTGGCCGCTGGCGGTGGCGATGGCGCCCACGCCGCCTTCGAGTGCGGACACACGCTCCTCGAGCACCGCATTGGTCGGGTTGGAGATGCGGCTGTAGACGTGGCCCGCGCGTTCCAGATTGAAGAGCGAGGCCGCATGCTCGCTCGACTCGAACACGAACGAAGTGCTCAGGTGGATGGGCACGGCTCGGGCGCCGGTGGCGGGGTCGGGCGCGGCGCCGGCGTGCAGCGCCAGGGTGTCGAAGCCGGGGTCGAGGGGGCCAGCCATGGCGTCTCCAGGTGACCTGCGTCCGCGGGGGAACGCAGGGGTGTTTTCGCCGGAGATTGTGGGCTATATTGGTCCGACACCCAGCATCCAGCGGACGAGGACACAGCCATGAAAGTCAGCGATATCTTGCGCGTGAAGGGCGGCACGCTGTACACCGTGCACCCCGAGCAATCGATGGCCGAGGCCATCAACACCATGGCCGAGTTCGACATTGGCTCGCTGGTGGTGATGTCGCACGGCGACCTGGTGGGCATCCTCACGTTCCGCGAAGTGATCCAGGCGGTGGTCAGCAAGAGCAGCAATCTTGATGCGATTCCCGTGCGCCGCATGATGGAGTCGGCGCCGCTCACCTGCACGCCCGAGACCGAGCTCGACGAGGTGCGGCGCCTGATGCTCGGTCGCCACGCGCGCTACACGCCGGTGCTCGACCAGAAGACGCTCATGGGCGTGATCTCGTTCTACGACGTGGCCAAGGCCGTGGTCGACAGCCAGGACTTCGAGAACCGCATGCTCAAGGCCTACATCCGCGACTGGCCGGTGGACGAGCCGGGCGCGCAGCCCGCCGCCTCCACCTGACCACCCTGGCGAGGCGGCCGCGCACCGGCCACTAGAATCGCTGGCATGTCCGGCAGCACCCTCGGCGAACTCTTTCGCGTCACCAACTTCGGCGAATCGCACGGTCCGGCCATCGGCTGCGTGATCGACGGTTGCCCGCCGGGCATGGCCTTGTCGGAGGCCGACATCCAGCCCGAGCTCGACCGGCGCCGCCCCGGCACCAGCCGGCACGTGACGCAGCGCAACGAGCCCGACGCGGTGGAAATCCTGTCCGGCGTGTTCGAAGGTCGCACCACCGGCACGCCGATCTGCCTGCTGATCCGCAACACCGACCAGCGCAGCAAGGACTACGGCAACCTGCTGCAGACCTTCCGCCCAGGCCATGCCGACTACACCTACCACCACAAGTACGGCCTGCGTGATCCGCGCGGCGGCGGCCGCTCCTCGGCACGCCTGACCGCCCCGATGGTCGGCGCGGGTGCCGTGGCCAAGAAGTGGTTGAAGGAGCGCTACGGCACCACCTTCAGCGGCCACATGACGCAGATCGGGGACATCACGATCCCGTTCGAATCGCTCGAGCATGTGCCGCACAACCCGTTCTTCGCGGCGAACGTCAGCGACATCGCCCGGCTCGAGGCCTACATGGACGAGCTGCGCAAGGCCGGTGACAGCTGCGGCGCGCGCATCTCGGTGGCCGCCCACGGCGTGCCGGTGGGACTGGGCGAGCCCTTGTTCGACAAGCTCGATGCCGACATCGCCCACGTCATGATGGGCATCAATGCCGTCAAGGGCGTGGAGATCGGTGCCGGATTCGCCAGCGTGAGCCAGCGCGGCACGACCCATGGCGACGAGCTGACGCCGAAGGGCTTTGCCAGCAACAACGCCGGCGGCGTGCTGGGCGGCATTTCCACGGGCCAGGACATCACGGTCAGCATTGCCATCAAACCCACCAGCTCGATCCGGTCGCCGCGGCGCTCGGTCGATCTGGCCGGGGCGCCAGCGGTGGTCGAGACCTTCGGCCGCCATGACCCTTGCGTCGGCATCCGCGCCACGCCGATCGCCGAAGCCATGCTGGCCCTGGTGCTGATGGACCATGCCCTGCGCCACCGCGCGCAGTGCGGCGATGTGGCACCCGGCCGCCCGCACCTCCCCGGCCAGGCCCCGCCGGCCTGAAGTCGCGCCTTCGCTGAAGCCTGAATTGGGTCCGATTTGGCCCCCTGTTCCGCTCAAGTCTCCCCTTCGTCCCTGCCGACAATGCAGCCAAGCCACCCGGAAGAAAGGGGGGCACGCGCAAGTTGTACGGGCATCGATCCCGGGGAGTCTTCATGAGCAATTCGGCCACATGCGGGTAGCCCCCCTCACGTGCCTGCCGCCTATCGAGAGCGGCGGTCGGTCCTGATCGATTTTTTCCTCCACCACGGCGTTTGGGCGCCGGGGGTGAAGTTGTTCCGCCGCATGGGATTCAAGGCCAAGGCGATGGTGATCTGCGCGGTCTTCATTGTCCCCATCCTGACGCTGGGGTGGAACTTCTTCAAGTCGAACGCCGATGCGATCGCGTTTTCGGCCAAGGAGCGGCTGGGCGTGGAGTACGCGCGCGAGCTGATGCCGCTGATGGCACTGGCCCACGCGCAGCGCAATGTGGCTGTCGGTGTGGCACCGACGGGCAACGACGCGTCCGGGCATCCAGTCTCGCTTGGACGCGCAGCTCAAGAAGCTCGCCGCCGTGGACGCACGGCTTGGCGCGGAACTCGGGACCACCAAGCTCCACTCCGAGCGTCAGCCAGGCCGCCGCGCTTTCGTGCCGGTGCCTCGGGCGATCCGCCTATGCCGCCCACACCCGGTTCGTTGATGCGCTTGCTGGCCCTGCTGGGCCAGTCCACCGACGGCTCGAACCTCACGCTCGATCCGGACATCGACAGCTACTACGTCATGGACGCGGCGCTGTTCCGCAATCCGCAAATGATCGATCTGGCCGATCGCATGCGCGGCACCGGAACTGCCGTGCTCGCTGCCGGCAGCGGCAAGCCCGAGCAGATGGCGGTGATCTACGACGCGGCGCCGGTGTTCGGTTATCACCTCGACAATCTGAAGGGCGGCTTGGCCAAGTCCATCGCCTACAACGGCGACGTGGCCAGCCCGCTGAACGAGAAGCAGGCCGTGGAGAAGTTGAGCGACTTCATCAGCCTGGTTCGATCCTCGCTGCTGGCGACCAGCGGCCCCAAGGGGATCGCGCCGCGCTTATCGGCGCGGCCGACGCTGCCATTGCGGCCCAGTTCGCCCTTTCCGAGCGGATGCTGGGCACGCTGGACGCGCTCATCGTCAAGCGTGTGGGCGGAATGGAAAGCCAGCGCAACATCGCGGCGGCGGTGGTCTTGCTGGCCCTGCTCACGGCGGCTTACCTCTTCTACTCGTTCTTCCTCGTCACCCACGGCGGTCTGCGCGAGGTGCAGCGTCACCTCGAAGCCATGACCGCAGGTGACCTCACCACCTCGCCGCAGCCCCTGGGGCAAGGACGAGGCGGCCCAGCCTGATGGGTTCGCTGTCGGACATGCAGAAGTCGCTGCGCAACATCGTGACGCGGGTGCGCGGTTCGTCGGAGTCGCTGGTGCACGCCAGCAGCGAGATCGCCTCGGCTTCGATGGACCTCTCGTCACGCACCGAACAGACGGCGGCGAACCTCGAGGAGAGCGCGTCGTCGATGGAGGAGATCTCGTCGACCGTCAAGAACACCTCCGAGAACTCGATACAGGCCTCGCGGCGTGGCCGAAGGCAATGCCCAGACGGCCGCGCGCGGCGGCTCGGTGATCGGCCAGGTGGTCTCGACCATGCAGGACATCAATGCGTCGTCGCAGCGCATCAGCGAGATCATCGGCACCATCGACGGCATCGCCTTCCAGACCAACATCCTGGCGCTCAACGCCGCGGTGGAAGCGGCGCGGGCGGGCGAGCAGGGCCGCGGCTTCGCGGTGGTGGCCTCCGAAGTGCGCAGCCTGGCGCAGCGCAGCGCGCAGGCCGCCAAGGAGATCAAGACGCTGATCACCACCAGCGTCGAGCGGGTCGCAGTCCGGCACGCGCGTCGTCCAGGGCGCGGGCGACACCATGAGCGAACTGGTCTCGCAACGCCGAGCGCATGCGCAGTCTGCTGGCCGAAATCTCCACGGCATCGTCGGAGCAGAGCAATGGCGTCACCCAGGTGGGCGCCGCGGTGCAGGACCTCGACAACATGACCCAGCAGAACGCGGCCCTGGTCGAGCAGACCGCCGCCGCGGCCTCGTCGCTGCGCGACCAGGCGCTGGACCTGGCCAACGAGGTGGCCCGCTTCAAGCTGCCCGTGCACGGCTGACGACCGTTCGCCTGAGCGCCGACCGCCCTCATCGGCGTCGGCGACAGCGCGCTCGCCTTCCGTCCGCCTGCCCCGCACTTCATCCCGCGCCGACGCAGCCTGTCGCACGCCTTGGCCAGGGCGCCGCATCGCCGATAGACTCCTGGCCGCACAACGACAGCGGCCAGAGGAACGGGCGAGCGATGCGCAAGACCGTGTGGTGGGTGGGAGCAGTGACCGTGGTCGCCTGCGTCGGGGCGGCCGCCTGGGTGATCGGGCGGGCGCCGGGCGCGGCCGCACAGGCCTCGGTGCCGCAGGCAGGCAAGCCGGACGTGGCACTGGAATTCACGGCGCGCGAGATCGGTCCGACCCGAGCGCCGTGCCATGCCCGTTCAGCTCGAGTTCTCCGGGCCGCTGGTGGCGCCGTCCACCGCCGTCGTGCGCGCCAAGGCGTCCGGCACGCTGTTGTCTCTGGCCGTCGCCGAAGGCAGCCGCGTTCGCGCCGGGCAGACGCTGGGCCAGATGGACCTGGCCGAGATCACGAGCCGTGTGCAGGAGCGCCAGGCCGGTGTCGCCTCGGCCCGGGCGCAACTGGCTCAGGCGCAGAAGGTTCACGAATCCAACCAGCGCCTGGCCGACCAGCAGTTCATCTCGCCGAATGCGCTGGACACCTCCAAGGCGGCGCTCACGGCCGCCCAGGCGGCCTACGACGCCAGCCGGGCGCAGCTGGCCAGCAGCCAGGTCGGCCTGCGCCAGGCCGCCCTCGTGGCGCCCATGGGCGGACTGGTGAGCAAGCGCCATGCGCTGGCCGGCGAAAAGCTCGCCCCGGAGCAACCGGTGGTGACCATCGTCGACCTGTCGACGCTGGAGCTCGCGGGCAGCGTCGGCACGCACGAGGTCTCGCGCCTGGAGCCGGGCATGCCGGTGGAGCTGCGCATCGAGGGCCAGGATCAGCCGACCCGCGGCACCCTCGCGCGCATTGCCCCAGCCGCCGAGGCGGGCACCCGGGCCATCGGCGTGACCGTGACGCTGGCCAACCCGAAGGAGCAGTTGCGGGCCGGCCAGTACGCGCTGGCCCGGGTGGTGGTGGACGATCCGGTGCCCCGGTTGACCGTGCCTTCACACGCGCTGGGAAATGCCGCAGGCCAGGACCACGTCTGGGTCATCGACCAGGGCGCGCTGGCCCGCCGCAGCGTCACGCTCGGACGGCGTGACGAGGTGGCCGGCCGCGTCGAGGTGCTCACGGGGCTCAGCGTGGAAAGCACCGTGCTCGCTGCGCGCTTCGAAGGCCTGCGCGAGGGCCGCAAGGCGGTGCTGGCAGCACCGTCGGCAGGGACGGACGTCGCGCCGGCGGCCTCGAGGCCTTCAACGCCGTCAACCGACCCGGCCCCGCGCTGAGCCGGCCATGTGGATCACCCGCGTGTCGATCGCGAACCCGGTGTTCGCGACCATGGTGATGCTGGCCCTGTGCGTACTGGGTGTCTTCTCGTACGTTCGCCTCGGCGTGGAGCAGATGCCCGATGTGGCGCCACCGGTGGCGTTCATCGACGTGGCCTATCCAGGCGCTTCGCCCGAGGCGGTGGAGCGCGAGCTCACCAAGCGCATCGAAGAAGCGCTCAACAGCATCGCCGGCATCAAGCGCATCACCTCGCGCAGCTTTGAAGGACGCAGCCAGACCAGCGTGGAGTTCACGCTCAGCGCCGACATGGCCCGGGCCATGCAGGACGTTCGCGACCGCATCGCCGCGGCCCAGGCCGGATTTCCCCGCGATGCCAAGGCGCCCACGATCGCGCGCTTCAACAACGAGAACAACCAGCCGGTGGTGGTGGCGGCGCTGCTGTCGGCCACGCGCCCGGCGCGCGAGCTGTCGCTGCTGGGCGACCAGGTGGTCGGTCGGCGCCTGCAGCGTGTGGAAGGCGTGGCCACGGTGGACATCAGCGGGCTGGCGGTGCGCGAGGTGCGCATCGAGCTCGATGCCGAGCGCCTGCGCGCCTATGCGATCACGCCCGACAAGGTGGCCAGCGCGCTGCGTGTGGCCAACGCCGACCAGCCGGTGGGCCTGCTGTCCGACCCTACGCAGGACGCGATCCTGCGCGTCGAAGGCCGGGTGCTCGACCCTCGCCAGTTCGCGAATGTCGTGATCGGCCAGCGCGGTGCGTTGCCGTTGACCCTGGGCGATGTTGGCAGGGTGGTCGAGCGCGAGCGCGAGGCCGATTCGCTGGCGCGTATCAACGGTCAGCGCGCGGTGAACTTCAACGTCTTCAAGCAGCAGGACGCCAACATCGTCGCCACCGGTGATGCGGCGAAGGCCGCGCTCGACGAGGTGCGCCGCCAGTTGCCTGCGGACGTGGAGCTGCGGCTCATCTATGCCAACAGCGATTTCGTGAAGGCCTCGTTGAAGGGCCTGCAGCACACCCTGGTCGAAGGCGCGCTGCTCACGGTGGCGATCGTGTTCCTCTTTCTCCACTCGTGGCGCAGCACCATCATCACCGGGCTCACGCTGCCCATCTCGGTGATCGCCAGCTTCATCGCCGTCTACGCCTTCGGCTTCACGCTGAACTTCATGACGATGATGGCGCTGAGCCTGTGCATCGGCCTGCTGATCGACGATGCGATCGTGGTGCGCGAGAACATCGTGCGCCATCTCCACCTCGGGCAGGACCACGTCACTGCGGCGCGGCGCGGCACCGAGGAGATCGGGCTCGCGGTGATGGCCACCACGCTGGCGATCTGTGCCGTGTTCGTGCCCGTGGCCTTCATGGGCGGCGCCGCGGGCAAGTTCTTCTACCCCTTTGGCATCACCGTGGCGGTGGCGGTGCTGGTCAGCCTGTTCGTCGCCTTCACGCTCGACCCGATGCTGTCGGCGGTGTGGAAAGACCCGCCCAACGCGCGTCTGGCCTCGGGGTGGGGCATCGGCGCGCTCCTGCGTGGCACGGACCGCGCCATGGAAGCCTTGCAGCGCACCTACGAGCACCTGATCCACTGGGTGTTCAGTGGGCGACGCTACCGCTGGATACTGCCGCCGCTGCCGGTGTACGCACGCGGCTTCGATGCGCAAGGGCAACGGGATCGCTCGACGCCGCGGCGCTGGCGGATGGCCACGCTCACGCCGCGCGGCGTGGTGCTGGCCGTGGGGGCGGGCAGCTTCGTGGCCGCATTGGCGTTGGCGCCGCTGGTCGGCACGGAATTCATTCCGCAGACCGACCAGGGCTTCACCCAGCTGTCGGTGCGCATGACCGTCGGCTCCAGTCTGGCCCGCAGTGATGAGAAGGTGCGCCAGGTCGAGGCCATCGTGGCGGGCTTCCCCGAAGTGCGCTCGGTGTCCACCAACGTCGGCGGCCAGGGCAATGGCTTCTCGGTGGGGCGCAACCAGGCCTCGCTCAACATCGGCCTGGTGCCGCGCAGCGAGCGCAGGCGCTCCCAGAAGCAGATCGAGGACGCGATCCGCGCGCAGATCGAGAAGATCCCGGGCATCGAGGTGTCGGTGGGCTTCGACCGGCCCATCTACGTGGCCATCCTCGGCAACGACCCGAAGGGCCTGGCCAAGGTCGCGCAGGATTTCGCCGAGAAGGTGCGACAGATTCCCGGCGTCACCGACCTCGAACTCTCCGTCAAGCCGGGCCTGCCAGCCTACGCCGTGCGCCTGGAGCCTGGCGCCGTGCGCGAGCTCGGCTTGACCGCGGCACAGGTGGCGGCCAGCCTGCGCGCCTATGTGAACGGCGAGGTCGCCACCTACTGGAACACGCCCGATGGCGAGCAGGTCGAAGTGCTGCTGCGCCTGCCGCAGGAACAGCGAGAGCGCGTCGTGCAGATGCGCAAGCTGCCGGTGGCCTTTGCCAAGGACGGCACGCCGATTCCGTTGGATTCGGTGGCACGCATCGAAGCAGTGGACAACCCGGAAGTGATCCGACGCCAGAACCTGCAGCGCCGCGAGGCCATCTTCGCCGGCGTGCAGGGTCGACCCTCGGGGGACGTGGGTGCCGATGTGCAGGCGCTGGTCAAGGCCACTGCGCTGCCGCCGGGCTACAGCTTCGACGTGGGCGGCGCCACGCGCGAACAGCAGGAGGCCTTCGGCGCCATGCTCGGGGCGATGGCGCTGGCGGTGATCTTCATCTACATCGTGCTGGCGAGCCAGTTCGGCAGCTTCCTGCAGCCGATCGCCATCATGGCGTCGCTGCCGCTCGCGCTCATCGGCGTGATGCTCGCGCTGCTGGCGTGGCGCTCCACCATCAACGTGTTCTCGATGATCGGCCTGGTGATGCTGATGGGCCTGGTGACCAAGAACGCCATCCTGCTGGTGGACTTTGCCAATCGCGAGCTGCAGCGGGCGCCACGGTGGCCGACGCGCTGCTGCGCGCCGGGCTGGTGCGCATGCGACCGATCATCATGACCACGGCCGCGATGGTCTTCGGCATGCTGCCGCTGGCCCTGGCACTCAACGACGGCGGCGAGATCCAGGCGCCCATGGGGCGAGCCATCATTGGCGGCGTGCTGACCTCGGCGCTTCTCACGCTGGTGGTCGTGCCGGTGGTCTGGAGCTACCTCGTGCGCCGGCCGAAGGCGCCTGCTGGCGAGGTCCTGGCCAGCGCCGCCTGAGCGTCAGGCTGCCTCCGCGCGCAGACGCGCGCAGACCTGGATCGCGCCGGCTTCGAAGTTGAGGATGTCGCACTCGAACCGGCCGCCCTCGCCCGCAGTGCGATCTCGGCGCTGGCAAGGTCGTGTTCGGCCTGCGCGAAGCGGTACCTCTGGACCACCAGTAGCGCCGGCGGCAGCAGCGGGAAGAGGCCCATCAGGCTCATCTTCACTGCGATGCGCACGCGTCTCATCGCCAGGATCCCGGTGCCCAGCAAGGTCTGGAGGATGTTCATGGTAGCCACGTGTCCACACGCGGCCGACCAGATGGCACCGCGCGTCCACCGCGTTTCGGCGGGGCTTGAAGGCAAGCTGAGCCTATTCCGTCGGCTTGCGCCAGCTCCAGTAGAGCTCGCCGGGCCAGGCCGGGAAGGCCGCGCCAAAGGCCAGGTTGGCTTTCAACCACCAGGACTGGTTCTCCAGTGGGAAACCCTTGCGGCGCATGAAGAACGCGCCGCTGAGCCACTCGGTGCGCAGCCCGAGTGCCTTGGCCCATGCGTCCACACGTGCCGCAGAGATCACGCTCACATGGCCACGGGGTCGCGCCCGGCGGCGCAGGCGCGCTTCCCACCAGCGCCGCGCGATCTCCGGTGTTCCCGGCGCTCCGCCCACAATCAGGCCGCCCGGCCGCAGCCAGCGCGCGATCTCGGCCAGCGCCTCTTCGGGCTCGTGCAAGTGTTCGAGAACATGCAGCAGCACGATCACGTCGTACTGCCCCGTGGCCTGCCCGGCCATTGCGGCCCGATCCTCCAAATCCAGTTGCACCAGACGGTCATAGCCCAGGCGGTGCAGTTCCTCCTGAGGTGGCGAGCAGTCGATGCCGTGCCAGTCCTGCCAGGGAATCGGCTGGCGGCGCCATGCGAGCGTGTCGCGCGCGTACGCCAGCATCTGCCCTGAATCGATACCCACCTCGCCCACCTGAAGCGACTGGCCGCCGCGACGCCGCGCCTCGTCCAGCAGCAGTTCGAACATGAACCAGTAGCGCAACAGGCGAAACGGATAGCGCACCCGCCGAATCTGCTCCGGGATGCCCACCATGCTGTGCTTGGCCGGCGATGCCAGCGCCTCTTCACTCCACGCGAGCGAACGGAATCTTTCCATCCTCAATCTCCACCTCGTACCGATCTGACCCGGCCGCGGCCGGGGGCAAGGCGCCGTCGTTCAGGCGCGGGATCGGTCGGTTCGGGGTGGTCGCTCGTGGGGCGCCACGGCGCGCGATGAGAATTGTGCGGCTGCCGCTGTTTCGGCGGGCAGGTCCGTGGGTCGAGGTGCTGTCGTGATGCAGGCGAACCGTTCGAGATCGGAAGTCGCCGTCGGTGCCGGGTCGGCCCAATCGGCGCCGGTGGGCTCAGGCAAGGAGGCCGTCGCTGACGCCAGATCCCGGGGCAGGTCGCCCGCTGGGGGCACATGCGCATGGACGGAGTTGAGGCCGAGCGCGAAGATCAAGCTCACGAGCCAGCGCCACCCACAGCTGCGGGCGCTGCCCTGGCACACACGGCGGGGCAGGAATCGGGACAGAGGCATCATTGACGGCGTTTCGCGGGTTGGAACCCCAACGGGCGAGC
The DNA here is from genome assembly GCA_963739925.1 of uncultured beta proteobacterium. Classification (GTDB taxonomy): domain Bacteria; phylum Pseudomonadota; class Gammaproteobacteria; order Burkholderiales; family Burkholderiaceae_C; genus CAVUBY01. The sequence continues at coordinate 34,947 of CAVUBY010000017.1, read as the reverse complement.
GGATGCTAGCACCGTGTTGTCGTGCCGAATTTGGGTCCGGGCTGGCGCCGCCCGTGTGCTCAGCCGCTGACGTGGATCACGTCGCGCACCAGCGGGTAGATGTGGTTCTGCCAGCGCCGACCGCTGAACACACCGTAGTGGCCCACGCCCGGTTGCACGTAGTGCGTGCGCATGTAGGGGCGCAGCTTGCTGCACATGTCCTGCGCTGCCAGGGTCTGGCCGGTGGCGCAGATGTCGTCGCGTTCGCCCTCGATGGTGACCAGCGCGGTGCGGCGGATCGAGGACGGGATCGATGCGGCGGCCGTTGAGCACCAGTTCGCCGCGGGGCAGGGCGTACTCCTGGAAGACCAGCTTCACCGTCTCGAGATAGAACTCCGCCGGCAGGTCGGCCACTGCCATGTACTCCTCGTAGAAGGCACGGGTCACCGAGGCCTTCTCGTGCGTCCTGCTCGACGAGATGGGTGTAGTAGTCGCGGAAGGCGTTCACGTGCCGGTCACGGTTCATGCTCATGAACGCCGTGAGCTGGACGAAGCCGGGATACACCCGCCGGCCGGCGCCGCGGTAGCGCCACGGCACGGTGCTGATCAGGTTCTTCTCGAACCACTCGATCGGCTTGGTCGTGGCCAGCTTGTTCACCTCGGTCGGGCTGATGCGGCAGTCGATCGGGCCGGCCATCAGCGTCAGGCTCGCAGGCGTGGCCGGGTGCTCGTCCTCCGACATCAGCGCCACGGCCGCCAGCGCGGCCACGCAGGGCTGGCAGATGGCCATGAGGTGCGAGCCCGGACCCAGGCGGTCGAGGAAGTCGATCAGGTGCTCGGTGTACTCGGCCAGCCCGAAGCGGCCCGCGGTCACCGGCACGTCGCGGGCGTTGTGCCAGTCGGTGATGTAGACGTCGTGGTCGCGCAGCATCGTGCGCACGGTGTCGCGCAGCAGCGTCGCGAAGTGGCCCGACATCGGCGCGACGATCAGCACGCGCGGCTGGCTGCCGGCGCCTACCTTTGCGAAATCGCAGCAGCGTGGCGAACGGCGTGCGGTGCACCACCTCCTCGATCACCGGCTGCCACTCGCCCTGCGTCTCGATGCCCGGGATGTTCCAGTCGGGCCGTTGATGCGTCACCTCGGCCAGGCGCATCACCTCGCAGGCCGCCGCCACCTTGCGCTGCGGCAGGTGCCCGCCCAGTCCCAGCGTCTCGTCGGTCGAGCACGGGCACGGCGGCTCGCGCCCACGTGCGCAGCGGGCAGCATCAGATCGGCCTGGGCCTGGTAAGCGTCGTACATCATGAAGACTCCGGCCTGCGTGGTGACGACGGGTGTCTGCAACTTGCGCGCCACGCGCTCGGCATGCCATGTGCCCTGCCACAGTGCATTGGCACACCGCTTGCACGCTGCCGTGTCATTCACGCTGCGCCCGAAGCCTCGTCGGGTCGGAAACACACGCCATGCCCTCGGTCGCTACACCCACTCGCCGCAAAGCCGGCGCCAGGCCGTGCGGTCGGCCAAGCCGCGGCCCAGGCCGCATCGAAGGCCGCCCCCAGTCGGGGCCAAGCCGCGTCGAAGGTGGCCTCCAAGGCGGCGTGCCTCGCTCACGCTGTCGAGCAAGAACTACTCGTCCTGGTCGCTGCGGGGCTGGCTGCTGGCGCGCTTTGCGGGGCTGGACTTCGACGAGGTCATGGTCTCGCCCGACGATGCCGATGCACGCAAGGAACTGCTGCTGCTGGCGCCCTCGATCCGCGTGCCCTGCCTGACGCACGACGGCGCCAAGGTCTGGAACACGCTGGCCATCGCGCAGTACCTCGACGAGATCAAGCCGCAATGCCGGATTGATGCCCGCCGACCGCATCGCCCGCGCGCACTGCCGCTCGGTCAGCGGCGAGATGAACTCCGGCTTCGCCAACCTGCGCTGCGGCGCTGCCGATGAACCTCAAGGCCCGCCACCCGGACTTCAAGATCTGGGCCGGGGCGCAGCCCGACATCGACCGCATCGTCGAGATCTGGACCGAGTGCCTGGCGCATCTACGGCGGGCCGTTCCTGTTCGGCAAGCAGCGCAGCATGGCCGACGCGATGTACGCGCCGGTGGTCACGCGCTTCCTGACCTACGGCGTGAAGCTCAACAAGCCCTGCACCCAGTACTGCCAGACCATCATGGCCATGCCGGAGATGAAGGAGTGGGTCGCGGCCGCGAAGCGCGAGCCCGACGAGATCGAAGAACTCGACATGGAGTTCTGAGCCCGCCCCCGGCGCGGGGCGCGTCAACGGGGCATCACGCCCACTTCGAGGGTGTCGGCACCTCGCACGGCGCCGGCATGTCCACGGTCTTGAAGTCCGCCGGGCCGACGATCTCGAGGTACTCCATGTCGGGCGAGTAGTCGAACAGGTAGTGCACGATGCCGGGGCGCTGGTGCACGCAATCGCCGGCCGACACCAGCGTTTCCTGGTCCCCGTACATGAACTTGGCCCAGCCCTTGGTCATGACGACGATGTGGAACTCCGCCTCATGCCGGTGCCAGCCGGTGCCCTTTTCGGGGGCCTGGTTGGCCTTGACCAGTTGCGCGATCACCTTGCCGGCCGTGGCCTGCTCGACCCCGAGGTCCTTGTAGAGGAAAAAGTCGCGCAGCCCGTCGCTGCGCCATGGCGTGTCGCCGGGCTTGACGTGCGAGAACTTCGTCGTGGTGCTGTCCAGCATGGGGCGCCTCCCGGGTTGCAAGTGAATGTGCAGGTGCAGCATGCATAAGCCATTCCACGCGCGTGGCCGGGTGACGCCTGCTCACAGGCGGACGTGCGGAATGCCGTATCGTCGAGGGCGTGACACCTGAAACCACCCCTGAATTGCCCCCTGGAATCCTGCTCGCCGTGCACGACCTGGCCTGCCGGCGCGGGGATCGGGTGCTGTTTCGGGGTCTGGCATTCGAAGTGCGTGCCGGGCAGGTGGTGTGGCTGCGCGGCGCCAACGGCCTGGGCAAGACCAGCCTGCTGCGGGTGCTGGCCGGCCTGTCCAGCCCCGAGTCAGGGCGTGTCCAGCGCGAGTCGACCGCAGGCGCAGGGCGCCGCTGCTACCTGGCGCATGCCAATGCACTCAAGGACGACCTGAGTGCGATCGAGTCGCTGCAGTTCCTGGCGCGCCTGCAGGGCCACGACGCGAGCGAGCTCGAGCTCACCGAGGCGCTGCGTCGCTTCGGCATCCATCAACGCCGCCATGCGCCGGTGCGAACGCTGTCCCAGGGCCAGCGCCGCCGCGTGGCGCTGGCGCGCCTGGCCCTGTCGGAGGACAGGCCGCTGTGGCTGCTTGACGAACCTTTCGATGCCCTGGACGCGGACGGCTGCGCCGCGCTCGGCGAGGCTCTCGGCGCACACGCCCGGGCTGGTGGGGCGGTGCTGCTGACCAGCCACCTGGCGTTCGCCCTGGACGACCCCGCGCCGATCACCCTGCAGCTCGACGCCGCGACGCTGCAATGACCGGCGTCTTCACCGCGATCGTCGCGCGCGATCTCCGGCTGGCCGCGCGCCGCCGTGTCGAGACCTTGCTGCCGATCGCCTTCTTCCTGGTGGCGGTGAGCCTGTTCCCGCTTGGGCGTGGGCCCGGAGCCGCAGACCCTGCGTCAGATCGCGCCCGGCGTGCTGTGGGTCTGTGCGCTGCTGGCCTCGATGCTGTCGCTCACCCAGCTCTACGGCGGCGACTTCGCCGACGGCTCGCTCGAGCAGATGCTGCTGTCGGGCGCCTCGGGCTGGTCGATCTCGAGCGCCAAGGCGCTGTCGCACTGGCTCGTGACCGGTGCGCCGCTGGTCGTGGCAGCGCCGTTCTTCGGCATCCTGTTCGACCTGAGTGCCCCTGCCAGTGCTGCGCTCACGTTGTCATTGCTGCTGGGCACACCGATCCTCAGCCTGCTGGGCGGGCTGGGCGCCGCGCTCACCCTGGGGCTGCGCAGCGGCAGCATGCTGCTGATCCTGCTGATCCTGCCCCTGTGCATCCCGGCGCTGATCTTCGGCACCGGCGCGGTCGGTGCCGTGGAATCCGGCATGTCGCCGCGAGCCCATTACTCACTGCTCGGCGCGCTGCTCATCTTCAGCGGGCTGCTGGCGCCCCTGGCGACCGGAGCAGCCCTGAGAATCGCCAGCGAGTGACTCCGTCCAAGTCCTGCCTCCCGCCATGCCCAAAGACATCCGACTTTTCACCTTCGCGGCGCCGGTGCGCTTCTATGGGTTGTCCGGCGCATTGATCCCCTGGTTGTGGGCCCTGGCCCTGGGCCTGACCGCGGCCGGCCTCTACATCGGATTCTTCGTCGCCCCCACCGACGCCACCCAGGGCGAGGCCTACCGGATCATCTTCATCCACGTGCCCGCCGCCTGGATGTCCATGGTGCTGTACCTCGTGATGGCGTTCTGGGCGGCCATCGGCTGGGCCTTCAACGCCCGGCTGGCGTCGATGGTGGCGCGGGCGCTGGCGCCGACGGGGGCCATGTTCACTTTCCTGGCCCTGTGGACCGGCGCCCTTTGGGGCAAACCCACCTGGGGCACCTACTGGGTCTGGGATGCCCGCCTGACTTCGGAACTCATCCTCCTGTTTTTGTATCTTGGTTACATGGCCCTGGTGAATGCCATCGACGATACTCGGCGGGCCGATCAGGCCGGGGCCCTTCTGGCCGTGGTGGGTGCGGTCAACGTGCCCATCATCTACTTCTCGGTGAAGTGGTGGAACACGCTGCACCAGGGCGCCACGATCAGCATGACGGCTGCGCCCAAGATGGCCAGCACCATGCTGACGGCGATGCTGCTGATGACGTTCGCGTTCTGGGCCTATGCTTTCGCGGTGGCGTTCTCCCGCACTCGTGCGCTGATCATCGAACGCGAGCGCGATGCCGAGTGGGTGGCCGGGCTGGAAGCCGTCCGCAAGGCCGGTTGAGGCCACAGTTTTGAGTCAAGGGGTGACAAGTTGAATTGGCGCAGTGCGGAGGAATTCTTCGCGATGGGAGGCTACGGCCTCTACGTCTGGGGGTCGTACGCGGTCACGGCCGCCTGCATGGTCGCCGAGCCCTTGCTCGCCCGCCGCCGCCATCGACTGGCTTTGCGCGACGCCTCGCGCGCACGTTCTCAGGAGTACTGACATGAAACCTCGTCACAAGCGCCTGGCCATCGCCGGCGGCGTGCTCGTCGCGGTGGGCGTGGGCGCCGCGCTGGTGCTCAACGCCTTCCAGAGCAACCTGGTCTTCTTCTATTCGCCGTCGCAGATCGCGGCGAAGGAAGCGCCGTCCAACCGCACCTTCCGCCTCGGCGGGCTGGTGCAGGAAGGCACGGTCAAGCGCGATGGCGTCAAGGTGAGCTTCGTCGTCACCGACACCGCCCAGACCGTGCCGGTGCGCTACGAGGGCATCCTGCCCGACCTGTTCAAGGAGGGCAAAGGCGTGGTGGCCCAGGGCCAGCTGCAGGACGGCGTGTTCGTCGCCCGCGAAGTGCTGGCCAAGCACGATGAAAACTACATGCCGCCCGAGGCCGCCGAAGCGCTCAAGCAGGCCGCAGAAGGCGAACGACAAGATCGGCAAGTCGGTGGTCGGCGGGGCGCCGCAACCATGATTCCTGAAATCGGTCATTTCGCTCTGTGGCTGGCGCTGGGCGCTGTCGCTGGTGCTGGGCGTGGTGCCGCTGGTCGGGGCGCAGCGCGGCCGTGCCGACTGGATGGCGCTGGCGCGGCCGCTGGCCAACGCCATCTTCGTGCTGGTCGGCATTGCGTTCGTCTGCCTGACGCTGGCGCTTCGTGCGCCACGATTTCTCCGTGCTGTACGTGGCGTCGAACTCCAATTCGGCGCTGCCGATCGCCTACCGCATCGCCGGCCGTGTGGGGCGGCCATGAAGGCTCGATGCTGCTCTGGGTGCTGATGCTGTGCGGCTGGACCATCGCGGTGGCGCTGTTCAGCCGCCACCTGCCGCTGCCCGTGCTCGCGCGCATCCTCGCGGTGATGGGCCTGGTGACGCGTCGGCTTCCTGCTGTTCATGCTGGTCACCTCGAACCCCTTCGACCGGCTGTTCCCGGCCGCGCCGACGGGCGCGACCTGAACCCGCTGCTGCAGGACCCGGGCATGGTCATCCATCCGCCGATGCTCTACATGGGCTACGTCGGCTTCTCGGTGGCCTTCGCCTTCGCCGTCGCGGCGCTGATCGGCGGCAACCTCGACGCGCACCTGGGCGCGCTGGACGCGGCCCTGGACCACCGTGGCCTGGATGTTCCTGACCATCGGCATCGCGCTGGGCAGCTGGTGGGCCTACTACGAACTCGGCTGGGGTGGCTGGTGGTTCTGGGACCCGGTGGAAAACGCCTCGTTCATGCCCTGGCTGGTCGGCACGGCGCTGATCCATTCGCTGGCCGTCACCGAGAAGCGCGGCAGCTTCAAGAGCTGGACGGTGCTGCTGGCGATCATGGCGTTTTCGCTCTCGCTGCTGGGCACCTTCCTGGTTCGCTCCGGCGTGCTGAGCTCGGTGCATGCCTTTGCCACCGACCCGCGCCGCGGCATCTTCATCCTCGCGTTCCTGGCCATCGTGATCGGCGCTTCGCTCGCGCTGTACGCCTGGCGCGCGCCCAAGGTGGGCCTGGGGGCGCGCTTCGCGCTGCTCTCGCGCGAGACGCTGCTGCTGGCCAACAACGTCCTGCTGGTCGTGGCCATGGCCGCGGTGCTGCTCGGCACGCTGTACCCGCTGGTGCTGGACGCGCTGGGCCTGGGCAAGATCTCGGTCGGCCCGCCGTACTTCGACACGGTGTTCGTGCCCCTGATGGCGCCGCTGGTCTTCCTGATGGGCATCGGCCCGATGGCGCGCTGGAAAGCAGGCCGAGCTGCCCGATCTGGCACGCCGGCTGCGCTGGGCACTGGGCGTGGCGGTGGTGGCTGCCCTGCTGGCGGGCTGGATCGCCGGGCGCATCGGATTCGGCGCCACGATCGGGTCTGGCGATGGCCTTCTGGATCTTCGCCTCGGTGGCGACCGACTTCATCGAGCGCGTCCGACCCAGCGGCGTCGGTGGCGGCAGCATCTGGGCGCGCGCGCGCCTGCTGCCGCGGGCCATGGTCGGCATGATGCTGGCCGCACATCGGCGTGGCGTGTGTTCATCGTCGGCGTGACCATGGTGCAGCAGCTACGAGGTCGAGCGCGACGTGAAGATGGAGGTCGGCGACACGGTCGAGGTCGACGGCTACACCTTCACCTTCCGCGGGGCGCGGGACTTCACCGGTCCCAACTACCAGTGGCGTGCGCGGCTTTGTCGAGGTCAGTCGCAGGGCGGCAAGGTGGTGGCGCAGATGAATCCCGAGAAACGCGTCTACCGCGTGCAGCAGAACCCGATGACCGAGGCCGCGATCGACACCCACCTGACTCGCGACCTCTATGTCGTCGCTCGGCGAGCCGGTGGGTAACGCGGCCTGGATCGTGCGCGTCTACGTCAAGCCCTTCATTGACTGGATCTGGGGCGGCTGCGTGCTGATGGCGCTCGGCGGCCTGCTGGCCGCGACCGACCGCCGCTACCGCGGCGAAGGTGCCGCGCACGCAACGGGAGGACGCAGCATTGGGGGCCTCCGCTTGAAGAGCCTGAAGTTCCTGATCCCGCTGGCGCTGTTCGTCGTGCTCGCTCGGATTTCTGGGAGTGGGCCTCAACCTCAATCCGCGCGAGGTGCCGTCGCCGCTGATCGGCAAGCCGGCGCCGACATTCACGCTGGCGCGCCTGGACGATCCTGCACGCACCATTCGCGCGCGACGAAATGCTCGGCAAGGTGTGGATGCTCAACGTGTGGGCCTCGTGGTGCGCGCCGTGCCGCGAAGAGCATCCGCTTGCTGGTCGAGTTCGCGCAAGCGCAAGCTGGTGCCGATCTACGGCCTGAACTACAAGGACACGCGCGGCGCAGGCCGATGGTTTCCTGGCCAGCTCGGCAACCCCTACGAAGCCTCGCTTGTTCGACGCGGACGGCCGTGTCGGCATCGATTTTGGTGTCTACGGCGTGCCCGAGACCTTCATCATCGACCGCCAGGGCGTGGTGCGCTTCAAGCACGTCGGAGCGCTCGACGCCCGAGGTGCTGCGCACGCGGATCGAACCCTTGCTGAGGCAACTGAATGTCTGAACTGCCTGGTGGCAGCCCGCAGGGGCTGGTGTTCGGCCTTGCCTGCTTTGTGCCGGCCTGCTGAGTCTGGGTCGGGTCGTCGCCAAGGAAGCCGCCCCGGCGGTCGCCGACCCGGTGCTTGAGGCGAGCGTGCTGCGCATCTCCGCCGAATTGCGCTGCCTGGTCTGCCAGAACCAGACGATCGCCGACTCGCATGCCGACCTGGCCGTCGACCTGCGCCGCCAGGTGCGCGAGATGCTGCAACGCGGCGAATCCGACGCACAGATCATCGACTACATGACCGCACGCTACGGCGACTTCGTCCTGTACCGTCCACCGCTCAAGACCACCACCGCGGCGCTGTGGTTCGGCCCGCCCTGCTGCTGGTGGGCGGATTGGTGATGCTGGGCGTCATCCTGTGGCGCCGCTCCAGGCTGGCGGCCGACCGTTTCGATCCCGACGAGCCGGAAGTCGGGGATCCGAACGAGCCGCAGGTGCCGCGCTGACGCCGCCGGTTTCATTCGCACGAGGAATTCAAGTGGACATCAACGCGCTGCGCGCCCAGCTGCAGCAACTCACCCTGGACCATGAGCAGGGAAAGCTCTCCAGCTCCGAGCACGAACAGCGCCGCGCCGAGATCGAGCGCCAGATCGTCGCGCAGGTGATGGCTGCGGGGGCAGTGGCTGCACCAGCTGCCGCGCGGCCTCCGTTGGCCGCGGCCTCAGGAAGCGCCGCATCGACCGGAACTGCGCCCACTGAAGCCATCGCCGAGGCCGGGCCGTCGAGGCGACTCTGGCTGGGTGTGGCCACCTGGGTGATCGTGGTCGCTGCGGCCGGGTATGCGTGGACCGGATCGCCCGAAGGCATCGGCGCGCAGCCACCGCCCCAGGCGGCGGCCCCGGCGCCAGAGTTGGCGCAGATTGCCGCCATGGTGGACAAGCTTGCCGAGCGCCTGAAGGAAAAGCCGGACGATGCGCTCGGCTGGGCGATGCTCGCGCGGTCCCTTTCGGTGCTGGGCCGCAATGCCGAGGCCCTGCCGGCCTACGCGAAAGCGGTCGAACTCAACGGCGACGATGCCGGGCTGCTGTCCGACTACGCCGCCGAGCTGGCCATGCAGAACCAGCGCAACCTTGCAGGACGCCCGATCGAACTGGTGCGGCGCGCGCTGGCCATCGATCCCAACAACCTGAAGGCCTTGTCGCTGGCGGGCATGGCTGCTTTCGACAACAAGGACTATGCCGGCGCCGTGGCGCAGTGGGAGAAGATCCTCAGCCTTGCGCCTGCCGATCCCGACCTTGTGCAGCAGGTGCAGGCCAGCGTCGCTGAGGCGCGCGAGCTCGGCAAGCTGCCACCGTTCGCGGGCTCCACGGCCCCCGCGGCGACAACGGCCCAGCCCTCGGCCCCGATGCTCGGCGCCACCGGGACCGCCAAGGCGCCTGCCGCAGCCGCAGATGCGGCGGTGTCGGGCACCGCGTCCTTGTCCGCGACCCTGGCGGCCCAGGCCTCTCCAAACGACACGGTGTTCATCATTGCGCGGCCTGCCGATGGTTCGCGCATGCCCCTGGCCGTGCTGCGCAAGCAGGTCAAGGATCTGCCGCTGGAGTTCCGGCTCGACGACAGCATGGCGATGTCACCCGCCGCCAGGCTCTCGATGCACCCATCGGTGCTGGTGTCCGCACGCGTCAGCAAGAGCGGTAACGCGATCGCGCAGCCAGGCGACCTCGTCGGTGCGGCGCCTGCGCCAGTCTCGCTAGGTACGCGAGGTCTGAAGATCGAGATCGCCCAGACCGTTCCGAACTGACGCCAATTCTGGTGTGGAAGTGTGTCCGACCCCCGCGGACGCGGGGGTGCCGAGCGAGGCCGTTTGCATCGGCCTGACCTACGATTCGCGCAGGCTTCACCCTCTTCAGTAAGAAGCCCGAAACGAACCGTTCGCTCTTCTTCTTCCATGCGTGCCAGCAACATCTTCGAATCGCTGATCGCGTCGCGAAAGCCGCATTCGGCCGACGCGGCAGTGCGGACGGAACTGACCACGCTCTCGCCCTCGATGATGGCTGACCTGCAGCGCTTCGAGCGCAACGGCCGGCACACCGAGGTGGTGGAGGTGATGGCTGCCGCGGTGCGCCATTCGCGCTCCTTGTCTCTGAAGCTCGAGATCGACGGCGAGCGGTGGCCGATGATGGTGCTGCCGCGCCAGCGCCTCGTGCATGGCCCGATGGACCTTCAAGCCCTCGAAGAGCCGGCACTGCGGTCGATCAAGGTGGTGCAGGTCGAACCCGTGGGTGCGCGCTCGATGATTCGCGGCCAGGCGGATCGGCCGCGAGAGAAGTACATGAGTCGACCCCTGGGCCCCTTGCTGTGGCACATGGCGCTCTATGGGGCGCGCAGCGAGTTGCTGCCGGAGATCCACGGCCCGGTGTCCTACCGACTTGCGGCCGGCCTTGCGCTCGAGGGCCTGGCTGTCACGCCGGACCTGCACCCGATGCTGAACCGCCTGCGCGGACGCGCCTGTCGGCTCGATGAGCTGTGTCGCTCCAGCGCGGCCAGCCGCGAGCGCGCCCAGCGCCTGCTCAATGCCCTGTACCTGCAGTCGGGTCTGATCCTCAGCCGCTCGCAGCAGGACTCGCCGCGTTTCTCGCTGCGGCGATGGTTCGGGGAGTGAAGTCCGACGCATAGGCCGGCATGGCCCGGACGCCATGCCAGGGCGGGCTCAGGGGCCGTCGAGGGCCGTTTGGAGCGATCTCAGTGCTGGAAGATTTGTTCTTCCATGTCCTGCCAGCGACGGCGATGGAACGCGCGCAGGCGGCTCAGCTCCGAAAGCACCACCGGCGGAAAGCCGGCACGGTTGCCGCGCTTGTCCGCCAGGAGTTCCTCGAAGACGGTCTCGGTGAGCACCGGATCTTCCCAGCAGCGCGCCAGACGGTTGGCGATGCGCGGAAAGTGCCAGCACATGCGCTTGGGATGCAGGCCGGACGGCACGTGGCGAAGCCAGTAATGGGTCTCGCTCGTGAGTGTTCGGTCCCGGTCGAGCGGGGCACTGCGGCGCCGCGTCCAGTCGTTCGTGAGCGTGCCCATCTCGCTGGTCTGCAAACCGTGCTCCTCCGCCATGAGCGAGGAAGGGCGCCACTGCAGGAGTTTGGTCAGTTTGAGCATGGTTCATCTGGGTGCAACAACGTAAAAACATTCTGTCACGTGCGCCGCCGTTTGGCTGCCCCCGAGCCGTCCGTTCCCGCCCGATTGAGGGGGGAATCTGACCGCCTCTGCGCCGCTTCAGAGCGTCAGCCGCCAGCCCTCGAAGAGCGTGCCGCGGTGGTGATGGCACCGAGCTGACCCGCCTGGTCGGCGCTGCCGTCCACGCGGCGAAAAATTCATCCGCACGCCGTCCGCCGCCGCGCGGCACACCACCGCGTCGAGCGCGGTCAGCACGAGCATCGGCAGAGCTGGCTTGGCGGAGCGTGCCCACTTGCGTGAGGTGCGGCCATCGACCACTGGCCATCCGGGATCGAACACGCCCACATCGAAAGTCTGGGCCAGCAGCAGCTTCATCGGCCGGTGATTCGCGAAAAAACGAAGCCCAAGAATTCTTGAAGTTCACGCCGCCAGCGGTGCGACACTGCCGGCCCAGGAGGACGAGCGATGCACGCCAACGCCAACGCCGAACTGATCGAACGCTTCTACGCCGCCTTTGCGCAGCGCGACTGGGCCGGCATGGGCCGCTGCTACCACCCCGAGGTGCACTTCACCGACCCGGCGTTCGACCTGCACGGCGCCGATGCCGCCATGATGTGGCGCATGCTCTGCACCAACGGCCGCGACCTGCGGCTCGAGCACAGCGGCGTCTCGGCCGACGACAGCACCGGCCAGGCGCACTGGGAAGCGCGCTACACCTTCAGCGCCACCGGCCGACCGGTGCACAACGTGATCGACGCCAGCTTCCAGTTCCGCGACGGCCTCATCGTGCGCCACGTTGACAAGTTCGACTTCTGGCGCTGGTCGCGCCAGTCGCTCGGACTGCCCGGCGTGCTGCTGGGCTGGAGCGGCTTCCTGCGCGGCAAGGTGCAGGCCAAGGCGGCGAAGAGCCTGGCAATCTTTGCGACGCGCGCGGCGGCGGCGGATGATGTGGCGGCTGCGCCGCCAGCCTCTCTTTAGCACTCGACGATGTTCACCGCCAGCCCGCCCCGCGCGGTCTCCTTGTACTTGGTCATCATGTCGGCGCCGGTTTCGCGCATGGTCTTGATGACCTTGTCCAGGCTCACGTGGTGGGTGCCGTCGCCGCGCAGCGCCATGCGGGCGGCGTTGATGGCTTTCACGGAGGCGATGGCGTTGCGCTCGATGCAGGGGATCTGCACCAGCCCGCCCACCGGGTCGCAGGTGAGGCCGAGGTGGTGCTCCATGCCGATCTCGGCGGCGTTCTCCACCTGCGCGGGCGTGCCGCCGAGCACGGCGCACAGGGCGCCGGCGGCCATGCTGCAGGCCACGCCCACCTCGCCCTGGCAGCCCACTTCGGCGCCGGAGATCGAGGCGTTTTCCTTGTAGAGCAGGCCGATGGCGGCGGCGGTGAGCAGGAAGTCGATGACGCCCTGGTCGGTGGCGCCCGGAACGAAGCGCGCGTAGTAGTGCAGCACGGCGGGCACGATGCCGGCGGCGCCGTTGGTGGGGGCGGTGACCACGCGGCCGCCGGCGGCGTTCTCTTCGTTGACGGCCAGGGCGTAGAGGTTCACCCAGTCGAGCACCTGCAGCGGATCGCGCAGCGCGGCTTCGGGGTTGGCGCACAGCTGCCGGTGCAGGTCGGCCGCGCGCCGCCGCACCTTGAAGCCGCCGGGCAGGGTGCCGCCGGTCTTGCAGCCGCGCTGCACGCAGGCCTGCATCACGCCCCAGATCCTGAGCAGGCCGGCGTCGATCTCGGCATCGCTGCGCCAGTGTCTTTCGTTGCGGCGCATCAGCTCGGCGATGCTGCAGCGCTCGCTGCGCTGTCAGGGCCAGCAGCTCGGCGCCGCTGTGGAACGGGTGCGCGAGCACGGTGGTGTCGGGGGCGATCGCCTTCTGGCGCGTGCCGTCGGCCAGCACCTCGTCGCTCACGACGAAGCCGCCGCCCACCGAGTAGAAGGTGCGATCGGCCAGCGGCTCGCCCTGGCGCATCGAAGGCCTCGAAGCGCATGCCGTTGGCATGCAGCGGCAGGCTCTCGCGGCGGTGAAAGCGCAGGTCGGTCTTCTCGTTGAAGTCCACGCACGTGCTCGCCCAGCAGCGACAGCCGCGCCGTGCTGCGGATGGCTTGCAGCAGCGCCGGGATGGCATCGACATCGACGCTGTCGGGCTCATGCCCGGCCAGGCCGAGCAGCACCGCCTTGTCGCTGCCGTGGCCCTTGCCGGTGGCGCCCAGCGATCCGTAGAGATGCGCCACCACGCGCGCAGTGCGGCCGAGCAGGCCGTCGTGCTGCAGGCGCAGGGCAAACAGCCGCGCCGCGCGCATCGGCCCTACGGTGTGCGAGCTGCTGGGGCCGATGCCGATCTTGAACAGATCGAAGACGGAGACGGCCATGGCGGCGCGGGTGGGCTGAGTGCGGCGCGATCAGCCCGCGTGGTCCGAGTAGTCGGCCAGCGGCGGGCAGCTGCACATCAGGTTGCGGTCGCCGTGCACGTTGTCCACCCGGCCCACGGGCGACCAGTACTTGGCGCGCCGCAGCGTGGCCACCGGGTAGGCCGCCTGCTCGCGCGTGTAGGCATGGGCCCAGTCGCTCGCGAGCAGCGCCGCCGCGGTGTGGGGCGCGTTGCTTCAGCGGGTTGTCGTCGCGCGGCCAGGCGCCGGACTCACCTGGGCGATCTCGCCGCGGATGGCGATCATCGCGTCGCAGAAGCGGTCGAGCTCGCCGAGCGACTCGCTCTCGGTGGGCTCCACCATCAGCGTGCCGGCCACCGGAAAGCTCAGCGTCGGCGCGTGGAAGCCGTAGTCGATGAGGCGCTTGGCCACGTCTTCGGCGCTGATGCCGCTGGCTGTCCTTGAGCGGGCGCAGGTCGAGGATGCACTCGTGCGCCACGCCGCCGCCCTTGAGCCTGCGCATTGCCGCCGCTGAAGTGGATGTCGTAGTGGTCGGCCAGGCGCGCGGCCACGTAGTTGGCGTCGAGGATGGCGGTCTCGGTGGCCGCCTGCAGGCCTTCGGCGCCCATCATGCGCACGTACATCCACTAGATCGGCAGCACCGCGGCGTTGCCCAGCGGGGCGGCCGACACCGCGCCCACCTGCGAGGGCGTGCCCTGGCCCGCGGTGCGGTGCGCCGGCAGGAAGGGCACCAGGTCGTCCACCACGCACACCGGCCCGACACCCGGCCCGCCGCCGCCGTGCGGAATGCAGAAGGTCTTGTGCAGGTTGAGGTGGCTCACGTCGCCGCCGAACTCACCCGGCGCGGCCACACCCACCAGCGCGTTCATGTTGGCGCCGTCCACGTAGACGCGGCCGCCGAAGGAATGCACCAGCGCGCACAGCTCCTTCACCCGCGCCTCGAACACGCCGTAGGTGGAGGGGTAGGTGATCATCACGCAGGCGAGGTGGTCCTTGTGCTGCTCGCACTTGGCGCGCAGGTCGTCCAGGTCCACGTTGCCCGAGGCATCGCACTTGACCACCACCACGCGCATGCCGGCCATCTGCGCGCTCGCCGGGTTGGTGCCGTGCGCCGATTCGGGGATGAGGCAGAGGTCGCGCTGCAGGTCGCCGCGCGACTCGTGCCACGCCTTGATCACCAGCAGGCCGGCGTACTCGCCCTGCGAGCCGGCGTTGGGCTGCAGGCTGATGCCGGCGTAGCCCGTGGCCTGCGACAGCCAGGCGCAGAGCTGGTCGTTGAGCTGCCGGTAGCCCTCGAGCTGATCGGCCGGCGCGAACGGATGCACGTGGGCGAACTCCGGCCAGGTGATGGGGATCATCTCGCTGGTGGCGTTGAGCTTCATCGTGCACGAGCCCAGCGGGATCATGGTGCGGTCGAGCGCCAGGTCCTTGTCGGACAGGCTGCGCAGGTAGCGCAGCATGTCGGTCTCGCTGTGGTGGCGGTTGAAGACGGGGTGGGTGAGGAAGGCGCTGCTGCGCTGCAGGCCCTCGGGGATCAGCGCGGCGACGCCTTTTTCGTGCGCCGCGAAATCGGGCAGCGGCCGGCCCGACGCGAACAGCGACCACAGCGCGGTGATGTCGTCCCGCGTGGTGGTTTCGTCCAGCGTGATGCCGATGCGCGTGGCCGAGGCGCGGCGCAGGTTGAAGCCGGCGGCCACGGCCGCGGCCAGCAGCGATTCGGTGCGTGCACCGGTCTCCACGCACAGGGTGTCGAAGGCCGAGGCGTGGGCGAGGGTGCAGCCCAGCTGCTGCAGGCCGGCGGCCAGCACCGCGGTGTAGCTCGCCACGCGCCGCGCGATGCGCTTGAGGCCCTGCGGGCCCGTGGTAGACCGCGAACATGCTCGCCACCACCGCCGGCAGCACCTGCGCCGTGCAGATGTTGGAGGTGGCCTTCTCGCGGCGGATGTGCTGCTCGCGCGTCTGCAGCGCCAGGCGGTAGGCCGGCGCGCCGTGCGCATCGATGCTCACGCCCACCAGGCGGCCGGGCATCGAGCGCTTGAATTCGTCGCGCGTGGCCAGGTAGGCGGCGTGCGGGCCGCCGTCGCCCATGGGCATGCCGAAGCGCTGGGTGTTGCCGACCACGATGTCGGCACCCATCTCGCCCGGCGGCATGAGCAGGGTCAGCGCCAGCAGGTCGGCGGCGACGATGGCCAGCGCGCCGCGCGCGTGGGCACGGCTGCGATCAGCGGGCGCAGGTCGCGCACCACGCCATCGACGCCGGGGTACTGCAGCAGCACCGCGAAGGCGTCGTCCTGGCGCCGCAGCGTCGGCGGCCCGACTTGACACGGTCGACGCCCAGCGGGCGCGGCACGGGTGCGCATCACCTCCAGCGTCTGCGGCAGCACGTCGTCGGCCACGAACAGGGTGGTGGACTTGCTCTTGCCCACGCGCATCGCCAGCGTCATCGCTTCGGCGGCGGCGGTGGCTTCGTCGAGCATCGAGGAGCCGGCGATGGCCATGCCGGTGAGGTCGCACACCATGGTCTGGAAGTTCACCAGCGCTTCCAGCCGGCCCTGCGAGATCTCGGCCTGGTAGGGCGTGTAGGCGGTGTACCAGGCCGGGTTCTCGAGCACGTTGCGCAGGATGACGCCCGGCGTGTGCGTGCCGTGGTAACCCTGGCCGATGAAGCTCTTGAGCAGGCGGTTGCGGCCGGCGATGGTGCGCAGCTCGGCCAGCGCCTGGGCCTCGGTGAGCGGTGCGGGCAGGGCCATGGGCACCGGCCGCACGATGCTGCGCGGCACGATCGCTTCGATCAGCGCACGCCGCGACGCAGCGCCGATCACCGACAGCATGTGGCGCTCGGCGGCATCGTCGATGCCGATGTGGCGGGCGACGAACTCGGACGGGTTCTCCAGCTCGCTCAGCGGCGTGAGGGCAGACATCAGCATGGGTCGGTGGTGCGGCTCAGGCGTTCTTGAGCAGCTTGTCGTAGGCCGGCGCGTCCATCAGCTGGTCGAACTCGGCCATGTCGGACACGTGCACCTTGAAGAACCAGCCGTTGCCCAGCGGGTCGGTGTTGGCCAGCGAGGGATCGGCGCGCAGCGCCTCGTTGACCTCGACCACTCTCGCCGGAGACCGGCATGAAGAGGTCGGCCGCGGCCTTCACCGACTCGACCACGCCGGCCACTTCGCCCTTCTTGAAGCTGCGTGCCGACTTCAGGCAGGTCGACGAAGACCACGTCGCCCAGCGCATCCTGCGCGTGGTGGGTGATGCCCACGGTGGCGGCCTCGTGGTCCTCGATGTTGATCCACTCGTGGTCGGGGGTGTACATGGTCGTCATCGGGGCTCCAGGCTCGTGGGGAATCGGGTGGGAAATCGGGATGGAAGTCAGAGGAAGTGAGCGGAACTCAGCCGCGGAAGTAGCGGTGCGGCGCGAAAGGCATGGGGCTCACGCGCATCGGCAGGCGCTTGCCGCGCACCTCGGCGTAGACCTCGTGGCTGGGCAGCGGCGTGGTTGGCGGCCAGGTAGGCCATGGCGATCGGCTTGTCCACGGTGGGCGCCAGCGTGCCGCTGGTCACGTGGCCGAGCTTGTGGCCCTGGGCGTCGACGATCATCGCGCCTTCGCGCACCGGCACGCGCTCCAGGCCGACCAGGCCGACGCGCTTGCATGGCGGGCCGGTGGCCATCTGGCCGTCGATCGCGTCGGCACCCGGGTAGCCGCCGGCGCGTGCGCCACCGGCGCGGCGCACCTTCTGGATCGCCCAGGTCAGGCCGGCTTCGACCGGCGTGGTCGTGGTCGTCGATGTCGTGGCCGTACAGGCACAGGCCGGCTTCGAGGCGCAGCGTGTCGCGCGCGCCCAGGCCGGCCGGCTGCACCTCGGGCAGCGCCAGCAGCGCGCGCGCCAGCGCCGACGGCCTGCTCGGCGCGGCACCGAGATCTCGAAGCCGTCCTCGCCGGTGTAGCCCGAGCGGGTGACGTAAGCAGTCGGCGCCGGCCAGCGTGCGACGGACACGCCGGTCATGAAGGTCGAGTGCGCGAGCCGCCGGATTCAGCCGCGCCAGCGCCGCAGCGGCCTTCGGGCCCTGCAGCGCCAGCAGCGCGCGCTCGGGCAGCGGCTGCACGCGTGCAGCGGTGGCCGATGTTCGTCTGCAGGTGGCGCGATGTCGGCCTCCTTGCAGCCGGCGTTGACGATCAGCAGCAGGTCGTCTCGCGGCGCGTGATCATCAGGTCGTCGAGGATGCCGCCGGCGCTGTTGGTGAAGAAGCCGTAGCGCTGCTTGCCGACGCTCGAGGCCGACCACGTCGACCGGCACCAGCGATTCCAGCGCGGCGGCAGCGTCGTCGCCGACCAGGCGCACCTGGCCCATGTGCGACACGTCGAACAGCGCCGCCGCACTCGCGGCAGTGGCGGTGCTCGGCGAGGATGCCGGCGGGGTAGCTCACCGGCATCGTCGTAGCCGGCGAAGGGCACCATCTTGGCGCCGAGTTCGAGGTGCAGGGCGTGCAGCGGGGTGCGCTGCAGGGCGGTGTCGGACATGTGCGGCTCCATGGTGGCGCTTCCGAGGGCATTCGCCGAACCGACGCGACACGATGCCGCGCCGGGGATGCCCTCTCTGTCCGCTTTACCTGAGAGATTGGCGGCGCCGTCCTTCCGGCGCATCCGCTTGCCCCTTCGGTGGGCCCGCTCGGGGCGGGCCTCTCTCCAGCGAGGAACGCCTCTCGCGAAGCGCTTGCCAGTCCTTTTGCCTGAGCGTTCGAGCGCCGTTCCGCAGGGCTCTGCGCCTTCGGCGGCTTCGACGTGCGAAGCTCTCTCCTGGCGGCGGCAGTGTAGCAGCGCGCGCCCGGATAATCGCCGCCCATGACTGCATCAGACGAATGGTTGAAGGTCGAATCGCTCGACCTCGAGGCCCAGGGCGTGGCGCACAACGCCGAGGGCAAGGTGGTGTTCATCGAAGGCGCGCTGCCGGGCGAGGAGGTGCAGGTGCAGCGTGCACCGGCGCAAGAACAACTGGGAGCAGGCGACGCGTCGACCGCGCTGCGCCGCGAGAGCTCGCAGCGCGTCACGCCCGCAGTGCCGCCACTTCGGCACCTGCGGCGGCTGCAAGATGCAGCACCTGCACGTGGGCGCGCAGGTGGCCACCAAGCAGCGCGCGCTCGAAGACGCGCTGTGGCACCTGGGCAAGGTGAAGGCCGAGCAGCTGCTGCGCCCGATCGAAGGGCCGGCCTGGGGCTACCGCTACCGGGCGCGGCTGTCGGTGCGGTACGTGGCGAAGAAGGGCAAGGTGCTGGTCGGCTTCCACGAGCGCAAGTCCAGCTACGTGGCCGACATGGACAGCTGCGAGGTGCTGCCGCCGCACCTGAGCGCCATGCTGGTGCCGCTGCGCGAACTGGTCGGCGTCCATGGACCAGCGCGACCGCCTGCCGCAGATCGAGGTGGCGGTGGGCGACGCGGTCACCGCGCTGGTGCTGCGCCACCTCGAGCCGCTGACCGCGGCCGACCTGGCGCGGCTGCGCGCCTTCGCCGACGGCCCACGGCGTGCAGTGGTGGCTGCAGCCCAAGGGCCCGGACACGGTGCACCTGCTCGACGAGGGCGGGCCGCCGCTGGCCTACAGCGCTGCCCGAGTTCGGCATCACGATGCCCTTCAAGCCGACCGACTTCACCCAGGTCAACCACCACATCAACCGCGTGCTGGTCGCGCGCGCGCTGCGGCTGCTGGACGCGCAGCCCGACGAGCGCGTGATCGACTGGTTCTGCGGCCTGGGCAACTTCACGCTGCCGATCGCCACCCGCGCCGCGCGAGGTGCTGGGCATCGAGGGCAGCGAGAGCGCTGGTGCAGCGCGCGCGCGAGAACGCGGCGCGCAACGGCCTGTCCGCACGCACGCAGCTTCGCGGCGCGCAACCTGTTCGAGCTGACGGCGGCCGATCTGGCGGCCTACGGCGCCGCCGACAAGTGGCTGGTCGACCCGCCGCGCGAAGGCGCCTTCGCGCTGGCCAAGGCGCTGGCCGACCTGCACGCCGATGCGGCGCTGGCGCCGGGCGTGCGCGCCGCCGCAGCGCATCGTCTACGTCAGCTGCAACCCGGCCACGCTGGCGCGCGATGCCGGTCTGCTGGTGCACCAGGCCGGCTACGGCTGCACCGCGGCCGGCGCCGTGAACATGTTTCCGCACACGGCGCACGTCGAAAGCATCGCGGTGTTCGAGCGGGCCGCAGCGGGCTGAACGCGGAGCAGAGCCCAAAGAAAAACGGGGCCCGAAGGCCCCGTTTCTGCGGTTGCATCCGGCCTGGGCCGCTGCGCAATCTCACTCGCTGCTGCTGCCGCCGATGCCGAAGATCGACAGCAGCGCCTGGAACACGTTGTAGATGCTCAGGTACACGCCCAGCGTCGCGGTGATGTAGTTCGTCTCTTCGCCATCATGCACGCGCTTGAGGTCGTACAGGATGAAGGCCGAGAAGATACCGATCACCAGCACCGACAGCGTGATCATCAGTGCGCGACGACTGGATGAAGAAGTTCGCAATGCCGGCGATCATCACCATGATCGCGCCGATGAAGAGGAACTTGCCCATCGAGCTCAGGTCGCGCTTGATGATCGACGACAGGGTGGCCATGCCCAGGAAGATCGCGCCCGTGCCGGCGAAGGCCATCATGATCAGGCTGGCACCGTTGGACAGGCCCAGAACGGCACCCACCAGACGGGACAGCATGAGGCCCATGAAGAAGGTGAAGGCCAGCAGCACCGGCACGCCGGCGGCCGAGTTCTTCGTCTTCTCGATGGCGAACATGAAGCCGAACGCGCCCACCAGGAACACGATCAGGCCAATGCCCGGAGACATCAGACGGGTCAGGCCGGTGCTCACGCCAATCCAGGCACCGAGCACGGTTGGCACCATGGACAGTGCCAGCAGCCAGTACGTGTTGCGCAGGACGCGGTTGCGCTGTTCAACAGAAAGGCCGCTGCCGGCGTAACCGGAGTAGGCGGCTTGCACGCTTGAGTTCATGAAACCTCCTTGAGTTGAAACACAGATGTTCGGATCACTGCGGAAAATTCTAGTTCCCTACCAAACGACTGGGGAATGCTCCCACAAAGTCAAAGGCCTTGGTTCCGGGATTCCCCGCCATTTGCCCAAACCGCCGGAACCTGCGGACGACACCCCCAAATTCAAGCCCGTCTGGTCCCCCGGTGCCGGTGCACCAGTCTCTTGCAGCGGCAGGAGGCGCGTTCGGGCTGGCTATAATTCCGGGCTGACCACCTACCACCCCGCCCAGCGAATCTGACGCTGATCTCCGACGGACACCCCCTCGGTTTTCTCCCACCGGTCCATGGCACCGGCTTCGGGCTCGTCGAGCCGAACTGGGCGCACACGAAACGGAGCCCCCGGTGCCGCCGCAACTGCTGTCCCCCCACGCCCAGGCCCTCCTGGCTCTCGCAGACGGCACCCTGTTCCATGGCGTCTCCATCGGCGCTGCCGGGCACACGGTCGGCGAGGTGGTGTTCAACACCTCGCTCACCGGCTATCAGGAAATCCTCACCGACCCGAGCTACTGCCGGCAGATCGTCACGCTGACGTATCCGCACATCGGCAACTATGGGGTGAACGCGGAAGACGTCGAGGCCGACAAGGTTCACGCCGCCGGGCTGGTGATCAAGGACCTGCCGGTGCTGGAGTCGAATTTCCGCAGCACCATGACCTTGTCGCAATACCTGCGGGCGCGAGGGCACGGTGGCCATTGCCAACATCGACACCCGCGCGCTCACGCGCCGTCTGCGCACCGAGGGGGCCCAGAATGGCTGCATCCTGACTCTGCCGGTGGGCATGTCGATCAGTGACGCCCATCGCCGCGAGGCGGTGGCCATGGCGCAGGCTGCCCCCAGCATGAGCGGGCTCGACCTGGCCAAAGTGGTGTCGTCCACCGAGCCGCGGGCATGGACCGAAGCGGAATGGACGCTCGGCAAGGGCTACGGCGAGCCGCCGCAAGCGCGCTTCCATGTCGTCGCCTACGACTTCGGCGTCAAGCGCAACATCCTGCGCATGCTCGCCAGCCGGGGTTGCCGCGTGACCGTGGTGCCGGCGCAGACACCGGCGTCGGCCGTGCTCGAACTCAAGCCGGACGGCATCTTCCTGAGCAACGGGCCGGGCGATCCCGAGCCCTGCGACTACGCCATCGCCGCCACACGCGAGCTGGTGGAGCGCGGCATCCCGACCTTCGGCATCTGCCTGGGCCACCAGATCCTGGCCCTGGCGTCTGGCGCGCGGACCTTCAAGATGAAGTTCGGCCACCACGGCGCGAACCACCCGGTGAAGGACCTGGACACCGGTCGCGTCAGCATCACGAGCCAGAACCACGGCTTCGCGGTGGACGAGAAGACGCTGCCGGCCTACCTGCGCCCCACGCATGTGTCACTCTTCGACGGCACGCTGCAGGGGCTGGCGCGCACCGACAAGCCAGCGTTCTGCTTCCAGGGCCATCCCGAAGCGTCGCCCGGGCCGCACGACATCGCCTACCTGTTCGACCGCTTTGTGGCCCTGATGGCGGGCTGAGACCCACGTCATGGCCCAGATCCTGTATCGCGCCAAGGACGACCGGGGGCAGGCTGCCACCGGCGTGATCGAGGCCGACGGCGTCGCCCAGGCGCGCGAACTCCTGCGAGCCAAGGGGCTTCACGACGTCGTGTTCCAGCAGGAGGCCGCCTTCGGCATCGACGTGCAGGCCATCGCGGCGTCGACCGGCGCCGACGTGCAACGCATCGCCGAAGCGGCGGTGCGTTTCATCGAGCGGCCGGGCTACGCAACGCTGTTTGGCGAGGTCTGGCGCAACTCCAAGCTGCCGACGCTCGGTTTCGGGGCGTTCGCCGCGTTCTCGCTGTGGAAGGGCTCGCCGTTGTGGGCGGCCGGAGCCCTGGCGATCGCCGCGCTGCCCTATGCAATGGCGTGGTGGTCGTTCCGCCGAGCGCAGGGCTACGAGCAGTTTCTTCGTGCCCACGCACTCGGCCAGTGGGACGCACTGCCGGCACTGGCCGACCGATTGCGCGATCTGCCGCAAACCACCGACCCGCTGCGCTTCGAGCTTGATCTGCGCTGCGCGTACGCCCGCATCAAGCAAGGCTCGCCGCTCGAGACTGAGCTTGCGCGCCTTGAAGCCGACGGATGGCCTCAGCGACTTGCCGCGCAGCCGGGCGCCTACGACGCCCAGGTGGCGATCCTGCACGCTGCTGCCGGCCAGCCGCAGGGTCTGATCGAAGGCATGCGAGCCGCCGTGCAGGCCAGCCAGAATGAACCAGCGCGCGCCATGGACCTGGCCCTTTCGCTGGCCCGCTGTGGCGATGTCGATGAAGCGCAGCGCGTGATCGAGGGTGTCGACATCAGCTTGCTGCCGCCCTACGCCAGTGGATTCGTCGCCTGGACGAAAGGGCTCATCGCCATGCGCCGGGGAGAGGCGACCGGGCTGGCCTTGCTCGGCGAGGCAGTGCGCGATCTGCTCACGCTCGCGCCGCGCCACCCGGCTTCGTGGATATCGCTCGCCCTGTGCACCGCCGACCATGCGCGCCTGTTGCGCGATGCCGGACGCATCGATGAGGCGCGCCAGTCCGTCGCCTCGGTCTGGCCGATCCTGCGGGTGCATGCCCCGGCGGACGTGCTGGATGCTGTGAAAGACCTCGCGCCCGCCCCAGGCGCTGCGCCAAAACGCTGAATTCCCGAGAACACCATGCCCAAGCGCACCGACATCCAAAGCATCCTCATCATCGGCGCCGGCCCGATCATCATCGGCCAGGCCTGCGAGTTCGACTATTCCGGCGCCCAGGCCTGCAAGGCGCTGCGCGAGGAGGGCTACCGCGTCATCCTCGTCAACAGCAATCCGGCGACGATCATGACCGACCCGGAGATGGCCGACGCGACCTACATCGAGCCCATCACCTGGCAGGTCGTCGAGAAGATCATCGCCAAGGAGAAGCCCGATGCGCTGCTGCCCACGATGGGCGGCCAGACGGCGCTGAACTGCGCGCTCGACCTGCACCAGCCACGGCGTGCTGGCCAAGCACGGCGTCGAGATGATCGGCGCCAACGAGCACGCCATCGAGAAGGCCGAAGACCGCCTGAAGTTCAAGGACGCGATGACCGGCATCGGCCTGCAGTCGGCCAAGTCGGGCATCGCGCACTCGATGGAAGAGGCGCTGGCGGTGCAGCGCCGCATCACGCAGGAGATCGGCGGCACGGGCTTCCCGATGGTGATCCGCCCCAGCTTCACGCTCGGCGGCACCGGTGGCGGCATTGCCTACAACCCGGACGAGTTCGAGGAGATCTGCAAGCGCGGCCTCGACCTCTCGCCCACCAAGGAACTGCTGATCGAAGAGTCGCTGATCGGCTGGAAAGAGTTCGAGATGGAGGTGGTGCGCGACAAGGCGGACAACTGCATCATCGTCTGCTCGATCGAGAACCTCGACCCGATGGGCATCCACACCGGCGACTCGATCACCGTGGCGCCGGCGCAGACGCTCACCGACAAGGAGTACCAGCTGCTGCGCAATGCCTCCATCGCGATCCTGCGCGAGATCGGCGTGGAGACGGGCGGCTCGAACGTGCAGTTCTCGATCAACCCGAAGGACGGCCGCATGGTCGTGATCGAGATGAACCCGCGCGTGTCGCGCTCCTCGGCGCTGGCCTCCAAGGCCACGGGCTTCCCGATCGCCAAGGTGGCGGCCAAGCTCGCCGTGGGCTACACGCTGGACGAGCTGCGCAACGACATCACCGGCGGCGCCACGCCGGCCTCGTTCGAGCCCAGCATCGACTACGTGGTCACCAAGATCCCGCGCTTTGCCTTCGAGAAGTTCCCGGCCGCCGACTCGCGCCTGACGACGCAGATGAAGTCCGTCGGCGAGGTCATGGCCATGGGCCGCACCTTCCAGGAGAGCTTCCAGAAGGCGCTGCGCGGCCTGGAGACCGGCATCGACGGCCTGACCGAGCGCAGCACCGACCGCGAAGAGATCGTGCAGGAGATCGGCGAGGCCGGCCCCGAGCGCATCCTGTACGTCGGCGATGCCTTCCGCATCGGCATGACGCTGGCCGAGGTGTTCGAAGAGACGGCGATCGACCCGTGGTTCCTCGCGCAGATCGAACAGATCGTGAAGACCGAGCAGGCACTCGCCGGTCGCACGGTGGCCAGCCTGTCGACCGAGGAACTGCGCTTCCTCAAGCAGAAGGGCTTCTCCGACCGGCGCCTGGCCAAGCTGATGGGCACGCACCAGCATGAGGTGCGCGAGAAGCGGCATGCGCTGGGCGTGCGGCCGGTCTACAAGCGGGTGGACACCTGCGCGGCCGAGTTCGCCACCCAGACCGCCTACATGTATTCGAGCTACGAGACCGCCGAGGGCGAGTGCGAAGCCGAGCCGACACGAGCGCAAGAAGATCATGGTGCTGGGCGGCGGCCCGAACCGCATCGGCCAGGGCATCGAGTTCGACTACTGCTGCGTGCACGCGGCGCTGGCGATGCGCGAGGACGGCTACGAGACCATCATGGTCAACTGCAACCCCGAGACCGTGTCGACCGACTACGACACCTCGGACCGCCTCTACTTCGAGCCGGTGACGCTCGAAGACGTGCTCGAGATCGTCGACAAGGAAAAGCCCGACCGGCGTGATCGTGCAGTACGGCGGCCAGACGCCGCTCAAGCTGGCGCTCGACCTGGAACGCGCCGGCGTGCCCATCGTCGGCACGACGCCCGACAGCATCGACATCGCCGAAGACCGCGAGCGCTTCCAGAAGCTGCTTGCACGAGCTGGGCCTCAAGCAGCCGCCCAACCGCACCGCGCGCACCGAGGAACAGGCGCTCAAGCTGGCCACAGGAGATCGGCTACCCGCTGGTCGTGCGGCCGAGCTATGTGCTCGGCGGTCGCGCGATGGAGATCGTGCACGGCGACAAGGACCTCGAGCGCTACATGCGCGAGGCGGTGCGGGTGTCCGAGAAGTCGCCGGTGCTGCTGGATCGCTTTCTCGACGACGCGATCGAGGTCGATGTCGACTGCATCGCCGACGGCACCGACGCGCCCCGTGATGATCGGCGGCATCATGGAACACGTCGAGCAGGCCGGCATCCACTCGGGCGACTCGGCCTGTTCGCTGCCGCCCTACTCGCTGCCGAAGGCGCTGCAGGACGAACTTCGTCGCCAGACGGTGCTGATGGCGCGCGCGCTGAAGGTCAAGGGCCTGATGAACGTGCAGTTCGCCATCCAGGGCGCAGGAGCGGATCGCGGTGGTGTTCGTGCTCGAGGTCAACCCGCGGGCTTCGCGCACCGTGCCCTTCGTCTCCAAGGCCACGGGCCAGCCGCTGGCCAAGATCGCGGCCCGCTGCATGGTCGGTCAGCCGCTCCCCGGCCAGAAGGGCGCCCGCGGGCGGCCGCCGGCCGAGGTGATCCCGCCGTACTTCAGCGTCAAGGAGGCGGTGTTTCCGTTCAACAAGTTCCCGGGTGTCGATCCCATCCTCGGCCCGGAGATGCGGTCGACCGGCGAGGTCATGGGTGCGGGCCGCACCTTCGGCGAGGCGATGCTCAAGAGCCAGCTTGGCGCAGGCTCGCGGCTGCCCACGCAGGGCGTGGCCTGCATCACCGTGAAGAACAGCGACAAGGCGCGCGCCGTGGCGGTGGCACGCGAGCTGCACGCGCTCGGCTTCCAGCTGGTGGCCACCAAGGGCACCGCCGCGGCGATCGCCGAGGCCGGCGTGCCGGTCAAGGCCGTCAACAAGGTCAAGGACGGGCGCCCGCACATCGTCGACATGGTCAAGGCCGGCGAGATCCAGCTGGTGTTCACCACCGTGGACGAGACCCGCACGGCCATCGCCGATTCGCGCCACATCCGCCAGGCGGCGCTGGCGAACCGGATGACCTACTACACCAGCATGGCGGGCTGCGAGGCAGCCGTCGAGGGCATGAAGCACCAGGCCGATCTGGTGTGACCTCGCTGCAGGAACTGCACGCCGAGCTGATCTAGACTGTTCATCACTGGCCGCCGCGGGATGCTCTCGCGGCGGCTTCTTTCTGTTTGACCGCGAGGTTTGCCCCATGGCCACGATTCCCATCACCAAACGCGGTGCCGAGAAGCTCAAGGACGAGCTGCACCGGCTCAAGACGATCGAACGCCATGCGGTGATCCAGGCGATCGCCGAGGCGCGCGCGCAGGGTGACCTGTCCGAGAACGCAGAGTACGAAGCCGCGAAAGACAAGCAGGGCTTCATCGAGGGCCGCATCCTCGAGATCGAGGGCAAGTTGGCCGCGGCACAGATCATCGACCCCAGTACGCTGGACGCCGGCGGCCGCGTGGTGTTTGGTTCCACTGTCGAGCTCGAAGACGAGGACAGCGGCGCCAAGGTGACCTACCAGATCGTGGGCGATGACGAAGCCGACCTGAAGCTCGGCCTGATCTCGATCAGCTCGCCAATCGCACGCGCGCTGATCGGCAAGGAGAGCGGCGATGTGGCCGAGGTGCAGGCGCCGGGTGGGGTGAAGCACTACGAGATCGTCGACGTCCGCTACCTGTGAGCCCGGTGGTGATTCGGCGTGCGGCGGCCTTGCTGGCCGGCCTGTGGGCAGGCGTGCTGCTGGGTATCGGGGTGTTCGGTGCGCCGGCGGCGTTTGCCACTGTGGCGAGCGCCGACGCCGGCCGCATGGCCGGACGCATGTTTGCCCAGGAGGCCCACTTGAGCCTGGCGCTGTCGGTGTTGTTGTTCCTGATGCAGCGCTGGCAGGCACGCCAGGGGTTTGAAGGCCAGCTTCAACGGGCCCTGACGCCCGAGATCCTGCTGATCGCTGGCGCCATGTTCTGCACCGTGGCCGGCTACTTCGCGTTGCAGCCCATGATGGCTGCTGCCCGGGCGGGCCAGGGCGCGTTGTCGTTCGGCGCCCTGCATGGGCTGTCCATGCTGTTCTTTGTGCTCAAGGGCCTGCTGGTGCTGACCCTGGCCTGGCGGTTGATCCCACGCGCCTAGCGTGGCGCGCTTGCCGACTCAATCGGCGGCCGTTTTCTTGACGCTGGTGGCACGGCGCCGAGCGCGCTTGAGTTCGCCGCCGGCGGCGATGCGCTGGTTGCCCAGCACGCGGAGCTTCTTCACCTGCGGCCGGTGGTTGCCGCTCTTCGAGAACTTGAGCACCTTGACGATCTTCGGGCCCGGCAGCCGGTCGTCGCGTTCGGCAGCCTTTTCCTTGGGCGGCATCGGCCGCCAGAGCACCAGCAGCTTGCCGATGTGCTGGATGGGGGCGGCGTTCAGCTCCTCGGCCAGCGTGTCGAGCATGGCCCCACGGGCCTCCCGATCGTCGGAGAAGACGCGGACCTTGATCAGCCCGTGCGAGTTGAGCGCGGCGTCGATTTCCTTGCGCACGGGCGGCGTGAGGCCATCGGCGCCGATCATCACCACCGGCGACAGGTGATGGGCATCGGCGCGTTTTTCCTTGCGCTGGGCGGGAGAGAGCTGGATGGCAGGCATGGGCCTATTATCGTTGCCACATGAAGATCCAGACCAAAAGCAAGAAGGTCAACAAGGCGTGGCTGCACGATCACTTGAACGACCCCTATGTCAAGCAGGCGCAGAGAGAAGGCTACCGGGCCCGGGCGGCCTACAAGCTCAAGGAGATCGACGAGGCGCTCG
The DNA here is from genome assembly GCA_963739925.1 of uncultured beta proteobacterium. Taxonomy (GTDB): domain Bacteria; phylum Pseudomonadota; class Gammaproteobacteria; order Burkholderiales; family Burkholderiaceae_C; genus CAVUBY01. The sequence goes on along the minus strand of CAVUBY010000017.1, from coordinate 6,699 downwards.
GCCTGCTGAAGCCGGGGCAGCTGGTGGTGGATCTGGGGGCCACGCCCGGCGCCTGGAGCCAGTACGTGCGGCGCAAGTTCGCTCCCAAGGACGTGGGCAGCGGCGGCGCAGCGGCCGGCGAACTGCACGGCGCCATCATCGCACTGGACCTGCTGCCCTTCGAGCCGATCGAGGGCGTTCGCTTCATCCAGGGCGATTTCCGCGAAGAAGCGGTGTCCGCCGAGCTCGAATCGCTGCTCGGCGGTCGCCCAGTGGATGTGGTGCTGTCGGACATGGCCCCCAACCTCTCGGGCATCGAGAGCTCGGATTCGGCACGCATCTCGCACTTGGTCGAACTTGCCGTGGAGTTTTCGCTCCAACACCTCAAACCCCAAGGAGCCCTGGTTTGCAAGGTCTTCCACGGGAGCGGCTACAGCCAGTTGGTGAAGCTCTTCAAGAACAGCTTCGGGGTCGTCAAGCCCATCAAGCCGAAGGCGTCCCGGGACAAATCGGCCGAGACTTTCCTGGTCGGAATCGGCGTCAAGAAGGCGGGATGAGCACTCTTGCCGGGTTTGCTGGGTGTGGAAGCGCCTGGATACATTCGGCACGTCGAAGGGGATCAAACTGTGGGGTGGTGCTTGAGTCGACTAAAATCGTCTACATATGCCGTGGCAATGGGCGAATATGGGTTCGCCACGTTGTCTTGACCGGGAAAAGGAGCCGCGGTGAACAATCAATGGTTCTCTAAAGTCGCTGTTTGGCTGGTGATCGCACTCGTGCTGTTCACTGTGTTCAAGCAGTTCGACCGGGGAGCGTCGTCAGCGGGTCAGATCGGCTACTCCGATTTCCTTGAGGAAGTCCGCAGCAAGCGCATCAAGAGCGTTCAGCTCCAGGAAGGCGCCGGCGGCAGCACCGAGATCCGCGCACGCACCACCGATGACAAGGAACTGCGCACGACCGCGACCTACCTCGATCGCGGTCTCGTGGGTGACCTGATCAACAACGGCATCAAGTTCGACGTCAAGCCGCGCGAGGAGCCTTCGTTCCTGCTCAGCCTGCTGGCGAGCTGGGGCCCGATCCTGCTGCTGATCGGCGTGTGGATCTACTTCATGCGCCAGATGCAGGGCGGCGGCAAGGGCGGCGCATTCAGCTTCGGCAAGAGCAAGGCGCGCATGCTTGACGAGGCCAACAACACCACCACCTTCGCCGACGTCGCCGGTTGCGACGAGGCCAAGGAGGAGGTCAAGGAACTCGTCGACTTCCTCAAGGATCCGCAGAAATTCCAGAAGCTGGGCGGCCGCATCCCGCGGGGCGTCCTGCTGGTCGGCCCCCCGGGCACCGGCAAGACGCTGCTGGCCAAGGCGATCGCCGGCGAGGCGAAGGTTCCTTTCTTCAGCATCTCGGGCTCCGACTTCGTCGAGATGTTCGTCGGCGTGGGTGCTGCCCGTGTCCGGGACATGTTCGAGCAGGCCAAGAAGAGCGCGCCCTGCATCATCTTCGTTGACGAGATCGACGCGGTCGGTCGCCATCGCGGCGCCGGCCTGGGCGGCGGCAACGACGAGCGCGAGCAGACCTTGAACCAGATGCTGGTCGAGATGGACGGCTTCGAGACGAATCTCGGCGTCATCGTGATGGCCGCCACCAACCGGCCCGACATCCTTGACCCCGCGCTGCTGCGCCCTGGCCGCTTCGACCGTCAGGTCTACGTGACGCTGCCTGACGTGCGCGGGCGCGAGCAGATCCTGAACGTGCACATGCGCAAGGTGCCGGTCGGCCAGGACATCCGTGCCGATATCCTGGCGCGTGGCACGCCGGGCTTCAGCGGTGCCGATCTGGCCAACCTGGTCAACGAAGCGGCGCTCTTTGCCGCGCGCCGCAACGGGCGTGTGGTCGAGATGGTCGACTTCGAGAAGGCCAAGGACAAGATCATGATGGGCCCCGAGCGCAAGTCCATGGTCATGCCCGAGGAGGAGCGCCGCAACACCGCCTACCACGAAGCCGGGCACGCCCTGGTGGCGCGCCTGATGCCCAAGACCGACCCGGTGCACAAGGTCACCGTGATCCCTCGCGGCCGCGCGCTGGGCGTGACGATGCAGCTGCCCGAAGGCGACCGCTACAGCATGGACAAGGAGCGCATGCTCTCGACCATCTCGGTGCTGTTCGGTGGGCGGATCGCCGAAGAGGTGTTCATGAACCAGATGACCACCGGTGCCAGTAATGACTTCGAGCGTGCGACGCAGATCGCCCGTGACATGGTCACTCGCTACGGCATGACCGATGAACTGGGCCCGATGGTGTACGCCGAGAACGAAGGCGAGGTCTTCCTCGGTCGATCCGTGACCAAGCAGGTCAACGTCTCCGAAGAGACGATGCAGAAGGTCGACAAGCAGATCCGCCGCATCATCGACGAGCAGTACAACATGGCGCGCAAGCTCATCGAGGACAACCAGGACAAGATGCATGCGATGGCCAAGGCGCTGCTCGAATGGGAAACCATCGACGCCGAGCAGATCGAGGACATCATGAACGGCAAGCCGCCGCGGCCGCCGAAAGACTGGACGCCCTCGGCCAGCAAGACGAATCCGACGATTCCGCCGGTCAGTCCTGGCAGCGCCACGGCCACGGCCTGAACCGGGCGGCGCGCCCATCCACACCAACGGGGCTTCGGCCCCGTTGCTCGTTGAGGTTTTCGAATCTCTGTCCAGGCTTGCGATGCATTGGCAAACCGCCCGATTCCGGATCGATCTGGCCCGACCCCAAGTGATGGGGATCGTCAACGTCACGCCCGACTCGTTCTCGGATGGCGGCCGCGGTGCGGTGGAGGCGCTGCGGCACTGTGAAACGCTGCTGCGCGAGGGCGCGGACCTTCTGGACATCGGCGGTGAGTCCAGTCGACCCGGCGCCCCATCGGTGTCGGTGGACGAAGAACTGGCACGCGTGATGCCGGTGCTGGCTGGCGCGATCCGCATGGGCTGTCCGGTGTCGATCGATACCCTCAAACCCGAGGTGATGCGCGCTGCGCTCGATGCTGGAGCGGACATCGTCAACGACATCCATGCGCTGCAAGGACCGGGCGCCATCGAGGCGCTGGGGGCGCACGGCAGCGCCGGTGTCTGCCTGATGCACATGCGCGGTGATCCCGCATCGATGCAGGAGCGACCGAGCTACAGCGACGTGGTCGATGAAGTGCGTGGCTTCCTGCAGACCCGACTTGAGGCGGTGCTCTCGGCAGGCATCGGTGCCGATCGCGTCGTGCTCGACCCTGGCATCGGCTTTGGCAAGTCGGTGCAGCACAACCTTGAACTGCTGCGGCGCCAGCGCGAGCTGCTCACGCTGGGCCGGCCGTTGCTGCTGGGCTGGTCGCGCAAGTCGACGCTGGGTGCCCTGACCGACAGGCCCGTGGACCAGCGGCAGGCGGCCAGTGTGGCTGCGGCGCTGGCCTCGGTGCAGCGAGGAGCACGCATCCTGCGCGTGCATGACGTGGCAGCGACGGTCGACGCCTTGAAAGTGTGGGATGCCGCCGGACTGGGCGAAGAGTAACAATTTGCGGCGCGAGGAGGCCCAACCCATGAGCAGAACCTATTTCGGAACCGACGGCATCCGTGGCACGGTGGGCCAGGCACCCGATCACAGCGGACTTCATGCTGCGCCTGGGGCACGCGGTAGGCCGCGTGCTCAAGACCCGCGAAGCGCACCCGACAGTGATCATCGGCAAGGACACGCGCATCTCCGGCTACATGATCGAATCGGCGCTGGAGGCGGGCTTTGCCTCGGCCGGAGTGAACGTGCTGTTGACGGGGCCATTGCCCACGCCGGGGGTGGCCTACATGACCCGTGCCCTGCGGCTGAGTTTGGGCGTGGTCATCAGCGCGTCGCACAACCCCTATGGCGACAATGGCATCAAGTTCTTTTCCGCGCAGGGCGAGAAGCTGCCGGACGCCTGGGAGCAGGAGGTGGAGGCCGCCCTCGAGCAACCGCCGCAGTGGGTGGATTCAGCAGGGCTGGGCCGCGCCAAGCGCGTGAGCGACGCCCAGGGCCGCTACATCGAGTTCTGCAAGGGCAGCTTCGGCGCCGACCTCTCGCTCAAGGGACTGAGGATCGTGGTGGATGCGGCCCACGGCGCGGCCTACCAAGTGGCCCCGGACGTCTTTCACGAACTCGCTGCCCAGGTCACGTCGATCGGCTGCAGCCCCAACGGGACCAACATCAACGCCGGCTTTGGCGCTACCGCACCAGCGGCCCTGGTGGCCGAGGTCCATTCCCGCAAGGCCGACTACGGCATTGCGCTCGATGGGGATGCCGACCGTCTCCAGCTTGTCGACGCGTCCGGCCGGCTCTACAACGGCGACGAGCTGCTCTACGTGATGGTGATGGACCGTGTCGCTCAGGGAGAGCGGGTGCCCGGTGTGGTCGGCACGCTGATGACCAACATGGCAGTGGAACTGGCCTTCAGGGCGAAGGGCATCGAGCTGGTGCGAACCAAGGTCGGCGATCGCTACGTGCTCGAAGAGCTGCAGTCGCGCGGCTGGCAGCTGGGCGGTGAAGGCTCGGGCCACCTGCTGGCTCTGGACCGTCACACCACCGGCGATGGGATCGTGAGCGCCTTGCAGATCCTGCAAGCGGTGCAACGCAGTGGCCGCTCGCTGCCCGCGCTGCTGGAGGGAGTCACGCTGTTCCCTCAGACACTCATCAATGTGCGCGTGCCCGAGGGCAGCGACTGGCGCGACAACGCCCGCCTTGCGGCGGAGCAGGAGCGAGTCAATGCCGAGTTGGGGCAGGACGGCCGCATCCTCATCCGGGCTTCTGGCACCGAGCCGGTGCTGCGCGTGATGGTGGAGGCCCGCGACGCTGCGCAAAGCGAGCGTTTTGCGCAGCGGCTGGCCGACGTCGCTGCCGCCTGAGCGGGCCGGGTTTCCGTCGCCGGTATCCGCCTAGCGCTTGGGCGGCATCAAGACCCGGTCGATGATGTGCACGACACCATTCGTAGCGGGCACGTCAGCTTGCGTCACCAGCGCGTCCTCCACGGTGACAAAGCCTCCAGACTTGGCCAGGGCCACATTGGCGCCCTGAACAGTCTTGGCATTGCCTGCCTTGACTTCGGCGGCGGTCAACTTGCCGGCCACCACGTGATACGTCAGAACGGACTTCAGCAGCTCCTTGTTCGTCGACAACTCGGCCAATGTCTTGGCCGGGACCGCCTTGAACGCATCGTCGCTGGGCGCAAACACCGTGTAGGGGCCAGTTCCGCGCAGTGTGTCCGCGAGGCCGGCGTCGGCAACGAGCTTCGACAACGTGGAGAGCTGCGGCGTGCGCATGGCGGTGTCGGTCACGCTCACCGGAGACGGTCCGGTGGCGCAGCCAGACAGAGCAGCGCAAGCAGTCAAGGCAATCAGGGAAATTCGTGCGTTCATCGAGCGGTTCCTGTGGGCAATGGGTGGGTTGAACTGGTCTGCGGAGAGCCTAGCCGGCGCAAATGACGGAAACGTGACCATTCGATGACGTTGAAATGTCAATCCCCGGCTGGCAGAAGGGATCGGCGGGTGTCACACACCTGTCATCGGCGCTGCCTAGAGTCCTGTCCATCCCTAGTCCATTCCCTTCTGAGAGGTGGTTTATGCACGTTGCAACCTTGTCCCGATCCGCAATCCTTGCGACTTTCGTTTTTGGTCTTGGCAGTGCCGCAGTGGCGCAAGACGTTACCGGCGCGGGGGCCACGTTCCCGGCACCGGTCTACGCCAAGTGGGCCGATGCCTACAACAAGGCCACGGGTGCACGAATCAATTACCAGTCGGTCGGCTCCGGTGCGGGCATTCGCCAGATCAAGGCCAAGACGGTTGACTTCGGTGCCAGCGACATGCCGCTGAAGGACGACGAGCTAGCCAAGGACGGCCTGGTGCAGTTCCCCACCGTCATCGGTGGCGTGGTGCCGGTCGTCAACATCAAGGGCATCAACGCCGGACAGATCAAGTTGACGGGTCAGCTGCTGGGTGACATCTACCTCGGCAAGATCACCAAGTGGAACGATGCCGCCCTGAGCGCCATGAACCCGGGCGTACCGCTCCCGGACGCTGCGATTGCCGTGGTGCGACGCGCCGATGGTTCGGGCACGAGCTTCCTGTTTACCAATTACCTCTCGAAGGTGAACGAAGAATGGAAGTCCAAGGTCGGTGAAGGCACTGCGGTCAACTGGCCGACCGGCGCGGGCGGTAAAGGCAACGAGGGTGTGGCCGCCTTCGTCCAGCGCCTTCCGAATTCGATCGGTTATGTCGAGTACGCCTATGTCAAACAGAACAAGATGACGTACGTGCAACTCAGGAACAAGGACGGCAACTTCGCCGTGCCTGACGACGCCAACTTCAAGGCGGCGGCAGCGGGTGCCGATTGGTCCAAGACCTTCTACCAGGTGCTCACCGATCAGCCGGGCAAAGACACCTGGCCGATCAGCGGCGCCACCTTCATCCTGATGTACAAGGCCCACGAGAAGCCAGCGAGCGCGTCCAACGCTCTGAAGTTCTTCGAATGGGCGTTCAACAGCGGCGATGCGCTCGCGGCCGAACTCGAGTACGTGCCGTTGCCCGCTCCCGTGAAGGACCTCGTGCGCAAGCAGTGGTCCGAGAACATCAAGGACAGCGCGGGCAAGGCCGTCGCCTTCAAGTAGGCGGTCAAGTTGCCAGCCGGCCGCTCGCTTGACGTTGCGGCCGGTTCGCACTTTCGATCAAT
>CAVUBY010000016.1:0-149275 GCA_963739925.1 uncultured beta proteobacterium | reverse complement strand
AGGCGAGGCGTCAGGCCAAAGCCTTGACGCGCTTCTAGCCGCCCTCAGAGCCCGATGAGCGCGTGCCGCACCAGCAGCGCCGACAGCACGAACATGGTCACGCCGATCAGGCCGTCGAGCACCTGCCAGGCCCTCGGCCGCGCAAACCAGGGCGCCAGCCAACGCGCGCCGAAGCCCAGCAGCGAGAACCAGACCAGGCTGGCGCCGGCTGGCCCCGGCGATGAACCAGCCCCGAAGCGCCGCCGGCTGCTGGGCGCCGATGCTGCCCACCAGCAGCACGGTGTCCAGGTAGACATGCGGATTGAGCAGCGTGAAGGCGGCCGCCTGCGCCACCGCTGCGCCAGCGACAGCGCCGCACCGGCAGCCGACGCATCCAGCCGGTGGGCCTGCCGTGCGCGCCGCAGCGCCCGCCAGCCGTAGACCGCCAGGAACGCGGCGCCCGCCAGGGCCAGGGCGCGCGCCAGGCCCGGGCTCTGCCCCAGGGCCTGCGCCATGCCCAGGACGCCCGCCGCGATGAGCACGCGCGTCTGCCGCCGCGCAGAACAGCACCACGCTGCCCACGTGCTCGCGGCGCAGGCCCTGGCGCAGCACGAAGGCGTTCTGCGCGCCGATCGCGACGATGAGCCCGAAGCTCAGGGCCAGGCCCTGGACGAACACCGGGAAGGCGAGAGAAGCAGTGGCTGGCAGGGTTCATGGTGCGCCGAGCTTGCCAGCCTCGGATGCTATGAAGACAAACTAATCTCACTAATCTCGATGAAGCAGAACTGAATCCATGCTCGACTACGCCGCACTCTCCGCACTGGCGGCCGTCATCCGGGAAGGCAGCTTCGAGCGCGCGGCGCAGGCGCTGCATCGTCACGCCCTCGGCGGTGTCGCAGCGCATCCGTTCGCTGGAAGAGCGGGTGGGCTGCGCGCTGGTCGTGCGCGGCCAGCCCTGCCGCGCCACCGACACCGGCCGGCGCCTGTGCCAGCACGTCGACCGCGTGCGGCTGCTCGAGCAGGAACTGCAGGGCGCGCTGCCGGCGCTGGCGCCTGAAGGGCGTCACCCGCGTGGCGCTGCCGATCGCCGTCAACGCCGACAGCCTGGCCACCTGGTTCGCACCGGCGGTCGCCGCTTTCGCGGCCGACGCGCCGGTGCTGGTGGAACTGGCGGTGGACGACCAGGACCACACCGCCGAGTGGCTGCGCAGCGGCGCCGTGCTGGCGGCCGTGACCGGCACGGCTCGGCCTGCCGGCGGGCTGCAACAGCCGGCCGCTGGGCGCCATGCGCTACCTCGCGGCCGCCAGCCCGGCCTTCGTGGCGCGCCACTTCGCCGAGCGGCGTCGGGGCGGGCAGCCTGGCGCGGGCGCCCAGCCTGGTCTTCAACACCAAGGACGATCTGCAGGCCCGCTGGGTGCGGCGCCTGTGCCACCGGGACGTGGAACTGCCGCGGCATGCCGTGCCGTCTGCCCATGCGTTTGTCGACCGCTGCCGCTGGCGGGCATGGGCTGGGGCCTGCATCCGCAGGCGCTGATCGCCGCGTCACCTGAAGACGGCTCGCTGGTCGAACTGGTGCCCGACACGGCCGCTGGACGTGCCGCTGTACTGGCAGCATGCGCGCGCCGCGTCGTCGCTGATCGAAGGCCTGAGCCGCGAGGTGTTGCGCTCCGCCAAGGTTGGGCTTCGGGCGACATGACGCGCCCGGCGGCGAACCGTCAGGTGCCGCAGAAGGTCTGGTAGTGCGCCGTGGTTTCCTTCGGAGCCGGCACGCCGTAGACCGCGTTGTCCGCCGTCTCGTCGTACGGTGAACGCAGAGCCGCCAGCAGCCGCTCGAAAGGCCCGAGATCGTCGTGATCGGAGGCGGCCGACAGGGCCTGCTTCGACCACGTGGTTGCGCGGGATGACCCAGGGATTCATCTGCCGCATCTGCGCGGCTCGTTCCGGTGATGAGCCGCCGCCCTGGTCGGTGTCCAGCGCGCAGCGCTCACGCCAGCGGGTCAGCCAGGGATCGAGCCTGTGGGCCTGCGGGAACAGTGCGCGCAGCGACTCCGCGTTGCCCGATGCTGCATCGGCGAGGCGTCGCCAGGCCAGCGTATGGTCCACCCCTTGCGAATGCATCAGGCCGAGCCAATCGTCGGCGAGCGCGGCATCGGGCTGGGCGTGGGAGGTGCGAGAGCGGGCGCCACGAGTCCCAGCTTGCGGCGCTGCCCCTGGCGCAGCGCGTGGTCGTAGAAGCCGGGAAAGGCGTCGATCACCTGCGTGACCTGCGCGACGGCGTGCTGCACGGCAGCCTCGCTTTCGTCTTCGGCGATCAGCGGCAGCAGGGTCTCGGCCAGTCGCGCGAGGTTCCAGCGCGCGATCAGCGGCTGGTTGGCGTAGGCGTAGCGTCCACCGTGGTCGATGCTGCTGAACACCGTGGCGGGGTCGTAGGCCTCCATGAAGGCGCATGGGCCATAGTCGATGGTCTCGCCGGAGATCGTCATGTTGTCGGTGTTCATCACGCCGTGGATGAAGCCCACGTTCATCCACTGCGCGATCAGCGCCGCCTGGCGCTCGCTCACTGTGCGGAGCAGGCCGACATAGCGCTGCGGCGCGTCCACGAGTGCGGGGTCGTGGCGCGCGATGGCGTAGTCGGCCAGCCGGCGCAGCGTGTCGACATCGCCCCGGGCGGCGAACGAATTGGAAGGTGCCCACCCGCAGGTGGCTCGCGGCCACGCGCGTCAGCACCGCGCCCGGCAAGGGGCGCTCGCGATAGACCGGCTCGCCCGTGGCCGCGACCGCCAGCGCCCGCGTGGTGGGGATGCCCAGCGCATGCATGGCTTCGCCGATGAGCACCTCGCGCAGCATCGGCCCCACCGCGGCCTTGCCATCGCCACCGCGTGAGAACGGTGTGCGTCCTGAGCCCTTGAAGGCGATGTCGCGACGCCGGCCCGAGTGGTCGATCACCTCGCCGAGCAGCAGGGCCCGGCCATCGCCGAGCTGCGGCGAGAAGCCGCCGAACTGGTGGCCGGCGTAGGCCTGGGCGATCGGCTCGGCACCGTCGGGCAGCGCATTGCCCGACCACAGCGCCGCGCCCTCGGGACCCCGGGATGCCGCGAGATCGATGCCGAGTTCGTCGGCGAGCGCGTCGTTGAAGAAGAGCAGGCGCGGGGCTGGCGCGGGCGTCGGCTTCCACGGTGCGTACAGGCCGCTCAGTTCGCGGGCAAAGGTGTTGTCGAATCGGAATGGCGCCATGGCGGTGTCCAGTGTGCCGTGAATCGCCACCCTGCGTGGATGGCGGGGTCTGGGCGATGATGTCGTCCTGATGACGACATCACCGACCTCCCGAACCGGCGGCACCACGCCCCATCCGCCACCCGTGCCGGACTTTCGCTCGGCGGCCTTCCTCAGAGCGCACGCGCTGTGGGTGATGTCGTTCTACCGGTCGCGTGCGGTTGATCCGAGCGGCGGCATGTTCCATTTCTTCCTGGACGACGGCACGGTCTACGACCGGCGCACGCGGCATCTGGTGAGCGCCACCCGCTTCGTCGTCACGCACGCCATCGCCCACGAGCTGGAGCCCGGCGCGGGCCATGGCGAGCTCGCCGAACATGCCCTGCGTTTCGTGGAGCGCGCCTTCGCCGATCCGCAACAGGAAGGCTTTCACTGGGTGATCGACTGGGACGGCGCGCGTGCCACGCCCATCGACGCCACCCGCCACATGTATGGCCTGGCCTTCGTGATGCTGGCCGCGGCGCGTGCCCACCGCATCGGCGTGGCAGGCGCGAAGACCTTGCTCGAATCGACCTTCGATCTCGCCGAGCGACGCTTCTTCGACCCGGCGGCCGGCCTCTATGCCGACGATGCCAGCCCGCAATGGACGCTGTCGAGCTATCGCGGCCAGAACGCCAACATGCACGCCTGCGAAGCGCTGATCGCGGCCTTCGAGGCCACCGGCGAGCGGCGCTACATCGAGCGTGCCGAGCTGCTGGCCCGCCACATCACGCAGCGCCAGGCAGCGCTGGCGGACGGTGGTGTGTGGGAGCACTACCGCGCCGACTGGTCGGTGGACTGGGACTACAACCGCGACGACCGCTCCAACATCTTCCGGCCCTGGGGCTTCCAGCCGGGGCACTTCACCGAATGGGCGAAGCTGCTGTGCCAGCTCGACACCCACGCGCCGCAGGCCTGGCACCTGCCGCGTGCGCGCGAGTTGTTCGATCGGGCGGTGACGGTGGCCTGGGACGGCACGCACGGCGGACTGCACTATGGCTTCGCGCCCGACGGCCGCATCTGCGACGCCGCCAAGTACCACTGGGTGCAGGCCGAGTCGATGGCGGCGGCGGCCTTGCTGGCCTCGCGCTGTGGCGAGCCCGGCGCCGAGGCTCACTACTGGAAGTGGTACGAACGCCTGTGGTGCTACTGCTGGGCGCACTTCGTCGACCATGCGCAGGGCGCCTGGTTTCGCATCCTCACGCCCGAGAACTTCAACCTCACACGCGAGAAGAGCCCGGCGGGCAAGGTCGACTACCACGACATCGGTGCCTGCTACGACGTGTGGCGCGAGCTGAACCGCACTGCGCCGGTCGGTCCAGCCGGTGCACCTTAGACTGGCCGGCCCGGCGCGCGTGCCGACGCTCCGCATCGATCGGACCCCCGATGTCCCTCCAGACCTGGCTGCTTTACCTCGTTGCCGCCATCGGCCTCTCGCTCACGCCAGGACCGAACAGCCTGCTCGTTCTCACCCACGGTGCGCTGCACGGCCACCGGCGCACGCTGTTCACCGTGGCCGGCGGTGCGCTGGGCTTCCTGGCGCTGATCGCGCTGTCCATGCTGGGCATCGGCGCATTGCTGCAGGCCTCGGCGCAGGCGCTCACCGTGCTCAAGTTCATGGGCGGGGCCTACCTGGTGTGGCTGGGCATCCAGCTGTGGCGGGCACCGCCCATGAATCTGTCGTCGCCGACAGCGGGCGCTGATGGCCGCGGCACCGTGCTGTTTCGCCAGGGGCTCCTCACCGCGGTGTCCAACCCGAAGGCGCTGCTCTTCTACGGCGCGTTTCTGCCGCAGTTCATCGATCCGGCGCGCGACCTGCTGCTGCAGTTCGTGATCATGGCAGTGGTCTTCGTGGTGGTGGAGATCGCCGTGGAGGTGGCGCTGTCGGTGCTGGCCTTTCGCATTCGTCCGCTGCTGCAGCGTGCCGGGCGCAGCTTCAATCGCGCCTGCGGTGGCCTGTTTGTCGCGATGGGCGTGGCCTTGCCCATGACGAAGTGAGCCAATGAGTTCACGGCCTGCCGCGACGACGGCGCTCTCGGGCACGGCGTTCGCCACCTTGCTGCTGATCGCGCTGATGATGGGCGCCAATCACGTGTCCGCGCGCCTGGCCTTCGACCACGGTGTCGACGTCGCCACCGCCGTGACCTTTCGCAGTGGTGTGACCGCCCTGGTGGTGGGTCTGCTGCTGGTGGTGTATCGCGTGCCTGTGCAGCTCAGCGTCCGTCACCGCAAGGCGCTGCCGGCGATTGGCGTGCTCGTCGCCATCCAGAGCCTGTGCCTGTACTCCGCGGTGGCGCGGCTGCCGGTGGCGCTGGCGCTGCTGGCGTTCAACACCTATCCACTCTGGACTGCGTTGTGGGCCCGTGTCGTCTACCGCCATGCGGCCGAACGACGCACGCTGCTGGCCATGCCGGTGATGCTGATCGGGCTGGCACTGGCGCTGGATGTGTTCGGCGCCGCGTCGGGCCTGGGCACCGCAGGCCAGTGGCAGCGCATCGGCGTCGGGGTCGCCTTCGCGCTCACCGCCGGGGCCACCTTCGGTCTCGCACTGGTCCTCACCCAACACGAGGCCGGTGACCTCGATGGCCGCCTGCGCACCGCCACCACCATGGCCATGGTGGGCGTGCTCGCGCTCGCCGGCGTCGCCTTGCAGGGCGGCTTTCGACTGCCCACGGCTCCACCGGGCTGGATCGGCCTGTTCGCGCTGACCGTGCTCTACGGCACCGCGTTCACCGTCATGTTCACGGTGCTGCCACGTCTGGGCGTGGTCGGCAACTCGGCGATCATGAACGTGGAGCCCATCTTTGCCCTGGTGCTGGCCTGGTTGATCCTCGGCCAGGCCATTGCACCGGTGCAGGTGCTGGGTGGACTGATCGTGGTGGGCACCGTCGTGTGGCTCGGACTGCGGCGGCGTTGAGCAAACGGGTTCACTGGCCGAGTGCGCCCACCGCCGCGAGGGCGCGCTTCGCGCAGCTGAAGTTCCGGTTAAGCCTCGATTAAGCTGGCCAGGAGAGCATCCGCGCGCTCCGGCAAAGCAGCACGTGCCGGGCGAGATGCCTCTCCACCCACCAAAAAACCAACGCGGATGCAGGCGCACGGAAGTTCCGGTGCGGTCCAGCGCACGCTCAAGGACTGCCTCCTCCGATGTGCGACCTCCAGCAGATTGACGACACCACACCCGAGGCGTCTGGTGCCTCGCTTGCCAGTGGCCTGATTGCCGTCGGTTCTAGCGCTGCTCTGGTCGATCTGGCGCAGCGCACCGCCACCCGGCGCCATCTGACGGTTCACCTCACCCAGGCCGAGTGGCGGGTGCTGGAGGTGCTCCTGCCCCAGCGGGGCAAGGCGATGAGCAAGGCAGAGCTGGCAGCCCGCGTGGCCAAGACCCCGGGGGTGTCGGTCAATGCCCTCGAGGTCCATCTGTCGAACCTGCGCCGCAAGCTGGGACGAGACGTGGTCGAGACGATCCGCGGCCGCGGCTACCGTATTCGCGAGTGATCGGAGCGTCGAGGTGCGAGACTGGAGGCCCCACAGCCACCGTCCCCCTTGACGATGAACACGACCGGCACCCAGACGAACGCTGCCTCGTCCTACAGCGCCTGTTATCCCAGCCTCCGGGATCGGGTGGTCTACATCACGGGTGGTGCCACAGGCATCGGCGCCGACCTCGTGCGCGCCTTTGCCCGCCAGGGCGCGCGGGTGGCTTTCAACGACCTCAAGGCAGAGGCCGCTGCCGCACTGGTCGATGAGCTCGCCGCCTCCGGTGCCCCCCGGCCGCTGTTCGGCCTGCTGGATGTGACCGATGTGGATGCCCTCGCGGCCCACATTGCCCAGGCCATTCAGACGCTCGGGCCGATTGACGTGCTGGTCAACAACGTGGCCGATGACCAGCGCCATGAGTTCCCGGCCGTGACCCGCGAGTACTTCGACTGGGTCGTGAATGTGAATCTGCGGGCGCACTTCTTTGCCATCCAGACCGTGCTGCCCGGCATGAAGGCACGCGGCAGTGGCAGCATCATCAACATCGGTTCGGTCTCGTGGATGATCAAGGGCCGGGGCTACTCGGCCTACGCCACCCTGAAGTCGGCTTCCGCCGGCCTCACGCGCAGCCTGGCGCGCGATGTCGGCGCCCACCGCATCCGCATCAACCACGTCGTGCCGGGCTGGGTGATGACGAAGAAGCAGGTCGACCTGTGGCTCGACGAAGCGGGCAAGAAGGCGATCGCCGACAACCAGTGCCTGCCCGACAAGCTGATGCCGGCCGATATTGCAGCGATGTGCCTGTTCCTCGCCTCCGACGACAGCCGCATGATCACTGCGCAGGATTTCATCGTCGACGCTGGCTGGACCTGAGGCGCTCCGGCGCGAACGCATGCGGCCCAGCACGCCCAGGCAGGCTCCATTCGCGCCTCACAGGTCACGAAGCCGGCGACTCCCAGGGCCTGCACTCAGTGCTTTTCAGATCGCCCCGGGGTAGGCTCTCGGGCCAGACCAATTCGGCCCAGATCCTTCGCCATGTCGCATCGTCTCTACGTCACTGCCGGCTCGGGCAACAGCTTCAAGCCCGCTCTGGTGCTGCGCCAGACGGCAAGCCGATGTGAAGTTCGCCACATCGATGTCCTGAGCGGACAGTCCCGAACGCCCGAGTTCCTGGCCATCAATCCGCGCGGGCAGTTGCCTTACCTCGTCACCGCGGACGGGCGCGGTCTGGGCGAGTCGAACGCCATCGCGTGGTTTCTCAGCGAGGGCTCGGTCCTCATGCCGACCGACGCGATCACCCGTGCGCAGGCCTTGCAGTGGATGATCTTCGAGCAGACCTCGCTTGAGCCCCACATCTCCCCGGCACGCTTCTTCACGCACATCCTGCCCGCTCAGCGCGAGGCGCATGCCGCGGAGATTCCACGCTGGCTCGAGGCCGGACACCGGGGCCTGCAGGTGCTCGATGGCCACCTGCGCGGAAGAGCATTCGTCACCGATCACGGCTACAGCGTGGCCGACATCGCGGTCTATGGCTACACGCACCTGGCCGGCGAGGGCGGCTTCGACCTCGCGCGCTACCCGGCCATCGGCCAGTGGATGGCGCGCGTGCGAGCCACCCCGGGCTACGCCGACGTGGGCGAACTGCTGGCCGCATGATTTCCACAGAGCGCTTCGATCGCGAGCCGTCCTCGGGCACGCCGCTGTCGACCGAACTTGCCCTGCGCACGCAGCGCTACGGCGCACTCGACCTGGTGAATCGCCCGCTCTGGATCTTCGACATCGATCGCGGCCACATTCACTGGGCCAATCGCGCGGCGTTGTCGGTGTGGGAGGCGGCGACGCTGGAAGAGCTGTGTGCACGCGATCTGGGTCGCGACATGTCGGTCTCCGTGGCTCGCCGGCTCCGGCAGTACCAGGTTGACTTTGCCGCCCAAGGGGCCACCTTCAAGGAGCAGTGGACGCTCTACCCCGGCGGCAAGCCCGTCTCTCTGAGTGTGCGGTTCAGCGGGCACGTGCTCGACGACGGAAGGATGGCCATGCTCTGCGAGGCCGATCTGGCCGATGGGCTCGTGCCCGAATCGCTGCGGTCGGTCGAAGCGCTGCTGCACACCGCCGTCATGATCACCTTGTACGGCGCCGACGGCCGCGCGCTGTATCGCAATCCGGCGGCGCGTGAGGCGGTGCTCGCACCTGGAGAGCGACTCGAGGACCGCATCGCCGATGCCGAGGCCTACTCGGCCTTCACGGGCTCGCTGGCCCGCGATGGGGTGGCCACGCTGACCTTGCTGGTCGCCACACCCCAAGGCGAGCGCTGGCACGAGCTTTCCGCCCGGCGATGCCGGGACGCCGTGACCGGCCAGGATGCCGTGCTCGTGAGCGAGGCCGACATCAGCGCGATCAAGCGCACCGAAGAACGCGCCAACTTCCTGGCCCTGCACGATGCCCTGACCGGCTTGCCCAACCGCAATCACGTGATGCAGCGTTTCGACCGGGCCGTGGCCGACATCCGCGAAGCCGGGCTCGAAGCCGCGCTGTTGTTCATCGACCTGGATCACTTCAAGGACATCAACGACACCCTGGGCCATGCGGCGGGCGATGAACTGCTGGTGCACGTGGCGCAGCGGCTGCGGCAGGCCACCCGCAGCACCGACCTGGTGGCACGGCTCGGCGGTGACGAGTTCCTGATCCTGATGGTGTCCAAGGACGTGCGCGTGGAGATCGATCGTGTGCGCGAGCGCGTCATGCAGACGGTGTGTCGGCCGGTGATCGTCAGCGGGACGGAGGTGCGGGTGACGCCGAGCGTCGGCGTGGCGCTCTACCCGCACGACGGTGCCGACATCAAATCACTCATGCGCAACGCCGACCTGGCGATGTACACCGCCAAGGAGCGCGGACGCAACAACCTCGCGTTCTTTGACGGCGGCATGGCCGAGGCCGTCCGCTCGCGCACCGAACTCGAGGCCGAGCTGCGCCACGCCCTCGAGCGCGACGAGTTCGAGGTGCATTACCAACCGCGGGTCTCGACGGACGGGCAGCACATCGTCGGCGCCGAGGCGCTGGTGCGCTGGCGACATCCGGTGCGTGGACTCGTGGCGCCGGATGTCTTCATCCCGACCTGCGAAAGCACCGGGCTCATCCGACAACTCGGCAACCGCGTGTTTGCCCACGCCGCCCGCCAGCAGGCCATCTGGGCATCGCGTGGCCACCCGCTGGTGGTGTCGGTGAATCTCTCGGCGCGTCAGATGGCCCATCCCGAATTGCTCTCCGACATCTCGCAGGCCCTGGCCGCCTCACAAGGCAATCCGGCCGGGCTCGAGCTCGAGATCACCGAGTCGATGCTGCTCGGCAAGGATCAGGCCGTGCTCGATCTGCTGCAGGCCCTGGAGCGCATGGGCATGTCCATCGCCCTCGACGACTTCGGGACGGGTTACTCCAACCTGGCCTATCTGCAGCGCTTTCCGATCAAGACACTGAAGATCGACAAGACGTTCATCCAGGGCATCGATGCCAACCGGCCTCTGGCCGAGCTGATCACCTCGATGTGCCGGCTGATGAAGCTCAACGCGGTGGCCGAAGGCGTGGAGACGATCGAGCAATTGAACTGGGTCGCCTCGCAAGGGATCACGCAGTTCCAGGGCTACCTCTTCGCGCGCCCACTCGCCGTGCCGGCATTCGACGAACTGCTGGAATCCCGCCGGTCGATCGGCGCAGACGCCGCGACGAACCGCTGAGTGGCGGCGATCAGCGCCGGTGCCTGATCGCGATGCGGAGAGTGACCGCAGTCAGGCAGTTCGAGCAACCGGGTCTGAGGTGCGCGCCGCGCGATGCCGCGAATCTGCTCCAGCGTGCCGTACTCGTCGTCCAGACCTTGCACGGCCAGCAGCGGGCAACGGAGGCTGTCGAGCTCTGCTTCGATCGACCAGTCGCGAAACCGAGGGTCCAGCCAGATGCGGTTCCAGCCCCAGAAGGCCGAGTCCGGGTCGTTGTGATGGCGCGCCAGCCGGCTGCGCAAATCGGTGACCTCGTAGGCGGTGCGTGCCTTCTCGATGCTGCTCACCGAAAGCTCCTCCACGAGGATGTGCGGCGCCAACACGATGGCCGCGGCGATGGCCTCGGGGAACCTGGAGGCGTAGAGCAGGGCGATCGAACCGCCATCGCTGTGCCCGAACAGCCAGGGTCGGTCCTGCGAGGCATCGATGCCGAGCGCGCGCAGCAGCGCCGGCAGCACCTCGTGGGCCTGGCGGTGCATGAAGTCGGGGTCCCAGGCTTCTTCGGGGGCACGCGGCGTGGATCGACCGTAGCCGGGACGGCTGTAGAGCAGACCGCGTGCGTTCAGCGCGTCGCAGAGCTGGCGCGGAAAGTCGCGCCACATCGACACCGAGCCCAGGCCCTCGTGAAGAAAGACGAGCAGGGGTCGGTCCACACGCTCGCGATCGAGCCACACATGCTCGATCCGCACCCGGCGGCCACGCCAGTCGATGTCGACGAAGTCGCTCACCTCGAGCCGGTCTCGATCTCGCGCAGTTTGAAGCGCTGGATCTTCCCCGTGGCCGTCTTGGGCAGGTCGGCCACGAAGGCAATCTGACGTGGGTACTTGTAGGGGGCGAGCTTTTCCTTGACGAAGGTCTTGAGCTCGCCTTCGGTGGTCGTGGTGCCAGGCTTCAGCACGACGAAAGCCTTGGTCTTGGTCAGACCCTCGGCGTCGGGCACGCCGATCACCGCGGCCTCGAGCACGGCCGGGTGCTGCACCAGCGTGGCCTCGACCTCGAACGGGCTCACATAGATGCCGCTCACCTTGAGCATGTCGTCGGTGCGTCCACTGTAGGTGTAGCTGCCGTCTGCGTTGCGCACGTATTTGTCGCCGCTCTTGGTCCAGCCACCCTGGAAGGTCTCGCGCGTCTTGGCACGGTTGCCCCAGTACATCATCGCGGCCGAGGGGCCGGCGATGAAGAGGTCGCCGGGTTCGCCATCGGCCACAGGCTGGCCATCGTCGCCGCGCAGTTCGATCCCGTAGCCGGGCACCGGCCAGCCGGTGGTGCCGTAGCGCACCCGTTCGGGCGTGTTGGACAGGAAGATGTGCAGCATCTCGGTCGAGCCGATGCCATCGACGATGTCCACGCCGAAGTGCGCCTTGAAGCGTTGGCCGATGTCGGCGGGCAAGGCCTCGCCGGCCGAGGACACGAGCCGCAAGGCCACGTCGCCTTTCCTGGGAAGGTTCGGCGCGGCGAGCATACCGGCAAAGCCCGTGGGGGCGCCGTAGAACACCGTCGGCCTGACGCCACCGACACCGCCCGTCCAGCGCTTGAACGTAGCGTCGGGCGTGGGGCGTTCGGCCATCAGCAGCACCGTGGCCCCGACGCTCAGCGGAAACGTCAGTGCGTTGCCCAGACCGTAGGCGAAGAACAGCTTGGCCGCCGAGAAGCAGACATCGCTCTCCTGCAGACCCAGGATGCGTTTGCCGTAGAGCTCGCAGGTCCAGTACGGGTTGGCGTGCGAGTGCACCGTGCCCTTGGGCCGCCCGGTGGAGCCGGACGAGTAGAGCCAGAAGCCGGGGTCGTCCGGCCCGGTGGCCGCGGGCTTGGCGCTGGGCTCGTGGTGGGCCACGAACGCAGCAAAGTCGCGCTCGTGCGGGTGCAGCGGCGCGATGGGTCGCGACACCAGCACCGTGCCCACTTCATGGTCCGACTTCACCATGGCCGCCGCGAGCGTCGGCAAGAGGGCACCGGACACCATCACCGCCTGTGCCCGGCTGTGCTCGAGCATGTAGGCATAGTCGTCGACGCTCAGCAGCGTGTTCACCGCCACCGGCACCAGGCCGGCGTGCATCGCACCGAGAAAACTGACCGGCCAGTCGTTGCCGTCCTGCATCAGCAGCAGGACGCGTTCTTCGCGCTTCAGGCCCAGGGCGCGCAACCCGGTGGCCAGGCGCCGAACGCGGTCGGTCAACGCGCCGTAGCTCATCGAGCCATGGTCGTCGATGAAGGCGGTCCGGCCGGCGCGGCCGGCGTTCACCGCCAGCAAGTGGGCGGCGAAATTGAAACGCTCACCGGGAGGTTGGACGTCGGGTGGAAGTCGGTGCGGCATGGCGTGTCTCCGGAAGGGCGCGTGCTCTGCGGGCACGTGGTGGATGCGTCGCCCGCCGTCGGTGTTGTCATCGACCCGAGGATGCAGTATTGTGCGTGCGGACTCTAGGAGGGGCCGCTGGCCATGTCAAGCACCTTGCTGCATGAAGCCGCCGCGCCGCCGGTCGACGACCGGGCTGCGGTGGGGGATGCGAAGAACCCGTTTCTGGTGGCGCTGGGTGAGCGCGTGCGCGCGCTGAGGGCCCGGCGCGGCATGACCCGCAAGGCGCTGGCGCTGGCGGCGGATGTGTCGGAGCGGCATCTCGCGAACCTTGAGTACGGCGTGGGCAACGCCTCGATCCTGGTGCTGCTCAACGTGGCGCGAGCCCTCCAGTGTTCGCTGGCCGAACTGCTGGGCGATGTCACCACCGCCTCGCCCGAATGGTTGCTGCTGCGCGAGATGCTCGAGAACCGAGACGACGCGACGCTGCACCGCGTGCGCGTCGCGGTGAGCGATCTGCTCGGCACCCGCGGCGCCCGGGCGCTCGATGCCAACGGTGCACCGCGGCGCAGCGAACGCGTCGCCCTGATCGGATTGCGTGGCGCGGGCAAGAGCACCCTGGGCGCGATGCTGGCGGAGGATCTGGGGTTTCCCTTCGTCGAGCTCAGCCGCGAGATCGAGAAGTTCGCCGGCTGCAGCATCAGCGAGATCCAGGCGCTGTATGGCCAGAACGCCTACCGCCGCTACGAGCGCCGCGCGCTCGAGGAGTCGATCCAGATCTACCCCGAAGCGGTGATCGCCACGCCGGGCGGCATCGTCTCCGACCCGGCCAACTTCAATCTGCTCCTGGGCCACTGCACCACGGTGTGGCTGCGCGCCGATCCCGAGGACCACATGAAGCGCGTCGTGGCCCAGGGAGACATGCGGCCCATGGCAGCCAGTCGCGAGGCGATGGACGATCTCAAGTCCATCCTCGCCGGGCGGGCGGCGTTCTACTCCAAAGCCGACTTGCAGCTCGACACCAGCGCGCAGTCCCTGGCGCCGACCTTCACCGCCTTGCGCGGGCTGGTGCGCCAGGCGCTGGCCCTCTCGGTCTGAAGCGGACCGCCAAGCGTCAGGCCACAAAGAAATGCACAAAAGTGCATTCTTCTCTTGATCCGTCACAAACATGCACTATGATTCACATTTCTGGCGACAGCCGCGGGCCGTTGCCGTGTGACGAGGAGATGCCATGACCACCGTCCTTGCGGTCGACTACCAGACCCATCCGTCCCGCTACCGCCACTGGAAGCTCAAGTTCGAAGGCCCGGTCGCCACGCTCATCGCCGACTTCGACGAGAACGGCGGGCTGCGCCCTGGCTACAAGCTCAAGCTCAACAGCTACGACCTGGGCGTGGACATCGAGCTGAACGACGCGATCAATCGCGTCCGCTTCGAGCACCCGGAAGTGCGCACGGTGGTCGTCACCAGTGCCAAGGAGAAGGTGTTCTGCTCCGGCGCCAACATCTTCATGCTGGGCGTGAGCAGCCATGCGTGGAAGGTGAACTTCTGCAAGTTCACCAACGAGACGCGCAATGGCCTCGAAGACTCGTCGAAGCACAGCGGTCTGAAGTTCCTGGCCGCCGTCAACGGCGCCTGTGCAGGCGGTGGCTACGAGCTGGCGCTGGCCTGCGACGAGATCATCCTGGTGGACGACCGCAGCAGCGCGGTCAGCCTCCCTGAGGTGCCCTTGCTCGGCGTGCTGCCCGGCACCGGCGGCCTCACGCGTGTGACCGACAAGCGCCACGTGCGCCACGACCTCGCCGATGTGTTCTGCACCACCACCGAAGGCGTGCGGGGCCAGAAGGCCAAGGACTGGCGGCTGGTCGACGACATCGCCAAGCCCGCGGCCTTCGCTGCCAAGGTGCAGGAGCGCGCGCTGCAGCTCGCCGCGCTGAGCGACCGGCCGGCGAACGGCAAGGGCGTCACGCTGCCGCCGCTCGAACGCCAGGCCGAGGAAAACGCGTTGCGCTATACCCATGTAAGCGTGGAGATCGATCGCGCCAAGCGCACCGCCACCTTCACCGTCCATGGCCCCACCGGCACGCAACCCACCGACATTGCCGGCATCGAGGCCGCCGGTGCTGCCTGGTACCCGCTGCAGATGGCGCGCGAGCTCGAGGACGCGATCCTGTCCATGCGCACCAACGAGCTCGAGACCGGCCTGTGGCTGCTCAAGACCCGTGGCGATGGCGCGGCCGTTGTGCAGATGGACGAGACCCTCGCCCGCCACGCCGACCACTGGCTGGTCCGCGAAACGCTGGGTCTGCTGCGTCGCACCTTCAGCCGGCTGGATGTGAGCTCGCGCAGCCTGTTCGCATTGATCCAGCCGGGCTCGTGCTTTGCCGGCACGCTGCTGGAGATGGCACTCGCCTGCGACCGCAGCTACATGCTGGCACTGCCCGATGACCCCGAAGGCGCGCCGGCGATCGTTCCGGGCGATCTGAACTTCGGCCGCTATCCGATGGTGACCGGGCAGACGCGCCTGGCACGGCGCTTCTACGACGAAGCGGATCCATTGAACGCGGTCCGCGCCCGCATCGGCCAGCGGCTGGATGCCGATGCGGCCTTCGCGCTAGGCCTCGTCACGAGCAACCCCGACGACATCGACTGGGCCGACGAAACCCGCATCGCCATCGAAGAGCGCGTGGCCATGAGCCCCGATGCGCTCACCGGCATGGAGGCCAACCTGCGCTTCAACGGCCCCGAGAACATGTTCACCCGCGTCTTCGGCCGGCTCACCGCCTGGCAGAACTGGATCTTTCAGCGCCCCAATGCCGTGGGCGAGAAGGGCGCGCTCAAGGTCTACGGCAAGGGCGACAAGGCGGCATTCGACTGGACCAGGGTTTGATGGACCACCCCCGAAGCGCCTGACGGCGCTCCCCCTCAAGGGGGCGGCGCCGACGGCCCGGCAAAGCCGGTTCCGTGGCGCCCGCTGGATCGAGACAGACACGCCACTGAATGGAGTAGCAATGAGCAGCATCAATTACAGCGAGAAGATCCCCAACAACGTCAACCTCGACGAGGACCGCACGCTCAAGCGCGCGCTCGAGCAATGGCAGCCCAACTACAAGGCCTGGTGGGACGACATGGGCCCGGACGGCAGCCAGAACTTCGACGTCTACCTGCGGACCGCCGTCAGCGTCGATCCGCAGGGCTGGGCGCAGTTCGGCCACGTGAAGATGCCCGACTACCGCTGGGGCATCTTTCTCAATCCCGCCGAGAAGGACCGCAAAATCCACTTCGGTGACCACAAGGGCGAAGACGCCTGGCAGGACATCCCGGGCGAGTACCGCGCCAACCTGCGCCGCATCATCGTCACGCAAGGCGACACCGAGCCGGCCAGCGTGGAGCAGCAGCGCCACCTGGGCCTCACCGCGCCGAGCCAGTACGACCTGCGCAATCTCTTCCAGGTGAACGTGGAAGAAGGCCGCCACCTGTGGGCGATGGTCTACCTGCTGCACAAGTACTTCGGCCGCGATGGTCGCGAGGAAGGCGAAGCGCTGCTCGAACGCCGCAGCGGCCAGGAAGACAACCCGCGCATCCTGCAGGCCTTCAACGAGCCCACGCCGGACTGGTTGAGCTTCTTCATGTTCACCTACTTCACCGACCGCGACGGCAAGTTCCAGCTGTGTGCACTGGCGGAGTCGAGCTTCGACCCGCTGGCCCGCACGACGAAATTCATGCTCACCGAGGAAGCGCACCACATGTTCGTGGGCGAGAGCGGTGTCAGCCGCGTCATCCAGCGCACCTGCGCGGCGATGAACGAGCTCAAGACCGACGATCCCAAGAAGCTGCGCGAGGCCGGCGTGATCGACCTGCCCACGCTGCAGCGCTACCTGAATTTCCACTTCAGCGTCACGATCGACCTCTTCGGTGCCGACGAGTCGAGCAACGCCGCCACGTTCTACAGCACTGGCCTCAAGGGCCGGTTCGAAGAGGGCAAGCGCCAGGACGACCATGTGCTCAAGGGCCAGACCTACCGCGTGCTGGCGGTGCAGGACGGTCGACTGGTCGAGCGGGAAGTGCCGATGCTCAACGCCCTCAATGAAGTGCTGCGCGACGACTACATCAAGGACAGCATCGGTGGTGTCGAACGCTGGAACAAGGTCATCGAGAAGGCGGGCATTCCGTTCCGCTTGAAGACGCCGCACAAGGCTTTCCACCGCAACATCGGCACGCTGGCCGGGGTGAAGGTCTCACCCAATGGCGAGGTGGTGAGCGAGGCCGAGTGGGCGGCGCACGCCAACCACTGGCTGCCCAGCGCCACCGACCGCGCATTCGTCGCCAGCCTGATGGGCCGCGTGGTGGAACCCGGCAAGTTTGCCAACTGGATCGCGCCGCCGGTCATGGGCATCAACCGGCAGCCGGTGGATTTCGAGTACGTGCGATTCGCCTGATGGACATGGCCGCCGCCGGGGTGATCAAGCAGCACCTGATCGACCCCGAGATCTGCATCCGATGCAACACCTGCGAGACCATGTGCCCGGTCGGCGCGATCACGCACGACTCGAACAATTACGTGGTCGATGCCGAGAAGTGCAACTGGTGCAATGCCTGCATCTCGCCCTGTCCCACGGGCAGCATCGACAACTACCGCACCATGCCCCGCGTGCGGGCCTACAGCGTCGAGGAGCAGCTCGGCTGGCAATCGCTGCCGGTTGAACTGCCGGCCGAGGAGATCCGGGCGGCGCGTGAAGCTGGCGCGCAAGCCACCACCGATGTGCTCGCAGCGGTGGTGAACGCAGTGGGGCCGTCCGCCATGGTCGCGCCCACCGACACCGCGGTCTTTCGTTCCGCGCAGTACAACGCCTCCGTGCCACCGTGGTCGGCAGCGCATCCCTATACCCAGCTGTATGGGCCCAAGGCCGCCGCTCCCTCGATCACCGCCACGGTGGCGGGCAACGTGCGCGTCACCGAGATCGGCAAGCACGCCGGCCACGACTACGACACGCACCATCTGGTGCTGGACTTCGGCACCCTGCCCTTCCCAGTGCTGGAAGGTCAGAGCATCGGGATCGTGCCGCCCGGCGCTGACGCCAACGGACGTCCACACCACGCACGCCAATACAGCATCGCCAGCCCACGCAACGGCGAGCGGCCGGGGTACAACAATGTGTCGCTCACGATCAAGCGCGTGCTCGAAGACCACCAGGGCCAGCCGGTGCGCGGCGTGGCCAGCAACTACCTGTGCGACCTGAAGGTGGGCGACAAGGTTCAGGTGATCGGCCCGTTCGGCACCACCTTCCTGATGCCCAATCACCCGAAGAGCCACATCGTGATGATCTGCACCGGCACCGGCAGCGCGCCGATGCGTGCGATGACGGAATGGCGCCGGAGGCTTCGAAGCTCGGGCAAGTTCGAAGGGGGCAAACTGCTGCTCTTCTTCGGCGCGCGCACGCAGGAGGAGCTGCCGTATTTCGGTCCGCTGCAGAACCTGCCCAAGGACTTCATCGACATCAATTTCGCCTTCAGTCGCACGCCCGGTGCCCCCAAGCGCTACGTGCAGGACGCGATGCGCGAGCGCGCCGCCGACCTGGCGCTGCTGCTGGCCGATGCCGACGCGTGCTTCTACGTCTGTGGCCTCAAGGCCATGGAAGAGGGCGTGGTTCTGGCCTTGCGCGACATCGCCACCCAGGCCGGGCTCGACTGGGCCACGGTGGGCGCTGCCCTGCAGCGCGAAGGCCGCCTGCACCTGGAGACCTATTGATGGGCGCCTTGACCGTCACGATGCGCGCTGCTGGCGCGGTCCAGGTCACCATGGCCGCGGCCCGCGGTGTTCAATGCGTTCGATGAGGCCATGATCGGCGAGCTCGACGCCGCCTTCGCGCAGCTCATCGACGATCCGGCGGTGCGGGTGATCGTGCTGGCGGGCGAGGGCCGGCATTTCAGTGCCGGGGCCGATCTGCAGTGGATGCAGCGCGCCAGCCAGGCGTCGCTCGACTGGAACCTTGCCGACGCCCGCCGCTTCGCCGGCATGCTGTCGCGCATCGAGCGCAGTCCCAAGCCGACGGTGGCGCGGGTGCAGGGCGCAGCGCTGGGCGGCGGCGTGGGCCTGGCCTGTGTGTGCGATCTGGCCATCGCCGCCGACAACGCGAGCTTCTCTGTCAGCGAAGCCCGGTTCGGCATCCTGCCCTCGGTGATCGGCCCCTATGTGAACAACGCCGTCGGCAAGCGCCAGGCGCGGCGACTGGCGCTGACCACCGAGCGCATTGGCGCCGCCGAGGCCCTGGCGCTGGGACTGGTGACCCGCGTGGTGGCCCTCGAAGCGCTCGACGCCGCCGTCGACGAGGCGGTGACGGCGCTGCTCGCCGGCGGCCCGAACGCACAGCGCGAGATCAAGCAGCTCTTCGCCCAGTTGCACCAGGGTCCGGTGACGGACGATGTGATCGAACTCACCGCACAGACGATCGCGCGCGTGCGCGGCACCGACGAAGCACGCGAGGGCTTCGAGGCCTTTCTCGCCAAGCGGCCGGCGCGCTGGGCGCCTCGATGAAGTTTGCCGAGTTCCATGTCGGGCAGGTGATCGAGGCCGGGCCCGTCGACGTCAGCGAAGCGGAGGTGCTGGACTTCGCCCAGCGCTACGACCCGCAGTGGTTCCACACCGATCCCGCAGCAGCCGCGAAAGGGCGCTTCAAGGGCCTGATCGCCAGTGGCTGGCACACCTGCGGCCTCGCCATGCGGCTGGTGGCCGAGGCGGCATTGGTCGGCAGCGAGTCGTTCGCATCGCCGGGACTGGCCTATGTGAAGTGGCCGAATCCGCTGCGCCCTGGCGACACGGTGCGCCTGCGTGTCCAGGTGCTGGAGGCACGGCGCTCGCGCACGCAGCCGACGCTCGGCGTGCTGCGCTGGCGCTGGCAACTCTTCAACCAGGCGGGCCTCGAGGTGCTGGACCTCGAAGCGACCAGCCTGTTCGATCTGTCGACACCGGAGCTCCCATGACCCACGCCTTCATCTGCGATGCGCAGCGCACGCCATTCGGCCGATATGGCGGGGCGCTGGCCACCGTGCGCACCGACGACCTCGCGGCGGTTCCCTTGCAGGCCCTCATGGCACGCCACCCGACCATGGATTGGGAAGCGGTGGGCGACGTGATCTTCGGCTGTGCCAATCAGGCGGGTGAAGACAACCGCAACGTCGCGCGCATGGCTGCCCTGCTCGCCGGCCTGCCGATTTCCGTGCCTGGTGCGACGATCAATCGGCTGTGCGGCTCCGGGCTCGATGCGGTGGGAACCGCTGCGCGCGCCATCAAGTCGGGCGAGGCGGATCTCATGATCGCTGGCGGCGTGGAGAGCATGAGCCGCGCGCCTTTCGTGATGCCCAAGGCCGGTGCGGCGTTCAGCCGCACGGCCGAGATCTTTGACACCACGATTGGCTGGCGCTTCGTCAATCCGCGCATGAAGGCGCTCTATGGCGTGGACGCCATGCCCGAAACGGCAGAGAACGTGGCCACCGACTGGAAGATCTTGCGCGACGACCAGGACCGCATGGCCCTGGCCAGCCAGCGCAAGGCGGTGGCGGCCCAGCAGGCGGGCTTCTTCGATGCCGAGATCTGCGCCGTGACCGTGTCGGCCAAGAAGGGCGAGCCGGTGGTGGTGAACCGCGACGAGCATCCGCGCGAGACCTCGCTCGAGGCCCTGGCCCGTCTCAAAGGCGTGGTGCGGCCGGACGGCACGGTGACCGCGGGCAACGCCAGCGGCGTGAATGACGGCGCCTGCGCCTTGCTGCTGGCCAGTGAAGCCGCCGCGGCGCGCCATGGTCTCGTGCCGAGGGCGCGCGTGGTGGGCATGGCCTCGACTGGCGTCGCGCCGCGGGTGATGGGCATCGGCCCCGCGCCAGCCACGCGGCGTGTGCTGCAGCTCACCGGGCTGACGCTCGCGCAGCTCGACGTGATCGAGCTCAACGAGGCCTTTGCCGCGCAGGGACTCGCGGTGCTGCGTGCCCTGGGCCTGGCGGACGACGACCCGCGCGTGAATCCCAACGGCGGCGCCATTGCACTCGGCCATCCGCTCGGTGCCAGCGGAGCGCGGCTGGCCACCACCGCAGTCAACCAGCTGCACCGCAGCGGCGGGCGATTCGCGCTGTGCACGATGTGCATCGGCGTCGGCCAGGGCATCGCGCTGGTGCTTGAGCGGGTCTGAGGGCTGTCAGCTCTGTCGCCCTCCACTGCCGTTGTCACCGTGTCCCGTGCCGGCGGGGCGCGGCTTGTCCCTGTGCGCGCACGGGTCGTCGCGGTCTGGTGCCGTGGCGCCCTGGAAGCGAGGTGGTATGGTCCGCGCGCCTTGTCCACGCTGCCCAGGAGTTCCCGTGGTTCGCTGTCTTCCGCCTTCCTGCCCGCCGGGCGCTCTTGAAAGCCGGCGCCGGCCCTGGGCGTGTCTCGTCGCAGGTCTGGCGCTCGCAGCCGCCCATGCCGCGCAGGCGCAGTCGGCCGAACCCGCGGTGTCGCCGAAGCCGCTGCAGGTGGCGTCACCGTCGACCGAGCCACGGCCCGCCTTGCCGTTGTGGGAGCTGGGTCTGTTTGCCGTCACCGCCTCGCAGCAAGCCTACCCGGGCGCCTCGCAGCAGACGGGTCGCAGCCTTCTGCTGCCGTTCGGTGTCTATCGCGGGCAGTTCCTGCGCGCCGACCGCGGCACCTTCGGCGTGCGCGCGGTGAAGACGCCCGAGTTCGAGGTCGATGTCGGTTTCGGCGGCTCGCTGGGCTCGGACTCCGATCGCATCGAGGTGCGTCGGGGCATGCCCGACCTGGGCACGCTGGTCGAGGCCGGGCCGCGTCTGAAGTGGAATCTCAATGGCGATGACGAAGCCGGTCGCCTGCGCGCGGAGTTTCCGCTGCGCGGTGTGTTCGATCTCAGCGATGGTTTCCGCTACAAGGGCCTGAGCTTCGAGCCGGAACTCACCTACGAGGCGCGGGCGTTGCAGGGCTGGCGCTGGAGTGCCGGCGCTGGCCTGGTGGCGGGCAACCGCCGGCTGGCGGACGTGCTCTATGGCGTGGCGCCGCAGTTCGCGGCGCCCGAGCGCGCGGCCTACGATGCCCGTGCTGGGCTGATCGCCTGGCGGGTCTCGGGCACGGTGTCGTACCTGATCACGCCCGACCTCCGTGTGATCGGCTTTGCGCGCGCCGACACGGTGGCCGGCGCCGCCAACCGCGCCAGCCCGCTGGTGCAGCAGCGAACGGGTGTGTCGGGCGGCATCGCGCTGTCCTACACCCTGTTCCGATCGTCCTCCCCGGCGGTCGACTGAGCCAAGGGTAGTGCCATGAGGTGAGCGGCCGAGCAGGCGGGCCTGGCGATCAGACTCCGGCGGCCTGCTCGGCACGCAGGCGGGCGTTCACGTAGGCGCCTTGAGGCACGTGCAGCAGGTCGGCCACGCGCCACAGCACATGGCGTTCGTGCTCGGTGAGTCGGCCATCGGCGTAGGCCACGCGCCACATGTGCTCGACCATGCGCAGCTTCTGCGCCATGTCGAAGCGCTCATTGATGCGCGAGGTGAAGCTGAACAGGTCGGTCGCGTTGCGGGCGGTGGCTTCGGCGAGCTCGCTCAGGCGCACGGCCTCGTCTTCGGTGAGGGCAAACTTGTCGCGCAGCGCTGCTCGCACCGCGTCCCGCTCGCCATCGTGAAAGCTGGCGTCGGCGCGCATCACCTCCACCAGCATCACGGCCGTGGCGAGTTGCAGCAGGTGTTCCATCTCGGCCGGCGGCGCATCGGGCACGGGCGGGGCGAGGCGGTCCCAGAGATCCTTGAGTGACTGCAGCATCGGCCCATGATGGCACGGCCGTTGCCATCAGGGTGCCGTGAGGGGCGGATCCCCGGGGCGGACGTGGCCTTACTCCACCTTGCCGATCTTGCGCACCGCGTCGGTCATCAGCCGCGCATCGGCGTCCCAGTAGGTCTGGAATTCCGGCGCGTCGAGGTACTCGATCGGGCTGCCGGCGCGGTTGATCACCTGCACCACCGCCGGATCCACCGCGGCCTTGCGAGCGGCGGCACGAAGTTTCTGCACCACGTCCTCGGGTGTGCCCGCCGGCACGAACAGCGCCGACCACTGCGCAAACTGCACCGGCTGTCCCAGCGATTTGAGACTCGGCACGTCGGGCATCGACTGCAGTGGCTGCTCACCCCAATGGGCCAGCGCCCGCAGCTTGCCGGCCTTGATCTGCTGGGCCACGGTGGACGGGCCGCTCGCCACGGCATCGACCTGCCCCGCCAGAAGGGCCAGCAGGGCCGGCCCGGCGCCGGTGTAGGGAATGTGCGTCATGCGAAAGCCCGCCGAGGCCTTGAGCATCTCCATGGGCACGTGCATCGTTCCATAGTTGCCCGAGCTGCCGTAGTTGTAGGCGCCCGGCTTGCGCTTGGCGTCGGCCACGAACTCGGCGAAGGTCTTCCACGGCGCCTCGGCCCGCACCACCAGCACCGTGGGGTCGGCGGTGAATCGCGCGATGGGCCTGAACTGGTTGAGCGTAAAGGCCGGTCGGCGCTCCAGCAGCCGATCGGCCTCGGGCAGGATGGAGATGGACGACAGGCTCAGCAGCACGGTGTAGCCGTCGGCTGGAGCGCGCGATGCCGCCGCGATGCCGGTGGCGCCTCCAGCGCCGGCGCGGTTCTCGACCACCACCGTCTGCTTGAGCTCGCGCGCCAGCGATTCGGCCACCGGCCGGGCCACGGTGTCGGCCACGCCGCCGGGCGGGAAGGGCACGATCATCGTGATCGGCTTGTCCGGGTAGCCCGACTGGGCGTGTGCCAACGCAGCCCAACACAGCAATACCAAGGCGGCCAGGCGACCGCAGGAAGAATTCAATGCCTTCATCTCAGGCCTCCACGAACCGGTTGCTCAGGCTGCCGATGCCATCGATCTCGATGCGCACCACGTCGCCGTGCCGCAGCCAGCGTGGCGGCGTGAGGCCCATGCCCACGCCAGCAGGCGTACCGGTGGCGATGATGTCGCCCGGCAGCAGCGTGATGCCGCGCGAGCAGGTCTCGATCAGCGTCGGGATGTCGAAGATCAGGTCGGCGGTGCGCGCGTCCTGCCGCAGCTCCTCGCTGCCGCCGGCGGGCGTGACCCAGCAGCGCACGCGGGTGTCGGTGCCGTCGAGCTCGTCGGCCGTCACCAGCCACGGGCCCATGGGGCAGAAGGTGTCGAAGCTCTTGCCCAGGTCCCACTGCTGGTGGCGCATCTGCACGTCGCGCGCGGTCACGTCGTTGACGATGGTGTAACCCCACACATGGCGCATCGCGTCAGCGCGCGCGATGTTGCGCCCGCCCTGGCCGATGACCACCGCGAGCTCGGCCTCGTAGTCGATCTGGGTGGAGACGGCGCTCGGCAAGAGCACGTCGGCCTGCGCGGCGACCACGCACTCCGGCACCTTGGTGAACACGATGGGCCAGGCCTGCGTGTCCTTGGGGCTGTCCTTGAAGACGGTGTCGCGCAGTTCCTTGGCGTGCGCGTGGTAGTTGCGGCCCACGCAGAACAGGTTGCGCCGTGGCACGGGAATCGGCGCTTCGAGTTGCACGGTCGCCAAGGCCACTGGCGGTTCACGCAATGCAGGCAAGGCCTTGCCGGCAGTCGACAGGTCGACGAGCGCGAGTGCGCCACGCTGGGCCTGGGTGGGATCGAGGTCGAAGGCGGTGACGCTGGCGCCATCGGCGCTGATCCGGCCGACGTGGCGTTGTCCGGCGGACCGGTAGGTGGCGATGCGCAAGAGAGGCTCCCAAGGGTTGCACCAAATGCTACCAATTTGAGGAGTGTGGGGCAATCCGGACAGAGCTCCGGCCGTGTCTTGCTACCATTGCGCATCCATTCACTTCGCATTTCCATGGACAGTGCAGCACTCTTGCGCGACGCGATCCTCGACAACCTCAAGGCACGTCAGTGGCGTGCCGGCCACCGCATCCCGACCGAACGCGAACTGAGCGAGAGCTACGGGCTGAGCCGTTCCACGGTGCGGCGTGTGCTGCAGGAATTCAAGCGCAAGCGGCTCATCACGCAGATCGTCGGCAGTGGTACCTATGTGGCCGACAACGTGCAGGCGGCACTGTCGGACATGACGCACGGCGCACCCGCGCTCGCCACCAGCCCAGCCGAGCTGATGGCGGCGCGATTGGTGCTCGAGCCGGCGCTGGTGGAGATGGCCATCGGCAATGCCACGGCGGCCGATTTCTCCCGCATGGAGGAGTGCAACGAGCGCGCCGAGGCCGCCACCACGCTCGAGGAGTTCGAGCACTGGGACGGCATGCTGCACGAGGCGATCGCGGACGCCGCGCACAACACCTTCATCTCGAGCGTCTTCCGGCTCATGAACCAGGTGCGCGCACAGGGCGAGTGGGGCGCGCTGAAACGCCGCAGTGCCACCCCGCAGCGGCGGCTCGAGTACCAGCGACAGCACCGCGACCTCGTTGCGGCGCTGAAGGATCGCGATGTCGATCGCGCGCGGGCGCTGTGCCTTGGTCACCTGGTGCAGGTGCGCACCAACATGCTCGGGTTCTGAGCATTTCCGCCCGGCGTGTCCCTTCGCCGAGCGGGGCGGGGCCAACCCGATTGACCCCCCATGGGGCGATCGCTAAAGTTGGTCAAGTTCTTGAACCAGAACATACCAATCAGGCCCAAATGGCCAGGAGACACCGATGAACCTGCTTCTCGTCGACCGATTCCCCTTGCGCGTGCGGCACGCGTGGTGCGCTGGACTGGTCGCGGTGTCCGGTGCCGTGGTGGGCGTGTCCGCCCAGGCGCAGGACTACCCCAGCAAGCCGGTGCGCATCATCGTGCCTTTCGCCAGCGGGGGTTCGGCCGATGTGTTCGGGCGCTTCATCGCACAGCGCCTGCAGGAGGCCATGGGCCAGAGTTTCGTGATCGACAACCGCCCCGGCGCAGGCTCGGTGGTGGGCACCGACGCGGTCGCCAAGGCGGCGCCGGATGGCTACACGCTGCTGGTGATGTCGAACACGCACACCGTCAACGAGTCGTTGATCCCCAACAAGCCGTTTCAGCTGATGCGCGACTTCGCGCCGATCGCGCCCATCAACTATTCCGATCTCGTGCTCGTGGCCAAGGCCGGATTGCCGGCCAACACATTGCCGGAGCTGATCCGCGCAGCCAAGGCAAAGCCTGGCGGCATGTCGTATGCATCTTCCGGCCCGGGCACGCCGTACCACATGGCCGGTGAGCTGTTCAAGGCAAAGGCCGGAGTGTCCATCGTGCACATCCCCTACAAGGGCAGCGCCGGCGCGCGCACCGATGTGCTGGGCGGGCAGCTCGAGATGATGTTCGACGCCATTCCCACCATGACCGAGCACATCAAGGCGGGCAAGGTGAAGGCACTGGCCACCACCGGCAAGACGCGCTCGGCCACGCTGCCCGACGTGCCCACGGTGTCGGAGGCTGGTGTTCCGGGGTACGAAGCCACCATCTGGCTCGGGCTGATGGCCCCCAAGGGCACGCCGGCCGCGATCGTGAACCGACTGAACGCCGAGGTGGCCAAGATCACTGCCAACCCCGAGGTGCGCCGCGCCTGGACGGCCCAGGGCACGACGGCCATGACGATGTCGGTGGACGAGTTCACTCGCTACATGACCGAGGACATCGCCAAGTGGGCCGAGATCGTCAAGATCTCTGGCGCAAAGGTGGAGTGAGTTGAGCACGACCGCTGTCACACTGAACCTGCTGTGCGCCGGCGCGGCGCAGGGCGTGGTCAAGGCCTTGCAGGCGAAGTTCCTGGCCGACGAGGGCGCCGCCATCGGCGGGCGCTTCGGCGCCGTCGGTGCGATGAAGGAAGCCTTCGATGCCGGCGAGCCGTGTGACGTGATGGTGGTCACGCAGGCGATTGTCTCTACGCTGGTCGACGCTGGCGCCTTGCGTGCCGGCTCGGCCGTGCCGCTCGGT
The DNA here is from genome assembly GCA_963739925.1 of uncultured beta proteobacterium. GTDB lineage: Bacteria > Pseudomonadota > Gammaproteobacteria > Burkholderiales > Burkholderiaceae_C > CAVUBY01. The sequence continues at coordinate 122,591 of CAVUBY010000016.1, read as the reverse complement.
CGGGTGAGAACCGGCGTGGCGGTGCGCCAGGGCGACGCGGCTGCGGATGTCTCCACGCCGCAGGCCCTGCGCGAGGCGCTGCTCGCCGCCGATGCGATCTACTTCCCCGATGCCGAACGCTCCACCGCGGGCATCCACTTCGCATCGGTGATGCGCCAACTGGGCATTCACGAGGCTGTGGCGCCGCGGTTGCGCACCTACCCCAATGGCGCCACGGCGATGCGCGAGCTGGCGCAATCCACGGCGGCGCGGCCGATTGGCTGCACCCAGGTCACCGAGATCAAGTACACGCCGGGCGTGAGCCTCATTGCGCTGCTGCCGCCGGAGTTCGAACTCGCCACGGTCTACACCGCCGCGGTGGCCACGCGCGCGCAGTCGCCGGCATTGGCCGAGCGCTTCATCGCGCTGATGGCAGGCCCGAGTGCAGAGGCCCTGCGCGCCGAGGCGGGCTTCGAGGCCTGAGCGGTCCGGTTCTCTCGCCGCTCGTCGAGCCGCGGGTGACAGTTCTCGGTTGCCGCAGGTGTAAGGTGATGACTTGAGCAGCCACCGAGAGGAGCCATCCGATGATCTTGTTCCAGGTCGATGACATGACATGCGGCCATTGCGTGAAGGCCGTCACCCAGGCGATCGTCAGCGCCGATCCCGCGGCGCAGGTGCAGATCGATCTGCCGACGCACCGTGTGGCGGTCTCGCACGCCAAGGCGAATGCCAGTGCCTTGCAGGCGGCCATCGCCGCTGCGGGCTACACGCCCGTGGCGATCACGGCGCTCGGCGGGGCCTCAACCTGACTCGGACCACAATGCGCGTTCTTCCAAGGAGACACGCATGAATCTGTTCGACCTGAGCGGCCGCACGGCCTTGATCACCGGCTCGAGCAAGGGCATCGGCTATGCCCTCGCGAGCGCGCTGGCCGGTGCCGGTGCCAGGGTGGTGCTCAACGCGCGCGACCCGGTGGCGCTGGCCAAGGCGCGTGATGCGCTGGCTGCACAGGGCCACGACGTGGCGACCGCAGCCTTCGACGTGACCGATCCCGATGCGGTGGACGCCGGCGTGGCCCAGGTCGAGTCGGAGATCGGCGCGATCGACATCCTCGTCAACAACGCCGGCATGCAGCACCGCGGTCCGTTCGCAGAGTTTCCGACCGATGCCTGGCACAAGATCACCTCGACCAACATCGACAGCGTCTTCTTCGTCGGACGCGCGGTGGCGCAGCGCATGATCACGCGCCGGCGCGGCAAGATCATCAACATGTGCTCGGTGCAGAGCGAACTCGGCCGGCCCGGCATCGCGCCCTACGCCGCCACCAAGGGCGCGGTGAAGATGCTCACCAAGGGCATGGCCATCGACCTGGGCAAGCACGGCATCCAGGTCAATGGCCTCGGGCCGGGCTACTTCAAGACCGAGCTGACGCAGGCGCTGGTGGCCGACGAGGCCTTCACCGCCTGGCTGTCGAACCGCACGCCGGCGGGACGCTGGGGCGAGGTGCAGGAACTCGGCGGGGCCGCGGTGTTCCTGGCGTCGGACGCGTCCAGCTTCGTCACCGGCCACGTGCTCTACGTCGACGGCGGCATCACGGCCAGCCTCTGAGCATCACCCCCGCGACAGCGCCGGCTGCAGCGCCAGCGTGGGCCGATCCGCTCAGGGCGGCAGCACCAGCCCTTCGTGCACCGCCACCCGCTCGAGCGCGGCCTCGAACTGGGCCCGGCACGCGCCGGCCACGCGCTGCAGGTAGCGGTGCAGTTCGGCGTCCGACGGGCTGCGGTGCGCGCATTCGGCGCTGTAGGCCTCGAAGTGGCTGAGCTGCATGAGCAAGGCGGCCACATGCTGCGGGCATTCGCAGGCGATGGTGGAGGACAGCCCGGCAAAGTCGGCGAGCGTGGCGTCGTCGTAGCGGCGCGGCGCTGGCTCGGTGGCGAGCGCCAGCACGGCATCGCTCGCGGCGGCGGCCAGATCGGCACCGTGTGCGCGTGGTGCGTCCTGCCGTCCGGCGGCGGTGCGCGCGTGGGTGGCTGCCACCTGCTGCAGTTCGTCCATGTTCAGCGCGGCGATGGCGCCGATGGCATGCCCCAGCGCCGTGAGCTGGCGCAGCAGCGCCACCCGTTGCACATCTGTCGCCGTGTAGAGGCGGTGTCCGCTGGGCGAGCTGGGTGGCGCGGTGAGGACGTAGCGCCGCTCCCAGTTCCGCAGCGTGGCCACCGGCATGCGCACCATGCGTGCCACGGCGCCAGTGCGGTAGCACTTGGTCGGGGGAGCTGCCGCCGCCGTGTCGGGTCGGGAGGGGGGCCGGGACGTGGGCATGGTGGGCTAGGTTCGCGGGTGTCGCGCGTGGATCCCGAACTTGGGGCCCGGGCGCTGTGCGGACACCCACGGGTTGAAGCGGATGTGAATCGCATTATCGGATCAGCGTCAGCGTGATTCGACCGCGTCGGACGCATGCCGAAGGCGTCTTCCGTAAGCTCCGCGACTCGGGGGCAAGTGCTTCTTGGCCACGCTGCCCCGCACTGATCAACCTTTGTCCACGGAGTGACCCATGTCTCGTACCCGCAGAGTCTTCCTGATCACCGCCGCCGCCACGGGCGCTGGCCTGGCAGGTGCCGCTCGCGCGCAGGCAAAGCTCGACGAAAAGGACCCGCAGGCCGTGGCGCTCGGCTACGTCGCCGACGCCACCAAGGTCGACACCAAGAAGTACCCCAAGTACGCCGCCGGTCAGGTGTGCACCAACTGTGCCCTGTACCAAGGCAAGCCGACCGACGCCGTGGCCGGGTGCCCGCTGTTCGCCGGCAAGGTGGTGGCCGGCAAGGGCTGGTGCAGCGCCTGGGCCAAGAAGGGGTGAAGCCCACCGGCATCGAACGCGCCCGGATGAGTGGCTTCAAGGGCAACAAGCAGAGTTTGCCCACGAAGCCCTGCGTGGCCTGCGGTCGACCGATGAGCTGGCGCAAGCGCTGGGCGCGCACCTGGGACGAGGTCAAGTACTGCAGCGACGCCTGTCGCCGCGTGCGCGCGCCGCATGGCTGATGGCCGCGCCCTGGTGATCGTGCTGGGCGACCAGCTCGACCTCGCCGCTGCGGCCTTCGACGGTTTCGACACGGCACGAGATCTCGTCTGGATGGCGGAGGTGGCCGAGGAATCCACCCACGTCTGGTCGAGCCAGGTGCGCACGGCGCTCTTCCTGGCGGCCATGCGGCATTTCGCGCAGGCGCTGCGGGAGGTCGGCCGGCAGCTCAGCTACATCCGCTTGGACGATCCCGCCAACCGGGGCTCGCTCGCGGCGCAGTTGCAGGCCGCGATCGACGAGTTCCAGCCGTCGCGTCTGGTCATGACCGCACCGGGCGATTGGCGCGTGTACAAGTCCCTGCAGGCGGTGGCCATGGCCGCGAAGCTGCCGCTCACTGTGCGCGAGGACCGTCACTTTTACGCCACCGTGCGCGAGTTCGCCGCCCACGCCAAGGGGCGTTCCAGCCTGCGGCTGGAGTATTTCTACCGCGCCATGCGACGCCAGCATGGTGTGCTGATGGATGGCGCCGAGCCGGCGGGTGGCCAGTGGAATTTCGATGCCGGCAACCGCGAGTCGTTCGGCCCGGAAGGACCCGGCGAGCTGCCTGCCCCACCGCGATTCGAGCCCGATGCCATCACCCACGAGGTGATGGCGCAGGTGAAGCGGACCTTCGCCGATCACCCGGGCTCGCTCGATCACTTCGCCTGGCCGGTCACGCGGGCGCAGGCGCTCGAGGCGCTGCAGGCCTTCATCACGCACCGCCTGCCGCAGTTCGGGCGCTATCAGGACGCCATGTGGCCGGGCGAGCCGTGGCTGTACCACTCGCTGTTGTCGTCCTCGCTCAACCTCAAGCTGCTGTCGCCGCGCGAGGTGGTCAATGCGGCGGAAGCCGCCTTCCGCGAAGGGCGTGCGCCGCTGGCGAGTGTGGAAGGCTTCGTCCGCCAGATCCTCGGCTGGCGCGAGTACGTGCGCGGCATCTACTGGACCCAGATGCCCGAGTACCTGGAGCGCAACGAGCTCGGTGCACACGAGGCGCTGCCGGCCTGGTACTGGACCGGTGACACCGACATGGCCTGCCTGCGCGATGCACTGCAGCAGACGCTGACCCACGGCCACGCCCACCACATCCAGCGCCTGATGGTGACGGGGCTGTTCGCGCTGATGCTGGGTGTCGAGCCGCGCGAGGTGCACGCCTGGTACCTGGCGGTGTACGTGGACGCGGTCGAGTGGGTGGAGTTGCCCAACACACTGGGCATGAGCCAGTATGCCGACGGCGGCGTGATGGCGAGCAAGCCCTACGTGGCCACCGGCAAGTACATCCAGCGCATGGGACCGGCGCTGTGCGCGAGCTGCCGCTACGACCCGGCGCAGCGCGAGGGCGAACGCGCCTGCCCGTTTACCACGCTCTACTGGGACTTTCTCCTGCGCCACGAAGCGCGGCTCGCGCGCAATCCGCGCATGGCGCTGCAGGTGAAGAATCTGGCGCGGCTCGACGACAACCAGCTGCAGGCGGTGGTGCGGCGTGCCGAGGCCATCCGGCGCGGTGAGGTCGGACCGGCGTCCTGAGGCGGCGGCCGCTTTCGGCCCGCACCCGCAGATCTCGAATCACCTTCATCAAGGACTCCCCCATGGACACCACAGCCTCCCATCCCGCCGAACGCATCACGTTGGTGACGGGCGCGCGCGGCGGCATCGGCCGTGCACTCGTCGAACGTCTGCGCCGCGACGGACACCGGGTCGCGGCGGTCGGCCGGGATGCCGCCACGCTGGCCGATGTGACGGCCGATGCCCACATCGCTGCAGACACCACCACGCCGGAAGGCGCCGCTGCGGCCATTGCCGCCTGTCGCGAGTTGCTTGGCGCCGCACCCGGCGGCCTGGCGCACTGCGTGGGCAGCACGTTGATCGCGCCATTGCACCGCACCAGCGCAGCCCAGTACCGCGAGGTGATGCGGGTCAACCTGGACAGCGCGGTGTTCATGCTGCAGGCCTGGATTGAGGGCTTGCGTGGAGCCGGGCAGGGCGCAGCGGCGCAAGGCGGTTCGGCGGTGCTGTGCGCCAGCGTGGTGTCTCGCATCGGCGTGGCCAACCACGAAGCGATCGCCGCGGCCAAGGGCGGCATCGAGGCCCTGGCGCGCAGCGCGGCGGCGACCTACGCGCCGCTCGGCCTGCGCATCAACGTCGTGGCGCCGGGCATGACCGACACGCCCATGACCGCCGGCATGCTGCGCCTGGACGCGATGCGCGAAGGCGCCGGGCGCCAGTACCCGCTCGGCGGCGTGCAGCAGGCGGGCGAGGTGGCCGATGCGATGGCCTGGCTGCTGTCGGGCGCGGCCTCGCGCATCACCGGCCAGGTGATCGCCGTGGACGGCGGCTTCACGACGGTTCGGCCGCTGGTGAAGTGACCGGACAGGGCGTGCGGGGTGCGCCGGCGCCGGTAGCACAATCGGGACGTCACAGGAGGCGACCCATGCAATCCGGCAAGATCCTCATCGCTCAGGGCGGTGGACCCACTGCGGTCATCAACCAGTCGCTCGTCGGCGCGGTGCTCGAGGCACGGCGCTTTCGCGGCGTCGAGCGCGTGTACGGAGCGCGTCACGGCGTGCGCGGCATCGTCAACGAGGACTTCGTTGACCTCACCCAGGAAACCACCCACAACCTCGAGCAGGTGGCTGCCACGCCGTCCTCGGCACTCGGTTCGACCCGCGACAAGCCGGACCTCAAGTACTGCCAGGAGATCTTCAAGGTGCTGCAGGCCCACGAGATCGGGCACTTCTTCTACATCGGCGGCAACGATTCGTCGGACACCGTGCGCATCGTGAGCGAGCAGGCGCAGGCGGCGAACTACCCGCTGCGCAGCATCCACATCCCCAAGACCATCGACAACGACCTGGTGGCGAACGACCACACGCCGGGGTTTCCGTCGGCCGCACGCTACGTGGCGCAGGCCTTTGCGGGTGCCAACCTCGACAACGCTGCCCTGCCCGGCGTCTACCTCGCGGTGGTGATGGGCCGCCACGCGGGCTTTCTCACCGCGGCCTCGGCGCTGGGCAAGAAGTTTCCCGACGATGGCCCGCACCTGATCTACCTGCCCGAGCGGACCTTCGTGCTCGACCGCTTCCTGGCCGACGTGAAGGCGGTGCACGAGCGCTACGGCCGTTGCGTCATCGCGGTGTCGGAAGGGATCCACGACGCCAGCGGAGCGCCGATCGCGGCCAGCCTGGCCAAGGACCTGGAGCATGACGCCCACGGCAACGTGCAGCTCAGCGGCAGTGGTGCCCTGGCCGACCTGCTGTGCGAAGAGATCAAGACCAAGCTCAAGCTCAAGCGGGTGCGCGGCGACACGCTGGGCTACATCCAGCGCTCGTTCATCGGCTGCGTGAGTGACGTCGACCAGCGCGAGGCCCGCGAGGTCGGCGAAAAGGCCGTGCAGTGGGCGATGTGGGGCGGTCGGGATGGCTCGGTGGCGATCAAGCGCACCGGCTTCTACAGCGTCGACTACGAGCTGGTGCCGCTGACGGCGGTGGCGGGCAAGACCCGGACCATGGAAGACGACTTCATCAATGCCGAGGGCACCGACGTGACTGACGCTTTCCGGATGTACCTGCGGCCGCTGCTCGGTTCGGGCATGCCCGACGCCTACAGGCTGCGGCAGAACCCGGTGGCCAAGGTGCTGGCGGGACGTTAGCCCCGCCAGGCCCACCACTCACCGGGCCTGACGCGCTATCAGGCCTTCTTGGCCCAGGCGCTGCACCAGCCACCACCTGCAACCTGCTTGCCGGCGAACAACGGGCAGCCGCCGGCGGCGTCTGTGGCCTTGCCCTGGAACAAAGCGCAGTTGTTGCATTTCTGAGCATTCTCATGCTTGGGGTACTTCTTGGCATCGACCTTCGTCGTGTCCGCCTTGTAGCCGAGCGCCGTGGCCTGCGCGTCGGCTTCCGCCACCATGGGGCCGGCGGCTTGCGCGAAGGCGCGCGAGGTGGCCAGGAGGGTGCCGGCTCCGGCGATCTGCATGAAGAAGGTGCGGCGGCTGCTGCTCATGTCGTTGTAGCTCCTGTCGGTGAAGGGATCGCGATGCTGCTCCCAGAAGGGGAACTGGCAAAGGCGTTGATGTAGAACTTGATTATTTCACGCTGGTTTTCGCAGCGATCGGGGTCTTTCCCCATGCACTGGAACGCGCTGGACCCGTGGTCCGCTGACAGGCGCTCTTGAAAAGCCTGCAGGTGCCCTCAGAATTCACGAGCGGTGGCGAGGCCGCAACACCCAAACCAACAGATCGACCGGAAGAGCGACCCCAGAACAGACCATGGACAAACAGACCCTTTCATTCCAGGCCGAGGTCAAGCAGATCCTGCACCTCGTGACGCACTCGCTGTACTCCAACAAGGAGATCTTTCTGCGCGAGCTGGTGTCCAACGCCTCGGATGCCTGCGACAAACTGCGCTTCGAGGCGCTCAATGACGCGGGCTTGTATGAAGACGCCCCCACGCTGGAAGTGCGGGTGAGCTTCGATGCCGAGGCCAAGACCATCACGATCACGGACAACGGCATCGGCCTCTCCGCGGACGAAGCGGTGGCCAACCTAGGCACCATTGCCAAGAGCGGCACCCGCGAGTTCATGGCCAAGCTCGAAGGCGACCAGAAGAAGGACGCGCAGCTGATCGGCCAGTTCGGCGTGGGTTTCTACAGTGGCTTCATCGTGGCCGACCGCATCACCGTGGAGTCGCGCCGGGCGGGACTCAAGCCCGAAGAGGGCGTGCGCTGGAGCTCGCAGGGCAGCGGGCGATTTCGAGGTCGAGACCATCACGCGTCCGGCCCGGGGCACGTCGCGTGATTCTGCACTTGCGCGACGGCGAGGAGGAGTTCCTGAGCCACTGGAAGCTCAAGTCCATCATCTCGAAGTACTCCGACCACATCTCGCTGCCCATCCTGATGCAGAAGGAGGAGTGGGATGCCGAGGCGCAGAAGCAGGTCACGCGCGACGAGTGGGCGCCGGTCAACAAGGCGGCCGCACTCTGGACGCGCAGCAAGAGTGACATCACCGCCGAGCAGTACGAGGAGTTCTACAAGCAGCTCAGCTACGACACCGAGGCCCCGCTGGCCTACACGCACAACCGTGTCGAGGGACGCAGCGAGTACACGCAGCTGCTCTACATCCCGGCCAAGGCGCCGTTTGACCTGTGGAACCGCGACAAGCGCGGTGGCGTGAAGCTCTACGTGAAGCGCGTCTTCATCATGGACGACGCCGAGGCGCTGATGCCGGTCTACCTGCGCTTCGTCAAGGGCGTGATCGACAGCGCCGACCTGCCGCTGAACGTCAGCCGCGAACTGCTGCAGGAAAGCCGCGACGTGAAGGCGATCCGCGAAGGCTCGACCAAACGCGTGCTCTCGATGCTGGAGTCTCTGGCCGAGAGCGAGGACGCGGCCGAGCGCGAGAAGTACGCCAAGTTCTGGAAGGACTTCGGCGTGGTGCTGAAGGAAGGCCTGGGCGAAGACCATGCCAACCAGGAGCGCCTGGCCAAGCTGCTGCGCTTTGCCTCCACGCAGGCCGAGGAGGGGGTGTCGTTCAAGGACTACGTGTCCCGGATGAAGGAAGGTCAGGAGGCGATCTACTACATCACCGCCGACACGCCGGCGGCAGCGCGCAACAGCCCGCAGCTCGAGATCTTCCGCAAGAAGGGCATCGAGGTGCTGCTGCTCACCGATCGCGTGGACGAGTGGATGCTGGCGCACCTGTACGAGTTCGACGGCAAGCCGCTGCAAAGTGTCGCCAAGGGCGCGGTCGATCTCGGCAAGCTCCAGGATGAAGCCGAGAAGAAGCAGGCCGAGGAAGCCGCCACCGCCTTCAAGCCGGTGCTTGACCGGCTCAAGGAAAGCCTGAAGGGCCGCGCCAAGGACGTGCGGCTCACCACCCGGCTCGTCGACTCACCCGCCTGCCTGGTGGTGGAAGAGGGCGACATGAGCGGTCACCTCGCCCGCATGCTCAAGCAGGCCGGGCAGGAGGCGCCGAAGTCCCAGCCCATTCTCGAGGTCAACGCAGAACACGCGCTGGTCAAGCGCCTCGACGGCAATGCGCACTTCGATGACCTGGCGCACATCCTCTTCGACCAGGCCTTGCTCGCCGAAGGCGGTCACCTCGAGGATCCGGCGGCGTATGTGCGCCGCGTGAACGCGCTGCTCGCAGCCTGATCCGCCTCAGGGCGGTCGCGTCAAGCTCTCCGGATCACTGGCCGCCGAGGGCGGGCTCGGCCATGGCTTCGAGCTGCTCGCGCAGTCGGCGCGTCTGCTCGTCCCAATAGGCCGGGCTCTCGAACCAGGGAAAGGCCACCGGGAAGGCCGGGTCGTTCCAGCGCCTGGCGATCCAGGCGCTGTGGTGGATCATTCGCAGGGTGCGCAAGGCTTCGATCAGGCGCAGTTCGCGCCAGTCGAAGTCCATGAACTGCTCATAGCCGTCCAAGAGCGCCGCCAGCTGCGCAGTGCGGTCTGCGCGTTCGCCTGAGAGCAGCATCCACAGGTCCTGCACGGCTGGGCCCGTAACGGCATCGTCCAGGTCGACGAAGTGCGGGCCGTGCGCGGTCCAGAGGATGTTGCCAGGATGGCAGTCGCCATGCAGGCGGATCTGTCGGGCATCCGAGAGGCTGTCGAACGCGGCCTGCGCCATCTCCAAGGCCTGTTGGGACACCGAGGACCAGGCGGGAACAGAGTCGGGCGGGATGGTGCCGTGGGCGAGCAGCCCAGCGCGCGCGGTCGTGCCGAAGGTGGCAACGTCCATGGTCTGACGATGGGCGAATCGGCCACGGGCGCCGACGGCATGGATGCGTCCGATGTAGCGCCCGATCCACTCCAGCACCGAGAGATCCTCGAGCTCCGGGCCGCGGCCGGCCATCCGCTGAGCGACGGCGAAACGGTGCTGTCCGTGGGTTGTCTGGAAGCTGGCCAGCGTCGGGCCGATGAGCGCGGCGCGGTCTGCGCGCAACGAGCGCGCGTCCAGAGTGAGGACGAGCGGCGCAGCGACCGGCACCTCGCCGGCGAGGAGTTCACTGGCGAACTGGTGTTCTTCGAGAATCTGTTCGTTGGTCCAGCGTCCGGGCCGGTAGAACTTGGCCACCACGGGAGCGCCTTCCTCGAGAAACACCTGGAAGACGCGGTTCTCGTAGGAGTTCAGCTGGATCAGCCTGCCATCACCGCGAAGTCCGACTGCGTCGAGCGCGTCGAGCACGACCTCCGGATCGAGGCCGGCATAGGGAGTTTCGTTGGGGATGTCTGGTGCCGTCACCGGCGCATGGTACGCGCCGGTGTCTCACTCACCGTCGGCCGGTCGCTCAGAAACGGGAGTTGACGTAGCGCGGGGCGTCGCTCACGACACCACCACCGCCTTCGTCACCATCGGCGTCGGCGAGTGCCGCGGACTTGCTGTCGAGGCCGCTGCGGCGCGACACGGCAGGCGGCACGGGCGTGTTGCCGAGACCGCCGTACTCGCTCGAACCGAAGCCGTCGAGGCGGGTGTCGGGGGCAAAGAAGGAGTCCTGGAAAAGGCTGGAGTCCTGCCAGAGGGCGGTGCGCTCGGCACGTCGGTTGGCCACCGTGCTGGAGAGGGTGTCACGCACCTTGTGCATGCTGTGCACGGGCGGCGGCACGGACTGCGGGCCGCGGGCAGCGGAGCCAGCCTGCGGCACCAGAAGTTGGAGTTCCGCCACCGACGGCAACTGATCGACCGGGCAGCGCAGGTAGCGCACCCGGCATGCACTGAGCACCGACTGCTTGATCTGCAGCACCCGACGCGAGTTGCCACGGTCTGTATCGAGGTCGATGGCCGCCAGCACCCGACCGTTGGCACTGCACACGGCGAAGGTGACGTGGATCACCCCCAGGAGGTCGTACCAGTAGCGCACCTGGCTCGGGTCGTTGGGCTGACTGAAGCGAACCAGCGGGAGCTTGGAGAGGATGATGTGGTGCGGCAGCGCCTCGCGCAACAAGCCGGTAGACCCGGCGTTCGTCCGTCGAGAAGACAGGCCGCGCCGCCAGAGCCCATTCAGCTGGCAAAGGGGGCGCCTGTTTCGGCTGTCGTCCCGCCAGCCACCAGGCAAGTGACGCCAACCCCGCGCCCGCCAGAGTCGCGATCAAGATGATCCAGGGAAAGCTCAGCATGGTAGGCGACGGTGTCCGGTAGGCGAGCGATCCAGCCAGTTCCTGAATCCGCATTCAGACTGTACCGGATGTTCTGCGCGTCTTGCCTCCCTCGCATCCCGCTTTTGACACGGGAGCCTGGCACGGGCCTGCGGGATCAGGCGCGGCCCCTCACTCGCCAGCCGCGGAATGGGTCTTGCGGATGTTGTCTCGCACTTCCGTGATCGTATCGAGCAGCCCGGAAACTCGAGCGGCTTGGCGCTTCATCTGGTAGTTGAGCTCCGCTGCCTGCTGTCCGACCAGTTCCTCGACATGGGAGACAAAGGAGTCGGGGGGCAACCTTACCCAGGCTTCCGACTCTGAGCCGTCCCGTTCGATTCGTGCGCCTGCGTTCCGGGCGATCTTGAGCATCGCCGTGTTCTCGCTCAAGGCGTGGATCAGCAGCGTTTTCACGCCGCGGTTGCGTGCATGCAACACCGCGTGCTCGAACAATCGGCCGCCGAAGCCACGCCCGCGTGCCTTGGGCAGAACGGAAACGCCGAACTCTGACAGGCGCTCGCCCGTGTCGGTGCCCGCTGCCGTGGGATGGGCCAGGTGCGCCATGGCGATCAGTTCGAGTCGACGGTTGAAGATTCCGAACACTTCATCATGGTCGAAGTCCAGCAAGTCGACGTACTTGGACATCTGGGCTTCGCTGGCGGGGTATCCGAACCGCAGGTAGCGGTCACTCTCATCCAGCGCGGCCAGATGCGAAGCGATGCGTCCGCGATGGCGCGGCCCCAGCGAGCGGATCGGAACCCACCGCCACTTCAGCCCAGCGCTCTCCGCCTCGGCCCGGGTCTCGGGTGCGTCCGGCGCGGGCCCTTCATGCTCAGGTAGGCTCATGACCAGACCTTTCAGGTGATTAGGGTTAACCCCAGTCTACGCGATTTCGCTAGAGAGGCGAGCCCAGTGATCCTGCGACCGATGGCAGCGTCGCTTCGCCTTCGGCGGATTTCCTGGCTGCGCCTGCTAGAATCACAGGCTTTCCTGAATCCGACCCCAGGGAAGACGTTCGTTTGCTGGTTGCACCAGTGGCCGAGCGGGTGCCGCCTGAGAGTCCGCCGATCGAAGAAGCGGAGCCGAAAGCAGCATGTGCCATGACGGCAAGGGACGAACTTAGTAACCAAAAGACCCACATGAAGACCTTCAGCGCCAAGCCGGCTGATGTGACGCATGAGTGGTTTGTGATTGACGCAACCGACAAGGTTCTCGGAAGGGTGGCCAGTGAAGTCGCCCTCCGCCTGCGCGGCAAGCACAAAGCCATCTACACGCCTCACGTCGATACCGGCGATTTCATCGTCGTCGTCAATGCGGACAAGATCCGCGTCACGGGCAACAAGGCCAATGACAAGGTGTACTACCGCCATTCCGGCTTCCCGGGTGGCATCTATGGCACCAAGTTCAAGGACATGCAGGCCAAGCATCCCGGGCGTGCGCTCGAGAAGGCGGTCAAAGGCATGCTTCCGAAGGGACCTCTCGGCTACGCAATGGTCAAGAAGCTGAAGGTGTATGCCGGTGCCACGCATCCGCACACCGCCCAGGCGCCCAAGGCGCTGAACATCTAAGGAGCGGTGATGATCGGAAACTGGAATTACGGCACGGGTCGCCGCAAATCGTCGGTGGCTCGCGTGTTCATGAAGAAGGGGACGGGGCAGATCCTCGTCAACGGCAAGCCAGTCGAGAAGTATTTCGGCCGCCAGACCTCCATCATGGTCGTCAAGCAGCCGCTGGTGCTCACGGCCAATGATGCTGCCTTTGACGTGAAGGTGAACGTGCACGGCGGTGGCGAGTCGGGCCAGGCAGGCGCCGTTCGGCACGGCATCACCCGCGCCCTGATCGATTACGATGCGGCGCTCAAGCCCGAACTGAGCCGAGCGGGCTTCGTGACCCGCGACGCCCGCGAAGTCGAGCGGAAGAAGGTCGGTCTCCACGGCGCTCGCCGCCGGAAGCAGTTCAGCAAGCGCTGAGGACGGAGGCGAAGAGCCGGTCCCAGACGGAAGGCCGCCGAAGTGCGGCCTTTCTCGTTTCAAGGCCTGCACGCTTCCGTGGTACACCCGACGCCCGATGCGCTGGAAACTCCTGAGACGCCGCCTGTCGATCAGCGCACCCCGCATGATCGTTCGCAGCCACTTGCCGTGGCCGCTACGCTGGATCGTGCTCGCGCTCATGCTCGGTTTTTCGTGCGCGCTGGCGGTGTGGGCCTTCGAGTTCGGCAAGGACATTGCCGGGCTCGAGCGCGGTGCCAAGGAAGAGCTGACCCGCCTGCGTGCCGAGTTGAGTCAGCTGCGTGAAGAGCGGGAGAAGGCGTTGTCGATCGCCAATACGGCGGACAGCCTGCTCAAGACTGAACGCGTGACGCAGGAACGGCTGGCTCAGCAGTTGCGGCAGATCGAGGCGGAGAACCTGAGCCTCAAGAACGAGTTGGGCTTCTTCGAGCGACTGCTGCCTGCAGGTACGAGCGCCGGACTGAGCATCCGCAGCATGCAGGCCGAAGCACTGAGTCCGACGCAGATTCGTTACCAGTTGTTGGTGATGCAACCCGGCAAGGCCGTGCCCGAGTTCAGCGGCCGCTACGAAATGACACTGACCGGTACGCTGTCTGGGCGACCATGGAGCCTGCCTCAACCCGGCGGCCCCAAGCCGCTGCAGCTCAAGCAGTCTCTGAGGGTGGAAGGTCTGATCGACCACCCTGCGGAGGCTGTGATAAAAGCCATTTCGGTCAAAGTAACCGATTCCCGTGGCGGTGTGCTTACCACGCACACCGTGAAGCTTTGAACCTACCGCGCTGGCGGGCCGTCGTTGAGGGACATCTCATGTTTGGAAAGAAGAAGCAGCCGCCGATCCGCACGCTGATCGGCGAGGGCACAGTGATCCGTGGCGAGCTCCATTTCAGCGATGGTCTGCGCATTGATGGCGAGGTCGTCGGCGATGTGTTCGGATCGAACGATGCCAACAGCATCCTCGTGATCAGCGAGAAGGCAAAGGTCACTGGGCGCGTTCGGGCAGGCCACGTGATCATCAACGGCACGATCGAAGGCCCCGTCCAGTCCGATGAGTTGCTGGAGCTCCAGCCGAAGGCCCAGATCACGGGCGACGTCCGCTACGAAGTGCTCGAGATGCACCAGGGCGCCACAATCAACGGTGAGCTGCGTCCGCTGAAGGCGGAAGAAAAGCCCGCATTGAAACTGGCGGCGTCGAATCTGTGACAATCGCGTTCCTGGCTTGAGCCGAAGGAGCACCTCATGAGCGCAGTCGCCCACGACATCCAGAATTCGCCCCGCGTCGACGAACCGCCGGCGCCCATCATCTTCACCGACAGCGCCGCGGCCAAGGTGAAGGAACTGGTGGAGGAGGAAGGCAACCCCGATCTGAAGCTGCGAGTGTTCGTGCAGGGTGGAGGCTGTTCCGGCTTCCAGTACGGCTTCACTTTTGACGAACTGGTGAACGAGGACGACACCCAGATGCACAAGAACGGCGTCGTGCTCCTGATCGATGCCATGAGCCTGCAGTACCTGGTGGGTGCCGAGATCGACTACAAGGACGATCTTCAGGGTGCCCAGTTCGTGATCAAGAATCCGAACGCCACGACGACCTGCGGCTGCGGCTCAAGCTTCTCAGCCTGACGGGCTTTCCGCTGGTCCTCAAACAGGCCGCCTTCAGGCGGCCTTGTTCATTCTGCACGGACCTCGTCGTTAGCGAATGGCAGGCAGAACTCACCCCGCCGGGTACAGCGCACCGAGCACCCTGGGGCCACGCGCGCCAGTGACGGCCGGCAGGTTCCCTGCCTTCCGTTCGACGAAACGCTGCGCGAGCCAGGCGAAGGCGCATGCCTCGACCTGATCTGGCGGCAGGCCGCCACTCGTCTGTGGACTGCACGGCGACCCCCGGGAGCAGGGCGGCCAGCCGGGCCATCAGATGCGCATTGGCTGCGCCGCCACCACAGACGAGCAGCTCGCGCGTTTCGGGGGCCAGTCGCTGCAAGTCATCGGCACATACCCGCGCCGTCAGTTCGGCCAGTGTGTGCTGCACGTCCTTCGCGTCGAACTCGCGCGGCGCCAGCGAACTCAGATTCCGGCGCAGCCAATCCGGGTGAAAAAGATCTCGACCTGTGCTCTTGGGCGGCGGCAGGGCAAAGAACGGCTCGGTGCGCATTGCGGTCAGCAGCGGCTCGATCAGCCGGCCGGAGGCCGCCCACGCGCCGTGGTCGTCGAAGGGTTGCCCCAGGTGCTTCTGGCACCAGTGGTCCATCAGGGCATTGGCAGGGCCGCAGTCAAAGCCCAGCGTGGCGCCGGCAGCACCGAGCAGCGTGAGGTTGGCGATGCCGCCCAGGTTGAGCACGGCGATGTCGAGGCCGGGCCTCGCGAACAACGCCCGGTGGAATCCTGGCGCCAGCGGTGCGCCCTGGCCCCCCGCCGCGATGTCGCGGCTTCGAAAGTCGGCCACCACGTCGATACCGGTCAGCTCGGCGAGCAGAGCGGCGTTCTGCAATTGCACCGTGTAGCCATGACCGTCGAACTCGCCGGGACGGTGGCGCACCGTTTGCCCGTGCGCACCGACCGCGCACACGTTCCCGGCCGACACGCCGCTCGACCTGAGCAAATCGAGAACAACCGCGGCATAGGCCGCTGCCACCCCGTTGGCCGCCAGGGCCGCACGATGCAACTCATCGGGCTGCGATGCATTGAGGTCCAGCAGATCGGCGCGCAATGTGGCATCGAAAGCGTGATGCACATGCGCCAGCACCTGCAGCGTCGAGGCAGACTTCGGTCCCAGATCGACCAGCACGCCGTCGACACCATCGAGCGAGGTGCCCGACATGAGGCCTATGTAAAGCTCAGCCACGGAGCACCGAGCCGTTCGAGATCGCGCTATTCGCCCAGGCCGCCCGAAAAGACCACGGTCTCGGCGGTGTCGAGCTGACCCTGCAGCGTGCGGGCCACTTCCGCGAAGCGCCCCAGCGATTGCGGCGCCAAGGCTACCGCCTCGGAGGTTTGCGCCATTGCCAGCGGGTTCTGCTGCACGCCTTGCACCTTGAACTCGAAGTGCAGGTGCGGACCAGTGGCCCAGCCCGTCGAGCCGACGGCACCGACACGCGTGGCCTGCTCGACGCGCTGTCCCTTGCGCACGTCGATGCGACTCAGGTGAGCGTAGACCGTCGAGCGATTGTTGGTGTGGCGCACTTCGACCACGTTGCCGTAGCCGTTCTGCCACCCGGCGAACTCGACGACGCCGTCCCCAACCGCACGCACGGCTGTCCCGGTGGGGGCACCGTAGTCCACGCCTCGATGCGCGCGCCATTGATTGAGGATAGGGTGCATCCGCATCGCAAACCCCGAGGTCACGCGCGAGAACTCCATCGGACTGGCCAGGAAGGAGCGTCGCTTGCTCTGGCCGCTGGCGTCGTAGTAGCCGCCCTTGCCACCGTCGTCCTTGAACCAGATGGCTGAGTGGGCGCGTCCCTTGTTGACAAATTCTGCGGCCAGCAGGCGACCTGTCGAAACCGCCCACGTGATGCGCTCGCCATCGGCGGCCAGGGTTTCGTAGACCACTGAGAAGGTGTCGCCCTTGCGCAACTCGCGATGGAAATCCACATCGGTCGAGAATACCTCGGCCAGCTGGATGGCCACGGCGTCGGGGATGTCGGCCTCGTCGGTCGCAGCGAACAGCGAGGAGCGGATGGTTCCGCTGCCAAGTCGAACTTCCTGGGTCAGCGCTGCCGTTTCGACCGAAGACTCGAAGCCGGTGGGCGTGCGCGAAATCCGCAGACGGGTGAAATGGGTACCGGCCAATGCACTGTCGGCCGGGGCGTAGCGCGCCACCAGCTCGTCGAGCTGGCCGTCTTCCGTGGTGCGTGCGCGGAGCATCTTGCCAGTACGGCCTTCGAGCAGCTTGCGCGCCACGGGATCCTTGCGCAGGAACGCTGCCGCAGCCGGGTCTTCCACACCGAGCCGGCGCAGCACCGTATCGGCCGTGTCGCTGGTGCGGGTCAGGTCGCTGCGATACAGCTGGATGTCATGCGCTGCGAGCGCCTCGAGCTGCGACGGAATGTCGTCGGTCGTGACAAATTCCGTCACGACCCGACGCGGAAGGTTCGACGCGTCCGGCGCCTGGGTGGCGATGGCAAAGGCCGTGGCGCCGAACCCAGTGAGGGCCAAGGCCACAGCCGCCAGCACGCTGCGGTGGTGGTCGACAGACCAGTGACCGATCCCTGTGATGGCTTCGGACAGTGCTTTGGAGACGGTGGCGCGGGCTTTCACGTGATCCGGGGCGCTTTGCGCTGATGGGTCTGCTGGCGGACCGTGTCCGTTCACAGAGGTTGATGTCCGTTGCCCGACGAGGCCTCCACTAGAATCCGTGGCGCTCGACGGGCGGTTTGTCTCTCGTGCCGATCCGGTGAGGAGGGCGTCGCTTCAGCGCCACGCCAGTATACCGACCGACCTCGTTGTCTCCTTCGTAGCAACCCCAACGTCCTGCATGTCCCAGCCTGCCGCTCGAGCCCTCGAAACTGCCCCCCCGACCCACCCGGTGACCGAGCGCGTCCGGAACGCCATGGCGGTGTCCTTGCGGGGCTGCGAGGAACTGCTGCCTCAAGCCGACTGGCTGGCCAAGCTCGCCCGGTCAGAAGCAACGGGCGTGCCACTTCGCATCAAGCTCGGGTTGGACCCGACGGCGCCCGACATCCATATCGGGCACACCGTCGTGCTCAACAAGATGCGGCAGCTCCAGGATCTGGGTCACACGGTCATCTTCCTGATCGGTGACTTCACCTCGATGATCGGCGACCCCTCCGGCCGCAACACCACCCGCCCGCCGCTCACCGCCGAGCAGATCAAGGCCAATGCCGAGACCTACTACAAGCAGGCCAGCCTGGTGCTTGATCCGCAGAAGACGGAGATTCGCTACAACTCCGAATGGAGTGATCCACTGGGTGCGCGCGGCATGATCCAGCTCGCCGCCAAGTACACCGTGGCACGCATGATGGAACGCAATGATTTCGCCGAGCGCTTCAAGGCCGGCACGCCGATCAGTGTCCATGAGTTCCTCTACCCATTGATGCAGGGCTACGACTCGGTGGCGCTCAGGAGCGACCTCGAGCTCGGCGGCACGGACCAGAAGTTCAACCTGCTGGTGGGCCGCGCACTGCAGACCGAGTATGGCCAGGAGCCGCAGTGCATCCTGACCATGCCGCTGCTTGAAGGCCTGGACGGCGTCGAGAAGATGTCCAAGAGCAAAGGCAACTACATCGCCGTTACCGAGCCGGCCAATGACATGTTCGCCAAGCTCTTGTCGATCAGCGACACGCTGATGTGGCGGTACTTCTCGCTGCTGAGCTTTCGCAGCGAAGCGGAGATCGCGCGGCTGCGCGGCGAGGTCGAGGCCGGCCGCAATCCGAAGGAGGCCAAGGTCATGCTGGCCAAGGAGATCACCACCCGCTTCCACAGCGCTGCCGCAGCCGATGCAGCGGAAGCCGACTTCGCCAACCGCTCGCGCGGCGGTGTGCCCGATGAGATTCCCGAGTTGACGCTGTCCGGCGCGCCGCTGGGCATCGGCGCCTTGCTCAAGCAGGCCAACCTCGTGCCCTCGACCAGCGAGGCCATGCGCCTTGTCGATGGTGGTGGCGTGCGCATCGACGGGACGGTGATCAGCGACAAGGCGCTCAAGGTGGCCGCAGGCACCTTTGTGCTCCAGGTGGGCAAGCGCAAGTTCGCGCGCGTGACCTTGACCTGATCTGCGCGGCGGGCTCGGCATGCTGGCGGTGGTCCAGCGCGTTTCGCGCGCGCATGTGGAGGTGGCCGGAAGCACCATCGGAGCGATCGGTGCTGGCCTCCTGGTGCTGGTCTGCGCAGAGCCCGACGACACCGAAGTGCTGGCTGAGAAACTCGTCACCAAGCTGCTGAAGCTGCGCATCTTCAGCGACGAGGCCGGCAAGATGAACCGCAGTGTTGTCGATGTCCATGGCGGGCTGCTCATCGTCAGCCAGTTCACGCTGGCCGCCGACACCTCCGGCGGCAACCGCCCGAGCTTCACCGCGGCCGCGCCGCCGGCCCTCGGCCGCCGCCTCTATGAGCACGTGCTGGCCACAGCGCGTGCCTTGCATCCGGTGGTGGCCGCAGGCGAGTTCGGCGCGGACATGGCCGTGCACCTGGTCAACGACGGACCGGTCACCATCCCGATCACGCTGCGCTGAATCTTCGGGTTCCCGAAACGAAACGGCCGCCCGAAGGCGGCCGGCAGAATCGATCGGTGCGATCGAGCGCGGAAGTGGATCAGTCCGCGTACTGGCCAGCGGCCTTGATCACCGGACCCCACTTGTTGATCTCGGCCTCCACGAACTTCTTGTGGTTCGCGCCGTCCAGGCGTGCGTCGGTCACGATCACGGCACCCAGGGCTTCCTCGCGCTTGATGAACTCCGGGTCCTTGAGCGCAGCGCGCATCGCCGTGTTGATCTTGTCCGTCACGGCCTTCGGTGTCCCCTTGGGTGCATACAGGCCATGCCAGATGGACACGTTGAAGCCCTTGAGTCCGGCTTCGTCCAGCGTGGGCAGGTTCTTGAGTGTCGGCGTGGTCAGTCGCTGCGTCGTGGTGACCGCATACGCCTTGACTTTGCCGCTTTCGATCTGTCCCGTGGTGTTGGTGGTCTGGTCGCACATGATGTCCACCTGGCCGCCGAGGAGGTCGGTCATGGCCGGTGCTGTGCCCTTGTACGGCACGGTCGTCATGTCGAGTTTCAGCGAGCTCTGGAACAGCAGGCCGCACAGGTGCGACGCGGCGCCCAGACCTGCGTTCGCCAGGTTGACCTTGCCCTTGTTGGCTTCGAGCCACTTCACCAGCTCGGCGTAGTTGTTGGCAGGCAGGCTCGGCTTGCCGATCAGCGTCATCGGCACCTCATTGACCATGCCCAGGTACTCGAAGTCGTCGAGCGTCTTGTAGGGCAGATTGCGATAGAGCGCCGGCGACGTGGCCATGCCGATGTGGTGCAGCAGCAGCGTGTAGCCGTCCGGTGCGGCCTTCGCGGTCTTGGCGGCACCGAGCGTTCCGCCTGCACCACCCACGTTCTCGATGATGATCGTCTGGCCACCGAGCGGCTTGCGCAGCGCCTCGGCCAGGTCGCGCGCCACCTTGTCGGTGGGGCCACCGGCCGCGAAAGGCACGATGATCGTGATCGGCTTCTCCGGGTACTCGGCGGCAGCGGCAGTGGCAAACAGCACGGCCGTGGCGGTCAGTAGCAATCGCTTCATGGGAAGTCCTTTGACGAGAGTGGAAGTTATCGAGAACCGGCCTGTTCGAGGCTGAGGTGACAACGCAGGATGCTAGGTGCCGGCTGACCCGCCGGCATGACGGAAACTACGTAAGCACGGGCCGAACAAGGGTAATCATTGATCTGGATCGCCCCCGAGGACCATCCCGATGTCACTTGTAGCTGCGGGCGTCCTCGATCACCTTGCCATCGTTGGGGAGGCTGCCCGGCGCGCACAGGTGAACGTCGGCGCGCAGCTTGGTCACCTCGCGCACGCTCTCGGCGATGCGCGCGGCCAGGCCGTCGGGTGAGCCGGGGACTTCGATGTGCAGCGTCATCGAGTCGTTGGCCATCTCGCCGGCGACCACCAGACGGGCGCGCTGCACTTCAGGGTGTCGCCGCGCCACCTCGGCCACCTGGCTCGGGTGCACGAACATGCCGCGCACCTTGGCGGTCTGATCCGCGCGACCCAGCCAGCCCTTGATGCGGCGTGTTCGTGCGGCCGGTAGGACAGCTGCCGGCGAGCACCGCCGACAGATCACCGGTGCCGAAACGCACCATCGGGTAATCGGCCTGCAGCACGGTGACCACCACTTCACCGACTTCGCCTTCGGGCACCGGGTCTCCAGTACCGGGTCGCACGATCTCCAGGAGCACGCCCTCGTCGAGCACCAGTCCTTGCCGTGCGCTGGTCTCGTAGGCGATCAAGCCGACGTCGGCCGTGGCATAGCACTGGTAGCCCTGCACGCCGCGCTCGGCCAGCCAGTCGCGCAGGCTGGGCGGGAAGGCCTCGCCGCTGACCAGCGCCTTCGCGAGCGATGGAAGCGTGATGCCGGCTTCCGCGGCCTTCTCGAACACGATGCGCAGGAAGCTCGGCGTACCGCAGTAGCCGTGCGGACGCAGCTCCTGCATGGCCTGCAACTGAAGCTCGGTGTTGCCCACGCCGCCGGCAAACACGGTGCAACCCAATGCATGCGCGCCCGTCTCCATCATCGAGCCTGCGGGGGTCAGGTGGTAGCTGAAGCTGTTGTGGATCAGGTCGCCGGCAGAAAAGCCGGCGGCGTGCAGGGCGCGGGCGACGCGCCAGTAGTCGCGACCCTCGCCTTCCGGTTCGTAGATCGGGCCTGGCGACTGGAACACCCGCTTCGCACCGCGCGGCGCGCGCAGGCCGGTCCAGCCGATGGCGGAGAAGCCGCCGAAGGGATCCCATTGCGTGGCAGATGCACGCTGTGCCTTTTGCCGCTCGAGCAGCTCGTGCTTGCGAAGCACCGGCAGCCGGGCCAGTGCAGCCCGGCTGGTGATGTTGGCGGCATCAACGCCCGCCAGCAGCTCGCCGAAGGCGGCGGTGCGCTGCGCCGCGGCCACCTGGCGCGGCAGCGAGGCCACCAGGGCGGCTTCACGCTCGGCCGCGGGGCGCGTCTCCAGGGCATCGTGGTGGGCGCGGGTGGGTTCAGTCATCACGGTCGCTCCAGGTCGCGAGCTTCTGCTTCAGATCGGCGACGAAGTCGCGCACCGCTGCGCTGTCGCGCAGGGTCTTGTCGGTCCACTCCGGGCTGCTGCGGCTCGGGCGCTTGACGATCGACGCCTTGAGCGCGGCGCCATCCACCGAGACCTTCGCGATTGCCACGCCGCGCCGGTCGAAGCGACCTTCGCGCTCGGTCAGGCCCAGCTCGCGCAGCTCGCGCCGGGCGCGCTGCAGCGCCTCATCGGGCTTGAAGGGCGGGACCACGAACAAGTCTTCGCTCACGTGGGCACCCTCAGGCCAGCCAGCGCTTGCGGCGCTTGTAGCTCTTCACGTCGCGGAAGCTCTTGCGGTCGCCGCCGCCCATGCCAAGGTAGAACTCCTTCACGTCCTCGTTCTCGCGAAGCGACTTGGCCTCGCCATCCATCACGATGCGACCGTTCTCGAGGATGTAGCCGTAGTCGGAGTAGCGCAGGGCGATGTTGGTGTTCTGTTCCGCCAGCAGGAAGGTGACCTTTTCCTTCGTGTTGAGGTCCTTCACGATCTCGAACACCTCCTCCACGATCTGGGGTGCCAAGCCCATCGAGGGCTCGTCGAGCAGCACCATCTTCGGGTTGGCCATCAGCGCGCGGCCGATGGCGCACATCTGCTGTTCGCCACCCGAGGTGTAGGCGGCCTGCGAGGTGCGGCGCGTCTTGAGCCGCGGGAAGTAGTTGTAGACCTTGTCCAGCGTCTGCGCCACGGCGGCCTTGCCGTCCTTGCGGGTGTAGGCGCCCGTCATCAGGTTCTCTTCGATGGTCAGGTGCGCGAAGCAGTGCCGGCCTTCCATCACCTGGATCACGCCGCGCTCGACCATGTCGGAGGTCGACAGCTTCTCGATGCGCTCGCCGCGCAGTTCGATGCTGCCCTTGGTGACCTCGCCACGCTCGCCGGCCAGCAGGTTGCTCACCGCGCGCAGCGTCGTCGTCTTGCCCGCGCCGTTGCCGCCGAGCAGCGCCACGATGCCGCCTTCGGGCACCTGCAGCGATACGCCCTTGAGCACCAGGATCACGTGGTTGTAGATGACCTCGATGCCGTTGACATTCAGGATGATGTTGCTCACTGGAACCTCGTGGCGATCAAGTGGCCGCCGCGGACCCGGCTTGGCCGGGCCGCTGGCGGCGCCCCCTTGAGGAGGAGCGGCGTGAGCCGCTCCGGGGGTGGGTCAAGACTGGCAGTCGGCGGCGCTTCGACGCTCGATCTTCTTTTCGGCGGCGTACTTGTCAGCCGCTGCCTTGATCATCGGCTTGATGATCGCGTCGTCGCTCTCGTACCAGTCGGAGCTGAAGTTCCACTTCTTGCCATCCCAGGTGTGGATGCGTGCCCAGGTGGCGCCGCGGTGGTCGGCACAGCTCGTGCTGATGGGACGCATCACGCCGGCGAAGCCCAGGGCGTCGAGCTTTTTCTGGTCGAGCGCCAGGTTCTCATAGCCCCAGCGAGCCTGTTCGCCTGTCATGACCTTGCCCTTGCCATAACGCTCCTGGGCCCGCTTCACGCCCTCGACGGCCAGCATGGCCGCGGTCAGGCCGCGCATGTACAGCACCTGGCCCACTTCCTCTTTCGGCCCCGTGCCCTGGCCCTTGGCGTGCACCAGGTCGAGCACGTCCTTGACCACCTTGCTGTTGGGTTCGGCGCCGTGCTGGAGCGCCAGGCCGTTGTAGCCCTTCGCGCCGTCGCCCACGTCCTTGACGTCCGGCTCGGCGGCAGCCCACCACACGCCGTACATCTTCTCGCGCGGGTAGCCGGTGGCCTGGGCTTCCTTCAAGGAAGTGGAATTCATGACACCCCAGCCCCAGAGAAGCACATAGTCGGGACGGTTCTGGCGGATCTGAAGCCAGGTGGCCTTCTGCTCGACGCCCGGGTGCGTCACGGGCAGCTGTTGCAGGTCGAAGCCGTGCATCTTGCTGCGCTCCACCAGCAGTGGGATCGGCTCCTTGCCGAAGGGGCTGTCGTGGTAGACCAGCGCGATCTTCTTGCCTTTGAGCTTGTCCCAGCCGCCTTCCTTCTTGGAGATGTGCTGCAGCAGGATGTCCGCCGCGTCCCAGTAGGTGCCGGTCAGCGGGAAGTTCCACTTGAAGACGTTGCCGTCGGTGCTTTCGCTGCGGCCGTAGCCGCCCGTGATCAGCGGAATCTTGTCACCTGGCGCCTTCTCGGTCAGCGCGAACGTGATACCGGTGGACAGCGGCTGGAACACCGTGGCGCCGCCGTTCTTGCCCTTCAGACGCTCGTAGCATTCCACGCCACGGTCGGTGGCGTAGCCGGTCTCGCACTCCTCGAAGCTGACCTTCACGCCGTTGATGCCGCCCTTGGCGTTCACCAGCTTGAGGTAGTCGACATAGCCGTTGGCGAACGGCACGCCATTGGGTGCATAGGCGCCGGTGCGGTACACCAGCACAGGGAAGAACTGCTCCTTGGCTTGCGCGAACGCGAGCGTCGAAGTCAGCAAGGAACTCGCTGCAGCAACCGTCAATGCGGCGCCCAGTGCCAGGGTCTTGAACTTCATGTCTGCCTCCAGAGGTGGATCGTCTTCAATGGCACTCGTCAGTGCCGAGTCAATCGAGCGGCCCGTCGGCCATCCGAAACCTGCATGGCGTGCTCCGGTGCTTCCATCAATGCGGGAACGGCCAGAGCCGGAGCTTTTCCTTGGCCGTGGACCACAGTCGTGCCAGGCCATGTGGCTCGACGATGAGGAAGAACACGATCAGCGCGCCAAAGATCATCAGCTCGGTGTGGGCCACGGCGGCGGTGCTGATCGTGACGCCGACCAGCGAGCCGAGCGCGGGCAGCGCCTGGTTCAGAAACACCGGCAGGATCACGATGAACGCCGCACCGAAGAAGCTGCCCATGATCGAACCCAGGCCGCCGATGATGATCATGAACAGCAACTGGAAGCTGCGGTCGATGCTGAACGCGGCGGGTTCCCAGCTGCCCAGGTGAACAAAGCCCCACAGGGCGCCGGCCACGCCGACGATGAAGCTGCTCACTGCGAAGGCCGTGAGCTTGGCGTACACCGGCCGGATGCCGATGACGGCGGCCGCCACGTCCATGTCGCGGATCGCCATCCACTCCCGGCCGATGTGGCTGCGCACCAGGTTCTTGGCGGCCATGGCGAACACCACCAGGATGCCCAGGCACAGCAGGTACTTCTCGTGAGGCGTGTCGATGGAGATGCCGAACACGTTCAAGTTGCTCACGCTCACCGACCCGGACGCCGTGTTGTTGGTGAACCACTTGATGCGAAGGAAGGCCCAGTCGCAGAAGAACTGCGCTGCCAGCGTGGCCACGGCCAGGTACAGCCCCTTGATGCGCAGGCTGGGAATGCCGAACAGCACACCGACCACGGTGGCGCAGGCGCCTCCCGCCAGCAGGGCGACCAGCAGCGGCATGCCGTCGATGCGCACGTAGAAGTTGTAGGCCGCGTACGCGCCGACGGCCATGAACGCGCCCGTTCCCAGACTGATCTGCCCGCAGTAGCCGACGAGGATGTTCAGGCCCAGCGCAGCCAGGCTCAGGATCAGGAAAGGGATCAGGATCGCCCGGAACATGTACTCGTCGACCACCAGCGGCACACCCACGGCGGCGATGGCCACGAGCAGCCAGATGACGAAGCGGTCCTGTGCAATCGGGAAGACCTGGCTGTCGCTGCGGTAGGAGGTCTTGAACTGGCCGTTTTCGCGGTAGAGCATGTGCTTGTTCCTTCGGTGCTCAGACGCGGTCGATGATCTTTTCGCCGAACAGCCCCTGCGGGCGCACCAGCAGCACGAACAGCACCAGCACGTAGCCGAACCAGATCTCGATGCCACCGCCGATCTGGCTGCCGATGTAGACCTCGGACAGCTTTTCGCCCACGCCGATGATCAGGCCGCCGATGATGGCGCCGGGCACGCTGGTCAAGCCGCCGAGGATGACCACCGGCAGGGCCTTGAGCGCCAGCACGCTCAGCGAGAACTGCACGCCGAGCTTGCTGCCCCAGATCATTCCGGCCACCAGCGCCACGAAGCCCGCGACGCTCCAGACGATCACCCACACCCGTGACAGCGGAATGCCAATGCTCTGCGCTGCCTGGTGGTCATCGGCCACGGCCCGCAGCGCGCGCCCGGTGGGCGTCTTCTGGAAGAACAGGCTCAGCGCAATCACGAGCGCGGCGGCGATGCCGGCCGCGTAGAGGTCTTCCTTGTTGATGAGGATGCCGCCCTGGAAGGTGCTCTCGAACAGGAAGATCGGGTCCTTGGGCAGTCCGATGTCGATCTTGTAGATGTCGCTGCCGAACAGCGTCTGGCCGAAGCCGTCGAGGAAATAGGTGATGCCCAGCGTCGCCATCAACAGGGTGATGCCTTCCTGGTTGACCAGCTTGCCCAGCACCAGGCGCTCGATGAGCCAGGCCACCGCCACCATCACCACCATGGCCGCCACGAACGCGAGCAGGTTGGCCATCAGCTTGCTGTCGAAACCGAGCAGCGCCGGAAACCACTCCGAGAAGCGCGCCATGGCCAGTGCAGCGAACAGCACCATCGCGCCTTGGGCAAAGTTGAACACGCCGCTGGCCTTGAAGATCAGCACGAAGCCGAGCGCCACCAGCGAATACAGCATGCCCGTCATCAGGCCGCCGAAGAGTGTCTCGAGAAACGGTCCCATCGTGTGCTCGCTCAGTGGCTCGTACCGAGGTACGCGCTGATGACTTCCGGATTCGCGCGCACCTCGCCAGGCGTGCCGTCGCCGATCTTCTTGCCGTAGTCCAGCACCACCACCCGGTCCGAGATGTCCATCACCACGCCCATGTCGTGCTCGATCAGCACGATGGTCGTGCCGTACTCGTCGTTCACGTCCAGGATGAAGCGGCTCATGTCCTGCTTCTCCTCGACGTTCATGCCCGCCATGGGTTCGTCCAGCAGCAGCACCTGCGGCTCCATGGCCAGGGCGCGGCCCAGATCCACGCGCTTTTGCAGGCCGTACGGAAGCCGGCCCACCGGCGTCTTGCGGTAGGCCTGGATCTCCAGAAAGTCGATGATCTTCTCGACGAACTCGCGGTGCGCAGTCTCCTCCCGCTCGGCGGCGCCCCAGCGGATCGCCTGCTGGAAGATGTTGGACTTCATGCGCAGGTTGCGGCCCGACATGATGTTGTCGATGACGCTCATGCCCTTGAAGAGGGCCAGGTTCTGGAACGTGCGTGCCACGCCCATCTCGGCCACCTGACGGCTGTTCATGTGGCTGAAGGTCTTGCCACGGAAGGTGATGCTGCCTTCCTGAGGGCTGTAGACCCCGTTGATGCAGTTGAGCATGCTGCTCTTGCCGGCGCCGTTGGGGCCGATGATGGCGCGCACCTCGTGCTCGCGCACGTCGAAGCTGATGTCGGTCAGCGCCTTCACGCCGCCAAAGCGCAGGCTGATGTTCCTGACGTCGAGGATGACGTCGCCGATCTTGCGTTCGCTCATGCGGCCGCCTTCACGCTGGAGAAGGTCTTGGCGTCGACGATGGGAAGGGTGGCGCTCACGCTGCCCGAGCGACCGTCCTCGAACTTGACCGCGGTCTCGATGAACTGCTCGGTTCGGCCACCGTAGAGGGCATCGACGAGGACCTGGTACTTGTCGGCGATGTAGCCACGCTTGACCTTGCGGGTGCGCGTCATTTCGCCGTCATCCGCGTCGAGCTCCTTGTGCAGCACCAGGAAGCGGCTGATCTGGCTGCCGGCCAGCATGGTGTCGGCGGCCAGGTCGGCATTGACCTTCTCAACGCATTCGCGCACCAGCTCCAGGACTTCCTTCTTGCTCGCCAGGTCGGTGTATCCGGCGTACGGCAGGTTGCGCCGCTCGGCCCAGTTGCCCACGGCCTCGAAGTCGATGTTGACGAAGGCGCAGACCTTCTCGCGCTTGTCACCGAAGGCCACCGCCTCCTTGATGAAGGGGAAGAACTTGAGCTTGTTCTCCACGTACTTGGGCGCGAACATGGCGCCGTCGTTGGCGCCTCCCATGATGCGCCCCACGTCCTTGGCGCGGTCGATGATCTTGAGGTGGCCACCGGCATCGAGGAAGCCTGCGTCCCCGGTGTGGTACCAGCCGTCGGCGGTCAGCACCTCGGCGGTGGCGGCGGGGTTCTTGTAGTACTCCTTGAGCAGCCCTGGCGACTTGATGAGGATCTCGCCGCTGTCGGTGAGCCGGATCTCCACACCGGCAATCGGCACACCGACGGTGTCGGCTTTGGCCTCGTGGTCCGGCTGCAGGCACACGAACACCGCGGTTTCGGTGGAGCCGTAGAGCTGCTTGAGGTTGATGCCGATCGAGCGATAGAACGTGAACAGGTCCGGACCGATCGCCTCGCCGGCGGTGTACGCCACCCGCACGCGCGACAGGCCGAGCGTGTTGCGCAAGGGCCCGTAGATGAAGAGGTTGCCCAGCGCATAGCTGAGCTTGTCGAGCATACCCACCGGCTTGCCGTCCATCAGCGCCGGGCCCACCTTGCGGGCCAGGCCCATGTAGTGATGGAACAGCTTGCGCTTGATCGTGCTCGCGTCTTCCATGCGGATCATCACGCTGGTGAGCAGCCCCTCGAACACCCGCGGAGGAGCGAAGTAGTAGGTGGGACCGATCTCCTTCAGATCGATCGTCACCGTGGCCGCCGATTCGGGGCAGTTGACCACGTAGCCACAGGCGAGCCACTGCGCGTAGCTGAAGATGTTCTGGCCGATCCACGCGGGCGGCAGGTAGGCCAGCACTTCTTCCCGCTCGGTCAGCTTGTCGAAGTCGGCCCCGGCCTTGGCCCGGTCCAGCAGCGTGCGGTGCGTGTGCACCACGCCTTTCGGGTTGCCCGTGGTGCCGGAGGTGAAGAACATCGCCGCCACGTCGTCGGGTGCGCCCTTGGCCAGTTCGGCGTCAAAGAAGCCGGGTGTCGACCGTTCCAGGGCCCGACCGGCCTCGACCAGCGAGTCCATCGAGCGCGAGCCCGGGTTCGCTGTAGTTGCGCAGACCGCGCGGATCGTCAAACCAGATCCGCGTGAGGCCAGGGCAGCGATCGCGAATCTCGAGCAGCTTGTCGACCTGCTCCTGGTCCTCGACGATCGCAAAGCCGACCTCGGCGTTGACGATCGGGAAGACGAACTCGGTGGACGCCGCATCCTGGTACAGCGGGATCGGCACGGCGCCGAGCGACTGTGCGGCGAGCATGGATGCGTACAGGCGCGGACGGTTGTCTCCCACCACGACGATGTGGTCATCGCGTTTCAACCCGGCAGCGGCCAGGCCGGAGGCGAGCTCGCGCACCATCACCGCGAGGTCTGCCCAGTTCAGCGTCTGCCAGATGCCGTAGACCTTCTCGCGCAATGCGGGCGCCGAGGGGCGCCGCTGTGCGTGTTCGAGCATCAGGCGCGGAAACGTTGTCTGCACCGCTTGTCTCCTGTCGTTGGGCCGGATCGTAGAAACAAGTTTGACGCCGAGTTGTCGTTCTGACGACAATCCTAGGGACAGACCGGAGGGGAGTTTCCCCGGGGGCGTCTGTCAGCCCATCGTCAAGATCGGAGCCCATGGAGACCACCACCGACGCCGCTGGATCCCGCCTGCCTCCACTGCGGCAGCGGGCACGCCCCCCCCGGACCGACGAGCTGGCCATGGTGCCCTGGGTGGGCCTGTTGGAGCCAGTCGAGCGCAAGCGAGTGATCGCTGCGCTGCAGGTGGTCGAGGCGGCGCCGGGGGACTTCGTCTGCAAGATCGGGCGCCAGGCGAACTTCTGGTTCGGCCTGCTCGACGGCCTGCTCAAGATGAGCAACGACAGCTCGCTCGGCTTTGCCGTCACCTTCACCGGCGTGCCGCCGGGCGGGTGGTTCGGCGAGGGCACGCTGCTCAAGCGCGAGATCTACCGCTACAACATCGAGCCGCTGCGCCCGAGTGTGGTGGCGGGGTTGGACATCGACACCTTCGAGTGGCTGCTGGAGCGCAGCATCCCCTTCAACCGCTATGTGATGAACCAGCTCAACGAGCGCCTGGGGCAGTTCATCGCAGCACGGGAGATCGATCGGCTCAACGATCCGGACACCCGCGTGGCGCGCAATCTGGCAGCGCTGTTCCACCCCGTGCTCTACCCGGGCGTGGGCACCTTGCTGCGCATCACCCAGCAGGAGTTGGCCTACCTCGTGGGCCTGTCGCGCCAGCGCGTGAACGAAGCGCTGAAGTCACTGCAGGACGAAGGCCTCATCCGCATCGAATATGGTGGCCTGCGCGTGCTCGATCTGCAGGCCTTGCGTCGGCACGTGCATCAGACAGCGTGAACGGTTGCACGGGGTGTGCGTTTGCGACGAGATTGAGCTGGGTTCCAGCACCTATTCGTTCGCTATCGCTTCTCACCGCGGCCGAAGATGGTGGTCATCGTTCGATCTGTTGAAGGTGTGCCATGCCCGATCCGACCCTCATCCCGAACCGTGGCGAATTCGTCGATGCCCTGCGAGCCTTGCGCCGCGGCCATGTGCTGGTGCGCGCCTGCGAGAGCTGGGGCGGCTGCTCGATCGACGGCGGCATCGTGCAGTCGGCCTTCCGGCCGCTCCAGGAGTACGCGCTGATCGACGAGTTCGACAACCCCAATGGCTTCGAGCACATCCAGTACTTCCGGCTCAACGATCGCGGTCGCGACTTTGCCGAGCGGGCCTGTCAGGCCTGGGATCGCCGGCCGTTGATCGAACGCCTGGCCACCCGCTTTCTGGGCTGACCCTGGGGTCTGCTCCTGGAGGGTCGGGTCTGGCGCTGGGCCCTAGCCGTTGACCACGCCCGACGCCACATGGCCGGCGGGCACGTGCGGCGCCGCGTTCTCGATGTGACCCGTCTGGTCATCGAAAAAGAAGTCCGGCTCGAACTCCCGCAGGAATTCACCCTTGGGCAGGCCGCCGAGGAACATCGCCTCGTCGACATCGATGTGCCAGTCCATCAACGTGCGGATCGCACGCTCGTGCGCCGGCGCGCTGCGCGCCGTGACCAGCGCCGTGCGGATGCGCATCTGGCCCGCAGGCTCCTGCTGCAGGCGTTGCAAGGCCTCGAGCAGGGGCTTGAACGGACCGGCGGCCAGCGGCGTGGCCGCGCGCTCGCGCTCATGGCTCTGGAAGGCATCGAGCCCCGCGTTCTGGAACACGCGCTCGGCTTCATCGGAGAACAGCACCGCGTCGCCGTCGAAGGCGATGCGAACTTCGTTCGGGTGTGCATCGGACGCGCGCGCGGAATGCGGATACACGCGCGCTGCCGGCACACCGGCGCCCAGGGCCGAGCGCACATCGGCCTCGTTGGTCGACAGGAACAGGTTCGCGTTCAGCGGCTTGAGGTAGCGCCAGGGCGACTCGCCGCGGGTGAACACGCCACGCTGAATCGGCAGGCCGTAGTGCTGGGCCGAGCGGAACACCCGCATGCCCGACACCGGGTCGTTGCGCGACAGGATCACCACTTCCACGCGCGGCGTCCCCGGCGTGTTGAAGGCGAGCAGTTTGTTGACCAGCGAGAACGCCACGCCCGCTTTGGCCGCCCGATCCAGCCGTTCGAGCTGCAGCGACATGTAGGCGCGATCATCGCTGGCTTCGAAGAGTCGGTTTTCCTCCTCGAAGTCGAACAGGGCACGCGAAGAGATGGCGACGACCAGCTGGCCGTCGAGTGAAACAGGCATGGACCGATCTTAAGGCCGAGCTCGTGAGCGGCTCGGCCGCCGATGCCCGGCCGGCCGCAGCGCAGCCAGTCGCCTACTGGACGAAGCCGATGGGCGAGCGCCGACCGCCCGGCTCGGGCAGGTCACGCGGCAGGATGTGATCGCGCTTGTCGAGCTTGGCGTTGCCGAACGCGGTCATCCACGATGCGGCGCATTTCCCGCGGCGCCAGTTCGGCCAGGCAGTCCAGCACGTCGCTGCGGGGGTCGGCCTCGAAGCGACGGCCCCAGTCGTGCTCGGCGCGGATGCTGGCGTACAGCTTGGCGGCGATGCGGCGCGCGGCCTCGTGGTCGGGTGCCTGCACCTCGTAGACGTTCATGCGATTGAGGATGGGGTCGGGAATGCCCCGCGCATCATTGGCCGTGGCCACCCAGATGAGCTGGCTGGCGTCGATGGGCACTTCGGCGAACTCGTCGGTGAAGGTCTGCGCGGTGTCGTGTTCGAGCAGGCTGTAGAGCGCGCCCAGCGGGTCGTAGGCGTGCTCGCCGCCCGCCTTGTCGATCTCGTCCACCACCATCACCGGGTTGGCGTACTGGCCGTCGACCAGGGTCTCGAACACCTTGCCGGGGCGTGCGCCCTTCCACTGGCTGGAGGCACCGGAAAGCACCCAGCCGGCAGTCATGGAACTCATCGAGATGAAGCCCATGCCGGTGCCGAGAAGGTGCGACAGCGCGCGGGCGAAGTGCGTCTTTCCCACGCCCGGAGGACCGAGCAGCAGCAGCGGCGTGATCTCGAGCGCATCACGGCTGTCTTCGCACAGTGCGAGCTGGCGCTTGACGTCGTCGAGCACGTCGGCGAAGTTGGGCAGGTCGTCGTAGAGGTGGTCCATGACCGGCAGGCCGGACGGCTTGACCTGGAAGCGCTCCGGGCCTTTCTCGATC
Source organism: uncultured beta proteobacterium (assembly GCA_963739925.1). Classification (GTDB taxonomy): domain Bacteria; phylum Pseudomonadota; class Gammaproteobacteria; order Burkholderiales; family Burkholderiaceae_C; genus CAVUBY01. The sequence goes on along the minus strand of CAVUBY010000016.1, from coordinate 90,143 downwards.
ATGCGCTCGTAGGTGGAGCGCAGGCCTTCGTGCTCCTTGGGGGGCAGCTTGGTCAGGCGCCGCTCGACGTCACCGACGCGGTAGACGTTGCGCATGTGGGCGATCGGGATGCCGCCGCGCTGCAGGGTGACCAGGTCGTTGGATGCACTCATGAAACCTCCAAAGCCATCAACCGCCATCGAACACTCACCAGAAGATTGAAGCAGAGCGTGCCATCAAGTGGCCCGGGAATCAAAGCCCCAATCCTGGGGTAGTTGCGTGCATGAAGTGTGCCAATGTTCAGAGGCCGCGTGACGCAGTCGGCATTTCGCGCCGCCGCGCGAGCTGCCTACTTCACCCAGGTGTTGAGCTGGATGATCGGCAGCAGCACGGCCAGCACGATCAGCATCACCACGCCACCCATCGCCACGATCAGCAGCGGCTCGAGGATGGTGGCCATCTGCATGGCGCGCCGCTGCACCTCCGCGCCGAGCTGGCGCGCGGCGCGCTCCAGCATCAGGGGCAGCTGGCCGGTCTGCTCGCCCAGGCGAGAGAACATCGCCAGCAGCCCGGGAAAGCGCTTCTTGCCGGCCAGTGCCGAGGCCAGCGGCGCGCCTTCGCGCACCTGCACCAGCGCATCCATCGCGTCGGCGCGCATCGCGCGGTTGGAGAGCGTTTCCGCAGCCGCCTGCAGCGCCTTCAGGATGGGCACGCCCGCACCCGCCAGCATCGCCAGCGTGCCGGCAAAGCGCGCCGCGTTGTAGCCGCGCGAGAGCCGTCCGATCAGCGGCAGGCCGAGCCAGGCCGCATCGAAGCTCTCGCGGAAGGCCTCGTTGCGCAGCATGACGAGCAGCGTGCCCACGCCCGCGGCAATGCCCAGAAGCAGCAGCCAGCCCCAGCTGCGCAGGAAGCCGCTGATCGCCAGCATCGCCACCGTGAGCGCAGGCAGCGCCCGCTTGGAACTGGTGAACACCGAGGCCACCTGCGGCACGACGTAGGTGACCAGAAAGACCACGATCACCACCGCGATCAGCGAGACGATGGCCGGGTAGAGCGTGGCGCCGATGAGCTTGCCGCGCAGCTCCTGGCGCTCTTCCAGGTCGTCGGCCAGGCGCTCGAGCACCTGGCCCGAGCGCGCCGCTTTGCTCGCCGGCGGCGACGACGCCGCGGTAGACGTCGTCGAACTCGCGCGGCGCGGTGGCGAGCGCCCGCGCGAATGTGCGAGCCCGAGTTGACCTCGCTGCGCAGGTGGGCGACCAGCTCGCGCTGGCGGCCGTCTTCGGCCTCGTCGCCCAGCGCGGTCAGCGCGCGCTCGAGCGGCAGGCCCGGAGCCCACCAGGCCGGCGAGCTGGCGCGTCCACACCGTGAGGCCGGTGGCGTTGAACACCCGGCGCTTGAAGCGCAGGCCCGGACCTTGCGTGCCTGCGGCGCCGACCATGCGTGACGTCGAGCGGCACCAGCGCCTGCGCGCGCAGCTGCGCGCGCGCGGCCTTGGCGTTGTCGGCCTCGAGCAGGCCGGTGCTGCTCTTGCCGCCGGCGTCCAGGGCTTCGAATCGGATACGCGGGCATGCGGCGGTCTCAGCGGCTCATTCGCGGTTCATTCACGGGTCACGCGCATGACTTCTTCGGCAGAGGTCACGCCCTCGTCGACCAGGCGCTCGCCGTCCTCGCGCATCGAGCGCAGGCCGGCGGCCTCGGCGGCGACGAACAGCTGCGATCTCGGCGGCGCGGCTGTGGATCAGCGCGCGCACCTTGCTCGTCGGCCACCATCAGCTCGTAGACGCCGGTGCGGCCCTTGTAGCCCGTCATGCCGCAGTCGGCGCAGCCCACCGGGTGGTAGCGGCCGCGCGTCATCGGCCTTCTTGCAGTCCGGGCACAGCTTGCGCACCAGCCGCTGCGCCAGCACGCCCAGCAGCGATGAGCTGCAGCAGGAAGGGCTCGACGCCCATGTCGGTCAGCCGCGTGACCGCGCTCGGCGCGTCGTTGGTGTGCAGCGTGGCCAGCACCAGGTGGCCGGTGAGCGAGGCCTGGATCGCGATCTGCGCGGTCTCGTAGTCGCGGATCTCGCCGATCATGATGACGTCCGGGTCCTGGCGCAGGATGGCGCGCAGCGCCTTCGCGAAGGTGAGGTCGATCTTCGGGTTGACCTGGGTCTGGCCGATGCCGGCGAGTTCGTATTCGACCGGGTCTTCCACCGTCAGCACGTTGGTCGTTGCCGTGTCGACGCGGCCGAGCGCGGCGTACAGCGTGGTCGTCTTGCCCGAGCCGGTCGGGCCGGTGACGAGCACGATGCCGTGCGGCTGCTGGATCAGCTTGTCGAAGCGGCGTCAGCACGTCGCCGTCCATGCCCAGGCGACTCGAGCGAGAACTTCGCCTCGCCCTTGTCGAGCAGGCGCAGCACGGCGCGCTCGCCGTGCGCCGAGGGCAGGGTGGACACGCGCACGTCGACCGCGCGGCCGCCGATGCGCAGCGAGATGCGGCCGTCCTGCGGCAGGCGCTTCTCGGCGATGTCGAGCTCGGCCATGATCTTCAGGCGCGAGATCAGCGCGGCGTGCAGCGCCTTGTTGGGCTGCACCACCTCGCGCAGCGTGCCGTCGACGCGGAAGCGCACCGCCGAGCTGCGCTCGTAGGGCTCGATGTGGATGTCGCTGGCGCCGTCCTTCGCGGCCTGCGTGAGCAGCGCGTTGAGCATGCGGATGATCGGCGCGTCGGTGCCGGCCTCGAGCAGGTCTTCGACCGCGGGCAGGTCCTGCATCATGCGCGACAGGTCGACCGCGCTCTCCACCTCGCCGATCACCGTGGCCGCGCTCGACTCGCCGCCGGCATAGGCCGCGGCGATGCGGCTGGCCAGCGTGGCCGCGGCTTCGCGCTCCAGCGCGTCGACGTCGTAGACGCCGCAGCACCTCGGACAGCGCCGGTCAGCGGCACCGACTCCGGCGCCCACAGCACGAGGCGCTCGCCGTCGTCCTCGAGCAGCAGCGTGTGCGCCTTGGCGAAGGCGTAGGGAAGGGGGTGGCGCGCGCCCATGGTGCGGCTCCTCAGTTGCTGGGCGCCGAGGCCGCGGCGCGGCGGCACGCCAGCGGCGGCGTGGTCGGCTCGATCCGGCGCGCGCTGCGGCGGCAGCACCGGCGACTCGTTGATCGGCAGCACCATGCTCGGCGTCGGCTGCGCGTCCTTCTGCTGGCCGCGGATCAGGTCGTAGCGGTCGAGCGAGATGCTTGCGAGCGTCTCGGCGTCGCGCATGATCGACGGGCCGCAGGAAGACCATCAGGTTGGTGCGCGTCTTGGTGCGGCTTTCGCTGCGGAACAGCGCGCCGATGCACGGGATGTCGCCGAGCAGCGGCACCTTGGTCTTGTTCTCGGTGAACCGGTCCTCGATCAGGCCGCCGAGCACGAGGATCGCGCCGTCGTCGACGACCACGCGTCGACTCGATCGAGCGCTTGTTGGTCGACGGGCCGGCGTTGCTGGTGCCGGGCGCGACCGTGTCGCTCACGCTCGAGGACTCCTGGAAGATCGTCATGCGCACCGTGCCGCCTTCGCCGATCTGCGGCTTGATGCGCAGCGTGATGCCGACGTCCTTGCGCTCGATGGTCTGGAACGGGCTGGTCGTGGCCGGTGCCGGTGTTGGTGAACTGGCCGGTGACGAAGGGCACGTTGCTGCCGACGATGATCTTGGCCTCTTCGTTGTCGAGCGTGATCAGGTTCGGCGTCGAGACGATGTTGGTGTTGGTCTGGCTCTGCAGCATGCGCGCGATCGCCGCCAGCGCGTAGGTGCCGCCGAAGTTGCGTGACCAGGCCGATGTTCAAGCCTTCGCCGAGCGCCAGGCCGCGCGCCGCCGGCCGGCGCTGGCCTGTCGATGCCGATGATGTTGCCGCGTGCCGGCGCCGAAGTTGGTGCCGACGCCCACGCCGGTTGCTTGTCGCCGCTGTTGCCGATCAGGCCCTGCCACTGGAAGCCGAAGTCGGCGGCGTTCGTCGCCCGAGACCTCGACGATCATGCTTTCGATGTAGACCTGCGCGCGGCGCGAGTCGAGCTGATCGATCATGGCGCGCACCTGGCGGTACAGCGGTTCGGGGCCGGTGATGATCAGCGAGTTGGTCGACGGGTCCGCCTGGATGAAGCCGCCGGTCGACGGCCGATGCGCTCGGCGCTCACCGGCGCGGTGGCCTGCGGCGAGGCGCCCGTGGCGTTGGTGGCCGCCTGCGGCGTGCTCGGCGTGGCCGGTGTGGCACTGCTCGAGCCGCCGCCGCTGCCACTGCTGCTTGGGTTGAACGCAGCGCGCAGCACGGTGGCGAGCTTGGCCGCGTCGGCGTTCTTCAGGTGGACGACCCACATGTTGCCCGTAGCGGCCGCGCCCTGCGGCGGCTGGTCCAGCTTGGCTCGACCAGGGCGCGGATGCTCAGCCAGCTTGCGCGGGGCTGGCGGCCCGCACCAGCAGGGCGTTGCTGCGCGGCTCGACCATGATCGTGGCACTGGAGCGCCGCCACCGTCGGCGCGGCGCCCGGGGCGTTCTGCAGCGCCGGACGAATCGGTCAGGCGTTGCACCAGCGCGGCGATGTCGGAAGCCACGCCGTACTGCGATGGGGATGACCTCGACATCGCCCGCGGCCGGCACGTCCATCGCCGCGATGATGCTTGACCGATGCGCTGCAGGTTGTCGGCGTAGTCGGTGATGACCAGCGAGTTGTTGCCGGCGTTCGCGTTGATGGTGTTGTTGGGGCTGATCAGCGGCCGCAGCACCGGCACCAGGTTGTTGGCGTTCTCGTGGTTGAGCCGGAAGATCTGCGTGAGGATCTGGTCGCCGCTGCGGTTGGTCTGGCCGATCGCCACCGTGCCGGACTGCAGCTTGGCATCGGCCTCGGGCACCACCTTGAACAGGCCGCCCACTTCGACGACGGTGAAGCCCAGGCCGCGCAGCGCCGCCAGGAAGTTGAGGTAGGCCTCGCGCGGCGCGAGCGGGCTTTCGCTGTAGAGCGTGATCGTGCCCTTCACGCGCGGGTCGACGACGAACTGCTGCTTGAGGATCGCGCCCATGGCGCGGGCCACGCCTTCGATCTCGGCGTTGACGAAGTTCAGCGTCACCGGCTCGCCCGCGAAGCGGTTGGTGCGGGCGCGGTTGTCCTTGTTCTGGGCGCAGCGCCATCGGCGGCGGCAGCAGGGCGGCGCACAGCAGCACCGCCGCGAGGGCGGCGGGTCGCTTGCGCGGCGAGGAGTGCCCAGCGGGCAGGAGTGGCTTCATGCTCATCCGATCGAAATGACGGAGCGGGCGCCGTCGCGCCGTCCGATGATGTTCAGCAGGTTCGAGAGTGCCGCCTCGTCCCCTTCGCCCGCGCGGGCTTCGCCGCGAAAGCGCACGCCGCCCGGCCCGATGCTGCCATCGCCCGTGAGCTGCAGCGGTCCCTGCTGCGTCTTGAGGGTGAGCTGCGAGGTGCCGGCGGCGGATCGCCGGTCAGGGTGAGTCGGTAGCTGCCAAGGGTGTCCAGCGTCGAGACGCGCGAAGACACGTCGAGCAGTTCGAGGTCGGCCTGGCCCGACACGCTCCAGCGCCCCTGCACCGATTCGAGGGTGAGACCGGGCGAGACCAGGCGCAAGGTGCCACCGAGCTGCAGCGTGTTCCAGGGCGTGCCCAGGCCGCCGAGCCAGGCGGTGGGCCATTGGCCGATCCAGTCGGTGCCGGGCGCGAGCGTGACCGCGACGCGGCCGAGCCCGGGCTGCAGGCGCAGCCGCGGCGCACCGTTCAGGCAGCACGCATGGCGTGCCTGGAGTTCGAGGCGAGCCCGCGCCACGCCGAGCGTCCATTCGATGCGTCCGGGCAGTGCGCTCGCGTCGCGGCTGCCCTCGCCGCCGGTGAGCACCGCCACGGCGCTGCCCGACCAGACCGTGCCTCGGGCATCGGCCAGCAGCAGCATGGCCCTTGGTGGCCGATGCCACGGCGCGCGCCAGCCACGCGGCCGGGGCGAAGACGACCAGCGCGACCAGCACGCCGATGACGATGCCGAACATCGCCCAGCGGCTGCGCGGCGCTGCGGGCCTTGTCCCACGACAGCTCGGCGTAGGTCGACTCCGCCCAGCCGCTCATCGAGGCGGTGTTCGACCAGGGACGCAGCTTGCGGCGCTTGGCCATCATGGATTGGTCCCCAGGCTCAGCACCGAGCGTGCCGCTGAAGCCCAGCGGGCCGCGGGTGAGCTGGGCCTCGGCGGGCCGGGCGCGCGCGGCGCTGCGAACCTCGAGCAGCCAGCCCCTCAACGCCTCGGCACTGACGCCATTGAAGGTCACCGAGGCGCGGTCGCCCTGGAGCGACAGGCGCGCCTTGTCGGCCAGCCGTTCCGTGGCGGCACGCACGGCGGCCGCAGCCTGCGCCTGCGGCACGGGCACCGCGCTGCGCAAGGTCTGGCTTTCGGCGGCCAGACGCTGCATCTGCTGCAACTCGCCCTCCAGCCGGTCGAGCTGGGCCGGCGCGTCGCGGGCCACGCGCCAGGCCGGTTGCACGAACAGCAGCCACACCAGCACCACGGCCAGGAAGGCGCCGACCACGCCCAGCGCCAGGCGTTCGCGCGGGGCGCGGCTGCGCCAGTAGTCGGTGGCGCGCTGGCGCAGCGCAAGCACTCCCGGCGGCAAGGTCAAGGTGCGAGCGTTCACGATCGAGCTCCAGGACGGACACGGCTCAGCGTGAGGCGACCGTCTGCGGCTTCCACCTGCCAGCCAGCCGGCCGCAGCACGCTGCGGAACTGGGCGATCTGCGCTTCAGTCCAGCCCGAGGCCGTGAGGATCAACCGTCCCGACTCGAAGCGAAGGTTGTCCACCGGCGGCCGATCGGCGGGCCAGGCGGACGCCGCCGCCTGCATCAGCGTTTCGAGGTCGTTGTCGCCGGGCTTGCCGGCCGCGGTGCGCAGGTTCTGCACTTCGCGCTGCACCACGGCGGCGGCGTCGCGCTGGATGTCGAGCTCGCTCACCCGTGGGAAGGCGGTCTTCGCGACGGTCTGAAGCGCGCGCTTCTTGCGCGTCGATGGCCGCGGTCTGGTTCCAGGCCCAGAGGTTCAGGCCGGCGATCTGGGCCACCACCAGCGCCGCCACCCCGATGCGAAACGGACGCCACTGCGGCGTCGCCAGGCGCCGCAGCCCGTCACGCAGGGCACGCGAGCCACGGGTGCGCTGGGCCAGATCGAACTGGCGCAGGTTCCAGAGGCTGCGCGCGGCTTGCAGGCCACGTTCCGCGGTGGACATGACATTGACCGGCGTGCCCAGCCACTGCTCGGCCACCTGCGCAGCGCCGGGAGCGGCGCTCCAGCGTGTGCCGGCAGGCGCCGGGCGGGGAATCAGCGCCCGCGCCAGCCCGCCTTGCAGGCGCACGCCGGCCACCCCCGCCGGATGCGACCAGTGCAGCACCACGTTGTCTGGCGAGCCGGAGTCGTCGCCGGCGCCGGGTTCGAAGTGGCCACTGGGCGGGTCGTCGGGCCAGGAGCTGGGCACCACGCGATCGACGAAGACATCGGCCTTCTCGAGCAGCGACAGCTCGCCCTGCAGCCAGGCGCGGTCGATCGGCCGCCACCCAGGTCGGCTGCCCGGCCACGGCGCCAGGTGCCACAGCCAGGTGCACGGCTTCGGTGTCTTCGAGCAGTGCTTCTTCCAGCACACCGACCAGCGCGGCGCGCAGGCGTGCCGCGGGTGCCTTGGGCAAGGTGATGCGGTGCCAGCTCACGTCGGCATCGGCGATCACGGCCACGGTGCTGGCGGCCTTGGGCAACAGCGCTGCCGCGCACGCGCCCTGAGACTCGACCACCCAGCCGTCGCGGCTGGTGGCGTAGGCGTACTCGGTACTGCGGGTGGAGCCCGGGGCCGCAGCGCTGCCCGGCGTGCGCGAGCGCAGGCGTTGGCGGGCAGGAATGGCGATGACGAGAGTGGACATGGGAACGGTGCCGAAGCTGCGGGCATTGTAGGCACCCGCAATCTACAAGCCTTAACAAATCAACAACTTAGCTCATCTCAGGCCGGTCTGTTACATGTGCCTGGCGGTGTTCAGGAGCCGGTGGCCTCGCGGCTCGATACAAAGTCGCGCTGCAGCACCAGCATGTCAAGACCGCGCCGCTCGATGAGGGATCGCTGCTCCAGCACGCGGTCGTCGAGCCGGAGTCGCCCGCGCACCTCGAAGAAGCTCGAGTTCGTCGAGACCAGCTGGGCATTCAAGCGGCGCGAGCGTCGGCACCTGTGACTCGACCGCCGCGAGAGTCTTGAACGGATCGCGCTGACGCATCTGCACGAGGCGCTCGGCCGTGGCCAGGTCCATGCCCTTGACCATCGGCGCTGAGCACTTCGCGCGAAGCGGTGTTGACGTTCACCGTGGTCCGCGAAGGCAGCACGACCACATACGGCGCGAGCCGTTGGACCGTGTCCTCGTCGACGCCAAGCCAGGTGAGCTGGGAGACGCTGCGCGGGCGCAGCGGGGCTGCGGTGGTCCGCCGTGCCGACGCGCGGAGTCGCGCATGCCTTCCACGATGCGCACGCGTGGCATCCGCCGAGATGCCCACCGTCTGGCACAGGCGCTCGAACGCGGCCACGGCGTCCGGCGACAGCTTGCCTTGGTCGACCAGGGACGTGAGGTTGAATCGCGACTGCGCGTCGGTGATCGCTCCCGAGAGGAAGGCATCGGGCGCGTCGTCGGCATTGCTCTTGTCGAGCGCGAGGAAGGTGGACAGGCGCGCCTCCGCCAGCGGCGTGGCCCAGGGCTCGGTCAGCGCCGTGGGTCGGTTGGAGCGCGCGTCTTCACGCAGGATGAGTCGCGCCCAGTCGAGCGCGCCGGTGAGGATCCAGGCCGACTGCATGCGCGAGCGCTCGGCCGCTTCCACCTGCACCGCGCGCCACTGCTGCCACACCATCGATGCGGCCAGCGTCACCACCAGCGTCACGATGATCATGGCGGTGAGCAGGGCCGCGCCGCGCTGGCGTGCCCTGTGCGGCTGGCGAGGAGCGACGAGCGATCGGGTGGTCATGGGCCGAGCAGGATGTCCCGCGTGAGCGTGCCGCTGACCCCGCGGCCCGGAAGAAAACTCAGCACCATGCGCACGCCCGACGGCAGTGCCGCCTGGCGCACCGCGCTGGCAGCACCGGCCGGCGCAGCGACAGTTGCCGGTGGACTGCGCATTGCTCCAGGCATTGCCCTGGAAATAGTAGAGCTGCCACTCGGTCAAGCCGGTGAGCGCGCGCAGTTGGCCGGCCTCGCCAGCGAGCAATTGCTGGCTCAGCATCCAGCTGTCCTGCAGCCCGGCGCTGCCGGTCACGACCGGGCCCGCCCAGCGCCACAGCTCGGTGCCGGCCGGATCGGGCCGCAGCGTCCAGGCCACCACCTGCATGCCACCCTCGGCACGGCGCGTGAGGCGCAGCGTGGCGCCGTCGAAATTGAGTGCGGGCACGGCCGCGGTCTCCTGCAGTGCGCCCAGGTCCTTCTCCCACTGCGACAGCACGCTCTGCAGCCGCAGCGACTGCTCGAGCGCCTGCTGGCTGGCGTCGCGCGTGCGCACGATGCTGTCCACACCCTGCCATGCCATGGTGGCCATCAGCGCCAGCACCATCAGCGCCACCAGCACTTCCACCAGGGTGAAGCCGCGCGGGCGACGGTGTTGGTGGGATGGCAGGCGTGTCATCAGTACCGTCCCAGCACCGTGGACAGGCTCAGGATCGGCGAGCCGGCCTCGTTGGCCACCTGCACATCGACGCGCCGGAAGTTGGGATTGGGCGTGGGGCGCACCACCAGCTTGCCGCTGTAGGTGAAGCCCAGCTGCTCGCACTGGAAGTCTGCGTCCCCCACGCCCGGGTACTGGCGCAACAGCTTGAGGCCGACGAGCTGGTTGTCCGCACACCATTGCGCGGCGCTCACCTCGGCCAGACGCTGGGCGTTGCCCGTCAGCGCGCCGGCGGCCTTGATGCCGGCACCCAGCGTGATGGCCACAATGGTCAGCGCGACCAGCACTTCGATCAGGGTGAAGCCTTGAGAGCGACGCATTGCCAGGTGTCGATTCATCGGGCCACCACTGCCGGATCGTCGGCCACCACGAACGGGCCGAGCCCGTCGGTGGCGAGCGTGAGCCGCTGTTCATCGAGACGCAGCACGATGCGTTGGGCGCCGATCAGTGGTTCCGGCCCCAGCACCACGGTGCGGGCGCCGACGATTTCCGCGTTCACGCCCGCGCTCAGCCAGCGGTCGGGCAGCACGGTGGTGGCCGGCAGGCCCACGAATCGAAATCCTGCTGAATCCGACTCGCTGCCGCGCGGCACCCAGAGCACCGCCAGGCCGGAAGCACGGGCCTCGGCGCGTGCCGCTTCCAGCAAGGCGGCGAGGCGCGCGCCTTCCTGCTCGAGGCGGGTGGCCGCCGGGTCGCGCAGCGCCAGGCTGGCCACGGCACTGGCGATGGCGATCAGCACCACCACCACCAGCAGTTCGATCAGCGTGAAGCCGGCGCTGCGGTGTTTCACGCGGCGCTCCGTCTCATTGCCAGGAGCCGACCTCGGCGTCCTTGCCCTCGCCGCCCAGCGTGCCGTCGGCACCAAAGCTGAACACGTCGATCTCGCCCTTGAGCCCGGGGCTCGCGTACTGGTACGGCCGGCCCCAGGGGTCGTTCGGCAGCTTGTCGAGGTAGGGCTTCCAGTTGGGCGGAATCGCGCCCACGGTCGGTTTGGTCACCAGCGCCTGCAGACCCTGCTCGCTGCTCGGGTAGCGCTGGTTGTCCAGGCGGTAGAGCTTGAGGGCCTGGACGAGGTTGTTGACGTCGGTCCGGGCGGCCGTGACGCGCGCATCATCGGCCCGGTCCAGCACGTTGGGCACGATCAGCGCGGCCAGCACGCCGATGATCACCAGCACCACCATCAGCTCGATGAGGGTGAAGCCGCGGGCGCGGCGTGGTGCGCGCGGGTGAGAAATTCGAGACAGGGAAAGCGACATCGTGTTACGGCCCCGCTCGAAGCGGGGCGCAGTTGCAAAAGCCGGTCCATCATAATCCGCGCATGTTGGCGAGATTGAGTGCGTTTGTAGTCTGGGCCCTGGTCGCAGGAACCATCGTGTTCTGGGGACTTCGCCTCGTGGTGCAACCCAGTTCGACCCCGCCCTATGCCGTGGCGGTCGGCGAAGCGGGTGCCCAGCGTGCCGATCTGTCGCGCCTCCTGGGAGCCGCACCGGCAACGACCGTCGCCACGTCGGTGCCGGTGGCACCCGAAATGGCCTCGCGCTTCAAGCTCATCGGCGTGATGGCCCCGAAAGTTTCACCCCCAGTGGGTGACCCGAGTCCTGGGTTGGCGCTGATCGCCGTGGATGGCAAGCCGCCACGCGCGTTCGAGGTTGGCTCGTCGCTGGACGGAAACATGGTGTTGCAGTCGGTGAGCCTGCGCACTGCCTCCATCGGCCCGGCGCAGGGTGCCACGGCCGTGAAGCTGGAGTTGCCGCCGCTGCCACTGCCAGCCACCGGGACCCTGGCGCCGTCGTTCGGTGCCATTCCGGCCAAGTCGATGAATCCACCGCCGCCGGCAGCGCCGGTGATGCAGCCACCGCCGGCGGGAGCCACCGCGCTGCCGGCCACGCCGCCGCCTGGAGCTCCGCCTGGTGGCGCGCCGCCGGCGCGCAATCCGAACCAGAACTGAGCCGCTTCGGCTGGCACCTGTTCGACGGTGGTTCGAAGCGCTGGGTCAGCGCCGCGGCTTCAGAGCTGGGTGTTTGCGCCCGACACTGTCTGGAACTGAGATGCCGGCAAGGTCGGCCCCGCGTCCTCGCCCTCTGCAACTTCGGTGAGCAGCGCCGCGGCGCTGCGGATCAGCGGCCAGGCGAGTGTGGCTCCGGTGCCATCGGTGCTGTCCATGCCGAGTTCGAGCAAGGCAGAGGCGTTGAACAGTGCCAGTGCCTCGTCGAGCCCATGGTGGTTGTGGCTGCGGCAGAAGACGCAGTAGTCCGTGACGGCCGGCGCGATGCGCGAAGCCACCATCAGCGCCGCAAAGGCGGGCATGCCGTCGGCGATGATCAGGTTTCGCTTGCTGCCGGCGACGAGCATCACGCCCACCATCATGGCGACCTCGAAGCCACCGAAGGCCGCCAGCACCTCCACCGGATCGCTGGCCTCCTTGTGTCGGCCTTGCGCGGCCTGCAGCACCATGAGCAGGTGCGACAGTTCGTCGTGGTTCATCTGCGGACCGGACGACAGCAGGTTGCGCAGGTTGCCATCGGCCAGGCGCGACAGCACCAGCGCGGAGCTCTCGTGCGAGCCCACGCCGACGCCGGCGCACACCACCGCATTGCCCGGCAGGGAGTCGGCGATTTCCATGCCGGCCCGGATGGCGGCGTGCGCCTGATCCAGCGACATCGCTGATGTGGCGCGGGCACTGCGGGTGCCATGGGCGATCTTGCGGGCCAGCAGGCGCGCGTGCGGCGCCACCGGATCGGCGGTGCCGCAGTCGACGACCGTGAGCTGCAGGCCCTGGATGCGCGCAAACACCGACACCGGCAATTGCGACGTGAGCAGATTGGCCACCAGGCGCGCGGTGGAGTCTTTATTCGGGTTGCCGACGCCATCGACCGCCAGGCCGTGGTCGGCCGCGAAGATCACCAGCTGCGGCGCGAGGCAGCGCGGCTTGAGGGTGTTCTGGATCAGACCGAGGCGCACTGCCAGCGGCTCGAGTTCGCCGAGGCTGCCCACGGTTTCCGCGCGCCGCAGCAGCTTTTCGCGCAAGCGCCTTCTCGAGCAGCGGATTCGACGTGGGGGTGATGAGCGAACGGTTGACCGACATGGTGGGCGTGTTCAGTTCGTTGCACCCGTCCGGACTGCGAGGACAGGCGTCACGAATTGTGCGTCAACGAAGAAACAGCCGGTAGGCCGGATTGTCGGTCTCGTCGGTGCAGGGGTAGGCCAAACCCTGCAGGAATTCGCGAAAGGCGCGCTTGTCTGTCCTGGGGACTTGAATGCCAACGAGGATGCGGCCGTAGTCGGCGCCCTGGTTGCGGTAGTGGAACAGGCTGATGTTCCAGCTGGGGTGCATGCTGGAGAGGAAGCGCATCAGCGCGCCGGGCCGCTCGGGAAAGATGAAGCGGTACAGGCGTTCATCCCGCGCCAGTTCACTGTGCCCGCCCACCATGTGGCGCACGTGCTGCTTGGCCAGTTCGTCGTCGGTGAGGTCCACCGTCTCGAATCCGTGTTTGCGAAAGCTGCGGGCCAGCTTGCCGGACTCTTCGCGATTGGCCGTGGCCAGACCGACGAAGACATGCGCCACGTCGGCATCGGAGATTCGGTAGTTGAACTCGGTGACCGCACGAGGCCCGATCAGTTCGCAGAAGCGCTTGAAGCTGCCACGTGCCTCTGGGATGGTGACGGCGAACAATGCCTCGCGCTCCTCGCCCACTTCGGCGCGCTCGGCCACGAAGCGCAGGCGATCGAAGTTCATGTTGGCGCCGCAGGTGATCGCGACGAAGGTGCGTCCCTTGAGCTTGTGCCGCTCGACGTACTGCTTGATCGCCGCCACGCCCATCGCACCGGACGGTTCGAGGATGCTGCGCGTGTCCTGGAACACGTCCTTGATGGCCGCGCACACCGCGTCGGTGTCCACCACCACGAAATCATCCACGAGCTTGCGCGCGAGGCGGAAGGTTTCCTCCCCGACCAGCTTGACGGCGGTGCCATCGGCGAAGAGGCCGACGTCTGCGAGTTGCACGCGCTTGCCGGCCTTGACCGAGCGCAGCATCGCGTCCGAGTCATGGGTCTGCACGCCGATCACCTTGATCTCCGGGCGCACCGCCTTGATGTAGGCCGCCACGCCGGAGACCAGACCGCCACCGCCGATGGCGACGAAGACCGCGTCGAGCGGACCTTGATGCTGGCGCAGGATCTCCATCGCGATCGTTCCCTGGCCGGCGATCACGTCGGGGTCGTCGAAGGGGTGCACGAAGGTCAGGCCTCGAGACTTCTCGAGCTCGAGCGCGTGCAGGTAGGCGTCGGAATAGCTCTCTCCGTGCAGCACCACCTCGCCGCCGAGCGCCCGCACGGCGTCGACCTTGACCTGCGGCGTGGTCACCGGCATCACGATGAGCGCCTTGCAGCCCAGCTTGCTGCGCACCCAGCGCCACGCCCTGGGCGTGGTTGCCGGCCGAGGCGCAGATCACCCCGCGCTTCAGCTCAGCAGGGCTCAGGTGGACCATCTTGTTGTAGGCGCCGCGCAGCTTGAAGCTGAACACCGGCTGGCTGTCCTCGCGCTTGAGCAGCACCTGGTTGCCCAGCCGTCGCGTGAGGTTGCGCGCGACCTCGAGCGGGCTTTCCACGGCCACGTCGTAGACGCGGGCGTTGAGGATCTTCTGCAGGTAGTCGGAGAGCGTCAGCTCAGCAGGCGCCCCGCTGGTCTTCTTCGAGGGGCTTCGGCGCGGGCCGGCCATGTGGTTCTCCTGGGGCAGTCTCATGCGGCGCCGCATCATAGCCTTGCCGCATGGGAGCTTCCGCTCGTTGGATCACCCAGAAAAAAGCCCAAGGCATTGCTGCCTTGGGCTGAATCCACCAATGGAGGAGGTGGAGGAGACAATCGGTACGGCGATCGAAAACGCGTCAAAACGAACAAGAACGATCGCGGTGTGAAGGCAGTGTAGGACGATTGATGTTGCGGTGCAATATCTCGCCGGCCCATTTTTTGGGGTGGATCATCGAATGTTGCGGGCCCAGTGGAAAATGAGTTGAAGTCGCACCGACAGGGTGCGAATCGAGAGGAAACCGCACCATGGAATGCACGATCAACTGGCTGCCGAGCAGTGGCATGGCCTTCAGCGCCGAAACCGGCAGCGGGCATCTGCTGACCATGGATGGCGCGCCCGATGGCGGCGGCCGCAATCTGGCGCCCCGGCCCATGGAGACCGTATTGGCTGGCACAGGCGCCTGCACGGCCTACGACGTGGTCTTGATCCTCAAGCGAGGCCGCCTCGATGTGCGTGGCTGCCAGGTCCAGGTTAAGGCTGAGCGCGCAACGGTGGAACCGAAGGTGTTCACCGAGATCCGAATGCACTTCGTGGTGACCGGGCACCGGCCTGACCGAAGCGGCCGTCGAACGTGCGGTTCGGTTGTCGCACGAGAAATACTGCTCCGCCAGCGCCATGCTGGCAAAGACCGCATCCATTTCCACGAGTTTCGAGATCGTCGCAGCGTGAACTGTTCGCGCGCCATCTCGCATTGAGACTGGCCGGCGCAGTTCAGATCCGGTGTGCGGTGGTTGTCATGACCTTTGCAGCCAGGCGCATGGCCCAACGCACGGGCGCAGGCAGGTCCACGCCACCGGCGGCGCTCGCTTCGGACGCATGGCGCGCTTCGTCGGCCTTCATCTGCGCGACGATGGCCTGAGACTCTGCATCCTGTGCCGGCAGGCGCGACATGTGGCCCTCCAGATGCTGCTCGACCTGCCGCTCCGTCTCGACGACGAAGCCCAGGCTCGTGGCATCGCCGCTGCGCCCCGCCACCAGGCCGAGGGCGAATGCGCCGCTGTACCAGAGCGGGTTCAGCAGGCTCGGGCGTGCGCCGAGCTCGGCCAGTCGCTTCTGCGTCCAGGCCAGATGATCCGTTTCTTCCCGCCCTGCGGCTTCGAACTGCCTGCGCAACGCCGGGTCGCGCGTGGCAAGCGCCTGGGCCTGGTACAGGGCCTGCGCGCAGATCTCACCCACATGATTGACGCGCATGAGCGAACCGCTCAGGCGCTTCTCGTCCTCAGAGAGCGTGCCGCCGGGCGACACCGGCATTGGACAAGGGCGCGACGCATGGTTGGCTCCGGAGAGCGTGCGCAGCGCGTTGTCTGCGGCAATGAGAAGGGCGTCCATGGTCGTTACTCTTCCCGATCCGGAGTCAATTCGATGCAGAGCATATCCCGACAAACCCTCGCATCAGGAGGCTTTGCGCGAAGGCGCGGGCCGCTGCGTTGGACCGTGTTCGGTTGCTGATCCATCCCAGACCGAGCCACGTTGTGCAGGGACAACATAAAGGCCGCGATTCACGCTCATTTCTTTGCAAGCGCCAGTGGGTCTGGTGCAATACGCCCAACTTCCGCTGAGGGGGTTGGCCTGATCTGCCTGTGAGGGGCGTCAAGGAATCAGGACCTCTTATTCTCAACTTAGGAGATAGTCGCAATGAAAAGATCTCTGCTCGCTCTCGCTGTTCTGAGCGCCATCGCCGGCACCGCTTCGGCTCAATCGTCGGTCACCCTGTCGGGTGGTCTGGATCTGGCCATCGAGCGCACCAACGGCGCTTACCAGTTCGGTTCGGGCAACTCCGGCCGCAGCACGTTCACCATCGCCGGCACCGAAGACCTCGGCGGCGGCATGGCTGCCTTCTTCGCCCTGAACTATCGCTTCACGCCGTCGACCGGCCAGACCAACTCGGCCTACTCGCCGACGCAGTTCTGGCGTCAAGACTGGCTGGGCCTGCGCGGTGGCTTCGGTGAAGTCCGCCTCGGCCGCATGCTGCCCGTGCTGCAAGAGTTCAACGGCGGCTTCGATCCGTTCGGCACGGAAACCGTTGGCAGCACCCACACGGGTGGCCTGGGTGCCGGTCTGGCGGGCGGCGCGCGCAACAACAACACCATCTACTACAAGACCCCGGTGCTGGGTGGCCTGCAAGTGCACGCCAACATCTCGGCTGCCGACCAGCAGCTGGCTGGCAGCTCGACCGCCAACTTCACGAATGGCGCTGAGCGTCCGATCGGCCTGGGTGCCATCTACGCCGCTGGCCCGATCCGCTTCGTGGTGGCCTACGACAAGAACACCAACGACCGCAAGACGACCGGTATCTACGGCGCCTACAACTTCGGCATCGCCGAAGTGATGGCCCAGTACGAAAAGGGTGACATCACCGCCACCACCGACCAGACCGTCTACTCGGTGGGCCTGAAGGCACCGGTTGGCGCAGCCACCCTCAAGGCCGGCTACCGCAGCAACAGCGACGCCAAGCAGAAGAAGCTGGGCGCTGGCGTGGATTACAACCTGTCCAAGCGCACGGTCGTCTACACCGACGTGGCTAAGCTGAGCGGCGACGGCCACACCACCGCCGAAAAGAAGGCCCGCTTCGACGTGGGTCTCTGGCACAAGTTCTGATCGGATTCTTCCGGTCTGACACCAAGCCGCCCTTCGGGGCGGCTTTTTTCTTTCTGCCGTCGGTGCAGACTGTGGCCGGCTCGCCGGACTAAGGGAAAGTGAGCGTGGGAGTGGTGCAACACCCATTTCGGGCGCGACTCCTTTTGCTGCACCATATTCGGGTTCCCTTTCCCTTCTGGAGTGCACTCCCATGAAACGCATCTTCGCGCTCACCACCCTGGCGTTGGCTTGCAGCGCAAGCATGGCGCAATCGACCAACAGCGTGACGCTCTACGGTCTGGTAGACGCTGGTGTGAGTCGTGTGACGGGCCTGCGGGGCGGCACCAACAACCAGCTGGTGAGCGGCATCATGGAAGGCTCGCGCTTCGGGCTGCGCGGCAACGAAGACATCGGTGGTGGCTACCGCGCGCTGTTCACCATGGAAAACCGCCTGGAGCTCAACAATGGCACGTTGAGCAATCGCCCGGCTTCCGGTGCGCAGGTGCCTGACCGACTGGCCACGGCATCCTTGCTGGGCCTGCCGACGGCATTGCAGCCGGCTGTTTCCGGAGTCGCTGCGAACCTGGGGAACACGATCGGTGTGAACCTGAACAACGCGTTCTGGGATCGCCAGGTCTACCTGGGGCTGGTGACTCCGGTCGGTGCTGTTCTGGCTGGTCGGCAGTACACGCCGGCCTATGAAGTCGCCGCCACGTTTGAAACGATGGGGACCCAGTCCAGCCTCGCCGCGGGTCAGATCACGGCGCTCCCGACTGGCATCGAAATTCGCACCAGCAATGCGCTGCAGTACCGCATCGTCCAGGGTCCGTTCACGGCCGGGGTGATGTATGGCTTCGGCGTCCCGGGCAACCGCAAGGCCAACCAGCTGATCGGTGTGCAAGGCGTCTACAACGGCAGTCTCTTCCAGGCTGGCATCGGCTACAACACCCGCAACAACGAGCTAGGCGCCAAGTCCCTGACGTCCACGGTCGTCGGTGCGTCGGCCAAGGTCGGTCCAGGCAAGGCCAACGTGATGGTGGCGCAGATCACCGACGACAACCCTTCCGGGCTCTCGTCCGTCGGCGCGAGCCTCGTCCCACTGGTTGGCGCCACGGCGGCAGGTCTGGTTCAAAACGCGTTCATCACTGCCTTCAAGCAGGACGGGATGCTGTTCAACGTCGGCTACAAGTTCGAGACCGGTCCGAACACGATCTACGTGGCCTACTCGTCGCTCGACGACAAGACTGCGTCGAATGCTGATGTCGCCTCTTACGGTGCGGCCTATACCTACGCCCTCTCCAAGCGCACCGATCTGAACCTGGTGCTGACCCACTTCAACAACAAGGGTCTGGCGCAAGCCGCCCCGGGTCAGGCAGGTTTCCTCGGCGGCGTGACTGCCTCGGCCGGTACCGATTCCAACAGCCTTGCGTTCGGCATCCGCCACCGCTTCTGATCACGAGGATCTGCCGCGCTGACGCGCAGCGCTTCCTGTCGAACTGCTGTCCCACCACGCCCGCCCGCTCACGCAGCGTGCGGGCGTGTTCGCTTCATCGGGGCATTCCCCGCTTGGCGAGGGGCACGCAATTTGCTGAACTAGTCACCTTTGACTGAGGACCATCCCGATGAACATGCACCTTCGCCTGCTCGGTGTCGCCGCTGCTCTGGCGCTGTCCGTGCCCGCACAAGCGGCCACTTTCAAGTGGGCCAGCGCCAGCGACATCCCCACCTGGGACATCCACTCCCAGAACAACGCGCTCGGGAACGGCGTGCATGCAGCCGTTTACGAGTCCCTCTTCTATTACAACAAGAAGTTCGAACTCGAGCCGATGCTCGCGACGAGCTACCAGCAACTCACGCCCAACCAGCTGCGCATCAAGCTGCGCACCGGTGTGAAGTTCCATGACGGTGCAAGCTTCGACGCGGACGATGCGGTCTTCTCGATCAACCGGGCGATGGCCAAGACCTCGAACTATGGCGTTTACACGCAGGGCATCGACAAGGTGGTCAAGATCGACGCGTCGACCATCGACATCCTCACCAAGTCGCCCAACCCGGTGCTGCTGCGGCAGCTCACCGAATTGCGCATGATGGACGTGGGCTGGGCCGAAAAGAACAAGTCCATGGAGCCCAAGGACATCAAGACCAAGGACGAGAACTTCGCGCACCGCAATGCCAACGGCACCGGTCCTTTCATGCTCAAGAGCTGGGACCAGGACGTCAAGCTGGTGCTGGCGAAGAACCCCAACTGGTGGGGCAAGGCCGAAGGCAACGTGACCGAGATCGTCTACACGCCGATCAAGGCCGAGGCCACCCGCGTCGCCGCACTCCTCTCGGGCGAAGTCGACATGATTCTCGACCCGTCCCCGGCGGATCTGCCCAAGCTGCGTGCTGCGCCCACCTTGAAGGTGCTCGACGGCGCCGAGAACCGCACCATCTTCCTCGGCATGGACCAGTTCCGCGACGAGCTGCCCGGCAGCAGCGTGAAGGGCAAGAACCCGCTCAAGGACGTGCGTGTGCGCAAGGCGCTCTACCAGGCCATCGACATCAACACCCTCGCGCGCGTGACCATGCGCGGCCTGGCGCAACCCACCGGCACGCTGATCGCGCCGCAGGTCAACGGCTGGACCAAGCGCGCCGACGCCCGCTGGCCTTACGACACGGCCGCCGCCAAGAAGCTGCTGGCCGACGCAGGCTATCCGGACGGTTTCGAAGTCGACTTCGCCTGCCCGAACAACCGCTACATCAATGACGAGGAAATCTGCCAGGCCGTGACGGCCATGTGGGCCCGTGTCGGCGTCAAGGCCAAGCTGCGCGACCCTGCCGCTGGTGACCTACTTCCCGATGATCCAGCGCTACGAAGCCAGCATCTACATGCTGGGCTGGGGCGTGCCGACCTTCGATGCGCTCTATTCCCTGCAATCGCTGGTGCGCTCGGTCGGTGCCCAGGGTGATGGCAACTACAACGTGGGGCGCTACAGCAATCCGCAGATGGACGCGCTGGTCGAACGCGTGAAGAAGGAAGTGGACCAGAAGGCCCGCAACCAGCTGATCGAGCAGGCGCTGTTGCTGAGCCATGAAGACGTGTCGCACATTCCGCTTCACAACCAGGTCATCCCCTGGGCCATGAAGAAGACCGTCGACATGGTCCATCGCGCCGACAACCGGATCGACATGCGCAGCGTCAAGGTGAACTGACCCACCGACATGCTGGCCTTCATCCTCCGGCGCCTGGTGCAGGCGGTGCTGGTCATGCTCACGGTGGCGTTCATCGCCTTCATGCTGTTCCAGTACGTCGGGGATCCGGTCACCAACCTGCTCGGTCAGGACGCCACGCCCGAGCAGCGCACGGCACTTCGTGCCGATCTCGGGCTGGACAAGCCCTTTCCGCTGCAGTTCGCCGCGTTCATCGGCAATGCGGTGCAAGGCGAGTTCGGCCTGAGCCTGCGGCAGGGGCGCAAGGTGTCGTCGCTGATCGTCGAGCGCTTCCCGGCCACCGTGGAACTCGCGCTCACCGCCGCGGCCATCGCGCTGCTGCTGGGCATTCCCGATGGGCGTCTATGCGGCTTTGAGGCGAGGCAATTTCCTGTCGCAGGTCTTGATGACCTTCTCGCTGCTCGGTGTGTCCCTGCCGACCTTCCTGATCGGCATCCTGCTGATCTTGGTGTTTGCGGTCATGCTGAAGGTGTTGCCGAGCTTCGGGCGGGGCGACGTGGTGGCGCTGGGTGCGTGGACCACCGGTTTTCTCACCGTCGAAGGCTGGAAGCACCTCGTTCTGCCGGCCATCACGCTCTCGGTGTTCCAGCTCACGCTCATCATGCGGCTGGTCCGGGCGGAGATGCTCGAGGTTCTTCGAACCGACTACATCAAGTTCGCCCGTGCCCGCGGCCTGCCCAACCGGGTGGTGTACTTCGGCCACGCGCTGAAGAACACGCTCGTGCCGGTGATCACCATCACCGGCCTGCAACTGGGCTCGCTGATCGCCTTCGCGATCATCACCGAGACAGTGTTTCAATGGCCAGGCATGGGGCTGCTCTTCATCCAGGCGGTTCAGTTCGCCGATATTCCGGTGATGGCCGCCTATCTGTGCCTCATCGCGCTCATCTTCGTCGTCATCAACCTGGTGGTCGACCTGCTGTACTTTGCCGTCGATCCGCGCCTGCGCATCGACCAGGGTTCGGGTGGCCACTGATGCTGTCGCCTGCTTCCTCCGGCGCATATCAGCGCCTCTCTGCCTGGCAGGGCGAGCTCACCGCGTTTCGGCGCGATCTGCACGCGCATCCGGAACTCGGTTTCGAGGAGCGTCGCACGGGCGCACGCGTGGTCGAGGCCCTGCGGGTGGCCGGCGTCGATGAGATTCACCAGGGCATCGGCAAGACAGGCGTCGTGGCGGTGATCCACGGCCGGCGTGGCGCGCCCACCGCGGGCCAGAACCTGCACGACCGGGCGATCGGCCTGCGCGCCGACATGGATGCCCTGCCCATCATCGAAGAGAACGACTTTGCCTGGCGCTCGACCCACAAGGGTTTGATGCACGGCTGCGGTCACGACGGCCACACGGCGATGCTTGTGGGTGCGGCCCGCTACCTCGCGGCCACCCGACAGTTCGACGGCAGCGCGGTGCTCATCTTCCAGCCCGGCGAAGAAGGCTTCGCCGGCGCCAAGGCGATGATCGACGATGGGCTGTTCGAGCGCTTCCCGGTGGATGCGGTCTATGCCATGCACAACTGGCCGGCGCTCCCACCGGGTGTGATCGGCGTCAACGCCGGACCGATGATGGCCGCGGCCGATCGCATCGAGATCATCGTGCAGGGTCGGGGTGGCCACGGCGCGCACCCCTACCTGGCTGTGGATCCGGTACTGGTCGCAGCCCACATCATCACCGCCGCGCAGAGCCTGGTGTCGCGCAACGTCAACCCGCATCGATCATGCGGTGGTGAGCCTGTGTTCGATGCAAGCCGGCGAGCCCACGGCGTACAGCGTGATCCCCCGCGAGGCTCGGCTGGTGGGCACGGTGCGCACCTTTCGCCGCGAGGTGCAGGACATGATCGAGGAGCGTCTGGGCCGGCTCGTCGAATCCGTGGCGCTGGGTTTCGGCGCCACGGCGCGTCTCAAGTACACCCGCAGCTATCCGGCCACGATCAATTCGCGTTCGCGAGGCGCACTTCGCGGCCGACGTGGCCGCCACGCTGGTGGGCGAGGCACAGGTCGTGCGTCAATTGCCCCCAGCATGGGTGCCGAGGACTTCTCCTTCATGCTGCAGGTCAAGCCGGGAGCGTATCTGCGGCTCGGCCAGGGCGGTGAAGGCAGCTGCTTCCTGCACAACAGCCGCTACGATTTCAACGACGAGGTGTTGCCGCTGGGCGCGGCACTCTTCGCATCACTGGTCGAGCAGTCGCTCGGCTCCAACCGCTCACCCGTGGTGCCCGCTCCGGCATCGAATGCCAGCTCCCGACCTTAGGAGACTTCAAATCATGAAACTTCGATCCACCGCGCTCGCCTTCTCCATGCTGCTGGCCTTCGGCCTCGGGCATGCCGCTACATTGCGTGTGGCCAACCAGGGCGATGCCCAGTCGATGGACCCGCACTCGCTGAACGAGTCGCTGCAGCTGTCCTTCACCGGCAACATCTACGAGCCGCTGGTGGGTCGCGACAAGAAGCTCGGCCTCACGCCGGCACTGGCCACGAAGTGGAGCGCCACCTCGCCCACGGTCTGGCGCTTCGAACTGCGCAAGAACGTCAAGTTCCACGATGGCGCGCCCTTCACGGCGGACGATGTGGTCTTCACCTTCCAGCGTGCTGCGGGCGATGGCTCCGACATGAAGGGCTACACCTCCGCCATCAAGGAGGTGCGCAAGGTGAACGACTTCACCGTCGACATCGAGACGACCTCGCCGTTCCCCATCCTGCCGGACGTCATCTCGCTCGTCTGGATCATGAACAAGAAGTGGTGCGAGGACAACAAGGCGGAGAAGCCTGTCGATCGTCGCAAAGGTGTCGAGAACGCCGCATCGTTCCGCGCCAACGGCACCGGCCCCTACCGGCTCAAGGAACGCCAGCCCAGCACGCGCACGGTGCTGGTTCGCAACTTCACCTATTGGGACAAGGTCGAAGGCAACGCCGACGAAGTGATCTTCACTCCCATCGGCAACGATGCGACGCGCGTTGCGGCCCTGCTGTCTGGCGAGATTGACGTGATGGAGCCGGTGCCGCTGCAGGACGTTGAACGCCTCAAGTCCAACGCCAACCTCAAGGTGCTGCAAGGGCCCTGAGCTGCGCACCATCTTCCTGGGCATGGACCAGAAGCGCGACGAGCTGCTGTTCTCCAGCGTGAAGGGCAAGAACCCCTTCAAGGACAAGCGCGTTCGCCAGGCCTTCTACCAATCCATCGACATCGAAACCATCAAGACGCGCGTGATGCGCGGCGCTGCAACGCCGACCGCATTGATGGTGGCGCCCGGCATCAAGGGCTTCGTCGGCCGATCTGAACAAGCGTCCGCCCTACGACGTGGAAGCAGCCAAGAAGCTGCTCGCCGAGGCCGGCTATCCCAATGGCTTCGAAGTGTCGATGAACTGCCCGAACGACCGCTACGTCAACGACGGCGAGATCTGTCAGGCGGTGGCCGCGAACCTCGCGCGCGTCAGGCATCAAGATCAACTTGCAGGCCGAGACGAAGAACACCTACTTCCCCAAGATCCTGCGGCGTGACACCAGCTTCTACCTGCTGGGCTGGACCCCGGGCACCTACGACTCGCACAACGCGCTGTCCAACCTGATCGCCACGCCAACCGACAAGGGCCAGGGCCAGTTCAATCTCGGTTCCTACAGCAACCCCAAGGTGGACGAGCTCGACGCTCAAGATCCAGGGTGAGACCGACGAGGCCAAGCGCAACGCCATGATCGCCGAGGCCTTCAAGCTGCACAGCGATGACTTCGGGCACATCCCGCTGCACCAGCAGGCACTCGCCTGGGCGATGAAGAAGAATGTCGACCTGGTTCAGCTGGCCGACAACTTCATGCCCTTCAAGTGGGTCATGGTCAAGTAGATGGCCAGTGCCCTGGGCCGGTTCTTCGACGGCGATGTCTGGTTCAGCTTCCGCACCTCGCCGGTGGCCATCGGCGCGGCGGCGGTGGCTTTTCTCTGCGTGTTCTGTGCGCTCTTCGCCAGCTGGGTGGCGCCACACAACCCGTTCGACCTGGCGTCGCTCGAGTTGTCGGACGCACGGCTGCCTCCGGCTTGGGAGAGCGAGGGCAACCGCAAGTACCTGCTGGGTACCGATGACCAGGGTCGCGACATCCTCTCTGCCTTGATGTACGGCGCGCGCATCTCGCTGTTCGTCGGATTGGCTTCGGTGGTGCTGTCGGTGGTGGTGGGGGTCGGGCTCGGGCTGCTGTCGGGTTTCGCCGGCGGAAAGATCGACGCCTTCATCATGCGTGTGTGCGACGTGATGCTGTCGTTCCCGTCCATCCTGATCGCGCTGCTGATCGACGGGGTAGGGCGCGCGCTCTTCCCGAATGCACACGACACCCTCGCATTCGCGGTACTGATCATCGCCATCTCGTTGTCGGGCTGGGTGCAGTACGCACGCACGGTGCGCGGCTCCACGCTGGTCGAGCGCAACAAGGAGTACGTGCAGGCGGCGCGCGTGATTGGTGTGAAGCCCTCGCGCATCATGCTGCGCCACGTGCTGCCCAACGTGATGGGGCCCGTACTGGTGCTCGCCACGATCCAGGTGGCCTCGGCCATCATCATCGAAGCCACGCTGTCGTTCCTGGGCGTGGGCGTGCCGCCCACGCAGCCCTCGCTCGGCACGCTCATCCGCGTGGGCAACGACTTCCTCTTCTCGGGCGAGTGGTGGATCACTATCTTTCCCGGCGTGGTGCTCGTCATGATTGCGCTGTCGGTCAACCTGCTTGGGGATTGGCTGCGCGACGCGCTCAATCCGAGGCTGCGGTGATGGCGAGTCCACTGCTCGAAGTCCGCCACCTTCGTGTCGAGTTCCCGACGCGACGCGGCACGTTGCTGGCGCTGGACGATGTGTCCTTCGACATCGCCCCCGGCGAGATCCTCGGTGTCGTGGGTGAGTCCGGTGCCGGCAAGTCGCTGACCGGCGCGGCGATCATCGGCCTGCTCGAACCGCCGGGGCGCATCGCGTCCGGCGAGATTCGGCTGGAGGGTCAGCGCATCGACAACCTGCCCTACGAGCAGATGCGTGCCATCCGGGGTCGCCGCATCGGCGCGGTGTTTCAGGATCCGCTGACGTCGCTGAACCCGCTGTACACCGTGGGCCGCCAGCTCATCGAGACCATTCGTACCCACCTGCCGCTCAGCGAATCGCAGGCCCGAGAGCGCGCGATCCAGCTGCTGCAGGACACCGGCATCCCCGCTGCCGAGGCGCGCATCGACCAGTACCCGCACCAGTTCTCTGGCGGCATGCGTCAGCGTGTGGTGATCGCCCTGGCGCTGGCCGCCGAGCCCAAGCTGATCGTGGCCGATGAGCCGACAACGGCGCTGGATGTCTCTATCCAGGCTCAGATCATTGCCCTGCTCAAGCGGCTGTGCAAGGAGCACGGTGCGTCGGTGATGCTGGTCACGCACGACATGGGTGTGATCGCCGAGACCTGCGATCGCGTTGCCGTCATGTATGCGGGCCGGGTGGTGGAGATCGGCCCGGTGGCCGACGTCATCCACCGGCCATCACACCCCTACACGGCTGGCCTGATGGGCTCGATCCCTGCGATGGACGAAGACCGCGAACGCCTGCTGCAGATCGACGGTGCGATGCCGCGCCTCAATGCGATTCCGACCGGCTGCGCGTTCAACCCGCGCTGCACCCAGGTGTTCGAGCGTTGCCGGCGCGAGCGACCGGATCTGCTCGATGCCGGCTCCACCCGGGCCGCCTGCTGGCTGGTCACGCAAGCCGTGCAGAGGGTGTCTGCATGACGGCTCCTGCGCTCGTCGAGGTCAAGGACCTCGCCAAGACCTTCGATGTGTCCGCGCCCTGGCTCAACCGCGTGCTGGAGCGCAAGCCGCGGCAGTTCGTGCATGCCGTCGATGGCCTGAGCTTCACCATCGAGCGCGGCAAGACACTGGCGCTGGTCGGCGAGTCCGGCTGCGGCAAGAGCACGGTGGCCCGGCTGCTGGTGGGTCTGTACGGCCCCACCCGCGGCACGGTGCGCTTCGATGGTCAGGACACGCGCGCCACGCTGGCCTCGGATGCCGCGCGCGCGCTGCACCGGCGCATGCAGATGATCTTCCAGGATCCGTATGCGAGCCTCAACCCGCGCTGGAAGGTGCTCCACATCGTCGGCGAGCCCCTGCGCGAGCACGGTCTCGCCCAGGGCGCACAGGCCCTGCGCACGCGCGTGGCTGAACTGCTGCAGTCCGTGGGACTGGCCGCGGCCGATGTGGAGAAGTTTCCGCACCAGTTCTCCGGCGGGCAGCGCCAGCGCATTTCCATCGCGCGCGCCTTGGCCACTCAGCCGGAGTTTCTGGTGTGCGATGAACCGACCTCGGCGCTCGATGTGTCGGTGCAGGCGCAGGTGCTCAACATCATGAAGGACCTGCAGCGCGAGCGCGGGCTCACCTATCTGTTCATCTCGCACAACCTGGCCGTGGTGCGTCACGTCGCCGACCAGGTGGGGGTGATGTACCTGGGCCGGCTGGTGGAGCTGTCCAGCAAGGCTGAGCTGTTCGTGCGGCCACGGCATCCGTACACCCGCATGCTTCTCGATGCGATCCCCGACATCCACATGACCGGGCGCGCGCGCACGCCGGTGCAGGGGGAGGTACCGAACCCGCTCAATCCGCCCAGCGGGTGCAGCTTCCATCCGCGCTGCCCGCATGCCAACGACCGCTGCAAATCAGAGCGTCCGGCCCAGCAGTCGATCGGTGGTGTGCTGGTGGCGTGCCACGCGGTGCACGAGGGCCGCCTCTGACCCCGCCTCGGGATCGATCGGGTCCATCACGCTTCGTTGCGCGCTCACACGGGCGGCAGCAGGCGCTCGTGTCTAAACAACTCGCCGGCCTGTTCGCGCTCCCGGATCAGCCAGGCCTGGTTGCCCGACACCATCACTTCGGCCGCGCGGCCGCGGGTGTTGTAGTTGCTGGCCATGCTCATGCCGTAGGCGCCAGCCGAAAGCACGGCGATCACGTCGCCCGGCAGCACCGCGAGCGCCCGGTCACGGCCCAGCCAGTCGCCCGACTCGCAGATCGGGCCCACCACATCCATCACCACAGGAGGCAGATCGCGCAGCGTGCAGGCGACCATGCCCATGAAGGCGTCGTACATGGCGGGACGCATCAGGTCGTTCATCGCGGCGTCCACGATGCAGAAGTTCTTGTCGTCGCCGGACTTGAGGCTCACCACTTGTGCGAGCAGCACACCCGCGTTGCCCACCAGTGAGCGGCCTGGCTCGAACAGGATCTTGCGATGCCCATGGCCGCGCTGGTCGATGCGCGCCAGCAGCCGACGCACCAGGGCTTCGGCGCTCGGCGGCTCCTCGTCGGTGTAGGTGATGCCCAAGCCGCCGCCCAGATCGAGGTGCGGCAGGCGCAGGCCTTGGGTCTCCACCGCCTCCACCAGATCGAGCACGCGGTCGAGCGCGTCGAGGTAAGGGGCCATGTCGGTGATCTGCGAGCCGATATGGCAATCGATGCCGATCACCTCGATGCCGGGCAGTGCGGCGGCACGCAGGTAAGTGCCCACGGCACGCTGGTGCGCCACGCCGAACTTGTTGCCTTTCAAGCCGGTGGAGATGTAGGGGTGCGTCTTGGCATCGACGTCGGGATTGACGCGCAGGCTGATGCGCGCGGTGCGGCCCACTTCGGTGGCTACCGCTGAAAGTTGCTCGAGTTCGGCTTCGCTCTCGACGTTGAAGCACGACACGCCCGCCAGCAGTGCCTGGCGCATCTCGGCGCGCGTCTTGCCCACGCCGGAGAAGACCACCTTGGCCGGATCGCCACCAGCTGCCAGCACGCGCTCCAGCTCGCCGCCGGAGACGATGTCGAAGCCACAGCCGGCCTGCGCGAAGGTCTGCAGCACCGCGAGGTTGCTGTTGGCCTTCATCGCGTAGCAGATCAGGTGGTCGCGTCCCGCCAGGGCCCGCTGGTAGTCGGCCAGCGCCGCCAGCATCGAGGCGCGCGAGTACACGTACAGCGGCGTGCCGAACTGCTGCGCCAGCGTCTGCAGGGAGCACTCTTCGAGAAAAAGGCGGTCACCGCGGTAGGCGACAAAGGGGGCACCGGGGAGGGTCATCGCGGTACCCCGGAAGCGGCGGGACTCGCCGGCGTCGGGACCGGCTTGGCCAGCACCAGGGGTCCCTTTTGTCCACAACCCGCGAGGGCCAGGCCCAAGGCCACGGCAAGGGCGGCCGCTACACTAGTCTTGCACTGCAACATCCTGCGATTTTACCGGCCATGCCCGACACGCCCACTCCCTCGCCGTTGAGCGACGCCGAATACCACGCCGCCACGGCCAAGGTGCTGGCCTCGATCGAGGCCACGGTGGATCGCTGGCTGCAAGAAGATCTGGTCGACATCGACACCCAGCGCACGGGTGGACTGCTGGAAATGTCGTTTCCCAACCGCAGCAAGATCGTGGTGAACACGCAGCCGCCGCTTCATGAGCTGTGGCTGGCGGCGCGTGCCGGTGGCTATCACTACAAGCACGTGGCCGGCCGATGGCTCGACACGCGCGATTCGCGCGACTTTTTCGATGCCTTGTCGGCCTGCGCTTCGGAACAGGCGGGCTGCCCGCTGCGATTCAACCCACCCGCCTGAGTTGCTGCCCGCTCAAGCGGGTCAGCGCTTGAAGAGGTCGAGGATGCCCTTGCGCTCATCCTCATTCGGCGCAGACGAGGACTCCTGCGTCGGTGCCGAGGCTGCGGCCGCCGGTTCTTCCAGGCCGAGGCTGCTGATGCCGGCACCTTGCGCGTACTCGCCGAAGTACCACTCGCCGCCCACGTTCACCACGCCCGAGGGTGCGACGGCCTCGGCCACTGGCACGCCCTTGAGCGCATAGCTCATGTAGTCGATCCAGATCGGCAGCGACAGGCCGCCACCGGTCTCGCGATCGCCGAGCTTGCGTGGCGTGTCGTAACCCATCCAGACCACAGCCACGACGCTGCGTTGCCAGCCGGCAAACCACGCGTCCTGCGAGTCGTTGGTGGTCCCGGTCTTGCCGTAGATGTCTGATCGTTTGAGCTTGCCGCTGGCCGAGGCGGCGGTTCCAGAGCGCGTGACCTCCTGCAGCAGACTGGTCATCACGAAGGCATTGCGGGCCGCGATGCCGCGAACCGACTCGTCGAGCGGCGCGGGCTGGGGCTCGTTGAGCACCCGACCGCGGCTGTCGGTCAGCTTGGCGATGAGGAAGGGGTTGATGCGGTAGCCGCCGTTGGCAAAGACGCTGTACGCCGTGGCCATCTGCAGCGGCGTGACCGCACCCGCGCCCAGCGCCATCGTGAGAAAGGCGGGGTGCTTGTCGGCGTCAAAGCCGAAGTTCGTCACCCAGTTCTGCGCAAACGGTGGGCCGATCGCCTCGAGCACGCGGATGGAGACCATGTTCTTCGACTTCGCCAGGCCGCGGCGCATCGACATCGGACCGTCGAAGTTGCCGTCGTAGTTCTTCGGCTCCCAGGGCTGGCTGCCGGTGACGTCCGCATCGAAGAAGAGCGGGGCGTCGTTGATCACCGTGGCCGGCGTGAATCCCTTTTCGAGGCGGCCGAGTAGATGAACGGCTTGAAGCTCGAACCCGGCTGGCGCCAGGCCTGCGTGACGTGGTTGAAGCTGCTCTTGGCAAAGTCGAAGCCGCCCACCATGGCGCGTATCGCGCCGGTGCGCGGGTCGAGCGCGACGAATGCGCCCTCGACCTCGGGCAGTTGCGTGACGCTCCAGTCGCCCTTGGGCACCGCGGATCAGGCGTATCACCGCGCCGCGGCGGATCTGCGTCTTGGGGTTGCCGTTGACCGCCAGTCCGGAGGTGACAGGCTTCAGGCCTTCGCCGGTCACCGTGATGGTTTCGCCGGACTGCAGCATTGCGACGACCTTCTTCGGATTCGCCTCCAGCGCGATGGCCGCCTTGAGTTCGTCGTTGTCCGGATGGTCCTGCAGTGCCTCGGCCACACGTGCGTCGAGATCTTTCGCCTGGGCGGGCAGGGTGACGTAGGCTTCCGGGCCGCGATAGACCTGACGACGCTCGAAATCCATGATGCCTTTGCGCAGGGCGCGGTAGGCGACCATCTGCTCGGCGGAGTTCGAGCGTGAGGTAGACGTTCAGACCGCGCGTGTAGGCATCGGCGCCGTACTGGCTGAAGATCATTTGGCGCGCGGCTTCGGCCACATGTTCGGCATGAACCGCCACTTCGACTGGGCGCCGGTACCGCAGGGTCTCTGCCTTGGCGCGCCGCGTGCTGCTCGGCGGTGATGAAACCGTTCTCGAGCATCCGGTCGATGATGTACTGCTGCCGCTCGGTGGCCCGCTTCGGATTCACGATCGGGTTGTAGGCCGACGGCGCCTTCGGCAGACCGGCCAGCATCGCCGCCTCAGCGATGGTGAGTTCCTTCATCGGTTTGCCGAAGTAGATCTCGCTGGCGGCCGCGAAGCCATAGGCTCGCTGACCCAGGAAGATCTGGTTCATGTAGACCTCGAGGATCTGCTCCTTGGTCAGCTGGCTCTCGATCTTCAGGGCCAGCAGCACCTCGTAGATCTTGCGGGTGAATGTCTTCTCGGTGGACAGATAGAAGTTGCGAGCCACCTGCATCGTGATGGTCGACGCGCCCTGGCTGCGCGATTCGCCCAGGTGGGCCAGGCCGGCGCGCAAGCACGCCTTTGTAGTCCACACCGCTGTGTTGATAGAAGCGCGCGTCCTCGATCGCCAACACCGCGTGCTGCATCACCTTGCGGAATCTCCTGGATCGGCGGAAATTGCGCCGCTCTTCCCCGAACTCGCCGAGCAGTACTTCGTCGGACGAGAAGATGCGCATCGGCAGCTTGGGACGGTAGTCCGTCAGGCCGCTGATCTCCGGCAGGTTGGGGTACGCCACCGACAAGCGCAATCGCCGCCAGCATGGCATACCGCCAGCACCGCCGCCGCCGCCAAGCCGGCCACAATCCCAGCGCCTTCAGGGGCCAGCGCGCCCAGCCGGGCAAGGTGGAGCTTCGGGCGGTCGGTGGCTCTTCCGGGCGCGCGGTTTCGCTCATGAGGCTCCTGCGAAGCTGGAGCTGATTATAGGAAGCGCCGCAATTGAATCAATCTGTCACGTTCCTCGGCTTTCCGAGCGGCGCTGCCGAAGATGCTGTCGAAGCCAGCTTCGAAGTCCGCATGGAAACCGTTCGCTGGTCGTGTGAGTTTTGCAACGAGCTGAGGCTGTCCGCAACGGGGAAATTTCTTTGTTGGTCAAAGGCTTTACTGCTAGCATTGAAGTAACTTATTAACAGTCCGGCGCGTCTGTTTGCAGCGCTGGGAGGAAAGGCGTCGTGAGCTTCCTGGACACCTTGTTGGGCCGCAAGCACCCACCGATGATCGGCTTGGACATCAGTTCTTCGAGCGTGAAGCTTGTGGAGCTGGGGCAGAGCGCGAACGGTGAATACGTGCTCGAGCGTTTCGGGTCGGAGAGCTTCGAAAAGGGCTGGATCACCGACGGCCAGATCGAGAAGTTCGACGAGGTCGCCGAAGCCGTCAAGCGCGTCGTTGCCAAGAGCGGCACCAAGACCCGCCAGGTCGTGATGGCCATGCCGCAGTCGGCGGTGATCACCAAGAAGATCATGTTGCCTGCAGGCCTTCGCGAAGAAGAGCTCGAAGTCCAGGTCGAGACCGAAGCCAACCAGTACATCCCGTTCTCTCTGGATGAGGTGAGCCTGGACTTCTGCGTGATCGGCCCGAGCCCGACGTCCGTTGGCGATGTGGAGGTGCTGATCGCCGCCTCGCGCAAGGATCGCGTCCAGGACCGTCAGGGTCTGGCCGAGGCCGCGGGTTTGAAGCCGGCGGTGCTTGACATCGAATCGCACGCCTCGCGCCTGGCCATGGGCCGGGTGGTCGCCGGGCTGCCCAGCGAAGGCAAGGATGCTCTGGTCGCCCTGTTCGAGATCGGCGCCGACACCACGAGCCTCAAGGTGCTGCGCGATGACGAGATGCTCTACGACCGCGATCAAGCGTTCGGCGGCTCGCAGCTCACACAACTGATTTCGCGCCAGTACGGCTTCTCCTTCGAAGAGGCGGAGCAGAAGAAGCTTGCGGCAGACCTGCCCGAAGACTACGAATCGACATTGCTGGTGCCCGTTCGTCGACAGCCTCTCGCAGGAAATCGGACGGGCGCTGCAGTACTTCTTCACCAGCACGCCGCACCACAAGGTCCACTACGTGATGCTGGCAGGCGGCACCGCCACCCTGCCGGGACTGAAGGACCGCGTGACGGAGCTGACCGGATTCGCCTCGATGGTGGTGAACCCGTTCGAAAACATGAAGCTGGGCTCGGCGGTCCGTGAGAGCAAGCTGCGCCGAGAGGCGCCTTCCTACCTGACCGCCTGCGGCTTGGCGATGCGGAGGTTCTTGCAGTGATCCTCATCAACCTACTTCCCCACCGGGAAGAAAGGCGCCAACGCAAGAAGATCGCGTTCTTCGCTGGCCTGGGCGCTGCTGCCGTGGCCGGTCTGGCGATCGTTGGCGTCTGGTTCCTCGTGGTGCAGCAGATGACCGCGGCGCAGCAAGACCGCAACGCCTACCTGTCGACCGAGATCAAGAAGCTCGAGGTCCAGATCAAGGACATCGCCACGCTGCGTGCAGAAATCGAATCCCTGAAGGCCCGCCAGAAGGCGGTCGAGGACTTGCAGCTCGACCGCAACGTGCCGGTGCACCTGCTGAACGAGTTGGTCAAGCAGACGCCCGAGGGCATCTACTTCCGCTCGATCAAGCAGGATGGCCAGGTGCTGAGCGTCAGCGGCGTAGCGCAGACCCAGGAGCGGATCTCCGAGTTCCTGCGCAACACCGCCTACAGTTCCGAGTGGTTCGTGAAGCCCGAACTCATCGAAAGCCGGTCGACGACCGTCACCGCGGCCAATCGCGAGCAGAAACGGCTCTTCGACTTCTCGATGCGATTGAACGTCAAGCGGCCGCAGGACCAGGTGCCGGCACCGGGTGCAGCGGCTTCGGCGGCTGCGGCGGTTCCGGCCAATGCGGCCAGTGCAGCGGCCGCTGCGAAGAAGGTCTGACCGTCATGGCGAGCTCAAAGAAATCCGTCAACGTCGATCTCAACTCGGTTTTCGAGGGGGCGGCGTCTCAGTTCCGGGGGCTCAACCCCAACGAGCCTGGCCAGTGGCCGCTGCTGCCCAAGTTTCTCACCTGGGCCGGTGTGGCTCTGGTCATGGTGGTGCTGGGCTGGTTCCTGCTGCTAGCCGACGCCCATGATGGCCTTGAGGCGGAGCGGGGCAAGGAGCCGACGCTCAAGGCCGACTACCGCTCCAAGCTGGCCCAGGCGGTCAACCTGGGTGAACTGCGCAAGCAGAAGCTGCAGGTCGAAGAGTACGTCACACAGTTGGAAAAGCAGTTGCCGGGCAAAGCCGAGATGGATGCCCTGCTCTCCGACATCAATCAGGCTGGATTGGGTCGCGGATTGCAGTTCGAGCTGTTCCGCCCAGGGCAAATTGTGGTGAAGGACTACTACGCCGAATTGCCGATTTCGATTCGCGTGTCGGGCCGGTATCACGACCTGGGTTCCTTTGCGGCGGACATCGCCAACCTCTCGCGCATCGTCACCTTGCACAACATGAGCATCACGGCCGGATGCGGTGCTGGCGCGCCGCTCGGCATGGAAGCCACGGCGAGAACCTACCGCTATCTCGATACGACAGAGATCGAAGCCAATCGGGCGGCGGCCAAGGCGAAACCGGGGGCTCCGAAATGAAGCAGCGGTTCACTTTCCGGGCGAAGAGCGGTCTTGCCGTTCTGGCTGGCGTCCTGACCCTGTCGGGCTGCGGCGCCGAGCAAGAAGAGCTCGCTCAGTGGATGGAGCAGCAAAAGCGCGAGGTCAAGCCGAGCGTGACGCCGCTCTCGCCGCCCAAGAAGTTCGTGCCTCAGGCGTACGTCGCGATCAGCGGCGTCGAACCCTTCAGCGCGCAGAAGCTCACCGTAGCGCTCAAGCAGGAGGCCCGGCAACCCAATTCGCTGCTCGCCGCCGAAATCAACCGGCGCAAGGAGCCGCTTGAGGCCTATCCGCTCGACAGCATGTCCATGGTGGGCAGCGTGACCAAGCTGGGGCGGCCGTATGCGTTGCTCCGCGTGGACAACCTCCTCTACCAGGTCAAGC
This sequence comes from uncultured beta proteobacterium, assembly GCA_963739925.1. Classification (GTDB taxonomy): domain Bacteria; phylum Pseudomonadota; class Gammaproteobacteria; order Burkholderiales; family Burkholderiaceae_C; genus CAVUBY01. The sequence goes on along the minus strand of CAVUBY010000016.1, from coordinate 55,799 downwards.
AGGGCGACTACCTCGGTCAGAACTACGGCAAGATCACGCGGATTTCGGAGACGGAAGTGGGCCTGCGCGAGATCGTGCAGGACGCTGCAGGTGAATGGATCGAGCGAAACACTTCGCTGCAGCTGCAGGAAAGAGCGCGATGAAAAGCAACCAGGAGAATCTAAACATGAGCAAGTGGCGCTCCCGTGCCCTCGCAGCGGCGTTGTGGATCGGCGTCCCGGTTGCCGCTCTGGCGCAGAACACGATCCAGTCGATCAACACGACCCAGCAGGGCTCGTCCGAAGTCATCCGTATCGAGCTCAGCGAAGCGCTCTCAGCGGTGCCTGCGGGATTCGCCATCCAGACCCCGCCGCGCATTGCCATCGACCTTCCTGGTGTCGGCAGCGCGCTCGGCAAGTCGACGGTCGACGTCAACCAAGGCAATGTGCGTTCGGTCAGCGTGGCGCAGGCCGGCGAACGCACTCGGCTGGTACTGAACCTCAAGCAAGCCACCAATTACCGTGCTCAGCTGCAGGGCAAGGCACTGTTGCTGGTCCTCGACACCACGACGCCCGCCGCCGCTGCGGCTGCGCCGGCAGAGACCGTCAAGTTTGCCGACAGCCTCAACGCCAACCCGCTCGCTCTCAAGGACATCGACTTCCGTCGTGGCGGTGATGGTGCCGGACGTGTTGTTGTCGATCTGGCGAACAACCAAGTGGGTGTCGATATCCGCCAACAAGGCCAGAGCCTCGTGGTGGAGTTCCTGCGCTCGACCTTGCCGGACAATCTGCGCAGGCGTCTCGATGTCACCGACTTTGGTACACCGGTTCAGTCGGTCACCACGTCCCAGGTGGGTGATCGCGTCCGCATGACGGTCGAGCCGCGAGGCGCGTGGGAGCACAGCGCTTACCAAAGCGACAACCAGTTCGTGCTGGAGGTACGTCCCCAGAAGATCGACCCGAACAAGCTCACGCAGGGTCCTGGCTACGCGGGCGAGAAGCTCTCGCTGAACTTCCAGAACATCGAAGTGCGTGCGCTGCTTCAGGTCATCGCGGACTTCACCAACTTCAACGTGGTCACGAGTGACACCGTGACGGGCAACGTGACCCTGCGCCTGAAGGACGTGCCTTGGGACCAGGCTTTGGACATCATCTTGCAGGCCAAGGGATTGGGTCTGCGCAAGTCCGGCAACGTGATCTGGATCGCGCCGAAGGACGAGCTCGCCGCCAAGGAAAAGGCGGATCTGGAGTCCAAGTCGCAGATCGCGTCACTCGAGCCGGTGCGCACGCAGGCGTTCCAGCTCAACTACGCCAAGGCAGACACAGTGGCCAATGGCCTGTCCGGTACGGGGGCAAGCGGTGGCGGCGCAGGGGGCACGGCCTCTCGCATCCTGTCGCCGCGCGGCTCGGTGATCTTTGAGGCGCGGACGAACCAGCTCTTCGTGAGCGACATTCCGTCCAAGCTCGAAGAGATCCAGGCGATGATCACCAAGATCGACATTCCTGTTCGCCAGGTGTTGATCGAAGCGCGAATCGTGATTGCCAACGACAGCTTCGGGCGTTCGCTGGGCGTCAAGCTCGGCGCGACCGACACCAATGCGCCCAACAACAGCGGCATCCGCGTCGGCGGCAACCTGAATGCGGTGGGCAGCCAGACTCTGCAGCCAGGCGCCACGGCCTCGTTCAGCGACACCAACTTCGTGAACCTGCCGGCGGTGGGGCAGGGGGGCTACGACCCGGCCACCTTTGCGGTCTCGCTGTTCGGATCCTCGGCCAGCCGCTTCCTCAACCTGGAGATCTCTGCGCTCGAGGCCGAAGGCAAGGGCAAGGTGGTGTCGAGCCCCCGCGTCATCACGGCCGACCAGCAGCGCGCGCTGATCGAGCAAGGCGAGGAACTTCCGTACCAGGCCGCCACCTCCAGCGGCGCCACGTCGGTGCAGTTCCGCAAGGCGAACCTCAAACTCGAAGTCACGCCGCAGATCACGCCCGAAGGCAACGTCATCCTGGATGTCGATGTCACGAAGGACAGCGTCGGCCGGTCGACCTCGGCTGGTTTCGCCATCGACACCAAGCACGTCAAGACGCAGGTGTTGATCGACAACGGCGGCACGGTAGTGATCGGCGGCATCTTCGAGCAGAGCGAGACGGAGTCGGTATCGAAGGTGCCCTTCCTCGGCGACGTCCCTGTGCTGGGCAACCTGTTCAAGACCAAGTCGCGCACCACCGGCAAGACCGAGTTGCTGATCTTCCTCACGCCCAAGTTGGTGACGGAGCGTTCGGCGACTCGCTGAACAACTGCACCACCCGAAGCGCCGGCAGTCCTCGATCGAGGGCGCCGGCGCTTCGTCATTGGCGCCCTGTCGCGCCGCAGCCTGCGCCCGCAAGGGCAGCAAGAAGTCGCGGCACAATCGCAGCAACTCTCGGCAGACACAGATGTTGCGATCACTTGGCCCTCGTCGCCATGCCCGGCGGTGGCAAGTCCACCGTTGGCAGGCATCTGGCCAGGCAACTGGGCATGCGCTTCCTCGATGCCGACCATGAGATCGAGCGACGCATCGGCTGCCCGATCCGCGTCTACTTCGAGCGTGAAGGCGAGGCTCGCTTTCGGGACCTCGAGCAGGAGGTCATTGCCGACCTGGCCTCCGTTCGCCGGGGCTGTCGTCGCCACCGGCGGCGGCGCGGTCCTGCGGGAGGCCAACCGCCAGGCACTTCATCAACTTGCCACGGTCATCTACCTGCGCTCGACACCGGAAGAGCTCTTCCGGCGCCTGCGCCACGACACGCAACGTCCGCTGCTGCAGGTGGCCGATCCCCTGCGCAAGCTGCGCGAGCTCTACGCCGAGCGCGATCCGCTGTATCGGCAGACCGCACACTTCGTGATCGATACGGGACGCCCGTCGGTTCCGACGCTGGTCAACATGATCCTGATGCAGTTGGAACTGGCAGGCCTGGTCGATGCCTCCAAGGTGCCGTCGTCGACCGAACCGCGACCACAACGCTAGCGGACACCGAACCCACACGCGCTCACCATGCAAGACTCTGGCCCCTCGACTGCGACGAATTCCCATCGAACTGGGCGATCGCGGCTACGACATCCTGATCGGCAGTGGCTTGCTGACTGCAGCCCGCAGCTTCGAAGGCCTTCCCGGGAGCGCAATGGGTCTGATCGTCACGAATACGGTCGTGGCACCTCACTACGCCGACTCTTTGGTGGCCGCCTTGCGCAGTCGTCATGACCGGATCCAGGTGCTGCAGTTGCCCGATGGAGAGGCGCACAAGGACTGGTCCACGCTGGGCTCCATCTTCGACGCGCTGCTGGAGGCTGGAGCGGACCGCAAGACCGTGCTCTACGCACTGGGCGGTGGGGTCGTCGGCGACGTCACCGGCTTTGCCGCGGCCTGCTACATGCGCGGTGTTCCGTACGTTCAGATCCCAACGACGCTGCTCGCGCAGGTGGATTCGTCGGTCGGAGGCAAGACGGCCATCAATCACCCGCTCGGCAAGAACATGATCGGCGCGTTCTACCAGCCGCTGCGCGTCATTGCGGACCTGGACACGCTCGACACCTTGCCGGCACGCGAAGTGTCTGCAGGCCTGGCGGAGATCATCAAGTACGGCCCCATCGCCGACGACGCCTTCCTCGGCTGGCTAGAGCAGAACCTCGACGCGCTCCTGGCGCGCGACAAGGCGGCGCTCGCCCATGCCGTGCGCCGCTCCTGCGAGATCAAGGCCTGGGTGGTAGGGCAGGACGAGCGTGAAGGTGGTTTGCGCGCCATCCTCAATTTCGGTCACACCTTTGGCCACGCCATCGAGACAGGTCTCGGACACGGCGTGTGGCTGCACGGCGAAGCCGTCGGGTGCGGCATGGTCATGGCCGCCGATCTCTCGGCACGACTGGGCCTGATCGATGCTGGCCATGTCGATCGCGTGAAGCGGCTGGTCGGGCGTGCTGGCTTGCCCACCGTCGGGCCGCGGCTTGGCACTTCACGCTACCTGGAGCTCATGCGGCTGGACAAGAAGGCCGAGGCGGGCGCGATCAAGTTCGTCGTGCTCGAAGGGCTCGGCCGCGCCGGTGTGCGATCGGCCCGGACGAGCTGGTGCGCAACGTCATCGAAGCGCACGTTGCCTGACGTGCAGGAGCACGGCTTCGTGGCGAGCGAGTTCGGTACCGGTCGCGCTTGCGCCCCTGCGCAAGCCACGCGGCCCATTCACGCGGACGCCGCCACGCCGAACCGCCCGCGCCCACCCGGGATGTGTTCCAGCGCGACCGGGACCGCATCGTGCACAGCACTGCTTTCCGCAGGCTCGTCTACAAGACGCAGGTCTTCCTCAATCACGAGGGCGACCTCTACCGCACTCGGCTCACCCATTCGTTGGAAGTGGCGCAACTGGCGCGTTCGATTGCACGAGCGCTGGCACTCAATGAAGATCTTTGTGAAGCCATCGCGCTGGCCCACGACCTGGGCCACACACCGTTCGGGCACGCTGGACAGGACGCTCTCGACGACTGTCTCAAGGAAGTCGATCCAGACAGCAGCGGCTTCGAGCACAACTTCCAGAGCCTGCGCGTCGTGGATGAACTCGAGGAACGCTATCCAGACTACAACGGCCTGAATCTCACCTTCGAGACGCGCGAGGGCATCCTCAAGCACTGCTCGCGGCGGCGCGCCCTGGAATTGGAGGCCGCCGAACCCGGCGGCGTGGGACGTCGGTTTCTCGACCGGACCCAACCCAGCCTCGAGGCGCAGCTGTGCAACCTGGCCGACGAGATCGCCTACAACGCCCACGACATCGACGACGGCGTGCGTTCCGGCCTGCTCGACTACGAGCAGCTTCTCGAGCTGCCACCTTTCGAGCGCTGCCACCGCGAATCGATCGCGGCCCACCCGGCCCTGGCCGGCCGGCGACTGCTCTTCGAATCGATCCGTCGTTTGCTGTCGAGCCAGGTCTACGACGTGATCGACGCCTCTCGACTGGCCATCGACGCGTGCCTTCCCGCGGACAGTGCAGCCGCCCGCCTTGGCCCACCGCTCATCGCCTTCAGTGCCGACACGGCGAAGGAGGTCGTTCAGATCAAGGCCTTCTTGCGCGAACGGCTCTACCGACACCCGCAGGTCGTGGAATCCACCGAAGGTGCCAAGCGAGTCGTGCGTGAACTATTCCACGGCTATCTGCGCCAGCCCCATCGCTTGCCCGAGCAGTACGCCCAGCGCGAGCCGGTGCTCCTGGCGATCTCGGACTACATCGCGGGCATGACCGACCGCTTCGCCCTGCGCGAACATGCCCGATGGTCGGCGGCGCCAGCGGACTCCGGCGGCTGACCCCCGATGCGAGGGGCGGCCGACGAGCGGCACGCCCTGAGAGATCGGCGGCACCCCGCCGCACTGCGGTGCCGAGCAAAATCTCGCCATGAGCCTCATCCTGCCCGCGTTCCCTCTGGGACGCTCCTCCCGGCGCCTCCTGGCGGACCAGCACGGATTCACCCTGCTGGAAGTCCTGGTGGCCATCGTGGTCCTCTCCTTCGGTGTCCTCGGAGTCGTCGGCCTGCAGGCCGCTGCGCTTCAGGCCAACAAGGACGCTCGGTACCAGTCCACCGCCGTGGCCTTGGGGCGCGAGCTGGGGGACCTGATGCGCGGCAACAAGGACCTGGCCGCCGTGGACAACAGTGCGTCCAATCCCTTCCTGGGTGACTACACGACCGTGCCGACCACGACGACGGATTGCTTCGCGGCGGCCTGTACGTCACCGAATGCGGTAGCCACCCACAACATGCGTGACTGGCTGACGCGTGTGCAGGCTGCGCTGCCGGGAGCACGCGTGGTGGTCTGCTTCGACGACACGGCCTATGACGGCGGCGGACAGCTCGACGTGGGGCTGCACAACTGCAGTTGCGGGCACATCGACGGCCGTGGTGAAGATCGGCTGGACGCGCCAGGGCTTCGATCGCTCGGCTTCGCAGCCGATCAGCGGGAGCACGCGACCATCCGTGGTGTTGCCCCTGATTCCGGGGAGCACGACATGATGCCGGCAAGCAGGGTTGCCAAGGGCCGCTTGCTGCGTCGCAGTGCTCAGCGGCTGGGTCGGCGTGAGGCAGGCCTGACGCTCATCGAACTGATGGTGGCCCTGGTCCTGGGCCTGCTCATCGCGGCGGCGGCGGTGGCCGCGCTCACCATTGCACGCACCGGTTTCACGAGCGTGGACAACAGCTCGCAGCTGCGCGAGAACGCGCGTTTCGCCACCAGCCTGATCCAGCGCATCGTGGTTCAGTCGGGCTTCGAGAACGCGGCCTACGGCGCGGTCTCACCGTCCGGCGGCAAGCCCGGAGGCATCCGTGGCTATGACAACGCGCTCGTCAACAGTTCGAACCTCGCTGACGTCAGCACCGTGGCAGTGACTGCGGTGCCTTCGCTGGCCCACGATACGCGCCCGACGGTCTGTACCGCCACCGACACGAGCTGCGTCAATGGCAGCGATATTCTCGTCGTGCGCTACTGGGGCGCGAGCCGCACGCCCGGCGGAGCAGCTGATGGATCGATGATCAATTGCGCGGGCGTACCCGAAGGCGAGCCGGCCGACATCTCCATCGATGCCAATCGCTCTTTCAGCATCTTCAGCGTGGCCCGCAGTGCGTCGGGTGAACCGACCTTGGCATGCACCTACCGCACTGCCACGGGCTGGCAGACCGTCCCTCTGGTGTCGGGCGTCGAAAGCTTCCAGGTTCTCTATGGCGTGGATACCCTGGATGCAGCCGGTGCCACCGGTGTCGATTCGGTTGCCGACCGCTACTACCGCGCTGCCGACCTGGACGGTGCGGCCCTGCCTGGTGGGCCGGTGGGCATCACCAACTGGCAGCGCGTGCGCACCTTGCGCATCGGCATGGTGGTGCGTGGCAATGCGCCGAATGCGATCAGCTCGACGGCCCAGACCATTCCTGTGCTGGGTGCAGGTTTCACAGCCGCCGGAGACACGCTCTCCAATCTGGCAGTGCCGGCCGACGGCCGCCTGCGTCAGAACATCGTCTTCACCGTTCACCTGCGCAACGCGCAGTACGCGCCGTGATCGCCCGCTGCTCCACCGCCATGACACACCTCCAACCAAGCACTCCACTCAGCGTTTCCCGCGCCGCGCGCCAGCAGCGTGGCGTGACCTTGATCATCGTGCTGCTGATCCTGGTGGTGGTCACCATCCTCGGCATCGGCGGCGCGCAGATCGCGCTGCTGGGTGAGCGCTCCACCCGCTACGACCGTGACTACCTCATCGCCACCCAGTCGGCCGAGGCGGCCTTGATGGATGCCGAGTTCGACATCCGCGGCCCCAACACGCTGGTCGGCAACCGCGTGGCGAGCTTCGACCAGACCAATCTCGGCATCTTCCTGCCGAACTGCGGCAACACCGGCACCACCCGCGGCCTGTGCCTGCCCAATGCCGATTCGGTGCGTCCTGTCTGGGCGGAGGTCGATTTTCTCGACGAGACCGCCAATGCACCGACTGTCGCCTACGGCACCTTCACCGGTCGCACGTTCGATGCGGGCACCGGGGGCCTGCAGCCGGCCCGCCTGCCGCGCTACATCATCGAGCTGATCGACGACAAGACGCCGGGTGGCAATGCCGCCGGCGCGGCCGTCCCCAAGATGTACCGCATCACCGCCATCGGCTTCGGGCCGCGCGACGACATTCAGGTGGTCATGCAGATCGCCTTCCGGAAAGAAAAGGGCTAAGACCATGGGCCGCTTCATCGAGATGTTCAACACCGTGGCCGCCAGCCGAAAGGCGCGCTGGGTGGGTGCACCGCTGGTGCTTGCCGCTGCTGCCGCGACCGTCATCAGCTTCAGCCAAACGGTGGAGGTCACCGGCACGCCACCGCTCGTCAATCTGTCGGCCGAGCCGTTGTACGCACGCGGGGCACGTGCCAAGCCGACCTTGACGCTGGCACTCTCAGTGGAGTATCCGACGGTGGGTGCGCAGTACGTGAGCACGCCGGGCGCAACAACGGACAACACCTACTCGCCCAATACGGAGTACATCGGCTACTTCCATGCCGACAGCTGCTACATCTACAACAACGGCGCGACGCGAGATGCGGTACTTCGATCGGTCCGGAGCGGCCACAAATCGTGGCTGCTGGCGGCACCGGTTTCAGCGGCAACTTCATGAACTGGTCCACCAGTTCAGCGATCGACATCTTGCGCTATGGTCTGACTGGTGGTGATCGCGTTGTCGACACTTCGTCGCTGACCGTATTGCAGCGTGCCGTGTTGCCCAACTCGGGCGTGACCAACAACTTCTGGAATGCTTCGAACTTTCCGTCGAAAGTCCTGTCCGCCGCGCTTGCCGCGAGTGCCGTACCCACATCGCTGCTTGGCAGCCACACCGGCGATGTATTCGTCGCCAACTGCCTGAATCGGGTTCACTTCGGTACTGCCGCGACTGGCGGATTGCGACAACCCTGGTAACAACTCCAATTTGGGAGCATCTACTCCAGCAGCTACATCCGGTCCTGTCACCACTCAACCTGCTGGCGCGCTGCCAACAGGTTTTGTCTTCTGTGCCAATCGAGGGGCAACTTGCGCATTCACAGGCGTGCAGCAAGTCGCTTACGGAAATGTCACGAACGGCTGGCGCTACATGTCGGCTAGTGGCGGTGTGCTTTGCGACAACGCGAGCTTTGGCGGTAGTCAGGGCGGCGGCGGGCGGCAGTGCTTCATCCGAAATGATCCAACGGGTTGGAATCCGGGCGGAACAACCGGGATGACCGCTGATCGCTTTTTCTTCTCACGTGTTCAAGTTTGTGAATCAAGTGGTACGGGTGCGCTACTGGACCCGCGCACCGGCCTCTGCCTCCGTTATCCCAACGGCAACTACAAGCCCGTCGGCAACCTTCAGCGCTCGGCGGACAACATCCGCGTTGCAGCGTTCGGTTATCTGAATGATCAGACGCTGAATCGCTATGGGGGCGTCTTGCGCACACCCATGAAGTACGTGGGCCCGCGGAGCTACGACGCGACGTTCGCACTGTCTCAGACGGCCAACCCAGTCCAGGAGTGGGATTCTTCAACCGGCGTTTTCGTCCGCAATCCCGATTCATCTCTGTTGCCTACGGGCACGCCTAACAGCGGAACCGACAGCAATTGGCCAGGCCAGCAGATGAGTGGGGTGATCAACTACCTCAACCAGTTCGGGCGCACCGGAGTCTTCGGTCAATACAAGCTATACGACCCGGTCGGCGAGATGTACTACGAAAGCATTCGCTATCTGCAAGGCCTGCCTCCCACAGACGTGGGCGGCGTCTCTACGACCAGCGCCATCTCGGGCATCAATGACGCGATGCGTGATGGCTTTCCGGTCTACACCAGTTGGACGGACCCGCACCCTGCCGTCACCGGCATGACGGACTACTCCTGTATCAAGAACAACATCGTCGCCATCGGTGACGTGAACACGCATGCGGACAAGTACATCCCAGGCAATACGCGGGTTTCGAGTGGCGATGTGGCTCGGGCGGCGAATGCGGCCAACAACGAGCCCAACTTCTACGAGTGGACCCGTGTGGTCGGTGCTTTCGAAGAAGCCAACACGGCGCAGACCTACGTGGACGGCAATGGTGTCACGCGTGCGGTGAGCAACTTCAATGGAGCCAATGGCAACCCCGACAACCCCATCGAAGACAACTCGCCAGGCACCTGCTGCGCCAACAACTCCTACTACATGGCTGGCGTGGCCTACTGGGCCAACACTCACGATATTCGTGGGACCGGCTGGACCAACAACGTGGCGGCCCAACGTCCGGGCATGCGCGTAAAGACCTACATCCTGGACGTCAACGAATACGGCCGGCAAACCCCCAGCGACGTACGCCGCCGCAGCCAGTTCTATCTGACGGGGAAATATGGCGGTTTCGACGACGACGCACAGCGTGGTCGACCGGGCATCGGCAATCCGTTCATTGCCCTCGCAGCGAGCAGTCCTGCCAGCGGGACGCCGATCTACGTGAACGACAACTTGAGCTGGGAGCGGGTGCCGGTTCCTGCAAACACCGATCTCCAAGAGGCCAAGAGCTACTTCTTGTCCAGCTCGGCGGCTGATGTGCTGGCGGCACTCGACCAGATCTTTGAAGAGATCAATTCGCAGGCTCGAAGCATCGCTGGCGGCGCCATCTCGACGCAGCGCCTGACCACCAATACCGGCTACATCTACCAGGCTGAGTTCGATCCCACCGACTGGAGTGGTGATCTGTTGCCGGTGGCAATTTCGGCGAGTGGAACCGCCGTCGCTGTAGGCGACCAGAACACATCGCCCTGGAGAAACTCAGCCAACGAGCCGGTCGGTGCGGGTGGGATCCTTGATGACCGCAATATTGCGACATCGCCACGAAACCTTTACGTGGGCTACAACACCTCGGCGTCGGCACCGTCGTTCGACAGCGATGCTTTCGTCTGGAGCGACATTCCGACCGTGGTCCGGACGGCATTGCAGTACCCGGGCTATCCGGCGTCGGCGCCGATCGAAACCACGGACGCCACTGCTCAGCTGCGTGTCGACTACCTGCGCGGTGACCGCTCGCAAGAGGCACCGAGCGGCATCTTCCGCCGTCGCGGCAGCCGTCTGGGCGACATCGTGAACTCCGGCGTGGTGTATTCGGGGGCACCGAGTCCTGCAGTCACACAGACTGCCGCCTACACGACCTTCCGCACCACCTACGCCAATCGCGCCAAGGCCCTGTTCGTGGGTGCGAACGACGGCATGCTGCACGCCTTCAACGCCGACACCGGTGCCGAGCTCTTCGGCTACGTGCCCAGCTGGGTGGTCCCGCGGCTGTCGTCGCTCACGCATCCTTCGTACATCCACCAGAGCTTCCAGGATGCGACGCCTGCCGTGGCGGAGGTGAATCTCGGTACGTCGACCGAGACCTGGCGCACGGTGCTCGTGTCGGGCAGCGGCGGTGGGGGCCAGGGCGTGTTCGCGCTGAACGTCACCAACCCCGGTGCGTTCACCAACAACGATGTGCTGTGGGAGTTCTCCGATCGCGATGACCCGGCCATGGGCAATGTGATTGGTCGTCCGCAGCTCCTGAAGCTCAATGTGGGGACCGCCACCGCGCCTGTCTATCGCTGGTTTGCGGTGGTCGCCAGCGGCGTGAACAACAACGCCGACGACGGCAATGCCAGCAATGGTGCGCCTGCGCTGTTCTTCCTGCGGCTGGACAAGGCCAAGAGCGCCGCCTGGTCCGAAGGTACCAATCCGTCCAGCAACAACTACTTCAAGATCGTGTTCCCACAGGCCACGACCGCCGTCGCCAACGGCATGGTCGGCTTCTCCGTGCGCTTGGGTGATGCGGGCCAGGTCAGCTACATCTACGCGGGTGATCTGCAGGGCAACCTGTGGAAGCTCGACATGTCGGCCTATGTGAGCGGCACGGCGGCATCGGTCAATGCGTTCTCGTACTACAAGAACGCCAGCAACGTCGCGATCCCGATGTTCACCGCGCTCAATGGCACGGTGCGGCAGCCAATCACGATGGAGCCCTCACTGGCATTCGCCGCCAATCGAAGCATCATCGTGTCGTTCGGCACTGGCAAGTTCCTGGAGTCGACCGACAACGCGGGGCCGTACAACGGCCAGACCGTCTACGCCTTGCTCGACAACAACTCGCCGGTCGCTGACTCGGGTTCACCCACGGCAGCCATCTCGGGGCGCGCGCGCTTGATGCAAGGCACTGCGTCGGCCACCGCGATCAGCGTGCCAGATTTTGCTTGGGGACGCCCGACGACCGATGACAGCACACTGTCGCGTTCAGGTTGGTACTTCGACTACTTCCAGTCGGGCACGACCGGGGAGCGGCAGGTCAGCAACTTCGCCATCATCTCAGGGCGTTTGATCTTCGGCTCGGTGATCCCTGCACCCGACAGTTGCAGCAATGGCGATGGCAATCTGTATGTGGTCGATCTGCGCGCAGGGGACGGTGTGTCGTCGGCGTCCACCGTCGGCATTCTGGGCGAGCCCTTCCTGGTTCAGGTGGGTGCCTCTACGCTCTCGAACAGCGACACGACGGGCCGCCGCCGCGAACAGACGCAGTACCAAATCATCCTGCAGGGTTCCGCCGGATCGGCCGCGCCGCCGAGCCTGGGCTTCACCGATGTCACCTGGCCTGGGCGCCTCGGCTGGCGTGAGATCAGCAATATCCGCGAGATAAGGGCCACGCCTTGATGAACATCCTGTACACACCGGGTCACGTGTCGTCGATCCATCGGCGGCGCGTGGCATCGTCGGCGCGTGGCTTCACACTGATCGAGTTGATGATCACCGTGGCCATCGTGGCCTTGCTGGCTTCTCTGGCTTACCCGGCCTACACCGGCTCGATTCTCAAGGGCAAGCGCGCCGAGGGCCGGGCGGCGTTGACCGAAATGCTTCAGCAGCAGGAGCGGTATCTCACGCAGACCGGCTCGTACATGACCTTTGCAGCCGGCGCGACAGGCAACAACGGCACGACCCGAGGTGGCACCAACGTGGCGATCCCGTTCCGCACGACATCGGGTGACAGCGCCACCGGCTCTGCGTACAGGCTCGCAGCGGCCGCATGTCCGGCAGCCTCAGGCACGTTTGCGCTCAACGAGTGCGTCAGTCTGAGTGCGGAGCCCAACATGACGGACCCCGAGGTCAACACCCTCACGTTGACGAGCACAGGCGCCAAGGGGTGCAACGGTACCAACACAGCGAAGTGCTGGCGATGACGATGGATCAATCCATGAGATCCCCCAAACGCCTCGTCGCCATGGTCGCCGTCGCGCGGCGTGGTTTCACGCTCATCGAATTGCTGGTCACGATGGCGTTGCTGGCCATCATGTTGGCGCTGGCCGCACCGAGCTTTGTGACCTTCCAGCGCAACTCCGAACTCACCGCCTCCGCCAACTCGTTTGTGGCCGCCTTGTCGGCTGCGCGAGCCGAGGCCATGAAGCGACAACTCCGAACCTTTGTCATTCCAGCCAGCGGCGCCACGAACTGGGCGAGCGGCTGGACCGTGTTTGTCGATGTGGATGGCAATGTGACCAGCGGCGCCATGAGCGTCGACGAAAGTACCGACATCGTGGTGTCGCGGCAGCCGGCACTGCCCGAGTCGGTTTCCGTCAACACCGCCACGATCGCTACACCGTTCGTCGACAGTGGTGTGGCCTATGCCATGTTCAATGGCAGTGGTTTCATGACCACGCTGGCTGGTGGTTTCGTGACGAATGGGCTCGAGTTGACCAACGGAACCGAATCCCGACGGATCATCGCGAACACCACCGGTCGCTTGAGGGTGTGCAAACCGGCGGACGCGGACTGCAATACCGGGGGCGGCTTCTAGTCCGTCCAGCCTGTCCGTCCGTTCAGGGCGACAAACGCACTGCGTGCAGTAACCCCCCCGATGGCCCGCCTCCGACGCCTGGTCGTTCCGGGCCTTCCTCACCTGATCATTCACCGCGGCCACAACGGGCAGACGGTGTTCATCGACGAAGGTGACATCGCGCTTTACCGACAGGCCTTGGGCGAGGCCGCTACAGGTGCCGGTGTGGCCGTTCACGGTTACGGCCTCTTTCCGGCCGAGGTGCGTCTTCTGGTGACACCGGCTGACGAGAGCGCGCTGGGCTCGATGATGCAGGCGCTGGGGCGGTCATTCGTGCGGGCGTTCAATCTCAAGAATCAGCGCAGCAGCACGCCTTGGGAAGGGCGCTTCCGTTCGACGGTGATCGAGCCAGATCGCCACTTCCTCGATTGCCTGCGGTTCGCCGAAGGTGTGGGCATCGGCGGCATGGCGCTTGCCCAAACCAACGAGGTGTCGGCTTGGTCGAGTGCAGCGCACCATCTTGGGACCAAGCCAGACCCACTCTTGGTCGATCATCCCGCGTTCTGGGCGCTGGGCAATACGCCGTTCGAGAGGGAGGCTGCTTACGAGCGTCGGCTTTTGCAGCCACAGCCGGCCAATGTGGTGGCTGCGATTGCCGAGGCGGCCTTGAAAGGCTGGCCTCTTGGATCCGGTGAGTTCGCCCAGCGACTCACCGATTCCACGGGCCGACGCACGCAGCCACTGCGGCGTGGCCGGCCACGCCGCAGCGTGCGGTCCGTGATGAGTGCAGCCGACATTTAATCTGGCCCTAATTATTTGGATATAGCCTCTGACGGCCAACTAAATAGAGTCAGACCCCATTTAAAATCGTTGGCAACGATATTGCACTGCAGTATTCTCCGGACGTTTTCAAGTCCGCTCGGAGTGCGCGATGCAACAGGTCCAGCCAGGCGGTTCCACCGCCGCCCACGAAATCTCGGAAGCCGCTGAACACGGCCTGTACAACGCGGCGCACGAACACGACGCCTGCGGTGTCGGCTTCGTGGCCCACATCAAGGGCCAAAGGCGCACGGCATCGTCGAGCAGGGCCTGAAGATCCTCGAGAACCTCGACCACCGCGGCGCCGTCGGCGCCGACAAGCTGATGGGCGACGGCGCCGGCATCCTGATCCAGATCCCGGACGACTTCTACCGCGCCGAGATGGCCGCCCAGGGCGTCGACCCTGCCGCCCCCGGGCGAATACGGCGTGGGCATGATCTTTCTGCCCAAGGAACACGCCTCCCGGCTGGCCTGCGTGCAGGAACTCGAGCGCGCCGTCAAGGCCGAAGGCCAGGTGCTGCTGGGCTGGCGCGACGTGCCGGTCGACACGGACATGCCGATGTCGCCCACGGTGCGCGCCAAGGAGCCGGTGATGCGGCAGATCTTCATCGGCCGCGGCCCCGACGTGATCGTGCCCGACGCGCTGGAGCGCAAGCTCTACGTGATCCGCAAGACGGCATCGAGCGGCGATCCAGGCGCTCAAGCTCACGCACAGCCGCGAGTACTACGTGCCCAGCATGAGCTGCCGCACCATCATCTACAAGGGCCTGCTGCTGGCCGACCAGGTGGGCAAGTACTACAAGGACCTGCAGGATCCGCGCGTCACCTCCGCGCTCGCGCTGGTGCACCAGCGCTTCTCGACCAACACCTTCCCGGAGTGGCCGCTCGCGCACCCGTACCGCATGGTCGCGCACAACGGCGAGATCAACACCGTCAAGGGCAACTTCAACTGGATGCGCGCCCGCGAGGGCGTGATGAAGTCGCCGGTGCTGGGTGACGACCTCAAGAAGCTCTACCCGATCAGCTTCGAAGGCCAGAGCGACACCGCCACCTTCGACAACGCGCTCGAGCTGCTGACGATGAGCGGCTACTCGCTCGCGCACGCCGCGATGATGATGATTCCCGAGGCCTGGGAGCAGCACACCACGATGGACGAGCGCCGCCGCGCGTTCTACGAGTACCACGCCGCCATGCTCGAGCCGTGGGACGGCCCGGCCGCGATGGTGTTCACCGACGGCCGGCAGATCGGCGCCACGCTCGACCGCAACGGCCTGCGCCCGGCGCGCTACATCGTCACCGACGACGACCTGGTGGTGATGGCCTCGGAAAGCGGCGTGCTGCCGATTCCCGAGAACAAGATCATCAAGAAGTGGCGCCTGCAGCCGGGCAAGATGTTCCTGATCGACTTCGAGCAGGGCCGCATCGTCGACGACGAGGAACTGAAGAACCAGTTCGCCTCGGCCAAGCCCTACCGCCAGTGGATCGAGAGCGTGCGCGTCAAGCTCGAAGACACGCCGCTCGAACGCCGAGTCGCTGCCGTTCAAGGAGACGCTGCTCGACCGCCAGCAGGCCTTCGGCTACACGCAGGAAGACGTCAAGTTCCTGCTCAGCCCCATGGCCGCCAACGGCGAAGAAGGCATCGGCTCGATGGGCAACGATTCGCCCCTGGCCGTGCTGTCGGACAAGAACAAGCCGCTGTACAACTACTTCAAGCAGTTGTTCGCGCAGGTCACCAACCCGCCGATCGACCCGATCCGCGAAGCGATCGTGATGTCGCTGGTGTCCTTCATCGGCCCCAAGCCGAACCTGCTGGACATCAACGCGGTCAACCCGCCGATGCGGCTCGAAGTGCCGCAGCCCATCCTCGACTTCGACGACATGGCGCGGCTGCGCCAGATCGAGGCGCACACCGGCGCCAAGTTCAAGAGCTACGAGCTGGACATCACCTATCCGCTCGCCTGGGGCTACGAGGGCGTCGAAGCCAAGCTGGCCTCGCTGTGCGCCGAGAGCGTGGACGCCATCAAGAGCGGCCACAACATCCTGATCATCAGCGACCGTCGCATGAACCGCGACCAGGTGGCGATCCCGGCGCTGCTGGCGCTGTCGGCCATCCACCAGCACCTGGTGCGCGAAGGCCTGCGCACCACCGCCGGCCTGGTGGTGGAGACCGGCTCGGCGCGCGAAGTGCACCACTTCGCCGTGCTCGCCGGCTACGGCGCCGAAGCCGTGCACCCCTACCTGGCGATGGAGACGCTGGCCTCGATGCACGACGAACTGCCCGGCGCGCTGTCGGCCGAGAAGGCGATCTACAACTACGTCAAGGCCATCGGCAAGGGTCTGTCGAAGATCATGTCCAAGATGGGCGTGTCGACCTACATGAGCTACTGCGGCGCGCAGCTGTTCGAGGCCATCGGCCTGGACAAGCCGCTGGTCGACAAGTACTTCCGCGGCACCGCCAGCCAGGTGGGCGGCATCGGCGTGTTCCAGGTGGCCGAAGAGGCGATCCGCATGCACCGCGCGGCCTTCGGCGACGACCCGGTGCTCGCCAACATGCTCGACGCCGGTGGCGAGTACGCCTGGCGCGTGCGCGGCGAAGAACACATGTGGACGCCCGACGCCATCGCCAAGCTGCAGCACAGCGCGCGCGCCGGCAAGTTCGAGACCTACAAGGAATACGCGCAGATCATCAACGACCAGTCGCACCGCCACATGACGCTGCGCGGCCTGTTCGAGTTCAAGCTCGACCCGAGCAAGGCCATTCCGGTCGACGAGGTGGAGACCGCGGCCGAGATCGTCAAGCGCTTCGCCACCGGCGCGATGTCGCTCGGCTCCATCTCCACCGAGGCCCACGCCACGCTGGCCGTGGCGATGAACCGCATCGGCGGCAAGAGCAACACCGGCGAAGGCGGCGAAGACCCGGCGCGCTACCGCAATGAGATGAAGGGCATCCCGATCGCCGACGGCACCAAGGTCAGCGACGTGGTCGGCGCCAAGGTCATCAGCGTCGACTACGCGCTGAAGGCCGGCGACTCGCTGCGCAGCAAGATCAAGCAGGTGGCCTCGGGCCGCTTCGGCGTCACCACCGAGTACCTGGTCTCGGCCGACCAGATCCAGATCAAGATGGCGCAGGGCGCCAAGCCGGGCGAGGGCGGCCAGCTGCCGGGCGGCAAGGTGTCCGACTACATCGGCATGCTGCGCTACTCGGTGCCGGGCGTGGGCCTGATCTCGCCGCCGCCGCACCACGACATCTACTCGATCGAAGACCTGGCGCAGCTGATCCACGACCTGAAGAACGCCAACTCGCGCGCCAGCATCAGCGTCAAGCTGGTGAGCGAAGTGGGCGTGGGCACCATCGCGGCCGGCGTGGCCAAGGCCAAGGCCGACCACGTGGTGATCGCCGGCCACGACGGCGGCACGGGGGCATCGCCCTGGAGTTCG
The DNA here is from genome assembly GCA_963739925.1 of uncultured beta proteobacterium. Classification (GTDB taxonomy): domain Bacteria; phylum Pseudomonadota; class Gammaproteobacteria; order Burkholderiales; family Burkholderiaceae_C; genus CAVUBY01. The sequence goes on along the minus strand of CAVUBY010000016.1, from coordinate 38,243 downwards.
ATCAAGCACGCCGGCACGCCCTGGGAGCTGGGCCTGGCCGAGACGCAGCAGACCCTGGTGCTCAACCGCCTGCGCAGCCGCATCCGCGTGCAGGCCGACGGCCAGATGAAGACCGGCCGCGACGTGGTGATCGGCGCGCTGCTCGGCGCCGACGAGTTCGGCTTCGCCACCGCGCCGCTGGTGGCCGAGGGCTGCATCATGATGCGCAAGTGCCACCTCAACACCTGCCCGGTCGGCGTGGCCACGCAGGACCCGGTGCTGCGCGCCAAGTTCACCGGCCGGCCCGAGCACGTGGTGAACTTCTTCTTCTTCGTCGCCGAAGAAGCGCGCCAGATCATGGCGCAGCTGGGCATCCGCAAGTTCGACGACCTGATCGGCCGCGCCGACCTGCTCGACACGAAGAAGGGCATCGCGCACTGGAAGGCCCGCGGGCTGGACTTCACCCGCGTCTTCCACCAGCCGAGCGCGCCGGCCGATGTGCCGCGCCGCCAGGTCGAAGAGCAGGACCACGGCCTCGTCCGCGCGCTGGACGTGAAGCTGATCGAGAAGGCCCGGCCGGCGCTCGAGCGTGGCGAGAAGGTGCAGTTCATCGAGGACGTTCGCAACGTCAACCGCACCGTCGGCGCCATGCTGTCGGGCGAGCTGATCCGTCGCCATCCCGAAGGCCTGCCCGACCAGACCATCTTCATCCAGATGGAGGGCACGGGCGGCCAGAGCTTCGGCGCCTTCCTCGCCAAGGGCATCACCTTCTACCTGATCGGCGACGCCAACGACTACACCGGCAAGGGCATGAGCGGCGGGCGCATCGCGATCCGCCCGAGCATCGACTTCCGTGGCGACGCCACCAAGAACATCATCGTCGGCAACACCGTGCTGTACGGCGCGACCAGCGGCGAGGCCTTCTTCCGCGGCGTGGCAGGCGAGCGCTTCGCGGTGCGTCTGTCGGGCGCGACGGCGGTGGTGGAAGGCACCGGCGACCACGGCTGCGAATACATGACCGGCGGCACCGTGGTCGTGCTCGGCCAGACCGGGCGCAACTTCGCCGCCGGCATGAGCGGCGGCATCGCCTATGTGTACGACGAGGACGGCAAGTTCGCGCAGCGCTGCAACACCGTCGATGGTGTCGCTCGACAAGGTGCTGACCAAGGCCGAGCAGGAGGCCGAGCATTCCGCCGTGCCGTCTGGCACAAGGGCAGAGACCGACGAAGTGCTGCTCAAGAAGCTGATCGAGGACCACCACCGCTGGACGGGCTCGCCTGCGCGCCCGCGAGATCCTCGACCACTGGGCCGAGGCGCGCGGCAAGTTCGTCAAGGTCTTCCCCAACGAGTACAAGCGCGCGCTCGGCGAGCTCCATGCCGCCAAGGAAGCGGGTGACACCATCGCCAAGGCGAAGACCGCGGACAAGAAGAGCGGCAAGGCCATCCCGGCCAAGTGAGCACCAGCACGACGCACGACGCACGCCACACGACCACGCAAGACCACGTAAAGCGACATGAGATCATGGGAAAAGTCACCGGCTTCATGGAGTTCGAGCGCCTGGAAGAGGGCTACGAGCCCGTCGACAAGCGCCTCAAGAACTACAAGGAATTCGTCATCGGCCTCAAGGAGGACGAGGCCAAGGTCCAGGCGGCGCGCTGCATGGACTGCGGCACGCCCTTCTGCAACAACGGCTGCCCGGTCAACAACATCATTCCGGACTTCAACGACCTGGTGTACCACCGGACTGGCGCAACGCCTTCGCCGTGCTGGACTCGACCAACAACTTCCCCGAGTTCACCGGTCGCATCTGCCCGGCACCCTGCGAAGCCGCCTGCACGCTGAACGTCAACGACGACGCGGTGGGCATCAAGAGCATCGAGCACGCCATCATCGACCGCGCCTGGGCAGGAGGGCTGGGTGACACCGCGTGCTGCCGAAGGCAAAGACCGGCAAGAAGGTCGCTGTCGTCGGCTCCGGCCCGGCAGGCCTGGCGGCAGCGCAGCAGCTGGCGCGCGCCGGCCACGAGGTCACGCTGTTCGAGAAGAACGATGCGGTGGGCGGGCTGCTGCGCTACGGCATCCCCGACTTCAAGATGGAGAAGACCCACATCGATCGGCGCGTCGAACAGATGAAGGCCGAGGGCGTGACCTTCCGCACCGGCGTGCTGGTGGGCCATCTGCCCGAAGGCAGCAAGGTCACCAACTGGGCCAAGGAGATCATCGCCCCTGAGCAGCTCAAGAAGGAGTTCGACGCGGTGCTGTTGACGGGCGGTGCCGAGCAGTCGCGCGACCTGCCGGTGCCGGGTCGTGAGCTCGAAGGCGTCCACTTCGCGATGGAGTTCCTGCCCCAGCAGAACAAGGTCAACGCGGGCGGCAAGCTCAAGGGCCAGATCATGGCCACCGGCAAGCACGTGGTGGTGATCGGCGGTGGCGACACCGGCAGCGACTGCGTCGGCACGAGCAACCGCCATGGCGCGAAGAGCGTGACCCAGTTCGAGCTGCTGCCCATGCCGCCGGAGCAGGAGAACAAGCCGCTGGTCTGGCCCTACTGGCCGATCAAGCTGCGCACCTCGTCGAGCCACGAAGAAGGTTGTGAGCGCGAGTTCGCCATCGCCACCAAGGAGTTCATCGGCGAGAAAGGGAAGGTCACCTCGCTGAAGGCGGTGCGTGTCGAATGGCAGGGCGGCAAGATGATCGAGGTGCCGGGCAGCGAGACCATCCTCCCCGCCGACCTGGTGTTGCTGGCCATGGGTTTCGTGAGCCCGGTGACCACCGTGCTCGAGGCTTTCGGCGTCGAGCGCGACCAGCGCGGCAATGCCCGCGCCACGACCGAGGCGGTCGGCGGCTACAAGACCAACATCGACAAGGTGTTCGCCGCGGGCGACATGCGCCGCGGGCAGTCACTGGTGGTCTGGGCCATCCGTGAAGGCCGGCAGGCCGCGCGGGCGGTCGACGAGTACCTGATGGGCGTCAGCGCGCTCCCGCGCTAGGGGCTGTGACGTGGGGGACGCAGGGCGCCGTGACCGATGCGGCACTCTGTCTCCTTCGGTGGTGAGCAGATGTTTCAACCCGCGTGGCGCGCGGGGCTTGCGATACCATCGTTTGCCTCAGTCCACACGAGCCTTCCTGCGCCCATGCAACCGACGTTCGCGAGCAGTTTCGACGCCCTCAGCGGGTGGCGCTCGACCCTCGTCCAGCGGATCGAGGAGCTGACGCGCTTCCTGGGTGATCATGAACTCGGCGACGTCCAGATGACGTCGCAGCTCAAGGCACTGCGCGAGCGCCTCGTGCAGGAGAAGCTCGTCGTGGCCTTCGTCGCGGAGTTTTCGCGCGGCAAGTCCGAGCTGATCAACGCCATCTTCTTTTCCGATGCCGGTCGCCGCGTGCTGCCGGCCACGCCGGGGCGCACCACCATGTGCCCGGTGGAGCTGGCCTGGGACGGCGAGGAGTCGCCCGGCCTGTCCCTGCTGCCCATCGAGACGCGCCTGAACGGCCTGTCGTTGGGCGAACTGCGCACCCAGCCGCGCGCCTGGACGGTGATGCCACTGGATGTGGGCAACGCCGAACAGCTGTCCGAATCGCTGCGCGAGGTGATGCGCACGCTGTGGGTGTCCAAGGACAAGGCGCGTGCCCTGGGCTTCTGGGATGACGATCGCCCCGACGACAACCCGCGCGTCGATGAAGTGTCCGAACTCGTCGAAGTGCCGGCCTGGCGCCACGCGCTGATCAACTACCCGCATCCCTTGCTCAAGCAGGGCCTGGTGGTGCTCGACACGCCAGGGCTGAACGCGATCGGCGCCGAGCCGGAGCTGACCCTCAGCCTGCTGCCGACGGCGCACGCCACGGTGTTCATCCTCGGTGCCGACACGGGCGTCACCAAGTCGGACCTGGCGATCTGGCGCGATCACCTGAACGCCGAGGCGCTCTCGCGCTATGTGGTGCTCAACAAGATCGATGCGCTGGTCGATCCGCTCGCCACCGCCGAACAGGTGCGCGAGCAGATCGACGCGCAATGCCGCGAGACGGCGCGCACGCTCGGGGTGCCGCACGACGCGTGTTTCCGCTGTCCGCACGCCAGGCGCTCGCGGCGCGGGTGGCCGGCGACCAGGCCGGGCTGGTGCAGAGCCGGTCTGCCGGCGCTCGAAGCGGCGCTGGGGGCGCAGCTGCATGCCGCAGCGCCGCAGCTGCTCGAGCAGGTGGTGCATCGAAGCCTCGCAAGCAGATCGAAACCATGTGCCACGTCGCCTGGGCGACCACCGGCGCCAGCTTGCCGAGCAGATGCTCGAACTGCGCGGCCTGCGCGGCAAGAACGGCTCCAAGCTGAAGCTGATGCTGCAGCGCGTCGACGCCGAGACGGCCGAGTTCGAGCCCTGCACCACCAAGCTGCAGGCCATGCGCATCGGTGCACAGCCGCATGCTGAAGGACGCGCTGGTCGGCCTGTCGTCAGACCGGCTGCGCGAAGAGGTCAGCCAGATGCAGGCGGCAATGAACGCCTCCATGCTCAACCTGGGCGCGAAGAAGGCGTTTCATCGCGCTCTGCGAACGCCTGCGCGCCCTGCTCGGCACGGCCGGCAAGCAAAGTCGCGAGATCCGCGACATGCTCGGCGCGTCGTTCAACCGGCTGAATGCCGAGTTCGGTTTCAGCCTGGCGCTGAACCCGGGGCCGGACCTCGACCGCTTCGGCGACGAGCTCGACCCTCATCGAGAAGAGCTACGTGCAGTACCTCGGCCTGACCCAGGCCCTGCGCCTGTCGCAGCCGAAGTTCATGGAGCAGTTCCGGCGCATGCTGATGTCCAAGCTGCGCGTGGTGTTCGAGAACGCCAGCGCCGAGATGGAGCTGTGGAACAAGTCGGCCTCGGCGCAGGTGGACTCGCAGTTGCGCGAACGCCGCCGCGGCTTCCGGCGCCGTCGCGAGGCGCTCGAGCGCATCCAGACCGCGGCGGGCGAACTCGAGACCCGCTTGGGCGAACTCGAGGCGCAGGACCAGCGCCTGCAGGGATTCGCTGTCGCGTTGCGCGAACTGCTGCGTGGCGCTGCGGCAGCAGCGCACAGAGCGGTCCGCACGACGAATCGACCACGCCGGTGCCGCTGGATGCCCTGGGTTCCCGCCAGGACGAGGCGCGCACGCTGCAGCGGGCCCATGGCCTGAAGGCGATGACAGCGCCGGCTCGTCGCGAGCAGTGCCTCGGTCGCGGGTTTCGCGCACACGGATCATCGACTGGCAGCGCAGCCATGGGCGCCATGCCTTGCCCTGGCAGACCACGCGCGATCCGTACCGCGTGTGGCTCTCCGAGATCATGCTGCAGCAGACGCAGGTGGCACGGTGATCGGCTACTACGAGCGCTTTCTGGATCGCTTCCCCGATGTGCAGGCGCTTGGCCGCGGCGCCGCAGGACGACGTGCTCGCGCTGTGGAGCGGACTGGGCTACTACAGCCGTGCACGCAACCTGCATCGGTGCGCGCAGGCAGTCGTCGAGCAGCACGGCGGACGATTCCCTGACCGCAGCGAGGCGCTTGCCACCTTGCCCGGCATCGGCCGCTCGACGGCTGCGGCGATCGCCGCCTTCTGCTTCGGCGAACGGGTGGCCATCCTCGACGGCAATGTGAAGCGGGTGCTGACGCGCGTGCTGGGATTCGATGGCGACCTCGCCGAGGCGGCGCACGAGCGGCGCTGTGGGCCCTTGCCACCGAGTTGCTGCCGCGAGCTGACATCGAGGCCTACACGCAGGGACTGATGGACCTGGGCGCCACGGTGTGCCTGGCACGCTCGCCGCAGTGCCTGATCTGTCCCGATCCACACGCACTGCGTGGCAGAGCGCGCGGGCGACCCGCAGCGCTATCCGGTCAAGACCCGCAAGCTCAAGCGCGGCGCGCGCGAGCATGTGTGGCTGTGGCTGCGCTGGCGCGACAGCCTGTGGCTCATGCAGCGGCCCGACAGCGGCGTCTGGGCCAGGCTTGTGGAGCCTGCCGGAGTTCGATTCGCCCGAGGCCTTCGATGCCGCCAGGGCGCACTGGCCCGGAACGGTCGAGCCTCTGCCGAGCTTCACCCACACGCTGACGCACCTCGACTGGACGCTGCATCCGTGCCGCTGGACTCTGCCCGACTCGACGACGCCGCGCCAAGCGCGATGCCCTCACCGCGGCCTGGCCAGAAGGCCGCTGGTTCGTCCAGGAAGACGCATTGGCGATGGGCCTGCCCGCCCCGCTGCGCAAGCTGCTGCTCACCTCGCTCTGAGCGAGTGAAGCAGCAGCCACGCCTACTTCACCACGCCCTTGCTGCGCAGGAATTCGTCCACCAGCTGGAGCCGCACCGGCGCATCGGGCAACTCCATCAGCTTCTGCTTGGCGGCCAGCGAGATCGGCAGGATCTCGCACCAGCGGTTGGCCACCCAGCCGGCGTGGTCGAAATGGTAGGGCTGCACAGAAAGGGCTGTGTGCCCTGGGCCTTGAGCGATGCGATGGCGTTCGCCAGGCCGCGCACGGTGTCGAGCTGATCGGCCGCCGGGGCCACCGTCGTCGTCGTCGGGCAGGGTCGTGCGTCTGGGCCAGCCACAGGCCGTCGGCCTGCTGGCGCGTGGCTGCCGATGCGCAAAGCGCTGCGTGCCGCGGCAGCGCACCTGCAGGATGCCGGGCTGGGCGCTGTCGACATCGATCAACTCGGCGATCACGCCGGTGGCTTCGAGGGCGACGCTGTCGTCGGTGCGCGCGCACCTCGCTGGCCCGGCGCAAGGCCACCACGCCGAAGGGCCGGCTTTCGCGCAGGCAGACGGCCATCAGGTCGAGGTAACGCGCCTCGAACACCTTCAGACTCAGCAGGCCGCCGGGAAACAGCACGGTCTGCAGCGGAAACAGCGGCAGATCAGTCACGAGCATCGAGCTCCCGGTGGCGCACCAACGTGCCGGCGCGAGCACTGAAGCGCTGCGCCAGCGTCTCGGCGAAATACACCGAGCGGTGCTGCCCGCCGGTGCAGCCGATCGCCACGGTGAGGTAGCTGCGCTGGTCGTGCTCGAAGGCCGGCAACCAGCGCGCGAGGAAGGCCTCGATCTGCGCCGAGCATTTCGACCGACCTCGGGCTGCGCCTGCAGGTACTCGTGCACCGGCGGCGTCGCGGCCGGTCAGCGGGCGCAGCTCGCGGATGTAGTGCGGGTTGGGCAGCACGCGCACGTCGAACACATAGTCGGCGTCCAGCGGCACGCCGTGCTTGAAGGCGAAACTCTCGAACACCAGCGTCAGACGCTGCGATCGGGCACGCACCAGGTCGCGCACCCAGGCGCGCAGCTGGGCCGGGCGCAGCTGGCTGGTGTCGATCACGGTCGAGACTTCGCGCAGGCCCGCGAGCAGCTCGCGCTCCAGCTCGATGGCATCGACCAGCGCGCGGCGACCCTGCGAGCGGGGCTCGTCGTCGGTCAGCACCATGGGGTGGCTGTCCTCCACCGTGGGCAGGTTGAGTTGCATGCCTTCGTCGGACAAGGGGTGGGGGCGGCGCGTTTCGGAGAAGCGGCGCACCAGCGCGTCGGTGCTCGCATCGAGGAACACCGACACGATCGGCCACGCCCTCCAGGCGCAGCTGCTCGAGCAGCGGCAGCAGGTGCGGCAGCGAGCCGGCGCTGCGCACGTCCACGGCAATGGCCACGCGCCGCTCGTGCGCGGCCCGTGCTCGAGCCGCAGGAATTCGCGCAGCAGTTCGGGCGGCAGGTTGTCGACGCAGAAGAAGCCCGCGTCCTCCAGCGCATGCAGGCCACCGACTTGCCCGAGCCGGAGATGCCGGTGACCAGCACCACCTCGCGCGTGGGTTGCGCCGGTCGCTTGCGCCATCAGCGGGGTCGACTTCCACAGGAGCCTTTCAGCGGCGCCGCGCCCGCGCTGCGGGACGGGATGGTTCGGCGGCGGACTCGAGCATCTCCTGCGCGTGGGCGCAGGCTGGTGCTGGGACAGACGGTCGCCGCCCGAGCATGCGGGCGATCTCGGCCACGCGCGCTTCGCCCACCACGGCACTGCACGTCGCTGCGGGTGCCCTCGCCATGGCTCTGCTTGCTGACGACGAAGTGGTGGTCGGCGCAGGCGGCCACCTGCGGCAGGTGCGTGACGGCCAGCACCTGGCGGTCGCGGCCGAGCTGCTTCATCAGCCGGCCCACGGTCTCGGCCACCGCCCGCCGACACCGGCGTCGATCTCGTCGAAGATCAGCGTGCCGGCCTCGCCGAGCTGGCTGGTGGTGACCGCGATCGCCAGCGCGATGCGCGACAGCTCGCCGCCCGAGGCCACCTTGGCCAGCGGGCGCGGCGTGCTGCCGGCGTGGCCGGCCACCAGGAACTCGGCCGACTCGAGGCCGAAGGACTGCGGCGCGTCCTGCGCCTGCAGCGCCACCTCGAAGCGCCCGCCGGCCATGCCGAGCTGCTGCATCGCCTGGCGTGACCGCGCGCGGCCGAGCTTGCGGCGCGGCAGCGCGGCGCTGCCTCGACACGAGCCGGCCTGCTGGTCGAACGCGGCCTTGCGCCTGCCCGACCGCGCGCTGCAGCGCCGTCGAGGTCGGTGGCGGCGTCGAGCGCCGCCAGCTCGGCCTGCCACTGCGCCAGCAGCGCCGGCAGTTCGGCCGGCGGGCGGCGGTAGCGCCGCGCCAGGCTCATCCAGGCCGACAGGCGCTCGTCGAGCGTACTGCAGGCGCTCGGGTCGAGGCTCGGTGCGGTTCAGGTAGCTGCGACAGCGTGTGCGCGGCGTCCTGCAACTGCGCCTGCGCGCTGTGCAGCACCTCGATGGCACCGGCCAGCGTCGCATCGAAGGTCGGCCACGTCCTGCAGCGCGTCGAGTGCCGCGGCCGGTCAGGCTGTCGGCGTTCTCGTCGGCTTCCGACAGGGCGTCGAGCGCGCGCCCGCGCCGCGTCCATGCAGCGCCTGCGCATTGGACAGGCGCCGGTGCTCGGCATCGAGCTCGTCCCACTCGCCCGGCTGCGGCGCCAGCTTGTCCAGCTCGCCGATCTGCCAGGCCAGCCGCTCGCGCTCGCGCTCCAGGTCGGCCTGCGCATGGCGGGCCTGTGTCCAGCGCGCTCGGTGCGGCCTTCCAGCGTTGCCAGGCGGCCGCGCAGCGGCGCCGTGTCGACGCCGGCATAGGCGTCGAGCAGCCCGCGCACCGCGGCCGGCCGCGTCAGGCTCTGCCAGGCGTGCTGGCCGTGGATGTCGACCAGGTGGTCGGCGGCCTCGCGCAACTGCGCCACGCGTGGCCGCGCTGCCGTTGATCCAGGCGCGGCTCTTGCCCTGCGCGTCGATCGTGCGGCGCAGCAGCAGGCGTGTCGCCGGCGTCGAAGCCGGCCTCGTCGAGCCAGGCGCCACAGGCTGGCGGCGTGTCGAACTCGGCGCTGATCTCGGCGCGCGCCGCGCCTTCGCGCACCACGCCGGCATCGCCGCGGCTGCCCAGCGCGAGCTGCAGCGCGTCGATCAGGATCGACTTGCCCGCGCCGGTCTCGCCGGTGAGCACGGTGAAGCCGCGCGTCGAACTCGACCTCGAGTTCGCGTGACGATGACGAAGTCGCGCAGCGACAGGCGCCGCAGCATCAGGCCCTCCCGCGGGTTGCAGCAGTCGGCAACAGGCGCTTCACGTGGATCCGGCGTTCCAGTGCAGCTTGCGGCGCAGCGTGGCGTAGTAGCTCCAGCCGCGCGGGTGCAGGAAGCGCACCTGGTGCGCGCGAGCGCCGCACGCTGATGCGGTCGCCGTGCAGCAGGCTGGCGAGCGACTGCATGTCGAAGTTGACGCTGGCGTCGCGCCCGGCGACGATCTCGATGACGATCTCGCCGGTGTCGGGCAGCACGATCGGCCGGTTCGACAGGTCGTGCGGCGCGATCGGCACCAGCACCCAGCCGGCGATGCCCGGGTGCAGGATCGGCCCGCCGGCCGACAGCGCATAGGCGGTCGAGCCGGTGGGCGAGGCGATGATCAGGCCGTCGGCGCGCAGGTTGGCGACGAACTCGTTGCCGATCTCGACCTTGCAGCTCGACCATGCCGGCCGTGGCGCCGCGGCTGACCACCACGTCGTTCATCGCGAAGCCTTCGAAGATGCGCTCGCCGTCGCGCACGACGCTGCCCGTCGAGCATGGTGCGGCGCTCTTCCTCGTAGTCGCCGGCGATCATCGGCGCCAGCAGCTGCGCGAACTGGCCGACCGGGATGTCGGTGATGAAGCCCAGCCGGCCCTGGTTGATGCCCACCAGCGGCATGCCGTGGCGCGCCAGCTGGCGCGCGATGCCCAGCATGGTGCCGTCGCCGCCCACCACCACCGCCAGGTCGCACTGCGCGCCCAGCTCGTCGGCGCGTCCAGCGACGCCGTAGTCGGTGATGCCGGTGTTCAGCGCGGTCGTGCTGCTCCAGCGACACTTCCAGGCCCTGGCGCACCAGGAAATGGGCGATCTCCTCCAGCACGGGCCGGATGCCGTGGGCCTGGTACTTGCCCACCAGCGCGGCGTGACGGAAGCGGCTGACCATGGCGCGGAATTACACCACAGGGCTCCTGCGTGCGACACGGCCTGTCGAGTCCCCGCGCGTCCTACAATGAAATACCATGCTCGACGACCGCGCCAAGTCCCTGCTGAAAACGCTGGTCGAACGCTACATCGCCGACGGCCAGCCGGTGGGCTCGCGCACGCTGTCCGCGCCAGCGGCCTGGAGCTGTCGCCGGCCACCATCCGCAACGTGATGGCCGACCTCGAAGAGCTCGGCCTGATCGCCAGCCCGCACACCAGCGCCGGGCGCATCCCCACGGCGCGCGGCTACCGCCTGTTTGTCGACACCATGCTCACGGCGCAGCCGCTGCAGCTCGACACCGCGGCGTCGCTCGAGCCGCAGCTGCCGGCCGACCAGCCGCAGCGCGTGATCGCCAACGCGGCGCAGCTGCTGTCCAGCCTGTCGAGCTTCGTCGGCGTGGTGACCGCGCCGCGCAAGCCGAGCGTGTTCCACCACATCGAGTTCATGCGGCTGTCCGAGCGGCGCGTGCTGGTCATCCTGGTGGCGCCCGACGGCGACGTGCAGAACCGCGTGATCTTCACCGCGCAGGACTACACGCAGGCCCAGCTGATCGAGGCCAGCAACTACCTCAACGCGCACTACGCCGGCCTCACCATCGAGCAGGTGCGCGAGCGGCTGAAGAGCGAGGTCGACGCCCTGCGCGGCGAGATCGCCACGCTGATGCAGGCCGCCGTGCAGGCCGGCAGCGAGGCCATGGCCGACAGCCAGGAGCAGGTGGTCATCTCGGGCGAGCGCAACCTGCTGACGGTGCAGGACTTCTCCAGCGACATGGGATCGCTGCGCAAGCTGTTCGACCTGTTCGAGCAGAAGACCCAGCTGATGCGCCTGCTCGACGTCAGCAGCCGCGCCGAGGGCGTGCGCATCTACATCGGCGGCGAGAGCATGGTGGTGCCGTTCGAAGAGCTGTCGGTCGTGTCGGCGCCCTATGAGGTCGACGGCCAGGTGGTCGGCACGCTCGGCGTCATCGGCCCCACCCGCATGGCCTACGACCGCATGATCCAGATCGTCGACATCACCTCGCGCCTGGTGTCGAACGCGCTCTCGCAGAAGTAGCCACCTCGGCTCGTCGGCGACGGGCCGCGCGTTCTCTTCCAGATGCACCCCTCAGACCATGTCTTCTGGCCGCACCCAGGCGTCGAACTGTTCGTGCGCTCACGTGGCCCGAGCGCGATGCGCCGCCTCGCGCAGCGTACTGCCCTGGGCATGGGCGCGCTTGGCGATCTCGGCCGCCTTGTCGTAGCCGATGTGCGGGTTCAGCGCGGTCACCAGCATCAGCGAGCGCTGACAGCAGTTCGGCGATGCGTTCGCGCTGGTCGGCTCGATGCCGCGCGCGCAATGCGTCGTCGAAGCTGCGTGCAGGCCGTCGGCCAGCAGGCGCACGCTCTGCAGCAAGTTGTGGATGATCACGCGGCTTGAAGACGTTGAGCTCGAAGTTGCCCGCTCGCGCCGGCCATGTTGATCGCCACGTCGTTGCCCATCACCTGGCAGCAGACCATGGTCAGCGCCTCGGCACTGGGTGGGGTTCACCTTGCCGGGCATGATCGAGCTGCCGGGCTCGTTCTCGGGAATGCGGATCTCGCCCAGGCCGCTAGCGCGGACCCGAGGCCAGCCAGCGCACGTCGTTGGCGATCTTCATCAGCGAGGCGGCCAGCGCCTTGAGCGCGCCGTGCGCGTGCACGATCGCGTCGTGCGCCGCCAGCGCCTCGAACTTGTTCGGCGCCGACACGAAGGCGGTGCCGGTGTGCTCGCTCAGCTCCTCGGCGACGCGGCGCCCGAACTCGCGGATGCGCGTTGAGCCCGGTGCCGACGGCCGTGCCGCCCAGCGCCAGCTCGCTCAGGTGCGGCAGGGCGCGCCGCATGTGGCCGGCGGCAGTGCTCGAGCTGCGCCACCCAGCCCGAGATCTCCTGCCCCAGCGTCAGCGGCGTCGCGTCCTGCAGATGGGTGCGACCGATCTTGACGATCGTCCGCGAACCGCGCGACTTGCCGGCCAGCGTGTCGCGCAGCGCGGCGAGCGCCGGCAGCAGCCGTCTTCGATGGCCATGACCGCGGCCACGCTCATGGCGGTCGGGAAACACGTCGTTCGACGACTGCCCGAGGTTCACGTCGTCGTTGGGTGCACCAGGCGCGCCTCGCCCACGCGGCGCCGCCGAGCAGCTCGCGAGGCGCGGTTGGCCAGCACCTCGTTCATGTTCATGTTGCTCTGCGTGCCCGAGCCGGTCTGCCACAACGACAGGGGAAACTCCTGCGCGTGCCGACCCTCCAGCACCTCGTCGGCCGCCGCGATGATCGCCTGCGACTTGCGTTCGTCCAGCAGGCCGAGCGCAGCGTTCACCTGGGCCGCGCAGCGCTTCACGCGCGCCAGCGCCGCAATCAGCTCGGCCGGCATGCGTTCGGTGGAGATGTCGAAGTGGTGCAGCGAACGCTGCGTCTGTGCGCCCCACAGGCGTTCTGCGGGGACATCGATGCCGCCAAAGCTGTCGTGCTCGGTGCGGGTGGCTTCCATGGGCCTGATCCAGGGGTGCGAATGAAGGTCCCGATGGTAAGCCCCGCCTACAATCCCGCCTTCCCCTACGGGCCGTTAGCTCAGTTGGTCAGAGCAGAGGACTCATAATCCTTTGGTCGCTGGTTCGAGCCCAGCACGGCCTACCAGATTTGCTGGTGATGCTTTCGATCCCAGCCACAGGCATTGCGGATCCAGCGCCGGGACTGATTCCGGCTCAGCGATCGATCGAATCGCGCGCTAGCTTGTCCAGGCACAGCTGCCGCGCATCACGTCTGGGTGCGGCCTCGCAGCGTGCGGCTTCATCATTGATGGGCGACGGTTGCGCAGCCAGCGCAGTCTTGCCGCGGGTCTCGCTCGCCAATTGCCGGTTCGCCGTCGGTGCGTTCCCCAATACAGGCGCTTGCCGCGCCGTCAATCGAGCGTGATGCCCACGCGCTTGATGATGGCGCCCCACTTCTTCGCCTCGCTGTCGATGAAGCCCTTGAACTCGGCCGGCGAGCCGCCACCGACGATCAGGCCCTGCTTGTCGAAGGCTTCGCGCACGCCGGGGTCCTTGAGCGCGAGGTTGACGTCGGCATTGATCCGGTCGATCACCGCCTGCGGCGTGCCGGCCGGTGCGAACAAGCCGTTCCAGGCCAGGGCCTCGAAGCCGGCGAAGCCCGACTCGGCGAAGGTGGGCAGCGTCTTCATCGACTCCATGCGCTGGGCGCTGGTCACCGCGAGCAGCTTGATGCGTCCGCCTTGCACCAGTGGCATCAGCGCCGGGGCCACCGTCAGCAAGGCCTGGGTCTCATTGGCTGCCAGCGAGGTGCCGGCAGGTGGTGATCCCGCATAGGGCACATGGACCGCATCGAACCCCGCCACGCTCTTGAAGAGTTCCATCGAGAGGTGTGACGAACTGCCATTGCCGACCGAACCGTAGCTCACCTTGCCGGCCTCCTTCTTGGCCCAGGCAACGAACTCCGGCAAGGTGTTGGCCGGGTTGGCGGCATTCACCGCCAGCACATTGGGTTGCGAGGTGGTCAGCACCACCGGGAGCAGTTCCCTGGCCGGGTCGTAGGGCATCTTCTTGTACATGAAGGGTCCGAACGCAATCGGCCCGTTGAAGCCGATGCCCAGGGTGTAGCCGTCGGGCGCGGACTTGGCCACCATGTCCATGCCCAGCATGCCGCCGGCGCCGGCCTTGTTCTCGACGACCAGCGGCTGCTTCCAGCGGTCCTTGAGCTTGTCGCCCAGCGTTCGCACGATGATGTCGAGCGAGCTCCCGGCGGGCGCCGGGACGACCACGCGGACCGGCTTGTCGGGCCAGGTCTGGGCCAGCACGGAGGCGGTCAGGGCGCCCCAGAGGCTGGCGGCGATTGCGAGGGTGGGCAGACGCTTCATGGTGTTGTCTCCGTGGGAATCGGGAAGTGGTGGCTGCGCTCGGGTCGATGGCGCATGCGGCACGGCATGTCAATTCTCGCCTTGTCCCGACGTAAAGTGGCGCCATGAGCAAGGCATTCACCAAGGAAAGCGACGCCGCCGAGGACGACGACGACATCGTTGCGCCAGCACTGCCCCTGGGCAGCAAGAACTACGTGACGCCCCAAGGCTACGCCCGCCTCCGCGCCGAGCTGATCGGTCTGCTGGACGACGAGCGGCCCAAGGTGGTGGAGGTGGTGTCCTGGGCGGCCAAGAACGGTGACCGCTCCGAGAACGGCGACTACCTGTACGGCAAGAAGCGCCTGCGCGAGATCGACCGGCGCATCCGCTTCCTGACCAAGCGACTGGACATCGCCGAGGTGGTCGACCCCGCGGCGCATCACGGTCACCAGCAGGTGTTCTTTGGCGCCACGGTCACGTATGCCAACCAGAAGGGGGATGAGCGGACGATCACCATCAAGGGCGTGGATGAATCAGACAGCAGCCGTGGCGAGGTCAGCTGGATCGCACCGATCGCGCGCGCGCTGCTCAAGGCGCACGTGGGCGACGAGGTGGTGTTGCAGACGCCTGGTGGCGTCGAACGCATCGAGGTGGTCGACGTGCAGTACCCCGCACCCGAGGCCCAGTGATGTTCGCGCGGCACGCCCGCGCGACGGTTCAGGGCTTGACGCGTGCGACCCGAAGCACGGCGCTGCTGCGTTTGAGGGTTCGCATCACTTCGGCCAGGTGCAGCCGGTCGCGCACGCTGAGCAGCAGCCGGAGTTCACTGGTCTGCGTGGCGTGTTCGTCACCCATGTCGATGTGGGTGATGTCCGCCTCGGCCGATGCAACGGCAGAAGCGACCTCCGCCAGCACGCCCTTGCCGTTCTTGAGCAGCAGCGTGACCGCGGTCTCGAAGGGACGCACCGGTTGCTCGGCCCATTCGACGGTCATCCAGCGTTCGCTGTCGCGCTCGAACAGGCGTTTGCCCACGCTGCACTCGCTGGTGTGCACCGTGAGACCTTCGCCGCGTCCCAGGTAGCCGACGATCGCATCCCCGGGGATGGGCTGACAGCACGTTGCCAGCTGCACCGACGCACCTTCGCTGCCGTCGATCAGCACCATGCCTTGCAGCGGCGTGGCATCGTCGGTGGCGTAGCGGCCCATGGTGAGCGTGAGGGCATCGGGCCGCTCGCCGATGTCGGCCAGCAGCCGCGCCAGGCGCTTGGCGACGATGGTGGCGATCTTGCGGCCCAGCCCGATGTCGGTGAGCAGCTCGGCGCGGTTGCGGTTGCCGCTCCAGCGGGTGAGTTGCTGCCACAGCGGGGCATGCCCGGCATCTTCGCCTGGCAGGTGCAGGCCTTCGGCGCGCAGGGCCTGAGCGAGCATCTTCTCGCCGAGGTCTTGCGACTCCTCCTGCTCCATGGTCTTGAGGTAGTGGCGGATCTTGGACCGCGCCCGTCCAGTACGCACGAAGTTCAGCCACGACGGGTTCGGTCGCGCATTGGCCGCGCTCACGATCTCGACCACATCGCCACTGCGCAGCTCGGTGCGCAGTGCCACCGGCTCGCCGTTGACCTTGGCCGCCACGCAATGGTCACCCACGTCGGAGTGGATGGCATAGGCGAAGTCCACTGGAGTCGCGCCCTTGGGCAACGCGAGGATCTTGGACTTGGGCGTGAACACGTAGATCGCATCCGGGAAGAGATCGATCTTGACGTGCTCCAGGAACTCGCTGGCGTCGCGGGTCTCGTCCTGGATGTCGAGCAGGGACTGCAGCCACATCGCTCCCAGACGCTGCGCATCCTGGGCATGAGCACTGCCCTTGTTCTTGTACATCCAGTGCGCGGCGATGCCCTTCTCGGCAACCGCATGCATCTGCTCGGTGCGGATCTGGAACTCCACCGCCGTGCCGAGGGGGCTCACCAGCGTGGTGTGCAGTGATTGGTATCCGTTGGCCTTGGGGATGGCGATGTAATCCTTGAAGCGGCCGGGCATCGGCTTGAAGAGCTGGTGCAGCACGCCCATGGCCATGTAGCACTCGGACAGCGTGCCCACGACGATGCGAAAACCGAAGATGTCGTTCACCTGGGCGAAGGTGAAGCGCTTCTCCCGCATCTTGTGATAGATCGAGAACAGCGTCTTCTCACGGCCGTACACCTGTACCGGCAGTTGGGCCTGCACGAAGGCCTTCTCGACATCCTTCTGGATGCGCTCGACGATGTCGCGCCGGTAGCCACGTGCGCGCAGCACGGCCTTGGAGAGCGCCGCATGCCGCCAGGGCCGAAGGTGCTGGAACGACAGCTCCTGCAGCTCACGGTAGGTCTGGTTCAGGCCCAGGCGGTGGGCAATCGGGGCATAGATGTCCAGCGTTTCGCCGGCGATCCGCATGCGCTTGCCGGGGGCGACAGCACCCATGGTGCGCATGTTGTGGAGTCGATCGGCCAGCTTGATCAGGATCACGCGCACGTCGCGCGCCATCGCCAGAAGCATCTTGCGGAAGGACTCGGCCTGCGATTCCTCGCGGGTCGAGAACTGCAGCTTGTCGAGCTTGGTGAGTCCGTCGACCAGATCGGCGGTCGGGGCACCGAAGCGTTCGATCAGCTCTGTCTTGGTGACGCCGCAATCCTCCATCGCGTCGTGCATCAGCGCGGCCATGATGGCCTGCGCGTCCAGGCGCCAGTCGGCGCACAGACCGGCCACGGCGATCGGGTGGGTGATGTAGGGCTCGCCGCTGGCGCGGAACTGGCCGAGGTGCGCCTCGTCGGCGAAGCGGTACGCGTCGCGGACGCGCTTGACCTCGGCGGCGTCGAGGTAGTCGAGCTTGGAGGTGAGGGCCGCGAAGGATGCGGCAGAAGCGTCGGCCGCAGCGGGCTTGCGGGCGGCGGCGCTGCGCTGGCCCGACGCAGGTGTCGGGGTCCGTACAGCTTCAGGAGAACGGGCGCCCATGCCTCGAATTTAGCAGGCCGGCAGTGCGGCCGCAGGGGCGATCGACCCGCTCAGGGGCCGAAGAAGGGTTAGCCCGGGTTCAGATCGGCACCTTGCGCAGCATCTCGACGCCGATCTCGCCGGCGGCAATCTCGCGCAGGGCGGTGACACCCGGCTTGTTCTTGGTCTCGATCTTGGGCGCATGGCCCTGGCTCAGCATGCGCGCCCGGTAGGTGGCTGCCAGCACCAGCTGGAAGCGGTTGGGGATCTTGACGAGGCAGTCTTCAACGGTGATGCGGGCCATGAGCAGTGCTCCAGTACGGGGGTGACGACGGGTTCGGGCCGCGGTGGCGGTCAGCTCAGGTTGAGGGCGGCAAAGACGGCGGGCTTGCTTCTTTGCAGCGCAGCGTACTTGAGCCGCTGCGAATGAACGATCGCTTTCAGGTCGAACAGCGCCGTCTCGAACAGGGCATTGATGATAACAAAGTCGAAGTGCCGCGCCTGGGCCACCTCGATGCGGGCGTTTTCCATGCGGGTGGCGATGACCTCGGGCCGGTCCTCGCCGCGTCGGTGCAGGCGCTGCAGCAGTTCGTCGAAACTGGGCGGCAGGATGAAGATCAGCACCGCATTCGGGAAGATGCGCTTGATCTGCAGTGCGCCCTGCCAGTCGATCTCGAGCACCACGTCCTGCCCGCCCGCCACACGCTGCTCGATGGCCGCACGCGACGTGCCGTATAGGTGGCCATGCACCTCGGCCCATTCGAAGAAGTCACCGTGCGCAATCTTGGCTTGGAACTCCGCCTCGCCGATGAAGTGGTACTCGCGCCCTTGCTGTTCCTGTCCGCGGGGCGCGCGCGTCGTGTGCGAGACCGAGACGACCAGGTGCGAATCGAGTTCCAGCAGGGCCTTCACCAGGCTCGACTTGCCAGTACCGCTGGGAGCGGCGACGACGAACAGATTGCCGGGGTAGTCCATGCTTCAGGCCCGTCAAAGTTACTCGATGTTCTGCACCTGCTCGCGCAGCTGTTCGATCGCCACCTTCATTTCCACGGAAATGTTGGTCAGCTCGAGCGATGCCGCCTTCGATGCCAGCGTGTTGGCCTCGCGCAGCAGCTCTTGAATCAGGAAGTCCAGGCGCTTGCCGACCTCGCCGCCGGCCTTCAACAGACGCGCGATCTCGTCCAGGTGCGAACGCAGCCGCGCCAGTTCCTCGGCGACGTCGACGCGGATGGCGTAGGCCGCCGCCTCGTTCAGCGCACGCTCCTGCAATGCCTCGCGCGAGATCGTCTGTGCGGCGCCGGTGGCGTCCAGCGCATCCTGCCAGCGGTCGAGAAACCGCTGCTGCTGGCGCTGCACCGCGGCCGGGACCAGCGGCTCGGCCTGGGTGGCCAGTTCGCGCAGGCGACCGACGCGTTCGAGCAGCACCGCCACGAGGCGATCGCCTTCGCGGCGGCGCGACTCGCGCAGCCCGTCGATGCAACGCCTTGCAGCCTCGAGCGCCACATCGTCGAGGCGCTCGCTGGGTGTCGAGACCTTGCACCACTGCAGCACCTCATGGACCGACAGGCTCTGGGCCTTGGGCAACCAGCCTTGCACCGTGCTCTCCAGCCGCGTGAGGCGGTTGAGTTGCTCGGGTTGCGGTTGGGGCCAGACACCTTCGGACTCGGTGCGCGTGCTCAGCCGGAGTTCGATCTTGCCGCGCTTGAAGCTGGCGACCAGCAGGTCGCGCAGCGCGGGTTCGAGCGAGCGGAACTCGTCGGGAAGGCGAAAGCCCAGGTCGAGAAAGCGGCCGTTCACCGACCGCAGCTCGATGCTCACGCTGGCGGCGGAAGAGGCCGAGGCGCGAGGCGTGCCGGTTTCCGCATTTCCAGCCTCCGCGCCCGGGGCGGCGGGGCCTGCCGCGGCGCTTGCGTAGCCGGTCATGCTGTAGACTGCCATTCGGCCTGTTACCTCGACAAAATTCGATTATGTCAAAGCTCAAACCCGCACCTTTGCCTTCTGGCACGGTGGTGGGTGGCTACCAGGTCATCAAGAAGCTCGCGGCGGGTGGATTCGGTGTGGTCTACCTCGCCGAAGACAACGAACGGCACCTGGTTGCGCTCAAGGAATACCTGCCTTCATCGCTGGCCGAACGTTCGCCGGGCGAGCTGACGCCGCGCGTCAAGCCCGAGAAACAGCCGCTGTACCGCCTCGGCCTGAAGAGCTTCTTCGAGGAAGGCCGCTCCCTCGCGCAGATCAGCCATCCGAGCGTGGTCTCGGTGCTGAACTTCTTCCGCGAGAACGAAACCGTCTACATGGTGATGAACTACCTGCAGGGCGACACCCTGCAGGATTTCATCGTCACCGCGCGCGACCTCAAGCGTGACAAGGTGTTTCGCGAGTCGACCATCCGCTCGCTGTTCGACGAGATCCTGCGTGGCTTGCGCATCGTGCACCAGCACAAGATGCTGCACCTGGACATCAAGCCGGCGAACATCTTCATCACCAACGACAACAAGGCGGTGCTGCTGGACTTCGGCGCGGCGCGCGAAGTGCTGAGCAAGGAAGGCAACTTCATCCGCCCGATGTACACGCCTGGCTTTGCCGCTCCGGAGATGTACCGCCGCGACGGCACGCTCGGCCCCTGGACCGACATCTACGCCATCGGCGCCTGCATCTACGCCTGCATGCAGGGCTACCCGCCCAACGACGCGCCGCAGCGCATCGAGAAGGACCGCCTCGCGCTGAGCCTCTCGCGGCTGCGCAACATCTACTCCGACAACCTGATCGAGGTGACGGAGTGGTGCATGTCGCTCGACCCGCTGTCGCGGCCTCAGAGTGTTTTCGCGCTGCAGAAGGAACTGGCGCGCGAGACCGAGCGCCGCTACACCAAGCTCAGCTTCAGCGAACGGCTGAAGCTGCAGATCGAGAACCTGACCACCGGGGCCAAGGCCTGAGCGGCCGGCATCTTTCATGCGCTTTTCGGTGTACCAGGTCAGCCGCAGCGGCGGCCGCGAAAAGAACGAAGACCGCATGGGCTATTGCTACACGCGAGATTCCGGCCTGTTCGCTCTGGCCGACGGCATGGGCGGACATCCGGAGGGCGAAGTCGCCTCGCAGCTCGCGCTGCAGACCCTGGCCGCGATGTTCCAGCGCGACTCCAAGCCGACGCTGCCCGACCCGCTGCGGTTCCTCAACGAATCCATCATTGCCGGTCACCACCAGCTGCTGCGCTATGCCACGCAGAAGGCGCTGATCGACACCCCGCGCACCACGATCGTGGCCTGCCTGCTGCAGGGCAATGCCGCCTATTGGGCTCACTGCGGGGATTCGCGGCTCTACATGGTGCGGGGCGACAAGCTCATCGCCCGCACGCGCGACCACTCCTACTCCGAGCTGCAGGAGACCATGAGTCAGGTCGTGCCCATGGGCGAGCGCTTCAACCGCAACGTGCTGTTCACCTGCCTGGGCAGCCCCGGCAAGCCGGTGGTCGACACAGTCGGCCCGTTGCTGCTGCAGGCCGGCGACCGCATGCTGCTGTGCTCCGACGGCCTGTGGGGCAACGTGAGCGATGCTTCGATCATCGAGCAGCTCTCGCGCCATCCAATCTCGGACGCCGTTCCCGAGCTGGTCGAGCAGGCGCTGCGCAACGGCGGCGCCAAGTGCGACAACGTCTCCGTGCTCGCCGTCGAGTGGGAAGCCGCCGAAGACAACGACAGCACCACCGGCATCTCCACCCAGTCGCTGGGCGAGGAGGTGTTCGCCTCCACCATCCAGGCCAGCGTCATGGGCACCGACGCTCCCGACGAGCTCGACGACGCCGAGATCGAGCGCTCGATCCGCGAGATCAACGAAGCCATCCGGCGCTCTTCGCAGAAGAACAAGCCCTGAACTGGTGAGCGCGTTGCGCCACGGCGCGGGCCGGGGTGATCGCGGTCAGTGGACAATCGCGTCATGACCTACCAACGCTCCTCATCCCGCGCCGCAGACGCCCTGCGTCCCGTGACCATCACGCGTCACTTCACCAAGCATGCCGAAGGCTCGGTGCTCATTGCCTTCGGCGACACCCAGGTGCTGTGCACCGCATCCGTCGAGGAGCGCGTGCCACCGCACAAGAGGGGCAGTGGCGAAGGCTGGGTGACGGCCGAGTACGGCATGCTGCCGCGCAGCACCCACACCCGCAGCGACCGCGAGGCCGCACGCGGCAAGCAGAGCGGACGCACGCAGGAGATCCAGCGCCTCATTGGCCGCAGCCTGCGCGCCGTGTTCAACCTGCAGCAACTGGGTGAGCGCACCATCCACCTCGATTGCGACGTGCTTCAGGCCGACGGCGGCACCCGCACCGCCGCCATCACCGGCGCCTACGTGGCCGCGGCCGATGCCGTGGCCTGGCTGATGGCCGAAGGCAAGCTCACACGCAGTCCCATCCTGCAGCCGGTGGCGGCCATCAGCGTGGGCATCGTGCAGGGCACGCCTCTGCTCGACCTCGAATACACCGAAGATTCGGCCTGTGACACCGACATGAACGTGGTGATGACCGGCGCGGGCCACTTCGTGGAAGTGCAGGGCACCGCCGAAGGCGCGGCTTTCAGCCGTGCCGAGATGGACAAACTGCTGGCGCTCGCCGAGAAGGGCATCCGCACTCTCGTCGGTCTGCAGTCCGAAGCACTCGCGCGCTGAGGCTCTCGAGGCCCCACCATGACCTTGCGCCTCGTTCTAGCGTCCAACAACGCGAAGAAGCTCGCTGAAATGCAGGCGCTGTTTGGCGAGCTGCCGCTGAGGCTGGTCACGCAGGCCAGCCTTGGCGTGACCGAGGCCGAAGAGCCGCACCTCACCTTCGTCGAGAACGCGCTCGCCAAGGCGCGCCATGCCGCGCGTGCCACCGGCTTGGCCGCCATCGCGGACGACTCCGGCCTGTGCGTCGACGCGCTGGGCGGCGCGCCGGGCGTCATCTCGGCGCATTTCGCGCCGGCGGTCGCGCCCGACGCCGACCGCGAGCGCCTGCGCCGCGCGCAGGACGCGGCCAACAACCGCCTGCTGCTGTCGCGCCTCGAGGGCATCGCCGACCGGCGGGCCAGCTTCGTGAGCACGCTCGTGGCCATTCGCTCGGCCGACGATCCGCAGCCGCTGATCAGCACGGCGCGCTGGACCGGCGAGATCCTCACCGCCCTGCGCGGCGAGGCCGGCTTCGGCTACGACCCGCTGCTGTTCATCCCGGCATTGGGCCGCAGTGTGGCCGAGCTCGACGCGGCCACCAAGAATCAGGTGAGCCACCGTGCGCAATCGGCCCGCGCGATGCTCACGCTGCTGACCGAGGCCTGGCAGCTTGCGTGAGATCCGCATTGTCCCGGGCGACGCGCCCAGGCTGCAGCTCGCTGCCGAAGGCGATCGAAGCGAGGACGCGGAGTCAGCGACCGACCGCCTTGGCCGCTACATGCGAGCCGGCACGTTGAGCCTGGCGGCCTTGCCGCCGCTCTCGGTCTACGTGCACCTGCCCTGGTGCCTGCGCAAGTGCCCGTACTGCGACTTCAATTCGCACGAGGCCCTGCAGGGTGAGCCATTGGCCGAGGCGCGCTACCTCGATGCGCTGTGCGCCGATCTCGAGGCCTCGCTGCCCTTCGTCTGGGGCCGGCGCGTCCACAGCGTGTTCATCGGCGGTGGCACGCCGAGCCTGTTCTCGCCGGCTGGCATCGAGCGGCTCTCGCCGACCTGCGCGCCCGGCTGCCGCTCGAGCCCGGCGTGCGAGATCACGCTCGAAGCCAACCCCGGGACATTCGAGCGCGAGCGTTTCCGCGCCTTCCGCGCGGCAGGCGTCACGCGCCTGTCGGTCGGCGTGCAGAGCTTCGACGACCGCCAGCTGCAGGCGCTCGGCCGGGTGCACGACGCAGCACAGGCCCGCGCGGCGCTGACGGAGGCCGCCGAGTGCCTTCGAGACCTTCAACCTCGACCTGATGTACGCGCTGCCGGGGCAGTCGCTCGACGACCTGCGGCGCGACCTCGACACCGCGCTCGTCGTTCCAGCCGCCGCACCTGTCGATCTACCACCTGACGATCGAGCCCAACACGCGTGTTTGCCAAGCAGCCGCCGGCCGACCTGCCCGACGAGCGACCTGGCCAGCGACATGCTGGACCTGATCGTCGAGCGCACCGCGGCTGCCGGGCTCGACCGCTACGAGGTCTCGGCCTTTGCGCGCGATGCGCACCGCTGCGTGCACAACCTCAACTACTGGCAGTTCGGCGACTACCTGGGCATCGGCGCCGGCGCGCACAGCAAGCTCAGCTTCCCGCACCGCGTGCTTCGGCAGACGCGCTGGCGCGAGCCCACCAGCTACATGGCGCGCGCGTTGGCGCGGCCAGGCGATCGCCAGCGACGACGAAGTGGCGCGAGCCCAGTTGCCTTTCGAGTTCATGCTCAATCAGCTGCGACTGCGCGAAGGTTTCGAGCTCGAGCGTTTCGTCGAGCGCACCGGACTGCCGCTGTCGTCGATCGCTTCCGCGCTGGACGAAGCGCAGCAACGTGGCCTCATCGAACGCGACCTGGCGCGCGTCTGGCCGACGGCCCGCGGGTTCGACTTCCTGTCGGACCTGCAGGCGCTTTTCCTGCCTCCATCGCGCTGAGGCGTTGCTCCGAGCCGGCTCGCCACGAGCCGCATTGCACGCTGCAATGCGCCCGGTCCGTCAGATGCGGTTCAGCAAGGCCCCGTTGGTGCTGCGCAGCCGCTCGATCAGGCGCGGCGCGATCTGCGTCAGCGGCAGCACCTCGTGGGCGGCGCCATGCGGCGATGGCCTCGCGCGGCATGCCGAAGACCACGCAGCTCGCCTCGTCCTGCACCAGGTTGTAGCTGCCGGCGTCGCGCATCTCGCGCATCGCCCGCGCGCCGTCGGCGCCCATGCCGGTGAGCATGATGCCCAGTGCGTTGGGCCCCACGACCCGCGCCGCCGACTGGAACAGCACCTCGACCGATGGGCTTGTGGCGGTTCACCGGCTCGCCGTCCTGCACCCGCGCGATGTAGTTGGCGCCGCTGCGCTCGACGCTCAGGTGCATGCCGCCCGGCGCGATGTAGGCGTGGCCGGGCAGGATGCGCTCGCCGTCGCGCGCTTCGGCCACGCGGATGCGGCACAGGCCGTCCAGCCGCGCGGCATAGCTCTTGGTGAAGCCCGGCGGCATGTGCTGGGTGATCACCACCGCCGGGCAGTCGGCCGGCAGGTTGATCAGCACTTCGCGGGTGGCCTCGGTGCCGCCGGTGGAGGCGCCGATGAAGATGATCTTCTCGGTCGACAGGCGCCCCAGCGGCGAGACGCTCGGTCGCGGCGCTGCGCGGCGCTGCCGGCGGCCGGCCGCCGAGCGGCGGCGCCTGGCAGCCGGCGCACGTGTGCGCCTTGGCGGCGATGCGGATCTTGTCGGTGATGTCCTCGGCCAGCTGGCGCAGGCCGTCGGCCACGCCGATCTTGGGCTTGGCGACGAAGTCGACCGCGCCGAGTTCCAGCGCGCGCAGCGTCACGTCGGCGCCGCGCTCGGTCAGCGTGGACACCATCACCACCGGCATCGGACGCAGGCGCATCAGCTTGCCCAGGAAGTCGATGCCGTCCATGCGCGGCATCTCGACGTCGAGCGTGATCACGTCGGGGTTGAGGTTGCGGATCATCTCGCGCGCCACCAGCGGGTCGGCGGCGGCGCCGACGCACTCCATGTCGGGCTGGCGGTTGATGATCTCGGCCAGCAGGCTGCGCACCAGCGCCGAATCGTCCACCACCACCACGCGGGTCTTCGCCATGCCGTGTTGCTCCTGTCGTGCTGCAGGTTCAGAACAGGTCGACCGAGCCGCCGCCGGTGGTCGCCGGCAGCGCTTTCTGTGCGGCGGCGCGCTCCTGCGCCACCAGCGCCTCGGGATGGGCCGGTGCCAGGCGCTTGACCATCGCCTTGCCGCTGGCCGGCAGGAAGCACACCTTGCGCGGGTAGATGTCGAGCACGTCCTTGCGACACCACCGGGATGCGCTCGGTCTTCAGGTAGTCGAGCACGAAGCTGGTGTTGCGCTCGCCGACGTTCATGCGTGTTCATGCCGCTGATCACCTGCGCCGCCGCCGAACACCTTGGCCTCCAGCGTCGAGCGCGTGGCGCCGCGCTTGAGCAGTTCGTTGATCAGCAGTTCCATCGCGTACGAGCCGTAGCGGCCGCTGTCGCGCGACCGCCGCTGCCGCCGTCGGGCAGCATGAAGTGGTTCATGCCGCCGACGCGGGCGTTCGCGGTCCCACAGGCAGGCGGCGATGCACGAGCCCAGCGTGGTCATGATCAGCAGGTCCTCGTCGTGCACGAAGTACTCGCCCGGCAGCACCTTCACCGCGTCGTTCTTGAAGTGCGCGTCGTAGAAGAAGAACGAGGCCTCGCCCGGCTTGCGCGGCGCGGCCTTGAGCCGCTCCAGGCGTGGCGTGCGGCGGCCGAGGCGAGTGGCGGGCGTGGCATGGCATGGCGGCGGCGCGCATGGCGGCGCTCAGACGCGTTCGTAGATGGTCTTGCCGCGCAGGCGGAACAGGTCGCGCGACTCGGTGAAGTTCTCCGAGTGGCCGACGAACAGCAGGCCCTGCGCGGCTTCATCACGCGCGTGCATGCGCTCGAGCACCGTGCGCTGCGTGGCTGCGTCGAAATAGATCATCACGTTGCGGCAGAACACGATGTCGAACGGCTCGCCCAGCGACCAGCGCGCGTCCATCAGGTTGAGCGGCCGGAACTCGATCCAGCCGCGCCAGTTCGGGCTTGACGCGGATGAAGCCGGCGTTGGCGCCCGTGCCGCGCAGGAAATGGCGGCGCAGCCGCTCGGGCGACAGCCCGCGCGCATCGGCGGCGTAGACGCCGCGCTGCAGCGGTGGCCAGCACCTTGGTGTCGATGTCGCTGGCCACGATCTGCACCGGGGCCGTGGCGCCCAGCGCCTCGGCCACCGTCATGGCGATGCGAGTAGGGCTCTTCGCCGGTGGAGGCGGCGTTGCACCAGATGCGCAGCGGCTGCGCCGCGGCGGCGCTGCAGGTCTTCGGCCAGCGCCTGGAAGTGGTGGTCCTCGCGGAAGAAGGCGGTCAGGTTGGTGGTCAGGCAGTTGACGAACTCCTGCCACTCGTCTCGCGCCATCGGCGCCGCTGGCCTGCTCGAGCCACTGCAGGTAGCTGCCGAAGGAGCGGTGGCCGGTCTCGCGCAGCCGGCGCGACAGGCGGCTGTAGACCATGGCCTGCTTGCCTGCGTGCAGGCTGATGCCGGCGCGCTGGTAGATCAGCTGGCGCACGCGCTCGAAGTCGGCCTGGTCGAAGCTGAACTCCGACCCGGTCAGCTCCGTGACTCCGCCCACACTGGCCGGACGTGGCACCGCGACCGCTGGAACTGCACTCATGGGTTCTCCGTGACAGGACAGCGCCGACTCCGTCCCGTCGCTGGCAGCGAGGCCCAGGGATGGCACTGGCTCCCGTGTTATCGGCCACGCATCGTGCGCACTTGAGCCGGCGTCCCAGCGCCGCAATTGGCCGGCGTTTGCCGCCCAGAACGGGCGTTGAGCTCGACCGACCCACTGCTAGACTGCCCCGAACTCCGCCGAATCCAGGTCTCCTGGACACCCGACACATCCGCCCTTCAGGCCTCACCTGACCGTGGACACCTCCGCCCGCCTGCCTGTCGCCAGCGCTCCTGCGCTGCGCCTGGACACGGCGCTGCAGTTGCTGCAGCAGTCGGGCGCGGGGCTGCCCGACGCCCAGGCGCTGGGCGAGGTGGAGTGGCTGCAGGCGGTGATCGACGGGCTGTGCGATCTGTCCAGCCGCGATGCGCTGACCGGCCTGGCCAACCGCCGCCAGTTCGAGCTGGCGCTGGCGCGCGAGATCGACCGCGTGGCGCGCGCCGGCGAACCGGCGCTGCGTGCTGATGATCGACATCGACCACTTCAAGCAGCGTCAACGACACCCATGGCCATCCGGCTGGCGACCTGGTGCTGCAGGCGGTGGCGCGTGCGCTGCACGACTGCGTGCGCCCGATGGACACGGTGGCGCGCTTCGGCGGCGAAGAGTTCGCGATGATCCTGCCCAACTGCCCACCGGCGTTCGGCCAGACCGTGGCCGAGCGCGTGCGCCGCAAGGTCGCAGGGCCGTCCGGTCAACGTGGCGCCTGGTGCGGACGTGAGCGTCACCGTCAGCATCGGCGGGGCCTTCGCGCCGCAGTGGGTGCGTTCGTCGGCACCGCTGTGGATCGAACGCGCCGACCAGCAGCTCTACCGCGCCAAGAGCCGAGGGCCGCAACCGCGCCTGTCTCGAGCAGCCACGCCGTGTCGCTGGTCAGCGCCGAAGAAAAAGGCCTGCTGTTCGGCACTTCACAGTTTCAGGATCTCGAATGAGCACGGACCGCGCTCTGCCCGCCACGCCCTCGGCTGCCGCCCCGGGTGGGACTCCACCGCGCGGTGCCTGCCTCAAGGCCGGCCAGCGCGCGCGCATCATCGCCGTCACCAGCGGCAAGGGCGGCGTGGGCAAGACCTTCGTTTCGGCCAACCTCGCGGCCGCGCTGGCCCGGCGCGGCGAGCGCGTGCTGGTGCTCGACGCCGACCTGGGCCTGGCCAACCTCGACGTGGTGCTGAACCTGCTTCCCCAAGATCACGCTGCACGACGTGTTCACCGGCAAGGCGCAGCTCGAAGACGCGATCCTGCCTGCGCCCGGCGGCTTCTCGGTGCTGCTGGCCGGCTCGGGACTGGTCGAGTACTCGCGCCTCACGCCCGAGGTGCGCGACAAGCTGCTCGAGGTCATCGAGACGGTGGCGCCGCGATTCGACCGCATCCTGCTCGACACCGGCGCCGGCATCTCCGACGTGGTGCTCTACGCCGTGTCGCTGGCCGACGACGTGCTGGTGGTGGCCACGCCCGAGCCGACCTCGCTGACCGACGCCTACGCCACCATCAAGGTGCTGGCGGCCCAGCAGCAGCGGCACGCGATCCGGCTGGTGGTCAACCAGACCAGCCGGCTGGGCGAGGGCCGCGCCATCCGCGGCCAGCTGCAGCAGGTGGTCGACCGCTACGTGACACCCACCATGAACGACCCGACGACCCCGCTCAAGCTCGACCTGCTGGGCGAGATCCCGACCGACACCGCGGTGCGCGAGGCGGTGCAGAAGCGCCAGCTGCTGCTCGAGATGCTGCCGGGCTGCCAGGCCGCCAAGGGCATCACCAACATCGCCGACCAAGCTCGCGACATGAGCGCGGACGAAGCCGCGCCCGCCGGGCCCACGCCGTTCGACACGCCTGGGCGGCGAGCCGGCCGTGCGCCGCCTGGTCGATCGCTTCTACGACCTGATGGACCTCGAGCCGGCCTACCGCGAACTGCGTGCCGTGCATGGCGACACCCTGGAGTCGGCGCGCGACAAGCTGTTCTGGTTTCTCTGCGGCTGGCTGGGCGGCCCACCGCACTACGTCGAGCGCTTCGGCCATCCGCGGCTGCGTGCGCGGCACCTGCCGTTTGCCATCGGCATCCGCGAGCGCGACCAGTGGCTGGCCTGCATGACCCAGGCGATGGGGGAGCAGCGGCGTCGATCCGACGCTCGCACAACGCCTGCAGGCCTCGTTCTTCAACACCGCGGACTGGATGCGCAACAAGGCCGGCGCCTGAGGCGTCGCGCCAGCTACGTATCGGGTCGAGGTCAACTCGGCCGCAGCAGCACCAGCAGCGCGCCGTGGCCACCATCCTGGGCGCGGGCCTGGGTGAAGGCGATCACTTCCGACTTCTGCACCAGCCAGCCGCGCACCTTGAGCTTGAGCACCGGCTCGCGCCCCGGTGAGCCGTTGCCCTTGCCATGGATCACGCGCACGCAGCGCCTCCCGGCGCGAACCGCGTCGCGCAGAAACTCGGCCAGGTGTTCACGCGCCTCATCGCGGCGCAAGCCATGCAGGTCGAGCTGGGCCTGGATCGCCCAGACACCACGGCGCAGCTTGCGCACCACCTCCGGCCCGACGCCGCGCCGCCGGAATGACAGTGCGTCGTCGGTGTCGAGCAGCGACTCCACGTCGAACTCGTCGGAGAGGGCCTCGACCAGCACCGCGGCCTCATCGCGCAGGCGCTGGCGCGGCACCGGCGCCGGTCGCTGTCGCGGCACCGCTGGCGCGCAGCGGCGCGGCGCAAGGGCTGCACCGGCCCCACGCTGCGGCGAGAACAGCTCCTGCTCGTGGCGCTCGCGCGCCGCCTGCTCGCGGGCAAGGCGGGCCTGCTCGGCGGCCTCGCGCTCGGCGGCCTGCATCGCCCGCCGCACCTCGGCCAGGTCGGCGAGCGTGCGCAGACGCGGTGCGCGGCTCACAGCAGGCCCCGCTCGGCGAACGACACGACCTCGCTCTGCCCGACCACCAGGTGGTCGAGCACGCGCACGTCCACCAGCTGCAGCGCCGACTTCAGCGACTGGGTGAGGAACTCGTCGGCGCGCGATGGCTGGGCCACGCCCGACGGATGGTTGTGCGCCAGGATCACCGCCGCGGCATTGAGCTCGAGCGCGCGCTTGACCACCTCGCGCGGGTACACGCTGGTCTGCGTCAGCGTGCCGCGGAACATCTCGTCGAACTGCAGCAGCCGGTGCTGCGCGTCGAGAAACAGCACCGCGAAGACCTCGTGGTCGCGCGCGGCCAGCTGCAGGCGCAGGTAGTCCTTGACCTTGCCCGGCGCATCGAACACCGGACGATCGGCGAGTTGCTGCGTGAGCGAGCGCCGCGCCAGTTCGATCACGGCAGCCATCTCGGCCCGCTTGGCCGGACCCAGGCCCTTGATGCGCTTCAGGTCGTTCGGGCCGGCATGGAGCAGGCCCGTCAGGCCGCCGAATTCATCCAGGAGCGACTGGGCCAGCTGCAGCACCGATCGGCCCTTGAATCCGGTGCGCAGCAGCAGGGCGATGAGCTCGGCATCGGCCAGCGCGCCGGGGCCTTGCGCCAGCAGCTTTTCGCGCGGGCGGGCATCGGCGGGAATGTCCTTGAGCACCATGGGGTGGGCCCGGCGAGGCCGGCTCGTAAAATCACGGCCAGTCTATCGAACCGGAATCTCCCTTGAACCTCGTGCGCCCCGGGTCCTTCCTGACCCTGCATTACCGCCTCGGCAGTCCCGACGGCGCCGACATCGTGAACACCTTTCACGACAAGCCGGCCACGCTTGTCGCTGGGCACCGGCGAGCTGGCGCCGGCCATGGAGCAGCGGCTGCTGGGCCTGGCCGAAGGCACGCGCACCGCCTTCGAGCTGCCGGCCGGCGAGGCCTTCGGCGAGCGCAATCCCGAGCTGCTGCAGCGGGTCAAGCGTGCGCTGCTCGATGAACTCGGCGACCCCGACGAGCAGTACCAGGTCGGCGACGTGGTGCAGTTCCCCACGCCCGACGGCCAGGGCAGCTACGCCGGCGTGGTGCGCGAGCTCGGTGACGACTGGCTGCTGTTCGACTTCAACCACCCGCTGGCCGGCCGGCCGGTGACCTTCGAAGTTCACCTGATCGGAGTGTTGTGATGCCCGTGGCACCCCAAGAAATCGTCCTGGCAGAGCCGCGCGGCTTTTGCGCCGGTGTGGACCGCGCGATCGAGATCGTCGAGCGCGCACTCAAGAAATTCGGCGCGCCGATCTACGTGCGCCACGAGATCGTGCACAACACCTACGTGGTGAACGACCTCAAGGCAGAAGGGCGCCATCTTCATCGAGGACCTGGCCGATGTGCCGCCCGGTGCGACCCTGGTGTTCAGTGCGCACGGCGTGTCGCAGGCGGTGCGGCGCGAGGCCGCGGAGCGCGGTTTCAGCGTCTTCGATGCCACCTGCCCGCTGGTGACCAAGGTGCACGTGGAGGTGGCCAAGCTGCACAAGGAAGGCTACGAGTTCATCATGATCGGCCACAAGGGCCACCCCGAGGTCGAAGGCACCATGGGGCAGCTCAGCGAGGGCATTCATCTCGTCGAGGACGTTGCCGATGTGCAGCGCGTGCCGCTCAACCGTTCCGACAAGCTCGCGGTGGTCACGCAGACCACGCTCTCGGTCGACGACGCCGCCGAGATCCTGGCAGCGGTCAAGCAGCGCTTTCCGCAGGTGCGCGAGCCCAAGCGGCAGGACATCTGCTACGCCACCCAGAACCGGCAGGACGCGATCAAAGTGATGGCACCGCAGGTGGATGTGGTGATCGTGGTGGGCAGCCCCACCAGCTCCAACAGCAACCGCTTGCAGGAACTGGCCGAGCGGCTGGGCACGCCCGCCTACATGGTCGACCAGCCCGAGGACCTGCAGCCGGAGTGGCTCGACGGCATGCGCCGCGTCGGTCTCACCGCCGGGGCCTCGGCACCCGACATCCTGGTGCAGCAGGTCATCGACCGGCTGCGCGCGATGGGTGCGCTGTCGGTGCGCAAGCTGCCGGGCGTCGAGGAGACGGTGCGCTTCCCCCTGCCCATGGGGCTGGGCGACAAGGCCATGGGCCACGCCGGCTGAGGGCACGGTCCGCGCAACCGCCTGGCAGCGCAGGCACCGGCGTCACGGTGCCTACAATCACGCGCTCCGACCGAACCCCGCCGCGGTCCCCACCGCGCGCTGCCCACCATGCTGGACATCAACCTGCTGCGCAAGGACCTGAACGCCGTCGTCGCCAGGCTCGAGCGGCGGCGCTCGCCGCAGCCTTTCCTCGATGTGCCGCGCTTCCAGGCGCTCGAATCCGAGCGCAAGTCGCTGCAGACCCGCACCGAAGAGTTGCAGGCGCGGCGCAATGCCTTGTCCAAGCAGATCGGCCAGCTCAAGGCCAAGGGCGGCGATGCGTCTGCCGCGATGACCGAGGTGGCCTCGCTCGCCGATGAACTCAAGGCGTCGGCCATGCGGCTCGAGGTGCTCCAGGCCGATCTGGAGACGCTGCTGATGTCGGTGCCCAACCTGCCGCACGAGAGCGTGCCGGTGGGTGCCGACGAGTCCGGCAACGTCGAGCTGCGGCGCTGGGGCACGCCGCGCGCCTTTGACTTTGCGCCCAAGGACCATGTGGACCTGGGCGGACCGCTGGGGCTGGACTTTGATACCGGCGCCAAGCTCAGCGGCTCGCGCTTCACCTTTTTGCGCGGGCCGGCCGCTCGGCTGCACCGTGCCCTCGCGCAATTCATGCTCGACGTGCAGACGCAGCAGCATGGCTACACCGAGTGCTACACGCCCTACATCGTCAATCGCGAGATCCTCGAGGGAACGGGTCAGCTTGCCGAAGTTCAAGGAAGACATGTTCTGGGTGAGCCGGGGTGGCAACGAAGAAGGCCCTGAGCAGTACCTCATCTCCACCAGCGAGATCTCGCTGACCAACAGCGTGCGCGAGCAGGTGCTGGCCGAGTCGGCCTTGCCCATCAAGCTGACCGCGCACAGCCCCTGCTTTCGCAGCGAGGCCGGCAGCGCCGGGCGCGACACCCGCGGCATGATCCGCCAGCACCAGTTCGACAAGGTCGAGATGGTGCAGATCGTGCATCCCGAGCGCAGCTACGCCGTGCTCGACGAGATGACCGGCCACGCCGAGGCGGTGCTGCAGCAGCTGGGCCTGCCCTACCGCGTGGTGGCCCTGTGCACCGGCGACCTCGGCTTCGGCTCGACGCGCACCCACGACCTCGAGGTGTGGCTGCCGGCGCAGAACACCTACCGCGAGATCAGCTCCTGCTCCAACTGCGAGGCCTTCCAGGCGCGTCGCATGCAGGCGCGCTTCAAGAACGCGCAGGGCAAGAACGAGCTGGTGCACACCCTCAATGGCTCGGGTCTCGCGGTGGGGCGCACGCTCGTGGCGGTGCTGGAAAACGGTCAGAACGCAGACGGTTCCGTGACCGTGCCACCGGCGCTCAGGCCCTATCTCGGCGGCCTGGAAGTGCTGCGCCCCTGAGCCTGCGCTAAACTCCGCGCCTCGGCGGCGACCTGCCGAACGTCATCGAATCAGGAGAGGTGGCAGAGTGGTCGAATGTACCTGACTCGAAATCAGGCGTACCGCAAGGTACCGTGGGTTCGAATCCCACCCTCTCCGCCACTGCCTTGGTGCCAGCGACCCCCGCTGGCGCCGTGCCAAACCAAAGCCCCGGTCCTCGGGGCTTTGTCGTTTCCGGTGCTTACATCGAACTCATTTCGGCAGTGTGCTGTTGTGCGCGCCGGCCTTGGGTCCGCGCAACACACCTCGGTAGGTCGACCGCCACAATGCGTGTCTCTTGCCGAGGCTGCCATGACCGTTGAAACGCTCCGCCTGTTCGTGACCGGATGTGACACGCCGGCGCTGCACCTCGCCGTGGCCGAGTCACCGTTCGGTCCGTTCGAGGTGGTTCCGGCCCCCGATCTGCAGGCGCTGGTCGCGGCCATCCCACCGCGCGCTGCTGCGCTGGCGGTCGTGCACGCCGATGCGATCGGCGACATGGAGAGTCGCCGCAGTTTCGAACAACTGGCCGCCGACGTGGCCGTGGTGGTGGTGCTCGCCAACGAGGATCCGGACGCGGTGCTGGCGGTACTGCAGAGCGGCGCCGAGGACACGTTGACACCGGCTGAGCTTGAACACGCTTCGCTGCCGCGGCGCCTGCGGGCGGCTGCCGAGCGCAAGCGCGCGGCACTGCAATCGCGTCAGGCCTACGCCACCGACCTGAGCACCGGCCTGCCGCACCAGCAGCAGCTGATCGAACACATGAGCCACCTGATGGCGCTGCGTGAGCGCGAGCCCGCGCCGATGGCGGTGCTGGTGCTGCGCACCGAGGGCCTGGCGACCACGGAGGCGCGGCATGGCCGCGAAGCAGCCCAGGTGCTGCGCCGCAAGCTCGCGGTGCGCCTGCGCGCCGGGGTGCGTGCAAGCGATGTGGTTGCCTTCATCGGGGCCGACACCTTCGCCGTGCTGCTGGCGTCCATCCTCGCGCCGGCCGATGCACAGCGCGTGGGCACCAAGCTGCTGGCGGCGCTGCAGGTGCCGTTCAACGTGGGCGGGCGCGATCTTGCCGTGTCCACCGCCCTGGGCGTGGGTCAGTACCCCGGTGACGGCAACCAGCCCGATGCGCTGTTGCGCAAGGCGATCTCGCTGGCCTCGGCCACGCCGGCCGTCGGGCGCACGGGACACGCCAACTTCAACGAAGCCGGCGGATTGCCGGCTGCCGCCAACGACGAGTGAACTCGCGCGGAGGCGCAGCGAAAGGCGCCTCTGGAGCGCCGCGACTCACTTCAGGATGTCGCCCAGGCACAGGTACTTGATCTCGACGTAGTCGTCGATGCCGTGGTGCGAACCCTCGCGCCCCAGGCCCGACTGCTTCACGCCGCCGAACGGTACCTCGGCGGTCGAGATCAGGCCGGTGTTGATGCCCACCATGCCGTACTCCAGCGCTTCGCCCACACGGAAGATGCGGCCGATGTCGCGGCTGTAGAAGTAGCTGGCCAGCCCGAACTCGGTGTCGTTGGCCAGCGCAATCACCTCGTCTTCGGTCTTGAACCGGAACACCGGTGCCACCGGCCCAAAGGTTTCTTCCTTGGCGCAGAGCATGTCGCCGGTGACATCGGCCAGCACCGTGGGCGTGTACGTTCCCGTGTTCTGGATTAGGCCAGAAAATATCGTCGATGCGTTATTCCCGCCGACCGTCAATGTTCGGGCAGTATTCCCCGTTTTGGTTACCGTGCCGGTTCCTGCGAGCGAACCGATGGTTTCGGCGAAGTTGCCAAGATTGAAGGTGGCCCCGGAGGCCACCGTCACAGCACTTGCGTCGGCGATGCGGTCCGCCGCACCGAGCGCCAGCGTACCGGCATTGATCGTCGTGGCACCGGTATAGGTGTTGGCCAACGACAATGTTGCCGTACCTGCACCGTTCTTGGTTAAGCCTCCCGCACCGCCAATAATGCCTGTACCGCTTTGCGTCACGTTGCCAGTGGCATTCAGTATCAGTGCCGATGGGGCCGTGCCAGTGGTGATCGCGGCGTTAATCGCTATGTTGTTGTTCGCTGTCAGTGTCAGCGTGTTTGCCGAAGACCATGTAACGGGGTTCGATACCGTGATGTTGCCTGCACTGGCCGCTGGAGATGCTGTCGTCACAAGCACGTTATTTGACGCTAGCGCAGTCTGCAGCGTGGTGGTGTTCAAGACCGACGTCGCGGTTGGCGTTGTTTCCTGGAAGATCGTTCACCCGGAGGACTCAATCGTGTTTACGCCCGTCGAGATGGTGATGTCCGTCGGATCCAGCAGCAACGTACCTGTACTGCCAGCTGACGCTGATGTATCTACCAAACCATTGAAGTCAAGATAGCCCTTGCCGGAGACCTCGACGAAACCGCCGTTTCCGGACTGGCTGCCCCCCTTCGCAGAGATGCTGCCGTAGAAGCGCGTCGCATCGTCCGCCCAGACAACAACCTTGCCGCCGTCGCCCTGTTGCAGCGCGTCGGCCTTGATTGTTACCTCCGGCCCGACGTAGGTGCGGAAGGCATTCTGTACGTCGGCGTTTCTGCCCTGATAGTCGCCGCCGACCAGCACCGTACCGCCGCCCGTCGCGCCCGAGGCGTCTACTTGCGCAGCGTTGACGAGGCCGACCTGATGGCCGAGCAGCTTGACCGTGCCACCTGCCCCGCTGGCACCACGCGCGGTCATACTGGCCATCGGCCAGCAGCGTGCCGGACTGTGCCTGCACGGTGATTTCGCCCCCTTTTTGGCCGTCGACCGCAACCGTCGAGCCGCGACCGAGGTTGATGTCGTTGCCGGCGGTGAGTACGATGCGCCCGCCGTCTGAGGCCAGGCTGGAGGCTTCGAGCACGCCCGTGTTGTTGATGACGCCGCGCGTGACCGCTTCGGCGCCGGCCGCGGTCAGCAGGATGGCGCCGCCCTCGGCGCGGATGGCCTGATTGTTGGTGATCAGCGTGTCGATCGTACTGGCGCTGACGTCGAGGCCAACCAGCCGGTCGCCGGCAAAATTGAGCCGGACGCGTTCGCCGGCGCCCATGGCCACCGTTCCCTGTGGCGCGCTGATGGTGCCGTTGTTGGTGATGGTCGGCGCGATGAACGCCAGATAGCCACCGGGCGCGGCAGTGATCTGCCCCTGGTTGGCGATGCTGCCGCTGTTGCCGCTGAAGACGTAATTGCCGGACAGGAAATCGTCGTCGCGGATATTCAGCGTGGAGGCGACCAGTCCGCCGACATTGACGCGCGCGCCGCTACCGAAGAGGACGCCGCTGGGGTTGATCAGGAAGACTTGGCCGTTGGCGGTCAGCTGGCCCTCGATGCGCGAGGCGGTGGGGCCGCCGGCGCGGTTGAGGGTGACGGCGGCGCTGTTGGGCTGCTGGAAATTGACCGAGGCCTGGCTGCCGATGTCGAAGTTCTGCCAGTTGATGATGGCGCGCTGGCTGCCCTGGTTGATCGTCATGGCCGCGCCGGTGCTGCTGATGGTGGCCTGGCCGGCGCTGACTTGCCCGCCGCCGGGCAGCGCCGTGGTGGCCAGGTCGGCGGCCAGCGCGGCGTGGGCGCCAATGGCCAGGGTCAGCATCAGTGCCGCTGCACTGCGCTTGACCTGGCCGCGTTTGCCCCGCGCCGAAGCGATTTCGGGGGCGACGACCCAGGCGTTCAGGTCTTCATTCCAGATCAGTCGGTACGCGCAGTTCATAAAGTCTCTCAGTACGCCCAGTTCAGTCCGAGCCAGACGCGGGAGTTGTTATCCTTGCCGTCCGCATCGTTCCCCTTGGCTGAAGCGCCGGGATTGCTGCCGATCTTGGTCGCGGCCTCCAGATTGGCCGTGAGTCCTTTCGGCAGGTTCCAGTTGAAGCCGAAGCCGGCGCCGGCCAGGTTGTAGTGGTTGGGGATGCCGAAATTGTCCAGGCCGCCGCGCGTGTCCTGGAGCAGCCAGACGGTGCCGGCATCGACGAACAGGCGCGCCGACAGGCCGCCGGGCAGGGCTTCGAGCGGCACGGGAATCACCCAGTCGAACCTGGCCAGCAGCGCCTGGTCGGCCGGCGCTTCGCCTTCCGGGTAGGCGCGGACGCCATTGACGCCGCCCATCAGGAATTTCTCGGAGGAATCGAGATTCTTGCCGCTGGCCTGACCCGAGAGTCGCAGGAGAAGCCGGTGGCCGTTGTCGAGGAAGTGCAGATACTGGTATTCGCCGCGCAACTTGACGTAGCGCCCTGCCGTATCGACCGTCGCGGCGTTTGCCTGGACGTAGGCCGGCGGTCCGGAAATGTTCAGGTCGCCGGTAACCAGCGCCACCTGGTAGCGATTCTGGCCGCTGGCGGTGGCGGCCAGCCCGTCGAGCGAGAGGCTGACGACATTCGCATCCTTGTCGGACAGTTCGCCGAGCGCCGAACTGTCGTTCAACTGCTTGTTTTCGAAGGCGAGTCCGGCGTTCATGATCGTGCGCTGCGACAGGATCAGCGGGTAGCGCGCCTGAACGCCGAACACCTTGGCGTAGCCCTTCTGGTCGAGCGGCGCGAATTCGCAGCACAGCTGGTAGTTGAACTGCGAGTAGCTGGCGCCCAGGGTAAGGCCGTGATACCCAACCGGCGTCTGGTAGGCGGCGAATACTGCGTCGGAATCGCTCGACTTCATCAGCCACAGGCTGGCGAGGTCGCCGACGCCGCGCGGGCTGTTGAGATTGAGCAGGGCGGTCGCGCGATTCTGGCCGCTGTAGCGATTGCCGTAGTTGTCGGCGCCCAGTTGCCCGCTGAACAGCGGGCCGGCCGCCGCCTCGATGACCATGTGCGAGGTGCCGACCGTGGCGCCGGGCTGCATCACCGCCTGCACCGGCGCGCCGCCGCGCTGTTCGAGCAGGATCAGGCTGCGCTCGAGCGATGAGCGCTCGATCGGCTGACCTTCGGCAACCTGATGCGCGTCCAGGATGCCCTGGGCATGCTGCTGCTCGAGCCGGGGCGAGCCACCGGTTTCGACGGCGCCATACTGGCCTTCGAGCACCGCGATGCGTACCACGCCGTCGGCAATATCCTGCGCCGGAAGATAGGCACGGGCAAGAAAATATCCCTGTTCG
>CAVUBY010000015.1:0-179386 GCA_963739925.1 uncultured beta proteobacterium | reverse complement strand
CTTCCTCGACTCGGCGACCGAGGTCATCCCGGCCGCCCTGCACTACCTCGGCAAGCCCGCTACTGCAAGAACCAGGCCGACTACGCCGGCGTCGGGCCGCTGCTGAAAGCCGTGCGCCCCCACGTCACGCTGTTCAGCTCGTCGGGCTACATCAACGACATGGCCAACGGCTCGATCTGCCTGGCGCTCGGCTGGTCGGGTGACATCAACATCGCCAGGCAGCGCGCGATCGACGGCAAGACCGGGCAGAAGATCGAGGCACTGTTCCCAAGACCGGCGGCGTGCTCTTCTTCGACGTGATGGTGATCCCGGCCGATGCCCCGCATCCGGGCAACGCGCACAAGTTCATCGACTACATCCTGAGCCCCGAGGTGCACGCGAGCATCTGACGAACAAGGTCTTCTACGCCAACCCGAACAAGGAATCGAAGAAGTTCGTCAAGCCCGAGGTGGCGAATAACCCGACGGTGTTCCTGTCCGACGCGGACATGAAGAAGATGCAGGCGCCCGATGCGCTGTGCAACGACATGCGCCGCACGATGACGCGCCTGTACACCAGCTTCAAGACCGGGCTCTGAAGATGCGACTGAGGACAGCACGCAGCCGCCGCAGCGCCGAGTTCCTGGCACATCCAGGACGTGGTGAAGGACTTCGGCGGCGGTGCCGTCGCGGTCAACCACGTCAGCTGGACATCGCCAAGGGCGAGATCTTCGCCCTGCTCGGCTCGTCGGGCTGCGGCAAGACCACGCTGCTGCGCATGCTCGCCGGCTTCGAGACGCCGACCTCCGGGCGCATCCTGCTCAACGGCCAGGACCTGGCCGACCTCCCGCCCTACGAGCAGCCCGATCAACATGATGTTCCAGTCCTATGCGCTGTTCCCGCACCTGACGGTGTGGGACAACATCGCCTTCGGCCTGCGGCGCGACGGCATGGCCAAGGACAAGATCGCCGAGCGGGTCGAGGCCATGCTCAAGCTGGTGCAGCTGTGCAAGTTCGGCAAGCGCAAGCCGCACCAGCTCTCGGGCGGCCAGCAGCAGCGCGTGGCGCTCGCGCGCTGCCTGGCCAAGCGCCCGCAGGTGCTGCTGCTCGACGAGCCGCTCGGTGCGCTCGACAAGAAGCTGCGCGAGGAGACGCAGATCGAGCTCGTCAACATCATCGAAGACGTCGGCGTCACCTGCGTGATGGTGACGCACGACCAGGAAGAAGCCATGACGATGGCCTCGCGCATCGCGGTCATGAGCGAAGGCCGGGTGCTGCAGATCGGCCCGCCGAGCGAGATCTACGAGACGCCGGCGACCCGCTTCGTGGCCGACTTCATCGGCAACGTCAACCTGATGGAAGGCACGCTGGTCGACGACGAGCCCGACCACTGGTCATCGACTGCGGCGACTGCAGCCACTACGTCGGCCACGGCATCACCGGCACCGAAGGCATGGCGGTGTCGGTGGCGGTGCGGCCCGAAAAGATCCAGCTGCAGCGCGACGAGCCGCCGGGCCGCCGCACAACCGGGTGCAAGGCAAGGTCAAGAACCTGTCCTACTTCGGCAGCTTCACCGTCTACCACCTCGAGCTGGACGGCGGGCGCTCTTAAGGTCAGCCAGAACAACACCCAGCGCCACCGCGACGACGACCTGACCTGGGGCGACAACGCCTGGGCCCACTGGTCGCCAGTCGCAGGTGGTGCTGACGCAATGAGCGCGCCATGAAGCGACTGCGCAGCATCGCTCCAGTGGTTGATCCGCGGCCGCACCGCCGTGATCGGCTTGCCCTACGTGTGGCTGCTCGTGTTCTTCATGCTGCCGTTCCTGATCGTGCTGAAGATCAGCGTGTCGGAAATCGAAGGCGTGCGTTCAAGGACGTGCTGACCTCCAGGAAGGCCTGCTGCAGCTGACGCTCAAGCTCGGCAACTACGTCTTCATCACGCAGGACGACCTGTACTTCAAGACCTACCTGTCGAGCATCAAGTACGCCGCCGTCACGACGCTGCTGTGCCTGGCCATCGGCTATCCGTTCGCCTACTTCATGGCGCGTGCCAAGGCGACGCTGCAGCCGGCCCTGCTGATGCTGGTGATGCTGCCGTTCTGGACCTCGTTCCTGCTGCGCGTGTACGCCTGGAAAGGCCTGCTCAGCGAGGACGGCTGGGTGGCCGAACTGCTCACGGCCCTGCGCATCGACCACCTGCTGCTCGCCGCCGGCGTGATCCCGGCGCTCGGCAAGTACATGAACTCGCCGTTCTCGCTCGTGCTCGGCATGACCTACACCTACCTGCCGTTCATGATCCTGCCGCTGTACGGCAACCTCGCCAAGATGGACCTGCGCCTGCTCGAAGCGGCGGCCGACCTCGGCGCCACGCCCTGGGTCGCGTTCTGGAAGATCACCGTGCCGATGTCCAAGGCCGGCATCATCGCCGGCTCGATGCTGGTGTTCATCCCCTGCGTCGGCGAGTTCGTGATCCCCGAACTGCTCGGCGGGCCGCAGACGCTGATGATCGGCCGGGTGCTGTGGGACGAGTTCTTCAGCAACAACGACTGGCCGATGGCCTCGACCGTCGCCGTCGTGATGGTGCTGCTGATCCTCGTGCCGCTGGCGATCTTCAACCACTACCAGGCGCAAGCGCAGGAGACCCGGCGATGAATGGCTGGTTGACGCGCAACCTCTCGCACGGCCTGGCTGACCGCGGGCTACGTCTTCCTGTACCTGCCGATCGTCGCGCTGGTCATCTACTCGTTCAACGACTCGCCCATCCCCAACCGCTGGGCAGGCTTCACCTTCAAGTGGTACGCCGCGCTGGTCGACGACCGCGAGATGATCGCCGGCCTGTGGCTGAGCCTGCGGATCGCCTTCTTCACCGCCTGCGGCTCGGTCGTGCTCGGCACGCTCGCCGCCTTCGCGCTGGTCAAGTACAAGCGCTTCACCGGCCGCACGCTGTTCTCGGGCATGGTCAACGCGCCGCTGGTGATGCCCGAGGTGATCATCGGCCTGTCGCTGCTGCTGATGCTGGTGTCGGTGCAGCGCGCCATCGGCTTCCCCGAACGCGGCATGCTGACGATCTGGATCGGCCACCTGCTGCTGGGCATGGCCTATGCCACGGTGGTGGTGCAGGCCCGCCTGCAGGACCTGAACCCGCAGCTCGAAGAAGCCGCGATGGACCTGGGCGCCCGGCCCTGGCAGGTCTTCACGCTGGTCACGCTGCCGATGATCGCGCAGTCGCTGATGTCGGCCTGGCTGCTCACCTTCACGCTGTCGCTCGACGACGTGGTGCTGTCGGCCTTCCTGTCCGGCCCCGGCTCGACGACGATGCCGCTGGTGATCTTCTCGCGCGCCCGCCTGGGCCTGAACCCGAGCGTCAACGCCGTGGCCACGCTGATCGTCGTGCGTGGTCGTCGATCGGCGTCGTGGTCGCCAGCCTCGCGATCGCGCGTGCCGAGCGCAAGCGCGCGCAGGACATGGCGGCCGCCGCGCGTGGCGGCTGACATGAACGACTCACACCTGATTGATCACAAGAGGAGAACCCGATGAAACTCGCCACGCGCTCATCGCCCAGCCCAGCCCTCGCCCAGGCGGTCGCGCTCGCTATCGGACATCGTTCTGCGGCATCGCCGCAGCGCAGTCCAACGCCGACCTGCTGAAGGAACTGGATGCGCTGAAGAAGCGTGTCGCCGAGCTCGAGGCCAAGCAGAAGGCCGAGCCCGCCAAGCCGGCAGCGGCCCAGTGGGGCATGACGCCGGAACAGGCGGCCGAGTTCAACCGCATCAGCGTCAAGACCGAGGCGATGGAAGACGCGCGCGAAGCGTCCGGCCTCAAGGGCCTGAAGATCAGCGGCTACATGGACCCGGCCTTCATCTACAACAAGCGCCAGAACCGCGCCGGCTTCCAGTTCCTCAACGCCGTCGGCGACGACGGCTACAACTACGACAACTCCTACTTCGGCATGGCGATGATCGACTTCCAGAAGGAGATGGAAGGCGGCACCAAGTGGCGCCTGACCCTGGCGCCGAACCGCGGCGTGGGCTCGGTGCATCGACGGCGCAGTCGATCGTGCACGAGGCCAGCGTCTCGGTGCCGCTGACCGACCTGCAGACGCGCTTCATCGCCGGCCAGATCCCCGACTGGTCGGGCTACGAGTACCTGCAGCCGACGCTGAACAAGCTGATCACCCACAACCTGCTGTTCGACTTCACGCTGCCCACCGCCTACACCGGCGCCGGCATGGACATCACCAGCGGCAAGTGGATCGCCAAGGTCATGCTCGCCAACATGAACGCAGCAAGCGCAACCGCCGGCGAAAAGGCGCCGGTGGTCGCCTTCCGGGTCGACTACTCGAGGGGCGAATTCCAGGGCTTCGGCTTCGCCGGCGTCCACGGCAAGGCGGCCAACTTCCGATGACTACGTGAACCCGATCACGCCTGACGTACGACACGCGCGTCACGGGGTCACCTGTTCGAGGTCGACGGCTACTTCATCCGCGGCGACTGGACGGTGCAGGGCCAGGTGAGCTTCGGCAGGCAGAAGAAGGCCGCCATCACCGCCGACCCGATCGACCGGCGAGCTGCGCGACGCGCAGTGGTGGGGCCTGTCGACGCTGGCCGCCTACAAGTTCACGCCGCGCTTCGAGGGCGTCGCCGCTTCGACTACATCAACAACAAGAAGAACGGCGGCGGCCTGCTCGGCTACAGGCGCCGACGACCTGCAACGGCATCGGCCCCGACCCGGCTGGCGACCCGGAAGGGTGCCAACCGCTACGCGCTGTCGCTCGGCATGAGCTACCTGTTCAACCAGAACACGACTTCAAGGCCGAGTACCGCTCGACCGGGCCAGCCTACCGGTGTTCATGGACGTGAAGGACGGCAGCTACCGCAAGAACAACCAGCTGTTCGGCGCCTCGGTGGTGGTGTCGTTCTGATGCTCGATCGGGCTGTCCGGCGGCCGTGACGCCGCACGCACGGCACTCACGCCCGCGTGGCCTCGCGCAACGGCACGCGGCGCGTTGCGCTGCCCGTTCTGCACCTGACGAGGACATCACCATGAACAAGCCCGACCCCCGACTGGCACGCCGCCGCCGCGGCGCTGCGCATCGACGGCCGCGTGTTCATCGGCGGCCAGCGTGTCGCCGCCGCCAGCCGGCGAGACCTTCGACAGTGCCTGTCGCCGATCGACGGCCGCACCCTGGCCGACGTCGCGCGCGGCCGCGCGGCCGACATCGACGCCGCCGTCGCCTCGGCGCGCGCGGCCTTCGACGACGGCCGCTGGGCCGGCAAGGCGCCGGCGCAGCGCAAGAAGGTCCTGCAGCGCTTCGCCGACAAGATCCTCGCCGCGAAGGACGAACTCGCCCTGCTCGAGACGCTGGACATGGGCAAGCCGATCC
Organism: uncultured beta proteobacterium; assembly: GCA_963739925.1. Classification (GTDB taxonomy): domain Bacteria; phylum Pseudomonadota; class Gammaproteobacteria; order Burkholderiales; family Burkholderiaceae_C; genus CAVUBY01. The sequence continues at coordinate 174,023 of CAVUBY010000015.1, read as the reverse complement.
AGTACAGCCTCGGCGTCGACGTGGCCGCCACGGCGCGCAGCATCGCCTGGTACGCCGAGGCGGTGGACAAGATCTACGACGAGATCGCGCCGACGCCGCGCCACCGCGCTGGCGCTGATCACGCGCGAGCCGATGGGCGTGATCGGCGCCGTCGTGCCGTGGAACTACCCGATGATCATGGCCGCGTGGAAGCTCGGGCCGGCGCTCGCCGCGGGCAACAGCGTGGTGCTCAAGCCGAGCGAGAAGTCCCCGCTGACCGCGCTGCGCCTGGCCGAGATCGCCGTCGAGGCCGGCCTGCCCGAGGGCGTGTTCAACGTCGTGCCCGGCTACGGCCACGAGGCCGGCGAGGCGCTGGCGCTGCACATGGACGTCGACGCGATCGGCTTCACCGGCAGCACGCGCGTCGGCCGCAAGATGCTCGAGTACGCCGGGCGCAGCAACCTCAAGCGCGTCTACAACGAGCTCGGCGGCAAGTCGGCCTTCGTCGTGTTCGACGACTTCGGCGACATCGCGCGCGCCGCCAAGACCGTGGCCGGCAGCATGTTCTTCAACCAGGGCGAGAGCTGCAACGCGCCGTCGCGCGTGTTCGTGCACGAGAGGTGGCCGACGAGTTCCTCGCCGTGGTCGCCGCCGAGGCGCCGAAGTACGCGCCGGGCGACCCGCTGTCGGGCAGCGCCGAGATGGGCGCGATCGTCGACGAGACGCAGCTGCGCACCGTGCTCGGCTACATCGACGCCGGCCACAGCGAAGGCGCGACGCTGCGTGACCGGCGGCCAGCCAGGTGCGCGCCGAGACCGGCGGCTACTTCGTCGAGCCGACCGTGTTCGACGGCGTGACGCAACGAGATGAAGATCGCCCGCGAGGAGATCTTCGGCCCGGTGATGAGCGTGATCCGCTTCAAGACCGAGGCCGAGGCGATCGCGATGGCCAACGACTCGAGCTACGGCCTGCAGGCCAGCGTCTGGAGCCACAACATCAACCGCGCCCACCGCGTGGCGCGGGCGCTGCGCGCCGGCACGGTGCACGTGAACCAGTACGACGAAGACGACATCACCGTGCCCTTCGGCGGCTTCAAGCAGAGCGGCAACGGGCGCGACAAGTCGCTGCACGCCTTCGACAAGTACACCGAGCTGAAGACCACCTGGATCCGCATCGACGCCGCCTGCAGGAGACACGCCATGAACCACTCGCTGAACGAACAACTGATGGCCCGCAAGGCCGCCGCCACGCCGCGCGGCGTGGGCGTGATGGGCAGCTTCTTCGCCGACCGCGCCGAGAACGCCGAGCTGTGGGACGTCGAAGGCCGGCGCTTCATCGACTTCGCCGGCGGCATCGCGGTGATGAACACCGGCCACGGCCACCCGAAGGTCGTGGCCGCGATCGAGGCGCAGCTGAAGCGCTTCACGCACACCTGCTACCAGGTGGTGCCCTACGAGAGCTACATCGCGCTGGCCGAGAAGCTCAACGCGATGACGCCGGGCACGCACGCCAAGAAGACGGCGCTGTTCTCCACCGGCGCCGAGGCGATCGAGAACGCGATCAAGATCGCGCGCTCGTACACCAAGCGCTCGCGGCGTGATCGCCTTCAGCGGCGCCTTCCACGGCCGCAGCCTGTTCGCCGTGTCGCTGACCGGCAAGGTGCAGCCCTACAAGGCCGGCTTCGGGCCCTTCCCGCCCGAGATCTACCACGCGCCCTTCCCCTGCCACTGCGCCAGCCTCGACGAGGTCGAAGAAGGCCGTGCAGCACCTCTTCAAGGCCGACATCGAGCCGAGCCGCGTCGCGGCCATCGTGTTCGAGCCGGTGCAGGGCGAAGGCGGCTTCAACGTGATCCAGGCCGAGGCCGTGAAGTGGCTGCGCGCGCTGTGCGACGAGCACGGCATCGTGCTGATCGCCGACGAGATCCAGACCGGCTTCGGCCGCACCGGCAAGATGTTCGCGATGGAGCACTTCGGCGTCGTGCCCGACCTGATGTCGCATCGCCAAGTCGCTCGCCGCCGGCGTGCCGCTGTCGGCCGTGACCGGCAAGGCCGAGATCATGGACGCGCCCGCGCCCGGCGGCCTGGGCGGCACCTATGCCGGCAACCCGCTGGCCATCGCCGCGGCGCACGCGGTGATCGACGTGATGCCCGAGGAGACGCCTGCCCGAGCGCGGCCAGGCGCTCGGCGACCGGCTCAAGGCCGTGCTCGAGAGCCTGCGCGCCGAGGTGCCGCAGATCGCCGACGTGCGCGGCCTCGGCGCCATGGTGGCGGTCGAGTTCAACCGCGCCGGCACCGACGAGCCCGACGCCGACTTCACCAAGCGGTGCAGGCCGAGGCGCTGCAGCGCGGGCTGATCCTGCTGACCTGCGGCGTCAACGCCAACGTGGTGCGCTTCCTGTTCCCGCTGACGATCCAGCGACGCGGTGTTCGGCGAGGCGATGGACATCCTGCAAGCGGCGCTGCGTGCGGCGCGCGCGTGAGCGGCGCGAGCCATGAAGAACGCTCGCGCGAGAGCGCTGGCCGCGCAGGGCGTGCACACGCTGATCGCGCAGTTCACCGACCTCCACGGCGTGGCCAAGGGCAAGTGGGTGCCGCTGGCGCACCTCGACACGCTGCTGACCGACGGCGCGGGCTTCTCCGGGCCCTCGATCGCCGGCACCGGCCTGCCGCGCATGGGCCCGCGCTCCGAGTACTACGGCCGCGGCGATGCCGAGCACCGCGCGCGCCCTGCCCTGGATGCCGGGCTTCGCGCGCATCGTCTGCGACGGCTTCGTCGCCGGCGAGCCGTTCGACGCCTGCCCGCGCCAGGTGCTGCGAGCGCCAGGTGGCGCGCCTGGCCGAGCGCGGCTGGACGCTGCAGACCGGCATCGAGCCCGAGTTCTTCCTGCTGCGCCGCGCCGACGGCGACGGCTTCGCAGCCGGCCGACGCGCACGACCGGCTCGACAAGCCGTCCTACGACCTGCAAGAGCCTGCCGCGCCAGCGCGACTTCCTGCACGCAGCTGGCGGCCGGCCTGCGCGCCTGCGGGCTCGACGTGTTCCAGATCGACCACGAAGACGCGCACGGCCAGTACGAGCTCAACTTCCGCCACGCCGACGCGCTGACCAGCGCCGACCACCTGATGCTGTTCAAGCTGGCCGCGCAGGCGCTGGCCGAGCGAGCACGGCATGCTGTTCTCGATGATGCCCAAGCCGTTCGCCAACCAGCCGGGCAGCGGCATGCACTTCCATGTGTCGCTGTGGGAAGGCGGGCGAGACGCGCGCTCGTGTTCGACGACTGCAGACGGCATGTCGCTGGCGCGCACTTCATCGCCGGCGTGCTGGCGCACTGCGCGGCGCTGTGCGCGCTCGCCGCGCCGACCGTCAACTCGTACAAGCGGCTGGTCGTCGGCGAATCGCTGTCGGGCACGAGCTGGGCGCCGGCCTACGTGGCGCATGGCCCGAACAACCGCACGGCGCTCGTCCGCACGCTGCCCGGCCGCTTCGAGTGGCGCCTGCCCGACGCCTGCGCCAACCCCTACCTCGCCACCGCGGGCTTGATCGCCGCCGGCCTGGACGGCATCGACCGCCGCATCGACCCCGGCGCGGCCTGCACCGACGACCTGTTCGAGCTGTCGCTGGCCGAGATCGCGCGCCGCGGCATCGCCCGTGCTGCCGCAGAGCCTGGGCGAGGCGCGTCGACGCGCTGGAGGCGACGAGGTGCTGCGCGCCGCGCTCGGCGAGACCCTGCACCGCCGAGTTCGTGAAGGCCAAGCGCGACGAATAGATCGCGTATGCGCGCCACGTGAGTGCCTGGGAACTCCAGCGCTACGCGACGCTCTTCTAGCGGATGAACGTCCTGGCATGAGTGGCCGCGAGAACGGCTCGGTACCGCACCTGCCCCTGCTCTCGTACCTGTGCCTGGGCGGCAGCATGGCCCTGGTCGGCAGCTACGTCGGCCTGTCCAAGCTGCTGGTGGTCGTGTTTCCGGTCTTCCTGCTCGCCTGGCTGCGCTTCGGCATCGCCGCGGTGGCGATGGCGCGGCTGGCTGCGCCGCGCGCCCGGCGAAGCGCCACTGACGCAACGTGATCGGCGGCTGCTGTTCCTGGAATCGTTCTTCGGCAACTTCCTGTTCTCGGTCTGCATGCTGTTCGGCGTCGCGCTGACCTCGGCCCTCGCCGCCGGCGTGATCATGGCCGCGATCCCGGCGGCGGTGGCGCTGCTGTCGCGGCTGTTCCTTCGGGAGCGCATCACCGGCGCGTTGCCGCCGGCATCGCCTGCGCGGTCGCCGGCATCGCGCTGGTCTCGCTCACGCGCCACGACGGCGCAGCCGGGCGGTGGTTCGCTGTGGGGCAACCTGCTGCTGCTCGGCGCCGTGCTCTGCGAGGCCAGCTATGTGGTGATCGGCAAGCAGCTCACCGGCAACGTCTCGCCCAAGCGCATCAGCGCGCTGATCAACCTGTGGGGCCTGGCGCTGGTCACGCCGCTTCGGGCTCTGGCAGGCGCTCAGCTTCGACTTCAGCGCGGTTCAAGCGGGATCGTGGTGGCTGCTGCTCTTCTATTCGCATGGCCGCCAGCATGGTCACGGTGTGGCTCTGGATGACGGGCCTGAGGCATGTGCCCGCCGCGTCGGCCGGCGTGTTCACCGTGCTGCTGCCGGTGAGCGCGGCGGCCGTCGGCGTGTTGTTCCTCGGCGAACGGTTCAGCGGCATGCAGGCCGCGGCCTTTGCGCTGGCCCTGGCCGGCGTGGTGCTGGCCACCTGGCCGCAGCGCAGAAGCCCAGGACCCTGAGGCGGTAAGCGGTACCGGTGGCTGTCAGCGCAGCCCGCCGGTGTACTTCTTCAGGACCCTTGCGCGAAGCTCTTCCTCGCTGAGGCCCACTCCCGATGAGGGTGGCGCCGGTGCTGGCGCCGCTCGGGGCGCCGGCACTGGCGCCAAAGGTTCGGGCACGACACGAGTCGCTGCACGCGACTGCGGCGGCGCAGCCGGCGTGTCGGCAATGCGCGCGCCGTGCTGGCGCTTGGCCACGTAGTTGGCGTACTCGAGCAGACGCGGATCCTGGCTCGACAGGGCCTGTGCCAGCACCTCCTTCGCGTACGCGAAGTCGTGCAGGAACTGCTGGACATCGAGCTGGCGTCCGAACTCCCGGCGCATGGGCATGACCATGCGCACGAGGTAGTTCATGATCTGGCTGTCGTGCTCGGCGCCCATGGGATGGTCTCAGCGTGACCGCAACTGCTCAGGCGCGACGCTCAGGAGGCCGCGTTCGGTTGCAGCATCTCGCCGTGCTGTGCAATGTCCAGACCCACGGCTTCGGATTGCGCATCCACACGCAGGCGGGTGAACATGCTGATGGTCTTGAGGATCACGAAGGTCCCTGCACCCGCGTACAACATGACCACCAGCGCGCCCGTCGCGTTGGTGAGCACCGTGGCCGTGATCGGCGCGACAGCCGCGGTGGCGAACACCGGAGTCAGCACCGTGCCCACCAGTCCACCCACACCGTGCAGCGCAAAGACGTCCAGCGAATCATCGATGCCGGTGAGTGACTTGAAGTGAACCACGCTGTAGAAGCACACCACCCCCGCGACCGCACCGATGAACAGAGCGCCCTGGATGCCGACGTAGCCCGAGGCAGGCGTAACGGCGATCAGGCCGGCAATCGCACCCGTGATCGTGCCCAGCACGCTCCACTGGCCGCGCTTGACGTATTCGCATGCCCCCCAGAACATTGCACCAGCACACGCCCCGACCTGGGTGGCCAGCAGGGCACCGGCTGCGCGCGTGCTCGCCTCGAAAGCCGAGCCGGCGTTGAAGCCGAACCAACCCGCCCAGAGCAGACCGCCTCCCAGCACGGTGAGCATCAGGTTGTGCGGCACCATCGGCTCCTTGCCAAATCCGCGGCGCGGCCCGAGCACATAGGCTGCCACCAGACCACTCGCACCCGAGGCAATGTGAACCACCGTGCCACCGGCGAAGTCCATGTGGCCGAGCTTGGCGAGCCAGCCGTTGGGATGCCAGATCCAGTGTGCGATCGGCGCATAGACCACCACGGTCCACAGTGCGGCGAAGATGACGGTGACGCCCAGCCGCATGCGCTCGGCCGTCGCACCCAGGATCAGCGCAAACGTGATGATCGCGAAGGACAGCTGGAACATGAAGAACACCGACTCGGGGATCGACGGCGCAGCGACATGCACGCCGACGTTCTTGCCGATGAGGCCATCGGCAAAGACGCGGTTCATGCCACCGTACCAGCCATTGCCCGAGGTGAACGCGATCGAGTAGCCCAGCACTGCCCAGATCAAGGTGATGACGGCGGCTGCAGCGATGGTGTGCGCCACGATCGACAAGGCGTTCTTGGTGCGCAGCATGCCGCCGTAAAACAGGATGATGCCGGGCATCGTCATGATCAGGACGAGCACGGTGCAGATCAGCATCCATGCGGTATCGGCACCGTTGATGGGGTTGACGGGCGCAGCAGGTTTGGCCGCGGCCAGCGGTGCCGCTGCAGGAGACTGCGACAGCCTGCGTGGCCACGGACTGGTTCACCGCAGGGGGCGTGGTGGCGGCAGCGGCACTCGGGGCAGCCGGCGTCTCACCTGCGGTGGACTGCGCCCACGAGGGAGCGGATGAAAGCAGGCAGACCATCGTGGCGATGGTGGCCAGTCGTTGCATGAAGCGGATCATGGTCTCCCTCCGGGAGTGGCTCGACGCCAGGCCGAGAGTTGTTGTCTGTCTCGGCTGGAGTATCGTCAAACCCCCCTCGTTCCGGAGGGCCGAAGCGCGCGTCGGTCGGTCGAAATGTGGCGACTACTCCACGAGTCCGACCCGCATGTCCGGCGTTAGTGATGCAGTTCGCGCTTGCGTGCTGACGATTTGTGGCGTAAGCGTCTTCAGCTTGTGATCGGACCAGACCTGCCGCCAGCGTCGGGCCCCGGGCAGTCCATTGCGAAGGCCGAGCATGTGCCGCGAGACGTGCGACCACGGTTCGCCGCGCAGCATCACGCTTTGCATGTACCGCACCATCTCCGCCTCGACGGCATCGCGATCCATCGGGCGATGCGCCTCGCCGAAGAATCGCTCGTCCCAGTCGGCCATCAACCAGGGCTGGTGATACGCGGCGCGGCCCAGCATGACACCGTCGACGTGCTCCAGCTGCTCCGCCACCTGGGCAGAGGTGCTCAGCCCCCCATTGAGCACGATGGTGAGCTGCGGAAAGTCCCGCTTGAGTCGATGCACGAACTCGTAGCGCAGCGGTGGCACCTCGCGATTCTCCTTCGGGCTGAGCCCCTCGAGCCAGGCATTGCGGGCATGCACGATGAACACCTCGCAACCTGCGTCCGCGACCGTACCGACGAAATCACGCACGAACTCGTAGCGTTCGATGCGATCCACGCCGATGCGGTGCTTGACGGTGATGGGCAGGTCGACGGCATCGCGCATCGCCTTGACCCCTTCAGCCACCAGCCCAGGTTCGGCCATGAGGCAGGCACCGAAGGCGCCGCGCTGGACACGCTCGCTCGGGCAGCCGCAGTTCAGGTTGACTTCGTCATAGCCCCACCGGGCGGCCAGGCGCGCACACTGGGCCAGGTCGGCCGGCTCGCTGCCACCGAGCTGCAGGGCCACCGGATGCTCGGACGCGTCGAAGTCGAGATGCCGGGCCAGGTCACCATGCAAGAGCGCTCCGGTCGTCACCATCTCGGTGTAGAGCCGCGTGCGACGGGTGAGCAGACGGTGGAAATAGCGGCAGTGCCTGTCTGTCCAGTCCATCATCGGCGCGACCGACAGTCGCCACGGACTGGCGGGCGAGGAACGGTTGGGAGCGGACGAGGTCATTTCCCGCATTATCCCGGGGCACTCCTGGCTGCAGAAGGACTGAAGTTTTCTGCCGATCTGCCGATGGGCGTATTGGTGGCACGGCGCTGCGTGAACCTGACGCCCATCCAGAGTGGCATGGGTCGCATCGCACACCTGCGCCCCAGAAGCTCGATCTCTCAGCAGACCTGAAGCCTGACCCCCATGCGAGAGCCCACCGGTCGTGACCGATTGCCGTGCCGGGGTCCGCAGGTGTCGCTGGAGGACGCCACACAGCGCGTCGGGGCCCCGATCATTGCGAACCGGGAAATCCTGCACCGCGTCGTACAGCGCTGCCAGTCTCCACTTGCGACCACCTGTGCCATGCCGATTGTCCGAACCGAATCCCGAGACCACCTGCCGATCCAGTCCACTGACCGCTGATGGACTTCAACCCGACCCTTTCGCTTCACCTGCTGCTGCTGGTGCTGGTGGCCGTCCTGACCTGCCTGTCGATCCAGCTGGGCTTGTCGTGGGCAGACCGAGCGTGGGCGGACGAAGGGGCTGAACGCCTGCTCAGCCGCCTGGCGAGCGGCGCGAGCATCGCGACCGGTCTGTGGTGCGCCCAGACCTGGGCGAACATGGCGACACATGGCGGCAGCGCCCTCGCCTACCTGGAGTGGGACCGACTGGCCTTCTGGCTGCTGGCCACACTGGCAGGTGCGGCCGCACTGACCGGGGCTTCGGCGCGGCAAACCGCGGCCTGGCGCTGGATGGCCGCCTCGGTGTCGCTGGGCACTGCGCTGGCCGCACTGCATGTGCTGTCGTCCCAGGCGACCCACAGCCTGACCGTGCTGGAGTGGTCCGGCATGCAGCTCTTCTGGGCATGGATCACCGCGTCGACGCGTCTCGCTGCTCGCCATTGCCGTGTGGCGGCATTGCCGGCGACTGAATCGACGGGCCGAGCTGCATGCCCGCGCAGGCGCCGCGGTTCTGGTGGGTCTGGGCACGCTCTTCAGCCAGTGGTCGGTGGAGCGGGCCGCCGCCGGCGATCGGCAGACCACGGCAGTTGGTGGACCCTCGCGCCGGGACTGTTGCCCGCGGCCATCAACCTCGGGACTCACGATCGTCGGCTTGCTCACGCTCAACCACCTGCTTCGGGCGCGTGCCAGGGCGCAGGCAGCCCGCATCACCGCGAAGCGCGAGATCCATACCCAACTCCTGAATGACCCGCTTGACAGGCCTGCCGACACGGGCGCTGTTCGACGGAACGCTGACCCAGGCCATCCAGCAGGCCGACGCCCAGCGCGAGCGGCTGGCCATGCTGTTCATCAACATCGACGACTTCCGTTCGCTCAACCAGCTGTACGGTCATGTGGACGGGGACCGGGTCCTGCGCAAGGCCGCGGGGCGCCTTCGGGTGATCGCCCAGCCCCACATGGCGGCGCGGATCGCGAATGACGAATTCGTGATGCTGGTACGCGACAACCCAACGCTGGAAGACGCATCAAGCGCGGCAACCGAGGTACTGGCGGCACTGGCGCGGCCGTTCAAGGACGAAACCCGCGATCTTTCGGTCACCTGCTCCATCGGTGTCGTCATGTACCCGGAACATGGCGCGCAGTCGACGATGATCGACCATGCCCAGGCGGCGATGCGCGCGGCCAAGGCGGCCGGCGGCGCGTGCCACACCTTCTACGACGCGCAGCTTTCGGCCAAAGGTTCGCATGCGCAGGTCGGACTGCTGCGCGAACTGCGGGCAGCGATCGATCAGAAGCAGTTCGAACTGTTCTATCAGGCCAAGGTGCACGGTCCCACCGGCGAGATCACTGGCGCGGAGGCGCTGCTGCGCTGGAACCATCCCAAGCGCGGTCTGGTGAGCCCCACCGACTTCATCCCGCTGGCCGAGCGCTACGGCCTCATCAGCGCGCTGGGCAGCTGGGTCATCGACGAAGCCTGTCGACAGGCCCGCGTCTGGCGCGATTCGGGTCTGCGCATGCGAGTGGCGATCAACCTGTCGATGATCCAGTTGCACCAGCCGGGCCTGGCCGAGCAGGTGGCCGAGGCGCTGAAGCGGCACCAGATCAATCCCGACCTGATCACCTGCGAGATCACCGAATCACTGGCGATGGATGACACTGCGCTCACCAACGACGTGTTGCAGCGCCTGCATGCCATCGGCGTCAAGCTGTCCATCGATGACTTCGGCACCGGGCACTCCAGCCTCGCCCACCTTCGAAAGCTGCGCGCTGACGAACTCAAGATCGACCGCAGTTTTGTCCAGGACCTCGAAACGAGCGAGGAAGCCCGCACCGTAGCCGCTGCCGTGGTGAATCTGGCCAAATCGCTCAACCTCAAGGTGGTGGCCGAAGGCGTGGAGACCGACGGGCAGTACCGGATCCTGCAGGGCTTCGGCTGCGACCAACTGCAGGGCTTCCTGTTTGCCAAGCCCATGTCGGCCAAGGCGCTCGCGCTGTGGGCGATGGAGGACGTCGGTCCGCGGACGATGCATTTCAGGTCGTCGCTGTTCAAACCGACCATGCCCTCCGCCGAAGCCTCTTGAGTCCGGCCGATCGCTGATCAGCTTCGCCGGGCAGCGGCTTCGATGCCCTCGATGAATCGCGGCCACAGCGGCGCCGGCAGATCGTGGCCCATGCCATCGATCTCGTCGAGTCGGGCGCCAGGAATCCGGCGTGCCAGATCGTGTCCCGCCGCCACCGGCACCAGCGGATCGGCGCGTCCATGAATCACCTGCGTCGGAGCCGCGATACGGGGCAACAGCACGCTGCGATCGCCATCGGCCATGATTGCCGCCACCTGCCGTGCCACGCTGGCTGGCCGGTAGGAACGGCGGATCGCACGTTCGAGTTGGGCACGCAGTTCGATTGGATCGGCAGGGTAGCCCGGGCTGCCGATGAGGCGGTAGATGCGCATGGCATGCGCCACGACGCTGTCGACCTGAGTCGGATGTTCCGGGCGCGTCAAGAGGGCCTGCCGAATCCGCCAGCCCGGCTGGGGCAGGCGTCGCGAGCCACTGGTGGACATCATCAGCGTGAGGCTTCGCACCCGTTGCGGCTGCCGCGCAGCCAGATGCTGGGCCACCATGCCGCCCATGGACGCTCCGCACACATGCGCTGAGGCGAGGCCCAGTGCCGCGATCAGCGCCGCCGCATCGTCAGCGAGGTCCGACAGACCATAGGGTGCAGGTACCGTCAGGTGCAATGCATAGCGCATCCCGGCCAGTGCCAGGTGAGGCGCGCCCAGGTGATCAAAGTGCTGGCTCAGGCCAATGTCGCGGTTGTCGAACCGGATCACCCGGAAGCCACGTTCGACCAGTCCGCGCACGAAGCCATCGGGCCAGGCCACGAGTTGCATCCCCAGGCCCATGATGAGCAGCAGAGGTTCGCCAGCCGCCGGGCCATGGTCCTCGACTTCGAGGGACAGGCCGTTGACCGAGATCTGCACCGGCGTCAGCCCGCTGCGGGCTCGGTCGGCTGGCGAAAGAACCAGCGACGCACGCCGTGCGCCTCGAAGGGCTTCCAGTCGCCTGGAGGCTGAGCGAGGCGATCGGCGACCGCGTAGAGAGCCAGCGGGTTCATGCCCATGCCGACGTGACTGGCCACGACCTCGATGTTCTCCGCCAGCGGGCCTGGCTCATTGAGACTGCAGCGCCACGAGACGATGCCGTCGGTGCGTGAATAGATCGAGGTGGTCGGCACCGGCGGCGGCTTGCGGATCTGGGCCATCAAGGCCGGGTCGTGCGCCGACTGTCCGCTGAGCAGCTCGAACAGCCGCCACGCGTTGGTTCCCCGCGGATGCCCGGTGAAAGGTGTCCCCAGCGTCACGACGCAACGCGCGTGCTCGGGCAGTTCCTTGGCGAGTTCGCGCGCATACAGTCCCCCCAGGCTCCAGCCAACCAGGCTGACGGGCTGAGCGTGCTTGTCGAACAGCGAGCGCACGAAATCATTGCAGCGCTTGAGCACGCCCTGGCGCGGCCCAAAATTGAAACCCTGCCCCCAGGGGTGCGTGGTGTAGCCCAGCTGGTCGAGAAACCGCCGCAAGGGCACCGTGGTGAAGTCGTTGGCGCCGAGGCCAGGAAACACCAGAACGGGATGCCCGTCACCCCGCGGCAGGCGACGAAGCCAGGGCATCGCGGCCAGCATGGCCGCGTACTCCCAGGGAGCCCGACCTTCGAGTGCCATCAGCATTGCATTGGGCGCCTGCACCGAATCGACGTGAAGCGGTGGGTGCGCGGCGCGGACGGGCTCGTTGGAACGTCGAGGCATGCGATGAGAGGCGGCAGACTTCGCGCGATGGTACCGGCTCGCAGCCCCGCGCTTTGGAGCGGCCGCCCTAGGCGCCACTGCGGCTGCGCGGCGTCCCTCGCTCCTCTACTAACCTCGACCCAGTGCCCGAGTGGATGCCGGACCGGGCCGCAGCGCGAGCCATTCATTGACCGCCAGCGCGCCGAGCACCAGTGCGCCGCCACCCAGCACATGGATGGAGGGTGATTCACCCGCGCCCAACCATGCCCAGGCCACGCCGAAGATCACCTCCAGCAGGCCGAGCAGGGACATCTCCGGCGCGCTCAGCACCCGCGCCACGGTCACGGCGATGAGGCAGGGGATCGCCAATTGCACCGTCCCCAGCAGGGCCAGCAGCGCAAGGTCGTGAACGGAGGCCGCGAGCGGCAGAGAAAGCGGCAGCGTGACTGCCGCGGAGATCAGGGCGCCGATCAGCACGGCCGGCAACATGTCCTGCTGCGCACTGCCGCGGTTGTGCTGGATGATGGTCCAGTTGATGGCGGCCGCCACCGGCACGCCCAGCGCGACGGCGGTGCCGAGCACCGCGTTGCGCGGGTCGCCGCCGCCCACCTCGCGTGCGTACATCCACACGATGCCCGCGCCGGCCACGAAGATCGCCACCCAGGTGCGAAGCGCCAGCCGGTGCCCCAGCGCGAAGCGCGCGATCAGCGCGGTGAACAGCGGCCCGATCGCCATGGTGACCAGCACGTTGGCCACCGATGTGAGCGTGAGCGCGACCATGAACGCGGTGTACATCACCGCCCAGCACAGCCCCGGACAGCCACAGCGTGCGACCGCCCTGGCGCAGCGTGGCCACCAGCGTGGACGGCCCGCGCATCCAGCCGAGCATCAGCGCCAGCGCGATGCCGTTGAAGGCCTGCGCCAGAAGGTCACCTCGAAGCTGCGCGCCGCCTCGAGGTGGCGCGTCACCACGCCTGCGATGCTCCACATCAGCGTGACCGCGATCATCACGGCCACCGCCTTGCGGTGCGTCATCGTGCGAGTTCACGGACGTCAGGCAGCTTCGCGCGAGGCGCGCTTGCGGTCGTGCTCCTTCAGGTGGCGCTTGCGGATGCGGATCGACTTCGGCGTGATCTCCACCAGCTCGTCGTCGGCGATGAACTCGACCGCGTACTCGAGCGTCAGAATGATCGGCGGCGTGATCTTGATCGCGTCTTCCTTGCCGGAGACGCGGAAGTTGGTGAGCTGCTTGCCGCGCACCGCGTTGACGACGAGGTCGTTGTCGCGGCTGTGGATGCCGATGACCATGCCCTCGTACAGCGGGTCGCCGGCCTTCACGAACATGCGCCCGCGGTCGTCGAGCTTGCCCAGCGAGTAGGTCACCGCCTCGCCGTCGTCCTGGCTGATCAGCACGCCGTTCTTGCGCCCTTCGATCTCGCCCTTGTAGGCCTCGTAGCCGTCGAAGATGTTGCTGATCAGGCCGGTGCCGCGGGTCAGGTTCAGGAACTCGTTCTGGAAGCCGATCAGGCCGCGCGCCGGGATGCGGTACTCCAGCCGCACGCGGCCCATGCCGTCCGGCTCCATGTTGACGAGTTCGGCCTTGCGCTCGCCCAGCGCCTGCATCACGGCGCCCTGGTGCTGGTCTTCGACGTCGGCGGTCACCATCTCGATCGGCTCCAGGCGCTCGCCGTCCTCTTCGCGGAACACCACGCGCGGCTTGCTCACCGCCAGCTCGTAGCCCTCGCGGCGCATGGTCTCCAGCAGGATGGTCAGGTGCAGTTCGCCGCGGCCCGAGACCTCGAAGATGCCGTCCTCGTCGGTGTCGCTTCACCCGCAGCGCCACGTTGCTCTGCAGCTCGCGCTGCAGGCGGTCCCAGATCTGGCGGCTGGTGACGAACTTGCCCTCGCGGCCCGCCAGCGGCGAGTTGTTGACGCAGAAGTTCATCGTCAGCGTCGGCTCGTCGACCAGCAGCATCGGCAGCGGCAGCGGGTTCTCGATGTCGGTCAGCGTGACGCCGATGCCGATGCCCTCGATGCCGTTGATCAGCACGATGTCGCCCGGGCCGGCTTCGGTGGCCTGCTTGCGCTCCAGGCCCTCGAACTTCAGCACCTGGTTGACGCGCGCATTGAACGGCGTGCTGTCCGGGCCGCTGTACACCGCCACGTCCTGCATCGGCTTGAGCGTGCCCTGGTTGATGCGGCCGATGCCGATGCGGCCGACGTAGGTCGAGTAGTCGAGCGAGCAGATCTGCAGTTGCAGCGGTGCGTCGGGGCTGCCCTCGTGCGCCGGCACGTGCTGCAGGATGGCGTCGAACAGCGGTGCCAGGTCGGTGCCGACCTCGCCCTGCTTGAGCGTCGCCCAGCCGTTCAGGCCGGAGGCGAAGATGACCGGGAAGTCGAGCTGCGCCTCGGTGGCGTGCAGCTTGTCGAACAGGTCGAAGGTGGCGTTGATCACGTAGTCGGGCCGCGCACCGGGGCGGTCGACCTTGTTGACCACGACGATCGGCTTGAGGCCGAGCGCCAGCGCCTTCTTGGTGACGAAGCGCGTCTGCGGCATCGGGCCTTCGACCGCATCGACCAGCAGCAGCACGCTGTCGACCATCGACAGCACGCGTTCGACCTCGCCGCCGAAGTCGGCGTGGCCCGGGGTGTCGACGATGTTGATGTGCGTGCCCTTCCACTCGACGGCGCAGTTCTTGGCCAGGATGGTGATGCCGCGTTCGCGTTCGAGGTCGTTGCTGTCCATCACGCGCTCGGCGACCTTCTCGTTCTCGCGGAAGGTGCCGCTCTGGCGCAGCAGCTGGTCGACCAGCGTGGTCTTGCCATGGTCGACGTGGGCGATGATGGCGATGTTGCGGATCTGCGGGTCATGCTGTTCTCGCTTGCAGGCTGGGGGTCACAAGAAGGCCTTGCACCTCCATCGGGCTCAGCAGCCGGGTGGAAATCAGTTCGCCGCCGGCGATGTGGCCGCCGCCGAGGAAGGCGTCCGCTCGGCGCTGCCGGGCAGCGCTTCAGGCCAGGGCCGTAGACGCGCACGCAGGGCGCGTCCGGCAGTGGCAGGCGGCGCCGCAGGCCGCTGAGGAAGCGCCCAGCGTCTTCGGCATCAGGCGCACCGCCGGCCAGTCGGCCAGCAGCGCATCGGCATCGAGCAGCCGTGCATCGCGTTCGGCTTCGTCCATGCGCCTCCAGGCTTCGAGCGTCACGGCATCGGCGATGCGTCAGCGCACCGCTGCCGGTGCGGCGCAGCGCCGCTCAGGTGCGCGCCGCAGCCGAGCGCCGCTGCCGATGTCTTCGGCCAGCGTGCGGATGTAGGTGCCCTTGCTGCAGCGCACGTCGAGCGTCCAGCGATCGCCATCGCCTCTCGACGATGTCGATGCGCGTGGATGCGTCACGCGGCGCGGCGCGCGTTCGATCTCGATGCCGGCGCGGGCGTACTCGTACAGCGCCCTGCCCTCGTGCTTGAGCGCCGAGTGCATCGGCGGCACCTGCGTCGATCGGCGCCGGTGAAGCTGTCGCAGGCGGCCTCGCATCTGCGCGGCGTCACGTCCACGTCGCGCCGCTGCGAGCGACCTCGCCTTCGGCGTCGCCGGTGCGTGGTGGTCACGCCCAGCTTCAGCGTCGCGCGGTAGCGCCTTGTCGGCGTCCAGGCTGACCTGCGAGAACTTGGTCGCGGCACCGAAGCACAGCGGCAGCAGGCCGGTGGCCAGCGGATCCAGCGTGCCGGTGTGGCCGGCCTTCTCGGCGCGGAACAGCCGCTTGGCCTTCTGCAGCGCGTCGTTGCTCGACAGGCCCAGCGGCTTGTCGAGCAGCAGCACGCCATGCACCGCACGGCGCAGCGGCGCACGGCGGCTGCGGGCGGGCCGTCTTCGGCCGGGTGTGCACCACTTCGTCGAGCATCAGTCTTCCTTGGCGCGCGTGGCGTTGGCCTGCTGGATCAGCACGTTCAGTTCGGCCGCGCGCTCGGTGGTGCGGTCGAACAGGAAGTGCAGCGTCGGCACGGTGTGGATCTGCAGCCGCTTGAACAGGCCGTTGCGCAGGAAGCCGGCGGCCTCGTTCAGCGCGGTCTCGCACTCCTGCGGGTCGCCGACCAGCACCGAGAAGAACACCTTGGCGTGCGCATAGTCGGGCGTCACCTCGACGGCATGGATCGTGACCATGCCGATGCGCGGGATCCTTCAGCTCGCGGATCAGCTCGGCCACATCGCGCTGGATCTGGTCGGCCACGCGGAAGCCGCGGTTGGGGATGGATCGTTTGTGTCGCATGTGATCCTCAGCCGTCGGCGTGCGCCCATCAAGCACAAACCCCGCCTTCTTGGGAGGGCGGGGTTTGCGGGACGAGAGCCAATACCGCCTTACAGCGTTCGGGCCACTTCCTTGACCTCGAAGAACTCCAGCTGGTCGCCTTCCTTGATGTCGTTGTAGTTCTTCAGCTTGATGCCGCACTCGAAGCCGCTTGCACCTCGCGCACGTCGTCCTTCAGGCGCCGCACCGACTCGATCTCGCCGGTGTAGACGACCACGTTCTCGCGCAGCAGGCGGAAGCGCGCGCCGCGCCGCACCACGCCCGCGGTGACCATCGAGCCGGCCACCGTGCCGATCTTGGAGGCCACGAACACGGTGCGGATCTCGGCCGTGCCGATGACCTCTTCGCGCTGCTCGGGCGCCAGCATGCCGGTCATCGCCGCCTTCACCTCGTCGACCGCGTCGTAGATGATGTTGTAGTAGCGGATGTCGACGCCGTTGTTCTCGGCCAGCTTGCGCGCACCGGCATCGGCGCGGGTGTTGAAGCCGATGATGACCGCCTTGGAGGCGATCGCGAGGTTGATGTCGCTCTCGCTGATGCCGCCCACCGCGGCGTGCACGATCTGCACCTTGACCTCGTCGGTGCGAGAGCTTGAGCAGCGACTGCGCCAGCGCTTCCTGCGAACCCTGCACGTCGGCCTTGATGATCAGCGCCAGGGTCTGCCTGTCGCCCTGCCCCATCTGCTCGAACATGTTCTCGAGGTTGGCGGCCTGGCGCTTGGCCAGCTTCACGTCGCGGTACTTGCCCTGGCGGAAGGTGGCGATTTCGCGCGCACGGCGCTCGTCGGCCAGCACCATGAACTCGTCGCCGGCCTGCGGCACCTCGGTCAGGCCCTGGATCTCGACCGGGATCGACGGGCCGGCCTCGGTGCAGCGGCTTGCCGTTCTCGTCGAGCATGGCGCGCACGCGGCCGTAGCTCGAGCCGGCCAGCACGACGTCGCCGCGCTTGAGCGTGCCCGACTTGCACCAGCACGGTCGCCACCGGGCCGCGGCCCTTGTCGAGCTGGGCTTCGATCACCAGGCCCTTGGCCGGCGCATCCTTGGCGGCCTTGAGCTCCAGCACCTCGGCCTGCAGCAGCACCTGCTCGAGCAGCTGGTCGATGCCCTGGCCGGTCTTGGCCGACACCGGGCACGAACGGCGAGTCGCCGCCGAAGTCTTCCGGCACGACCTGCTCGGCCACCAGCTCGGTCTTCACGCGCTCGAGGTTGGCATCGGGCTTGTCCATCTTGTTCATCGCCACGACGATCGGCACGCCGGCCGCCTTGGCGTGGGCGATGGCTTCCTTGGTCTGCGGCATCACGCCGTCGTCGGCCGCCACCACCAGGATGACGATGTCGGTCGCCTTGGCGCCGCGCGCACGCATCGCGGTGAACGCGGCGTGGCCCGGGGTGTCGAGGAAGGTGATCATGCCGCGCGGCGTGTCGACGTGGTAGGCGCCGATGTGCTGCGTGATGCCGCCCGCCTCGCCTGCCGCGACGCGCGCGCGTGCGGATGTAGTCGAGCAGCGAGGTCTTGCCGTGGTCGACGTGGCCCATCACCGTGACCACCGGCGCGCGCGGCAGCTCTTCGTGCTCGCTCTCGGCCTGCGTCTTCCTCGAGGAAGGCTTCCGGATCGTCGAGCTTGGCGGCGAACGCCTTGTGGCCCATTTCCTCGACGACGATCATCGCCGTCTCCTGGTCGAGCTGCTGGTTGATGGTGACCATCTGGCCCAGCTTCATCAGCTGCTTGATGACCTCGGAGGCCTTCACCGACATCTTGTGCGCCAGGTCGGCCACGCTGATGGTCTCGGGCACGTGCACTTCCTGGACCTGCTGCTCGGCCGGCGCCACGAAGCTCGTCACTGCGGCCGTCGCTGCGCTCGCCGCGGCGGCCGCCGCGCGGCGCGCGCCAGCCCGGGCGCGCACCGCCGCCGGCCGTCGTTGCGGCGTCTTGAGCGCCGCGCTTCTTGGCGGCATCGTCGGCCCAGCTCGACGACAGCTTCTCGGACTTGACCGACTTCTTGTCGCCCGGCTTGGCGGCCGCGGCTGCAGTCGTGGTGCCCGGCGCGCCGGGCGCGCCGGCCTTCTTGTGGATCGTGCCCTTGATCTCGGCAACCGCCGGCTTGGCGCTCCTCGGGCTTCTTCGCGACGAGCACCTTCTTGGGCGCGTTCATCATCGCGCGGATGGCCGTGGCCTCGTCCTCGGCCGCCTTGCGGCGCTTGGCGAGGTCGGCAGCGCGTCTGCTTCTCCTCGTTCGACGACGTCGGCGGCCTTGATCACGCGCAGCGCCGGCTTGGGCGGCTCGACCGGCAGCAGGCGCGGCGCGCAGCGGCGGCAGCGGCTTCGGCCGCCGCTGGCGGCGGCCTTGGCCTCGCGGCCTTGGTCTCGCGGCTTGGCCGCAGCCGCGGCCAGCGGCCGCAGCGGCCGCTTCCTGCGGCCGCGCTGCTCGGCGGCCTCGCGCGGCGCGGGCTTCGGCAGCCTCGCGCTCGCGTTGCTCCTGCTCCTCGCGCAGCCGGCGCTTCTCCGCCAGGTCTTCCTCCTGGCGGCGCAGCAGCTCGGCCTGGGCCTGCGCCTCTTCCTCGCGACGCTGCAGTTCGGCTTCGTCGATCTGCCGGCGCCGCCGGCTCATCGGCCGGCCGGCGCGTCGTCGCGCTTGACGAAGGTGCGCTTCTTGCGCACCTCGACCTGGATGGTGCGCGCCTTGCCGCTGGCGTCGGCCTGCTTGATCTCGCTGGTCGACTTGCGGGTCAGCGTGATCTTCTTGCGCTCGCGCGCCGGCCGGTGCCGTGCGCGGTGCGCAGGTGGTCGAGCAGGCGCTCCTTGTCGGACTCGGTCAGCGCGTCGTCGGTCGACGCCTTCTTGACGCCGGCCGACTGCAGCTGCTCGAGCAGCGCCGCGGCCGGGCGGTTGAGCTCGGCGGCGAGTTGGGCGACGGTGGTCGCAGCCATGGTTGAGTCCTTGCTTGGTCTAGCTTTGCGGTGTTGCCGTGGGCGGTGAAACGCTGGGGCTCAGGCGGTGAACCAGTGTTCACGCGCCTTCATGATCAGGGTCTTGGCCTGCGCTTCGTCGACGCCGGTCATCTCGGTCAGCTCGTCGACCGCCAGGTCGGCCAGGTCGTCGCGCGTGTGGATGCCGCCGTCGGCGAGCTTGGCGATCAGGTCCGGCGTCAGGCCTTCGAGATCGCGCAGGTCCTGCGACACCTCCTCGACCTTCTCTTCCTTGGCGATCTCCATCGTCAGCAGCGCATCCTTGGCACGGGTGCGCAGCTCGTTGACGGTGTCCTCGTCGAAGCTCTCGATCTCGAGCATTTCCTGCATCGGGACGTAGGCCACTTCCTCCAGGCTGGTGAAGCCTTCGGCGATCAGGATGTCGGCGACCTCGTCGTCGACGTCGAGCTTGTCGACGAACAGCTTGCGCACGCGAGTCGGTTTCCTGCGCCTGCTTGGCGCTGGATTCCTCGGCGGTCATGATGTTGATGCGCCAGCCCGTCATCTCGGAGGCCAGGCGCACGTTCTGGCCGCCGCGGCCGATGGCGATGGCGAGGTTCTCCTCGTCGACCACCACGTCCATCGCGTGGCGCTCTTCGTCGACGACGATCGACTGCACGTTGGCCGGCGCCAGCGCGCCGATGACGAACTGCGCCGGGTCTTCCGACCACAGCACGATGTCGACGCGCTCGCCGGCGAGCTCGTTGGTGACGGCATTGACGCGCGAACCGCGCACGCCGACGCAGGTGCCGATCGGGATCGACGCGCTTGTCGTGCGAGACGACGGCGATCTTGGCGCGCGAGCCCGGATCACGGGCGCAGCTCTTGATCTCGAGCAGGCCCTGCTCGATCTCGGGCACTTCCTGCGCGAACAGCTCGATCATGAAGCCCGGCGCGCTGCGCGACAGGATGATCTGCGGCCCGCGCAGCGTCGGGTCGACCTCGGCAATGTAACGCACGCACGCGGTCGCCGGTGCGCAGGTTCTCCTTCGGGATCATCTCGCTGCGGCGCAGGCGGCCTTCGACCCGGCCGGACTCGACGATGATGTCGCCCTTGTCGAGGCGCTTGACGGTGCCGACGAAGATCTTGTCGCCGCGCGACAGGAAGTCGTTCAGCAGCTGCTCGCGCTCGGCGTCGCGGATCTTCTGCAGGATCACCTGCTTGGCGGCCTGCGCGCCGATGCGGCCGATCGACACCGACTCCACCGGCTCCTCGATGTAGTCGTCGACCTCGATGTCGGGGATCTGCTCGAGCGCCTCGAACAGCAGCATCTTCGGCGTCGGGCAGCTGCAAGCCGGCCTCGTTGGGCACCACGTGCCAGCGGCGGAAGGTCTCGTACTCGCCGCTCTCGCGGTCGACCGTGACGCGCATGTCCACCTCGCCGCCGTGCAGCTTCTTCGACGCCGAGGCCAGCGCGGCCTCGACCGCACCGAACACGACCTCCCGATCCACGCTCTTCTCGCGCGAGATGGCGTCCACCAGCATCAACAATTCGCGGTTCATTGATCCCGACCTCCGTCAACCTCGCCAACCGTGCCCGACTGCAGCGGCAGCAGACTCCGGGGCATTCGCCAGACGGCGCCCCTTGAAATCGAGCACCGGCACCAGCCGGGCCTCGCGCAACTTCGTCCAACGAAAAATCCATCACCTGCACCGGCGCCGTCTCGGTGCGACGCGCCGGACGCGCGCCGGGCTTGCTTGGCGCCGCTTCGGGCGCGAGCAGCAGCCGCCAGCCATCGACCTGCGCCTGCAGCTCGCCGCGGTACTTCTTGCGGCCCTGGAAGGCCATCTTGAGCGTGAGCTCGACCTGCTCGCCCGCAGAAGCGGGCGAAGTCGGCCGCCTTCTTCAGCGGCCGGTCCAGACCTGGCGACGACACCTCGAGCCGCTTGTAGTCGCAAGCCTCGACCTCGAGCACATGCTGGAGCTGCCGCGTGACCTTCTCGCAATCGTCCACCGTGATGAACTCGCCCGCCGGATCGCCTGGCGACGCTTGTCGATCGTGACGCGCAGCAGTCCGCCTGCGGTACGCTCGGTTTCCACCAGTTCGTAGCCCAGGCCGGTCACGGTGCGCTCCACGGCGGCTTGCCAGTCATCGATCAGCGGTCTCCAACAGAGAACTTGTACACACCGAAAAGTGTTTCGGCAAAAAAAATGGGCCGGAAGAATCCGCCCAAGCATTTGAAACCTGCAGCTTTCTAGCAAAGCCGGGATTGTACTCCGCGAGGCAGGCACGGACAAGGGCAGCCGCTGCCAGCCCTCGGAGCGCCCGGGCCGGCCATGCCAAAATCCGGCCCCCGACTTCTGGAGCGCCACCACCATGGGATTTCTCGCCGGCAAGCGGCTACTGATCACGGGCGTGCTGAACAACCGCTCCATCGCCTACGGCATCGCCAAGGCCTGCCACCGCGAAGGCGCCGAACTGGCCTTCAGCTACCAGGGCGAGCGCTTCAAGGACCGCATCCGCGACTTCGCCGCCGAGTTCGGCTCGAGCCTCACCTTCGACTGCGACGTGGCCGACGACGCCCAGATCGAGGCCCTGTTCGCCGGTCTGGCCGAAGCCTGGCCGGAGTTCGACGGCTTCGTGCACTCGATCGGTTTCGCGCCGCGCGAGGCGATCGCCGGCGACTTCCTGGACGGCCTGTCGCGCGAGAACTTCCGCATCGCGCACGACATCTCGGCCTACAGCTTCCCGGCCATGGCCAAGGCCGCCGCTCCGCGCCTGCGCCAGGGCGCCGCGCTGCTGACGCTGACCTACCTTGGTGCGGTGCGCTTCGTGCCCAACTACAACACCATGGGGCTGGCCAAGGCCTCGCTCGAGGCCAGCGTGCGCTACCTGGCGCACAGCCTGGGAGCCAAGGGCGTGCGGGTCAACGGCATCTCGGCCGGACCGATCAAGACCCTGGCCGCCTCGGGCATCAAGGACTTCGGCAAGCTTCTGGGCGACTTCGCAGCGGCGGCACCGATCCGCCGCACGGTCACCATCGAAGACGTGGGCAACGTCGCCGCCTTCCTGCTGTCCGACCTGGCGGCCGGCATCAGCGCCGAGATCACCTATGTGGACGGCGGCTTCAGCCAGGTGATGGGCGGGGGCACGACGCCGGCCTGAGGCCTGCGTCGGGAACGGCCGCCGGAACGCTCAGAGTTCGTCCAGGGCCCGCGCCGCGCCCCACAACGCAGGCGATGTGCGCGCCTGGATTACCAGCAGCGGCATCTGACGCAAGTAGTCGGTGAATCGGCCTTTGGCCTCGAAGCGCGCTCGCAGCGGCGACGTGAGCACACGGTCCCCGAATCGCGGCACGATGCCGCCACCGATGTAGACGCCGCCGCGAGCGCCGAGCGACAGCGCCAGGTTGCCCGCCACGGTGCCGAGCAGGGCCAGGAAAAGATCGACCGTCCGTCCGCACCGGGCATCGGTGCCAGCCAAGGCGGCGGACGTGATCTGCGCCGCGCTGAGGCCCGAAGCGGCGGCCCCGTCCAGCTCGATCAGCGCCGCATGCAGCGCCTCCAGGCCCGGTCCCGACAGGGCGCGCTCGGCCGAAGCATGACCATAGCGGCGTCGCAACACCCCGATCACCGCGTCTTCCTCGGCGTTGGTACCGGACAGGGTGACATGACCGCCTTCGCCAGCCACGGGAACCCAGCCCTGGCCACCGCGCGTGGGTAGCAGACCGGACACGCCCAAACCCGTGCCCGGTCCCAGCAGCGCCTTGGCAGCACCCGGCACGGACACACCGGGGCCGATCTGGTGCAAATCGGCCGGCTGAAGCTCTGGCAGCGACAGGGCCAGCGCGGTGAAGTCGTTGATGACGACGAACCGCTCCAGACCCAGCGCCTGCCGCACGGCATCGATCGAGAACGACCAGTGGTGATTGGTCATCTGCACGTGGTCGCCCGTCACCGGGTTGGCGATGCCGATGGCGGCCCAGCGCGGCGTCTTCTTGCCGTGCGCGTCGAGGTAGTGCTGCATCGCGGCCTGCAGCGTGGCATGGTCGGCGCCTGAGTAGATGGCTTCGTCGGTCGAGGGGCGCGCCCGGGGCCTCCAGCCAGGCGAACCGCGCGTTCGTTCCCCCAACGTCGCCCACCCAGCGTGGGTACACCGCCGCGTCGCTCATGCCACGTCCCCTCGCTCCGTTCAATCCTGCTTGACGCAATCCACGTAGTAGCGGCGGGCACCGCCAGCCGCGTCTTCCGCTTCGACCAGGCCGTGCACATCGGTGTCGAATCCGGGGAACGCGGCGTTGAACTCGCGCGTGAAGCGCAGGTAGTCGACGATCTTGCGGTTGAAGCGCTCGCCCGGGATCAGCAGCGGGATGCCGGGCGGATAAGGCGTGAGCAAGGCCGTGGTGATGCGACCCTCGAGCGCATCGATCTCCACCCGCTCTGTCTTGCGTTGGGCGATGTGCGCGTAGGCATCGCTCGGCTTCATGGCCGGGTGCAGATCGGACAGGTACATGTCGGTCACCAGCCGCGCGATGTCGCCCTTGGCGTACATCTCGTGGATGCTCTGGCACAGGTCGCGCAGCCCCATGCGCTCGTAGCGCGGGTGGGCGGCGCAGAACTCCGGCAGGATGCGCCACATCGGCTGATTGCGGTCGTAGTCGTCCTTGAACTGCTGCAGCGCGGTCAGCAGGGTGTTCCAGCGGCCCTTGGTGATGCCGATGGTGAACATGATGAAGAACGAGTAAAGCCCGGTCTTCTCGACCACCACGCCGTGTTCGGCGAGGAACTTGGTGACGATGGACGCCGGAATGCCGCTCTTGGCGAACTTGCCAGACACGTCGAGCCCCGGCGTGATGATGGTGCTCTTGATCGGGTCGAGCAGGTTGAAGCCGTCGGCCAGGTCGCCGAAACCGTGCCACTTCTCGTTGGCCTTGAGCATCCAGTCTTCCGTGGTGCCCGATGCCCTCCCCGGCCAGCTTGTCCGGCCCCCAGACCTTGAACCACCAGTCCTTGCCGAACTCCTTGTCGACCTTGCGCATCGCGCGGCGGAAGTCCAGCGCTTCGGTGATGCTTTCCTCCACCAGCGCGGTGCCGCCGGGCGGCTCCATCATCGACGCGGCCACGTCGCAGCTCGCGATGATCGCGTACTGCGGCGAGGTCGAGGTGTGCATCAGGTAGGCCTCGTTGAAGAGGTGCCGGTCGAGCTTCTGGTTCTGGGCGTCCTGCACGAGAACCTGCGAGGCCTGGCTGAGGCCGGCCAGCAGCTTGTGGGTGGACTGCGTCGCGTACACGATCGCCTCCTTGGGGCGCACGCGGGACTTGCCCATCGAGTGGAAGTTGCCGTAGAACTTGTGGAACGCTGCGTGCGGCAGCCAGGCCTCGTCGAAGTGCAGCGTGTCGATCCAGCCGTCGAGCATGCCCTTGATGGTCTCGGTGTTGTAGAGCACGCCGTCGTAGGTGCTCTGCGTGAGCGTCATGATGCGCGGCCGAACCTTCGTCGCATCCACGCCGGCCAGCAGCGGGTTCGCCGCGATCTTGCGCTCGATCGCTTCGCGGGTGAACTCGCTCTGCGGAATCGGGCCGATGATGCCGAAGTGATTGCGCGTGGGCGTCATGAACACCGGCACCGCCCCGGTCATGATGATCGCGTGCAGGATGGACTTGTGGCAGTTGCGGTCCACCACCACCACGTCGCCCGGCGCCACCGTGTGGTGCCACACCATCTTGTTGCTGGTGCTGGTGCCGTTGGTCACGAAGAAGCAGTGGTCGGCATTGAAGATGCGCGCCGCATTGCGCTCGCGAAGCCGCCACCGGGCCGGTGTGGTCGAGCAGCTGGCCGAGTTCCTCGACGCTGTTGCAGACGTCGGCACGCAGCATGTTCTCGCCGAAGAACTGGTGGAACATCTGCCCCACCGGGCTCTTCAGGAAGGCCACGCCGCCGCTGTGCCCCGGGCAGTGCCACGAGTAGGAGCCGTCCTGCGCGTAGTCCACCAGCGCCTTGAAGAACGGCGGCGCCAGCCCGTCGAGGTAGCTCTTGGCCTCGCGGATGATGTGGCGCGCCACGAACTCGGGCGTGTCCTCGAACATGTGGATGAAGCCGTGCAGCTCGCGCAGCACGTCGTTGGGCAGGTGCTGCGAGGTGCGCGTTTCGCCGTACAGGTAGATCGGGATGTCGGCGTTCTTGAAGCGGATCTCCTCGATGAACTTGCGCAGGTTCACGCACCGCCGGTGTCGACCTCGGGGCCAGCCGTGAACTCTTCGTCGTCGATCGACAGGATGAAGGCCGACTGGCGCGGCTTTGCTGCTGCGCGAACTGGCTCAGGTCGCCGTAGCTGGTGGCGCCCAGCACCTCGAAGCCCTCCTTCTCGATCGCCGCGGCCAGCGCACGGATGCCCAGGCCGGAGGTGTTCTCGGAGCGGAAGTCCTCGTCGATGATGACGATCGGAAAGCGAAAGCGCAGCATGGCGGCTCGTGGCCTTGGAGAACGAGCGGGCCGAAGAATGGGGCGCAGTGTAGGCGCGTGCGCATGACGCGCTCGCACGACGCAGCGACACGTGGCGCAGACCTACACTTGCTTCACGCACACTGGGCTGCTGAACCCGTCGACGGAGTGTCGACATGGACATTGCAACCGCCACCTTGTGGTGGGTCGCTGCCGGCTGGCGGTGGCCGCCGAACTCGCCACCGGCACCTTCTACCTGCTGATGATCGCGCTGGGCCTGGCCGCGGCCGCGGTCGCAGCGCACCTGGGCCTGCCGGCCAGCGGCCAGATCGTGCCGGCGCCCTGGTCGGCGGCAGCTGGCCACCGCTGCGTGGCACTGCAAGCGCATGCGCCACCCACAGTCGGCGCCCGCGGCGGAGAACCGCGATGTCAACCTCGACATCGGCGAGCGGGTGCAGGTGGACGACCTGGAACGCCGACGGCACCGCCCGCGTGCAGTACCGCGGCTCGGTGTGGACGGCACGCGCCCAGGCGGGCGCCACGCCCGTGGCCGGGCCGCACCGCGTGGCCGCGGTCGAAGGCAACTGGCTGGTGCTCGCGCCGGTCACGCACTGAGCCACGGGCTCCTCCGATTCCCAACCGACTTCGAAAGACCTCCGCATGGAAATCGCCCTCATCCTCGCCGTCATCGCCGCGATCTTCATCGTGCGCACCTTCAAGATCGTGCCGCAGCAAAACGCCTGGGTCGTCGAGCGGCTCGGCAAGTACGACCGCACGCTGACGCCGGGCCTGAAGTTCGTCGTGCCCTTCGTCGAGCGCGTGGCCTACAAGCACTCGCTGAAGGAGGTGCCGCTGGACGTGCCCAGCCAGGTCTGCATCACCAAGGACAACACCCAGCTGCAGGTCGACGGCATCATCTATTTCCAGGTGACCGACCCGATGCGCGCGAGCTACGGCTCGAGCAACTACGTGTTCGCCATCACCCAGCTGGCGCAGACGCTGCTGCGCTCGGTGATCGGCAAGATGGAGCTCGACAAGACCTTCGAAGAGCGCGACTCGATCAATGCGTCGGTGGTCAACGCGCTCGACGAAGCGGCCTCCAACTGGGGCGTGAAGGTGCTGCGCTACGAGATCAAGGACCTGACGCCGCCGGCAGAGATCCTGCGCTCGATGCAGGCGCAGATCACCGCCGAGCGCGAAAAGCGCGCGCTGATCGCTGCCTCCGAAGGCCGCAAGCAGGAGCAGATCAACATCGCCACCGGCGAGCGCGAGGCCTTCATTGCACGCTCCGAAGGGCAGCGTCAGGCCGAGATCAACAATGCCCAGGGCGAGGCCTCCGCCATCATCGCCGTGGCCGACGCGACCGCCGACGCCATCCGCAAGATCGCCGAGGCCATCCGGCTCGCCGGGCGGCGAGCAGGCGGTGCAGCTCAAGGTGGCCGAGAAGGCCGTCGAGGCCTACGCCCAGCTCGCGCAGAAGAACAACACGATGATCGTGCCGGGCAACATGAGCGAAGTGTCTGCGCTGATCGGCACTGCGATGACGCTGATGCGCGCGAAGACACCCGGAAGTTGAGCATGGCGCTGAACGTGCTGGGCACGGAGCTCAGGCCCTGTTCCTACGATCCGCTGACGGGGTTCTTTCGCGATGGCTGCTGCAACACGCGCGACGACGATGTCGGCACGCACGTGGTCTGCGCGCGTGTCACGCAGGAGTTCCTCGACCACTCGCAGCGGCGCGGCAACGATCTCGTCACGCCGCGCCCGGAGCATCGATTCCGCGGCCTCAAGCCGGGCGATCGCTGGTGCCTGTGCGCCGTACGCTGGCGCCAGGCTTTCCAGGCGGGTGTGGCACCGCCCGTGGTGCTGGAAGCGACGCACGAGAAGGCGCTTGTCGCTGATTCCGTTGTCCGAGCTCCAGGCCTGCGCCTGGTCCGCCGCCTGATACCCCTGGGCTAGAATCCGGCGCTTCCCGGAGAGGTGGATGAGCGGTTTAAGTCGCACGCCTGGAAAGCGTGTGAGGGTTAATAGCCCTCCGCGGGTTCGAATCCCGCCCTCTCCGCCAGTTGCTGAAGGCTGGCCCCGCGAAGACGCGGCGCGCAGTACCTGCCGGCCTGGCGCTTGGCGCGCCTAGACAGCGAATCGCCCGCTCTCGGGCAGATGAGGGCGCAAGTACGGTCGGCGTCGCATCAAGTCCCGGCAAAGTGTGCCGAAGTCACGTTGATCGGTGTTTGACCGGCCACCGGGCAGACACACCTCGGCGCCCGGCCTCTACCATTGTCCGCATGCCCTCGCGCGACGCGCCTCCGCTTCTGCCCTGCTTGCCTGCTGCGAATCGCGCCGCCGGCGCTTTCACTGCTGCCGACGCGCATTCAAGAACCTGTCCCCTCAAGGCCAAGCCATGCTGAGCACGCTGATGGGCGTGAAGACGGAATACGGTGATCCGCCCGCTGAACGCGTTGACGCGGACGACCGCCTCACCATCGATGCCGACATGGCCATCGCGAATGCCGCTGCGCCTGCGTTGTACCGCCAGGCGCCGTTGTCGCTCGCGGTCTGCGCAGCGCTGGCGGTCGTCATGACGCTGGCGATCGACTTTTCGTACACCGGCAAGGCGCCCTGGATCTGGCTCGGCGTTGCGATGCTGCTTTTCGGCGCGCGCCTGTTCGACGCGGCGCGCTGGCGCACCGCGCAGGAGATGCCGCACTCGTATGTGTTGATCCGCAGCTACAGCGCTGGCGTGATGGCCAATGCCGTGCTCTGGGCGGCGCTGCCATTCGTCGCTTTCTCACAGCTCGACATGGCGGGCAAGGCGATCGTGATGCTCGCGACGGCCGGCACGGTGAGTGCCTCGGCCTTGTGGATGAGCTCGCTGCGGCGACTGTCGTTGTGGCAGGCGGCGCTCCTGCTGCTGCCAGGCAGCGCGCTGCTGATCCCCTCGCCCATCTATGCGGAGCGCATTCTGGGCATGTTCGGCGTGCTGTTCTTTGCCGTCGCGGGGGTGGGAATCACCCTGGCCCACCGGGCCTTGCGCAGCACCATGCTCACCGAGCAGGACAATCGCCGACTGGCCAGTGCGGCCGAGGCGACGCGCCTTCACTCGGAGCAGCTGCAGCGCGAACTCGCTGAAGCCAAGGCGCTGATGGAACAGGCCCAGATCGGGCTTCAACGGCGCTTCGAGGATCGCACCTCGGCGCTTGAAGACCGCTCCAAGGAGCTGGCGCGTCAGGCGCTGACCGACGCCCTCACCGGCCTTCCCAACCGCAAGGGCATCAACGAGCATCTGTCGCTGCTGCTCTCCGAGCGCACGCAGCCCCGCAGCACGGGGCAGCTGGCCCTGCTGTTCCTGGACCTGGACCACTTCAAGGAAGTGAATGACCTGATGGGTCACCTGGCGGGGGATGCCGTGCTCAAGGTCGCGGCCGAACGGATCCGCGAGACGATTCCGCGCCACGCCTTCGCCGCGCGCTGGGGCGGTGACGAGTTCGTGGTGGTGCTGCCCAATCTGCAGCGCCCCGAGGCGCAGTCCAAGGTGATCGCCGAGCAGGTGCGCGCGGCACTGTCGGTGCCAGTCCGGCTCGAGGAGCGGGTCGTGCGCATCGGCTGCAGCATCGGTGTGGCCCTTGCGCCAGCGCACGGCAACACGCCAGAGGCCTTGGTAATCGCTGCCGACCAGGCGGTCTACTCCGCCAAGTCCGAAGGCAACGGCATCGTGCGCATGTACGACAGCAAGCTCGCTGAAGAGGCGGGTCGACAGAATCGCATCGCTCAGGCCTTGCCTTCGGCGGTCGAGCTGGGTCAGCTGGCCGTTGCGTACCAGCCGATCGTTGACCACGAAGGCGTGGCCACGCACGTCGAAGCCCTGGCGCGCTGGTGGCACCCGCAATGGGGCGCGGTCTCGCCCGGTGAGTTCATTCCCGTGGCCGAAGCCAGCGGGCTCATCCATACGATGGGGCGCTGGATGCTGCGGCAGGCCTGCATAGACGCAGCCCGCTGGCCGGGCGCCAACCCACCCAAGGTGAGCGTGAACGTCTCGGCCATGCAGGTGAGCTCCGGCCGGCTGGTGGCCCAGGTGCGCGAAGCACTCGCGTCGGCAGGCCTGCCCCCGCACCGCCTGGTGATCGAGCTGACCGAAAGCCTGCCCATGGGTGGCCGCGAGCGCGTGGAAGCCACGCTGGTGGAGCTGCGGAACATGGGCGTCACGCTTGCCATTGACGACTTCGGCACTGGCTACTCATCGCTCAGCTCGCTGATGCGCATGCCGCTCAAACTCGTCAAGGTGGATCGTTCCTTTGTGCAGGATGTTCCCGGCGAAGGTGAGCTCCTGATCAAGGCCACGGTCGACGTGGCGCGTTGCTTCGGTCTGGAGGTCGTGGCCGAAGGCGTCGAGACCCGTGCTCAGCGCAATCGCTTGATCGCGCTCGGGGTGTCCTACATGCAGGGCTACCTGTTCGGTCGCCCGATGCCCAACGCCGAGTTCATCGCCTGGCTGGGCCTGCGCGACGGCAGCGAGAACGTGGTCGTGCTGCGCGCCTGAAACCCCGTTGCTCCGACGGCCTCGCGTCGACGCAGGCTCGATCCATTCCTACCCATTGGGGATGGCTGCTGCACGACTCGCCGCCAACAATGCGACTCATCCGTTCACCGGGAGTTCGCCATGGCAGCATTGTTCAATGCCCACAGCAGTGACAAGGTTCGTGCCATCCGCACCATGCTGGAAACGCGCGGTCTTAACGCGCGTGACTTCGAACTCCGTGAAGAGGCCCACTCCGGCGTGAGCCAGTTGTTCGGCATGACAGGTGGCATCGTCACCGTTCGGCGTCGCTCGACGGGCGAATTGCGGGTCTATGCGTGTGGCGAAGGTTCCGCGTGGTTCGCAGCGATCAGCGCCGACCTGGACCGCGACTACTTTCGCGCTGTCCGAGTGGCGGAAACGCCGCAAAGTCCGCGATTTTCACTCGCAGACGCGTGGCGCAGTTGATTCAGAGCGTCAGCCGCGCATGTAGTGGATGAAGCCCACGAGCGCAAGAGCGCCGATGCCGATGATGACGCCGGCGGAAACTACCAGCATGTTGATGCCACCGCTGCTGCGCTGGCGGGTGCTGGCGCGGGTCGGCGGCGCAGCGTGGAAACCGGAGAGAACCGAGTAGCCCGTGGACTGGACGAACTCGCTGGGCCGTTCGTCGGCTGGCTCGGTTTCCCAGTCAAAGACCTGGGTCTTCTTGAGGGGCGAGTTGGGATGTGTCATGCAACAGATTGTTGCGACCTCACCTGCTCAGCGCGAGCCCCCGGCCGCGGGGTGGCACCAAATCCGGGGGGGGGGATATACCGTGACGCGGCTCAATGCGTCCGTGCGGAGGCAAGGATGCTCTGATAAAGCGCCAGGTACTTCGAGGCCGCCTCGCTCCAGGAGAAGTCGCGCGTCATCGCGCTGCGCATGAGTCGCGTCCAGGCTTCCGGCTGTCTGTGAACCGCGATGACCCTCGTGATCGCCGCTTCCAGGGCTGCCGACGTGGCTGCGTCGAAGGCAAAGCCGGTGGCCAGCCCCTTCCGCATGGCTTCGTCGGTGGCATCCACCACGGTGTCTGCCAGGCCGCCGACGCGCCTGACCAATGGCAGGGTGCCGTATCGCAAGCCGTACAACTGCGTCAAGCCACATGGCTCGAAGCGGGAAGGCACCATGATCACGTCCGCACCGCCGATCAGCCGATGCGCCAGGGCCTCGTCGTAGCCGATCCGCACTCCCACTCGCCCTGGATGAGCTGCTGCCGCGGCACTGAAAGCGGCCTCGAGCACCGGATCACCGGTGCCCTGAAGCACCAGTTGCGCGCCCTGCCGGAGGATTGACGGCAGGCACGCAAGCACCAGATCCAGTCCCTTCTGTGCCGTCAGTCGACTGACCACGCCGAAGACGGGTGCGTCGGCCTGGACATCCAGCCCGAACTCCCCCTGCAGCGCAGCCTTGTTCTGGGCCTTGCCACCCACTTCCTGGAGCGAGTAGCGCACTGGCAGGGACGCGTCGGTGGCGGGGTCCCACACGGCGCCGTCCACGCCATTGAGGATCCCCGACACATCGCCGGCCGCGACTGCGGATCACCCCATCGAGCCCGGAGCCGAACTCGTGCGTGGCGATCTCGCCGGCATAGGTCGGACTGACTGTGGTGATGCGGCGGGCGTACTTCAGCCCCGCCTTCATGAAGGAAAGCTGGCCGTGGTACTCGAGTCCCTGAGAGTGCATGAAGCGCGCTGGCAGCCCAAGCTGGGCGTACTCCTCGTGGGGGAAGAGCCCCTGATAGGCGAGGTTGTGCACGGTAAACACCGATGGCGCTGTGGTGCCCGGATGGGCTGCCATGTACGCACAGGTCATGGCCGCATGCCAATCGTGAGCATGCACCAGTTGTGGCGTCCACTGGGCATCGATCTCCCCCGCCGCCAGGTGCGCGCCGACCCAGCCGAGCAGCGCGAAGCGCTGCAGGTTGTCGGCCCATTCGCTGCCATCCCCGGCCTGGTAGGGGCTCCCGCCTCGCCGATACAGGTAGGGAGCGTCGATCACATAGGCCTGCACCTTCGAGTACGGCATCTGGCCCAGGCGAACGCTGACCCGAGCCGCACCGAACAGCGGGCCAGTGTCAATCACCGTCTTCTGGTGCAGCACCGCTTCCAGGATGGCCGGCAGGCCCGGCAGCAAGAGGCGCACGTCGGCACCGTTGGCAATCAAGGCCTGCGGCAGGGCTCCCACCACGTCGGCGAGGCCGCCCGTCTTGACCAGCGGAAAGACCTCGGCAGCGACCTGCAGCACCCGCAACCGCGTCGGCATCGATCAGGCTCCCAGCTTGGCCAGCATTTCGCGGGTGACCAGTGTGATGCCGTTCTCGCTGCGATAAAAGCGTGCCGCGTCGGCCTCGGCATCCTCGCCGATCACCATGCCGTCGGGAATCTGGCAGCCGCGATCGACCACCACGCGCGTCAGCCGCGCGCCGCGACCCACCTGGACCCCGGGCAGCAGCACCGCCCAATTGACGCTGGCGATAAGAATGGACCCGCACGCTGGAGAACAGCACCGAGCGGAACACCGCGCCCGAGACGATGCAACCGCCAGACACCATCGACTCGATGGCCATGCCCGCGCCGGTCATCGATGGTTGTGCACGAACTTGGCCGGCGGCAGCTGCGGCTGGTAGGTCCAGATCGGCCAGCGCGTGTCGTAGAGGTTCAGCAGCGGATCGGTGGCGGTGAGATCGATGTTGGCATCCCAGTAGGCATCGATGGTTCCGACGTCGCGCCAGTAGGGCTCTTCGTTCAGTCGTGTGCCCATCGCGCTCAGCTCGAACGGGTGCGCCGCCGCCTGGCCATTGCGCACCGCACGCGGAATGATGTCCTTGCCGAAGTCGTGGCTGGAGTTCGGGTCGTTGATGTCGCGCTCCAGCTCCTTGTAGAGGAAGCGCGCATTGAAGATGTAGATGCCCATGCTGGCCAGCGCGCGGTCGGGCTTGCCGGGCATTGGCGGCGGGTCTGCGGGCTTCTCGACGAAGTCGGTGATCATGTCGCTTGTCGTCCACCGCCATCACGCCGAACGCGCGGCCTCGCATGCGCGGCACCGCGATGCAGCCCACGGTGCACTCGCGCCCTTTGGCCACGTGGTCGGCCAGCATCAGCGCGTAGTTCATCTTGTAGATGTGGTCGCCGGCCAGCACGACGATGTAGTCGGCGCCGTAGCTCGCCAGGATGTCCTGGTTCTGGTACACCGCATCGGCCGTGCCGCGGTACCAGCTCTCCTCGTCGACGCGCTGCTGCGCCGGCATCAGGTCGACGAACTCGTTCATCTCGCTCTTCAGGAAGGCCCAGCCGCGCTGCAGGTGGCGCATCAGGCTGTGGCTCTTGTACTGGGTGATGACGCCGATGCGGCGAATGCCCGAATTCAGGCAGTTCGACAGCGCGAAATCGATGATCCGGAACTTGCCGCCGAAATACACCGCCGGCTTGGCGCGCCGGTCGGTCAGGCTTTTGAGCCGGCTGCCCCGGCCGCCCGCCAGCACGAGCGCCACCGCGCGCTTGGGGAGGTCCAGGCTGAGGGCCAGTTCATTCGGTGTCATGGTGCGTGTCTCCAGTGTTGTACGGATGCTTCATCGGCAAGCGTAACCGAAGCACGACCGGCCCGGCCGCGACCTGACAGCACTCGACGGCCGCGGCAAGGCGCGAAAATTGCAACTTCCAACCTGTCTTAGAAGAAAAGGGAACATCGGTGATCCAGCCCCCCTCCGCCTCCACTGCCGCCATCGTCGCCGGCATCGAAGACCACCTGCTGAAGACCGTCGGCGTGGCACCGCCTCTGGCCAGCCCCACCGACCTGATGCAGGCCGTGGCCCAGGTGGCGCGCGAGCAACTGTCGCGCCGCTGGGTGCAGACCCAGGCGCGCGAACGAGCCGACAAGGCCCGTCGCGTCTACTACCTGTCGATGGAGTTCCTGATCGGACGCACCATGGCCAATGCGCTGGCGGCCCTCGACCTGCACCGAGGGCGCGGCCGCAGGGCCTGGCCCAGCACGCGCAGCGTCTCGAGGACGTGGCGAGTCGCGAGCCCGATGCCGCGCTCGGCAACGGCGGCCTCGGCCGGCTGGCGGCCTGCTTTCTCGACTCGATGGCCACGCTCGGCCTGCCCTCGTTCGGCTATGGCATCCGCTACGAGTACGGCATGTTCGCCCAGGAGATCCAGAACGGCAGTCAGGTCGAGTATCCCGATCCGTGGCTGAGCAACGGCACCCCCTGGGAGTTTCCGCGCTCGGGTTTGAGTTACCCAGTGCGATTCGGCGGCTGGGTCGAGCACGTCGGCAGCAAGGCGATCTGGCGATCCGCCGGCGAAGTGGCCGCCAAGGCGCACGACATGGTGGTGCCCGGCCACGGCACCGAAAAGGTGAGCACGCTGCGCCTGTGGAAGGCCGTTGCGCCCGAACACATCGACCTGCATGCGTTCAACACCGGCGACTATGCGCGCGCCGCCGGCGTGAAGAACGAGTACGAGAACATCTCCTGGGTGCTGTACCCCAACGACAGCACGCCGGCCGGGCGCGAACTGCGCCTGCGCCAGGAGTATTTCTTCGTCGCCGCCTCGGTGCAGGACATCCTCGGTCGCCACCTCGCCGAGCACGGCACGCTGTCCAACCTGGCCGACAAGGTGGCCATCCACCTGAACGACACCCACCCGGCCATCGGCGTCGCCGAGCTGATGCGCTTGCTGGTGCGACGAACACGAGCATGCCCTGGGCCGATGCCTGGGCGCTCTGCCGGCAAGGTGTTCTCGTACACCAACCACACGCTGATGCCCGAGGCGCTGGAGACCTGGCCGGTCGGCCTGATGCAGCATGTGCTGCCGCGGCACCTGGAGATCATCTTCCGCATCAACCAGGAGTTCCTGGACTTCGCGGCCAAGCAGCGCCCGGGCGACCTGGGCTTTCTGAGCCGCCTCTCGCTGATCGACGAACATGGCGAGCGCCGCGTGCGCATGGCCAACCTGTCGATCGTCGGCAGCCACAAGGTCAACGGCGTGTCGGCCCTGCACTCCGACCTGCTGGTGCAGACCATCTTCGCGGACTTCGCGAGCCTGTGGCCCGAGCGCTTCACCAACATGACCAACGGCGTGACGCCGCGCCGCTGGCTGGCGCAGGCCAACCCCGGTCTGGCCGGCCTGCTCGACCGCACGCTGGGCGAGCGCTGGCGGCTCGACCTCGACCAGTTGCGGCAGCTCAAGGAGCACGGCACCAAGGCCGCGCTTCCGCAACGAATTCATGGCCGTCAAGCGCGCCAACAAGGCGCGCCTGGCCGAGCACATCAAGCGCGCCACCGGCATCGAGGTCGATCCGTCCAGCCTGTTCGACGTGCAGGTCAAGCGCATCCACGAATACAAGCGCCAGTTGCTCAACGTGCTGCACGTGGTGACGCGCTACCAGGCCATCCTGGCCAACCCCGGCGGCGACTGGGTGCCGCGCACGGTGATCTTCGCCGGCAAGGCGGCGTCGGGCTACCACATGGCCAAGAGCATCATCCGGCTCATCCACGATGTGGGCAGCGTCATCAACAACGATCCGCGTGGTGGCCGGCCGGCTGAAGGTGGTGTTCATGCCGAACTACGGCGTGTCGGTGGCCGAGGTCATCATGCCCGGCGCCGACCTGTCCGAGCAGATCTCCACCGCCGGCACCGAGGCCTCGGGCACCGGCAACATGAAGCTGGCGCTGAACGGCGCGCTGACCATCGGCACCGACGACGGCGCCAACATCGAGATCCGCCAGAACGTCGGCGACGACAACATCTTCATCTTCGGCCTCAAGACACCCGAGGTGCAGGCCCTGCGCGCGAGTGGCTACCAGCCGATGCGCCTCTACGAAGGCAACCCGCAGCTCAAGAGCGTGCTCGATGCCATCGCCGGTGGCCAGTTCTCGCCCGACGAGCCGGGCCGCTACCGCGGCCTGGTCGACTCGCTGCTGTGGGGCGGCGACCACTACCTGCTGCTGGCCGACTATGCCGAGTACGTGCTGGCGCAGGGCCGGGTGGATGCGCTCTACCGCCAGCCGGCGCAGTGGGCCACGCGCGCCATCGCCAACGTGGCCGGCATGGGCGTGTTCTCGTCCGACCGCACCATCCGCGAGTACGCCACGCAGATCTGGGGCATCAACCCGAAGCCCTGAGGCGACGCTGCCAGGCCGCGTCGATGGCATTGCTACCATCGGCGCACCTGTGCCCGACCTGCCCACGATGCTCTCCGATGACCAGATCGACCTGATCCGCACCGCCCGCCATGGCGATCCGTTCGCCGTGCTGGGCGTCCACGAAGACGGCACGGGCGTTTCCTGGCTGCGGGTGTTCCTGCCCGGCGCCTCGCATGTGGTGGCGGTCACGGCCGAAGGTGGCGCGACCATCGCCCCGCTGCTGCTGCGCCACCGGGATGGCCTCTTCGAGGCGCCGCTGGGCGCGGCGTGGCCCGCATACCGGCTGCAGGTGCATTGGGCAGACGGCAACACCGCGCTCATCGACGATCCCTACCGCTTCCCGCCGGTGCTGGGCGAGATGGACGTCTGGCTCATGGGCGAAGGCACGCACCTGCGGCCCTACGAGGTGCTGGGCGCGCGCGAACGCGAGATGCTCGGCGTGCAGGGCACCAGCTTCGCGGTGTGGGCGCCGAACGCTTCACGCGTGAGCGTGGTCGGCGACTTCAACCACTGGGATGGTCGCCGGCACCCGATGCGCCTGCGCCGCGAGTGCGGCGTGTGGGAGATCTTCCTGCCCGGGGTGCTGATCGGGGCACGCTACAAGTACGAGATCTGCACGCGCGACGGGCAGGTGCTGCCGCTCAAGGCCGATCCCTATGCGTTGCAGGGCGAACTGCGTCCTGCCACGGCCAGCGTGGTCGCGCCGATGCCGGAAGCGCTGCCCTTCTCGCACGCGCGCCAGAAGGCCAATGCGCTCGATGCGCCGATGAGCATCTACGAGGTGCACCTGGGTTCCTGGCGGCGCAAGCCGGAGGAAGGCAACCGCTGGCTCGACTGGGACGAACTCGCCGCCACGCTCGTGCCCTATGCGCGCGAGATGGGCTTCACGCACCTCGAACTGCTGCCGGTCAGTGAGCATCCCTTCGATGGCTCGTGGGGCTATCAGCCGCTCGGTCTCTTCGCGCCGACCGCGCGCTTCGGCGATCCCGCCGGCTTCGGCCGCTTCGTGCAGCGCTGCCACGACGAGGGCCTGGGCCTGCTGCTCGACTGGGTTCCGGCGCACTTCCCGTCCGACTCGCACGGGCTTGCGCAGTTCGACGGCACCGCCCTCTACGAGTACGCCGACCCGCGCGAAGGCTTCCACCAGGACTGGAACACGCTGATCTACAACTTCGGCCGCACCGAGGTCCGCAATTTCCTGGTCGGCAATGCGCTCTTCTGGCTGGAGCGCTACGGCGTCGACGGTCTGCGTGTCGACGCTGTGGCCTCGATGCTCTACCGCGACTACAGCCGCAATGCTGGCGAATGGATTCCCAACGCGCACGGCGGCCGCGAGAACCTCGAAGCGATCGCGTTCCTGCGACGCCTCAACGAGGTGGTCGGCGTGGAGCGCCCGCAGGCGGTCACGCTGGCCGAAGAGTCGACCGCCTTCCCGGCCGTCTCGCGGCCCACCTACGCTGGGCGGCCTGGGATTCCACTACAAGTGGAACATGGGCTGGATGCACGACACGCTGAAGTACATCGCGCGCGACCCGATCCACCGCCAGTACCACCACGGCGAGCTGACCTTCGGCCTGGTCTATGCCTTCAACGAGAACTTCGTGCTGCCGCATCTCGCACGACGAGGTGGTGCACGGCAAGGGCTCGCTGCTGGCCAAGATGCCGGGCGACCGCTGGCAGAAGTTCGCCAACCTGCGCGCGTACTTCGGCTTCATGTTCGGCCACCCGGGCAAGAAGCTGCTCTTCATGGGCTGCGAGTTCGCGCAGGAGCGCGAGTGGAACCACGAACACAGCCTGGACTGGCACCTGCTCGGCGACCGCGCCGCACGCCGGCATGCAGCGCCTGGTGCATGACCTGAACCGGCTGTACCGCGACACGCCGGCGCTGTACCAGCGCGACTTCGATGGCTGCGGGTTTCGAATGGATCGACCATGAGGACGCGCAGAACTCGGTGCTGAGCTTCATCCGCCGCGGTGCCGAGCCGAGCGTCGACCGATCCTGGTGGTGTGCAACTTCACGCCCATCGTTCGCCACGGCTACCGCGTCGGCGTGCCGGCGGCCGGCAGCTATCGCGAGCGGCTCAACACCGACTCGGAGCACTACGGCGGCAGCAATGTCGGCACCACCTTCGGCGTGGTCGACAGCCAGGAGGTGCGCGCCCACGGCCGCGCGCAATCGCTCGAGCTGACCCTGCCGCCGCTGGCCACGGTCTTCTTCGAACACCTCGCATGATGGAAGTGCGCAGTGCGCCACCCCTGGCCCATGGGCGCCCACTGGGACGGCCAGGGGGTCAACTTCGCGGTGTTCTCGGACCATGCGCGAGCGCATGGACCTGTGCCTGTTCGACGAGAGCGGTACGCGCGAAGTGCAGCGCATCGCCCTGCCCGGCAACGCAGTCACGACGTGTGGCATGGCTACCTGCCCGGTGCGGCCCCGGGCCTCATCTATGGCTTTCGGGCCCATGGCCCCTGGCGACCCGATCGCGGCCACCGCTTCAACGCGCACAAGCTGCTGCTCGACCCGTATGCGCGGGAAATCGTCGGGCGCTTCGAGTGGCGCGACGAACATTTTGGCGCCGACCGCCAGCATGCCGGACAGCTCGATCTGCGCGACAACGCCGCCCATGCGCTCAAGGCGCGCGTGGTGGCGGCCGCCCGACTCGTCGGCGTCCGATCGGCACCTGCACACGCCGGCTGGCGCGCACCGTGCTCTACGAGGTGCATGTCAAGGGCTTCACCCGCCTGCACCCCGGCGTGCCCGAGCCGCTGCGTGGCACCTATGCCGGCCTCGCCAGCGACGCGGCGATCGCCCACCTGCAAGCGCCTGGGCATCACCGCGGTGAGTCTGCTGCCGGTGCACCAGCACCTCGACGAACAGCGGCTGGTCGCGCTGGGCCTGACCAACTACTGGGGCTACAACACCATCGGCTTCTTCTGCCCCGACCCGGCGCTGGCCAGCGCGCCGGACGGCGCTGTCGGCACGCGACGAGTTCCGCGCCATGGTGCAGCGCGCTGCACGCGGCCGGCATCGAGGTGATCCTCGACGTGGTCTACAACCACACCGCCGAGAGCGACGAACATCGGCCCCACGATCTGCTTTCGCGGGCTGGACAACGCCAGCTACTACCGACTGCGCCGCGACGATCGGTCGCTCTACGAGAACCACACCGGCTGCGGCAACACGCTCGACCTGCGCCATCCCCGCGTGCGCAGCTGGTGCTGGACAGCCTGCGCTTCTGGGCCGGCGAGATGCAGGTCGACGGCTTCCGCTTCGACCTGGCGCACGGTGCTGGGCCGAGGCGACCACGGGTTCGACGACGCCAGGCGCCGTTCTTCACCGCGCTGGCGCAGGACCCGCTGCTGTCGCGTCTGAAGATGATCGCCGAGCCCTGGGACATCGGCCCCGGCGGCTACCAGCTCGGCGGCTTTCCCGCGCGGCTGGCTCGAGTGGAACGACCGGTTCCGCGACACCATGCGGCGCTTCTGGGTCGCGGGCGCGTGCCTCGCGCGGCGACTTCGCGCTAGCGGCTGTGCGGCTCGTCCGACTGTCTTCCAGCCGCGGCGGCGCGCGCCTGCGCGTCGGTCAACTACGTGGTCTCGCACGACGGCTTCACGCTGCACGACCTGGTGAGCCACGCGCACCGACACAACCTGCCAATGGCGAAGACAACCGCGACGGCCACGGCCACAACCACAGCGCGAACTTCGGCGTCGAAGGGCCGACCGACGACCTGCCGAGATCACGACAACGCGCGACCGCGTCAAGCGCGCGCTGCTGGCCAGCACGCTGCTCTCCCAGGGCACGCCGATGCTGGCCGCCGGCGACGAGCTCGGCCACACGCCAGAACGGCAACAACAACCCCTATTGCCAGGACAACGCCACCACCTGGATCGACTGGTCGCAGCGCCGATGCCCAGCTGCTGAGCTTCACCGCACGCGTGATCCAGCTGCGGCACGAGCGCTGCCGCTGGGTCGACCGCTGGTACGACGGCCTCGCCGATCGCAGCGGCCTGCACGACCTGGCCTGGCTGCGGGCCGATGGCCAGGCGATGCAATCCGACGACTGGCGCGCAGGCCGGCGATCGCGGTGCTCGGCTGCCTGATCGGCCATCCCGGGCGCGCGCACTCGCCGCTGCTGCTGCTGGTCAACGGCAGCGCGCACGACCGCCGTTCCGTGTCCGCCGGAGGATCGCTGGCAGGCGCTGCTCGACACCCGACGCCCGCGCGGCGAGCCGGCGTGGCAGGCCAGGTCGGTGACCCTCGACTTCTCGCTCAGGTCACGCAGCGTGCTGCTGCTCTGCGCGCTGCCAGGCCACCGTCCATCGCTCGACCTAGGACCCCTCGAGACGATGCGCTTGCCACGCGCCAGCGGCGTGCTGCTGCACCCCACCTCGCTGCCCGGTCCGCACGGGCTCGGGCGATTTCGGGGCCTGCGGCCTACCACTTCGTCGACTGGCTGGTCGCGGCCGGGCAGAAGCTCTGGCAGATCCTGCCGCTGGGCGGCATCGGCGCGGGCAACTCGCCCTACATGAGCACTTCGGCGTTCGCCGGCAACGTGCTGCTGATCGACCTGGCTCGAGCTGCACCAGCGCGGCTGGCTCGAGCGACGACGACCTGCTGCCGCGACTCTGGCTTCCACCCGACAGCGGGTCGACTTCGGCGCCGTGGTGCCCTACCGCATGGAGCGGCTGGAACGGGCCGCTGCTGCGTTTGCGGCGCGCGCCACACCGCCCGAACGGGCCGAGCTTCGACGGCTTCTGCGAGAGCCAGCACCACTGGCTCGACGACTACGCGCTCTTCATGACGCTGGCGAGCAGCAGGGCCACGGCGAATGGAGCGGCTGGGACCGTCCCCGCTGGCGCGACGCGAAGACGCGGCCCTGCAGGCCTTTGGCGCACGCCACGCCGAACGCATCGCGTTCTGGAAGTTCTGCCAGTGGTGCTTCTTGCGCCAGTGGCTGCGCGCTGAAAGCGTACGCAAACGAACGCGGCGTGCGAGATCATCGGCGACGCCCCGATCTTCATCGCCTACCAGAGCGCCGAGGTCTGGGCGCGGCCCGAGCTGTTCGAGCTCGATGCTCAGGGCCGCCTGCGAGGTCGTGGCCGGTGTGCCGCCAGACGCATTCAGTGCCACGGGCCAGCGCTGGGGCAACCCGCTGTACCGCTGGACGGCGCATGCGCTGGAAGGCTACGCGTGGTGGGTCCAGCGCATCCGCCGCACCTTCGAGCTGGTCGACATCGTGCGCATCGACCACTTCCGCGGCTTTGCCGGCTACTGGGAGATCCAGGCAAGCGAGCCCACTGCGGTGAAGGGCCGCTGGCTGCCCGGGCCGGGCGAGGCGCTGTTCAAGGCGATTGCGGCGGCGCTCGGGTCCGTTGCCGATCATCGCCGAAGACCTGGGCGTGATCACGCCGGATGTGCTGGCGCTGCGCAAGGCGTTCGCCTTCCCAGGCATGCGCTCCTGCAGTTCGCCTTCGGCGGCGACAGCGGCAACCTCTACCTGCCGCACAACCACGAGGCCGACAGCGTGGTCTACACCGGCACGCACGACAACGACACCACACTCGGCTGGTGGGCCTCGCTCAACCCGCGCGAGCGCGACCATGTGACGCGCTACCTCGGCATCGATCCTGACACCGGGGGCATGCAGATCCACTGGCACCTGATCCGCGCGGCATTGGCGAGCGTGGCCGACACCGCCATCGTGCCCGATGCAGGACGTGCTGGGCCTGGACGGCCACCACCGCATGAACTTTCCTGGCTTTGGCGAAGGCTACTGGGAGTGGCGCTTCGCCTGGGACCAGGTGAAGCCGGACCACGCCGAGCGCATGGCGGCCCTGTGCCGCCTCTACCGGCGCGACGGCACGGCCTTGCACTGACGCGATCGCCCCGGACCAATGAAAAAGGGCGCCCGAAGGCGCCCTTCCGTCTAGAGCTGTAGCTCGATCAGCGCACGACGGCGATCTGGTCGCGCTTGCCACCCTTGTAGGTGTACAGCGTCAGCGCACCGTTCTTCACGTCGCCCTTGTCGTCGAACGAGATCACGCCCGTCACGCCCTTGTAGCCTTCGGTCTTGGCCAGCACCGGCAGGTACTTGGCCGGCTCGGCCGAGCCCGCCTTGACCATCGCGGCGACCATCACGTTGAGGGCGTCATAGACGTACGGGGCATACACCTGGACGTCCGTGCCGAACTTCTTCTTGTAGTCGGCGTAGAACTTGTCCATGCCGGCCTTCTGGGCGCCTTCGACACCACCGGCCTCGGCACACACCACCTGGCCGTCGGCCATGGCGCCGGCAGCCAGCTTGGGCAGTCCTGCCGGAGCAGATGCCGTCGCCGCCCATGAACTTGGCGTCGATGCCGAGTTGCTTCATCTGGCGGATCATCGGGCCGGCCACGGCGTCCATGCCGCCGAAGAACACCACGTCAGGCTTC
This sequence comes from uncultured beta proteobacterium, assembly GCA_963739925.1. GTDB lineage: Bacteria > Pseudomonadota > Gammaproteobacteria > Burkholderiales > Burkholderiaceae_C > CAVUBY01. The sequence continues at coordinate 131,214 of CAVUBY010000015.1, read as the reverse complement.
TTGGCCTTGATGGCGGTCAGGATGGCGGTGAAGTCGGTGGCCTTGTCGGTGGTGAACTGCGCTTCGGCGATCGTGCCGCCCGAGGCCTTGACGGCCTTGGTGAACTCCTCGGCGACGCCCTGGCCATAGGCCGTGCGGTCATCGATCACGGCGATCGACTTGCCCTTGAGTTCCTTGACCGCGTAGCGGCCCAGGGTGCCGCCCAGGTGCACGTCATCGGCCACCACGCGGAAGGCGGTCTTGTAGCCGTTGCGGGTGAACTTGGGGTTGGTCGCCGACGGCGAGATCTGCGGAATGCCGGCATCGCTGTAGATCTTGGAGGCCGGAATCGAGGTGCCGGAGTTCAGGTGGCCGATCACGCCCATCACCTTGGAGTCGACCAGCTTCTGGGCCACCGCGGTGCCTTGCTTCGGATCGCCGGCGTCGTCTTCGGCCAGCAGTTCGAACTTGACCTTCTTGCCGCCGATCGTCACGCCCTTGGCGTTGAGTTCGTCGATGGCCATCTTGGCGCCGTTCTCGTTGTCCTTGCCCAGGTGGGCAATCGCGCCGCTGGTGGGGCCGACGTGGCCGATCTTGACGACCATGTCTTGCGCCGAAGCAGCACCCGCGAACAGGACCGCAGCCGCTGCCATCACGACGTTCAGTTTGACTTGCATGCAATAACCTCCGTTAAGGGGGATGTTGAGAGAGAGCTATAGACAAGTATGGAAGAGACGCTGAGTTCTCAACGGGCGACACCATACACCAAACACCAACCGCGTCTCCATCGGGAAACCTCCGGTCGAACAGGCGATTCCCCAGGAAGGAAACCGCACCGACCGGACGGCGCCCCGAAAGGTCGCACGTGCACCCACAACGCGCTGGCTACGGTCGGCGATGACGAGCCAGTTCCTGGGCGACGGCGCGGTTGACCACATCACGCAAGGTCGATGCCAGTTCATGGCGCATCTCGCGCACCAGGGTGTCAGTGGCACGCGTCAGTGCCGGTGCCAGGGTTTCGCGCATGCGGGTTTCCAGCATGAGGTCGAGCTGACGCTGGATGTCCTGGAGCACCCTTTCTGCCAGCTGGTCTTCGCCGGGCAGGCGGTGGCGGCCAGTTGGCGCGCCGTTCCGCCTGCGGCGCGCGGCGCTCCACGAAGCTTCCTGGCCGGCCGGGAAACGCCGGCGTGCCGGTCGCGGGGTCGAGAGATGGAACCTGCGCGGCTGCGTGGGAGGACGGCAACTGCACCACCTCGGTCAGCGTGGGCACCCGGTCTGGCGAGATCGGTCGATCGCTGTTCACTGCGGCGCCACCTCGTGCCGTTCGATCGAATAGCCCCGCGAGGCGTAGTGCTTCCAGCGCATCCTGGCGGCTGTCCGTTCGGACTCGTCGGCGGAAACGACCTCCAGCACACGGGCAAAGCCCTCGAAACCCTGTACCAGTTCGTCACCCAGGTTGAGCAGCACCTGGTGGTGCGTGGCACGGCGGGCATCATCGACGAGTTGCACCGGCGTCTGCAGCAGAAGGGGCGCTAGCGGCGCCGAGCCGATGCGCACGTGGGGCACGAACTCGATCGGATCGAAGCTCCACAGCGCTCGGTCAAGTTCGTCGAGCGTGGCCAGCGGCGCCACCACGGCCACCTTCGCACCCTGGCGCGCGGCCTTGCGCAGGAGCCGGCATGCATAGCCCAGCCGGTGCGGCACGTTGAAGTGGAAGCTGACCTCGGTCATGGCGGTGGCACGCGGCAGATCAGGCAGCGCGGGACAGCACGAAGTGCGTCAGCAATGGCACCGGGCGCCCGGTCGAGCCTTTGGCAGCTCCGGACTTCCAGGCCGTCCCGGCAATGTCGAGGTGAGCCCACCGGTACTTGGCGGTGAAACGCTTGAGGAACATGGCCGCGGTGATCGCGCCGCCGGCCCGCCCGCCGACGTTGCCCATGTCGGCGAAGTTGCTCTTGAGCGCCTCGTCGTACTCTTCGTCCAGCGGCATGCGCCAGCACGGATCCAGCGCCTCGCGGCTGGCAGCGATCAGGCTGTCAGCGATCTCGTCGTCCGCGGTGAACAGCCCTGTGTGGTGGTGCCCGAGCGCGATGACGCAGGCGCCCGTCAGCGTGGCCACGTCCACCACCACGGCGGGCTTGAAGCGCTCCGCGTAGGTCAGCGCATCGCAAAGGATCAGGCGGCCCTCGGCATCGGTGTTGAGGATCTCGATGGTCTGCCCCGACATGCTGGTGACCACATCACCGGGCTTGACGGCGCGGCCGCCCGGCATGTTCTCGCAGGTCGGCACGATGACGACCAGATTCAGCTTGGGCTTGAGCTGGGCCACGGCGCGCAGGGTGCCGAGCACGCTGGCCGCGCCGCCCATGTCGAACTTCATTTCATCCATCTCAGCCGCCGGCTTGATGGAGATGCCACCGGTGTCGAAGGTGATGCCCTTGCCCACCAGCACGACCGGGGCCTGTGTCTTGGCCGCCCCGTGGTACTGGGCGACGATGAAGCGCGGCGGCTCGGCCGATCCCTGCGCCACGGCGAGGAAGGAACCCATGCCGAGCTTCTCGATCGCCTTGCGGTCCATCACCTCGACCTTCAGGCCGAACTCCTTGCCGAGCTTCCTGGCTTGTTCACCCAGGTAGGTCGGCGTGCAATGGTTGCCCGGCCGGTTGGCACATTCGCGCGCCAGGGCCACCCCTGCCGCGATCGCCTCACCACGGGCCAGTCCGGCGGCAACCGCCTTGGACTCCTCCTTGGTGCACAGCAAAGTCAACTTGGCCCAACGCGGCCGCGGCCGGCGCGCTCGGCTTGGTGTGCCGGTAGACATAGGCCGCATCGGTCGCCGCAGCCACCAGCACTTCAGCATGGGCGGCACCGACGGTGCCCGCGCCGACCACCGCCACGGCTGCGTGCTTCGTGCCACCCGACTTGATCTGTGCGAGGGCGCCTGCCATCGCCGCCTTGATCGCCTTGGGTGAGGACGCACCCGCCACGGCAAAGACGAGGCGCTTCGCGCTCACGCCCACTGGTCGGTGAAGGTACAGAGACTTTCCCGACTTGAGCGCCAGATCGCCCTGGGCCACGGCGTCGTCGAGCAACCCCGACACGACCGATCCCAATGCCGCCCGAAGGGCCTTGTCCAGCTTGTCGCCCACCGTCACGACGAGCAGCGCGTCGCAGGCGGTCGTGGCCAACTGGGAAGGCGAAGTCACGCGGTGGCTGAAGTCCATAATGCCTTGCTGATTCAACGAGCACCGGATGTTATTCGATTCCACCCTGCGCAGAGACCTGGCGCGCAGCTTCGGGGCCACCCTGGTGGTCATCCTCACCATCGTGCTCACGATGATGCTGATCCGCACGCTCGGCCAGGCGGCGGTGGGCCGTGTGGCGCCGCAGGACGTGGTGCTGCTGCTGGGCTACACCGCGCTGGGCCACCTGCCGACGATGCTGGCGCTGTCGCTGTTCATCGCCGTGGTGGCCACCCTGGGCCGCATGTACCGCGACAGCGAGATGGCGATCTGGTTCGCCAGCGGCGTCGGCCTGAGCCGCTTCGTCCGCCCTGTGCTGCGCACCGAGCTGGCCGGTGTTGCTGGTGATCGGCGCTGCTGGCGCTCTTCGTCTGGCCCTGGGTCAACCAGCGCGGCATCGAACTGAAGGAGCGCTTCGAGCGCCGCTCCGACCTGTCGCGCGTGGCCCCCGGGCCAGTTCCAGACTTCCAGCGACGGGCGCCGGGTCTTCTTCATCGAGCGCGATCGCAGGACGGGCGCACCGGCCGCAATGTGTTCATCCTGTCCACGCTGGGCGATCGCGAGTCGGTGACCATCGGCCCGCAGCGGCCGCATCGAGGTGTCATGGCGATGACCGCTTCCTGGTGCTGGACCGCGGCCAGCGCAACGAAGCAAACCTGCGCCAACGGCGAGAAGACGCTCTCGCGCTTCGAGACCTACCGCGTGCTGGTCGGCGAACGGGTGCTGCGCACGCACCGAAGAGCTGCCGCACCAAGGCGCGCAAGCAGCATCGACCTGCTGCGCAGCCCCACCCCGCGCAACCAGGGCGAACTCGCCTGGCGCCTTGGCCTGCTGCTGGGCGGCGCCAACCTGCTGCTGCTGGCCATCCCGCTGTCGGTGTCGAACCCGCGGCGCGCGAGCAACTGGAGCGTGCTGCTGGCGCTGCTGGCCTTCGTCGTCTACTACAACCTGATCAATCTGTGTCAGGCCTGGGTCGCGTCAGGCAAGCTGGGCATGGGCACGGCACTGGCACTGTTCCACGGCGGCGCCTTCGTGGTTGGCGATGGTGTTGCTGTGGTGGCGCGAGAGCGGCAGCGCCCGCAGCTTCTGGCGCCGCCCGTCGGTCGCGCCGCAGGGGAGTGCCGCATGAAGACCGTGCGCCGGCTGTTCTACAAGGACATCGTCTCTTCGGTGCTGTTCGTGGCCGTCGCCTTCCTGTCGCTCTTCTTCTTCATCGACTTCGTCGACGAGCTCGGCGACGTGGGCACGCGGCTACACCGCTGCTGCATGCGGCGCCGTATTCGCTGCTTGCAGGTTCCCGGGCACCTCTATGAGCTGTCGCCGATCGCCGTGCTGATCGGCACGATCTACGCGCTGGCGCGGCTGGCGCAGTCGTCCGAGTACACGATCCTGCGCACCGGCGGTCTCGGGCCGGGGCGCGCGCTGTCGCTTGCTGGCCAGCCTCGGGCTGATGTTCGCGGTGCTGACCTACGTGGTCGGCGACTACGTCGCGCCGTTGAGCGAGCGCGAAGCCACCGCCTTCTTGCAGGCGCGCCAAGGGCAGCACGACACTGGGTCGCACGGCGCCTGGCTCAAGGACCGGCGCAGCCAGCCGACGGGCGAGCGAAGCTACTCGGTCAACGTCGGCTCGGCCGGCAGCCGATGCCGACGCTTGCAGCGACATCCGCATCTTCGAGTTCGACGCCGACGGCCGCCTGCTGAACCGCATCGCGGCCGGCACCGGCAGGGTCGGCGACAACAACACCTGGAAGCTCATGGATGTCCGCATCACGCACTGGGACGATGCCGGATCCCCACCGGCGGCCGCGCCGGCGAACAGCGGCTCGCCAGCCTGGACTGGCCGAGCACGCTGTCGGCCGGTGTCGTGGCCGCGGCGGTGCTGCCGCTCAAGACCATGTCCACCATCGAGCTGTTTCGCTACATCGGCCACCTGGCCGACAACGAGCAGGCGGCGCAGCAGCTACGAGATCCAGTTCTGGAAACGGGCGCTCTACCCGTTCGCTTGCCTCGTGATGGTCGGATTGGCGCTGCCGTTCGCGTACCTGCACGCGCGCGCCGGCGGCGTGAGCCTGAAGGTGTTCGGCGGCATCATGCTCGGCATCAGCTTCGTGCTGCTCAACAACGTGGCCGGGCACCTGGGCCTGCTGCGCAACTGGACGCCCTGGATCGTGGCCGCCGCGCCCAGCGCGCTCTTCCTGCTGCTTTCGCTGGCAGCCTTCAGCTGGCTGGTGCGCTACCGATGAGCCGGGGACTGCTGCTGTTCGCCCACGGCGCGCGCGATCCACGCTGGGCGCTGCCGTTCGAGGACGTGGCCCGGACGCATCCGCCAGGACGCGCCGGACGCGTGTGCTGCGGCTGGCCTTCCTGGAGTTCATGCAGCCGTCGATCCTCGAAGCCGGCCTGGCCCTGGCGGATGAAGGCTGCGACCAGGTCGACGTCGTGCCGCTGTTCCTTGGCGCCGGAGGGCATGTGCGCAAGGACCTGCCGGTCCTGCTGGCCCAGCTGCGGGCCGCGCATCCTCTTGTCGATTGGCGCCTGCGCCCGGCCATCGGCGAAGTGCCGCAGCGTCATCGACGCCATGGCAGACGCCGCGCTGCAATCCCGGCCGCTGACCTCTTGTCGATGGAATAATCCGTGCGAATCACAGAGCGCACGGGAATATGAACCTGCACCAGTTCCGCTTCGTCCAGGAAGCCGTGCGCCAGAACCTGAACCTGACCGAGACGGCAAAGGCGCTGTTCACGTCCCAGCCGGGCGTGTCCAAGGCCATCCTCGAGCTCGAGGGCGAACTCGGCATCGACATCTTCGCGCGCCACGGCAAGCGGCTGCGCCGCGTCACCGAACCGGGCCAGCAGGTGCTGCAGGCCGATCGAGATGATCATGCGCGAGGTCGGCAACCTCAAGCGCATCGGCGAAGAGTTCTCGCAGCAGGACGCCGGCACGCTGTCGATCGCCACCACCCACAGCCAGGCGCGCTACTTCCTGCCCGAGCCGGTCGCCCACTTGCGCCGGCGCTTTCCCGAAGGTCAACGTCAGCCTGCACCAGGGCTCGCCCGAGCCAGGTGGCGCGCATGGTGCTCGAGGAGGTGGCCGACATCGGCCTCGCCACCGAAGCGCTGGCCGACGTCGAGGGCCTCGTCACGCTGCCCTGCTACGACTGGCAGCATGCCGCTCGTGATGCCCTCCGGACCATCCGCTGGCGCTGCTCGACCGCATCTCGCTGGAAGACCTGGCGCCGCAGCCGCTGGTGTCCTACCACCCTTCGTTCAGCGGCCGCACCAGGGTCGACCAGGCGTTTGCGGCGCGGAAGCTCAAGCCCAACATCGTGCTCGAGGCGATCGATGCCGACGTGATCAAGACCTATGTGCGGCTCGGACTGGGCGTGGGCATCGTCGCCGAACGGGCGGTCCGCGACGACCCACCGCGGCGGCGACCTCATCTGGCGCCCGCTGGGCCACCTGTTCGGTCGCAACATCGACGCGCATCGCGTTCAAGCGCGGCGCCTACCTGCGCAACTATCGTCTACGCCTTTGCCGAGATGCTGTCCGACCGCCTGCAGCCGCGCGCCTGATCGCCAAGGCGCTGGCCGGCGAACCGGCGAGCCCACGACTATCAACTCTGACCGACGCTTCCCCATGACCGAGCCCACCGTTCCGCACGCCCGCCGTCACCAGCCGCCTGCCGCAGGTCGGCACCACCATCTTCACCGTGATGTCGGCGCTGGCGCAGCAGCACGGCGCCGTCAACCTCGGCCAGGGCTTTCCCGACTTCGACTGCGATCCGCGCCTTGCTCGACGCCGTCAACGAGCGCCATGCGCTCGGGCCTGAACCAGTACCCGCCGATGGCCGGCGTGCCGGCGCTGCGCGAGGCGGTGGCGGCCAAGGTCGAAGTCGCTGTACGGACACCGCTACGACCCGGACACCGAGATCACCATCACCGCCGGCGCCACGCAGGCGATCATCACGGTCATCCTGGCGGTGGTGCACCCGGGCGATGAAGTGATCGTGCTCGACCCCTGCTACGACAGCTACGAGCCGAACATCGAGCTGGCCGGGGCCGAGGCAGTGCACGTGCCGCTGACGCCGGGCAGCTTTCGCGCCCGACTTCGCGCGGATCGCGGCGGCGCATCACCCCGCGCACGCGCGCCATCATCATCAACACGCCGCACAACCCGAGCGCCACGGTCTGGTCGGCAGCCGACATGGACGCGGCTGGCGGCACTGCTGCGCCCGACCGACGTGCTGCTGATCGCCGACGAGGTCTACGAGCACATGGTGTTCGACGGCGCAGCAGCACCAGAGCGTGGCCCGCCATCCCGAGCTGGCGCAGCGCAGCTTCGTGGTCTCGAGCTTCGGCAAGACCTACCACGTGACCGGCTGGAAGGTCGGCTACGTGGCGGCGCCGGCGGCGCTGATGGCCGAGTTCCGCAAGGTGCACCAGTTCAATGTGTTCACCGTGAACACGCCGATGCAGCATGGCCTGGCGGCGCTTCATGGCCGATCCGTCCCACCACCTCGGACTGCCGGCCTTCTACCAGCGCAAGCGCGACCTGTTTCGCGCCGGCCTGGCCGCGACGCGGCTGCGAGCTGTTGCCCAGCCGAGGGCAGCTACTTCCAGTGCGTCGACTATTCGGCCGTGAGCGACGATGACGGAGGCGTCCTTCTGCCGCTGGCTGACCACCGAGGTCGGCGTCGCGGCGATCCCGCTGTCGGCGTTCTACCAGGGTGGCTTCGAGCAGCGCATCGTGCGCTTCTGCTTTGCCAAGCAGGACGAGACGCTGGACCTGGCGCTGGAGCGGCTCAGCCGCCTTTGACCGTGGGAGCGACGGCCGCGGTCATCGCGCGGCAGGCCGGCCACCATGCGGCCAGCCCGACCGCTCGAGCGACGGTTGGAGATCGCGCTTGAACAGTCGGGGGGTTGATGAGGCCGAGCTGTTCCGAGGGCTTCGCGTCGCCATCGGTCATCGGCCGGGTCGCGTCGAAGTCGGGGCTGGGCTCGGTGGCCTGGAACTGTGCCGTCGGCGGCGAAGCCCATCAGGCGGCTGGCCGACAGGTGTTCAATCGGCTCCTCACCCGACTCGTTCTCGAGAGGCAACAGCAGGTCGACGGCGCCGCCCGCCGTCTTCCGCCGGTGCTCCGCCAGATCGCGGGCGATCGAGTAGAGGAACAGCAGTTCACGGTAGGCCGGCAGGTCGTAGGACTCCGTGGCCAAGCCTTCGGTGCGCATCAGCGCCGCGTCGAGCATCTCAGTGACACGCGCGGCTCATCCCAGAAGCGCTGCAGCTTCATGAGCATCTGGGGATAGTCGTCAAGCGCCTTGCCATGCAGCAGATCGGTGTCCCACTCCGGCGCGTAGGCATTGAAACGCTGATTGAATCGCTCGCGAATGCGCTCGTAGGGCTCGCGGTCGCCCCGGCGACGATAGATCTCCAGCAGCTTGAGGTAGGGCAGCGGGCTGACGCCGCCACTGCTGCGGACATGGCCCATCAGCAGGTCGATCGCGGCTTCGTCCTGGCCGAGCACGACGAAGAACTCGGCCTGCTGTTCGAGGTCGATCAGTTCTTCGACCGAGAGTTCGCGGCGCTGTGCTGGCGGTTCCGCCGGAGCCGCCACGGTCATCGATGCCGGAACCTGGCGATTGGGCACTGCTGGGGGAACGATCCGCGGCGGTGGCACCTCGTCAAGCGAATCGTTGCCCGAGCGGTCGTCCATGACGGCAGGCTCGGTTTCGACCTTCGAGGCTCCGGACAGGGCTTCCTTCACCGGTCGCTGCGGCGCCGAGGCGCGCGCTGGGACCGGACCGCTGGCGGCTGCCGGCGCAATCCACCACTGCGAGCCGCCGCGCGCCTGCGACTGCCGCCACCAGAGGAAGCCAACCAGAAGCGCCAAGAGCGCCGACAGACCCGCAAGGCCATACACCAGGGGATTTGCGAAGCGGTCCGTCTCTGCCGTCTGCAAGCGCGCCTGCAGCAGGGCCAGAGCCTTCTGGGTCGCTTCGTTAGATTCGCGCAGCCGGACCAGACTTTCTTCCAGCGCAGCCATGCGCTTCTGCTCGGCCTCGCTGATCGCTGCCACCGCCACAGCGGCGGAGGCAGCTGCCGAGGCAGCTGTCGCGTTCGCCGAGGCCGCCGGCGCGGGGACGGGTGCGCTCGCGACTGCCGCAGCCGCTGCGGCAGCGGCGGCCACTGTGGCGGGTGCCGCTGCAGCCGTGACCGTCGCCGGAGCGGACGCCTTGGATGCAGGTCGAACACCCGTCGCCGCATCGAGTCGGAGTCGCGCGCTGCCTGCCTCTGGCCGCACCGCCGCTGCCCGCGTGGGCGGCGTCGTGGCCGGGCGGCGCGGACGCGGCGCGGCATCCGGAGGAACCTCGCGAACCTGACGCGGAACCGACGCGATGGCCGTGCGAGCGGGCAAAGGTCGCGCGCTGGCCTCAGGCCGCGGCGCGGCCTGCACCGGCGCCCGAACAGGCTGGTTGGACTGCGCAGCCGCAACCACGGGCGAAACCGGCGAATCGGGCTGGACCGGCGGCAAGCTCGGTGCGGGTGCCGCATCGGGTTGCGTGCGCGCGAAATTCAATACAGGCGGATCGATCAGCGTCACGAAACTGCGCGTGAGCTGAGGCTGGCAACCCGCCGTCACATTGACCGTGACAATCGGCTCCTCGATCTGATTGAGCGTCGAACACGCGAATCAGCCGCTCGGACGGATCGGCGCCGGGCCGCACCGCCACACGAATCGCGCCAGGCGGAAGACGCGACTCCCCGGCGATCACTTCGACCGACACACACTCGATCGTGAGCGACTCGTCACCGTCCAGACGCACCGTGGCCGCAAAATTCAGCGGCTGCCCCAAAGAAGACACATTAACGACCCGACCGAAGCCTAGGGCCTGGACACCGCCGGAGGCAACCAGCATCGTGCTGCCGAGGGCGAGATAGAGGGAAGCTCTGAGCATGCGTTGGAGGCGTTCTTGTCGTCGAGAACTCTAGCATGAAGACACCCCTGTCCTTGCCGTGGCCGGTCGGTTCTGGCCCCCAAGGTGCGTGACACAATCGACCGCATTCGGGCTTGGGAGCGTGCGAGATTGCCCAGGTTCACCAAGCCGGTGCCGCCGCTCGGACGGCCCTCGCCCAGCCCTCGGCAGGTCACTGGCAGCGGTGGCGATCCATCTCGCGATTGTTTTTGGGCGACCCGATGCCCTTGGCCATGACCGTTCCTGCACTCACGCCCGCCGAGGCCGAAGCCATCGATTCCGGGTCCTGTTTCGCCAGGCTCTCCGACAGTCTGCGTGCCGACATCCTCAGCCGCGGCCACGTCAAGCGACTGAATGACGGGGCGCACTCACCACGAGGGGTGCCCCGGCCGAGCAGTGGTGCGGTGTGGCCCGCGGCGCGGTGAGGATCAGTTCGATGTCCCTGTCCGGCAAGCAGGTCACCCAGACCTATGCCGAACCCGGAACCTGGTTTGGCGATATCGCACTGTTCGATGATCTGCTGCGCACTCACGACGCCACGGCGCACGGCGACGGCACGTTGCTGATCGACCGCAAACCGGACTTCAAACAGTTGTTGGCGGGCCACGCCGAGCTCTACCGAGCCTTGCTGCGAGTGACCTGCCGCCGCCTGATGCTCCTGATGAAGCCGACCGAAGACCTGAACACCCGACCAGTTGGCGCGCGCCTGGCCAAGCAGATCCTGCTGCCGGCTCGGCGCTACGGGGTGGTCGAGGGTGGTGAAATCCGGGTCGGTCTGCAGCTCGCTCCGGAAGACCTGGCGCACTTGCTGGGCGCGTCGCGACAGCGGGTGAACCAGGAACTCAAGGGTTTCGAGCGTAAAGGCGCGGTGCGTATCGAGCCTACGCGCCTTGTCGTGCTCTCCAAGGATCGCCTGCTGGCCCTGGCCGAGCGTTGAGCCTCGTCGCCTGATCTCACCGTTCACGCCTTCGCCCGGAGCCGAGTCCATGCCCTCGAAAACCGTTCCATCCGCTCCCGGCCTGCCCGGCGAGCACGCCATCGACACTTCCGCCCTGCAGCGTCACCTCGCGGCGCGCCTGCCAGGCTTCGAGGCGCCCCCTGCAGATCGAGCGGTTTGCCGGCGGGCAGTCGAACCCGACATTCAAGCTGGCGAGCCCGCAGCGCACCTGCGTCATGAGATGCAAACCCGGACCAGCAGGAAAGCTGCTGGCCTCGGCCCATGCCATCGAGCGGGAGTTCGCCGTCATGCAGGCGTTGAAGCCGACGCCAGTGCCCGTGCCGGAAATGCTCCTGCTGTGCGAAGACGAGTCCGTGATCGGGCGCGCCTTCTACCTGATGGAGTTCGTGCCTGGCCGGGTGCTGTGGGAGCAGTCCTTGCCCGGAATGCAGCCGGCCGAACGCGCGGCCATCTACGACGAGATGAACCGCGTGATGGCCGCACTGCACTGCGTCGACGTGGCCGCTGTTGGCCTGAAGGACTTCGGCAGGCCAGGCAACTACTTCGACCGGCAGATCAGCCGTTGGAGCAAGCAGTACCTGGCCTCGATCACCCAGCCGATCGAGGCCATGGACCGCCTGATGGAGTGGCTGCCCGCCCACATGCCCCCCAGCGCCCGGGAGGAGACAGAGGTGTCGGTGGTGCATGGCGACTTCCGGCTGGACAACCTGGTCTTTCACCCGAGCGAGCCGAAAGTGATGGCCGTGCTCGACTGGGAACTGTCGACCCTGGGCCACCCGCTGGCGGACTTCAGCTACCACTGCATGTCGTGGCACATCGCTCCTGGCGCCTTCCGCGGCATCGCGGGGTTGGACCTGGCAGCCTTGGGCATCCCCGACGAAGCCAGCTACGTGCGCCGCTATTGCGAGCGCACTGGCCGAACTGACCCCGATCGCCTGGAGTCCGACTGGAACTTCTACATCGCCTACAACCTGTTCCGCATGGCCGGCATCCTGCAAGGCATCGCCAAACGTGTGGAGGACGGCACCGCCTCCAGTGCCAAGGCGCGCGAAACTGCCGCTGGTGCGCGCCCACTGGCCGAACTGGGTTGGCGCATCGCGCAGCAGTGCTGAGCCAGCGACTGCCTGGAAGTCCGGTTCAGCGCCCAGGGGGCGGATCGTTCTCGTAGTTCTGCCAGGCAGTGGTGCCGGTGCTGGGCCAGTCCGCCCCGCTCTCGCCATGGCTCACGGCCAGACGCATGGCCTGCTGGACGGCGGTCTCGAACAGGCTGAGCGCCCCTTCCAGATCGCGCACGTCGGGATCCACCAGAGCCATGCGCAAGTAGGTGCGTCCGCGCAGGGTCATGAGCACGAAGGGCCGCGAAGACTGGAGCCACTGCGACAGCGCCCGCTCGAGGTGAGCCGCCAGCGGCCCTTCGAGCCATGAGAGGCCTGTGGCCGGCGCGCTCGCCACCACGCCGAGAGCGCTCCGCAGCGCCGGCAGGCTGTTCAGGTTGACCTTGGGGAACATGACCAGCCAGCGCATCTCTTCCGGCGTGGCAGTGTCGATCTGGGTCTGGGCCCCCTCGGTGAAGCTCTCGAAGACCTGGCGCTCGAGCGCCTCCATCAGCGGACGCGAGAGCACCAGCATCTGCATGTCCGAGGGCAGCATCAGTTCCATGCGGATGCGCAGTTCGCGCGCCTCGATGTACGTCCGCTGCGACGGCCCCCATTCCATGCGCCAGGGCATCCCGTCCATTGCACCATCGACCACGAAGCCTTCGCCTTCGCGAGCGCGCTTGAACCCCAGCCCACGTTGCTGCGCCCACTGGGCCACATCGCTCCAATCGGCCGCAGGTGCTGCGCCGCCTGCGAAGAATCGCTTGATGGACTCCAGCATGGTCAGCCTCAATCCACTAGAGTGTCAGCACAAGGTGCCGGTCGTCGCTGGCGAGGAGCAAGGATTCATGATCGAAGTGTATTCGTGGGCCACGCCGAATGGGCACAAGGTTCACATCATGTTGGAGGAGTGCGGATTGCCCTACAAGGTCATCCCGGTGAATATCGGCACCGGCGACCAGTTCAAGCCGGAGTTCCTGGCCATCAGCCCGAACAACAAGATCCCGGCCATCGTCGATCCCGATGGCCCGGACGGCAAACCCATCTCGCTGTTCGAATCGGGCGCCATCCTGATGTATCTGGCCGGCAAGACCGGCAAGTTCCTTCCACCCGACACCCGCGGGCGCTACGAGATGCTGGAGTGGCTCATGTTCCAGATGGGCGGCGTGGGACCGATGCTCGGCCAGACCCACCACTTTCGCATCTACGCCCCCGAGAAGATCGAGTACGCGATCAACCGCTACACCAACGAGACCAAGCGTCTTTACGGCGTCATGGACAAGCGCCTGGCCAAGAGCAAGTACATCGCTGGGCCGACCTACACCATCGCCGACATCGCGATCTTCCCCTGGCTGCGTTCCTGGAAGAACCAGGGCATCGACTGGGCGGACTATCCGCACCTCAAGGGCTGGTTCGACGAGATCAGCGCCCGGCCAGCGGTCAAACGTGGCGTCGAGGTACTGACCGACCTGCGCAAGCCGATCACCGGCGAGGCCGAGCGCAAGATTCTCTTCGGCGCCGAGCAGTACAAGCGGCGCTGAATCGTACCCAGTCGCGCCACTCAGGCCGCCTCGGGCATCGCAGCGGAGCGTCAATCGAAGACGATCACCTGGCGCACGGCGGTGCCTGCATGGAGGCGGTCGAAGCCTTCGTTGATCTCGTCGAGGCGAAGGCGACCGCTCATCAGCCGGTTCACGGGCAGGCGACCCGCGCGGTACAACGCCACGTAGCGCGGCAGATCGCGCGTAGGCACGCAGGTGCCGATGTAGCTGCCCTTGAGCGTGCGTTCCTCGGCGACCAGGTTGACGATCGGCAGGCCGAAGTTCGCCCCCGGGGGCGGCAGACCGGCGGTCGTGGTCGTGCCGCCACGACGGGTAATGCGGTAAGCGGTCTCGAAAGCCCTTACCGAGCCCGCGAACTCGAAGACCTGGTCCAGACCACCGCCTGTGGCTGCGCGCACGCGTTCGACGCAATCGGCTTCGGCCGCGTCGAAGGCGCTGGTCGCGCCCATCGACAGGGCCAGTTCGCGCTTGGCGGGCGAGAGGTCGATCGCGACCACCTCACGCGCCCCGGCTGCCACGGCCCCCAGAACGGCCGCCAGCCCTACGCCGCCCAAGCCCACCACCGCCACCGACTGCCCCGCCCTCACCTGCGCCGTGTTGACCACGGCGCCCACTCCGGTGAGCACCGCGCAACCAAAAAGGGCGGCCTCGTCGAACGGAAGGTCCGGATCCAGCTTGACCAGGGAGCGGCGCGACACCACGGCGTGATCGGCAAACGCGGAGCAACCGAGGTGGTGGTTCACCGCGATTCCAGAGGCGTCGACGAGTCGGCGCGAGCCAGACAGCAGCGTGCCGGCGCCATTGGCCACCGCGCCGGGCTCGCACAGGGCGGGCCGCCCCTCGCAGCACGGCACGCAGTGGCCACAGCTCGGCACGAACACCAAGGCCACGTGGTCGCCGATGGCAAGGTCGTTCACACCCTCCCCCAGCTGAGCCACCACGCCCGCCGCCTCGTGGCCGAGTGCCATCGGCACCGGCCTCGGACGTTCACCATTGATCACCGACAAATCGGAATGGCACAACCCCGCCGCACGGATACGCACCAGCACCTCGTCGCGGCCGGGCGCCGCGAGCTCGAGGGACTCGATCGCCAGCGGCCGAGACGCCTGGTACGGCGCAGGCAGCCCGGTCTGGCGCAGAACGGCGGCACGAACTTTCATGCGGAGGCTCCTGGTCGGCTCGGCGTCGGTCGCGCTGGGCCCGTGCGGGTCAGTTTAGTACTCGCCAGAAAGGCCACCACCGTTCCCCAAGGCCGCTAAGATTTCCTGTCATCATGAACGTCACCTTCCGACAGCTGCGGGTCTTTGCTGAGGTGGCGCGCCAGGGCAGCGCGCTGCGTGCCTCGGAGATCCTGCATCTGACACCTCCTGCGGTGTCGATGCAGATCAAGGAGCTGGAGTCGCAGGTCGGCCAGCCGCTATTCGATCGAACCGGGGGACGGCTGACGCTCTCGACCACGGGCGAGTATTTCCTCGTCTACGCCCGGCGCTTGCTCGGTACGCTGAAGGAAGCGGAAGACGCGATGGCCCGGTTCAGCCGACTGGAGAGCGGCCGGCTGACCATCGGCATGGTGAGCTCGGCCAAGTACTTTCTGCCGCAGTTGCTCACGAACTTCCACGCCGAGCATCCGGCGATCGATGTACGGCTCAAGCTCGGGGGCCGGGAGCAGCTCGCAGCGCTGCTCAAGAGCAACGAGGTGGACCTGTGCATCATGGGCCGGCCGCCGAAGGACGTACCCAGCCGCGCCGAACCCTTCGCCATGCACCCGCACGTTCTGGTGACGGCGCCCGATCACCGCTTTGCCCAGGCCGAAAGCGTGCCCGCCTCCGCGCTGGCCCGAGAGCCTTTCATCGTCCGCGAGCCCGAATCCGGTACGCGCGTGGCACTGCAGGAGTACCTGGACGAACAACGCATCAAGCCGACTTTCGTCATGGAGATGCCCAGCAACGAGGCGCTCAAGCAGGCCGTGATGGCCGGCATGGGCGTGAGCTTTCTCTCGCTGCACACCATCGGCCTGGAGGTATCGCTCGGCATGATCGCCGTGCCCAACGTCGAGGGTCTGCCCTTGATGCGCCGCTGGAACGTGGTCAACACCGCCGCCCGGCAGCTGTCACCGGCGGCCGAGGCATTCCGCTATTTCGTGCTCGAGCGCGGCGAAGCGCATCTGGCCAGGCAGTTCAGGGAACGCCCGCCCTGAGTCCCGGCTCGGGCCGCTCGATCGACCCCACAAGGCCGCCTGCTCAGGCCGGCGGATTCACGACATGGTCCAGGTCGGGACGCTTCCAGGGGTCGAGGTGGGTCATCAGATTGAGCACCCGCTGACGCTGCATCACACGCTGTCGGGCCTCCACCGCGCTGTCGTGCCCCGCCTCGACACTCAGCGCACCGTCGACCTCGAGATGAGCGTCCACCACGATCATGTCGCCCAATTTGCGGGTGCGGACGTCGTGCACGTTGCACACGCCGGGGGTCTGCGTCAGCGTGCGGCGAATGGCTGCGACCTCCTCTTCGTCGACCGAGCGGTCCATCAGGTCGTGCAGCGCATGCCAGCCGAAGGTCCAGCCCATGCGTGCCACCATCAAGCCAACCACGAGCGCGGCAATCGGGTCCAGGATGGGAAAGCCGGTCAGATTGCCGACGATTCCTATGCCCACCACCAGCGACGAAGCCGCATCCGAACGGGCGTGCCATGCATTGGCAACAAGCATGCTTGACTCGACCTGCTTGGCCACGCGAAGCATGTAGCGAAAGAGAAACTCCTTGGCGGCCAGCGCCAGCCCGACCACACCCAGGGCTCCCGGGTGCACCTGTGCCACCGTCTCCGGAGACTGGAGCTTTCCGGCCGCCGACCACAGCATGCCGACACCCACCGACAGCACAATCGCCCCGAGCACCAGCGAGGCCGCGGTCTCGAAGCGCTGATGGCCGTAGGGGTGGTCAAGGTCGGCCTCCTTGCTCGCATGGCGGCTAGCGATCAGCACCACGAAGTCGGACACCAGGTCGGCCAGGGAGTGGATGCCATCGGCCATCAAGGCCTGAGAGCGCGTGAGCAGCCCGACGGCGACCTGCACCGGGGACAGCACCAGGTTCACAGCCACACTGACCCAGGTGCTGCGGGCTGAGGCGGCCGCGCGTTCCACGGCAGAGTGCGACGCATGCTCGCCCTCGTCGTCGACATCTGTGAACTGCATCATGGTTTCAGGGGGGGGTGTGGCCCGGTATCGACAGGCTCGCCAAGGCAAACACGAGGGCAGGCATAACGTTGGCGCGACGTGGCAGATTGCCTCTATGGTTGCACCGCTCGACGAGACCACATCGCAACAGGCGTGGCCGGTGCGAGCACCACAACCAGGCTCTCAGGAGGACCAATGTCATACGGCTCGCTGTCAAGACAGTTTCACGCTCCCCATCTCACCCTCGACCGGGGGTGGTGACCGCCATGCGCATGCTGCTGCTGGGCGTCGACGCCGATCTTGCCGGAGAACTCGACCTTCGTCTGCGCCCCAAAGGACACGAGCTGACCTGGTGCCGCCACTCAAGCGAAGGAATCTCGCTGACGAGCACCGACCACCCGATCGTGGTGGTCGAGTGGCCTGGCCCAGAGGGTGCCGACGTCGCCTGGCTGGACCGCGTCCGCGGCCAGCACCCGGACTCAACCATGCTGGTGCTCAGTCCCGCCGCCCACTTGGCGCCGCTGGCCGATCGCGTGAAGCGAATAGAGTGCACTTTCGTCCTGAAGCCGATCGCACTCGACGTGCTGGCCGCGCAGTTGTACGAGTTCGCCGAGGGGGGCAGCGGGCTACGCAACGGGCAGCGGCGATGTGGCGATGTCGACCTCCACCCTGCCCAGCGCGTCGCGTTCCGACGTGGCATGCAGGTGAAGCTGACCAACCGCGAATGGCTGCTGCTCGACACGCTGCTGCAAAGCGCGGGACGCATCGTCCCCAAGGACGAAATCGCGGCCCGGGTGGTGTTCGATTCGAGCATTCCGGACAACGCCGTCGAGGTGCACCTGTCCAACATCCGCCGCAAACTCGGCCGCAGCCTGATCGAGACGATTCGCGGCCGTGGCTATCGCATCCCAAAATGAAACAGAGAACCCTGGGCACAGACTCGTTGCCCAGGGCGCTCGGTGCAAGTCCCGAAGGACCTATCGCGCTCCGGGCCAGGCTCGCTTGGAGACGACCGCAGACCCCACGCGCTGCGACTTGTCGACAACGGGTTCTTGGGTCTGGGCAGGCAGTTGGCCCGGCAGGCGCCCAGCGAATGCGCTGCAGGTGGCATCGAGCGACCAGGAGTGGCGGTGCTCGTCGTTGGCCAGGAAGCCGCTGTCCACAAACTCGGCACGGGCATAGTCGGGCTCAGGCTCGGGCGCCGGGCCGTTGTTGCCGCGTCCGATGACCTTGGAAATCTGTGCGAGAAGCCTGCTCATCCGGTACCTCCACCGCCCACCTCGCCCCGTTCCTGGAGCGCGCCACAGTATCAGCAGGTTCGGTGACCGCCGCAACCGGGGTGTTGTGGATTCGACGACAGAAAGGCGGCCCCGGAGGGACCTAGGATTCTGCGCGGCAGAACCGGGTAGTTCCTGATGGCGCGTGGCATGGCACATGCGTTGATGGGGCATGACTGGAAGCTATCGCCCCTACGAACCTGACCAAGTGATGCTGCTGCCGGCGGCGCCGCAAGACTGGCTGCCGTCAGGCCACCTGGCGCACTTCATCAACGACACGGTCGAGGCGCTGGATCTCAAGGCGTTCTACGCGCGCTACGAGGGCGGCGGCTCGCGCAACCAGCCGTTCCACCCGGCGATGATGGTCAAGGTGCTGGTCTACGCCTATGCCACCGGCGTCTTCAGCTCGCGCAAGATCGAGCGCCGGCTGCACGAGGACCTGGCGTTTCGGATGCTGGCCGCCGGCAACTTCCCGCGTCACCGCACGATCTGCGACTTCCGGGCGTTCCACCTGAAGGAGTTGTCGGAGCTGTTCGTGCAGGTGGTCCGGCTGGCTCGCGAGATGGGCCTGGTCAAGCTGGGCACGGTGGCCATCGATGGCACCAAGGTCAAGGCCAACGCCAGCCGCCACAAGGCGATGAGCTACGAGCGCATGAAGCAGGCCGAGGCCGAGCTCAAGGCGCAGATCGACGCGCTGCTGGCGCGCGCCAAGGCCACCGACGAGGCCGAGGTCAACGAGCCGGAACTGGACCTGCCCGCCGAGATCGAGCGGCGCGAGGCGCGGCTGGCGGCCATCCGCGAGGCCCGCGAGCGCCTGGAGCAACGCCAGCGCGAGGCCGACCTCGAGCGCGGCCGCAGCGACGACGACGACCGCCGCCCGCGCGGCCCGGACGGCAAGCCCAAGGGCGGGCGCTACAAGCGCGAGTTCGGCGTGCCCGAGGACAAGGCGCAGGAGAACTTCACCGACCCGGACAGCCGCATCATGAAGCGCGCCGGTGGCGGGTTCGACCCGGCTACAACGCGCAGACGGCGGTGGACGAGGCCGCGCACATCATCGTGGCGGCGGAGTTGGACAACGTCGCGCCGGACGCGAACTGGCTCTTGCCGATGATCCAGGCGGTGGGCGACAACCTCGGTGAACTGCCCGAACTCGGTCTGGCCGATGCTGGCTACCGCAGCGAAGACAACCTGAGGAACGCCACCGATCGAGCTGGTGGTGGCGCTGGGCCGCGAAGGCAAGGAGCACGCCGCAGATCGACGCCCAGCATACCCGCACACCGCGGCGATGGCCGCCAAGCTGCAGACCGACGAAGGGCGAGCGGCCTACCGCAAGCGCAAGTGGATCGCCGAGCCGCCCAACGGCTGGATCAAGAACGTGCTGGGGTTCCGGCAGTTCAGCATGCGAGGCCTGCACAGGGTGCGAGCCGAGTGGAAGCTCGTGTGCATGGCGCTGAATCTACGGCGAATGGCCACGATGGCTGGATAAACGGTCCGACAGGGCACACGCAGGCGCTGGAACGGCCCGGCAGCGGGTCCCTCCAGCGCCCCGGAGCAGGCCCTGGAGGCGACGAACCCGGCCAGGCAGCGTTGCGATCAACGTCCAGCCGTCCACGGCAGCCAGTGTCCCGCCTGCCAAATCTCTGCCGCGCAGACTCCTAGGTCGGCGTCGGCCAGCATCGCGTCAGCGTATCGTGGCAGCGGGTGATGCCCCGTTCGCTACGCGCCCAGTCGAGTTCGGCGGCCACCAGGCGCGCGCCCGGTGTGTTGCGGGCGAACTGTTCGGCGTGGCGTTTGCAGAGGCGGCCGAGGCCGACGAGGCCGACGTTGAGGATCTTGGCGCTCATGGGGCAGGCCTTCAGAAGGTGACGGGGTGACCTGTGGTCGCGCTCTGCGTAGCAGCGTCGGCCAGCTTCTGCGCCAGCACGCCGTCCTGCACTGTGGTCTTGAAGGGCTGGCCCGACTGCAGGCAGCTGAAGAAGTGCTCGATCTCCAGTCGGTAGGCGGCGGCGTAGCGCTGAAGGAAGAAGGCCTCGGGCTTGTCGGCCTTCACGCCATTCGCGTCCCACTGAACGACTTCGCTGGGCGTGTGGTTGCCACACTGCAGCAGGCCGGCCGAGCCCAGCACCTCGAAGCGCTGGTCGTAGCCGTAGGCGGCGCGGCGCGTGGTGTTGATCTGGCACAGGCGGCCCTTGTGCGTGCGGATGGTGACGGCGGTGCAGTCGAAGTCGCCCGCGGCGCTCACGGCCGGGTCGGTCAGCACTGAGCCGGTGGCGCTCAGCCAGGCGGCCTCGTCGCCGTCGGCGCAAAGGATCCAACGGAACACGTCGAAGTCGTGGATCAGCATGTCGCGGAAGATGCCACCCGACTGCTTGATGTACTCCACCGGCGGGGCGCCGGGGTCACGGCTGGTGATGACCAGCATTTCGGGCGTCGCCGATCTCGCCCGCGTCCATGCGTCGGCGGGCTTCGTTGAAAGTGGGGTCGAAACGGCGCTGGAAGCCGATCATGCAGCCCACGCCCGCGGCGGCCACGGCCTGCGCCACGGCCTCGGCGCGCGGCACCGACAGGTCGACCGGCTTCTCGCAGAAGATGTGTTTGCCCGCGGCGGCGGCTGCGAGCGATCAGGTCGCTGTGGGTGGTGGTGGGCGAGCAGATGGCGACGGCGTCGATGCTCTTGTCGGCGAAGACGGTTTCGATGTCGGTGGCCTGGGCGCCCAGGGTCTGGGCGAGATCGGCAGCTGCGGATGGCACGGCGTCGCAGACGTATTTCAGTTGCACGCCCGGCTGGGCGGCGAGGTTGGTGGCGTGGATGCGGCCAATGCGGCCCGCACCGAGAACGGCTACGTGTTTCATGGGGCTCGAAGGGGTTGGGGTGGGAAGAAAACGGGTCAGCGCGCCGGGGCGCCGCTGGGCTTGTATTGGAGTTCGAGCCGGTAGGCCAGGGCAATGAATAGGCATTGCGCCAAAGCCATGGTCCCGGAGAGAGCGCGGAAACCGAACACGGAACTCTCCTGTACCACCAGCGAAAGTTGGGCGATGCGCGCGAGCTCGCCCATGCGGCTGTCTGTGATGGCGATCACCACCACACCGGCTGCCACCGCGTGGCGGGCGATGCTCAAGGTCTCTTCGCCGTAGGGTGCAAAGCTGATGGCCACCATCACGTCGCCTCGGCGCGCACCCCGCAATTGACCGTTGTGCATGCCACCCGTGAAGTCCACCAGATGCACGGGCTTGTCGGTGTGTTGGAAGGCGTAGGCCAGGTAGGTGGCGACAGGGTAGGCGCGGCGCGTGCCAACCACCCACAGCGAAGGCGCGTGGGCCAACAAATCTACGGCTTGGTCGATCGGCAGGTTGGACAACTGACGCCCCAGTTCTTCAAGCCCAGCCATCGCGCCACCCACGAATTCCTGAGCGATCCCGGCGCTGTCCAGCGGGCGGTCGCTGCGCGCCACCGCTTCGCGGATGCGGTTCTGGTAGCTGCGGCTGGGAGCGATCTGAGTCGCGATACCGGCGCGGAACAGGGCTTGCATCTCCGAGAAGCCCGAGAAACCGAAATGTTTGGCGAACCGCACCACGGCTGAAGGCTGGACACCGCAGTGGTCGGCGATGTCCTGGATGCGTTCTAGACCCACGTGGTCGCGGTGTTGCTCGATGTAGGCGCCGATCAGTTTGAGTTGCCGGCTGAGCTGTCCGTGTTCGTGCACCAGTCGCTGCAGGAACTCATCCACTGGCGTGAGGGACTTGAGGGTGGTCACGGGTTGAAGATGAAAAAACGGAAATGAAAGCCGCCAACGCGCTGGAACGTACTGTAGCCGGGAGATAAGATAATAGAAAAAATCTTTCATTAGGGAAAGTAGCCAGAAGAAACTTTCTTCATGCGTCCTATCATCCGTCCCGTGCCACTGCTGGGCCGGTCTTGTCCGCTCATGACGGCACGCAGGTGACTCGCTTCAATCAACAAATGGAGACAAACATGCCCTCTTCTTCCGTGCGACCCGTGCTCAAGACCCTGGCCCTGGCCGCCCTGCTGGCTGTCGGCGCCGCCCACGCTCAGGGGCGCTACGTGCTTATCAGCCACGCGCCCGACTCAGACGCGTGGTGGAACACCATCAAGAACTCGATCAAGCAAGCGGGCGAAGACTATGGCGTGACCGTCGAGTACCGCAATCCGCCCAACGGCGATTTGGCCGACATGGCCCGCCTGATCGAGCAGGCGGCTGCACAAAACGTGGACGGTGTGATCACCACCATCGCGGACTTCAACGTGCTGCAAGGCGCGATGAAGAAGATCACCGACAAGAAGATTCCGCTGATCACCATCAACTCCGGTACCCCGCAGCAAAGCGAGAAGCTGGGCGCGATCATGCACGTGGGCCAGCCCGAGTACGAGGCTGGCAAGGGAGCCGGCGAACGCGCCAAGACCGCTGGCATCAAGAGCTTCCTGTGCGTTAACCACTTTGCGACCAATCCGGTCTCGTTCGAACGCTGCCGCGGCTTCGCCGAAGCCATTGGCGCCGACTTCAAGAAGAGCACCATCGACTCCGGTGACGATCCCACCACCATCGAGTCCAAGGTCAGCGCATACCTGCGTCAAAACCCCGGCACCCAGGCTGTGCTGGCCCTGGGCCCCACCTCGGCACATCCCACCCTGCGGGCGCTGGAAAAGGGTGGCCTGACCGGCAAGACCTGGTTCGCCACCTTCGACCTGTCCGATGAAATCGGCAAGGGCGTCAAGGCCGGCACCATTCAATTCGGCATCGACCAGCAGCCCTACCTCCAGGGCTACATCCCGGTGGCGGTGCTGGCCACCATGAAAGCCTCCAAGACGTCCGACGTCAAGCAGGTGGCCGCCGCCGTTCAGGCCAATGCCAAGACCAAGGCCCGCTTCAGCGAGTACGGCCTGGCTCCGGCCTACGGTGCCCGCCACATCGGCTCCGGCCCAGGCTTCGTGACCAAGGACACCCTGCCCAAGGTCGAGAAGTACGCGGGTCAATACCGCTGATCGCAAAGCGGGTCGGCGCCCGGGTGGCGCGCTGACCTGCTGCTGAGCCGGCCTGACCGTGTGGGAAAACCTCTGCAAGAGGGCCTTTGCGAATCTCTTGAGGACATGGACATGGCCAGTTCAGACGTGAGCGGTGCGGCCGCAAACAAGCGGGTCGACGAGCGCGTTCGCGAAGTGGGTGTGGTGCGCAAGCTGCTGGCGCGACCTGAGTTTGGTGCCATTGCGGGCACCGTGCTCGTGGTGTCCCTGTTTTTGTTGGCGGCAGGAGACTCCGGCATGTTCAGTGCCGAAGGCACGATCAACTGGAGCACCGTGGCGGCCTATCTGGGCATCATTGCCGTGGGCGCCGCCTTGCTGATGATTGCGGGGGAGTTCGACCTGTCGGTGGGCTCCATGATCGGCTTCGCCGGCATGATGCTGGCGATTCCCATTCTGGAATGGGGCTGGTCGCCCAGTGCGGCTGCGGTGTTCGCCTTCGCATGTGCGCTGGCATTGGGTTGGCTCAATGGTTGGCTGGTGATCAAGACCGGTTTGCCGAGCTTCATCGTCACGCTCGCCTTCTTTTTCATCCTGCGCGGCCTCTCGCTCGCCATCGCGGTCTTGCTGACCGGTAAGACGATTCTTTCCAGCAATGGCGATGTCGTGCTGAGGGAGGCCATGGCAGCCGATCCGATCGTCGGTGCACTTTTCATGGGACACGTGTTCACCGGACTCTTTGATGCCTTGGCCAGCGCCGGGTGGATGGCAGCCCGCGACGACGGCTCGGCGCTGGCGATCGGCGTGCCCAAAGTGGTGATGTGGTGGTTCTTTCTGACCGCCGTGGGCGCCTTTGTGCTGGCCCGTACCCGGGTCGGCAACTGGATTCTGTCGGTGGGTGGTGACGCCAATGCTGCGAAAAACGTGGGCATTCCGGTGGCCTCAGTGAAGATCGGCTTGTTCATGTTCACCGCCTTTTGCGCCACGCTGTTTGCGGTGCTGCAAGTGGCCGATGCGGGTTCTGCGGCGGCCGATCGAGGCCTGCAGAAAGAGTTTGAAGCCATCATCGCGGCCGTCATTGGAGGCTGCCTGTTGACCGGGGGCTACGGTTCGGTGATCGGTGCGGCCTTCGGGGCGCTGATCTTCGGCATGGTGCAAATCGGCATCGGCTACACCAGCATCGACAACAACTGGTACCGCGTGTTCCTGGGCGTCATGCTGTTGATCGCCGTGCTCTTCAACAACTACATTCGCCGTCGTTACACGATGGGCAGGCATTGAAGGAGCGGGCCATGAGCGACTACATCCTTCAGCTCGACGACATCTCCAAGTACTTCGGTCCCGTCATTGCCCTCAATGGCGTGACCTTGCGCCTGAAAAGAGGCGAGGTGCATTGCCTGCTGGGCGACAATGGCGCCGGCAAGTCCACCCTGATCAAGACCCTCGCGGGTGTTCACCAACCCGACAAAGGCAAGTACCTGATCGACGGCAAAGAGGTGCGACTGCGGTCGCCGCGCGAAGCGCTGGACGCGGGCGTGGCCACGGTGTACCAGGACCTGGCCCTGGTGCCGCTGATGAGCGTGGCGCGCAACTTCTTCATGGGCCGAGAGCCGGTGCGCAAGCTGTTGGGTTTGGTGACCGTGATGGACCACACCACGGCCGAGCGCATTTCTGTCGAGAAGCTGGCCGAAATGGGCATCCGCGTGCGCGATGCAGGACAGGTGGTGGGCACTATGTCTGGCGGTGAAAAACAATGCCTGGCCATCGCCCGTGCGATCCACTTTGGCGCTCGCGTGCTGATCCTGGATGAGCCCACGGCCGCGCTGGGCGTGAAGCAAAGCGCCAACGTGCTCAAGCTCATCGGCCGAGCACGCCAGCGTGGCATTTCGGTCATCTTTATCACCCACAACGCCAACCATGCCTACCCCGTGGGCGACAGCTTCACGCTGCTCAATCGCGGCCAGTCCATGGGCACCTTTGCGAAGGCCGACATCAGCAAGGCAGCCTTGCTGGACATGATGGCCGGGGGCGCGGAGATGAAGACGCTGATGGAAGACCTGGAAGGAGTAACCATCTGATGCCCTCGCTCCAGTTTCCACAAGGTCGCAGCCACGACCTGGCCTGCCTGGGTCGGCTGGCCGTGGATTTTTACGCCCAGCAGTTCGGCAGCCGCCTGGAAAATGCACGCAGTATGGCCATGTACCTGGGCGGCAGTTCGGCCAACCTGGCGTTTGGCGTGGCCCGGCTGGGTGGCAGGAGCGCCATGATTTCCCGCGTGGGCGACGAACAGATGGGCAACTTCCTTCTGGAGACCTTGCGGGCGGAAGGTTGCGACACCAGCCAGATTCAGGTGGATCCGCATCGCCTCACCGCGCTGGTGCTCCTGGGTCTGAAGGACCGCGATACCTTCCCCCTGTTGTTCGTGCGTGAGAACTGCGCCGACATGGCCATCGACGCCTCGGCGATCGACGAGGCCTTCATCGGGCAGTGCCGGGCGCTGGCCATCACCGGCACCCATCTCTCCACCGACGGCACACGTGCCGCTTCCCACAAGGCCTTGAAGGCGGCTCGCCGCCACGGCACGGTGACCGTGCTCGACATCGACTACCGCCCGGTTCTGTGGGGCCTGACCTCGCGCGGTGCCGGTGAGAACCGCTTCGTGGACGATGTCGGCGTGACGCGCCAGTTGCAGCAGAGCCTGCCGTTGTTCGACCTGCTGGTGGGCACGGAAGAAGAGTTTTTCATCGCCGGCGGCGTGGCCAACGAGCTGATCGCCAGCCTGCGCGCCGTGCGCGCCTTGTGCCCCACGGCCACGCTGGTGGTCAAGCGCGGCGCCCTGGGATGCTGCGTGATCGAGGGTGACGTGCCCGACGACATCGACGCAGCGCCCACGTTCCGTGGCGAGCGCGTGGAGGTGCTCAACGTGCTGGGTGCAGGCGACGCCTTTCTCTCCGGCCTGATGGCCAGCCTGCTGCAAGGCAAGGACTGGGCAGAGTCCACGAAAGTCGCCAACGCATGCGGTGCCATCGTGGTTTCGCGCCACGCCTGCTCGGCCGCCATGCCCACCCCGGCCGAGTTGGCCCACTGGTTTGGCGGCACCCGCAATCCCAAGGTGGACGCCGACGAACAGCTGGCCCACCTGCACCGCGTGACCGGCTGCTCGGCCAAAGTGGGACGAACTGTGCGTGATGGCGTTTGACCACCGCACTCAGTTTTTCGACATCGCCCGAGCGGCCGGGGCCAGCGAGTTGCGCATCCCCGCATTGAAGAAGCTGCTGGTGCAGGCGGCCGAACAGGTCGAGCGCAGTCACCAGCTTCAAGGTCACACCGGCGTGCTGATCGATGGGGGCGATTACGGTCGCGACGCCCTGGCCAGTGCCACCGGCCGGGGCTGGTGGGTGGGGCGACCGGTGGAGCTGCCCGGCTCACGTCCGCTGCGCTTTGACGGTGCCCGCTCCATCGGCAGTGCCTTGATCCATTGGCCGACCGAACAGGTGGTCAAGTGCCTGGTGCACTACCACCCTGACGACGAGCCTGGCTTGCGCCTGGAGCAAGAGGAGACCGTGCTGGAACTGTGGGAAGCCACTCGCGAGTCCGGCAATGAGCTTCTGCTGGAGATCATTCTCCCGAAAGACATGGTGCCGGAAGGCGCAGCGGATGCCACCGTGCTGCGCGCGGTCGAGCGTTTCTACAACCTGGGTGTGAAGCCCGAGTGGTGGAAGCTTGCGCCGATGCAAGCGCAAGGCTGGCGGAAACTGGAGGCGCTCATCCACGAACGCGACCGCCATTGCCGGGGCGCGGTGATTCTTGGCCTCAACCAGCCGCTGGACTTCCTTGCATCGAGCTTTGCCCATGCGACCAACCCCATCGTCAAGGGCTTCATGGTCGGACGCACGCTGTGGGCCGAAGCCTCATCAAAGTGGCTCCGAGGCGATATCGACGACGCGGCCCTGATCGAAGAGGTGGCCCGCAATTTCGCGGTCCTGGTGGACGCCTGGCGAAGCCGCCGCAGCGCTCATCATGCGGCGGCTGGGGTAACGCGGTAGAGGCCCTGAACAGAACGAAGGAGCAGCCCCATGGTCAGCCCTCTCTTGGTCAAAGCCACCCGCACCGGGCGCGAGATCGTCAACGTCACCCCGCAGCGCGCCGGTTGGACACACGTGGGCTTTCGTGCCCTGCGCCTGATGGCGGGAGAATGCGAATCGGTCGAAACAGGCGATCGTGAGCTGTGTCTGGTGGTGCTCACCGGCACGGTGGACGTGATCATTGACGGAGACACCCACGCCAGTTTGGGTACCCGCAACAGTGTGTTTGAAGAGCGGTCGCCGGCGGCGCTGTATGTGCCTTCGCGCAAGACCGTGCTGATCCGCGCGGTGCGGGCGGCCGAGGTGGCGCTGTGCAGTGCACCCTCCGATTCGCGCAACCGCGAGGCGCGTGTGATCGATCCGGCCAGCATGAAGCGCAGCGTGCGCGGCAAGGGAACGAACACGCGGTATGTCTGCGACATCCTGCCGCACGACGACCCGACGGCGGCGCATTTGCTGGTGGTGGAAGTGATGACGCCGGCCAGTCATTCGAGCAGCTACCCGCCGCACAAACATGACCAAGAAGCCCCCCCGACAGAAACACAACTGGAAGAAACCTACTACCACCGGCTCAATCCGCCGCAGGGCTTTGCCTTCCAGCGCGTCTACACGGACGACCGCAGCCTGGACGAGGCCTGCGCGGTGGAAGACCACGATGTGGTGATGGTTCCTCGCGGCTACCACCCGGTGGTGGCGCCTCACGGCTACGCCCTGTATTACCTCAATGTGATGGCGGGGCCCAACCGTTTCTGGGTCTTCAAGAACGACCCGGCGCACGAGTGGATGTTGGCGCCAGTGTGATCGACAAGATCTTTTAGAGACAACGCCTCACTCGATCCATTTGCTCATCGCAGCTCCCTGTTTCCTCCACCAAAAATCTCTTGTCACCGACCCATATGTCCACCATCCAACTCGCCATCAGCCCTTTGACCTGGTCCAACGACGACCTGCCCTCCCTTGGCGGCACCATCCCGCTGGAAACCTGCCTCGCCGAAATGAAACAGGCAGGATTCACTGGTACCGAACTCGGTGCGAAGTACCCACGCGAACCCGAGGTGCTGCTGCCCATCTTGCGTGCCCATGACCTGCGCGTGGCTTCCGGTTGGTGCAGCGGCAACCTCATGGTGCGCGGCGTGGACGAAGAGTGGGCGGCCATCGCACCCCACGTGGCGTTGATGCGCGCGGCTGAGGTCAAAGCCATGGTCTATGGCGAGGTCAGCAACACGGTGCACGGCGACATCAATACGCCGCTGTCTTCGCGCGTGCACTTGGCACCCAACGACATGCGGCACTATGGTCAGCGTCTGACCGGACTCGCGGACCGGCTCATGTCTGAAGCGGGCATCCGCCTGGCCTTCCATCACCACATGGGCACCATCGTCGAGACGCGCGAAGATATTTTGAGCCTGCTCGAGAATACCGGCGAATCCGTGGGCCTGACCTTCGACAGCGGCCACAGCGCATTCGGTGGTGCCGATCCCACCGTGCTGTTGCGCGAGGTGGTCTCCCGCGTGGCCCACGTGCACTTCAAAGACGTGCGGCCTGCGGTGTTGAAAGCCACGCAAGACGAGAACCATTCTTTCCTCACCGCCGTGCTGGACGGCGCCTTCACCGTGCCTGGCGATGGTGTGATCGACTTTGCAGCGCTGGTGGGCGTGCTCAAGGGCGCCTGCTACAACGGCTGGGTCGTGGTCGAGGCCGAGCAGGATCCGGCCAAAGCCCATCCGCTGACCTACGCCCGCATGGCGCATGACAACATCAATGGCTACCTGTCTGGCGCCGGCTACAAGGCGCTGGCTGGCGGACGCTGGCAGGCCTGAGACCGCGGGAGGCCATCATGAACAAGAGCATCAAACTGACCGTGGCCGAAGCGCTGGCGCGCTACCTTCGTGCTCAACGTATCGAGATCGACGGTCGTATCGAGCCGCTGTTCGGCTGCGCCTTCGCGATCTTTGGCCATGGCAATGTGACCTGTCTGTCAGAGCCTTTGAAGGAAGGTGCAGATGAGTTGCCGGTCTGGCGCGGGCAGAACGAGCAGAGCATGGCGCTTGCCGCCATCGCTTACGCCAAAGCCAACCGCCGTCGCCGCATCGGCATCGCCACCACATCGATCGGTCCTGGCGCAACCAACCTCATCACAGCCGCTGGCGTGGCCCACACCAACCGTTTGCCGCTGCTCATGTTGTGTGGCGATGCGCATGTGGGCCGTCTGCCTGACCCAGTGTTGCAGCAGGTGGAGCACTTCGGTGATCCGTCGCTCACCGTCAACGATGCGTTCAAGCCCGTGGTGCGTTACTGGGACCGCGTGGTCACTCCCCTGCAACTGGTGCAGTCGTTGCCGCAAGCCGTCAGCGTGATGCTCGATCCAGAGACCTGCGGTCCGGCCTTCATCGCGCTGCCGCAGGACGTACAGGGCATCGCCGCCGAATTCCCGGTCAATTTTTTTGAGCCTCGTGTACACCGCATCCCGCGGCCACATCCGGAGCCCGAACGCATCACCGAACTCGCGGCACTGCTTCGCCAGGCCAAACGTCCGCTGATCATCAGCGGGGGCGGCGTGCACTACGCCCAGGCCCCTGAAGTGTTGGAGCGTTTTGCGGATGCCCATGGCGTTCCCGTGGTGGAAACCATCGCCGGGCGCGCCGCGCTGCTGCAATCTCACCCGCTGAACGGAGGACCGATCGGCGTCACGGGTTCGGACTCGGCCAACCAGATGGCTGCCGAGGCGGACCTCGTGATCGCGGTGGGCACCCGTCTGCAGGACTTCACCACCGGCTCCTGGTCGGTGTTTCGCAACCCCGACCTCAAGCTGGTCAGCATCAACGTCGGCCGCCACGACGCCAACAAGCACTTCGCCCTGCCGGTCCGCTCCGACGCAGGCGTCGCCTTGCAGGCACTGGGCGCGGCCCTGGGCACCTGGCGTTGCGATACAGCCTGGTCGAAGCTCGCGGGCACACGCGCCGCGCAGTGGAAAGCCCAGGTGGCCGACCGCGTACGCCCCACGGCGGGTTTGCCTTCCTACGCCGAGGTGGTGGGAGCGGTCAACCGACTGGTTCAAACGGGCGACACGGTGATCACAGCGGCCGGAGGCCTTCCCGCCGAACTGAACATGAACTGGCTTGCCGGGCAGCGTGGCTGCTTCGATGTCGAATTCGGCTACTCCTGCATGGGCTACGAGATCGCCGGGGGCTGGGGCGTGAAGATCGCGCGGCCTCAGGCCGAATCCATCGTGCTGGTGGGGGATGGTTCCTATTTGATGCACAACAGCGACCTCTACAGCTCGGTGCTCACTGGGCACAAGATCATCGTGGTGGTCTGCGACAACGCGGGGTATGCGGTGATCAACAAGCTGCAGCGCAACGTGGGCAATTCCTCCTTCAACAACCTGCTGGCTGATTGCCGCCGCCCCGGCGAGGCGCTGCCGCGCGTGGACTTCGCGATGCACGCCCGGTCCCAAGGCGCCGGCGCCGAGAAGATCACCAACATCGCCGATTTCGATGCCGCCTTGGGCGCGCGAAGCAATCGCCGGTCAGCTACGCCATCGTGGTCGACATCGACGCCAGCCGCTGGTCCAGCTGCGACTGCTGGTGGGACGTTGGCCTGCCCGAATTGCCCCATTCGCCGGCGCATGAAAAGGCCTTGGCCGAGTGGAACGAGGGGCGGCTGCAGCAGCGTCACGGCAACTGAGGTTCCCTCTTTCCATCCACACCGTTTTTTCACACAGGTTGAACATGTTCATTGAAGGCAAGTTTCCGGAACGCCCCCTGCGCTGGGCCATGGTTGGTGGCGGCAAAGGCAGCCAGATCGGCCACTCGCACCGCGACGCTGCCCACCGCGACGGCCTGATGTCGCTGGTCGCCGGCGCGTTTGACGTTGACGCAGAGCGCGGTCGCGAATTTGGCGTGTCCTGGGCCTGGCCGCCGAGCGTTGCTATGCCGACTACAAGGCCATGTTTGCTGCCGAAGCGAAGCGTCCCGATGGCATCGAGGTGGTGTCCATCGCCACGCCCAACAGCTCACACTTTGAGATCTGCAAAGCCGCCCTGGAAGTCGGCCTGCATGTCATCTGCGAAAAGCCATTGACGACCGAAGAAGTCCAGTCGTAACAGCTGGCCGCGACTGGCCAAGGCGCGCGGCCGTGTTCTGGCCGTGATGTATGGCTACACGGGCTATGAAATGGTGCAGCAGGCCCGCGCCATGGTGCAAAAGGGCGAACTGGGCGAGGTGCGAATCGTCCAGATGCAGTTCGCGCACGGCTACCACCCCATGGAAGTCGAAAGCAAGGATCCCGGAACGAAGTGGCGCGTCACACCAGCCAGTCTCCGGGCCTACCTATGTGATTGGCGATCTGGGCACCCACTGTTTCCAGATGGGCTCGCTGATTTCCGGTTTGAAGGTCGATTCGCTCAGCTGCCTGCGCCGCAGTTTTGTGTCGACCCGTGCGCCACTCGAAGACGATGCCCATGTGATGATCCGCTATCACGGCAACGCTGTGGGCACCCTGTGGGCCAGCGCCGTCAACATCGGCAGTGCACACGGCTTCAAGGTGCGGGTGGTGGCGTCCAAAGGCAGTGTCGAGTGGTGGGACGAGCATCCCAACCAACTCAAGGTGGCGTTTGCTGGCCAGCCCGAAATGACCTACGAGCGTGCACACGGTTACCTCGACGCCTCGGCGCGGTTCGAGCGCGTGGGTGGCGGTCATCCGGCGGGCTACTTCGATGCGTGGGCCAACCTCTACCGCCGCTTTGCGCTGGCGATGTCCAATGAGCCGCAGGCGCGGGGTCACCTGGCCGGCCCTGGTTTCCCGACCGTCGAAGATGGTCTGGCAGGCGTTCGCTTCATGCTGCGCTGTGCTCAATCGGCGGATGCAGGCAGTGGCTGGTTGCCCCTCGAAGATGAGCGGCCCCGACTTCCCGAGCCGGCGCCCGGCCGATGGACCTGTTGTGCCTGGGCAGGGTGGGCGTGGATTTCTATGCCCATCAAGAAGGCGTGGCGCTGGAGGAGGTGAGGGTTTTCGCAAGTCGGTCGGTGGCTCGCCGGGCAATGTGGCCACCGGCGCGGCGCGGCTGGGCCTTCGCACCGGGATCATCAGCGTGGTGTCCGGTGACGGTTTTGGTCGTTACGTGCGGCGATTTTCTGGCTGACAACGGTGTCGACGTGGCGGTGTGAGAACCGATGACCGGCGCTCTGAACAGTCTGGCGATCACCGAGATGCGTCCCGACGATTGCCAGGTGATCATTTTCCGCAAGGATGCCGCCGACCTGCAGCTCAGCCCGCAAGACATCGATGCCGGGCCCTGGCCCGCGCGCGCGCGCTGCTCGTCACCGGCACGGCGCTGTCGGCCAGCCCGAGCCGCGAGGCCACGCTTTACGCGATGGACCTGGCGCGCAAGGCCGGCACGGCGGTGGTGCTCGACCTCGACTACCGCCCCTATGGCTGGGAGACATCGAGCGAGGCCTGCGTCTACCTCCGCTGGCCTGCACCTGGCCGACGTCGTGATCGGCAACCGCGAAGAATTTGATGTGCTCGATCTGCAAGACAGCGCTTCCGATGCAGGGGCTCAGCGTTTGCTGGACGGCATCACCCGCGTCGTGCTCGTGAAAGACGGCGCGCACGGCTGCCAGATCCTGCGCCGAGGCGAGCCTGCCATCCTGCAGGGCGTGTTTGCCGTGAAAGCGCGCAAGCCTTTCGGTGCGGGCGACGCGTTTGCAGCAGCCACCTTGTGGGGCGTTCTCGAAGGCCGCTCCTGGGACGATTCCGCCCTGCTGGGTGCTGCCTCGGCGGCGCTGGTTGTGAGTGGGAACGCCTGTGCCGAGTCCATGCCCAGCCGCGAGGCCCTGCTCGCTTTCGTGGCCGAACACACCACATCACCTTCCTGATTCCCCTAGGAGACCCTTCATGAGCCGCCACATTCCTCCCGGTAACAATCAGAACCGGCCCATCGTCGGTGTCGGCGATGAGACCACCCCGCTGTGCTACTTCAACCATGTGCGCCTGAGACGCGGTGAGACGCTATCTGCACCAGGTGGAAGGCTACGAGTCGATGATCGTGCCGGCCAGCGGCAGCTGCGACGTGAGCGTCGGTGGGCAAGACTTTGCCGACATCGGCAAGCGCACGCACCTTTGGGAGGGCGAACCCGAAGGCGTGTACGTGCCGGTGGGCATGAAGGCACACATCACCTGCGTGAGCGATCAACTCGACCTGATGATCGGCGGTGGTCGCTACGACGAGTGCTCAAGCCCTTCGCCGTGCGCCAGGACGAGGTCGACAAGATCCAGTACGGGTCCGACGACACCAAGACCCATCGCAAGATCAAGCACCTGCTGGGCCAGAAGCAATGCCGACCGGCGGGGCGTCTGCTGGTCAGCGAGCTGTTCACCGTGGGCGCCGGTGGCTGGTCGGGTTTTCCGCCGCACAAGCACGACACCGAGCGCGGCATGGAAGAGACCGAGTACCAGGAGGTCTACCAATTCCGTTTCAACCCGGACCACGGCTTTGGCGCGCAGTTCGTCTACAAGCACGAAGACGACTACGGCCCGGTGTACCACGTGCGCAGCGGTAGCGTGATTGCGATCGACCGTGGCTACCACCCCAGTGTGGCCGCGCCAGGCTACGAGATGTATTACTTCACCGTGATCGTCGGTGCAAAGTCGAAGGTCGCTGATCCAGCAATTTGATCCGCACCACGCCTACCAGGTCGAAACCATACCGGGCATCAAGAACATGATCGCCGGGTTCAAGTAAGGCGAACGGCATGCTCGTCACGCTCAAGGAGCTGTTGCCCGAGGCGGTGAAAGGCCGCTACGCAGTGCCCTGCTTCAATATCTTCGGCCACGAAGAGGTGGTGGCCGTTTTGGCGGCGGCCGAGTCCACGGGCCGAGCCGTCATCCTGGCCTGCAATAAAGACATGGCGGAGCACATGGGTGTGGCCGGGTTTGCCGGCATGGCCCGCAGCCTGGCGGCCAAGACCAGGGTGCCGGTGTGTGTGCACCTGGACCACTGCTATGAAGAAGCGACCATTCTGGCGGCGCTGGAGGCGGGGTTCACTTCGGTGATGTTCGACGGCTCGCAACTGCCGCTTGAGGAGAACATTTCCCGCACCGCGCAGTTCGTGCAGGCGGCGCGAAAGTTCGGGCGCCAGCGTGGAAGGCGAGATTGGCTCGGTGCCCTATACCGAAGGCCGCGACCACATCAAGAGTGAACTCACGGAGCCACAGGATGCGCGGACGTTTGCCGAGCGCAGCGGTGTCGATGCGATGGCCATTTCCGTGGGCAATGTGCACCGCATGGAAAGCGCGGCCAGCGAGATCGATTTCGAGCGCATTGAGCGGATCAGGGCGCTGACCAATGTGCCTCTCGTGATCCATGGGACCAGCGGCATCCGCGAGGCCGACTTGACGCGCCTTCGTACCATGGGGGTGGCCAAGTTCAACATTGGCACCTCCATGCGCATGACTTTCGCTCGCAGCCTGCGCGCCAGCTTGGCGGCCCATCCCGATCAGTTTGACCGGATGAAGTTGATGAAACCAGTGATCGCCGACATGGCGATTGAGGCGCGCCGTTGCATTGAAGTCCTGAGCCTATGACCTTGCTCAAAGAGAACCCATCGCCCGTCGAATTGCTCGGGCGCCGATTGCGCCTGGGCGTGATTGGCGGGGCGTCGTGGTCTTTCATCGGTCAGGTGCACCGCATGGCTGCGCGACTGGACGGGCACTACGACCTCGTGGCCGCAGCCGTGTCATCCCATCCCGAGCGCGGTCGCGCAGACGCTATAGACATGGGTTTTCCTCCAGAGCGCAGCTATGGAGCCTGGTGCGAACTGATCGAGAAGGAGGCCGGGCGGGAAGACCGGGTGGATGTGCTCGCGGTGATGACGCCCAACGACAGCCACGTCGAGATTTGTCTGGCCGCGCTTGACGCGGGCTTTCACGTGATTTGCGACAAACCCTTGGCCAACGATGTGGCGGGCGCGCGCACGCTGGCCACCAAGGTGGCCGAAGTGGGCACCGAGTTTTGCCTCACCTACTGTTACTCGGGCTACCCCATGGTGCGCCAGGCGCGCGACATGGTGCGCAGTGGCGAGCTCGGCGAAATCCGCCAGGTTCATCTGCAGTACGTGCAAGGCAACCTCGCCGAGCCGCAGGCCGATGGTTCAGGTTGGCGCATGCAAAGTGGGCGGGCCGGCGGCTCGATGGTGTTGCTCGACATCGGTACCCACGCTTTCCAGCTCGGGCGCTTCGTCACCGGTCTGGACATCGAGCGCCTGTGTGCCGACCTCGGGCCAACGCTGCCCGGCGGCAAGGTCGATGACTATGTGAGCACGTTGATCCGCTTCACCAATGGCGCGCGCGGATCGCTGTGGGTGACCAACTCTGCGGCCGGTTCCGAACACGGCCTGAGCTTTCGCATCCATGGCGAGCTGGGCGGGCTGGAGTGGCACCAGGAAGAGCCCAACCGACTGCTGCACCGCCGCGCCGGTGGCTTTGATCAGATACTGACGCGGCGTCTTGATGCCCACATGGGCCCAAGCGCGTTGCGCTCCACGCGCATCGGCTTGGGGCATCCGGAGGGCTATGTGGAAGCCTTCGCGAATCTGTATGCGGAGTTTGCCGAAGTGGTGGCCGCGCGCCTGGCCCAACGGGCCTTGCCGGCCGAGGACAGGCTGTTCCCCGGTGTAGAAGAAGGCGTTGAGGACTTGTTGAACGTGGAGGCTGCGGTGAAAAGTGCGGTCTCCGGCCGCTGGGAACCAGTTAGAACAGCGTAGCCAGCGCTTGGGCTGGCGTCGCCGAGCCGGCTGCCCGGTTCAGGCCTGCTCGCCAATCTCGTGACGGTCGGCGGCGGCGTACAGGTCTTGTGCGAAAGCCGGGTCCGACGACATCACGTCGTTGGCCAAGGCGCGCAGCCGTTCGGCTTCTTCAAAGCGGGTCAACGGGCGGGGCTTTAATGCTTCGCGGGCGCTGAACCAGGTGCCGAACATCTGGCGGACGGTGGTCAGAAAGTGGCCTGAGGAAGTGTGGGAAAAGGTTGCGGTGGTCATGGTGGCCAGCCCTTGAAAAGGAGGTGACAGACAATTTGCACCGCAGTATAGGGTTATCCCTATGTTTGTGCTGAGGCATGCCCCCCCTATTCCCTGCCGATTCCTCGGCGAATGTCACGCCAGTCGAAGGGCTGGCGGGGCTTGGGTGCGTCGGGCATGGGTGAGAATGCTACAGATTGGCCAAAGCGCGGCTCTCTCGCAGCACCTTGGATTGGGTAACCACGCGGGTAACCAAATCGAAAACCAGCAGAAGTCGAGTAGAACCAATCGACCGCAAACCCGCATGGTTACTGGCCTGCCCGGCAGGACTCGAACCTGCGACCCCCAGCTTAGAAGGCTGGTGCTCTATCCGGTTGAGCTACGGGCAGTGCGGGCCGAAACCAGCTCCAATGTTTCCCGGGCGTTACCCCGATACATCAAGGACGTCCGGGCGGTGCGTCTAACTCGTTGATTTCAATGGTCGGGGTGGCGGGATTCGAACTCGCGACCTACTGCTCCCAAAGCAGTTGCGCTACCAGGCTGCGCTACACCCCGAAGCGACGCATTGTACTCAGGGTCATGCCCGCTGACGGCGCAGGCAGAGCCAGCTGCCGCGACACGTCCATGCACTGGCGGATGTGCTGTTCGCACACGTAGCGCAACGCGGAGAATGTCAACAGCGCGGACACAGCCTGGCCGGCCACGGGCACGTACTTGGCGGCCTGCTGCGTGGTCAGACGAACCCCCACCAGCTTGAGCACCTGCATCACGAGTTCGCGGGTGATCAATCGCCCCAACAGGAGGCTGCCCCCCGCGGTGATCGCCTTGTAGACGACCAGCCGACGGTCGGGAGAAAGGCGCTCGACCTGCTCGGGCGTGAGGCCGAATGCGCGATTGATCTCCGGAATGAGCTTCATCAGGATGCCGATGTCCGTCACCCAGTCGATGCCGGGCACCGGCACCATGGCCACCCCAGCACCCACGAGCGCCCGCCGCGTCACCAGACGCCGGCAATGCTTCGCCACGGCGTCGATCTGGGCCGGAGACTCCGGCACCAGCACCCACTCGGCTGCGGCAGCGGTCATTCCGGGACTCGACGGCTCAGCCGCCAGAGGACGATCCCGACCCCTTCAGCTTGCCGACGACGAACAGGAGCAAGGCCGCACCGATCACCGAGCCGATGAAACCAGCGCCCTCGCCCGCCCGGTACAGGCCCAGGGCCTGCCCAGCGAACCCGGCGACGAACGAGCCGCCGATGCCCAGCAAGGTCGTCAGGATGATTCCCAGGCTCTGGCTGCCGGGCAGCACCGCACGTGCCAGCAGTCCCACGACGAATCCGACCACGGCCATCCAGACGAACGACATGCTGAGCTCCACAGGGTAGAAGACGCGAGCGAATGTACCTGAACGTCGGTGCCAGGGACTTCAGCGACGCTGTTTCAGCGCTCCAGTTGGGCCCAGGCCTTCTCGAGCCGCTTGACGCTGACCGGCTGAGGCGTGCGAAGCTCCTGCGCGAAGAGGCTGACGCGCAGTTCCTCGAGCAACCAGCGAAACTCCTCCAGGCGCACGTCGGCCACGCCCTTGCGCTCGGCCAGGACGCGCCAGAAGCGCTGTTCAATGGGCCGAAGCTCGGCCAGCCGTTGCGCATCGCGTTGCGGGTCGGCGCGCAGCTTGTCCAGGCGCATGACGATGGCCTTCAGGTAGCGCGGCAGGTGCGCGAGCTGTGCCCAGGCGGTGGCGAGCACGAAGCGTTTGGGAACCAGCCGTGCCAACTGCGCTGCGATGTCATCGGCCACGTCCTTGGGCGGGCGCGCGTCCTTGAGCTTGCGGGTGGCCGCGGCCCATTCGGTCAGCACCGCGCCCGCGCTGCGGGCGATTTCGTGGGCAATCAGCACCAGCCGACCTCGACCTTCGTCGATGCGGCGGGCAAAACTCGTGGCATCGTCGGGCAAGGGTGCGGCAAGAAAGGCGCGGTCGAGCGCCAGGTCGATGATCTGGGCGCGAAGCTCTTCGGGCGAGCCAAGGGGCATGAAGGTGACGGCCATCTTCTGCAGATCGGGAATGTTCTTCTCCAGCGCACTTGAGGGCGTCGCGGATCTGCAGGGCGACCAGCCGGCGCAGTCCGGCGCGGTGCTGGCGCTGCGGCCACCTCGGGTTCGTCGAAAACCTCGATCACCACATGGTCGACCTTGTCGATCAGCGCCGGAAACCCGATCAGCGATTGCCCGGCCTTCTTGACTTCGAGCAACTCCGGCAGCGTGCCGAATGTCCAGCTGGTGTAGCGCTGCGAGGCTGCAACGGGTGAAGCGCGCGGTACGGAAGCGAACGCTCGCGGGCGGTGCCATCGATGCGATCGCAGGAGCCGGAGATGGAGCAGGCTCCGCGCGGCGCCGCCACCGACTTGAGGCTGGCCAACGCCTGAAAGGCAGACCGTGCCTGCGCACCCAATTCGGCCTTCAACGCCGGCAGGTTGCGGCCAATGCCGAGCTGGCGGCCATGCTCGTCGACCACGCGGAAGTTCATCAGCAGGTGGGCCGGCAGCTGCTCCAGCTTGAAGTCGGCCCGCTTGCACGGCGATCTGGGTGCGGTCGCGCACATGCCGCAGCAGCACGTCGATCAGGTTGCCCTGCGCGAACTCGGCCTCGGCGGCGAACTCGGCGGCGTACCCTGGCAATGGCACCAGCCGCGAGCGCGGGCGCTGGTGCAGGCTCTTCACCAGCGCCAGCACCTTGTCCTCCAGCATGCCGGGCACCAGCCATTCGCAGCGCTCCTCGCTGACCTGATTGAGCGAGTAGATGGGCACGGTGACGGTGATGCCGTCGCGCGCGTCACCCGGCTCGTGCAGGTAGCTCGCGCTGCAGTCGACGCCGCCCAGGCGCAGGGTCTTCGGAAAGGCCGCCGTGGTGATGCCCGCGGCCTCGTGGCGCATCAGCTCCTCGCGCGTGAGCAGCAGCAGCTTCGGCTGCCGCTTGATCTCCTCGCGGTACCACCGCTCGAGCGTGGCGCCGCTGCACACCTCGGTCGGGCAGCTGCTGGTCGTAGAAGGCGAAGATCAGCTCGTCGTCCACCAGCACGTCCTGGCGGCGCGACTTGTGCTCGAGCTCCTCCACCTGCGCAATCAGCTTGCGGTTGGCTGCGAGGAACGGCAGCGGGCTGTCCCACTCGCCGTTCACCAGCGCCTCGCGGATGAAGATCTGCCGCGCCGCCGCGGGGTCCACCCGGCCGAAGTTCACCCGCTTGTTGCTGTAGATCACGATGCCGTAGAGCGTGGCGCGCTCGAGCGCAATCACCTCGGCGGCCTTCTTCTCCCAGTGCGGCTCGAGCAGCTGCGTCTTGATCACATGCGCGGCGATGCCCGGCAGCCACTGCGGCTCGATGGCTGCGATGCCGCGTCCGAACAGGCGCGTGGTTTCCACGAGCTCGGCGGCGACGATCCAGCGCCCTGGTTTCTTGGACAAGTGCGCACCCGGGTGTCGGTAGAAGCGGATGCCGCGCGCGCCGAGGTACCAGTCTTCCTCGTCGCTCTTGCAGCCGATGTTGCCCAGCAGACCGGCGAGCATCGAGAGGTGGATCTGCTCGTAGGTGGCGGGCGAGCCGTTCAGCCTCCAGCCCTGCTCGGCCACCACGGTGTGCAGCTGCGAGTGCAGGTCGCGCCATTCGCGCACGCGGCGCGGTGAGACGAAGTGGTCGCGCAGCAGCTGTTCGTGCTTGCGGGCGCTGAGCTTGTGGTCGCCGTGACCACCCTTGCTGTCCTCCAGCCACTTCCAGAGCTTGAGGTCGCCCATGAACTCGGACTCGCTCGTCGTCGAACTTCTTGTGCGCGTTGTCGGCCGCCTGCTGCTGCTCGATCGGCCGGTCGCGGACGTCCTGCACGCTGAACGCGCTCGCGATGACCAGCACCTCGGTCAGCGCCTGGCGGTCGCGGGCCTCGAGGATCATGCGGCCGACGCGCGGATCGAGCGGCAGCGCGAGCCAGCTCGCGACCGATCGGCGTGAGCTCGTTGGCCTCGTCCACCGCACCGAGCTCCGCGAGCAGCTGGTAGCCGTCGGCGATGGCGCGCCGCGGCGGCGGCTCGAGGAAGGGAAAGTCCTCCACCTGCCCAGGCCCAGCGACTTCATCCGCAGGATCACGCCGGCCAGCGACGAGCGCAGGATCTCCGGATCGGTGAAGCGCGGCCGCGCGGCGAAGTCCTTCTCGTCGTACAGGCGGATGCAGATGCCGTTGCTCACCCGCCCGCAGCGCCCGGCGCGCTGGTTGGCCGCGGCCTGGCTGATCGGTTCGACCAGCAGCTGCTCGACCTTGTTGCGGTAGCTGTAGCGCTTGACCCGCGCCGTGCCGGCGTCGATCACGTACTGGATGCCGGGCACGGTGAGCGAGGTCTCGGCCACGTTGGTGGCCAGCACGATGCGGCGCGCGCTGTGCGGCTCGAACACGCGGTCCTGCTCCTGCTGGCTCAGGCGGGCGAACAGCGGCACCACCTCGACGCCCGGCGGGTGGTGCTTGCGCAGGTGGTCGGCGGCTTCGCGGATCTCGCGCTCGCCGGGCAGGAAGACCAGCACGTCGCCGGCGCCCGTCCGCGCCAGAGCTCGTCGACGGCGTCGCCGATGGCATCGTTGAGGTCGTACTCGCGGCTCTCCTCGAAGGGCCGCCAGCGCTGCTCGACCGGGAACAGCCGCCCCGACACCTGGATCACCGGCGCCGGCCCGTCTTTCGGCCGGCAAAGTGCTGCGCAAAGCGGTCGGCGTCGATCGTGGCGGAGGTGACGATCACCTTCAGGTCGGGCCGGCGCGGCAGCATCTGCCGCAGGTAGCCGAGCAGGAAGTCGATGTTCAGGCTGCGCTCGTGCGCCTCGTCGATGATCAGCGTGTCGTAGGCGCGCAGCAGCGGATCGCTCTGCGTCTCGGCCAGCAGGATGCCGTCGGTCATCAGCTTGACGCGAGGCGCCGGGCTGGAAGCCGGTCCTTGAACCGGACCTTGTAGCCCACCACCTCGCCGAGCGGCGAGTTCAGCTCTTCAGCGATGCGCTTGGCCACGCTGGACGCCGCGATGCGCCGGGGTTGCGTGTGGCCGATCAGCCCGTGCCGCCGGCGCCCTGCCGCGGCCCATCGCCAGCGCGATCTTGGGCAACTGCGTGGTCTTGCCCGAGCCGGTCTCGCCGCAGACGATGACGACCTGATGATCGCGGATCGCCTGCGTGATCTCGTCGCGCCGCGCCGAGACCGGCAGCGACTCCGGGAAATGGATCGGCGGGATGGCCGTGGCAGTGGCCCTGGCGGGCGGCGCGAAGGTGCCACAGGGCGCGGGGGAGCCGGAGGGCGCGATGCGCTGGGAGCGGAAGAAGGCGGTGCAGTCACGAAGCGCGGATTATCGGAGAACGCGCGCACGTGGTCGCCCGCGCAGCCTCATGCAGAATCCGCGCGACGGCCCAATGCGCCCTCATGAGCCTGGTCTTCCCCCACACCTTTGTGCCCGTGGTTTCGCGCACGTCGCGCCGCACATCCACGCCTACCGTGGCAAGACCTTCGTGGTGGCGATTGCCGGCGAGCTGATCGCCGCGGGCAAGCTGAACCGGTTCGCCCAGGACCTGGCGATCCTGCAGGCCATGGGCATCAAGCTCGTGCTGGTGCACGGCTTTCGCCCTCAGGTGAATGAGCAGTTGCGCGCCAAGGGTCACCCGGCGCAAGTTCAGCCACGGCCTGCGCATCACCGACGCCGTGGCGCTGGACTGCGCGCAGGAGGCGGCCGGCCAGCTGCGCTTCGAGATCGAGGCCGCGTTCTCGCAGGGCCTGCCGAACACGCCGATGGCCAATGCCACGGTGCGCGTGGTGTCGGGCAACTTCCTGACCGCGCGGCCGGTGGGCATCGTCGACGGCGTCGATTTCCATGCACAGCGGCGTGGTGCGCAAGGTCGACGCGCGCGCCGATCCGCCGCGCGATCGACATCGGCGCCCTGGTGCTGCTGTCGCCGTTCGGCTTCTCGCCGACCGGCGAAGCGTTCAACCTGACGATGGAAGACGTGGCCACCAGCACCGCGATCGCGTTGCAGGCCGACAAGCTGCTTTTCATCACCGAGATGCGCCGGCATCCGCGAGAACCCGGCCGACCCCGAAAGCGCGATCGACACCGAGCTCGCGCTGGCCGATGCCGAGCGACTGCTCGCCGCCTGCCCGGCCCGACCCAGCCGACCGACACCGCGTTCTACCTGCAGCACTGCGTGAAGGCCTGCCGTGGCGGCGTCGAGCGATCGCACATCCTGCCCTTCGCCGTGGACGGCGCGCTGCTGATGGAGGTGTTCACGCACGACGGCATCGGCACCATGGTGGTCGACGAGAAGCTCGAGAGCCTGCGCGAGGCGACGGCCGACGACATCGGCGGCATCCTGCAACTGATCGAGCCGTTCGAGCGCGATGGCACGCTCGTCAAGCGCGACCGCACCGAGATCGAGCGCGACATCGGCCACTACACCGTGATCGAGCACGACGGCGTGATCTTCGGCTGCGCCGCGCTCTACCCCTACCCCGAGGCCCGCACGGCCGAGATGGCGGCGCTCACCGTGTCGCCCCAGGTGCAGGGCCAGGGCGACGGCGAACGGATCCTCAAGCGCGTGGAACAGCGCGCCAAGGCCATGGGCCTGGACAGCATCTTCGTGCTCACCACCCGCACGATGCACTGGTTCATCAAGCGCGGCTTCGCCCAGGTCGACCCCGACTGGCTGCCCGAAGCGCGCAAGCGCAAATACAACTGGGACCGCCGTTCGCAGGTGCTGGTCAAGCAGCTCTGAACGACGTCACCCGTCCTCACCTCAGGAGATTCCGCCATGCCACGTACCGTTCAATGCATCCACCTGAAGAAGGAGGCCGACGGCCTCGACTTCGCGCCCTACCCGGGCGAACTGGGCAAGCGCATCTACAACGAGGTCAGCAAGGAAGCGTGGCAGATGTGGCTCAAGCACCAGACGATGCTGGTCAACGAAAACCGGCTCAACCTCGCCGACCAGCGTGCGCGGCAGTACCTGGCCCGGCAGATGGAGCAGTTCTTCTTCGGCGGCGGGGCGGAGCAGCCGGCGGGCTACGTGCCGCCGACGGCCTGAACGGTCACGGAACCCGGCCACTGATCGGGTGGCAGCAGCGGTGAAAGCCCTTGATTCACATCAAGGACATTGAACATTATTGAGAACGATTCGCGTTAGCGCGTAGAATCGGTGCTCCTGTTCTCGCTGCCGGAGCACCGTTCATGTCCACACGCCGCCTGTCCGTCCTTGTCACCGCCGTTGTGCTGTCGCTGGCATCCGCGCGCTGAGCCATGGCGCAGGAGAAGGTGCTCAACCTTTACTCCGCCCGCCACTACCAGACGGACGAGGCGCTCTACAGCAACTTCACCCAGGCGACGGGCATCCGCATCAACCGCGTCGATGCCGACGATGCCGGTATCCTGGCGCGCCTGAAGAGCGAGGGCTCGGCCAGCCCGGCCGACGTGATCCTGCTGGTGGATGCTGCGCGCCTGTGGCGGGCCGAAGAAGATGGTCTGTTCCAGCCGGTGCAGCTCAGCGGTGCTCGACTCGCGCATGCCCGTCACGCTGCGCGGGCGCGATGCGGGACAGGGTCATCGTGGTTCGGCCTGTCGACCCGGGCTCGGGTGGTCGTGTACAACAAGATGAGCGTCAAGCGCGACGACGTGGACACCTACGAAGAACTCGCCGCCCCCAAGAACAAGGGCAAGGTCTG
Organism: uncultured beta proteobacterium; assembly: GCA_963739925.1. GTDB lineage: Bacteria > Pseudomonadota > Gammaproteobacteria > Burkholderiales > Burkholderiaceae_C > CAVUBY01. The sequence continues at coordinate 87,148 of CAVUBY010000015.1, read as the reverse complement.
CACCCGTTCGGGATCGCATCCCTACAACCTGTCTCTCTTCGGCTCGGTGATGGAGCACCTCGGCGCCGCTGCCACGGAAGACTGGCTCAAGGGCATGGTCGCGAACATGGCGCGCGCGCCCAAAGGCGGGGATACCGACCAGATCAAGGCCGTCGCCAGCGGAGAATGCCAGATGGCACTGACGAATACCTATTACCTGGCTCGCATGATGCGCTCGAACGTGCCCGAGGACCGCGCAGTGGTCGAGAAGATTGCGGTGGTTTTTCCCAACCAGCAGACCTGGGGAACCCACGTCAATATCGCCGGCGCGGCGATCGCCCGCCATTCGCCGAACCGCGTCGCTGCGTTGCAATTTCTAGAGTATCTGAGCAGCGACGCCGCGCAGTCCTATTTCGCGAACGGCAACAATGAATGGCCGGTGGTTCGATCGGGTAAAGATCGCCAACCCGGCGCTCGATTCGATGGGTGATTTCAAGACCGAGACCATTCCCGTATCGGTGGTCGGTCATGAACCAGGCGAAGGTACAGCAAATGCTCGATCGGGTGGGCTACAAATAGGTCACCTGGTTTTCCGAGAGTTTTTCTTCGACGTCCATGAACGATTGACCACTCGACCCTGCTGAATATTATCGCGCCGGCTGGAGGTATTCCAGCCATGATTCAGCAAAGGAATGACCGTGGCCACATTGCAGGAATTGCTGGCTCGGCGGGAAGCTCTCGAACGAGAGATCGAAGAAACCAAGAATCGGGACCGCGCCGACGCCATCGCGAAGGTTCGGGCGCTGATGTCCGAATATGGCCTGACCATCGCCGATCTGTCGGCGAAAGGCGCCAGGACCTCGTCGAAGCCGGGCAAGACCGGCAACAAGGTCGCCCGAAGTATCGCAATGCAGCAACAGGCGACACCTGGAGCGGCCGCGGCCTGCAACCCAAGTGGCTCAAGGCCGCCCTTGCCTCAGGTCGCAAACTGTCGGACTTCGCGCTCTGAACTGAAGGCCTGTCAGCGGACGCGTAGACTCGCCCGGTGATTCCCGCCGGCTTCATCCAGGACCTGCTCGCGCGCGTCGACATCGTCGACGTGGTGGGGCGCCACGTCCAGCTCAAGAAGGCCGGCGCCAACCTGAGCGGGCTGTGCCCGTTCCACGCCGAGAAGTCGCCGAGCTTCACGGTCAGCCCGTCGAAACAGTTCTATCACTGCTTCGGCTGCGGCGCGAACGGCGACGCCATCCGCTTCCTGATCGAGCACAACGGCATGGGCTTTCGTCGATGCGGTCAAGGATCTTGCCCAGCAGGTCGGGCTGAAGGTGCCCGAGGACGACATCTCACCCGCCGAGCGCGAGCGGCAGCAGCCCAGAGAGCAGCGCCAGGCGACGCTGACCGACGTGCTGGCCAAGGCCTGCCGAGCACTACCGCACGCAGCTCAAGGGCAGCCCGCGCGCCATCGACTACCTGAAACGCCGCGGCCTCAGCGGCGAGATCGCGGCGCCGCTTCGGCCTGGGCTATGCGCCGGACGGCTGGCGCTCGCTGGCAAGCGTGTTCGCGCGCTACGACGACCCGCTGCTCGAGGAGAGCGGCATGGTCATCGTCAAGCCTGCCGACGACGGCAACGAGGCCGACACCAAGCGCTACGACCGGTTCCGCGACCGCATCATGTTCCCGATCCGCTCGGTGCAAGGCGAGGTGATCGGCTTTGGCGGCCGCGTGATCGACCAGGGCGAGCCCAAGTACCTGAATTCGCCGGAAACGCCGGTGTTCAGCAAGGGGCGCGAGCTCTACGGCCTGTTCGAGGCCCGGACGGCCTTGCGCCAGCGCGGCTATGCGCTGGTCGTCGAGGGCTACATGGATGTGGTTGCGCTCGCCCAGTCGGGTTTCGGCAACGCGGTCGCGACGCTGGGCACGGCCTGCACCGCCGAGCATGTGCAGAAGCTGTTCCGCTTCACCGACTCGGTGGTGTTCAGCTTCGACGGCGACGCCGCCGGCCGCCGCGCGGCGCGCCGAGCGCTCGAAGCCAGCCTGCCGCACGCCAGCGACACGCGCACCGTCCGCTTCCTGTTCCTGCCGCCCGAGCACGACCCGGACTCCTACGTGCGCGAGCGTGGTGCCGAGGCCTTCGAAGCCTGCGTGGCCGAGGCGGTACCGCTGTCGCGCCAGCTGCGTCGAAGCGGCGCGGACGGCTGCGACCTCGACACGGCCGAGGGCCGTGCCCACATGCTGGCCAACGCCAAGCCACTGTGGACCGCCCTGCCCGATGGCGCGCTCAAGCGTCAGCTGCTCGGCGACCTGGCAACGGCCGGCCGGACTGCGACGTGGGCGAACTGCGCAGTGTCTGGGGCGATGGCGCCGCTGCGCCCGTCACCACGCGCGCCCCGCCCGTCTGCCGCTCCCGCGCGTACGCGTCGGCCCGTCAGCAAGGGCGCGGCCACGCTGCTCGACCGGGCGATCTGGCTGCTGCTGCACCGCAGCGAGCTCTGGACCGGTCTCGACGGCGAGCACGCACGACGATGCTGGCAGCCAAGGCGGCGCCCTACGACCTCTTCTTCGGCTGCATCGAGCGCAGCGTGCACGAGCACGGCGCACTCGCACCCGCAGCATGCTGGACGAGTTGAAGCGGGTGGCGCGACCAGCACCGAGCGGCTCGACGGTCCTCGAACGCATCGCGCAGTTCCACGACCCGGAACCGGGCGCAGACCTGGGTCGCGAATTCACCCTGGTGCTCGACTGGCTGCGCCTGCAAGGCATCGAGGACGAGCTGGAGCAGCTCTTCGTGTCCGGCGTGCAGTCGCCAGACTCTCAGCAGCGCAGCGTCCACCTCATGGCTGAGCGTGCTCGTCTGAAGGCCCAGCTGGCCAAGTCGCCGGCCAGCGTCTGACCCGCAGTCGCCCGAGCGCCGGACCCTGATTTAGAGACTGGTCAAGGGCGCAGGTGGCTGTTCCGGCGGTATAATCCTCGGTCGCTTCAAGCGCGGCAAGAGTGACAGCAGCACCTCCGGGCCCCGGCCACCCTCTGACCCAGGGTCCCCTCCCAAGGCCACCTCCCCCGCAAGGGCTGCACCGTACGGAATGTCCACGCCAACTTGCCCGCCCGATGCCTGCCTGAACACAGCATGCTGCCGTCGTGGCTGCTGCATGGCCGGCGTTCGCACTGGACCGGTTCGCCGTTCTCGCCCGCTTTCCAGCGGTCTGACGTCGAGCACCTTTAGCTTCCGAGGATTTGCATGACCGCGAAAAAGAGCGCCCCCGCCAAGACCACACGCCCCGCCGCTCCTGCGAAGGCGTCCAAGGTCACGCCCCCTCCAGCCGAGGACAAGAAGAAGACTGTCAAGCCGCGGCGAAGGCGGTAGAAGCTGCCAAGTCCGCCAAACCCGCGAAGGCCGAAGCCGCCGCCAAGGGCAAGCCCGGACGCAAGGCCAAGGGCGACGACAAGGCCAAGAAGGATGACCTGGCCGAAGAGGACTTCTCCGACGTCGAGGCCGAGTTCGAAGGCGAGCCCGAAGTCGATGCCGCCGATGACGACCAAGGTCGAAGGCCAAGCCGCTGCGGATGAAGGTCTCGCGCGCCAAGGAGCGCGCGCTGATGCGCGAGTTCGGCCTCGACGAGACCGCGCTCACCGAGGAAGAGGTCGCCAAGCGCCGCCAGGAGCTGAAGACGCTCATCAAGATGGGCAAGACGCGCGGCTTCCTGACGCACCAGGAGATCAACGACCACCTGCCCGAGAAGCTGGTCGACAACGAGATCCTCGAAGCCATCGTCTCGATGCTCAACGACATGGGCATCGCGGTCTACGAGCAGGCGCCCGATGCGGCGACGCTGCTGATCGCCGGCGGCGGCACGACCACCGCGACCGAAGAAGAGGCCGAAGAAGCCGCCGAGGCGGCGCTGTCCACCGTCGATTCCGAGTTCGGCCGCACGACCGACCCGGTGCGCATGTACATGCGCGAGATGGGCACGGTCGAGTTGCTGACGCGCGAAGGCGAGATCGAGATCGCCAAGCGCATCGAAGGCGGCCTGCAGGCGATGATGCTGGCGATCAGCGCCTCGCCGACGACGATCGCCGAACTGCTGAGCTACGCCGACAGGATCGCCGCGGGCCAGATGACAGATCTCCGAGGTGGTCGACGGCTTCGTCTCGGCCGACGAGGCCGACGACTACGTGGCCGAGGAAGACGTCGACTTCTTCGACGAGGAGGACGACGACGACGGCCAGGGCGGCAGCAAGGCGCTGACCAAGAAGCTCGAGGAGCTGAAGGCCGCGGCGCTCGTCAAGTTCGATGCGCTGCGCATCAACTTCGACAAGATGCGCAAGGCCTTCGAGAAGGAAGGCTACCAGTCGCCCGCCTACAACAAGGCGCAGCACGGCGATCAGCAGCGAGCTGATGACGATCCGCTTCACCGTCAAGACGATCGAGAAGCTGTGCGGCATCCTGCGCTCGCAGGTCGACGACGTGCGCCGCTACGAGCGCGAGCTGCGCAAGATCCTGGTCGACAAGTGCGGCATGCCGCAGGAGTACTTCATCAAGCACTTCCCGCCCAACATCCTGAACCTGAAGTGGGCCGAGAAGGAAGTCGCGGCAGGCAAGCCCTACAGCGCGGTGCTGGCGCGCAACCTGCCGCCGGTGCAGGAACTGCAGAAGAAGCTGATCGACCAGCAGGCCCGCGCGGTGGTGCCGCTCGAAGACCTGAAGATGATCAACAAGCGCATGAACGAGGGCGAGAAGGCCTCGCGCGACGCGAAGAAGGAGATGATCGAGGCCAACCTGCGCCTGGTGATCTCGATCGCGAAGAAGTACACCAACCGCGGCCTGCAGTTCCTCGACCTGATCCAGGAAGGCAACATCGGCCTGATGAAGGCGGTCGACAAGTTCGAATACCGCCGCGGCTACAAGTTCTCGACCTACGCGACGTGGTGGATCCGCCAGGCCATCACGCGCTCGATCGCCGACCAGGCGCGCACGATCCGCATCCCGGTGCACATGATCGAGACGATCAACAAGATGAACCGCCTGTCGCGCCAGCACCTGCAGGAGTTCGGCTTCGAGCCCGACGCGCCGACGCTGGCCGAGAAGATGGAGATCCCCGAGGACAAGATCCGCAAGATCATGAAGATCGCCAAGGAGCCGATCTCGATGGAGACGCCGATCGGCGACGACGACGACTCGCACCTGGGCGACTTCATCGAGGACACCAACAACACCGCGCCGATCGAGGCCGCGATGCAGGCCGGCCTGCGCGACGTGGTGAAGGACATCCTCGACTCGCTGACGCCGCGCGAGGCCAAGGTGCTGCGCATGCGCTTCGGCATCGAGATGAGCACCGACCACACGCTGGAGGAAGTCGGCAAGCAGTTCGACGTGACGCGCGAACGCATCCGCCAGATCGAGGCCAAGGCGATCCGCAAGCTCAAGCACCCGAGCCGCTCGGACAAGCTGCGCACGTACCTCGACAACCTGTAGGAGAGCGCTGCCGCGCTTGGACCGGAAAAGGGGCCCCTCGCGGGCCCCTTTGCGCTTCTGCGGTGCAGCGCCGACCGGCTAAACTTTGAGTCCCATGGCTTGCTTCTCCACGGAATGACCCAGATCGTCGAACGCACCATCCTGTTTGCCGACCTGCGCGGCAGCACGGCGCTGTACGAGACCCTGGGCAATGCCGAGGCCACCGCGGTCGTCACGCAAAGCGTCGCGCTGGCTGGCCCGCATCGTCACCAGCCTGGGTGGCCAGGTCATCAAGACGCTGGGCGACGGCCTGATGGCGATGTTCACCGACAGTGGCTGGGCCGTGCAGGCGGCCGATGAGATGCATGAATCGATGGAGCGCATCGGCGGGCCGTCCGTCAGCCGCGCGGGGGCCGCGCCGCAGCCCCTGAAGCTCCAGGTGGCGTTGGCCGCCGGCGAGGTGGTCGAGATGTCGGGCGACGTGTTCGGCGACGCCGTCAACGTGGCCGCCCGCCTGCTCGACCACGCCGGCGACAACGAGACCCTCGTCACCGCGAATGTGCTGGCCGGGCTGGATGCCGCGCAGCGCTCGCGGTTTCGCAACCTCGACCGCATGCAGTTGCGTGGCCGGGTCGAGCCGGTGCACGTCCACCTGCTCGAGGCCGCCCGGCGCTTCGGCGACACGGCCGCCACCGCGTTCGGCGACATCATGCCGGCGGCGGAGCCGGAAGGCATCCGCCTCGTCTGGCTCGACCTGAACCGCATCTACACGAGTGCCAGCCTGCCGCTGGTGCTGGGCCGCAGCCCGCAGGCCACCTACTGCATCGACGACACCCGCGTTTCGCGCTCGCACGCCCGCATCGACTGGCATGGCGGCACCTTTCAGCTCACCGACCTCAGCTACAACGGCACCTACGTGCGCTTCGACCACGACCCCGAGGTGATCAGCCTGCGCCGCGGCACCTGCACGCTCCACGGCAGCGGCGTGATCGGCCTGGGCACGCCGCCCGCCGACGCCGTGAGCCCGAGCGTTCGCTTCGAGGTGATGAAGTTCGCGGACACGCAGCCGCATGACATCGTCCGCTGAGGCGCCCTGCCAGTCCACCGCAGACTGCTGTGGGATTGGCGCTGGATCCCAGGCAGATCGACGCGCTCGACGCCTCTCGCGAGCCTCCTTCGCCAGACGAACGCCCAGGCTGCAGCCGTGGTGCTGGCGAGAACGGGCAGGTGCGCGCGTTCGCAACGTCGCCCGGCTCCTGGCCTGCGGCTGGAGACATCGCGGCCGATGTGGAGGTCGCTGGCGCCGTCGTCGGTAGCGTTCGCGTTGTGGCGCCCGGTGTTGTCCGCCGAACCGGCGCTGACCGATACCGCGGGTCTGGTGGCATCGCTGCTGGGAGCATGGCAGCGCGAGCGGCAACTGCGATGCACGCTCGATCGCGAACGCACCGCAGCCGAAGCCGGCAGCGATTGGATGTGGGAGACCGATGCCGACGGCAATGTGACTTGGGTGTCGGACAGCGTCGAACGCCACACCGGCTTGCCTGCCAGTCGGGAGATCGGCCAGCCGGCGTCGAATTTCGTGCGGCCGCCTCAGGGAGATGAAGAGCGCAAAAGCTGGGACCGCCACCTGGCAGATCATGCGCACCGACTCCCGTTTCGAGATGCCATCTGCGAGCGCGACACGGCCCATGGCACGATGCTCGCCTCGATGAGTGGCCGGCCGCGCTTCGACAGGACGGGGCGCTTTGTCGGCTATCGCGGGACGGCGTGCGCTGTCGGCAGCAGGCTGGCCGGGTTGGTTCAGGCACGGGGGTCCGAGCACCTGCTGCTCCAGGCGATCGAGCGTGTGCAGGCCGGCATCATGATCACCGGACCAGACAGTCGCGTGCTGCTGAGCAATGACGCCTGGCAGCGCCACAAGGCGCCGATGCAGGAAGGCGCCATAGATGCCTCGCCGCGAGAGTTGCGGGTCGATGGTCAGGATCTGCTCGTTACCGACCAGTTGCTGGCCGATGGCAGCGTGATTCATCTGTCGCTGAACATCACCGACCTTCGACGTGCCGAGCGCGAAGTCGATCGGCAAAGGGCAGAGGTGCTGGCATCCAAAGCGCGCATGGAAGCAGTGCTGCGCGCGGTACCGGACCTCTGGATCGTCTTCGACGCCGACGACCGCTACATGCTCTGCAGCGACGACGCACATCCCTGGCTGGTGCAGCCCTTCGAGCGGATGCGCGGCCGCACCATGGAGGAAACACTGTTGCCGGAGCTGGCAGCGGCCAGCACGGCAGCGATGAAGCGCGCCCGCGCCACCGGCAGCGTCGTGCGCATAGAGTATCGCGCTGCACACCAGCGACGGCGTGCAGCGCATCTTCGAAGCCCGCATGTCGCCGATGCCGCAAGGGCTCCTGCTGCTCCTCACGCGCGATCTCACCGACACACGGCGACTCGAGAAGAATGCGCTGCTCATGCAGCGAGCCGTCGAGTCCGACGCCGCCATGGCCATTGCTGTCACAGACGCGGTGTCTGCAGACCAGTCGCTGATGTACGTCAATCGCGCATTCGAGCTCCTCACGGGCTACAGCCGCAGCGAGGTGCTGGGTCGGAACTGTCGCTTCCTCCAGGGCGATCAACGCGATCAGGTCGCCATTGAAACGCTTCGCAGGGCCGTTTTGGCAGGGACAGCTTGCACGGTGACGCTGAACAACCAGCGCCGCGATGGAAGCTGGTTTGTCAACGAGCTGAACATCGCGCCGGTGCGTGACGCACAGGGTGCGCTCATCCAGTACCTTGGCGTTCTCAAGGACGTGACGGCCCGCGCCGACGCAGAGCGCGCGCTCGCCGCCGCCGAAGCGCGCTGGAAGTTCGCGCTGGAAGGCGCAGGGACGGCGTCTGGGACCACGACGAGGGGACCACACCGCCTACTATTCGCAGCGCTGGAAGAGATGCTCGGCTACACCGAGCCGGAGATCGGCACGTCCATGAGCGAGTGGTCAAGCCGCCTGCATCCCGATGACCGAGATCGCGTGATCGATGCCATCCAGGCGTACCGCCAAGGCACCAGCGGAAGCTACCGCAGTGAGTATCGGCTGCGTCACAAGGACGGACACTGGGTCTGGGTCCTCGACCGAGGGAAGATCGTCGAACATCGGGAAGGCGATCGCCCTCGCCGCATGGTGGGCACACTGACCGACATCACGCGGCTGAAGGTGGCCGAGCAGGCGCTGCGCGACAAGCAGGCGGCCGAACTGGCCAATCGGGCGAAGAGCGAATTCCTGTCGCGCATGAGCCATGAAATGCGCACGCCGCTGAACGCGGTGATCGGCTTCGCCCAGCTGCTGCGCCTGCAGCCCGACAGCACACCCGAGCGTGTGGCCGAGTACACCGACCATGTGCTGCGCGCCGCTGAGCATCTGCTTGCACTGGTGAACGAAGTGCTGGATCTGCAGCGCGTCGAAGAGGGCAAGGTCTCGCTGCAACTGCAGGCCATTGAACTCGCCCCGTTCGTCGACGCGACGCTGGATCTTCTGCGCCCCATGGCTCTGGCGCCGAGCGTGGCACTGGTGAGCCATGTGCCGGCTGGCGTCTGGGTGCAGGCAGACGCGCGTTGCCTTCGCCAGGTGCTGATCAACCTGTTCTCCAACGCCATCAAGTACAACCGCAGTGCGGGCTGGGTGTCGGTGTCGTTGATGGATGCGCCCTCGGGGCGGGTCGTGCTGGGCATCGAGGACACCGGCTCTGGTCTGACCGATCAGGAGATCACGCGCCTGTTCCAGCCATTCGAGCGCCTGGGTCACGAGACCTCGGGCATCGAGGGCTCCGGCCTGGGCCTGGTGATCGCTCGCAGCCTGGTCGAGCAGATGGGCGGTGAACTCACGCTGAGCAGCGTGAAGGACGCTGGGACACTCGCCCGCGTGACGCTGAGAGCCGAAGCCCCAGGCAAGCCTGCCGGCCCGCCCGCGCAGGCCGCCCCGGCTCCCATGGCGCCAGCGACGCCGTTGGCCAGCCTGCGCATGCTCTACGTCGAGGACAACCGCATCAACGCGCTGCTCTTCGAAGAGGCCATGCGGATGCTCGGCGGGGTTGAACTGCGGATTGCCGAAGATGGCGCCCAGGCGCTCGAGATCGCGCAGGGCTGGCTGCCGCAAGTGCTGGTGATCGATGCAAACCTGCCCGACATGAGCGGCTTCGAGGTTCTGCGGCGTGTCCGTGAACTGCCGTCCCTTGGCCAGGTTCCCGCTTACATGTGCTCGGCCGATGCCATGCCCGAGGACCTGGATCGTGCACGTGCCGCCGGCTTCATCGGCTATTGGACCAAGCCGATCGCACTCTCCACGCTGACTTCGGACCTGGACGCGCTGAGGGAGAAGCTGGTTCGGTGAACACGAAGCCTCGGCCCCTTCGCCGATAATCGCCGGCTTCCGTCCTTCTCGCATGACCTTCGCTCCCGAACCTTCCTTTCGCCACGGTGCCGCACCGATCACCGCCGTGCTGCTGGTGAACCTCGGGACGCCCGATGAGGCCACCCCCGCCGCCCTGCGGCGCTACCTGGCCGAGTTCCTGTCCGACCCGAGGGTGGTCGAGATTCCACGACTGGTCTGGTTACCCATCCTGCACGGCATCATCCTGCGTGTGCGGCCAGCGAAGTCGGCGCGCAAGTACGAGAGCGTGTGGATGCCGGAGGGTTCACCCCTGCAGGTGTGGAGCAGCCGGCAGGCCACGTTGCTGCGAGGCTATCTCGGCGAACGGGGGCATCCGGTCGAAGTGCGCCATGCCATGCGCTATGGCAACCCGGGGGTGGGTGCGGTAATGGACGAGTTGAAGGCCGGGGGCGCCACCCGCATTCTCGTGTTGCCCATGTACCCGCAGTACTCCGGTCCGACAACCGCCAGCGCCTTCGATGCGGTGTTTGCCTGGGGCACGCAAGTCCAGGCACCTGCCGGAGTTGCGCTTCGTCAATCGCTACCACGACCACCCCGGCTACATCGACGCCCTGGCGCAGCGTGTGCAGCACCACTGGCAGGCCGAGGGCCAGCCGGACCGCCTGGTGCTGAGCTTTCATGGCGTGCCCAAGCGCACGCTGCTGCTGGGTGATCCCTACCACTGCGAATGCCTCAAGACCGCGCGACTGCTGGGTGAACGCCTGGGCCTGGGTCCCCAGGAACTGGTGGTCACCTTCCAGAGCCGATTCGGCAAGGCCGAGTGGCTGCAGCCCTACACCGAGCCCACGCTGATCGATTTGGCCGGCCAGGGCGTGAAGCGTGTGGATGTGATGTGCCCGGGCTTCACCGCGGATTGCCTGGAGACTCTGGAAGAGATCGACCAGGAAGCGCGCGAGGCCTTCCTGCACGCGGGCGGGAAAGAGTTCCACTACATCCCGTGCCTCAACGACAGCCACCCCTGGATCGCGGCGCTGGCCGACATTGCCATTGGCCACATGCAGGGTTGGCCGGTCTTGCCCGCCGACACAGCAGCACGGCAGGCACAGCGCCAGCGTGCGCTCGCCGCTGGCGCCGCCGACTGACGGCTGTATTCCGGCGGGTCCAAGGCCTCGGATGGGCCTTGGCGCGCGCGCACGCTCAGGGCGCCCGGCGCAGCTTGCGTCGCAGGCGCAGCAGTCGCGGCAGGAAGACGACCAGGGCGATCACGATGATCAGCACCACCGAACCCGGACGCTGCAGGAACACGCCCCAGTGCCCCTCGCCGATCGACAGCGCATTGCGCATCTGCGCTTCAGCCAGTGGCCCGAGGATCATGCCCACCACCACCGGCGCGGTAGGGAAGTCGAAGCGCCGCATCACCACGCCCAGCAGACCGATCGCGTAGAGCAGCACCAGGTCGAAGGCGGACTGGCGCATGCCGTAGACACCCACGGTCGCGAAGATCAGGATGCCGGCGTAGAGGTGCGGCTTGGGAATCTTCAGCAGCTTCACCCACAGGCCGACCAGCGGCAGGTTGAGCACCAGCAGCATCACATTGCCGATGTAGAGCGACGCGATCAGCGCCCACACCAGCGCCGCGTTCTTCTCGAACAGCTGCGGGCCAGGCTGGATGCCGTAGTTCTGGAAAGCGCCCAGCAGGATCGCCGTGGTGTTGGAGGTCGGAATGCCCAGCGTGAGCAGCGGAATCAGCGTGGCCGTGATGGCCGCGTTGTTGGCGGCCTCCGGCCCCGCCACGCCCTCGATGGCACCGGTGGTGCCGAACTCTTCCTTGTGCTTGGAGAGCTTCTTCTCGGTGGCATAGCTCAGGAAGGTGGGGATCTCGCTGCCCCCCGCCGGAATGCAGCCGAACGGAAAGCCGATGCCGGTGGCGCGCAGCCAGGCCGGCCATGAGCGCCGCCAGTCGGACGCGGTCATGTGCACCCGCGTGAGCTTGTTCTGCGTCTCGACCGTGCGCCCCTCGTAGAGCACCGCATAGAGTGCCTCGGCCACCGCGAACAGGCCCACGGCGATCAGCACGACCTCCAGGCCGTCGAGCAGTTCGGGCACGCCGGCGGTGTAGCGGGCCTGGCCGGTGATCTGGTCCAGACCGACCAGCCCCATGGCGAGGCCGATGAACAACGAGGTGAGGCCTCGCAAGGTGCTCTTGCCCAGCACGGCACTCACGGTGCAGAACGCCAGCACCATGAGCAGGAAGTACTCCGGTGGTCCCAACCGAACCGCGTACTCCGCCACGACGGGCGCGAAGAAGGTCACCGCCACCGTGGCGATCGTTCCGGCCACGAACGAACCGATCGCGGCGGTGGCCAATGCGGCCCCGGCACGGCCGTTCTTGGCCATCTTGTTGCCTTCCATGGCCGTGACCATGGACCCGGCCTCGCCCGGCGTGTTCAGCAGGATCGAGGTGGTCGAACCTCCGTACATCGCGCCGTAATAGATGCCGGCGAAGAAGATCATCGACGCGGTCGGTTCGACCTTCAAGGTGATCGGCAGCAGCATGGCCACTGCGGTGGCCGGGCCGATGCCGGGCAGCACACCGACGGCCGTGCCGATGGTGCAACCCACCAGCGCCCACAGCAGGTTGATGGGTGTGCCCGCGGTGATGAAGCCCTGGACGAGTTGCTGCCAGATGTCCATCACAGCCATCCTGTCTCGGTGAGGCCCGGCAGATTGATGGCGAGCAGCTTGGTGAACATCCAGTAGACCGGGGCCGAGATCGCGAAGCCCGCCAGGATGTCGATCACCCAGGCGCGCACGCCCAGATCGAGCCGGTCATCGGCCGACATGAAGCCGCGCACCGCCAGCACGTAGCACAGCGTGCAGCTCAGGATGAAGCCGATGGTGGTGATCAGGAACGCGTTGAGCAGGATGGCGATCGACACCCAGACGAAGCCCGGCCAGTGGCCGGACTCGCTGCCGGACGGTTCTTCCATGACCCGAAAGCCGCCGGTGCGCGACTCCCACACCAGGAAGCCGCCACACAGCACCAGGGCGGTGGCGACGACCCAGGGCAGAAAGTTCGGCCCGACGCCGCCGTAGCCTGCCTCGGAACTGATCTGCGTGGCGCCGGCCGCGAGCACGGCGCCGAGCGCCAGAGCGCCGGCACCCACCAGCGTCTGGCGGTTCATCAGATCATTCCGGACTTGGCCATCACCGCCCGCAGGCTGGCGAACTCATCGTCGACGAACTTCTCGAACTCGGGGCCAGTCATCAGCGCAGGGGTCCAGCCGTTCTTCTCGGAGGTTTCGACCCAGAACTTGGTCTTGGTGGCCTTGACGATCATCTCGGTCAGCGCCTTGCGCTGATCGGCCGTGATGCCAGGGGCGCCGTACACACCGCGCCAGTTGCCGATGACGACATTGATGCCCTGCTCCTTGAGCGTGGGCACATCGATGCCCTTGATCCGCTTGTCGGAGGTGACGCCCACCGCGCGCATCTTGCCGGCGGTGATGTACTCGGCGAACTCGCTGTAGCCGCTGCCACCCACGGTGACGTTGCCGCCCAGGATGGCCGCCGTGGCCTCACCGCCTCCGCGGAACGCCACGTAGTTGATCTTGGCCGGATCGACACCAACCTCGCGGGCGATCATGGCCGCCGCGATGTGCTCGGTCGATCCGCGCGAGCCGCCGCCCCACTTGACGCTGCCCGGGTCCTTCTTGAGCTGGTCGATCACGTCCTTCATCGTCTTGAGCGGCGAAGCCGCCGGCAGCACGAAGACGTTGTATTCGCTGGTCAGACGCGCCAGCGGCGTGGCCTGCGAGAGCGAAACCGGCGGCTTGCCAGTGATGATGCCGCCGAGCATGACCGCGCCCATCGTCATCATGGCGTTGGGGTCGGCCTTGCTGCCGTTGACGAACTGGGCCAGGCCCAGCGCGCCGGCAGCGCCACCCTTGTTGTCGAAGCTGACCGAGGACGCCACGCCGGCTTCCTGCAGCGCCTTGCCCAGCGCGCGGCCCGTCGAGTCCCAGCCGCCGCCCGGGTTGGCGGGAATCATCATCTTGAGGTTGGCTGCAGCCCGAGCCGTCAGCGGCCAGGTGCCTGCGGCGGCCAGCGCGGCCAGGGTCTTGAGGAAGGTGTCGCGACGCATGCGGTGTCTCCTTGTGTGGGTCTGCTGACGAGACTGGATGTTCGGTGCATTGCCTGTCAGTCGGCTGTCCAATCACCTAGGACAAACACCAGGGTGCTGCGCGCGCATCACGCCATGGCGCCCAGCGTTCCGCTGACCCCTCGACCCGCAGATCGGGGATTTGTGGAAGTTCGATGCCCTCTGACACTCGCGTTTCATTTTGTTTCGGAAACATGGCATGCAGCAAGCGAGCAGCGGGAAACACGCGCACGGTTCATCCCGTTCGAACCAGACTTGCGAATTGCTCGCGGCGCCGATTCCCGCCATCGCCGCGCTCCTGATCACGCTGGCACTCGCGGGCTGCGGCGGCGGCGATCCCGACTCCAGCGCGTCCGCGCAGACGAATGCCGAGCCTCGCAAGTCGGCCACCGCCACGGCGCCACCGGGCGCCGGACAGTGGTCGAACCTCATCCATCTGTCGCTGGTGCCGGCTGCCGCCGCCAACCTGCCCAACGGCCGGGTCGTGCTGTGGTCTTCGGAGACTCGCTTCTCGTTCAGTGCCACCTGGCCAGACCTACACGACCATCTTCGATCCCGCCACCAACCTCGCGACCGAGACGCTTGTGAGCAATACGGGGCACAACATGTTCTGCCCCGGTACCAGCAACCTGCCAGACGGCCGATTGCTGGTCAACGGCGGCATCGACTCCGGCAAGACGAGCATCTACAACCCGGTCACGAATTCCTGGTCGACCGCCGCGACGATGACCATCCCGCGGGGTTACCAGGCCAACTGCGTGCTCGAGGACGGGTCGGTCTTCACCCTGGGCGGTTCGTGGTCAGGCGGCGTGGGCAACAAGCACGGCGAGGTCTGGACCGAAGCCAATGGATGGCGCCGGCTCACTGGCGTTCCGATCGACAGCATGTTGTCTGCCGATCCCTCGCGCAACTTCGGCGGCGACAGCCATTTCTGGTTGTTCCCTGCACCCAACGGCCGCGTGTTCCACGCGGGTCCGGGCATCAACATGCACTGGCTGGGCACTCAGGGCGCTGGCAGCGTCGCGCCAGCCGGCCCGCGCGGTGACGACCAGTTCAGCGTCAACGGCAATGCCGTCATGTACGACATCGGCAAGATCCTCAAGGTCGGCGGTGGCCCCGCCTACGAGGGCACCAATGCGAACGCCAACGCCTACGTCATCGACGTGAACGACGGTGCCGTGGTGCGCAAGCTCGCGCCGATGGCCTACCCGCGCGTGTTCCACAACAGCGTGGTGCTGCCCAACGGCCAGGTGCGTGATCGTGGGCGGGCAGACCTACGCCAATGCCTTCACCGACAACAACGCCGTCCTGCGCCCCGAACTGTTCGACCCGGCCACCGAAACCTTCACGCTGATGCCCCCGATCGCCGTGGGCCGCAACTACCACAGCGTGGCCTTGCTGCTGCCCGACGCGCGCGTCATGTCGGCCGGCGGCGGCTTGTGCGGCCAGGGCTGCGCGGCCAACCACCCCGACCTGCAGATCCTCACACCGCACTACCTGCTCAACGACGACGGCACGCCGGCCACACGTCCCGTCATCACCGCAGCGCCGACCCACGGCCACGCACGGCACGCGCATCGCTGTCACCACCAATGCGGCCATCACCAGCTTCTCGCTGGTGCGGCTGTCATCGACCACGCATGCGGTGAACAACGATCAGCGCCGCATCCCGCTGCAGCTTCACCACGAGCAGCAGCAACACCTACCAGCTCGACATCCCATCCAATCCCGGCGTCGTGCTGCCGGGCCACTACATGCTGTTCGCGATGAACGCCGATGGCGTGCCGTCGGTGTCGCGCGATCGTTCAGATCACCGGCGCCGGCGCGCCGAAGATCACGCAATCCCGGCGACCAGGCGCAGTCTGCACGAGCGCCGGCGTCAACCTGCCCTTGAGCGTGACCGGCGCGCACCAGCTACGCAGCCACCGGCCTGCCGCCGGGCCTGAGCATCAACGCCAGCCACCGGCACGCATCAGCGGCATGCCGACCGCAGCCGGCCGCTACAAGGTCACCCTGTCTGCGAGCAATGCCACCGCCACGACCAGCACCGACCTTGGTCTGGACCGTCACCGCCCGCGGCGCTGGCGTGCAGTTCGTGCGCCTCGAAGCGCTGAGCGAGGTGACTGGCAATCCGTGGACCTCGATGGCCGAGTTCAATCTGCTCGACACCGCGCGGCGCAGCGCATCGCCGCGCAACGGCTGGACCGCCACCGCAGACAGCGCGGAACTCGCCGGCGAGAACGGCGCGGCCACGAACGCCATCGACGGCAACCCCGCCACGCATCTGGCACACCCAATGGCAGGCCGCGAGCCCGCCGCATCCACACACATTCACCGTGAACATGGGCGTCGCCGCACGCCTCGGCGGCTTCCGCTACCTGCCGCGCACGGGCGTCGCCAACGGCACCATCGCGCAGTGGCGCTTCCTCACCAGCATCGATGGCGTGAACTGGACTCAGGTGGCACAGGGCAACTTCGCCCACGCTGGGCGACAACGCACCGAAAAGACGGTGCTGTTCAACACGGCGCCGCCGCCCAACCAGCCACCCACGCTGGCCGCCATCGCGCAACCAGAGCAGCACGGTAGGCAGACGGTCTCGCTGGCGGCTCAGTGGCACGGACCCGAATGGCGACGCGCTCACGCTACTCGGCGCAACCGGCTTGCCCGCAGGACATCGCCATCAACGCGAGCAACCGGGCCCATCACCGGCGGCACGCCCGCGGCAGGCAGCAGCTTCAACGTCAGCGGTCAGGTGAGCGACGGCGCGGGGCGGCGTCGCCAGTCGCACTTTCACCTGGACGATCACCGCGGCCACCGGTCACGATCAATCCGGTGGCTGGCACCACCGGCGGTGGCCGGCAGCACGGTCACGCTCACCGCCAGCACCAGTGGTGGCGCCAACCTGAGATACCGATGGAACTTCGGCGACGGCACGCCCGACGGCCGACATCTGCCTCGCCCGAGCGCAACCCATGTCTACTCTGCCGCGGGCCTGTACACCGTGACGTGACCGTGACCGACGGCCGCGGCGCGGTCCAGACCTGCGACCTTCACGCAGGCGATCTACAGCGCCGCGCGCTAGCTCGGCCGCGTCCGACGCACTCGACGCAATGTGGTGATGGAGGACCGGGCTGGCGCCAACGCCGCGCGTCTGGCTCATCAACCAGGACAACAACAGCCGTCAGCGTTTTCGACGCCGTGACTGGCCAGCAAGCTGGCCGAGATCGCCGGTGGGCACGGCGCCGCGCACGGTGGCGGTCGCGCCCGACGGCCGGGTCTGGGTCATGAACAAGGGCAGCGCCAGCATCAGCGTCATCGACGCATCGACCCTGGCCGTCGTGCAGACCGTCGCCGCTGCCGCGCGCCTCGATGCCCTTCGGCCTGGTCTTCGCGCCGAACGGCAGCGCGGCGTTCGTCGCGCTCGAAGGCACCGGCCAGGTCGCTGCAGCTGGACGCTGCCAGCGGCGCCGTGCTCGGCAGCGCAGATCGTCGGGCCCAATCCGCGCCACCTGTCGGTGACGCGCCGGCAGTGACCGGCTGCTGGTGTCGCGCTTCATCAGCGCCGCCGCTGCCCGGCGAAGGCACGGCCACGCGTGCAGACCGAGGTCGCCGGCAGCACCGCGGGGCGGCGAGGTGCGTGGTGTTGAACGCCGCCACGCTGGCCGTCGAGCGCACCATCGTGCTGCGAGCACAGCGAGCGGCCCGACTCCACCGTCCAGGGCCGCGGCATGCCCGAACTACCTCGGCCGCGGCGGTGATCTCGCCCGACGGCCGCAGCGCCTGGGTGCCGTCCAAGCAGGACAACATCAAGCGCGGCAGCGCTGCGCGACGGCGCAGCAACCTCGACTTCCAGAACACGGTGCGCGCGATCAGCTCGCGCATCGACCTGGCCACGCTGGCAGAAGACGCCGGCGCGCGCGTCGACCACGACAACGCCAGCCTGGCCAGCGCCGCCGTCTTCCATCCCACCGGGGCTTACCTGTTCGTGGCCCTGGAGACCAGCCGCAGCATGGCCGTGGTCGATCCGGTCGGCCGCAGCGAGTTGTTGCGCTTCGATGCCGGGCGTGCGCCGCGACGGCCTGGCCGTCTCGGCCGACGGCCTGCGCCTGTATCGTCAACAACTTCATGGACCGCACGCTGGGCGTGTTCGACCTGGCCCGGCTGGTGAACTTCGGCGAGACCGTGGTGACCGCCGGTGGCCGCGCGTCGCTGCGGTGGCGACCGAGAAGCTGACGGCCAAGGTGCTGCAGGGCAAGCAGCCTCTTCTACGACGCCCGCGACACGCGCCTGGCGCGCGACGGCTACATGAGCTGCGCCACCTGCCACAACGACGGCGGCCACGACGGCCGCGTGTGGGACCTCACCGGCTTCGGCGAAGGCCTGCGCAACACCATCAGCCTGCGCGGCGCGGCGGTGGGCCAGGGCCTCCTGCACTGGAGCGGCAACTTCGACGAGGTGCAGGACTTCGAGGGCCAGATCCGCGCCTCGCCGGCGGCACCGGGCTGATGACGCGACGCGCAGTTCAACGCCGGCACGCGCAGCCAGCCGCTGGGCGACCGCCAAGGCCGGCGTGTCGGCGCGACCTGGACGCGCTGGCGGCCTATGTGGCTTCGCTGAACAGCCTTCGACGCCGAGCCCGTTCCGCCCCGGCGCCGAGCACGCTGTCGGCCGCGGCGACCGCAGGCGCGCGCGGTCTTCACCAGCCGAACTGCGCCTCCTGCCACGCGCGGCACGGCCTTCACCAGCAGCGGCGCCGAACACGCTGCAGCAACGTCGGCACGCTCAAGGCCAGCAGCGGCCAGCGCTGGGCGCGGCGCTGACCGGCATCGACGTGCCGACGCTGCGCGACGTGTGGGCCACGGCGCCCTACCTGCACGACGGCTCGGCAGCCACGCTCGAGGCGGCGGTGCGCGCCCACAACAGCGTGACGCATCGGCGATGCCGATCTGGCCAACCTGGTGGCCTACCTGCGCGAGATCGGCAGCGAAGAAGGTGCGGCGCCGTCGCCTGTGACAGGAACGGGCTGCTGGGCAGCTACTTCAACAATGCGACGCTCAGCGGCACCGCCGCGCTCACGCGAGCCGAGGCCATCAACTTCAACTGGGGCACGGCGTCCCCGCGGCCCCGGCGTGAACAGCCGACAACTTCTCGGTGCGCTGGACCGGCAACGATCGCGCCCACCACCAGCGGCACCTACCGCTTCCAGACCTACTCCGACGACGGCGTGCGGGTGTGGGTGAACGGCGTGCAGGTGATCAACAACTGGACCGACCATTCGCCAACGACCAACACCAGCGGCAACGTCAGCCTGACCGCCGGTCAGCGCTACACCGTGCGCGTCGAGTACTACGAACGCGGCGGCGGCGCGGTGATGCAGTTGCGCTGGCGACTGCCAGGCACGCTCACCTATGTCGCCATTCCGGCCAACCGACTGTTCACGCAGTGAGGCGCATGACGCATCACCTGCCAGGCTTGCGTTCGATCGGGGGCGTTGCGGCGCTGGCGTGCGGCCTGTTGTCGTCCGGCCGGACCTTCGCGCAGGATGCAGAACGGGGCAAGCGGCTGTTCCACGGTGAGTTGCCGCTGAGCGGCAAGATCGTGGGCCATGCGAACGCCCTGCCGCCCCAGGCGAGCCGATGTGCGAACTGCCATCTGCCGGCGCCTTCGGCTGCGCAAGGCACGAACACCACGTCGTCCAACGCCAGCGCGGCGGCCTATGGTCCCGTGCTGAATGCCGCTTCGCTCACGCGAGAGGCCCGACGACGCGGCGGACCGCCATCGCGCTATGACGAAGCAGCGTTCTGCAAGCTGCTCACCACAGGGATCGATCCCGCCTACATCGTCACCCCGAGCACCATGCCGCGCTATGCCCTTGACGCCTCCGATTGCCGCGCGCTGTGGCTCCACCTCACGGCCCAATGAATTGAGAACCGCCTTGCGCAACACGAACGGCACCTCACCCGGACTGCACCGACGCCGCGCTCTCGTCGCCTGTGCCGGGCTTCATCGGTGTGGCGATGACGCCTGCTTCGGCCATGTCCCATTCGGCGTACGGCCCCGTGACACCGCGTGCCACGCTGCCAGCGCAGCTGGGCGTGACGCCCACACGCGGCCCATCGCGCCCTTTGCGCGATCTTCTCCAGGGGCACGTCACGGCGGTCCAGCTCATGTTCACCGGCTGCAGCGCGACCTGTCCGATCCAAGGCGCCATCTTTGCCGACGTGCAAGCGCTGCTCACGCCCCAGGACACCCGACAAGGGCTGAGGCTGCTGTCGATCTCGATCGATCCGCTGGGCGACGATCTGCCTGCGCTGACAGGCTGGTTGCGGCGCTTTGGCGCCCGGCCTTCGCAATGGCTGGCCGCGTTGCCGAGCCCCCGTGATGTGGACCCGTTGCTCGACCTTCTTCGGGGTCGCGCCAGCGGCGTGGATCGCCACACGGCGCAGGCCTTTCTCTTTGATCGCCAGGGCAGGCTGCCCTGCGCACCCCAGACCTGCCTCCTGCGGCTGAGGTGGCCCGACTGATGCGGGAACTGGCCGCAGCCGGCTGACTGAGCAGAATCGCGTCGAAGCTGCCACTGCGCGCGACAATGGCGCCCGCAACTCAAGGCATCGAGTGCGAACCGCCATGAAACTCCTGCTCATCGAAGACAACGCCGCCATGCGCACGACGCTGCAACGCAGCTTCGAGCGCCGCGACATGCAGGTCGTCGTCTGCGCCGACGGCGCGCGCGCGCTCGATCGCTGGCAGGCGAGCTTGCCCGACGTGGTGGTGCTCGACCTGAGTCTGCCTGGCCTGGATGGGCTCGAAGTGCTGTCGCAGGCCCGCGCTGCTGGCCTGAGCACACCCGTGCTGATCCTGACAGCACGCGGCACGGTCGGTGATCGCATCCTGGGCTTGAACACCGGCGCGGACGACTACCTGCCCAAACCCTTCGACCTCGACGAACTCGAGGCCCGCATTCGCGCCCTGGCCCGCCGTCGCGCAGCGGGCCTGTCGGAGCCGACTGCAGAGACGGGCACGTCCGAGTACTGCGGATTGCGCTGCGATGGCGAGAGCGGAGCGATCTACTGCCGCGGCGAGGTGATGGACCTGGCGCCCCGCGAGGCGGCACTGCTGCGCGCGCTGCTGCAGCGCCCCGGACAGGCGCTTGCCCGGGAGCGGCTGTTCGAGACGGTGTTCCCGGGCCAATCGCAAGTGCAGCCCGAGGCCATCGAGGTGGTCGCCTACCGGCTGCGCAAGAAGCTGGCGCCTGTGGCCGTGCAACTGGTGACTCTGCGAGGTCTGGGCTATCTGCTGAAGGCCGCGGCATGAGCGGTCCGGCGAACGTGTCGACCAGTCGCTCGTTGCGCAGCCGGCTGCTGCTGGGCATCCTGCTGCCGGTGCTGGTGCTGGTGATCGCCAATGCCTTCAGCCTCTATGCGCGAGCACTCCGCGCGGCCGACACGGCCTACGACCGCACACTGCTGGCCAGCGCCAAGTCGATCGGCGAACTGCTGCAGGTCACGGGCAGCAGCAACGATCTGCGGGTGCAGTCCACCCTGCCCTACTCGGCGCTCGAGCCCTTCGAGGCGGACAACCGCAGCCGCATGTTCTACAAGGTCAGCGGCTTCTCCGGTGAGCTGGTCTCCGGCTTCGAAGACCTGCCGCCCTGGCGCGGCACGCTGCCGGTCAAGGGCCCTTATGCCGCGCTGGTCGACTTCTACGACGACGACTACCGCGGCATGCCGGTGCGCGTGGCGGTGCTGTTGCAGCCGGTGGCCAGCACCGCCGGCGCGGGCATGGCCACCATCCAGGTGGCCGAGACGCTGGAACTGCGCCAGACGCTGGCGCGCGAGTTGCTGTTCGACACGCTGTGGCGGCAGGCCGCTTTGCTCATCGTGATCACCGCGGTGGTGGTCTGGGTGGTTCAACGAGCGACCCGCCCGGTGCGCGACCTGAGCGAGCGGTTGAGTGCCCGCGCCGAAAACGACCTGGCGCCGCTGCCAACGCAGGGCGCGCCGCGCGAACTGGTGCCCCTGCTCGATGCGACCAACCAGGTGATGGGCCGCCTGGCCCACCTGCTCGAGCACCAGAAGCGATTCGTGCGCGACACCGCCCATCAGCTGCGAACGCCGCTCGCGGTCCTGAAGACGCAGGTGCAGTCGGCGCGACGCGGCGACGCGCCGGCCACGCAGGCCCTGCAGGAGATCGAGCACACCGTCGAGCGCGCCACCGAACTGGCCAACCAGATGCTGGCGCTCGCCAAGGTGGAACAGCTTCGTCAGCAGGACGATGCGCCGGTGGTCGACTGGGGCCCCATCGTGCGCGGCGTGGCCCTGGACCTGGCGCCACTGGTCGCCGAGCGCCAGCTGGACTTCGAAGTGGCGCTCGACGAGGGACCGGTCCTCGTGCGCTCGCACGACTGGGCCCTGCGCGAACTCACCCGCAACCTGCTGCACAACGCGATCGGCCAGTGCCCGGTCGGCTCCAGGCTGGACCTGCGGCTTCAGGTGCGGGGTGACTCCGCCGAGCTCACCGTCTCGGACAGCGGGGCCGGCATCAGCGAGGAACTTCGACAGCGCCTCTTTCAGCCGTTCTCCACCGGCCGCGCCCCGGGCGATCCGCATCGCGGCACCGGTCTGGGGCTGGCCATCTGCCAGGAGATCGTGCGCAGCCTCGGCGGCCGACTGGCCCTCGAAAACCGCACGACTGGCGGCACCCTGACCGGGCTGGACGCCCGGGCCTGGATTCCTCTGGCCCACAATCCCGGCTGATGTCATCCGAAGATTCCTTGCCGCGGGTTCGCCTGGACAAATGGCTCTGGGCCGCGCGCTTCTTCAAGACGCGAAGCCTCGCCGCTGACGAGATCGCCAAGGGTCGCGTGCAGGTGAACGGCCAGGTGGCCAAGGCATCGCGAGAGGTGCGACTGTCCGATCGCATCGAGTTCCGCCAGGGATCGGCCGCCTGCACCGTGGTCGTCCTCGGGCTGAGCAGCCTGCGCGGCCCGGCTCCCCAGGCTCAGGCCCTCTATTCGGAGACATCCGAAAGTATCGCAATGCGCGCCCGAGTGGCAGAGCAACGCCGCATGGGTATCGAACCTGCCCACGCTCTGGAGCAGGGCCGCCCCACGAAGCGGGACCGGCGCGACCTGGCCGACTGGCAGCGCTGGAGCGCCTCCATCGAACCTGAATGAACGCCGGGGAAGATCGGCGACGATCACCCATCGCGAAAAAAGTTCGCTATTTCCACCCCATTCCCCTCTTGAATCAGAGGGCAATGCCCCAGGTGCACTGCTGCACACGCACGACCCCACCATGTCCAGTCACGAGACCCCGCCCCCCTCCGCCACTGACTCGGAGCCCACCGCACCAGTCGCCACTCCTGCCGATCCGCCGGCCGAGTTCGCCGCGCGCATGGCCGAACTCGAGGCCAAGCACACCGAGTTGTCCGATGCCTTCCTGCGCGCGAAGGCTGAAGCCGAAAACACCCGTCGCCGGGCAGAGGAAGAAGTCTCCAAGGCTCGCAAGTACGCGGTCGAAAGCTTTGCCGACAGCCTCGTACCGGTGAAGGACAGCCTGGAAGCCGCCATCGCCATCCAGAACGCGACCAACGAACAACTGCTGGAGGGTGTGCATGCGACGCTGCGCCAGCTGTCCGCCGCGCTCGAGCGCAACAAGGTGGTGGAGATGAACCCGGCTGCCGGCGCCAAGTTCGACCCCCATCAGCATCAGGCCATCAGCGTGGTTCCCGCCGATCAGGAGGCCAACACCGTGGTGACGGTGCTGCAGAAGGGCTACCTCATCGCTGACCGGGTACTGCGTCCGGCATTGGTCACGGTGGCGGGGCCGAAGTAAAGGTTCGGCGGGCTGTGCACAGCCCGCGCACCCTTGAAAAGCGCTCGGTTATCCACAACTCGAACACATCCAGTTTTCAGACTTCAGGAGCAATCTCATGGCAAAGATCATCGGCATCGACCTCGGCACGACCAATTCGTGCGTGGCGATCATGGAAGGCAACACCACCAAGGTCATCGAGAACAGCGAGGGTGCGCGCACCACGCCGTCGATCATTGCCTACCAGGAAGACGGTGAAGTGCTGGTCGGTGCCTCCGCCAAGCGCCAGGCCGTGACCAACCCGCGCAACACGCTGTACGCGGTGAAGCGCCTGATCGGTCGCAAGTTCACCGAGAAGGAAGTGCAGAAGGACATCGACCTGATGCCCTACAAGATCGCAGCGGCCGACAACGGCGACGCCTGGGTGGAGGTTCGTGGCCAGAAGCTCGCGCCGCCGCAGGTCAGCGCCGAGGTGCTGCGCAAGATGAAGAAGACCGCGGAGGACTACCTCGGCGAAGCGGTGACCGAAGCAGTGATCACCGTGCCTGCGTACTTCAACGATGCCCAGCGCCAGGCCACCAAGGACGCCGGCCGCATTGCCGGGCTGGACGTGAAGCGCATCATCAACGAGCCGACGGCCGCCGCGCTGGCCTTCGGCCTGGACAAGCATCGGACAGAAGGCCGACCGCAAGATCGCCGTCTATGACCTGGGTGGCGGCACCTTCGACATCTCCATCATCGAGATTGCCGACGTCGACGGCGAGAAGCAGTTCGAAGTGCTGTCGACCAATGGCGACACCTTCCTGGGCGGTGAAGACTTCGACCAGCGCATCATCGACTACATCATTGCCGAGTTCAAGAAGGAACAAGGCGTCGACCTGTCCAAGGACGTGCTGGCGCTGCAGCGACTGAAGGAAGCGGCCGAGAAGGCCAAGATCGAGCTGTCCAACGGCGCGCAGACCGACATCAACCTGCCGTACGTGACGGCCGATGCGTCGGGTCCGAAGCACCTGAACATCAAGCTGTCGCGCGCCAAGCTCGAGGCGCTGGTGGAAGAACTGATCGAGCGCACCATCGCGCCGTGCCGCACCGCCATCAAGGACGCTGGTGTGGCGGTGGGTTCGATCGACGACGTGATCCTGGTCGGTGGCATGACCCGCATGCCCAAGGTGCAGGAGAAGGTCAAGGAGTTCTTCGGCAAGGAGCCGCGCAAGGACGTCAACCCCGACGAAGCCGTGGCCGTGGGCGCCGCCATCCAGGGCCAGGTGCTGGCCGGCGACCGCAAGGACGTGCTGCTGCTCGACGTCACGCCCGCTGTAGCCTGGGCATCGAGACCCTGGGCGGCGTCATGACGAAGATGATCGCCAAGAACACCACCATCCCGACCAAGTTCGCGCAGACCTTCTCGACCGCCGACGACAACCAGCCGGCGGTGACGATCAAGGTGTTCCAGGGCGAGCGCGAGATGGCCTCCGGCAACAAGAGCCTGGGCGAGTTCAACCTCGAAGGCATCCCGCCGGCGCCGCGCGGCATGCCGCAGATCGAGGTGACCTTCGACATCGACGCCAACGGCATCCTGCACGTGGGCGCCAAGGACAAGGGCACCGGCAAGGAAAACAAGATCACCATCAAGGCGAACTCGGGCCTGAGCGAGGACGAGATCCAGAAGATGGTGAAGGACGCCGAGCTCAATGCGGCCGAGGACAAGAAGAAGCTCGAGCTGGTCCAGGCGCGCAACCAGGCCGACGCCATGGCGCACAGCGTGAGGAAGAGCCTGGCCGAACACGGCGACAAGCTCGACGCCGGCGAGAAGGAGAAGATCGAAGCCGCGCTCAAGGACGTCGAAGAAGCGATCAAGGGCGAGGACAAGGCCGCGATCGAGGCCAAGACCGAAGCGCTGATGACCGCCAGCCAGAAGCTGGGCGAGAAGGTGTACGCCGAAGCGCAGGCAGCGCAGGCCGGTGCGGCGCGGCCGGTGCCGCCGGCGGCCGGATGCAGCCGCAGCGCGGCGGCCAAGTCGGCAAGGCCGACGACGACAACGTCGTGGACGCCGAATTCAAGGAAGTGAAGAAGTGATCTGGCGACGGCCGCGGGCTGGCGGGGCCCGCCTTTCCGGCGGCCGCCGTGACTTCCGCCGCGTCAGGGCTTGCAGGAAGGCCTGCCCTCGCACGCGGCGGTTTCGTTTCAAGCACACTGAGAAACCCATGGCAAAGCGCGACTACTACGAAGTGCTCGGCGTCACCAAGAACGCCACGCGACGAGGAAATCAAGAAGGCCTACCGCAAGCTGGCCATGAAGCACCACCCTGACCGCAATCAGGGTGACGATGCCAAGAAGTCGGAAGAGAAGTTTCAAGGAGGCCAAGGAAGCCTACGAGATGCTGTCCGACCCGCAAAAGCGTGCGGCCTACGACCAGTACGGCCATGCCGGCGTCGACCCCAACATGGGCGGCGTCCGCCCGGCGGCCCCGGCGCGGAGGGCTTCGGTGGCTTTGCCGAGGCCTTTGGCGACATCTTCGGCGACATCTTCGGTGGTGCGGGCGGACCGGCGGCGGCAGCGGCGCGGCGCGGCGGCCAGCAGGTGTACCGCGGCAACGACCTCAGCTACGCCATGGAGATCACTCTCGAAGAAGCGGCGGCCGGCAAGGACACGCAGATCCGCATCCCGAGCTGGGACACCTGCGACACCTGCAGCGGCACCGGCGCAAAGCCCGGCACCAGCGCCAAGGTGTGCTCCACCTGCAATGGCGCTGGCGCGGTGCACATGCGCCAGGGCTTCTTCAGCATCCAGCAGACCTGCCCGCACTGCCATGGCAGCGGCAAGGTCATCCCCGAGCCCTGCCCGCCTGCGGCGGCCAGGGCAAGATCAAGAAGACCAAGACGCTCGAGGTCAAGATTCCCGCCGGGCATCGGCGAAGGCATGCGCATCCGCTCCAGCGGCAATGGCGAGCCCGGCACCAACGGCGGCCCACCGGGTGACCTCTACATCGAGATCCGGGTCAAGCAGCACGAGATCTTCGAGCGCGACGGCGACGACCTGCACTGCACCGTCCCCGTGGGGCTGACCACGGCAGCGCTGGGTGGCAGCATCGACGTACCTACGCTGGGCGGCACGGCCCAGATCGAATTGCCCGAGGGAACACAGCACGGCAAGACCTTCCGTCTGCGGGGCAAAGGCGTGAAGGGTGTGCGATCGAGCTACCCGGGAGATCTGTACTGCCACATCTCGGTCGAGACGCCCGTGAAGCTCACGGAGCGCCAGCGTGAATTGCTCAATGAGCTGGACGAATCGTTCCGCAGCTCCGGAGACCGTCACTCGCCGAATGCCAAATCGTGGACAGACCGGGTGAAGGATCTGTTCAAGTAGCACCCGCGAACTGCCGATATCGAAGCTTCGGATCCCTCTTTCCCAAGCCTCGATGACCCGGTTGCTCTACCCAGACATTGGCGCGTGTCGCGCCCTGATCATCGACGGCAATCCCACGTCGCGCAGCATCCTTGCCATGATGCTGCGCCAGATGGGCGTCGGCCATGTGGTGCAGACCAGTCGCGCCCTCGATGCCCGCCGCCAGCTCGAGAACCGCGTGTTCGACATCGTGCTGTGCGACTACCACTTCGACCACTCGGCGATGTCCGGCCAGGATCTGCTGGACGACCTGCGCCGCGCCCAGCTGCTGCCCTACGCGACCGTGTTCGTCATGGTCACCGGCGAAGCCTCCTATGCGCGCGTGGCCGAGGCCGCAGAGGCGGCGCTGGACAGCTACCTGCTCAAGCCCCACACCGCCACGCAGCTGGAGCAGCGGCTGCTGCAGGCCCGCCATCGCAAGCAGACGCTGAAGTCGATCTTCGACGCGATCGAAGCGAGCGACTTCGCCACCGCCGCCGAGCTCTGTCGCGCACGCTTCGCGGCTCGCGCCGAGTACTGGCTGTACGCCGCACGGATCGGCGCGGAGCTTTTTGTGCGCCTGAGACCACGCGTCGGCCCGAGAACTCTATGAAGCCGTGCAGGCCGCCAACGCATTGCCCTGGGCGAAGCTCGGCATCGCTCGGGTGGAACTCGAGACTGGCCAGCTCGGCCAGGCCTGCCGGACTCTGGAAAGCCTGATCAGCGAGCAGCCGAGCTATGCCGACGCCTACGACGTGATGGGCCGCGTGCAGGTGGAGCAAGGCGACATGGACGCGGCACTGGAGACCTACCGTACCGCCACCAAACTGACACCCGCGAGCATCACGCGTCTGCAGAAACAGGGCATGCTGGCCTACTACATGGGCCAGACCGATGAAGCCGTCCAGGCGCTCGAGCGGACCGTGCGCATCGGCATCAGCTCGAAGATGTTCGACTGCCAGACGCTGGTGCTGCTGGCCGTGCTGTACTTCGATCAGCGCGACAACAAGGCCTTCGTGCGCAACTTCGCCAACCTCGCCCTGGCGGCCGAACGTCGACCGGAGAGCGTTCGGCTGCGACGCTTCCTCGCCCTCGGCGAGGTGTTGAAGTCATTGCTTGAGCGCCGCATCGTCGATGCGGTTCCGCAGACCGTGGACCTGGCGCAGGAGATCCGTGAGAGCGACTTCGACTTCGAAGCCGCCAGCAATCTCATCACCCTGCTCTCGCGCGTTCGCAGCACGGAGATCGAACTGCCCAAAGGCGAGGAATGGATCGCGGCAAGTGGCGCAGCGATTCTGCGTGTCCAAGGCGGCCACCGACATGATGTGCCTGGCCGCTCGCTGCCACGAGCCCTATGCCGCCATCGTCCGACAGGGTCACCAGAACATCAGCGGCATGGCCGAGAAGGCGATGACGCACAGCGTGACCGGTTCGCCCGAAGCAGCCGTGAAGGCCCTGATGAACAAGGGCTCAGAGACGTTGAACGCCAAGTTGATTGAACTCGCGGGCCTGGTTCTGCAGCGTCACGCATCGCGCATCAAGGACAGCGTCGAGTTGGGACAGACCATCGGCGATCTGCGCCAGCGCTTCTGCACGAAGGGCACCCAAGTGGCCTTGGGAACGAGCAGCGGCCGCGCACCCGGCGGCTTGACCCTCCGCGCGTAAGCGCCTGAGCGGCAGCTTAGAACAGCTCCGCCTGACGACACCCACTGGCGGCAGCGGCTGGGGTATGAAGCGGGTGAGATCCAGTTCGACCCGCTGGCGATCGAGGCCGAGTCGGGCACAGGCCTTGTGGAAGCGCTGCTGCAGAACTGCGCCCACACGCGCTCCCCCTTCATTCGGTTGCCAAAGCGCGGATCGTTGTCCTTGCCGCCACGCATCTCCCTTACGCGTGCCATCACGCGCTCGGCGCGCTGCGGAAAGTGCTGTTGCAGCCAGCCCTGGAACAAGGAATTCACTTCCCGCGGCAGGCGCAAGACGACCATGAAGGCGGACGTGGCACCGGCCTGCGCTGCGGCTTCGAGCACGCGCTCGATCTCGGGCTCGCTGATGAAGGGAATGATGGGCGACACACTCACCCCCGCAATGACGCCGGCACGCGCCAGCGTGGCGATGGTCGTCAGACGCCGCGGCGTCGACGCTGCACGCGTCTCAAGGATGCGCGAAAGCCCGCTGTCGAGCGAAGTGACGGAAACGTATACCGCCCCCAGCCGCTCGCGGGCTATTGGCGCGATGAGGTCCAGGTCGGGTTCCACGCCTGCCGATCTGGTGACCAGCGAGAACGCATGCCGTATCTGCGACAGCTCTAGGATCACCGCGCGCGTGACGCGCAGCCGGCGCTCGACCGGTTGGTACGCATCTGTGGCCGACCCGAAGTTCAGCAGCTTGGGTTGGTAACGCGGGCTGGCGAGTGTCCGTCCAAGTGCCAAGCGGCACCGAAGGTTGGCGCGTTGCGTGGCGGCTCCGGTAGGGATCAGTAGTCGTCGCTGCCGCCGCTGCCGGGAGCCAGGTTGTCGAACTTCGTCAGGGGCTTGAGGAAGGTGAGCTTCACCGTGCCGGTCGGGCCGTTGCGCTGCTTGCCGATGATGATCTCGGCGATGCCCGGCTCCTTGCAGGCTTCCTTGGTGTAGTACTCGTCGCGGTAGATGAACATGATGACGTCGGCGTCCTGCTCGATGGCGCCGGACTCGCGCAGGTCGCTCATCATCGGCCGCTTGTCGGTGCGGGTCTCGACGCTGCGGTTGAGCTGCGAGAGCGCGATCACCGGGCACTTGCAGCTCCTTGGCCAGGCGCCTTCAGCCCGCGGGAGATCTCGCCGAGCACGGTGGCGCGGTTCTCCTCACTGCTGCTGCCGCTGCCGCTCATGAGCTGCAGGTAGTCGACGATGATCAGGCCCAGCTTGCCCGCACTGCCGTGCCTGCCGACGCGCCCGCGCGCGCAGTTCGCTGGGTGTCAGTGCCGGGCTCTCGTCGATGAACATGCTGACCTTGCCGAGCTTCTCGACGGCCTCGGACAGGCGGCCCCACTCGTCGTCGCGCAGCCTGCCGGTGCGCAGGTGCTGCTGGTCGATGCGGCCGAGCGAGCCGACCATGCGCAAGCGCCAGCTGCGCCGCGCCCATTTCCATCGAGAACACCACCACCGGCAGGCCTTCGTTGACCGCCACGTATTCGCCGATGTTCAGCGCGAAGGCGGTCTTGCCCATCGAGGGCCGCGCGGCCAGCACGATCAGGTCGCCCGGCTGCAGGCCGGCGGTCATGCGGTCGAGGTCGAAGAAGCCGGTGCGCACGCCGGTCACTTCCTCGGCGCCGTTTTCGTGCAGTTCGTTGACGCGGTCGATCAGTTGCACGACCAGCGCGTCCATGCTCTGGAAGCCCTGCCTCGACCGCGAGCCTTCTTCGCCGATTCGGAAGATCTTCGCCTTCGGCTTCGTCGAGGATCTCCGACACCGCGCGGCCCTGCGGATTGAACGCGGTCGTGGCGATCTCGTCGCTCGTCGCCGACAAGCTTGCGCAGCACCGCGCGCTCGCGCACGATCTCCGCATAGCGGCGCAGGTTGGCCGCGCTCGGCACGCTCTGCGCCAGCGCGTTCAGGTAGACCAGGCCGCCGCACTCCTCGGCCTTGCCGAGGCTCTGCAGCTGCTCGAACACGGTGATCACGTCGGCCGGCTTGGTGGCGTTGATCAGCGCGCCGATGGCGGCGTAGATGTGGCGGTGCTCGTAGCGGTAGAAGTCGCTGTCGGTGAGCAGGTCGCCGGCGCGGTCCCAGGCGCTGTTGTCGAGCAGCAGACCGCCCAGCACGCTCTGCTCGGCCTCGATCGAATGCGGCGGGATGCGCAGTCGCGAGACCTCGTCGTCGGCGCGTTGTCGGCGGTGGGCGAGATCGGTGGGAGCGAAGACGGCGGACATGCGGGAATCATAAGAGTCGTACGCCGTGCCAGCCTGTGCGCAAGCCTGTGGAAATCCGGGGGAGCTGCGGTGGAAACAGCCGTGCCAGCCCGCCGGCGAAACGGCCAACAAAATGGCCCGGCGATGCCGGCCTTGTGCGACGACCTGCGGCGATGCTGGCGTCAGTCGGTCTCGCCGATCACGACGACCTTGACTTCGACCACCACGTCGGTGTGCGGCGCCACGGTCACGGTGTGCTCGCCGACGGTCTTGAGCGGACCGTTGGGCATGCGCACCTGCGCCTTGGCGACCTTGAAGTCGATCCGGGTCAGCGCGTCGGCGATGTCGGCGTTGGTCACCGAGCCGAACAGTCGACCGTCCACGCCCGCCTTCTGCGTGATGTGGACGGTGCGGCCGCTCATCTTCTCGCCCAGCGCCTGGGCGGCGGCGAGCTTCTCGGCGGCCGCCTTCTCGAGTTCGGCACGCTTGGCTTCGAACTCCTTGATCGCGGCTTCGGTGGCACGGCGTGCCGCGCGGGTCGGGATCAGGAAGTTGCGGGCGTAGCCGTCCTTGACCTTGACCACGTCGCCCAGGTTGCCCAGGTTGACCACCTTTTCGAGCAGGATGATTTGCATGGTCTCGCTCCTCAGACCTTGTGCTGGTCGCTGTACGGCAGCATGGCCAGGAAACGGGCGCGCTTGATGCAGGTCGTCAGCTGGCGCTGGAAGAACGCGCGCGTGCCGGTCAGACGGGCAGGCGTGATCTTGCCGTTCTCGCTGATGAAGTCGCGCAAGGTGTCGATGTCCTTGTAGTCGATTTCCTTGACGCCGGTCACCGTGAAGCGGCAGAAGCGCTTGCGGCGGAACAGCAGGGATTGTTGGTTGCGCTTGGGCTTGCGGTCCTTGGAGAACCGACCTTTACCACGTGGCGGGGGCATGATGACACCTCTTTCAAATCTATCCGGGTACGAACACGAGTGGCTTGAGTATTGCCTCAGTCGAGCTCGGTCACATGGAACACGATGCCGCGGCCGTTGCGCTGGGAACCGAGGAAGC
This sequence comes from uncultured beta proteobacterium, assembly GCA_963739925.1. Taxonomy (GTDB): domain Bacteria; phylum Pseudomonadota; class Gammaproteobacteria; order Burkholderiales; family Burkholderiaceae_C; genus CAVUBY01. Next base: position 55,037 of record CAVUBY010000015.1, on the reverse strand, counting down.
CGGCAAAGCCGTGTGTGCTTCCCAATTCGAGAGCGCGACGCGCTGCGTGATCTCCCCGATCGCCCGCGCCTTGATCTCCATCGAGACCTTGCGGGGCTGGCCGTCTTGCATGACCTGCGATTCGTGCCTGAGGCTCAAATCAAGGGCGGGCAATCCGGCCGGGGTGTATCGCAGCGCACCGCGCTCTGTCCAGCTTGGCCGACAGAATCAGCACGGTTCAGGCCGCCGACTCCTGCGGCGCCTTGCGGCGACTCTTCCTTCTCGACCATCTTCATCATCACCGACGGAGTGGTCTCGGCCTGGCTCTTGAGCACGGTCAGGTGGCGAAGCACGGCGTCGTTGAAGCGGAAGCCCGTCTCGAGTTCAGCCAGGACCTCCTTGCTGCACTCGATGTTGAGGCACAGGTAGTGGGCCTTGGCGAGCTTCTGAATCAGGTATGCCATCTGGCGACGGCCCCAGTCCTCGACCCGATGCACCTTGCCGCCACCAGCGGTGACGACACCCTTGTAGCGTTCCAGCATGGCTGGAACCTGTTCGCTTTGATCCGGATGGATCAGCAGCACGATTTCATAGTGACGCATTGAGACTCCTTGTGGATGGCGACCATGTTTTCCGGTCGCGAAAGCCACCCCGAAGCGTCTGACCCGGGTGTGGCAAGGGAAAGCCCACTAGTATAGCTGTGTTCGGCCCTGAGGCCGCACCAGCACCGTCGGAAAGCTCACCGGCAGCGCTCCCGGGAAGTCGCGACTGAAGTGCAGCCCGCGGCTTTCGCGGCGACTCAGCGCAGAGCGCACGATGAGCTCGGCACAGTCCACCAGGTTCCTCAGCTCGAGCAGGTCGCGCGACACGCGGAAATTCGCGTAGTAGTCATCGATCTCGCTGCGCAGAAGTTCGATGCGGTGAAGCGCACGCTCCAGCCGCTTGGTGGTTCGCACGATGCCCACGTAGTTCCACATCAACAGGCGCAACTCGTCCCAGTTGTGGGCAATGACGACCTGCTCGTCGGCGTTCTCGACCTGGCTTTCGTCCCACTCAGGCACAGCCAGAAGCGGCTGCGTCGGTGCCTGCGCGATGATGTCCTCGGCACAGCTGTGGCCGAGAACCACGCACTCCAGCAGCGAATTGCTGGCGAGCCGGTTCGCCCCGTGCAGACCGGTGTAGGCCGACTCTCCGATCGCATAGAGATTCGGCAGATCGGCGCGCCCGGCCAGGTCGGTGACCACCCCGCCGCAGGTGTAGTGTGCCGCCGGCACCACGGGGATGGGCTGCCGCGCGATGTCGATGCCCAGTTCGAGGCAACGGGCATGGATGGTCGGGAAGTGCTCCTTGAGGAAGGCCTCGCCGAGGTGCGTGGCATCCAGCAGCACGTTGTCCAGACCGTGCTTCTTCATCTCGAAGTCGATGGCGCGGGCGACGATGTCGCGCGGCGCGAGCTCCGCGCGGGCATCGTGCGCCGGCATGAAGCGCGTGCCGTCGGGCAACGAGCAGCCGGCCGCCCTCTCCGCGCAGCGCCTCGGTGATCAGGAAGCTGCGCTCCAGCGGGTGATACAGGCAGGTGGGGTGGAACTGGATGAACTCCATGTTGGCCACCCGGCAGCCGGCACGCCAGGCCATCGCCATGCCGTCGCCCGTGGCGGTTTCCGGGTTGGTGGTGTAGCGGTAGACCTTGCCCGCGCCGCCGGTGGCCAGCACCACGGCCCTGCGCCGGCAGCGTCTCGACCCGCTGACGGTCGATGTCCAGCGCGTAGATGCCGTAGCAGCGGGACGGCCCCTCACGCTTGAGGTGTCGCGAGGTGATCAGGTCCAGCGCCATCCAGCGCTCGCGCAGCGTGATGTTCGGGATGCGCGCGGACCTCGCCAGCAGCGCCTCGTGGATCGCCTTGCCGGTGGCGTCGGCCGCGTGCGCGATGCGTCGCACGCGCGTGTCCGCCTTCGCGCGTGAGGTGCAGGCCGAGCGGGTCCCGTCGGCGTCGGGCGAGAACGGCACGCCGCGTCGCACCAGCCACTCGCACCGCTCGCGCTGTGCTCGGCGATGAAACGCGCGCGTGTCTCGTCGACCAGGCCTGCGCCGGCGTCCTGCGTGTCGCGCACGTGCGACTGCGATGCTGTCGTCGCTGCCCAGCACGCCGACGATGCCGCCTTGCGCCCAGGCCGTGGCCGCCTTCGTCGAAGTTGCGCTTGGCCAGCACGATCACTGGCACCGTCTCGGCCAGGTGCAGCGCCACCGTCAGCCCGGCCAGCCCGGCGCCGACGATCACCACCGGCGAAGCGGAAGAACCGGGTCGGTGCGAGGGCATGGGGTGGGTCAAGGTGCGGCGGGACCGGCAGATGCGCCGTTCGCGAGCAGGGCTCAGCGATCGATTCTATCGGCGCGCGGCGCGCAACCCGGACATCCATGCGCCTGGCCCTGTGGCTTGCTCGCGACGCACACCGAAGGGATGTTCCGTGCGATCCGGCCGTGAAAGCATCGACGTTCGCATGACCATCTCCTCCCGGCTCTGCCAGCCTAGACTTGCGCAAACTTTGCGGCGTGCCGCGCCACATGCCCATGACCACCCCAGTCTCCGGACCGGCACACCCCGCGCCCGAGGGTTGGCAGGCCACCCGCGCGCAGACGTCGATGGCCGACGCAATTCGCGCGCGACGAGGACGACTACCTTGCCAGTGAAAAGCCGATATCGGCCGCCAGATTGCGGGCAACGATCGCGAGCTGTTCGTGTCGTGCGAGCCGGCGCTGGCGCTGCAGCAGCAGTTCGAGCACCTGAACCCGGAGTACATCGCCGTTCACGACATCGGCACCAGCTCGTCGCGCAAGCTGCTGGCCAGCATCGCCGCGGCCAGCCACCGGGCGATTCAGAAGCTCTTCATTCGTCGCCAAGGCTACGGCACCGCGCTGGCGACGCTCGAGTTCGTCGAACTGCCCACCGCCGACGGACAGCTGCTGCGCATGTACACCACCGAGACCGACGCCGACACGGTGGCACGCGCCATGGCCTCGCCCGCACGTTGCTGGCGTTCAGCCGGCTCGGCGTGGTCATGGTGGGCGACCTGCCGGCCCACGCCATCGAGTCCAGCCCTCAAGCCGCTGCACGACGACATGGTGGCGGGACCCTGGCACAACCGCGATCTGCTGCTGCTTGCCGTTGTCGGCCGCCGGCACGCTGTCCAACCTCGGGGTGGAGCTGGGACGCGGCACCGGCGTGAACGTGCGCACCACGCCGCAGGTCATGCGCCCGGCCGATGCCTGGGGATTCATCAACGGCACCTGGAGCCGGATCCGCGAGAGTTCGCCAAGGCCGGTGGCGGCGTCAGCACGGACTGCCGGCGCATCGGCAGGGCGTTTCCCTCGCATGCCCGACGCCGCACCGCCGATGGTGGCGCCGCCGCCAGGCGCTGCACCCCGAGCGCCCGCACCGGCGTCCGAGCGTGCCGCTGCCCAGAGGCCTCCCGCACCATCGACCGCGGAAGAAGCCACGCAGCCGATGCCGCTGAGCATGCGGCCGATGCCCGAGATTCCCACCTCGCGCACTCGCCCGGCTGCAGAGAATCTGCTGGAACGCTACGTGCACCAGCTCAGCGAACTCAATGGCATGGTGAGCTGTTGCATCTTCGAGCTGGCCAGCGGCCGACACGTCGCGCACGCGGGCGCGAGCCCGTCGGCCGACGATCTGGCCACCAACGGCGCCGAATTGATGGCATCCATCACCGCCACCTGCCGCGCCCTCGGCTTCGGCCACGCCCTGCCCGACGCGGCGATCACCCTCGGCGCACACCACGTGGTGCTGCGCCCGGTGCCCAAGCACCCGACGCTGGCCCTGCATGCCGTGCTCGACAAGACCACCGCCAACCTGACCCTCGCACGCCTGCAGATCCAGCGCATGGATCCGCTGTTCGACACGCCCGCGTGACGAGCGACCGCTTCGCCGAGCCGGCGGGCTCGGCGCACAGCGGGTCAGTGAACCACGCGCGAGAAGCGGAACTCTCCGCCCTCGACATCGACCGGAATCACGTCCTTCGGCCCGAAGCGACCTTCCAGGATCAGCTTGGACACCGGGTTCTCGATGCGTTGCTGGATCGCCCGCTTGAGCGGCCGCGCACCGTACACCGGGTCGAAGCCTGCCTTCGCGAGCTCGGCCAGTGCAGCGGGTGACACGTCGAGCTTCATCTCGAGCTTCTCCAGCCGAGACTCCAGCACCTTGAGCTGGATCTTCGCGATCGCCTCGATGTTCTTCGCGTCGAGCGCATGGAACACCACCGTCTCATCGATGCGGTTCAGGAACTCTGGGCGGAAGTGCTGCTTCACCTCGACCCACACCGCGTCGCGGATGGCCTCGCTCGGCTGGCCGACCATCTGCATGATCTGGTGCGAACCGAGGTTGCTGGTCATCACGATCACGGTGTTCTTGAAGTCCACGGTGCGACCCTGTCCGTCGGTCAGGCGGCCATCGTCCAGCACCTGGAGCAGCACGTTGAACACGTCCGGATGCGCCTTCTCGACCTCGTCGAGCAGCAGCACGCTGTAGGGCTTGCGACGCACGGCTTCGGTGAGATAGCCACCTTCGTCGTAACCCACGTAGCCCGGGGGCGCGCCGATCATGCGGGCAACCGAGTGCTTCTCCATGAACTCGCTCATGTCCAGGCGGATCAGGTGGTCCTCGCTGTCGAACAGGAAGTCCGCCAGGGCCTTGCACAACTCGGTCTTGCCCACGCCCGTGGGGCCGAGGAACAGAAATGACCCCGTCGGCCGGTTCGGATCGGACAACCCTGAGCGCGAACGGCGGATGGCGTTGGCCACCGCGCTGATCGCCTCGTCCTGGCCGACCACGCGCTCGTGGAGCTTGGCCTCCATCTGCAGCAGCTTGTCGCGCTCGCCCTGCATCAGCTTGGACACCGGGATGCCCGTGGCACGCGCCACCACTTCCGCGATCTCTTCGGCGCCGACCATGGTGCGCAGCAGCTGCGGCTTGCCCTTGGTCGCGCCCTTCTTCGATTCCTTGGCCTGCGCGTCCTTGAGCTTCTTCTCCAGCTCGGGCAGCTTGCCGTACTGCAGCTCGGCCACCTTGTTGAAGTCGCCCTTGCGCTTCCACTCCTCGATCTGGAATCGGATGCGGTCGATCTCTTCCTTGACCGTGGCCGAGCCCTGCGCCGCAGCCTTCTCGGCCTTCCAGATCTCGTCGAGATCGGCCGCCTCGCGCTGAAGCTTCTCGATCTCCACCTCGATCAGGGCAAAGCGCTTTTGCGAGCCTTCGTCCTTCTCGCGGCGCACGGCTTCGCGCTCGATCTGCAGCTGGATCAGGCGCCGGTCGAGCTTGTCCATCGCCTCCGGCTTGGAGTCGATCTCGATCTTGATCTTGGCCGCGGCCTCGTCGATCAGGTCGATGGCCTTGTCGGGCAGGAAGCGGTCGGTGATGTAGCGGTGGCTCAGTTCCGCCGCGGCAACGATGGCCGGATCGGTGATCTCCACGCCATGGTGCACCTCGTACTTTTCCTGCAGGCCGCGCAGGATGGCGATGGTGGCCTCCACCGTGGGCTCGCCCACCAGGATCTTCTGGAAGCGCCGCTCGAGCGCCGCATCCTTCTCGATGTACTTGCGGTACTCGTCGAGCGTGGTCGCACCGATGCAATGCAGTTCGCCACGTGCGAGCGCCGGCTTGAGCATGTTGCCGGCGTCGATGGCGCCTTCGGCCTTGCCCGCGCCGACCATCGTGTGGATCTCGTCGATGAAGACGATGGTCTGGCCTTCGTCCTGAGCGACTTCCTTGAGCACGCTCTTGAGGCGTTCCTCGAACTCGCCACGGTACTTGGCGCCGGCCAGCAGCAACGCCATGTCGAGCACGAGCACGCGCTTGTTCTTCAGCGACTCGGGCACCTCGCCGGCGACGATGCGCTGGGCCAGGCCTTCGACGATCGCTGTCTTGCCCACGCCGGGTTCGCCGATGAGCACGGGATTGTTCTTGGTGCGCCGCTGCAGCACCTGGATGGCACGGCGGATCTCGTCGTCGCGGCCGATCACCGGGTCGAGCTTGCCCTGGCGGGCGCGCTCGGTGAGATCGAGCGTGTACTTCTTGAGGGCTTCGCGCTGGCCCTCGGCCTCGGCGCTGTCCACGCTTTTGCCGCCACGCACGGCCTCCACGGCCATCTCGAGCGCCTTGCGCGTGAGCCCGTGGCCGCGCACGATGCCGGCCAAGATCGGTCTTGGCGTCCGACAGGGCCAGCAGGAACATCTCGCTGGCGATGAACTGGTCGCCGCGCTTGCTGGCTTCCTTCTCGGTGGCCTGCAACAGCGACACCAGGTCGCGGCTGGCCTGTACCGGCTCGCCGCCTTGCACCTGCGGCAGACCGTTCAGCGCGGTGTCGACCGCGGTTTGCAAAGCGGGCAGGCGCACGCCCGCGCGCTCCAGCAGCGCTCGCGGCCCGTCGTCCTGGGCGAGCATGGCGGCGAGCACGTGGATAGGCTCGATGTAGGGGTTGTCTCTGGTGACCGCCAGGCTCTGGGCCTCGCTGATCGCCTGCTGGAACTGGCTGGTGAACTTGTCTGGACGCATGAAAGACCTCCGATTGGGAGGGATCTGAGGCGCTCAGGCCCTCATTTCAAGCCGTGGATGACGTGCCGGACGCCTGCGCCCGTGATCCAGATCAACCCAGCGCGGCCGCCAGCAGGCGGTAGCCCAGCGCAGCGCAAGCCAGCGCGCCCACGACATGAAGAAGCGTGTGTCCGACGGCGAGGCTCCACTGCCCCCGTTGCAGCAACAGCAGCGACTCGGCCGAGAACGACGAGAACGTGGTGAGCCCGCCGAGCAGGCCGGTGACCAGCAGCAGGCGCAGCATCTCGTCCGGCACCCGCTGAAACCAGGCCAGCGCCAGCCCGATCAGCAGCCCGCCGGCGCAGTTGACAACCAGCGTGCCGAGCGGGAAGCCGCTCCAGCGCGGATTGAGCCACAGACCCACGCCCCAACGGAGCACGCCGCCCACGGCCGAGCCCAGGGCCACGGCCAGCAGGTGGGTCCAGGGCAAGGCGCTCATCGTGCCGGGGTGGCACCTGCATCGGCGGCGTTGGAGGCGGTGATGCCCCAACGGGCCAGCGCCCGGTCGTCGCTCACCCGGGCATCGACCCAGCGCGCCCCCTCCGGCGTTTGCTCCTTCTTCCAGAAGGGCGCCTGCGTCTTGAGGTAGTCCATCAGGAACTCGCAGGCCTCGAATGCCGTGCCCCGATGGGCCGAGCTGACCACCACCAGCACGATCTGATCGCCAGGTTGCAGCAAGCCGACACGGTGGATGACACGGGCGCCGCGGATGTTGAAGCGCGCCAGGGCGGCATCGATCATGCCCTCGATGGCCCGCTCGGTCATGCCCGGATAGTGCTCGAGTTCCATCGCGCTGACGCCGCTGCCGTCGCTGCGGTCGCGCACCGTGCCGACAAAGCTAGCGATGGCGCCGACACCGGCGTCGCCAGCACGCAGTGTGGCCACCTCGGCGGAGAGGTCGAAATCGGCGGTCTGGATCGTCACACGGGCCATGCTGCGATTCTGGCACCGCTCAGCAGCGGGGCATGGGTAGCCGGTCGGCCGTCGACTCAGCGCTAACCGCCCGTGACCGGGGGAAAGAAGGCCACCTCGGCGCCATCGACCAGGGCAGCGTCCTCATCCGCCATGACCTGATCGAGCGCGCTGCGCACGGCACGCGTGCGCGCCAGCGCCTCGGCATGGCGACCGCCGCGCGCCAAGAGCAGGTCGCGCAAGCCACCCAGGTTGGCGGGGCTGGCGATCTCCACCGTCTCGCCGGGACCGAGCGCTTCGCGCAGCGACGCGAAGTAACGCACCTGCACCTTCATCGTGCCACCAGCTCCGACAAGGGCAGGAAGCGGACGGTGTCACCGCGCGCGATGGGCTGTCCGGGCGGGTTGTCGATCAAACCATCGGCCCAGACCGCCGAGGTCAGCACGCCAGAACTCTGGTTCTCGAAGAGTTCGAGCCCGCCTTCCGCGTTGTGGCGCGCCCGCAGGAACTCACGCCGCTTGTCAGGCCGGGGAAAGTCGAAATCGGCACGAAGCGGCAACGCACGCGGCAGGCCCCAGGCCATGCCCTGCATCGCACGCAGCACGGTGGAAACGCACAGCAGGTAGGTCACGAAGCTCGACACCGGGTTGCCCGGTAGACCGAGGATCAGCGCTGCGCTGCCATCGGCCCGCCGCACGGTGCCGAAGGCCAGCGGCTTGCCGGGTTTGATGGCCATCTGCCACTGCTCCAGCGTGCCTTCGGCCAGGATCGCCGGCTTGAGGTGGTCTTCCTCGCCGACGGAAACCCCGCCGCTGGTGATGATGAGGTCGTTGGTGGCCGCCGCCTCGCGCAGCGTGGCTCGGGTGGCATCGAGCCGGTCCGGAACGATGCCGAAGTCGTGCGGTTCGCAGCCGCCGGCCTGCAAGAGCGCGCGCAGGGTGAAGCGGTTGGAGTTGTAGATCGCCCCAGGCGCGCAGCGGCTCGCCCGGCATCATGAGTTCATCGCCGGTGGAGCAGACGGCCACGCGCGGGCGCCGCAGCACGCCCAGCGACGCAGCGCCCACCGACGCTGCCAGCCCCAGCGCCTGCGGCGTGAGCCGCGTGCCCGTCGACAGCACCATCGGAGCCGGCGCGCACGTCCTCACCGCGGCGGCGGACCCAGGCCCCGGCAGCAGGCACCGTGTTCACGCGCACTCGACCGAGGCCATCCCCGTCCAGTGCCTCGCACTGCTCCTGCATCACGACCGCGTCGGCGCCGTCAGGCACCTGGGCGCCGGTGAAGATGCGCACCGCGGTGCCAGCCACGAGCGGCTGGCCGACCACGCCGGCAGGAATGCGTTGCGACACCGGCAGCACGGTGCCCGCGGCGGGCACGTCTGCCGCGCGCATGGCGTAGCCGTCCATGGAGGTGTTGTCGGCCGGCGGAACATCGAGCGCGGACGCCACATCGGTGCCCAGCACCCGGCCGAGGGCATCGAAGGTGGAGACCGACTCGATGGCCGTGAGGCGGTGCGGGGCCGCGCCTTCGGCCAGGCGCGCCAGCGCTTCGTCGAGCGTCAGCGTGGCGCCCGGCCGGCTCATGCGCAGTGGGTCTCGATGTAGCGCTTGACCACCTGGGCATCCACCGGCACCACCGCGAATCGCTTGGGCAGCGACTCGATGCCCTTGAGCGCGGCCGGCGGCTCGGGGTCCACGCCCGGTGGCCTCACGGATGGTGGCCGCGAACTTGGCGGGCAGCGCGGTCTCCAGCACCAGCATCGGGATGCCGGGCTCGAGATGCTCGCGCGCCACCTTCAGGCCATCGGCCGTGTGCGTGTCGATCAATGTGCCGAAACGCTGCCAGGTGTCGCGGATAACGGCGAGCCGATCGGCATGCGTGCTGCGCCCGCTCACGAAGCCGAAGTCCGCGGCCGGTGCGAATTCTTCGCGGGTGAGCGTGAAACCGCCCGCCTTTGCCAGCTTCGGGCCGAACAGCTCGGCCGTGCGGGATGCGTTGCGCCCGAGCAGATCGAACACGAAGCGTTCGAAGTTGCTGGCCTTGCTGATGTCCATCGAGGGGCTGGAGGTCTCGTGCGTCTCGGCGCTGGCACGCACGCGGTAGCGTCCCGTGCGGAAGAACTCGTCGAGCACATCGTTCTCGTTTGTGGCGAGAACCAGTCGTCGGATCGGCAGACCCATGCGACGCGCGACGTGGCCCGCGCAGATATTGCCGAAGTTGCCCGACGGCACTGCGAAGCTGACCGTCTCGGCATTCGAATTCGTCGCCTGGAAGTAGCCCGCGAAGTAGTACACCACCTGCGCCAGCAGCCGCGCCCAGTTGATGGAATTGACGGTGCCGATCCGGTGCTTGCGCTTGAAGTCGAGGTCGTTGCTCACGGCCTTGACGATGTCCTGGCAGTCGTCGAACACGCCCTCGACGGCCAGATTGTGGATGTTGGCGTCCTGCAGGCTGAACATCTGCGCCTGCTGGAAGGGGCTCATGCGCCCGTGCGGGCTGAGCATGAACACCCGCACGCCCTTCTTGCCGCGCATCGCGTACTCGGCGGCGCTGCCGGTGTCACCGCTGGTGGCGCCCAGGATGTTCAGCTCTTCGCCGCGGCGCGCCAGTTCGTACTCGAACAGGTGGCCCAGCAGCTGCATCGCCATATCCTTGAAGGCCAGGGTCGGCCCGTTGGACAGAGCTTGCAGGCTCAAGCCCGGCTCCAAGGGCTTGAGCGGCGTGATCTGCGGCGTGCCGAAGACCTGCGCGGTGTAGGTCTTGTCGACCAGGGATCGCAGGTCGGCCGGCGGAATGTCGTCGATGTAGAGCGAGAGGATCTCGAAGGCCAGCGCCGGATAACTGAGGCCGCGCCAACGCGCGAGCGTGGCCGCGTCGATCTGTGGATAGTGCTCGGGCAGGTAGAGGCCACCGTCGGGGGCCAGGCCCTCGAGCAGGATCTCCGAGAAGCCTCGCGGCGTCTGGTCGCCGCGGGTGCTGATGTACTTCATGGGTCGTTTCTCTCAGACTCCGCGGGGCTCAGCTCAACTCTTCCTTGCGGATGCGCACGATGGGGGCCAGCACCGTGGGCAGCGCCTGCATCTGGGCGATGGCCTGGTTCATCTCGCCTTCGACCGTGTCGTGGGTGAGGATGATGACATCGGTCTGTGCTTCGCCTTCTGCCGACTCGCGCTGCAGCAGCGCATCGATCGAGATGCCGCGCTCGGCCAGGATGCCGGTGATGCGCGCCAGCACGCCGGCCTGGTCGGCCACCTGCAGTCGCAGATAGAACGAGGTCACCACCTCGGCGATCGGCAGGATGGGCGTGTCCTGCAGCGAGCCCGGCTGGAAGGCCAGGTGAGGCACGCGGTGGTCCGGGTCGGCGGTGTGGAGCCGAGTGATGTCCACGAGGTCGGCGATGACCGCCGAAGCCGTCGGCTCGGAACCGGCGCCCTTGCCGTAATAGAGGGTGGTACCCACGGCGTCTCCCTGCACCACCACGGCGTTCATTGCACCCTCGACGTTGGCGATCAGCCGCTTGCTCGGGACGAGCGTGGGGTGCACGCGCAGCTCGATGCCCTGCTTGCGCCGCTTGGTGATGCCCAGCAGCTTGATGCGGTAGCCCAGCTGTTCGGCATAGCGGATGTCGGCAGCCTGCAGCTTGGTGATGCCCTCGACGTGGGCCTTGTCGAATTGCACGGGGATGCCGAAGGCTATGGCGCTCATGATGGTCGCCTTGTGCGCCGCGTCCACACCTTCGATGTCGAAGGTGGGATCGGCCTCCGCATAACCCAGGCGTTGCGCCTCCTTGAGCACCACGCCGAAATCCAGTCCCTTGGACCGCATCTCGGACAGGATGAAGTTGGTGGTGCCATTGATGATCCCGGCGATCCACTCGATGCGGTTGGCGGTGAGCCCTTCGCGCAGCGCCTTGATGATGGGAATGCCCCCGGCCACCGCCGCCTCGAAGGCCACGACCACGCCCTTCTCGCGGGCTGCGGCGAAGATCTCGGTGCCATGCACCGCGAGCAGCGCCTTGTTGGCCGTGACCACATGCTTGCCGGCCGCAATGGCCTCCATGACGAGCGATCGCGCGATCCCATAGCCGCCGATGAGCTCGACCACGATGTCGATCTCCGGGTTGGCAATCACGGCACGCGCATCGGCCACCACCTGGACCGAGTCACCGACGATGCTCTTGGCGCGTGCCGTGTCGAGGTCGGCCACCATGGTGATGCGGATGGCACGCCCGGCTCGACGCTGGATTTCTTCCTGGTTGCGTTGCAGCACGCTGAAGGTGCCGCTGCCGACGGTGCCGATGCCGAGGAGGCCGACCTGGATGGGCTTGGCGTCAGCCTCGCGTCGCTGCGCGAGCTGGGCCGTGGGCGCAACACTTCGTGTTGTCATGGTGGATTCAGTGCGAATGGCGTTTGCGGTAATGGTCGAGGAAGCGGGCGATGCGGCCGATTGCTTCGGTGAGGTCGTCGGAGTTGGGCAGGAACACCAGCCGGAAGTGGTCTGGGTGGATCCAGTTGAAGCCTGTGCCCTGAACGATCAGCACCTTTTCCTCGGCCAGCAGCTCGTAGGCGAACTGCTGGTCGTCGGCGATCGGGTAGACCTTGGGATCGAGCCTCGGGAACATGTAGAGCGCCGCCTTGGGCTTGACCACGCTCACTCCCGGAATCTGGCTGAGCAACTGGTAGGCCAGATCACGCTGGCGACACAGGCGCCCGCCGGGCGCCACCAGGTCCTTGATGCTCTGGTAGCCGCCCAGCGCCGTCTGGATCGCGAGCTGGCCGGGCGTGTTGGAGCACAGCCGCATCGAAGACAGCATGTTCAGCCCCTCGATGTAGTCGCGCGCGTGCCGCTTCTCGCCGGACACCACCATCCAGCCGGCGCGGTAGCCGCACGAGCGGTAGTTCTTCGACAGTCCGTTGAAGGTGATGAACAGCACGTCGTCGGCCAGCGAGGCGATGCTGGTGTGCGTGTGGCCGTCGTAGAGCGTCTTGTCGTAGATCTCGTCGGCAAAGACGATGAGCTGGTGCTGCCGTGCGAATTCGACGATCTGAAGCAGCAGGTCATCGGAATACAGCGCGCCGGTCGGGTTGTTCGGGTTGATGACCACGATGGCCCGGGTGTGGGGCGTGATCTTGCGCTTGATGTCGGCGATATCGGGCATCCAGTCGGACTGCTCGTCGCACAGGTAGTGCACTGGCGTTCCCCCGGAAAGCGCCACCGACGCCGTCCACAACGGGTAGTCGGGCGCCGGCACCAGCACCTCGTCGCCATCGTTGAGCAGCGCATTCATGCTCATCGTGATCAGCTCGGAGGCACCGTTGCCGAGGTACACGTCATCGACGGTCACGCCGGCAATGTGCTTTTCCTGGGTGTAGTGCACGACGGCCTTGCGCGGCGCGAACAGTCCCTTGCTGTCTGTGTAGCCGGCCGACTGAGGCAGGTTGCGAATCATGTCCTGCACGATCTCGTCGGGCGGCTCCAGTCCGAACGCGGCAATGTTGCCGATGTTCAGCTGGATGATCTTGTGCCCCTCTTCCTGCATCTGCCGGGCCTTGTCCAGGACCGGTCCACGGATGTCATAGCAGACGTTGGCGAGCTTGCCGGACTTGGCGATCGGTTTCAAACAAGAACCTCCTGGCGCCAGGGCGCGCCGCAGAACCTAGAATTTAACCATGAAGCTGCAGGCTGACCGCATCGACGGACTCAACGCCATCGCCCGCCACGGACCCGATGGCGTGATCGTGAACGGGGTCGAGCATCGGCGCAGCGTTCTGGTGCCCTGGCAAGGTGCCGTGACACAGTGGCCGGTGACCTCGATCGAAGACCTGACGGAGGCGCATTTCGAGGCTCTTGCGGCCATGGCACCGGAATTGATCGTGCTGGGCAGCGGCCCACGCATCCGCTTCGTGAAGCCAGCCCTCCTGCGGCCTCTGATGTCCCGGCGCATCGGCATCGAAACCATGGACACCGCCGCCGCCTGCCGCACCTACAACGTGCTGCTCGCCGAGGGGCGCAATGTGCTGGCCGCCCTGCTGTTCAATGCAGCCACCTGAGGCGGTCCGGCTCGGGTGGCCCTTTGCGTAAGCCCTATAATCTGCGGCTACGCCTGTCGGGCGCAATTGACCAGCAGACTTCATGACGCCAGCCCTCAACAAACCCCTTCCGGAATTTGAAGCGCTCGCAACCGGTGGCGTGAAGTTCACGCCCCAGGCCTACGCCGGCAAGACGGTGGTGTTGTACTTCTACCCCAAGGACAACACCCCGGGCTGCACCACCGAAGCGATGCAGTTCCGCGACCACCACAAGGACTTCGTCAAGGCCGGTGCGGTGGTGTTCGGGGTGTCGCGCGACAACATGACCTCGCACGAGAAGTTCAAGCAGAACCTCGAACTGCCCTTCGAACTGATTGCCGACACCGAAGAAAAGCTCTGCCACATGTTCGGCGTCGTCAAGAACAAGATCATGTACGGCAAGAAGGTCAAGGGGATCGAGCGCAGTACCTTTCTCATCGATGGCCAGGGCGTCCTGCGCGCCGAGTGGCGTGGCTTGAAGGTCGCGGGCCATGTGGAAGAAGTGCTCAAGGCCGTGAAGGGCCTCAAGCAACCCGCCTGATCCCACCGCATGCCCACGAAGACAAGGCCGGATCTCCGGCCTTGTTTGTTTTTGCAACCGCTGCGGGGGCTTGTCTTGAAGCGCCCGGGCAGGTGTGCATAATCTTTGCATGCCCGAGTGTTGCGACGTTCGACGTCCCTCCAGCTTTCTCTGCAAGCCGCACAGCCGACTGTGCGGCTTTTTTGTTTTCACTTCGCACTGACGACGCCCACATGCCCCTGCCCAAGCCGCCAGCCAAACGCGCCTCTCTCCTGACGACCGCAGACTTCGACTCCCAGGCCGCACCCCGCCCCGTCAAGCGCCCAGCCAAGACTCGCAGCGCCGCAGAGCCGGCGGCGCCTGCGCTGCTCGATCTGTACGACGAATCGCTCGCCTCGGCACCGGTCGTGGCGCGCTTGGCGCCGCCTCCGGCGGCATCGGCCGCCACCCCGGCGCGGCCTGCCCGCCCATCGGCTCAGGCGCAGCGCCGCAAGGCCCGCGGTGATGGCCCGGCCTCGCTCTTCGTGCTCGACACCAACGTGCTGATGCACGATCCGACCAGCCTGTTCCGATTCGACGAGCATGACATCTACTTGCCGATGATCACGCTCGAGGAACTCGACGGCCACAAGAAGGGCATGACCGAGGTGGCGCGCAACGCCCGCCAGGTCAGCCGCGACCTCGATGCGCTGGCGGCCAGCATGCCCACGCGCGACGCCTCGGGCATGTCGACCGGCCTGCCGCTGAATGCCACGGGGCACCGCGAGGCCGGTGGCAAGCTGTTCTTCCAGACCAACCTTGTCAACGTGAGCCTGCCGGCCGGTCTGCCGCAAGGCAAGGCGGACAACCAGATCCTTGGCGTGGTGCAGGCATTGCGCGAGCAGCAGCCCGCGCGTGACGTGGTACTGGTGTCCAAGGACATCAACATGCGCATCAAGGCGCGTGCGCTGGGACTGCCAGCCGAGGACTACTTCAACGACAAGACCCTCGACGACGGCGACCTGCTCTACACCGGTGTGCTGCCATTGCCGGCCGACTTCTGGGAGCGCCATGGCAAGACCATGGAAAGCTGGCAGCAAGGCGGGTTGACCTTCTATCGCATCAGCGGTCCGATGGTGCCGGTGCTGCTGGTCAACCAATTCGTCTACCTCGAGGCACCGGGGGCGGCACCGCTGTACGCGAAGGTCACCGAGATCACCGGCAAGACCGCCGTGCTGCGCACGCTGCGCGAATACACCCACGCGAAGAACGCGGTCTGGGGCGTCACCGCGCGCAATCGGGAGCAGAACTTCGCGCTCAACCTGCTGATGGACCCGGAGTGCGACTTCATCACCCTCACCGGCACAGCCGGCACGGGCAAGACGCTGATGACGCTGGCTGCTGGCCTGAGTCAGGTGATGGACGACCGCCGCTACACCGAGATCATCGTCACCCGCGTGACCGTGCCCGTAGGTGAGGACATCGGCTTCCTGCCCGGCACCGAAGAAGAGAAGATGGGGCCATGGATGGGTGCGCTGGACGACAACCTCGAAGTGCTCTCGCGCACCGACGGCGGCGCCGGTGAATGGGGCCGCGCCGCCACCAACGACCTGGTGCGCAGCAAGATCAAGATCAAGAGCCTGAACTTCATGCGTGGGCGCACCTTCCTCAACAAGTTCGTCATCATCGACGAGGCGCAGAACCTCACGCCCAAGCAGATGAAGACGCTGATCACGCGCGCCGGCCCGGGAACCAAGATCATCTGCCTGGGTAACCTGGCCCAGATCGACACCCCCTACCTCACCGAAGGCAGCTCAGGCCTCACCTACGCTGTCGACCGCTTCAAGGGCTGGCCGCACAGCGGACACGTCACGCTCGCACGCGGCGAACGTTCGCGGCTGGCGGACTTCGCCTCCGAGGTGCTGTAGGCGCGCGGCGGATCACAGGTCGCCGCGCACCCGAAGCAACGTGGCAAAGCGCGGCAGCCCGGTGCGGGTGGTGCCGCGGTAGACGTAGGTCACGATGCTGCCGATGGGTGGCGGCTCGTCACGCAGGCGGTCGCTCAGGCCGCTGCCGAGGCTGAACACCTGCCCGCCCTCGCCGCGAACCCGCAACGCACCGGTGCGGCCGGAAAACTTGCCCAGACCCGGCTCGTGCCCGATGACGACCGCATCGGCGTCCTGTACCGGCTTGAGCTTGAGCAGCGCGTCGCTGCGACCAGTGAGGTAAGGCGCATCGGCCCGGTGCAGCATCAGGCCTTCGCCGCCGGCGCTCACGATGTCGTCGAGATGCCGGCGCAACTGGTCCGGGCTCGCCAGTCGACGCTGAGGTGCGGCACGCAAGAACGGCCCGCCCTGCCGTGCCGCCAAGGCTTCGATCTGCCGGGCCCGGGCAGCGAAATCGCCCTCACCGCCTGGCATTTCGAAGACAACGTAGCGCACCGCCTGCCAATCGTCGAGCGTTGCGCTGCTGCGGCGCACCAGGCCGGAGAGCTCGTCGAACCGGCGCCGTCCGAGCCAGAGCTCTCCGTCCAGCGCCACCTGCGGCAGCGTGGCCAGCCACGCGGCCGGGGCGTTCACCTCACGGCCGCTGCGAAACCGCAGCCGCCGCCCGTCCCAGAGCGCACGCACGCCGTCGAGCTTTTCGCTCACCAGGTAGCCGGTCGGGTCGATCGTCGGGCTGGCTTCGCGGGCCAGCAGCAAGGGTAGCGCCTCGCGTCGGGCTGCGGCACTGCCAGGATGCCAGCTCGAAACCGCGAGCCCCGCCGTCAGCCAGCCGCAGCAGAGTGCGACGCGGCAGGCTTCGATCGTTGAAGAGTCCCATGGCACGACCTCGTCGTTGAACATGGGCTCAGTGTGCTGAGCACCTGGCGCGCGAACCATCCCTCCGGCGGGCCGATGTCGCGGGCCTGCGCACGGGTGCCCCCGTCCGGGGCGGCCCACCGCGCGCTCAGCGGGTCGAGACGAGATCGCGGATCTGCTGCAGCGCGGCCGGGTCGTCCATCGTGGTCAGGTCACCCGGATCGCGCTGCTCGCACACGGCCTGGATGGCACGGCGCAGCATCTTGCCCGAGCGCGTCTTGGGCAGCAGGGTGACGAAGTGGATGCGCGACGGCCGCGCCACGGCGCCGAGCTGCGAATCCACCGTTTTCATCACCTCGCCTTCGAGCTTCAGACGCGCCGCCGGCTGGTCGACGATCGATGCGTCCTTGAGCACGGCGAACGCCATCGCCACCTGCCCCTTGAGCTGGTCGGCCACGCCCACCACCGCCACTTCGGCGATGGCCGGATGGCTGGAGATGCTCTCCTCGATCTCGCGCGTGCCCAGCCGGTGGCCTGCGACGTTGATGACGTCATCGGTGCGCCCGAGGATGAAGTAGTAGCCGTCGGCATCGCGCACACCCCAGTCGAAGGTGCTGTAGAGCAGCTTGCCGGGGATGCTGTTCCAGTAGGTCTTGACGAAGCGTGCGTCGTCGCGCCACACGGTCTGCATGCAGCCCGGGGGCAGCGGGCCGGCGATGGCCACCACGCCCTTCTGGTTGGGCTCGGTGATGGGCTGGCCGGTGTTCTCGTCGATCAACTGCACGTCGTAGCCGTACATGGCCACGCCCGGGCTGCCAAACTTGCTGGGCTTCTTCTCCACACCGTTGGCGATGGTCAGGATCGGCCAGCCGGACTCGGTCTGCCAGTAGTTGTCGATGATGGGCTTGCCCAGCGACTGTCGGCGATCCAGGTGGCGGTCGGTTCGTCCAGCGGTTCGCCGGCCAGGAAGAGCGCGCGCAGCGAAGAGAGGTCGTACTTCGTGAGGAAGGCCGGATCCTGCTTCTTGAGCACCCGCACCGCAGTCGGCGCGCTGAACATCGACCGTGACCTTGTACTTCTCGACCAGCTGCCACCAGATGCCGGCATCGGGTCGCGTCGGCAGGCCTTCGTACATGATGGTCGCCATGCCGGCGATCAGCGGGCCGTAGACGATGTAGCTGTGGCCCACCACCCAGCCGATGTCGCTGGTGGAGAAGTAGGTTTCGCCCGGCGTTGCCGCAGAAGATGTGCTTCATGCTCGCCGCCAGCGCCACCGCGTAGCCGGCGGTGTCGCGCTGCACGCCCTTGGGCTTGCCGGTGGTGCCGCTGGTGTAGAGCGTGTAGCTCGGGTGCGTGGCGTCCAGCCAGGCGCAGGGCACGACAGTGTTCAGGTGCTTCTCGCGCAGCTGCGGCATACGACATCGCGTCCTGCGGTCATCTCGGCCGGACTCAGGCCGCGGTCGACCATCAGCACCTTGGCGGGCTTGGTCTCGGCCAGGCGGATGGCTTCGTCGAGCAGCGGCTTGTAGGCCACGACCTTGCCCGACCGCATGCCCGCGTCGGCGCTGACGATCACCATGGGCTTGCGCATCGTCGATGCGGCTGGCCAGGCTGACGCTGGCGAAGCCGCCGAACACCACCGAGTGGATGGCGCCGATGCGCGCGCACGCCAGCATCGCAAAGGCCGCCTCGGGAATCATCGGCATGTAGACCAGCACGCGATCGCCTTGCTTGACGCCCAGATCGAGCAGCACGGCCGCCATGCGCTGCACTTCGGCATGCAGCTCGCGGAAGCTGTAGACCCTCTCCTGGTCGGTCTCGGTGGACACGAAGATCAGCGCGTTCTGCTCGGCACGGTCCCGCAGATGCCGGTCGACGGCGTTGTGGCAGAGGTTGGTCTGACCTCCCACGAACCATTTGGCGAATGGCGGATTGCTGTAGTCGCAGACCTGGGTGTAGGGCCGATGCCAGTCGATGAGCCCGGCCTGCTCGGCCCAGAAGCCATCGCGGTCGTTGATCGAGCGGGCGTGGAAGTCAGCGTACCGGGTCATGCCTTGTCTCCTGGTGTGATCTTGTGGTGCAGGCGGATTTCAATCGCTGGCTCTTACCGGCCACTGACAGCGGCCACCGACACTGACGTCAGCCATGCGCCGGTGGCGTCTTCTCGCCAAGGCTCAGAGTGCCACCACCACCCTACCCCTCAACTTGCCCTGCATCAAGGCTTTCGCACGCTCGGGCACATCGGCCAGCGCGATGTCGCTGACGATGACTTCGAGGTGGCGAGGATCGAGGTCACGCGCCAGCCGCTCCCAGGCCTGGCGGCGCAGGGCCAGCGGCGCCATGACGCTGTCCACGCCTGCCAGCGTGACTCCGCGGAGGATGAACGGCATCACCGTGCCGGGGAGATCGGCGCCTTGCGCGAGGCCACAGGCGGCGATCACGCCGCCGTAGCGCGTCTGCGCGCAGGCGTTCACAAGGGTGTGGCTGCCCAGGGCGTCGACCACCGCCGCCCAGCGCTCCTTCTGCAGCGGCTTGCCGGGAGCCGCAAGGGTGGCGCGATCGATCACTTCAGCGGCGCCGAGACCCCGCAGGTAGTCCGCCTCATCGGCCTTGCCCGTCGCGGCCACCACACGGTGACCCAGCCGAGCGAGCAGGGAGACCGCCACACTGCCGACACCGCCGGTCGCACCGGTGACCAGAACCTCGCCATCGGCCGGCTTCACGCCCTGGCGCTCGAGCGCCATCACGCACAGCATCGCGGTGTAGCCTGCGGTGCCGATGGCCATGGCCTGGCGGGTGGTGAAGGCGGGTGGCAGCGGCACGAGCCATTTCCCCTCCAGACGGGCGCGCTCGGCCAGACAGCCCCAGCGGGTCTCGCCCACGCCCCACCCGTTGTGCACCACCCGATCACCAGGCTTCCAGTCGGGATGCCGGCTCTCCAGCACCGTGCCTGCCCCATCAATGCCGGCGACCATGGGCCAGGCCCGGACCACCGGTCCATTGTTGGTGATGGCCAGGCCGTCCTTGTAGTTGATCGTCGAGTGTTCGATACGAACCAGCACATCACCCGCAGGCAGGGATTTGTCGTCCACTTCGCGGATGCCGGCGTGGAAGCCGGTGTCGTTCTTCTCCAGCAGCAGGGCCTTGAACACGGTGCTCTCCTTGGGAACGGGAGTGGACGATAGCGCAGAGGCGACCGTCGTGACGATATGGAAAAGCTCAAGCAAGTTCCCATGGATGCGATGCAAGTCCTTGCCGTGCCTGGACTTTCCGATTGACTGCACCGTGACGGACACCTATGCTCCCGGCCCATGGCGTTTTCCAGTCCCGCCCCCTCGCAACGCGGCCCCAGGGCCGTGCTGGCCGCTGCCCTCTGCGGCTGGTGCCTGGCGGCGCAGGCGGTGCCCGAGACCGCCGTCGATGCCCGGGACGATCTGATGACGCGCCTGCTGGTCGAGCGTCGGCTGCTGGATCCGTCGGCTGCCCCCCTGGCGCCCGAGCACGACGAGAGCGCCTTCGTCCGCCAGGTGCGTGACAAAGCCTCCGACATGGTCATCAGCGCGATGAACTTCCTCGGCGTGCCGTATCGCCGCGGCGGCAACTCGGCCGAAGACGGCTTCGATTGCAGCGGCTTCACCCGCTATGTGTTCGAGATGAGCCTGGGCCTGGTGCTGCCACGCCGAGTCGACGAGCAGGCCACCGCGCCGGGTCTGGTGGCCGTCAAGCACGACGAGCTCAAGCCGGGCGATCTGGTGTTCTTCAACACACTCAAACGCACTTTCTCGCACGTGGGCATCTACGTGGGTGACGGCAAGTTCATCCACTCGCCGCGCACCGGCGCTCAGGTTCGCGTCGAAGACATGCGCTACGCCTACTGGAGCAAGCGCTTCACGGGCGCACGACGTGCCGACTCGCTGCGCAGCACCAGCGGCGCAGCCGCACCGGCTCCGTTGCCGGTCAAGGGCAGCGACCTGCGAACGGAGCTTGAAGGCAGCCGCCACTGAGGCTGGACGCGCCGCGAGGCCGCGGTCGTCGCACGACCCTGCGAGGCAGGGTGTCCTCCCCACTGTGCGCCATGCATGCCCCGGGCACAATCGCGCCATGGGCGACAAGATCATTCCGTTGGCTGACCTGCGCTACGCCGCACCCGTGCCAGTGATTCCCGAGCACTGGGCGCCCCCCAGCGGGCTGCTCGGTGACCGCCTGGGCCGCCCGCTGCGCGACCTCCGCATCTCGGTCACCGACCGCTGCAACTTCCGTTGCAGTTACTGCATGCCCAAGGAGGTGTTCGACAAGCAGTACACCTTCCTTCCGCAGACGTCGCTGCTGAGCTTCGAGGAGATCACACGCGCCGCCCGCCTGTTCGTGGCGCACGGCGTGCGCAAGATCCGCCTGACAGGCGGTGAGCCACTGCTGCGCAAGCACCTCGAGGTGCTGGTCGAGATGCTCTCCGGGCTGCGCACTCCGGACGGCCAAGCCCTGGACTTGACGCTCACCACCAATGGCTCGCTCCTGACCAAGAAGGCCCAGGCCTTGCGCGATGCCGGCCTGCAGCGAATCACCGTCAGCCTCGACGCGCTCGACGATGCGGTGTTCCGCCGCATGAACGACGTCGACTTCCCCGTCGCCGAGGTACTCGAAGGCATCGCGCAGGCGCGACGGGTCGGGCTGGGCCCGATCAAGGTCAACATGGTCGTCAAGCGCGGCACGAACGACCACGAGATCCTGCCGATGGCGCGCTACTTCCGCGAGCAATTCGGCGGCGAGGTCGTGCTGCGCTTCATCGAGTACATGGACGTGGGCGCCACCAACGGCTGGCGCATGGACGAGGTACTGCCCTCGGCCCAGGTGATCGAGCGCATCGCTCGCGAGTTCCCCTTGGAGACCATCGACCCCGAGGTGGAAGGAGAGACCGCCGAACGCTGGCGCTATCGCGACGGCGGCGGCGAGATCGGCGTGATCTCCAGCGTCACACAGGCCTTCTGCCACGACTGCAACCGCGCGCGGCTGTCCACCGAAGGCAAGCTGTTCCTCTGCCTGTTTGCCACCCAGGGCCACGACTTGCGGGCCCTGTTGCGATCGCCGCACAGCGATGCGCAGATCGCTGCGGCCATCGCCGGCATCTGGCAGGGCCGTGAGGATCGGTACTCCGAACTCCGCGGTGCGGGCATCGCCCAGCCCGGCGGCGAGTCTCGCCGGGTGGAGATGCACTACATCGGCGGTTAGCCGCTGCGGCCTTGGTTCAGCGCTTGCCCAGGCGCTGCCAAGTGTCGACGACGGTGTCCGGGTTCAGCGAGATGGACACGATGCCCTCGCGCGCCAGCCAGTCGGCAAAGTCGGGGTGGTCGCTGGGGCCTTGACCGCAGATGCCGATGTACTTGCCCACGCCACGGCAGGCGGCGATGGCACGAGAGATGAGCGCCTTGACGGCCGGATCGCGCTCGTCGAAATCGCGCGCCAGCAGTTCGAGGCCGGAGTCGCGGTCCAGCCCCAGCGTGAGCTGAGTCAGGTCGTTCGAGCCGATGGACATGCCGTCGAAATGCTCGAGGAACTGCTCGGCCAGGATGGCGTTGCTGGGGACCTCGCACATCATGATCACGCGCAGGCCATCCTGGCCGCGCTTGAGGCCGCGTTCGGCCAGCATCTCGACCACCCGCTGCGCCTGGGCGAGCGTTCTCACGAACGGCACCATGATCTCGACGTTGGTCAGGCCCATGTCCTGGCGCACGCGCTTCAGGGCCTCGCATTCCATGGCGAACGCCTCGCCGAAGGCTTCGCTCACATAACGTGATGCGCCGCGGAAGCCCAGCATCGGGTTCTCTTCCTCGGGCTCGTAGCGTGACCCGCCGATGAGCTTGCGGTACTCATTGCTCTTGAAGTCCGACAGCCGCACGATCACCGGCTTGGGCCAGAAGGCGGCCGCGATGGTGGCCACGCCTTCAGCCAGCTTGTCGACATAGAACGCGCGCGGCGAGGCGTGGCCGCGGGCCACCGACTCCACCGCCTTCTTGAGGTCGATGTCGATGTTCGGATAGTCGAGGATCGCCTTCGGGTGGACGCCGATGTTGTTGTTGATGATGAACTCGAGCCGCGCGAGACCCACACCGGAGTTGGGCATCTGCGCGAAGTCGAACGCGAGCTGCGGGTTGCCCACGTTCATCATGATCTTGATCGGGCAGTACGGCAGGTCGACGTGCTTGACGTCGGTCACCTCGGTCTCGAGCAGGCCGTCGTAGATGTAGCCGGTGTCGCCCTCGGAGCAGGCCACGGTGACCAGCGCGCCTTCCTTGAGCTTCTCGGTCGCATCGCCGCAACCGACCACCGCCGGAATGCCGAGCTCGCGCGCGATGATGGCGGCGTGGCAGGTGCGGCCGCCGCGATTGGTGACGATGGCGCTCGCACGCTTCATCACCGGCTCCCAGTTGGGGTCGGTCATGTCGGTGACGAGCACGTCGCCGGCCTGCACGGTGTCCATGTCGTTCAGGCTGTGCACGATGCGCACCGGCCCGGTTCCGATCTTCTGGCCGATGGCCCGGCCCTCGACCAGCACCGTGCCCGTGCCCTTGAGTTTGTAGCGCTGCTCCGGCTTGCCCTTGGACTGGCTCTTCACCGTCTCCGGACGCGCCTGCAGGATGTAGAGCTTGCCGTCACCGCCGTCGCGGCCCCACTCGATGTCCATCGGCCGGCCGTAGTGCTTCTCGATGATCAGCGCATAGCGGGCCAGCTCGGCCACGTCGGCGTCGCTCAAGGAGTAGCGGTTGCGCTGCTCGGTGGCAGTGTCCACGGTCTTGACCAGCTTGCCGGTGGCTGCCTTCTCGGCAGGCGTGGTGAACTCCATCTTGATCAGTTTCGAGCCCAGGTTGCGGCGGATGATGGACAGCTTGCCATTGCGCAGCGCCGGCTTGTGAACGTAGAACTCGTCGGGGTTCACCGAGCCCTGCACCACGGTCTCGCCCAGCCCGTAGCTGGAGGTGATGAACACCACGTCGGCAAAGCCGCTCTCGGTGTCGATGGTGAACATGACGCCGGCGGCTCCCAGGTCGGAGCGCACCATGCGCTGCACGCCGGCCGACAGGGCCACGTCGCTGTGCGCGAAGCCCTTGTGCACGCGGTAGCTGATGGCGCGGTCGTTGTAGAGGCTGGCGAAGACTTCCTTCATCTTCGCCAGCACTTCCTCGATGCCGACGACGTTCAGGAAGGTCTCCTGCTGGCCGGCGAACGAGGCGTCCGGAAGATCTTCGGCCGTGGCCGAGGAGCGCACGGCAAATGACGCGCCCGGGTTGCCCTCGGTCAGCTTGGCGAATTCGGCGCGGATGGCTGCTTCGAGCGCCGGCGGAAACGGGGTCGCTTCGATCCAGTGGCGGATCTGGGCGCCAGCCTCGGCAAGCGCCCGCACATCTTCAGTGTTGAGTGTCGCCAGCCGATCCGCAATGCGACCTGCCAGGCCCTGGTACTGGAGAAACTGGCGGAAGGCGTGGGCCGTGGTGGCAAAACCGCCGGGAACACGCACGCCGGTCGCTGCCAGCTGGCTGATCATTTCGCCGAGGGAGGCGTTCTTGCCGCCAACCGCCTCGACGTCGGACATCCTCAGTGCATCGAAGGGCGCGACCAGGGCGGTCGCCAGTGCGGGGTTGGACATGGGATAACTCCGTGATGTTGCAAAACTGGGGCGACCTGCGTGGAGGCGGCGTGTCCGCACGCCGCATGACCCGAGCGAGGCTCGAGGGTCGGTGCCAAGCCCGGGCGCGGGCCAACACTGCGATGCGCGAGGAGTGGGCCGTTGGGATGCACGATGGGACAGGTCGGATGCGTTCGGACGATTCTACGGGTTTGTTCTCTATGATCCGGGACATCTCCCCCCGATACGAAGGCCAGAACGCCATGCCCAATCGCACAGTTTTCTTCGTCTCGGACGGCACCGGCATCACCGCCGAGACCTTCGGGAATTCGATCCTGGCGCAATTCGCGATCAAGCCCCGGCATGTGCGGCGTCCGTTCATCGATTCGCCCGACAAGGCCCACCAGGTGGTGCGCGAGGTCAACCATGCGGCCGAAGCCGAGGGCAGGAAGCCGATCATCTTCGTGACCCTGGTCGACCCGGAGATCCTGCAGATCGTCAAGACGCAGTCGCACGGCATGGTGCTGGACATGTTCAACACGTTCATCGAGCCGCTCGAGGCCGAACTCGGCATCACCTCCAACCACCGCGTCGGGCGCTTTCCGGACATCGCCAAGAGCCAGGAGTACACCGACCGGATCGAGGCGATCAACTTCTCGCTGGCCCATGACGACGGGCAATCGTCGAAGAATCTCGCCAATGCCGATGTGATCCTGGTGGGCGTGAGCCGCAGCGGCAAGACACCCACCTCGCTCTACCTGGCGATGCAGCATGGCATCAAGGCGGCGAACTATCCGCTGATCCCCGAAGATTTCGACCGAGGCCACATCCCGTCAAGCCTGGCGCCCTACCGCAAGAAGTGCTTCGGACTCACCATCGACCCCGAGCGCCTCAGCCAGATCCGCAATGAGCGCCGACCCCACAGCAAGTACGCGTCGATCGAGAACTGCCGCGAAGAGGTGAAGGCGGCCGAGAGCATGATGCGCCGGGAAGGCATCTCCTGGCTTTCGTCAACCCACAAGTCGATCGAGGAGATCGCGACCACCATCCTGCGCGATCTTCGCCGGACCGGTTGATGTACTGATCGGCTGGACTCGTTCGAAGCCGCGGTCAGCGCTTGAGCATCGCAGGCGATGGTGGCTTGAGCGCTGCCGCATCGATTCATACAAGCAGACCGCCGCCGCGCTGGCCACGTTGAGAGACTCTTCTCCGCCGGGCTGCGGGATGCGCAGTTGCTGCTGACAGCGGGCCAGCAGCGCTGGGGACACGCCCTGGCCTTCGTGACCGAGCACCCAGGCGCAGGGCCAGGGCAGTGTCGCTTGATCGAGGGCCTGTTCTGCGTGCGAGCTTGCAGCCAGCAGCGGCACGTCCAGGATCGCCAGCGCCTCGGGTTCCAGGCCCTCCACCAACCGCAAACCGAAATGCGCGCCCATGCCGGCACGCATCACCTTGGGCGACCACAAGGCCGCCGTGCCCTTCAGCGCGACCACCTGGGCGATGCCAAAGGCGGCGGCCGTCCGCAGGATGGTGCCGACATTGCCGGCGTCCTGCAGCCGATCGAGCACCACGCTGGGCAGGTCGGCTTGCACACTGGTGTCGCCGGCCCAGGGCAGCGTGAAGCCCAACGGCGCAGGCGACTCGAGTGCACTGAGCCCCGCCATGAGCGCCTCAGGCAGGATCGCCACCTCGCCTGCGCTCTGGGCCAGCGCGCGCAGCGAGGGCTGCGCCCATGCAGACTCGGTGATCACACATTGCTGGGGCGTACCGCCGCGCTGCAGCAGGGCGGAGCACAGGTGCTCGCCCTCGATCCACAGGCTGCCCAGTTTGCGATAGGCCGCGGGCTCGCCGGCGAGCTTGCGCAGTCGCACCAGCAGCGGGTTGTCGCGTGACGTGATGGACTTGACGGTCGCGGCCATCAGGAGCTTCCCGCGAGCACGTCGCGCACCGGCCCGAACGACCGACGGTGGTGCAGGCAGGCACCGTGCGCGCGCAGCGCTGCGAGATGCTCTGGCGTGGGGTAGCCCTTGTGCCCGTCGAAACCGTACTGCGGATGCTCTTCATGCAGCCGCTGGCAGAGGCGATCACGGTGCACCTTGGCCAGGATGGAGGCCGCGGAAATCGCCTTCACCTTGGCATCTCCCTTGACGATGGCCTCAGCCGGAATCTTGAGCACCGGCAGGCGGTTGCCGTCCACCAGCACCTTGGCCGGCTTGAGGCGCAGGCCCTCCACCGCCCGCCGCATGGCCAGCAGCGTGGCCTGCAGGATGTTGAGTGCGTCGATTTCCGCCACGCTGGCTTCGGCAATGCAGCAGCACAGCGCCTTGGCGCGGATCTCGTCGAACAGGCGCTCGCGCCGCCGTGCGGTCAGCACCTTCGAGTCGGCCAGGCCCTTGATCGGCTGCAGTTCATCGAGGATCACGGCGGCCGCCACGACAGGCCCCGCCAGCGGACCACGCCCGGCTTCGTCCACGCCGGCGACCAGGCCGAGCGTCTCGAACTGCAGCCCGAGCTGCTCAGCCGGCAAGGACTTTCTCGATCGCATCGGCAGCGGCCACGGCGGTATTGCGGCGCAACTCGAGATGCAGCGCGTCGAAGCGCGCCTTCAGGGCATCGCAGCGCACTGGGTCGTCCAGCCACGCCATGGCGGCATGCGCCAGGCGCTGAGGCGTGGCGTCACCCTGCAGCAATTCGGGCACGGCAAAGTCGCTGAGCAGGATGTTGGGCAGGCCCACCCAGGGCTGGTACTTCATGCGTTTCATCATCTGCCAGCTCAGCGGGTGCATGGCATAGGCGATGACCATCGGACGCTTGAACAGCGCCGCCTCGAGGGTGGCCGTGCCACTGGCCACCAGCGTCACATCGCAGGCCGCCAGCGCCTCGTGCGAGCGGCCCTCGAGCAAGGTGATCGACACGTCCGCAGCGTGCTGCCGGCGCAAGGGTTCGATCAGGTGCCGCAGTCCCGGCACCACGGGAAGGACGAACTTCAGACCCGAGCGCATGCGATCCATCTCGGCCGCGGCCGCCAGCAAACGCGGTGCCACGTACTGGATTTCGGAGCGGCGGCTGCCCGGCAGGACCGCGATCACGGCGTCGTCCTCGGCGAGCCCGAGCGCCAGGCGCGCCTGCGCACGTGGAACCTCCAGCGGAATGGCGTCGGCCAGCGGATGCCCGACGTAACTCGCCGCAATGCCCTGCTTGGCAAAGATCGGCGGCTCGAACGGAAAGATGCACAGCACCAGATCGACCGCCTTGCGAATCTTCTCGATGCGTTTGCCGCGCCAGGCCCAGATGGACGGGCTGACGAAGTGCACCGTCTTCACGCCGTGCGTCTTGAGCCGCGTCTCGAGATCGAGGTTGAAATCCGGCGCATCCACGCCGATGAACAGATCGGGAGTTGCCTGCAACAGGCGCTCGGTGAGCTGGTTGCGGATGCCAAGGATCTCGCGATAGTGGCTGAGCACCTCGACATAGCCACGCACCGCCAGCTTGTCGTGCGGCCACCAGGCCTCGAAGCCCTGGGCCTCCATCTTCGGGCCGCCAATGCCCTGCGCGGTCAGGTCGGGCCAGCGTGCTTTCAGGCCTCCGAGAAGCAACCCGGCAAGCAGGTCGCCCGAAGCCTCGCCCGCGACCATCGCGAAGCGCGGAGCAGCGAGTTCCATGGTCAGCGCGCGATACCGCGCGTGGCACCGGCAAGAAAGCTCGTCATCACCGCCACGTCGCCCGCGGCGTGCGGCGCTTCGGCGGCCAGCGCCTCGATCGCCGCACGCGCCTGCTCGAAGGTCTTGCCTTCACGGTAAAGCAGGCGGTGCATCTGCTTGACGGCCGCGATGCGCGGTGCGTCGAAGCCGCGGCGACGCAGCCCTTCGATGTTGAAGCCGCGCACGGCCAGCGGATTGCCGTCGACCAGCATGAACGGCGGAACGTCCTGAGAGATCGCGCTGGCAAAGCCGGCCATCACGTGCGCACCGACCTTGACGAACTGGTGGATGCCGGTGAGCCCGCCGATCGTCACCCAGTCGCCCAGGTGGACGTGACCACCCAGCGTGGTGTTGTTCGCGAGCGTGGTGCGGTCGCCCACCTGGCAGTCGTGCGCGATGTGCACGTAGGCCATGATCCAGTTGTCATGGCCGATGCGAGTCACGCCGCCGTCCTGAGCCGTGCCGAGGTTGAAGGTGCAGCACTCGCGGATCAGGTTGCGGTCGCCGATGTGCAACTCGGTGGGCTCTCCGGCGTACTTCTTGTCCTGGGGTACAGCACCGATGGATGAGAACTGGAAGATGCGATTGTCGCGGCCGATGGTGGTCCGGCCCTCGATCACGCAGTGCGGGCCGATGACGGTGCCGGCGCCGATGCGCACATGCTCGCGCACGATGCTGAACTCTCCGATGGTGACGTCGCCATCGAGCTGGGCGCCGGGTTCGACGATCGCCGTAGGGTGGATCTTTGCCATGTCGACCTCAGGCCACCGAGCGCATCGCACAGGTGATACCCGCCTCGACCGCGACCTCTTCGCCCACCAGTGCACGAGTCTGGAACTTGAAGATGCCTGCCTTGGAACGTCCCATCTCCACTTCGAGGATCAATTGGTCGCCAGGTTCCACTGGTCGCTTGAATCGCGCGCCTTCGATCCCGGCGAAGTAATACACCGTCTTCTCGTCGGGCTCGGCATCCATCGCGTCGAAAGCCAGGATGGCCGCCGCCTGGGCCAGCGCCTCGAGCATCAGCACCCCTGGCATCACCGGTCGGTTGGGAAAGTGACCAATGAAGAAGGGCTCGTTGATGCGTGACGTTCTTGACCGCCCGGATGCGCTTGCCCTTCTCGATTTCGAGCACCCGATCCACCATCAGGAACGGGTAGCGGTGCGGCAGCTTCTTGAGGATCTGGTGGATGTCCATCATGGTTGTTGTTCAGCCTTCTCCAGGGCGCGAATCCGGTCTCGCAGCGCGTGCAACTGCCGCAGCGTGGCGGCGTTCTTCTCCCAGGACACATTGTCGTCGATGGGAAACACGCCGCTGTACAGGCCCGGCTTGTGCATCGATCGCATCACCACCGAAGCGGCCGAGACGTGCACGCCTTCGGCCAATGTGAGGTGGCCCAGCACCACGGCGCCGCCGCCCACCGTGCAGCCCGAACCGATGATGGCGCTGCCCGCGACGCCCACGCAGCCCGCCATTGCGCTGTGCGCGCCGATGCGAACGTTGTGGCCGATCTGGATCAGGTTGTCGAGCTTCACGCCATCGCCGATGACGGTGTCGTCGAGCGCGCCGCGATCGATGCAGGTGTTGGCGCCGATCTCGACGTCGTTGCCGATGCGCACGGCGCCGAGTTGCTCGATCTTCTCCCAGCGCCCTTCGGTCGGCGCAAAGCCAAAGCCGTCAGCACCGATCACCACGCCGCTGTGGACGATGCCGCGCTCGCCGATCGAGCAGCGCTCGCCCAGCGTGACCCGCGGCGCCAGGCGCGTACCTGCGCCGACCTGGGCATCGACACCGATCACGCAATGAGCGCCGATCGAAGCCCCAGCGCCGATGCGTGCGCCCGCGTTCGATGACCGCCAGCGCACCGATGGTCGCGTCGGCCGCGACCACCGCCTGGGCATCGACGATCGCACTCGCGTGTGCACCCGCCGCGGCCGGACCGCGCAGGCGCGCTGCCCACCACTGGGTGAGCCTGGCGAAGTAAAGGTAGGGGTCGGGCGTGACGATCGCGGTGCCACGCGCCGCCGCAGCGTCGCGAAGCGCCGGCGCCACGATCACGCAGGCTGCTTGCGAGCGGGCCAGTTGCGCCTGGTAGCGGGGGTGGGAGACGAAGGTGATGGCGTCACCCGCAGCGCTTTCGAGCGGGCCGATGCGCTCGATGACCAGGCCACCGTCGCCGATGAGTTCGCCGCCGAGTTGCCCGGCGATGTCACGCAGAGCGACTCGCATCTGGCCGGGCTGGCGCCTACTTGGCGCCCTGGGCGTTGAGCGCCTTGATCACCTTGTCGGTGATGTCGATCCGGGGTCCGGCGAAGACGGCTTCCTGGATGATCAGGTCGTACTTCTCGCTGTCGAAGATCTGCTTCATCACCTTGTTGGCGCGTTCCACGACCGAGGCCAGTTCTTCGTTCTTGCGCTGGGTCAGGTCTTCCTGAAACTCGCGGCGCTTGCGCTGGAACTCGCGGTCCTGTTCGACCAGGTCGCGCTGGCGACGGGTGCGCTCGGCTTCGGCCAGCGTCGGTGCTTCCTTGTCGAGCTTGTCGCTGTCGGCCTTGAGCCGGGAGGCCAGCTCGGCGAGGTCTTTCTCGCGCTTGCCGAACTCGGCTTCGAGCTTGGCCTGAGCAGCCTTCGCCGGCACGGCATCGCGCAGCACGCGGTCGGCATTCACGTAACCGATCTTCAGTTCCTGGGCCTGCGCAGTCCAGGCCGCGCAGGCGATCAATGCCGCCGCAGCCGACTTCACGATGGAGATATTCATTAGAACGCTGTCCCGATCTGGAATTGAAGTCTCTGAATTCTATCGTTTGGCTGCTTGCGGATCGGCGTCCCCAAAGCTGAGCTTGAGCGGACCCACCGGCGAGACCCAGCTCAGGCCGATACCGGCCGACGCACGCAGGCTTTCGGCCGTGATCTTCTCGCTCTCGCCCCAGACGTTGCCGACGTCGATGTAACCGAACATGCGCAGCGTCCGGTCGTTGCCCGCGCCGGGCACGGGCACGTACAGCTCGCTGTTCAGGTTGAAGCGTCGGTTGCCGCCGATGTAGGCGCCGGTGACGTCCACCGGACCGAGCGAGCCCTGGTCGAAGGCGCGCACGGTACCCAGGCCGCCACCGTAGAAGTTCTTGAAGATCGGGTAGCTGCGCCCGCCCAGGCCCTTGCCGTAGCCGATTCCGCAGTTGATCGCGAAGGTGAACTGCCGCGTGATGGGCCAGTAGTGCTGGTACTGCAGGTTGGCGCGAAGGTAGCGCGAATCGCCGCCGATGCCCCAGTCGAGGTTGATGCGCTGGTAGCTGCCCTCGTTGGGCGACCAGCGCGCTGTCGCGCTGATCGCGCGCCCAGCCGATGGTGAGCGGGATCGAGTTGCTCGTGGCGCCGAAGCGCTCGCGGAACAGGAACAGGTTGTTCGGCAAGGCTTGCGCGCCACGGATCTCGGTGCGCTCGGCGCCCAGGCCGAAGAACACGGTGTCGTACTCGCTGAACGGCACGCCGAAGCGGACCGAGACCCCCGGCGTGACGAGCTCGTACTCCTCGCCCTGGCTGTTGAGCGGCTTGGTGGTGCGGTAGAACACGTCGAAGGCGCGCGAGACGCCGTCGATCGTGAAATAGGGGTCCACGCTGGACAGCACCAGGGTCTTGCTGGAGCTGCTGGTGTTGAGCTCCATCCCCAGGTAGTTGCCCGAGCCGAAGACGTTCTCCTGCTTGATCGAGGCAGTGAACGACAGCTTGTCGGCCGACGAGAACCCCGCACCGACCAACAGGTTGCCCGTGGGCTTTTCCTTGATGCTCACGGTGAGGTCGACCTGGTCCTGGCTGCCGGGTACCTCTGCGGTGTCGATGCTCACCTCGCTGAAGTAACCCAGCCGATCGACCCGGTCCCGCGACAGCTTGATCTTCTGGCCGTCGTACCAGGACGACTCGAATTGGCGGA
Organism: uncultured beta proteobacterium; assembly: GCA_963739925.1. GTDB lineage: Bacteria > Pseudomonadota > Gammaproteobacteria > Burkholderiales > Burkholderiaceae_C > CAVUBY01. Next base: position 22,930 of record CAVUBY010000015.1, on the reverse strand, counting down.
ACTCCCGGCGAACCACCTCGTCGCGCGTGCGGCTGTTGCCGGCCACGTTGATGCGGCGCACGTACACCCGGCGCTGAGGTTCGGCGGTGATGGTGAGCGCCACTTGGCCGGTGGCCCGGTCGATCGCCGGAACGCGCGTCGACCCGGGCGAACGCATAGCCGAACACGCCGAAGCGTTCGCTGAAGGCCCGGGTGGTGTCGGCCACGGCCTCGGCGCGATAGGGCTCGCCCGGCCGGATCGTCACCAGCGTCTTGAAGTCTTCTTCCTTGCCCAAGTACTCGCCCTCCAGCTTGACGGCGGTCACGGTGTAGGGCTGGCCCTCGCGGATGTTGATGGTGATCGAGATGTCCTGCTTGTCGGGCGAGATCGCGACCTGGGTGGACTCGACGTTGAACTCGAGGTACCCGCGGTTGAGGTAATAGGCACGCAGTGTCTCGAGGTCGGCATTGAGCTTCGAGCGCGAGTAGCGGTCTGCCTTGGTGTACCAGTTCAGCCAGCCGCCATCGTTGAGTTCGAACAGGCTGCGCAAGGTGCTGGTGGAGAACGCCTTGTTGCCGACGATCCGCAGTTCGCCGATGCGCGCCGCCGCGCCCTCGTCGATCGTGAAGGTGACATTGACGCGGTTGCGCTCGAGCGGTGTCACGGTGGTCACCACTTCGGCACCGTACAGGCTGCGGGTGAGGTACTGGCGCTTGAGCTCCTGCTCCGCGCGGTCGGCAAGCGCCTTGTCGAAAGGCTGGCCTTCACCGATGCCGAAGTCCTTGAGGGACTTGATCAGCGTGTCCTTCTCGAATTCCTTCAAGCCCACGAACTCGATGCCAGCGATCACCGAGCGTTCCTCGACGATCAGCACCACGACGCCTCCGTCGATCTCGATGCGCACGTCCTTGAAGAGCCCGGTCGCGAACAGCGCGCGCAGTGCCGCCGCTCCCTTCTCGTCGGTGTAGGTGTCACCGATGCGAAACGGCAGCGAGGCGAACACCGTGCCGGCGTCCGAACGCTGCAGGCCTTCCACCCGGATGTCCTTGAGCACAAAGGGCTCGACTGCCCAGGCCGACGCGATGGGCAAGGCAGCAGCGATGGCAACGCAGAGAACGGATTGGCGCAGTGAAAACGGGCTGGAGGAGGATCGCATGCGAAGCGGGAGAGCGGTTTATTGGAGGCCCAGCAAGCGGACCACATCGTTGTAAAGCGCCAGGGACATCATCATCAACATGATGGCCACCCCACCGCGCTGGAGTCTGTCGAGCCACAGCTCGGAGACCGGCCGCCCCGTCACGGCCTCGAAAAGATAATACATCAGGTGTCCGCCATCGAGCATCGGCAGCGGCAAGAGGTTCAGCACCCCGAGACTGACACTGACGACTGCGAGGAACCCGAGGTAGTAAGCCAGCCCGAGCTTGACCGACTGACCCGCATAGTCGGCGATGGTCAAGGGCCCGCTGAGATTCTTGAGCGATGCCTCGCCGATCAGCATCTTGCCGAGCATGCGCAGCGTCAGGGTCGACATTTCCCAGGTTCGCGACACCGCGCGCGTCAGCCCGTCGACCACGCCATAGCGCACCAGCACCATCTGCGGCGGCTGCCCGGGATAGACCTCGACCCGACCCACGGTCTTGTCGCCGTCGGCCACCACGAGCGGGTTGACCGTGGTTTCGATCGTGCGCCCCGCGCGTTCGACGCGCCACACCATGGGCACCGCGGTGCCGCTGCTGGCGCTGGCCCGGATGCGGTCACGAACCTGCGAGGCATCGACGATCGGCTGGTCGTTGATGCTCAGCACACGGTCGCCGGCCAGGAGTCCGGCCTGCGCTGCCGGTCCACCGGCCTTGACCTCGCCCAGCACCGGCTCGCTGAAGGCGTTGCCCAGTCCGATGCGTCGCATGAGCTGGGCATCGACTTCGCGGGCGCCGAGGGTGTCGAGCTCGAGCACCACACGCCGCTGGCCGCGGCCATCGGCGGTGCTCACCATCAGGTGCAGCGGGAGTCCCTGGAGCACCGCCTGGGTCACCTCCCAGCGCAGATCCGTCATTGATCGCAGGTCCGACCATTCGTTGCCGTCGTTCGACCAGGCACGGGCCCACTCGCCCGACTTGAGGCCGGCGCGCTCGGCCAGGCTGCCGGCGGCGGGGGGACCCATCAGCGCCTTGGGTTCGTCGATGCCGATCCAGTGGGCTGCGGCATAGAGCAACACCGCCAGCAGCAGGTTGGCCAGCGGCCCGGCGGACACGATCGCGGTGCGCTGCCACAAAGTCTTGCGGTTGAACGCGCGCTCGCGCTCCGATGCAGCGACCGGTCCTTCGCGCTCGTCGAGCATGCGCACATAGCCCCCCAGCGGCAAGGCGCACAGCACGAACTCGGTGCTCTCCGGAGAGGCCTGGCGGCGCCAGAGCACACGCCCGAAACCGACCGAGAAACGCAGCACCCTCACCCCACAGGCGACGGCGACGCGATAGTGTCCGTACTCGTGAATGACGATCAGCACGCCGAGCGTGAGCACAAAGGCGGCAAGGGTGATCATGGGGCGAGGCCTTTCACGGTCTGCCGTGCGTGGTGGCGGGCGCGTTCGTCGAGGGCGAGGAGTCCTTCGAGGCTGGCACTTTCGCCTGCTTCCGGCCGCACGACCTCGATCGTGCCGGCGTTGACACTGTGAATCTGGTCGAAGCGGATGGTTCCCGCGAGAAAGGCCGCCACGGCCTCTTCATTGGCAGCATTGAGCACAGCGGTGCTGCCCGACGGGGCGCGCAAGGCTTCCCACGACAGACCCAGGCCGGGATAGCGCGTGAGATCAGCCGGCTCGAAGCTCAGTCCAGCGAGTGTGTGGAAGTCGAGCCTCGCGGCGCCCGACTCGATGCGATCGGGAAACGACAGACCGTAGGCAATCGGCACACGCATGTCCGGTGTGCCGAGCTGCGCCAGCACCGAGTTGTCTCGACAGACCACCATCGAATGCACGATCTGCTGCGGGTGGATCAGCACCTGCACCTGCTCGGGTTGCAGGTCGAAGAGCCAACGGGCTTCGATCACCTCGAGGGCCTTGTTCATCATGGTGGCCGAGTCCACCGAGATCTTGCGGCCCATGACGAAATTCGGGTGGGCACAGGCCATGTCGGGGGTGACATCGCGCAGCGTGGCCGGATCGCGCCGGCGGAACGGCCCTCCTGACGAGGTGAGCAGGATGTGGTCGATGCGCTGCGGCCAGGCCGCGCGGTCCTCCGGCAGGCACTGGAAGATCGCCGAATGCTCGCTGTCGATCGGCAGGAGCGCGGCGCCGCCCTGCACGCACCGACTCCATGAACAGCGCGCCGCCCACCACGATGGCCTCCTTGTTGGCCAGCATCAGTCGCTTGCCGGCGCGCGCCGCGGCCAGGCAGGGCGCGAGGCCCGCAGCCCCGACGATGGCGGCCATCACCGAATCGACTTCCGGATGCGCCGCCATCTCGCACAGCGCCTGCGGACCTTCGAGAACCTCGGTGCGTCCGCCTTCGGCCGCGAGCCGCAGGCGCAGCACGCGGGCCTGGGCTGCATCGGGCAGGACCGCGAAGCGGGGACGCCAGCGCATGCACTGCTGGAGCAGTTCATCGACACGGCTGTGCGCGGTGAGGGCGAACACCTCGAAACGCTGTGGATGGCGCGCGATCACGTCCAGCGTGCTGGTTCCGACCGATCCGGTGGATCCGAGAATGCACACGCGCTGCTTCTGCACTTCAGTCATGACTCAAGCCTCACAGCGCCGCCAGAGCCAGCGCGAGCGGAAACACCGGCAGCAGCGCGTCGACTCGATCGAGCACGCCGCCGTGCCCCGGCAGCAGCCCGCTGCTGTCCTTGGCGCCGGCGCTGCGCTTGACCAGCGATTCGAACAGATCGCCCACCACGCTCATTGCGCTGAGAAACACTGCCACCAGCACCACGCCCAGCCACCCCAGGCGCGACTCGACGCGGCGTGAACAGGCTCGGCGAGTCCACCGCAAACGATCGATCCACCATCAGCCAGGCTGTGGCGAGCACCAGCACGCCGGCCATCCCGGACCAGACGCCTTCCCAGCTCTTGCCCGGACTGATCGCGGGTGCCAGCTTGCGCCGGCCGAACGCCCGTCCACCGAAATAGGCCGCGATGTCGGCCACCCACACGAGGCAGAACACCGACAGGATGAAATTGATGCCGAAGGCTTTGGCATTGGCCAGCGCCAGCCAGGCCGTCCACAGCAGCACGAGGCCGAGGACCCAGCGCACGGGCAGCGGGATCGCCGGCCAGCCGCTGGGGCCGCGCCGAAGCGCCCAGGCGCCGCCCAGAACCCAGCACAGCATGGCCAACCACCAGGGAAAGCCGGGGGCCTCCTGCGCCCAACCGAACCAGAGCGCGACGGCGCAGCACACGGCCAGGCCCACTCCCATCGGGATGGCGCCCGCGCCAGCGCCGTTGAGCCTGCCCCACTCCCAGCCGGCTGCACCGATGAGCACCAGCGTCAATACCGCGAACGGCCACGCGCTCGCGGCGAAAAGGGCCGGCAACAGGAAGGCCAGCAGCACGATGGCCGTGATCACGCGCTGCTTGAGCATGATCAGGAGCGGTGGCTTGGGCCGGCGTCTTGACCAGTCCGAAGCGTCGGTCGCGACCGGCGAAGTCGCGCAGCGCTGCATCAAGCTCCTCGGTTCCGAAATCGGGCCACAGACAGTCGGTGAACACCAGTTCCGAGTACGCCGCCTGCCACAGCAGGAAGTTGCTGATGCGCAGTTCCCCACCGGTGCGGATGAAGAGATCCGGGTCGGGCGCATGGTTCAGAGCCATGTAGCGCGACAGGATGGCTTCATCCAGCGCCTCGGGAGAGACACCGTCCTGCATGGCCTGGCGGCAGGCCTGCACGACGTCCCAGCGTCCACCGTAGTTGAACGCCACCGACAGCGTGATGCGCTGGTTGTGGCGCGTGCTGGATTCGGCGTGCTCCCAGGCTTCGCGCAATTTGTCGGAGACCTGCGAGCGGTCACCGATGATGCGGATGCGCACGCCATGTCCTGCCAGCTTGCCGAGGTACTTGGCCACAGCCACGAGCACCAGACCCATCAAGCCGGACACTTCTTCGGTCGGGCGCTTCCAGTTCTCGGACGAGAACGCGAAGACGGTCAGGTACTCGACGCCGCGGTCGGCGCAGGCCAGCACGGTCTTCACCAGGGCATCGACACCTGCCTTGTGACCGAAGAAGCGCGGCATGAATCGCTTCTTGGCCCAGCGACCATTGCCATCCATGACGATGGCAACGTGGCGGGGAACGGCAGGTGTGTCGCTCACGGGCAGGCGCGGTGCTCGAAAGGGGTGGGTTGAGCCGGCGCCGTCGACATCAGACCGCCATGATCTCGGCCTCTTTGGCCGACACGAGACGGTCGATCTCGGCGATCGTGCCGTCCGTCAGACGCTGCAGCTGCTCGAGGGAGCGGCGCTCTTCGTCCTCGGTGATCTCCTTGTCCTTGAGCAGCTTCTTGGCATGCTCGTTGGCATCGCGGCGCAGGTTGCGCACGGCGATCTTGGCCTCTTCGCCCGCATGACGAACCACCTTGGTCAGGTCTCGGCGGCGCTCTTCGGTGAGCGCCGGCATCGGCACGCGCAGCAGGTCGCCCTGCGCCGACGGGTTGAGGCCCAGATCGGATTCGCGGATGGCCTTCTCGATCTTGGCGCCCATGCCCTTCTCCCAGGGCTGGACGCTGATCGTGCGCGCATCGAGCAGGGTGACGTTGGCCACCTGGCTGATCGGCACCATCGAGCCGTAGTAGTCGACCTGCACCTGGTCGAGGATGCCGGGGTGCGCGCGACCGGTCCGGATCTTCTGCAGCTCGGCCTTGAAGGACTCGATGGACCGGGCCATCTTGGTCTCGGCCGTCTTCTTGATGTCGGCAATGCTCATGTCAGGCCTCTTGGGGACAGACGTTCACACAGTGGATCACACATGGACGAGCGTGCCCTCGTCCTCGCCCTGCACCACGCGCTTGAGCGCTCCGGGCTTGAAGATCGAGAACACCTTGATCGGCAGCTTCTGGTCGCGGCACAGCGCGAACGCGGTGGCATCCATGACCTGCAGATTCTTGATGATCGCCTCGTCGAAGCTGATCTGGGCGTAGCGTGTGGCGGTGGGGTCCTTCTTCGGGTCCGCGGTGTAGACGCCGTCGACCTTGGTCGCCTTGAGCACGATCTGCGCGCCGATCTCGGCGCCGCGCAGCGCGGCGGCGGTGTCGGTGGTGAAGAAGGGGTTGCCCGTGCCGGCGGCGAACACGACACCTTGCCTTCTTCGAGGTACTGCAAGGCCTTGGGGCGCACGTAGGGCTCGACCACCTGCTCGATGGTGATGGCCGACATCACGCGCGCGGTCATGCCTTCCTGGCGCATGGTGTCGGCCAGCGCCAGCGCGTTCATCACGGTGGCCAGCATGCCCATGTAGTCGGCGGTCGCGCGGTCCATGCCGACGGAGCCGCCGGCGACGCCGCGGAAGATGTTGCCGCCGCCGATCACCACCGCCACCTCGCAGCCGAGCTGGGTCACCTCCTGCACCTCGCGCACCATGCGCACGATGGTCGCGCGGTTGATGCCGTAGGCATCGTCGCCCATCAGGGCTTCGCCGGACAGTTTCAGCAGGATGCGTTTGTAAGCGGGCATGCGGTTTGGTCCTCGGGCGTCACGTTCGGGCTCGGTTTGACGGCGTGGCGTCAGCAAGTCTAACGGCCGGGGCTCTCCGCCCCGGCGCGACGATCAGGCTCCCTTGGCCGCGGCCACCTGCGCCGCCACTTCGGCGGCGAAGTCGTCGACCTTCTTCTCGATGCCCTCGCCCACCACGTACAGGGTGAAACCCTTCACCGTGGTGCCGGCGGCCTTGAGCATCTGCTCGACGGTCTGCTTGTCGTTCTTGACGAAGGCCTGGTTGAGCAGGCGACTTCCTTGAGGTACTTCTGCACCGACGCCTTCGACCCGCTTGGCCACGATCTCGGCCGCGGCTTGCCGCGCTCGGCCGGCCTTCTCGGCCTCGGCGGCGACGCGGCGCTCTTTCTCGATCAGCTCGGCCGGCACGTCGGCGGTGGCCAACGCCATCGGGCTTCATCGCCGCCACGTGCATGGCCACGTCCTTGGCGGCCACGTCGTCGCCGTCGTACTCGACCATCACGCCGATGCGCGTGCCGTGCAGGTAGCTGGCCAGCTTGCCGCCGCCGGCATAGCGCTTGAAGCGGCGGATCGCCATGTTCTCGCCGATCTTGCCGATCAGGCCCTTGCGCACGTCTTCCAGCGTCGGGCCGAAGCCGTCCTGCGTGTAGGGCAGCGCCGACAGCGCGGCCACGTCGGCCGGGTTGTGCTGAGCGACCAGCTCGGCGCGGCCTTGGCGAAGGCCAGGAAGGAATCGTTCTTGGTGACGAAGTCGGTCTCGCAGTTGACTTCGACCAGGGCACCGGTGGTGCCGTCGACCGACGTGGCGACCACGCCTTCGGCGGTGACGCGCGAGGCGGCCTTGCCGGCCTTGCTGCCGAGCTTGACGCGCAGCAGCTCTTCGGCCTTGGCCATGTCGCCGTCGGCTTCGGTCAGGGCCTTCTTGCACTCCATCATCGGCGCGTCGGTCTTGGCGCGCAGTTCGGCGACCATGCTGGCGGTGATTGCAGGCATTTCAGTTCTCCGTTCGAATCTGAGCCCTCGGCAGGCGCCGGGCGGTGGTTCGTCAGGTCGTTGGAAAAAAGGGGCTGAAGCAGCCCCTTTTTCGCTCGCGCGAGGCGAGTCGGGGCGGACGCTCAGGCGGCGTCTTCGCGACTTCCACGAACTCGTCGCCTTCGGCAGCCACGGCCTGGACCACCTCGTTGGCGGCGTTGGCCTTGCCTTCGAGCACGGCGTCGGCCACGGCGCGGGCGTACAGCGCCACGGCCTTGGACGAGTCGTCGTTGCCCGGGATCACGTAGTCGATGCCCTCGGGCGAGTGGTTCGAGTCCACGATGCCGATGATCGGAATGCCCAGCTTCTTGGCTTCGGCGATGGCGATCTTGTGGTAGCCGACGTCGATGACGAACATCGCGTCGGGCAGCGCGTTCATGTCCTGGATGCCGCCGATGTCCTTCTCGAGCTTGGCCAGGTCGCGCTGGAACATCAGCGCTTCCTTCTTGATGCGGATCTCGGTGCCGGCCTCGACCTGTGGCCTGCATGTCCTTGAGCTTCTTCAGCGAACCCTTGACGGTCTTGAAGTTGGTCAGCATGCCGCCGAGCCAGCGCTGGTCGACGAAGGGCATGCCGCAGCGCTTGGCTTCCAGCGCGATGACCTCGCGCGCCTGGCGCTTGGTGCCGATCATCAGGATGGTGCCGCGCTTGGCCGCGAGCTGGCGGATGAACTTCATCGCGTCGTTGAAGAGCGGCTGCGTCTTCTCGAGGTTGATGATGTGGATCTTGTTGCGATGGCCGTAGATGTACGGGGCCATCTTGGGGTTCCAGAAGCGCGTCTGGTGGCCAAAGTGGACACCGGCTTCCAGCATTTCACGCATGGTGATGGTCATGAGTAACTCCAAAGGTTGGTTCTAGAATCCGGCCCGAATCGCGCGGGGTGCGACAAGGAAGAACTTCCTCGTTCACTCGCCACGACACCTTTCAGTGAGCCGGGTTCGCGATTTACTGCTCTCTTTGCTTTCCAGCGGGCATGTCTGCCCCGAGACAAACCGGCAGACTTTACCACGGCCCATGAGGCAAGACCTGATCGCCACCCGCGGCCTCATCCAGGCCGGCCGCGCCACCGCCCTGGAACACCTTGAGCGCTGTGCGCGCCGAGGCAGCCTCTCGCCGCCTGCGCCGATGCCTTCCTGCAGCATCGACGTGGCCGGTGCCCGAGAAGCCGCCACGCACCAGGCCGGTGGTGGAGCGAGGCGCCCCTCCGCACGCCCCTGGCGCGGGCTGGCCGTCAGCGTGAAGGACCTGTTCGACGTCGCCGGCGAGGTGACAGCCGCCGCGAGCACGGTGCTGGCCGGGCGCCCGCGGCACCGACGACTGCCCCGCCGTGGCGCGCCTGCGCCGCCGCCGGCGCCGCGCTGATCGGCCGCACCAACATGAGCGAGTTCGCGTTTTCGGGCGTCGGCATCAACCCCCACCACGGCACGCCGCGCAACCCGGCCACGGCCGCGCTCGACCCGCGGCCACGCGTGCCCGGCGGTTCCACCTCAGGCGGTGCGGTCTCGGTGGCCACCGGCGCTGCCTGGGCGGCGCTCGGTTCGGATACCGGCGGCTCGACTCCGCATTCCTGCGGCGCTGAACGGCCTCGTCGGTTTCAAATACACGGCCCGCCTCGTACCCACCGACGGGCGCGATCCCGCTGTCGACCACGCTCGACACCGTCTGCGCGATCACCCGCTCGGTGCGCGACGCCGCCCTGATGCACGAGCCTCCTGTCGGATCGGCCGGTCACCCTGGCGGACGCCCGCGTCGGTCGCTGCGCTTGGCCGTGCCGCGCACGCTGATGCTCGATGGCCTGGAACCCGTCGTGGCCCGCGCCTTCGAGCGCGCACTGGGCACACTTCGGCGCGCAGGTGCAGTCGTCGACGAGATCGATCTGCCCGCGCTGTCGAGCTGGCAGCCATCAATGCCGGCGGCGGCTTCTCACGCCGCCGAAGCCTGGGCCTGGCATCGCCGGCTGCTCTCCGAACGCGGCCAAGACTACGACCCGCGCGTCGCCGCGCGCATCCGCCGCGGCGAGGCATGAGCGCGGCCGACTACATCGACCTGATGCAAGCGCGCCGTGACTGGATCACCCGCATTGAAAGGCGGCTGCAAGGCCACGATGCGATGCTCGAGCCCCACCGTGCCCATCGTCGCGCCGCTGCTGGAACCGCTCTTGGCCAGCGACGAAGCCTTTTTCGCCACCAACGCCACCTTGCTGCGCAACCCCGCGGCCATCAACATGCTCGACGGCTGCGCGCTTTCCCTGCCCTGCCATACCCCGGGCGACTGGCCTGTCGGGCTGATGGTCTGGAGCCACGCGCTGCGCGACGACGGCCGTGCTCGACGCCGCGCAGGCCATCGAGGCCGCGCTCGCTGCGCGGCGCAGGCTGAGATGCGCGTCGCCGTTATCGGCGCCGGCATCGTTGGCGTGACCACGGCCTACGAGCTTTCGCCCGAGGGTCACGAAGTCACGGTATTCGAACGCCGCGGCAGCGTCGCCGCGGAGACCAGCTTTGCCAACGCTGGCGTGGTCGCGCCGGGCTACGTCACGCCCTGGGCCGCGCCGGGCATGCCCGGCAAGGTGCTGGGCCATCTGTTCAGCAAGCATGCTCCGGTGCGTGTCGCCCCGACCCTGAATCCCGCCACGCTCGGCTGGATGTGGCGCTGGTGGCGGGCCTGCAGCACGAACACCTGGCAGGCCAATCGCACGCGCATGCAACGCCTGGCCTTCTTCAGCCGCGAACGGCTGCACGCGCTGACCCACCGGCTGCAGCTCGACTACGAGCGTGACCAGGGCTACCTGGTGCTGCTGCGCACGGCGCAGGACCTCGCCATGGCCAAGCCGGGGCTCAAGCTGCTCACCGAACTCGGCGCGAGGTTTCACCTGGTCGACGCGGTCCGCTGTCGCAAGATCGAGCCCGGGCTCAATCCGGAGACCGCGCTGCACGCCGGCATCCATCTCGAAGACGATGAGGTCGGCAACTGCCGCGAGTTCGCCCACGCTGATGCGCGGCGAGGCCCAGCGCTTGGGCGCACGTTTCCGCTTCCACACGCAGGTGCTGGGTATCGAGCCCGGCAAGTCGCCGGGAGTGGTGCATCTGTATTCCCGCCCGCGGACTCCACCCAGCTGGTGCCGGGGCCGGACACGCCGACCACGATGGCCCCCACACCGAGCCCATGCCCCTCGAGCCGACCACCGACCGTTTCGACGCGGTGGCGGTGTGTGCGGCCATGGGCTCCAGTGCCCTGCTGCGCCCGCACGGATTGAAGCTGCCCTTGCTCGCGGTGCACGGCTACTCGGTCACCGCGCCGGTGCGCCGCCACGACAACCACCCGGATCTCGGACCGCGCTCTGCGCTGATGGATGAGCGCTACAAGGTGGCGATCAGCCGCCTGGGCGCGCGCATCCGGGTGGCCGGCAGTGCCGAGGTCGGCGGCGACCCGGTCCACCAGCGCGCCGACATGCTGGACACCCTCTACAAGGTGCTCAACGACTGGTACCCCGCTGCGCCCAATCTGAACCAGGCGCAGCGCTGGAAGGGCGCTCGGCCGATGCTGCCCGACGGTCCCCCGGTGCTGGGGGCCAGCGGCATCGAAGGCGTCTGGCTGAACCTCGGCCACGGCTCCAGCGGCTGGGCTCTGGCTTGCGGTTCGGCCAGCATCCTCAACGATCTGATTTCGGGCCGCAGTGCCGCCATAGACACGCGCGGCCTCGGCGTGGAACGCCTGCGGCGCTGAGGCACTTGCGTCGCCGCGACGGCCTTGAACAGGCACGTCTCGGCGGCGCGACCTCAGCCTGGCATGCTCACTTCAACAAGCCGGCCTCGCGATAGAACTTCTCCGCCCCGGGGTGGAACGGAATGCCGGCGCTCTTCACGGCGTTCTCCTTCGTGATGAGCTTGCCCTTGGCATGGCCGGCGGCCAGCATCTTCTGCGCGGCCTCTCCGTAGAGCGCCTTGGTGATCTCGTAGACCGTCGCGGCATCGGCCTTGTCGCTCGTCACCCACTGCGCTCCAACCGACAGCGTGCGCACGGCGCCGACACCCTTGTAGGTTTCGGCGGGGATGTTGTCGGGCGAGAAGAATGGGCTGGCCATGCGCAGACCATCGGCCTGCGGTCCGTCGATCGGGATCAGTTCGATGCCGGCGCCGCTGGAGGCCAGCTCGGCGATCGCACCTGCGGGAGCACCGCCCACGAAGAAGAACGCATCGAGAGACCCGTCCTTCATCTTGTCGCCCGCCTGGTTGGGCTTGATGTATTCGGGCTTGATGTCGGCTTCCTTGATGTCGTGCGCCGCCAGGATCAGACGCGCGTTCACCAGCGTGCCCGAGCCGGGCTCGTCGAGCGCCACGCGCTTTCCCTTGAGGTCGAACACCGTCTTGATGCCCGAGCCCTTGCGCGCCACGATGTGGACGCTCTCGGGGTAGAGGTTGGCGATCAGGCGCAGGCCCGGCACGTTGGGCTTGCCTTCGTAGATGCCGGTGCCTTTCTGCGCCCAGGTGGCCACGTCGGCCTGCGAGAAGCCGCTTTCGAGAGCGCCTCCGGCAATGCCGTTCACGTTGGCCACCGAGCCATTGCTGGCCTGCGCGGTGACCACGATCTTGCCGGGCTGGGACACCGCGTTGGCGATCATCCCGCCCACGGGGTAGTAGGTGCCAGCGGTGCCGCCGGTCCACCACCCTGGATTCCTACGCCTATGGACCGCGAGCGGCTGAACCGCATCCGTAACTTTCAGAGCGAGGACTGGTTCCCAGCCCTGATCGTCCGTCCGCTCACGATCCTCGTCATGCTGGTGATCGCCGACTGGCGGTTCCTCACGCCCAACCGGCTCACCTCGATCGCCAACGTCTGCAAGCTCGCGGGGACCTACCTGATCCTGCGTCCCGAGCACTGGGTGCTCTCGGTGGTCCTGCTCCAGCTCGGCCTCCTGTTCGATCACCTCGACGGCACGGTCGCGCGTTACCGGCGCACGTTCACGAAGTTCGGATCGTTCTACGACAAGGTCTCGGACATGATCACGTGGTGCGTGATCGTGCTGACGCTCGGCTGGCAGGCCAGCGTCCAGTACGGCAAGCCGATGTACATCCTGTTCGGCGCTGCCAGCGTGATCGCGCTCAACCTCCGCGGCTACATGAAGTGGCTCTACCAGGCGGAGACGGAGCGCATCCGGTGGTTCGAGGCGAAGCGTGACCCGTCGCTCGTCGACAAGCGGACCTCACCGATCGTGATCAAGCCGCCGCCCGTGCGCACGGCGCGCGACTGGGCGATCTGGTTCGGCAAGAAGGTCGCCATGGTCTTCGCGTTCGAGGAGATGGACCTGTGGTTCTGGCTGGGCCTCGGCATGCTCGTCGATCGCATCGACCTCGTGATGTGGCTGATGGTCGTGACCCAGGTGCCACTCGCGCTCGCCCTCGTCGTCATCCGCCACGTGTGGATGAACCGCGAGGACAAGAAGCTCAGCGAGCTCGAGGCCGGCTGAACGCTCAGCGCGCTCGCATCTGGGCGCGGATGCTGCCGAGGTTGCGCAGCAGCTGCAGCGTGAAGACGACGGTGAACGACAGCGCACCGGCGCTGAAGGCGAACAGGATCCAGTCGAGCTTGCCGAGGATCGCGAAACCGACGAACACCGTCAGCGCGAAGTCGCGCTTCAGCATCTTGGCGAAGGTCGCCTTGAAGCCTTGCTCGCGCGAGGTCAGGAAGTCGTGGCTCTGATAGGCCCACGGGATCGCGGCGAGGTCACCGGACTTGTAGACGCGCGCGATCAGCCAGTACTGCGTCGTCTGCGTGAAGGCGAAGCAGCACAGCACGAACAGCGCGAACGGCGGAGCCCAGCTCGTGCCGCTCGCCTTCAGGTTGAACGCGATGCCCGTGATGTAGGCGACGTTGCCGAAGTCGTCGGCGAGCGTGTCCAGCCACTGGCCCAGGCGCGAGAACCGGAACTTCAGGCGCGCCAGCTCGCCATCGACACCGTCGATGATCGAGCCGAGGTTGACGAGCAGCATGCCGAGGATGCCCGCGAGGTAGCCACCACGCGAGATCACGAAGCCGCCCGTCATCGCGAGGCAGAAGCAGAAGATCGTGACGTGGTTCGGATGCACGGGCGTGCGCATCAGCACCCATGACATCGGTAACGAGAGGTGGCGATTGATCCACGTCGAGGCGATGCCATCGGCGGCCTTGCGGAGCGACCACACGAGCGTGCGCTCGGCTTTTCGGAGCTCGCGGCGGTCGCGTGCGCGGGCCGTGAACGCGAGATACGGCGGAGTGCCCTCGGCACGATCGAGGGCGGCCACGGCCGAGGCGAGCGCACCCGCGGTCGAAACGGCCCCGGCGATCTCGCGAGCGTGCGCGCGGTCGGTGACGACGAGCGCGTCGTGCTCCGCACCGGCGAGCACGGCGGCGGTCGACGACGAAGTCTTCCACGCGGCGATCACCTGCTTGGGAATGTCACGCTGGTAGATGCGATCCGCCCGCAGCACCGCGATCGCATCGTCGGCAGGCCCATCGGGAACCGTCGTCACGAGGTCGAGGCGGGCCCCCCGAAGGCGTTCGTCAGCTTGATAGGCGGTGAGGGCCGGCGGGGCTCCGTCCCCGGACCACACGACGTGGATCGTCCGGCAGCCCGCATGTGCGAGATCGCACGCGAGGCGCAGCACGCAGGGCATACCGGCGACGGCGTCAGGCAGCGCGGGATACGCCGGCAGCCCATCGAGGGTGCCTGCCAGGATCCAGCCTTCGCTCGGGCCTTCGCGCATGTCGTGCGGCATATATCGCAGGAGTGACTCGGCTCTGTCACGCGCTGGTGAGTAGTTGGTGAGAACGCGTGAAACGCGCAGCGCGGAAATGACTGTTCCTGGCGTCGTGCTATCCGAGGTAGCGGATGGGGGCGCGCAGGTACGTATCTGCCCGATGACATCCTGACGAAGGTCGACACCGCGACGATGGCTCACAGTCTCGAAGCGCGTGCGCCGCTGGTCGAACACCACGTGTTCGAGCTCGCGGCGCGACTCCCCTCCCAGCTCAAGGTGCGTCGCCTCCGCGGCAAGTACATCTTCAAGCAGGCGTTCAAGGACCTCGTGCCCGCAGAGATTCGCAATCGCAAGAAGCGGGGGTTCTCCCTGCCGCTCGGTCGATGGCTGCGTGAGGATCTGCGTGAGCTCGCGCATGACACGCTGACGGATACGCGCGCGCGTGGGCGTGGCTTGTTCGAGATCGACGCGGTCGTTCGCTTGCTCGAGCGGCACGCGGCGGGCGAGGACCACGGCGACCGGTTGTGGAACCTGCTCGCACTGGAGCTGTGGTTCCGCAACGTCGTGGACGCGCGCCGCACGGGCGCTGCGGCCTGAACGCGCACCGAGCGGCCCGATCTCGCCAACTCCCATCGCGCGCTGGCGTTTTTGCGCGGACAACGCTATGAGAGCGCCCTCGTGGCTTCGTCTCCCGCCGCCGAGCGTTTTGCGAGCTGGATCGATCACAACCGCCGGTGGTTGCTGATCTCGTCGCTCTTGGTCGCGCTGTTCGGCGCATACATCGCGAGCCACATGAAGGTCGAGGCGAGCCTCACGAACCTGCTGCCGCCGTCGCAGCGGTCGGTGGTGGACCTCAACGCGATCACGCAGCGTGCGCGGCCGTTCGGCACGGTCAACATCCTGCTCGAGTCCGATGACGTGAAGCTTCGTGCGCGGGCAGGGGAGGCGCTGGCCCGCCGACTTGCCACACTGCGGCCCGACCTCGTCGCGCAGTTCATCCAGGACGAGAGGGCGCAGCTGCAGTACGGCTGGGAGCATCGGTTCCTGTGGGCGAAGCTCGATGACCTGGTGGCGGCGCGTGACGCGCTGAGGTCACGCATCGACAAGGGCAAGCTCGACGCGAATCCGCTCTACATCCAGCTCGATGACGAGCCCGAAGAGACCAAGGGCGGCGACAGCTTCGACGAGCTCGAGAAGCAGATGGCCGAGCTCGAGCAGAAGGCGCTGCATCCCCTGCCCAAGGTCAGCAAGGACGGGCGCTTACAGCTCCTGACGGTGCAGACGACGTTCGCGGGCTCGGACGCGAAGAACGCGAACATCCTGATCACGGAGATCAAGCGCGCGATCGTGGACACGGATCGCGAGGTCGGACGCGGGGTGATCTATGGCCTGTCCGGCAACATCACGGTGTCGATGTACGAGCACGACTCGGTGCTCGAGGGCATGACGACAGCGGCCTTCGTGACACTCGGGATGTGCGCGCTCGGCCTCATGTTCTACTACCGCTCGGGACGCGTCGTGCTCGCCGTGCTGTGGGCGCTCGCGGTCGGCGTGGCGCTGACGTTCGCATTCGCGCGCGCGATCGTCGGTCACCTCAACGTGATGACGGCGTTCCTGTTCGCGATCGTGATCGGCAACGGCATCAACACCGGGCTTATCCTCGCGGCGCGGTATCTCGAGGAGCTGCGCGAGGGTCACGACGCGAAGGCGGCCGTGCCGCGCGCGATCGCGGGCACGCTGCGGGGCACGGTGGCGGCGATGGCGACGGCGGCGGTCGCGTACACGTCGCTGCTGGTCACGGACTTCCGCGGGTTCCGCCAGTTCGGTGCGATCGCGGGCGTCGGCATGGCCCTGACGTGGCTGATGGCCTACACGGTGCTACCGGCGCTGCTGTACGCGATGGCGCGGCGAGGTTGGATCACGGCGACGACGCAGCCCGCGCTCAGCCACTACATGGCGAAGCTGATCCCGGGCGAGCGCCGGTACCCGTTCGTGATCTACATCGGCGTGGCGCTCACGGCGGTCGCGACGGTGATCGCCGTGCTCTACATCGCGCACGACCCGTTCACGAAGGACTGGCGCGATCTGCAGTCGACGACCCCGAACATCACGGGGACGCGCGTGATCGACGCGAAGATCAAGGGCGCGTTCGACGGCAAGTCGATGCTGTCGGGGCAGGCATACCAGGTCGTGATCGCGCTCGATCGCCGCGACCAGGTGGCGCCGCTCGTCGCGAAGCTGCGTGCCGAGGACGAGGCGAAGCCGCCGGAGAAGCGCTGGATGCGCGACGCGCGCAGCCTCGACGACGCGATTCCCCCGCAGCAGGACGAGAAGCTCGAGGTGCTCGGGCAGATCCGTGCGCTGATGCATGACGAGGCCCTGCAGGCGACGCTGTCCGACGACGAGCGTGCGCGCCTCGCGAAGCTCGAGCCGCCGGCGGATATCCAGAAGGTCACGGACGCGGACGTACCGATGGCGCTCGCGTGGCCGTTCGTCGAGAAGGATGGCTCGCGCGGCCGCCTGATCGTGATCCGCGGTGCGGCCCGGTTCAACTCGTTCGACGTCGCGGACCGCCTGGAGTTCGCGCGTCACGTGCGCTCGCTGCAGCTGCCCGAGGGCGCGCGTGTCGCGGGCGAGGCTCTCGTGGTCGCCGACATCATCGTGACGATGGAGCACGACGCGCCGAAGATCATCGCGTTCGCGCTGATCGGCTCGATCCTCACCGTGATCATCGTGCTCGGCATGCGCCGGCACGGCGCGGTGACGCTCGCGTCGGGCATGGCGGGCGTCGCGCTCATGATCGCGGTGTGCGCGCTGCTGGGGATCAAGGTCCACTTCCTCGACCTGATCGCACTGCCGATCACGATCGGGATCGGCATCGACTACGCGGTCAACCTGGCGGCGCGCGACCGGCAGGAGGGGGATCGCGGACCGCGCTATCTCGTCGAGACGACGGGCAGTACGGTGTTCATGTGCTCGTACACGACCACGGTCGGGTACGGGACTCTGATGCTTTCGGCCAACGGAGGGATACGCAGTTTTGGCCTCGCCGCGCTCGTCGGCGAAGTGGCCTGCATCACCATGGCGCTGATCGTTGCCCCGGTTTGCCTTGCCGTGCTGCGTAACCGCGATCGGCGCGTCAAGTCTGCACGATAATTCCCATTCCCCTCCGCCGGTCATGTGATACACGACAGGCGCGGTGTCCGAGCTGATTCTATTTACCCCCGGTCCGGTGCGGATTCCCGAGCGTGTCGCTAACGCTCTGTCGCACCCGCCGTGCAACTACCACCGGCAAGAAGCATTCACGACGATGTTCGTGGAGACCGAGCGGCTGCTCAAGCAGCTGATCGGGATCAAGCAGCCGGATGCGTATTACTCGACGGTAGCCACGGCGACTGGCACCGGTGTCAACGAAGCCTGCATGCTCGCGCTCGAGCCCCTCGGCAAGGGACTCCTGATGAGCAACGGCTACTTCGGTGCGCGCTGCATCGACCAGGCGCGGCAGAACGGCATCGCGTTCGACACGATCGTGTCGGACACCGATCGCCCGCTCGATCCCGACGCGCTCGCGAAGAAGCTCGACGCGGACCCCTCGATCAAGTGGGTGTTCTTCGTCAGCCACGAGACGCGCGCGGGCCTGATGAACCCGATCGAGGAGCTCGGCAAGGTCGCCAAGGCGCGTGGTCGCATGGTCGCCGCCGACATGCATCTCGAGCGCGTACTCGTACAAGCTCGACCTGGAAGCCTCCGGCGTCGATCTCGCGACGGCATCGAGCGCGAAGGCCATCATGGCCGCGCCGGGCCTCGGCATCGTGTTCACGAAGAAGGCCGCGATTCCGACGCTCAAGGCGGCGGGCAAGCCGCGCGGCTACTACCTCGACATCGTCTCGGAGTACGAGAAGCAGTCGACGGACAACCAGACGCGCTTCGCGCAGCCGGTGTGCCTGCACGCGGCACTCAACGCGGCGTGCCACGAGCTCGTGGAACGCGGCATCGAGAGCCACTACGCGCGCATCCAGCGCCAGATGAAGACGCTGACGGAGCACCTGCACTCGATGGGCATCGAGCCGATGCTCGATGGCAAGTACCGCAGCAACATTGCGGTGAACTTCCGCCTGCCTGCGGGCAAGACCTACAGCGAGTTCGCCAAGCGGATGCAGGCCGAGGGCTATTTCTGCCTGTACGGCATCCCCGGTGATCAGTCACACTTCCAGCTCAGCACGATCGGTGATTTGAGCGATGCGCACGTCGACGGTATCAAGCGCGCTTTGTCGCGCGTGCTCGGTTAGCGCGCTCGCGCTGGTCGCAGCCTGCAGCTTCTCGTCCGGCGTACCGGCGACGGGCGGGCAGGGTAGTGGCAGCGCTGATGGCGGCGTCGATGCGTCGCCGGCCGATGGCTCGCTCGTCGATGCGGTCACCGTCGATGCGAGCCCCGACGGCCCGCCGCCATGGGATCCCACGATGTGCCCGGCGGAGTACACGCTGACGCTCACGGGGACGCCGCAGTCGCGGTACCGCCTGATCGACACCTCGGCCAACGTCAACACCCAGCACGTGGACTGCAACGATGACCACGCGGGCTGGACGCACCTCGTCTCGCTCGACGACGCCACCGAGGCCACGCAGATCCGCGCCTCGATCACGTCGAACACGTTCTACGTCGGTGCGGTCCAGCCGCGAGACCAGGCCGACACAGGCGTCGGGTGGCTGACGTTCGCGGGCACGGCCCTGCCTTCGGCGGCCTGGCAGACCGGGCAGCCGAACGACAACGCGGGCGTCGAGAACAACGACCAGAACTTCGCGGCCGCCGACGACTCCACCGGCCTGCTCAATGACGTCTCCGGCTCGGGGACGTATCGCGCCGTTTGCGAGTGCGATGGCCAGGCGATCCCGGCCGCGGTGGCGTCTGCATTTGCCGCCAGCGCCCCCTGACAGGGCAACCGTGATTGCCAGTGGTTGCCACGTTCGGGTGACCGCTGGTTCGACCGGTTCCGCAAATTCGACCCCGAGGTGCCAGGTATGTGACACCCCAGGGGCGTTTCGGTGATGGTCTAACTCTTGCTCTTTCCGAACTAACCTTGGTAGAAGCGTCGCCTATTAACGTGATTCGTCGCTTGGGCAGCCATACAGGCAAGCGGATTTACTTCGGCTACGACCGCTACGTCTTGCCGGACCTGGACGCTTACCTCGAGATCATGTCGGCACGCGGTAACAACGTGATCTGCGCCGTCGACCGCAACTACCTCCACTACCTGACCTCGGCCGAGCTCGTCTGCCAGGCCCTGCAGGCGGATCCCGACAGTGTCGGAATTCTTTGCTGCGGCACCGGCATCGGCATGTCGATCGCGGCGAACAAGTTCAAGGGCATCTACGCCGCCCGCTGCACCACGGCCGAGGACGCCGAGATGTGCCGCGCGATCAACAACGCGAACGTGCTCTGCCTCGCCTCCAAGCTCGGCGTGCTCGTCAACAGCGACATGATCACGGCATTCGTGACGGCTCCCTACACGGGCCGCAAGATCGAAGAGCTCGAGTACATCACGCGCTTCGAACGTGACGGTTCCGAGGGTGTCCCGGCGCTCGCCGAGAAGCCCAGCACCAGCACGATCCGCCGTACCGCGTAGCGTCTGGCCGGCGACGAAAGACTCGCCATGGCGACGCAGCGCATGTTCGGTATCAAGGACCTGTTCACCACCATCAACCTGATGGGTGGTGTCGTCGCGATGTGCCTGTGCGTCGACGGAAAACCGTTCGAGGCCGGCCTGTCGGTGATGATCGGTTACTTCTGCGGCGACACCCTCGACGGCTACGTCGCCCGCAAGCTCGGCACGCAGAACGACTTCGGCGCCGAGTTCGACACGATCGCGGACCACCTCTCGCACGTGGTCGCGCCCGCGGTCATCGTCTACACGGTCTACAAGGACCTCGGCCTGCTACCGCCACCCTGGGGCAAGCTCCTCGCGATCTTCCTGGCCGGATCGCTGATCTTCGGGGTCTCGGTCCGCCACGCGCGCAACATCGTGAAGCCGGTCAGCTTCAAGGGCGTGTGGGTCGGCCTGCCGCGCAGCGTCCTGGGCTTTCTGGCGATCGCCTACTGCAACGCGTCCCTGGCGCCCCACGTGCTCGGCGGCTGGTGGCTGGGCGTGTTCCTCATGCCGTTCATGGCGTACGCGACGCTGACCTACTGGCCGTTCCCGAGTCACCACCTCGCTCGAGGCCTGCGCCCGGCGGCCAAGATCGCGATGTGGACCGCATTTGCGAGCTCGGTCGCGATCGCGTTCCTCAAGCGCGAGTTCTTCTTCGACCTGCTGTTCTTCTGGATGGCGGGCTACTGCATGTCCGCCTGGATGTCGCTCAACCCCCAGGAACGCGAGGCGTATCGCGAGACCGTACGCGCCGCACGGGCCGGGGTGGTGAAAACCTGACATCGTGTGCAGTTCCCGACACCTAGGTCGGAAGTGCGGAGTCGATCAGGGCCGCAGGCGCTCGCCGGTACCGGGCTGGTAGTCGACGATGGCCAGCTCGATATCGCCGTAGTCGGTCCGTGCCTTGGTGAGCACCGGGACCCGGCCCGAGTCATCGGTGATCCAAATCGAGAATGCGCGCTCGTCAAAGCTCGTGTCCCGGCTGCCATCCCGGTTGAGCCGGTAGCCGCGCCCATCGAAGCGCAGGGTCGGGAACTCGCCGAGCTCGGTCACGAGCTTCTCCTTGCCCGCGATCGTCATCGTGATGTGCCACATGAAGCGGCTCCGGAACACCTCGGACACGAGCGTCGTGCCCTTGGGCGCCTCCCAGGCACGGAGCGCCACCAGGAACGAGTTGTAGTCCCAGAGGTCGTCCAGCGTGACCTTCTGGACTCGGAGAGCGGCGCGTTGTTGACCCATACGCTGACCGGCACACTGCCGTTCGCGCGCCGATCGAGGTGTGCGTCGGTCCGCTCGCGCGCGCTGCCGTCCGGCGTTGCTTCGTCGACGGCCCACCGGCGCGGCCGTCCGGTCTCGACGTCGACCCACGACGTGAACGTGTCGTCGACGGTCTTCACGACCGCCGCCAGCCCGCGCGTCTTTGCGTGTCCCTGCACGGAGATCACGCGGTGCCCGTCGAGGTCGGTGAGCTCACCGGCCGCGAGGTCGTAGGTCGCGAGGTCGACGCCCTCGAGCGAGAGCCGGTACGACATCGTCTCGCCCGGTGTCAGCAGGGGCGGGCCCACCGGCAGGCGCGCACTGCTGCCAGTCACGGCCAGTGGCGGCGCAGCTCCACGCCCTCCACACGCCGCAGCGAGCAGACTCGCGATCATCGCGACACGCACGACCACGCCGCGAAGGTAGCGCAAACGCGCCCTGATCTCGCGCTTCTGTGCGTGTGTTGAATTCCTGACATCGTGTGGAAATCCAGACAGATGCGCGATTCAGGGCGCTGTGATACCTAACTCATGCATGAGTGCGGACGGCACGCGCAAAGTCAGCGGCACGACGCCCCGCATCTCCGTCATCGTGCGCTCGTACAACCGGCTCGGGGCGCTCGCGGAGCTGCTCCACGGCGCTGCTCGCGCAGGATCACGACAGCTTCGAGGTCGTCGTCGTCGAGCAGAGCACGGTGCGTCCAGCGGCGGAGCTCGCGCGCGTCGAGCAGCTCGCCTGCGATCCGCGCGTCCGCACTCCTGCGCTTCCAGCCGCTCGGCGGTCCCGGTGCGCGCAATGCGGGCGTCCGCGCCGCGCGCGGCGACCTGCTGGTGTTCATCGACGACGACGATCTGCCGGACGGCACCGACTGGCTGCGCCGCCACGAGGCGAACTTCGAGGGTCCCGCGGCGCGAAGTGCCTCGGCGTCACCGGACGCTTCATCGACGAGGACGGTACGGCGCCGAGTCCCTACGCGAATCGACGAGCGCGCGCGCAACAAGGTCCTGTGGTTCAACCTCCTCAGGTGGCAGCGCGTCTACGCGCGCACCGACGTCGCGCAAGCAGGTCGAGAGCCTGATGGGCGGCAACGCGGCGATCCCAGGCCGACGCTCGAGCGCTTCGGCCTGTGGGACGAGTGCACGCCGATCGAGGACGAGCCCTCGCTCGCCTATCGCATCATCGCCGGCAAGCGCGACGACGAGTACCTGCTGTTCGATCCCGACGCCAAGATGATCCGTCGGCTCGACGTCCCCGGCGGCATGGCGAAGCGCAGCTGTCGGGCCCGCGCTACGCCAAGCGCGTGTTCACGTTCATGCACAACATCATCGGGCATTACTTCCCGGCGCGGTTCGTGCTGCTGTATCCCGCGTACATCTACTTCGTCGCGCTACACGCGTCGAATGGATCTGCAGCGACAGCAAGAAGCACCAAGCTTCGCGAGCCGCGCGCTCGAGCACGACGGCATATCGCTCGCGATCGTCCCGCTGTGGCTCGTCTGGCTCGGCCAGCTCGCGATGCAGCGCCTGCGCGATGGTTCGCCAAGCGCTTCGCCGCGCTTGAGCCGGTGCGCCGCCCGATCCCCGCGCGCGGACTCCCGGCCGGTGTCGTGCCGCAGGCG
>CAVUBY010000014.1:0-215590 GCA_963739925.1 uncultured beta proteobacterium | reverse complement strand
GCGGCCGCTCGGGCTGGCGGTCTTGTCACTGCTGTGCCATGGATGAGGCTCCTCGGAATCATGGTCGGAGCATAGCGCCGCGGCATGGCCATGGTCGGCGTTCGTGCCACCAACGTGTGTGTTGTTCCACCTTCGGTTGGTCCACCTTCGCGCGCCGGCTTCCTTCAGCGCGGGTCAGAGAAACCCGCGCACCGGCAGATCGGCGCGGCGCCGCAGCCAGTTCGAGCGGCGACCACGCGCAGCGCGCGTCGGTGACGTGCAGCGTGTAGGCCTGGCGCGACGGGCGAGCGGTTGGGCGCGCTCCAGTGCGGCAGCAGCCCGTGAAAGCACACCAGCGTGCCGGCATCCACTTCCAGCGGCACCGCCCGCGAGCGGTCGGGCCAGGGCGTGGCGTCCAGCGGCTCCATGCGCACCGCTCGCCCTCGCGCACAAAACGCTCGCGCAGCGGCCCGCGGTGGCCGCCCGGCTCGACCCACAGGCAGCCGTTGTCCAGCGTCGCGTCTTCCAGCGCGAACCAGAAGGTGGTCACGCTCAGCGGCTCGGTGACGAAGAAGCTCGCGTCCTGGTGCCAGCCCACCTCGCCGCCGATGCGCGGCTGCTTGAAGATCAGCATCGACTGCCAGACCTGCGGCTGCGCCAGGCCCAGGTCGGCGGCCAGCGCGGCCAGGTCGGCGCCGTGCGAGAAACGGTCGAACACCGGATCGAGGTCGTGCAGCGCATGGCCGATCTTGTTGATCGACAGGGCCTTGGTCCGGCGCAGGCGGCCATCCTCGCCGAAGGCCTCTTCCTCGAAGAAGCAGTGGATGCGGTCGGCCGAGGCCAGGAAGTACGGCGTCGGCGGTGCGCGCCTGGTCGCGGGTGGTGAACACGCTGCCTTGCCCCGCGGCTCGAAGGCCTCGACGATCGCCTGCGCGCGCTGCCGCAGGGCCGCCACCGCGTCGGCCGAACGGAAGCCGGGCAGCACGAGGTAGCCCTGCTCGCAGGTAGCGAATTCTTCTGGACTGCGGTCAGCATGTGCGCGCGCTCCTCAGATCGGGGTTTCGTATGCAGATCGCCGGTTGTCACAGGGCGATCGTGGCACGACGATTGCACGTCACGCCCGTCGCCACCCTGCAAGGACGCATCGATGCCCACTGCATGTCCTTCCCCGTGCACCCGTCGTCGTCGCATCCGACTGCCGCACCAGAGTCCCCGCAGCCGCCGCCCTGCTGCGCCACGCTGCACTTCGGTGCGCTCGCGCTGCTCCCGCGCCTGCACGCCGGAGCCTCCGGCCCCGAGGCCGGCAAGCTGCAGACCGTGACCGTCACCGCCGAGCGCCGCGCGGAGAACATCCAGGACGTGCCGAGTTCGATCACCACGCTGCAGCGGCGAGATGCTGGACGTGCTCAACACCAGCGGGCAGGACGTGCGCGTGCTGTCGGGCCGCGTGCCCAGCCTGAACATCGAATCGTCGTTCGGCCGCGCCTTCCCGCGCTTCTACATCCGCGGCTACGGCAACACCGACTTCGCTCAACGCCTCGCAGCCGGTGTCGCTGGTCTACGACGACGTGGTGCAGGAGAACCCGATCCTGAAGGGCTTCCCGGTCTTCGACCTCGACCGCATCGAGGTGCTGCGCGGCCCGCAGGGCACGCTGTTCGGCCGCAACACGCCGGCCGGCGTGGTCAAGTTCGAGTCGGTCAAGCCGGGCAAGAAGCTCGAAGGCTACGGCAGCCTCGTCGTACGGCACGCTTCGGCACCATCAACGCCGAAGGCGCGGTCAACGTGCCGCTGGGCGAGCGACCGGTCGGCTGCGCGTCTCGGTGCTCGACCAGCGCCGCGACGACTGGGTCGACAACACCCGGCCCAACGGCCCGACGCAAGACCTCGAGGGCTACCACGACAGCGCGCTGCGCCTGCAGTTGCTGTACGCAGCCGCAGCAAGGACTTCAGCGCGCTGTTCAACGTGCATGCGCGCGACCTGACGGCTCCGCGCGGCTGTTCCGCGCCAACATCATCAAGCCCGGCACGAACGACCTGGTCGCCGGCTTCGACGACGACGAAGGTCTCGATCGACGGCAAGAACGAGTCAGGAGCTGCAGAACACCGGCGGCAGCCTGCGCCTGCGCTGGGACCTGGCGGCATGACGCTGTACTCGATCACCGGCTACGAGACGGTGGAGACCTTCAGCCGCGGCGACATCGACGGCGGCTTCGGCGCCGTCGTTCCTGCCGCCGTTCGGGCCCGGGCTTCATCCCGTTCGCCGTCGGAGACGGCCGACGGCATGCCCAAGCACAGCAGTTCACCCAGGAAGTTCCGCCTCGAGTCCAACGACAGCGGCGCCGCTCGAACTGGCAGGCCGGGCGTGTACTACTTCGACGAGGACTACACGATCGAGAGCTTCAGCTACGACTCGCTCGGCCGGCGGCGCGCAGGACGGCTACGCAGCGCAGGCGCAGAAGAACAATGCCTAGGCGGTCTTCGGCGCGCGTGAACTACGCCGTCAGCGCCGGCGCTGAAGCTGCGCGGCGGCCTGCGCTACACCCAGCGACAAGAAGGACTTCGACGTCGAGGACTACAGCAACAGCGGCTTCGTGCCCTGCGTGCTGCCGGCCAAGTGCACGCTGGCCCAGCTGGCAGCGCAGGCCCGACGCACCGTCGGCCTCGCCGAGCGACAACAAGCTCAGCTGGGACCTGAGCGGCACCTACGCGCTGAACAAGGACATCAACGCTTACGCCCGCGTCGCCACGGGCTTCCGCGCTCCAGCGTCCAGGGCGCCGGTGCGTTCAACGACCGAGTCGGTGGCCGAGCCCGGAGACCAACACCTCGTTCGAGGCCGGCATCAAGGCCGACCTGTTCGACCGCCGCGCGCGGTGAGCTTCAGCGTGTTCAACTACACCGTGAAGGACCAGCAGCTCACCGCGGTGGGCGGCGCGGCCAACGCCAACATCCTGCTCAACGCCGAGAAGGCCATGGCCAGGGCTTCGAGCTCGACCTCGCAGGCCTACCTCACCGACAACTGCTGGCCACGCTGGGCGTCGGCTACAACGACACCAAGATCAAGGACCCGAACCTGGCCGTGTCGGCCGTGCGGCGCGGCCTGCACGGTGACCGACCCGCGCACGGCGCCGACGCGCCGGCACTGGCGCTGATCGACGGCAACCCGCTGCCGCAGGCGCCGAAGACGACCGCTCAACTTCACGCTGCAAGCTACACGCATGCCCGTCGCCAGGCGGCGAGCTGCTACGTGCTGACCGACTGGGTCTACCGCAGCAAGGTCAACTTCTTCCTGTACGAGTCGACCGAGTTCACCGGCAAGGCGCTCACCGAAGGCGGCCTGCGCGTCGGCTACATCTGGGGCAACGGCAAGTACGAGGCGGCGGCCGTTCGGCCGCAACATCACCAACCAGATCCGCATCGTCGGCGGCATCGACTTCAACAACCTCACCGGCTTCATCAACGAGCCGCGCACCTTCGGCGTGCAGTTCAAGGCGCACGTTCTGACGCCGTGCGCGCAAGCGGCCTGGCCGCCTGCGCGCCGGCGCTGGCTGCGCGGCCTGGCCGCGCGGCCGGCGCGCAGGCCCAGCCGGCGGTCATCTTCGAGCTGGGCGGCAAGTTCGACCGCTGCTTCAACCAGGCCGCCTGGGAAGGCGCCGAGCGCTGGAAGAAGGAAACCGGCAAGCCCTACCTCGAATTCGAGATCGCCAACGCCGCGCAGCGCGAGCAGGCCGCGCGGCGCTTTGCCGAGCGCGGCGCCGACCCGATCGTCGGCATCGGCTTCCCGCAGGCCAGCAGCATCGAGAAGGTGGCGCGCGAGTTCCCGAAGCGCAGCTTCGCGATCGTCGACGTGGTGGTCGACCTGCCCAACGTGCAGAGCTTCGTCTACCGCGAACACGAAGGCAGCTTCCTGGCCGGCATGCTGGCCGCGATGGCCAGCAAGACCGGCAAGGTGGGCTTCGTCGGCGGGCAGGACATCCCGCTGGTGCGCAAGTTCCTGTGCGGCTACGAGCAGGGCGCGAAGCACGCCAACCCGAAGGTGCAGGTGCTGTCGGCGCATGACCGGCACCACCACCGCCGCCTGGACCGACCCGGCCCGCGGCGCCGAACTCACCAAGGCGCAGATCGCGCAGGGCGCCGACGTGATCTTCGCCGCCGCCGGCACCACCGGCCTGGGCATCCTGCAGGCGGCGCGGGACGCCGGCATACTGGGCATCGGCGTGGACAGCAACCAGAACCACCTGCACCCGGGCAGCATGCTGACCTGCATGGTCAAGCGCGTCGACCTGGCCGTGTACAGCGCCTTCAACGGCGTGAAGCCCGGCGTCACCGCGCTCGGCCTGAAGGAAGGCGCGCTCGACTAGCGATGGACGAGCACAACGCGAAGCTGGTCACCCCCGCGATGCAGCGCCGGGTGGATGCCGCCAAGGCCGACATCATCGCCGGCCGGCTGAAGGTGATCGACTACACCGCCAGCGGCCGTGCCGCTGAGCGACGGCGCCACCTCGCCTCAGCGAGCGGGTCAGTCCAGACGCAGGCCTGGTCGCCAGCCCAGGCCAGGATGGCAGTGCGGGCCGCTTCGCGGTCGCTGTCGGGCAGGAAGGAATGCGCCGCCGCATGCAGCTGCATGCGCACCAGATCTCCTGGCTGCAGCGGCGTCTCGCGCACCAGGGCGAGCGCCTCGCCGGTGTGAGTCACCTGCGAGATCAGGCGGTTGTCGGTGTGGAAGGACAGGCTCACGCCGGCGCGCCACAGCGCGGTGATCGGGTGCGTCGCGATCGAGCGCGCGGCGCCGGTGTGCACATTGCTGGTCGGGCACACCTCCAGGTGCACGCCGGCCGCGATGACTTCGTCGACCATCGGCCGGTCGCGCCGGCGAGGCCAGCGCATCGACCAGTCGCACGCCGTGGCCGATGCGCCGCGCGCCCAGCCGGACCGCCTCGACCACCCGCGGCGCGGCATCGGCTTCGCCGGCATGCAGGGTCAGCGGCAGGCCGGCCTCGGTGGCGCGGCGCAGGGCGCGGATGTGGTCGGACGGCGGATGGCCGAGTTCGGCACCGGCCAGGTCGAAGCCGATCACGCCGTGGTCGCGGTAGCGCAGCGCCAGTTCGACCGCCCGCTCGCTTTCGGCGGCGGGCAGGTGCCGCATCGCGCACAGGATCAGGCCGCAGGGCAGCGGCGCTGCGCGCCAGGCCCTCGAGCAGCGCCTCGACCGTGGCCTCCGGCGGCGATGCCGTGGTCCTCGAACAGCAGCGGCGCGATGCGGAACTCGCCGAGCACGGCGCCATCGGCGCGGGCGTCTTCCGCGGCCTCGAAGGCCACGCGCTCCAGGCCCGCAAGACTGGCCATCGCCGCCACGGTGAGCGCGAAGCCGCGCAGGTACTCCGCCAGGCTGCCGGCGTGCGAGCGGGCGTAGAACCAGGCTTCGAGCTCGGCCACGTTGTCAGCCGGCGCCGGCTGGCCGCGCTCGCGCAGCAGTTCCAGCAAGGTCGCCGGACGCAAGCCGCCGTCCAGGTGGTCGTGCAGCACCACCTTGGGCATGGCACGCAGGCGGGGCGCGAGGAGTTCGGGGTCGGGCGCAGCAGACATGGGACGATGCTAGAGCAAGCGCCATACCTCCCGGGGCAGCCCCACGCGCAGGTTGCCCCCGATGGCGCAGGCGGCGCGAGTCTTGCTATCCTGCATCGACCTCCAAAGCGCCGGGCACTCGGCCCGGCAGCGCCCTCCCGATCGGCCGGGCTGGCGACTGATCCATCGACGTCTCGATCCAAAGGCAAATCACCCATGACCACATCCCTGTCTTTCAAGCTGGCCTGTGCCTCCACCCTGCTGGGCCTGTCGTCGATCGCTGCCGCACAGCCGGCCATCGTCTACGACATGGGCGGCAAGTTCGACAAGTCGTTCAACGAAGCCGCCTACAACGGCGCCGAGCGCTGGAAGAAGGAGACCGGCAAGCCCTACCTCGACTTCGAGATCGCCAACGAAGCGCAGCGCGAGCAGGCCATGCGGCGCATGGCCGAGCGCGGCGCCAACCCGGTGATCGGCGTGGGCTTCTCGCAGGCCAGCACGATCGAGAAGGTGGCCAAGGAGTTCCCGAAGCTCGAACTTCGTGATCATCGATTCGGTGGTCAAGCTGCCCAACGTCGAGTCGATCGTGTTCAAGGAGCAGGAGGGCAGCTTCCTGGTCGGCATGATGGCGGCGCTGGCCAGCAAGACCGGCAAGGTCGGGCTTCGTCGGCGGCATGGACATCCCGCTGATCCGCCGCTTCCAGTGCGGCTACGAGCAGGGCGCGAAGTACGCCAACCCGAAGGTCGAGGTGAGCGCCGCGATGACCGGCACCACGCCCTCGGCCTGGAACGACCCGACCCGCGGCGGCGAACTCGCCAAGGCGCAGTTCGCCAAGGGCGTGGACGTGGTCTTCGCCGCGGCCGGCGGCACCGGCGTGGGCGTGTACCAGGCGGCCAAGGACGCGGGCAAGCTCGCCATCGGCGTGGACAGCAACCAGAACCACCTGCAGCCCGGCACCATGCTGACCTCGATGGTCAAGCGCGTCGACGTCGCGGTCTACAACGCGCCAAGAAGGTCACCCCCGGCGTCAGCGTGCTCGGCCTGAAGGAAGGCGGCGTCGACTACGCGATGGACGAGCACAACGCCAAGCTCGTGCCGGCGGCCATGAAGGCCAAGGTCGACGCGGCCAAGGCCGACATCATCGCCGGCAAGATCAAGGTCGTCGACTACATGGCCGACAACGCCTGCAAGCTCTGATGCTTGATCACGCCGCGCACTTCAGGTGCTGAGCGAGCCGAGCCGGGTGGGGGTGGCCGGCTCCGTTCAGCCAATTCTTATTCACTCCGCCGGCCACCCCCAACCCGGCTCGGCAGGCGCCATCGCGGCACGCGGCGCCGCTCGCCCGCCACCGTACGGGCCGCAAGCGGGGTCGCCAACGCAGTGAATAAGAATTGGCTGAACGGAGTTGGCGACCCCGTTGCGGCCTGGCGAACAGAGAACTCACCGGCGGTGCACAGCGACAGCGGTGGAGCGACGGCATGAAGCCTGCCATCGAGATGCGCGGCATCGGCAAGCGCTTCGGCGCGGTGCAGGCCAACCGCGATGTCGACCTGACGGTGGCGGCCGGCACGGTGCACGGCATCGTCGGCGAGAACGGCGCCGGCAAGAGCACGCTGATGTCGATCCTCTACGGCTTCTACCAGGCCGACAGCGGCAGCATCGCGATCGACGGCCAGCCGGCGCAGATCCGCCGCTCGCGCGACGCGATCGCGCTGGGCATCGGCATGGTCGCACCAGCACTTCATGCTCGTCGACACCTTCAGCGCGCTCGACAACGTGCTGCTCGGCGCCGAGCCCGACTGGCGGCTCGCCCGGGCGCGCGCCAAGGTGCGCAGCCGGCTCGAGGCGCTGATGCGCGACACCGGCCTGCAGGTGCGGCTGGACGCGCTGGTCGAGGACCTGCCGGTGGGCGAGCGCCAGCGGCTGGAGATCCTGAAGGCGCTGTACCGCGGCGCGCGCATCCTGATCCTCGACGAGCCCACCGCGGTGCTCACGCCGCAGGAGACCGACGCCGCTCTTCGTCACCCTGCGCGGGCTGCGCGCGCGCGGCACCACCGTGCTGCTGATCACGCACAAGCTCAAGGAGATCATGGCGCTGTGCGACGCGGTCACGGTGATGCGCGCCGGCGCGGTGGTGCTCGACTGCGCCGATCGCCGAGACCAGCGTCGACGGGCTGGCGCGAGGCGATGGTCGGCCGCCGCGTGCAGCTCGGGCGCGCCGACGGGGCGTCCTCGTCGGCCCAGCGGCCGCAGCGCGGCGCCGCCGCTGCTGCAGGCGCGCGGCCTGGCTGGCGCGACGCGCTGGGCGTGCCGCGGCTGGACGGCGTGTCGCTGGCGCTGCGCGCGGGCGAGATCGTCGGCATCGCCGGCGTCTCGGGCAACGGCCAGAGCGAGCTGCTGGAGGTGCTGGCCGGCATGCTGGTGCCGCAGGCAGGCGACGCTGCAGCGCTGGGCGGCGAACGCCGCTTCACGCCGCGCCGCACTGGCTCGACCCGGCCACCGCGCGCGCGCTGCGGCCTGGCCCACGTGCCCGAAGACCGCCACCGCCGCGGCCTGGTGCTGCCCTTCGACGGCCTGGGAGTCGGCCGTGCTCGGCTACCACGGACCGGCCGCGCTACGGCGCGCGGCGGCTGGCTGCGACCGCGATGCCATGCACGCCGACACCGCGACGATGATGGACGCAGTACGACGTGCGCCCGCGCGACCCGGCGCTGCTGCAGTCCAAGTTCTCCGGCGGCAACCAGCAGAAGCTGGTGCTGGCGCGCGAGGCCCTGCCACAGCCGCAGGTGCTGCTGGTCGGCCAGCCCACGCGCGGCGTCGACATCGGCGCCATCGAGTTCATCCACGGCCGCCTGCGCGCGATGCGCGACGCCGGCGGCGCGGTGCTGGTGGTGTCGTCCGAACTCGACGAGATCCTCGCGCTGGCCGACCGCGTGCTGGTGATGGGCGCCGGCCGCATCGCCGGCGAACTGCCGATCGACGACTGCAGCGAGGCAGGCGCTGGGCCGGCTGATGGCGGCGCGCAGTCGAGGCGCGCGAGCGGCAGCGTGGCGAGCGCCAGGCCGCCCCGAGCGCCGGTCCCCGGGACGCCGGCATGCCGCTGGCCGGGGCAGCATGAGCCAGCCGCGTCGAACTGCCGCGCTGGCTCGACCTGGTCGTGCTGCCGGCCTTCAACCTCGCGCTGGCGCTGCTGGTCTGCGGCGTCGTCGTGCTGATCGTCGGCCAGGACCCGGCGCAGGTGCTGGCGCCTGCTCATCAAGGGCGCCTTCGGCAGCCGCACCGGCCTGAGCTACACGCTCTACTACGCGACCACCTTCGTCTTCACCGGCCTGGCGGTGGCGGTGGCCTTCCACGGCGGGCTGTTCAACATCGGCGGCGAAGGCCAGGCGATGATGGGCGGGCTGGGCACGGCGCTGGCCGCGCTGGCGCTGGCCGACACCTGCCGGCCTGGATCGTGCTGCCGCTGATGGTGCTGGCGGCGGCGCTGTTCGGCATGGCCTGGGCCGCGGTGCCCGCGGCGCTGCAGGCCTGGCGCGGCAGCCACGTCGTGATCACGACGATCATGTTCAACTTCATCGCGTCGGCGCTGCTGGCCTACCTGCTGGTCAACGTGCTCAAGGAGCCGGGCAACATGACGGTGGAGAGCCGCGCCTTCGGCCCCGGCGCCAAGCTGCCGGGCGTGCACGAGGCTGCTGGGCGGGCTGGGCATCGACTGGCCGCGCTCGCCGCTGAACCTGAGCGTGCTGCTGGCGGTGGTCGCGCCGTCGGGCGTGTACCTGCTGCTGTGGCGCTCGCGGCCGGGCTACGCGCTGCGCGCGGTCGGCTTCGCGCCCGAGGCGGCGCGCTACGCCGGCATCCGGCCGCGCGCGCAGATCATGGTGTCGATGGCGCTGTCGGGCGCGCTCGCCGGGCTGGTCGGCATCAACGAGGTGGCCGGCGTGCACGGCCGGCTGCTGCTCGACTTCGTCGCCGGCGCGGGCTTCGCCGGCATCGCGGTGTCGCTGATCGGGCGCAACCACCCGGTGGGCATCGTGCTGGCGGCGCTGCTGTTCGGCGCGCTGTACCAGGGCGGCGCCGAGCTGGCCTTCGAGATCCCCGGCTTCAGCCGCGACATGGTGTTCACGCTGCAGGGCCTGATCGTGCTGTTCTCCGGCGCGATGGCGCAGGTGGCGGCGCCCACGCTGGCGCGGGCCTGGGCCGCGCTGCAGCTGGCGCCGGGGCGCCGCCGCCGCGGGAGGCCGCGCATGGATGAGGTCGGCCTCGGCACGCTGCTCGCCTCGACGCTGCGCGTGTCCACGCCGCTGATCCTGTGCGCGCTGGCCGGCACGCTGGCCGAGCGCTCGGGCGTCATCGACCTCGGCCTGGAAGGCAAGATGCTGCTGTGCGCCTTCGCCGCCGGCAGCGTCGGCGCGGTCACCGGCTCGCTGGCGCTGGCGCTGCTCGCGGCGCTGGCGGTGGGCGTGGCGCTGTCGATGCTGCACGGCTACGCCTGCGTCAGCCACCGCGGCGACCAGGTCGTGATGGGCATGGCGATCACGATGACCGCCGCCGGCCTGACGGTGGTGCTGGGCATCGCCTGGTTCAAGCAGGGCGGGCAGACGCCGCCGCTGCCCGACGCGGTGCGCCTGTCGCCGCTGGTTCGCCGGCTGGCGGCCGCAGGTGCGCGAATGCCGGTCGTCGGCCCGCTGCTCGCGCTCGGCCTGCTCGGCCACAACGCTGCTGGTCTACGGCGCCTTGCTGCTGGTGCCGGCGTGTGGTGGCTGCTGTTCCGCACGCGCTTCGGCCTGCGCCTGCGCGCCACCGGCGAGAACCCGGCGATGGTCGACGCCGCGGGCGTGTCGGTGCGTCGGCCTGCGCTACGCCGCGCTGGCGCTGAACGGCGTGCTGTGCGCGCTGGCCGGCGCCTACCTGGTGCTGGCGCAGAACCCGTCGTTCATGCCCGCACATGACCGCCGGCCGCGGCTACATGGCGCTGGCGGCGATGATCTTCGGCAAGTGGCACCCGGTGGGCGCGCTGTGGGCCTGCCTGCTGTTCGGCTTTCTCGATGCGGCGGCGATCCGCCTGCAGGGCGTCGGCCCTGCCGGGCATCGGCGCGGTGCCGGTGCAGGCCATCCAGGCCCTGCCCTATGTGATGACGGTGGTGCTGCTGGCCGGCTTCATCGGCCGCGCGCGCGCGCCCAAGGCGCTGGGCGTGCCCTACGTGAAGGAGCGCTGACTTGACCGCCCCAGCCGATTCCGCGGCCAGTGATGCACTCATGCAGCCCTTGGTCGCCGCCGCCCGCGCCGCGCGCGCAGCGCGCCTATGCGCCCTACTCGCGCTTCGCGGTCGGCGCCGCGCTGCTCGACGAGCACGGCCGCATCCACGCCGGCTGCAACATCGAGAACGCCGCCTACCCGCAGGGCCTGTGCGCCGAGGCCTCGGCGCTCGCGCACCTGGTGCTGGCCGGGCGGCACGCGCATCCTGGCCGCGGCGGTGGTCGGCGTCGCACCCGAGCCGGTCACGCCCTGCGGCGGCTGCCGCCAGAAGCTGCGCGAGTTTGCGGCCGACGACGCGCCGGTGTGGGTGGCCGACCTGCACGCGGTCCGCGCGCGGTACACGCTGGGCGAACTGCTGCCGGCGAGCTTCGGCCCGGCCCACCTGCCGCTGGAGACGGCCGTGAGCACCGATCGCCGCGTCTGGAAGACGCCATCGACGCGCAGCGTGGACCTGATCCGCGCCACCGGCCGCGCATCCGCGGCATCGCGGTGCTGCTGGGCTCGGGCTGGAGCGCGCTGGCCGAGCCGGTGCAGGACGCCGTCGACGATCCCGTACGCCGAGCTGCCGGCCTTCCCGGCGCTCGGCGTCGACGGGCCATGCCGGCAGGCTGCGGCTGGGCCGCATCGGCCGCGCGCGACGTGGCGGTGCTGCGCGGCCGCAAGCACGCCTACGAGACCGGCGACCCGGCGGCGATGAAGGGCGCCATCCGCACGCTGGCCGCGCTGCGGCGTGCAGGCGCTGGTGCTGACCAATGCCGCCGGCAGCCTGGACTCCGGCATGCGGCCCGGCGAGCTGATGCTGATCAGCGACCACCTGAACATGGTGCAGCGCTCGCCGCTGCTCGGCGAGGCGGGCGCCGCAGCGCTTCGTCGACATGAAGCGACGCCTACGACCCCGACGCTGCGCGCCAGCCGCGCTGGCCGCGGCGCGCGAGCGCGGCATCGCGCTGCACGAGGGCGTGTACGCCTGGGTGCTGGGCCCGCAGTTCGAGACGCCGGCCGAGATCCGCATGCTGCAGGCGCTCGGCGCGCAGGCGGTGGGCATGAGCACCGTGCCCGAGACCATCCTGGCGCGCCACGCCGGGCTGCGGGTGCTGGGCCTGTCGATGTTCACCAACATGGGCTGCGGCCTCGAGGCCGAGTCCCTGAGCCACGCCCACACGCTGGCCACCGCGCAGGCGGCCAGTGCACACGCCGTGCCCTTGCTGGCCGCGGTGATCGCTGCGCCTGGAGGTCTGAGATGGACACCACGATTCAATCGCCCCGCAGCCCCACCGACGTCGCTCGCATCGCGCTCGCCTGCCTGGACCTCACCAGCCTGAACGACGCCGACACCGAAACGCGACATCGCCAGATTGTGCGAACGCGCCAATGGTCCGCACGGTTCCACCGCCGCCGTCTGCGTCTGGCCAAGGCTGGCGCGCTTTGCACGCGAGCACGCGCCTGCGGCGATCGCAGTCGCGGCGGTGGCCAACTTTCCCGATGGCTCGCTGGACGTGCAGCGCGCCGTTCGCGACACCGGCGCGATCGTGCAGGCCGGTGCGCAGGAGGTGGACCTGGTGCTGCCCTACCGCGCCCTGATGGCCGGCGAAGACAGCCGCTGCGCAGCGTTGCTGGCGGCGGTGCGTCGCGCGAGCGAAGGGCTGCTGCTCAAGGTGATCCTCGAAACCGGCGAGCTGGCGCAGCCGGCGCTGATCGAGCGTGCGTCGAAGCTGGCCCTGGAGGCGGGGGCCGACTTCCTCAAGACGAGCACCGGCAAGACCCCGGTGAGCGCCACGCCGCAGGCCGCCGAGGTGATGCTGCGCGCGGTGCGCCAGCATGCACCGGACGCCCGGCGCGTGGGCTTCAAGGCCTCGGGCGGCATCCGCAGCGTGGCCGATGCGGCGATCTACCTCGACCTCGTGGCCATCGAGTGGGGCGCGCAGGCGCTGGTGCCGTCGCGCTTTCGCATCGGGGCGAGTGCGTTGCTCACCGACATCGAACGCGTGCTCGCCGGCACCCCGCAGGTGAATGCCGCGCCGCCGAAAGGCTATTGAACCGTCCCACAATCCACATGGCCGGTCAACGCAGCCGGCACGCAGTGGAGACACGATGAGTGATGAGAAGTTGAGCCGCCAGCCGGCGGACGGGCCCGCGGACGGCCCGCCCACGCCGGGGCTGTCACGGCGCGGATGGTGCCTGGGCACCGCCGGTTTGCTGGGCATGGCAGGCTGCGCCACGCCAACCCTGCCCCCGCCGGCACCGGTTGCCACGGGCGCGGCCGGTCTGGTGCCGTTCTCGATGTCCCGTCGCGTGGGCGCCGTGCCGGAAGGCTGGCATGAGCATGTCATGCGGCGCGACCTGCCGCCCACGCGCTACCGCGCGGTGCAGCGCGACGGCCGGCGTGGTGGTGCACTCGCTGGCCGAACGTTCCACCTCCGGCCTGCGCTGCGACATCGATGTCGATCCGGTGCGCACGCCCTGGCTCGACTGGCAGTGGCGGGTCGATGCGGTGCCGGCCGAAGCCACGGTGGCGCGCGGCGAGCGCGATGACTCCCCGGCTCAGGGTGGTGCTCGCCTTCGATGGCGACACCTCGCGCCAGCCGCTGCGTGATCTGGTCTTTCGGGAGCAGGTCGAGTTCTTCACAGGACACACCCTGCCCTTCGCCACGCTGATGTACGTCTGGGATGGCCAGGCCGATCTCGAGAGCGTGCACCACTACCACCGCAGCGGGCTGATCCGCTACGTGGTGGTGGAAAGCGGCGAGCGCAACACCGGACGCTGGATGCGCTATCGGCGCAATGTGGTTGCCGACTACCAGCGTGCCTTCGGCACCCTGCCGGGCCGCATTCGCAGCGTCGGCGTGCTCAGCGACAGCGACGCGCTCAAGCTGCGGCTGGAGGCCTGGTTCGGCGACCTGTCGTTCAGCTGAAGGCGACGCTCAGGGCTTCTTCTTCATCGTGCGCGGAGCGGGCGGCTCGAAGGAGTCGTCGTAGAAGGCGCTGGGCATCGTGTCCTGCGAGAAGTCGGTGACCTCGGTGCCTTGCAGCAGATCGAGCGAGGACGCATTCCAGTTGCGCGAGCCGGGCTCGACATGCACCTGTCCACCCAGCGCCGTGGCTTCGACCGGATCGATCCACTCACCCTGCGGAGCGCGGTCGGTGATGCGCCAGACCTTCTTGCGAGTGGACGGCGCCGTGGACTTCGGATCGTCCGGCGCCTCCCGCCCTGTGCTGACCGACCCACTTCTGCCCAACAGACGCCTGACCATCCGCTTCACGGTGCGCTTCAAGATTCGGGAACTCCTGTCGCCATGGCGGCGCTCGACGCAGCACTCTAGGCACGGCGGCGCGTGTTCCCATCCCTGCGTGACACCGTTGAGGCGGAAGCGCCACCAGTGCCTCAGGCCGTGGCGGCGCCCCCACACAGCGCGGCCAGGCGTCACGGCCGGCCCTCAACGGCGAGGCTGGTGTCCGACCTTGAAGTCGTTGCGACCGCTGCGATCCACCCCCTTCAGCAGCCACAGCGGACGCTGCGCGAAGTTGACCGCCACGCCGCACTTGCCGTCCACCGGCTTCAGGTCGCGCTCGAACACCGAGGTCGACGGCATGTAGCGCAAGGCCACGCCGGTGCGGCGCTGCGCCGAGGTGTTGGCCGCGGCACCGTGGATCATGTAGACATCGTGCAGCGACATCTGTCCGGGCTGCAGTTCGAGGTCGACCGCAGTCGCCTCGTCGAAGGTGCCGTCGGCCATGCGCTGGTTGCAGCGTGAGGTCGTTGCGGTCTTCGTGCAGGTGCGGGTGCAGCACGTGCTCGCGGTGCGAGCCGGGGATCACGCGCAGGCAGCCGTTGGCCACGCGTCGACGGCTCCAGCGCCACCCACACGGTGCAGGTGGCCAGCGGCCGGATCGGCCAGTAGTGGCCGTCCTGGTGCCAGGGCGTCTCGTAGCCCTCGCCCGGCCGGCTTGCAGAAGACGTGGCAGCCCCAGAGGATCACGTCGTCGCCGATCACGCCGGACACCAGATCGACGATCTCGGGGTCCCGCGCCAGGTCGAGAAAGGCGCGGCTGCCGCGCACCCCCTCGCCGTTGTCGCCCCCTTCGACGTGCGCCGACACCAGCTTCTCGGGCCGCACGCCGGGGTTGCCGCGGATCAGTTCGTCGAGTGCGTCGCGCATCGCCGCCATGCGCGCCGCGGGCAGCCGGAAGGGCGGGATGACCCAGCCTTCGCGCTGGTAGTGGTCGATTTCATCGCGGGTCAGCTGCGCCATGGGACTGGGCTCCTTCGGGATGAGCCACTCTAGACCCGGCCCGCGGGGTTCGCAGGCGGGGAATCCCCGAAGCGTTCGCAAGCGGGGATCCCTGCCTCGGGCACGCGGCTTGCGCTACGCTGTGCCCTGGAGGATCCCATGCGCACACCCACCCTGCTTGCCCTTGCTGTTGCCGCCATCTCGCTGGCCGGCTGTTCGATGTTCACGCCGCGGCCGACCGAGCCGGTGCCGGTGAAGATCCTGGCCATCAACGACTTCCACGGCAACCTCAAGCCGCCGCCGGGCGGCATCCGCATGCGGACCCGGCCGACCCGAGCGAAGACCATCAACGTGCCCGCCGGCGGCGCCGAGCACCTGGCCACCGCCGTGGCGCGAGCTGCGCGCGCAGCAACCCGAACCACGTCTTCGTCGCCGCCGGCGACCTGATCGGCGCCACGCCGCTGCTCTCGGCGCTGTTCCGCGACGAGCCGACGATCGAGTCGCTCGGCCTGATGGGCCTGGAGATCACCGCGGTCGGCAACCACGAGTTCGACCGCGGCAGCGCCGAGCTGCTGCGCATGCAGCGCGGCGGCTGCCACCCGACCGAGGGCTGCAAGGGCCCGCAGCCCTTCACCGGCGCGCAGCTTCCAGTACCTGGCCGCCAGCACCGTCGACGAGACGCACCGGCAAGACGCTGTTGCCGCGCCTACCAGGTCAAGACGCTTCGAGGGCATCCCGGTGGCCTTCATCGGCCTCACGCTTGAAGGACACGCCGAGCATCGTGGTGCCCACGGGCGTGGCCGGGCCTGCGCTTCCGCGACGAGGCCGAGACCGTGAACGAGCTGGTGCCCGAGCTGCGCGCGCAGGGCATCGAGGCCATCGTGCGTGCTGATCCACGAAGGCGGCTTCCCGACCGGCGACTACAACGAGTGCCCGGGCATCAGCGGCCCGATCGTCGACATCGTGCAAGAAGCTCGACAAGGCGGTGGACGTGGTCGATCAGCGGCCACACGCACCGCGCCTACAACTGCCGCATCGACGGCCGGCTGGTCACCAGCGGCGACAAGTACGGCACCATCGCTCACCGAGATCGACCTGATGCTCGACCCGAAGACGCGGCGACGTCATCAGCGCCAGGCCGACAACCTGATCGTGCGCACCGACCGCTTCGCCAAGGACCCGGCGCAGACCGCAGCTGATCGCCGCCTACGAGCAGCTTCTCGGCGCCGCTGGCGCGAACGCGTGGTCGGGCCGCCTGGCCGGCGCCGCTGCCGCGCGAAGCCAACCCGGCCGGCGAAATCGCCGCTCGGCCAGGTGGTCGCCGACGCGCAGCTGGCCGCCACGCGCCGACGGCCGGCGCGCAGCTCGCGCTGATGAACCCGGGCGGCCTGCGCGCCGCGCTGGCGATGCCGGCCGACGGCGCTGGTGCGCTACGAAGACCTGTTCGCGGCGCAGCCGTTCTACAACAACCTGGTCACGCTCACGCTCACCGGCGCGCAGCTGCTGCAGGTGCTCGAGCAGCAGTGGCTGACCAGACGCAGCCCGCGCATCCTGCAGGTCTCGCGCGGCTTCAGCTACCGCTGGGACGCCGCGCAGCCGGCGGGCCAGCGCGTCGTGCCCGGCAGCGTGCCGCTGGACGGCCAGCCGATCGCACCCGACAGCGCAGCTACGGGTCACCGTGAACAGCTTCCTCGCCGGCGGCGGCGACAACTTCACCGTCTTCAAACAGGGCACGCGACGCGCAGCACCGGCATGATGGACGTCGACGCGCTCGAGCAGTACGTGGCGGCCAGCCCGACCTCGCGCCCGGCGCGCTGGACCGCATCCGCGCGCCTGAACTGACCGGCCTGCACCCCAGCACGCCATCGCGATGCTGCCGGCCAGGAGGTCATCCGCCGCCAAGCGCGACGGCGGCGCGCTGCGCCGCGGCCGAGATCGAGGCCTTCGTGCGACGGCCTGGTCGACGGCCGCTGGAGCGAAGGCCAGGTGGCCGCGCTGGCGATGGCCATCCTGCTGCGCGGCATGGACGCGCGACGAGACCGTGGCGCTGACGCGCGCGATGACGCACTCCGGCGAGGTGCTGCGACTGGTCACGACGCCGCGCCTGCACGGCCCGGTGCTCGACAAGCACTCCACCGGCGGCGTGGGCGACAAGGTGAGCCTGATGCTCGCGCCCCTCTGGCCGCCTGCGGCGGCGTGGTGCCGATGATCACCGGCCGCGGCCTGGGCCACACCGGCGGCACGCTGGACAAGCTGGAGGCGCTGCCCGGCTACACCGTGACGCCGACCGCGCGACGCTGCTGGCGCGTGCTGCGCGAGTGCGGCTGCGCCATCGTCGGCGCCGAGCGCGCGGCTGGCGCCGGCCGACCGGCGGCTGTATGCCATCCGCGACGTCACGGCCACGGTGGAGTCGGTGCCGCTGATCACCGCCAGCATCCTGTCGCAAGAAGCTCGCGGCCGGGCTGCAGGCGCTGGTGCATGGACGTGAAGGTCGGCAACGGCGCCTTCTGCGCCGACGCTGGCGCAGGCCGCAGCGCTGGCCGCGCAGCCTGGTCGAGGTGGCCGCGCGGCGCCGGCCTGCCGACGCAGGCGCTGATCACCGACATGAACCAGGTGCTCGGCCGCAGCGCCGGCAACGCGCTGGAGGTGCGCGAGGCGCATCGACTTCCTCACCGGCGCGCGCGCGCGAGCCGCGCCTGCTGGACGCTGACGCTGGCGCTGGCCGCGCGCGCTGCTGTGCGCTGGGCGGCCTGGCAGCCCGACCTGCCGACGCGGCCGAGCGCTGGCGCAGCAGGCGCTGGACAGCGGCGCGCGCGGCCGAGCGCTTCGCGCGCATGGTGGCCGGCCTCGGCGGCCCGCGCGACGTGCTGCGCGACGCACGCTGCCGGCCGCGCCGGTGCGTTCGGCCCGTGCCGGCGCCGCGCGACGGCGTGCTGGCCGGCGATGGACGCCCGCGCTGTCGGCCTGGCCGTCGTGGCGCTCGGCGGCGGCCGGCAGCGGCCGGCGATGCGATCGACCCGCGCGTCGGCCTGAGCACGGTGCTGCCGCTGGGCAGCGTGGTGCAACGCTGGTCAGCCCCTGCTGCAGGTGCATGCGGCGAGTGCAGCGGCGGCGGATGAAGCGCTGGACGCGCTCGCGAAGGCGTTGCGGATCGAGAGAAACGTCGAGAAGGCTGGCGCCCTGCAGAACCGTCCGGTGGTGCACGAGGTCATCGAGCGAGCGCCCTGAGCGGCGTCAACGCCGCGTCGACAGCCACAGGCCCGGCAGGATGAGCATGGCGCCCAGGCCGTGGTGCAGTTCGATGCGTTCGCCCAGCACGCCCCAGCCGATCAGCGCGGTGTAGAGCGGCGACAGGTAGAGCACCTGCGCCACCCGCGCCGCGCCCAGGCGCTTCTGCATGTACGAGTAGGCGGCGAATGCGCCCGCGCCGGGAATCAGCGCCGACGCCGTCACGAGCCCGACACTGCGCCACGAGACCTCCGTGGGCAGCCAGTACAGCGCCTCCCACACGGTGAACGGCACCAGCACCACGATGCCGCCACAGGCGGTGAGCGTGAGCCGTGCCACCGCACCAAAGGCCGAGGGCCAGGCGCGCAGCAGCAGCGAGTAGGCCGTCCAGCTGAGGGTGGCCGCGGCGATCCAGATGTCGCCGGGGTTGAACTGCAGCCGGGCCAGCGCCGACCAGTCGCCGCGCAGCAGGATGTGCAGCATGCCGGTGAGCGCCAGCGCCACGCCGACCACCTGGGCAGCGCGGACGCGTTCGCGCAGCCACAGCGCCGAGCCCAGCGCGATCAGCACCGGCGACACCGCGTACACCAGGCCCATGTTGACCGCCGTCGTGCTGCGCCCGCCGATGTAGACGAAGGCACCGCAGATCCACATGCCGAGCGCGCCCAGCACGATGCTCTGGCGCCACTCGGCACGGATCAGCGCCCGCTGCGTCCACAGCTCGCGCCAGCAGAACGCGGCCAGCACCAGCGCGGCGATGGTCCAGCGGCCGAGCGCCAGCGCATGCGGCGCGACGATGTCCGGCGCCCACCGCGCCACCAGGTAGTTGACGCTCCACAGCACCGGGGTGATGTAGATGAGCGCCCGCGCGAGCTGCAGCTCGGCGGCGGGCATCGAGGGGTGGGGAGCGGTCGGCGCGGGCGCGCCCATCGTGGGCTCGACGGCGCTCATGCCGCCGCCCGGCGTTCGAAGGTCATGGGGGTGAAGTTAACACGCCGCCGATCGGCGTCTCGCTGTACTGGGCCTGCGGCGACTACAGGGCAGGACGATCAGACCACGCCTTCGCAACGCAGTGCCGCGATGCGCTCGGTGGACAGCCCGAGTTCGTCGGCCAACACCGCCTCGGTGTCCGCCCCCAGCGGCGGCGGGGCGCGCAGCGCCACCGGCGTGCCCGAGAAGCGAAAGGGGCTGCGGATCACCGGCAGCGCGCCGTGGACCGCGTGCGGCACTTCCGCCCGCAGGCCGCGGTGCTTGACCTGCTCATGATCGAAGGCCT
Organism: uncultured beta proteobacterium; assembly: GCA_963739925.1. Classification (GTDB taxonomy): domain Bacteria; phylum Pseudomonadota; class Gammaproteobacteria; order Burkholderiales; family Burkholderiaceae_C; genus CAVUBY01. The sequence goes on along the minus strand of CAVUBY010000014.1, from coordinate 196,056 downwards.
CGGCAATGCTGTTGACCGGCCCACAGGGCACGCCCGCCTCGCCCAGCGCCCGCGCCAGGTCGCCGCGCCGCAGCGTGGCGGTGACGGCTTCGATCTCGCGGTCGAGCTCGCCGACCTGCTGCATGCGCGCCGCGTTGCTCTGGTAGCGCGGTTCGGACAGCCAGGCTTCGCGGTCGAGCGCCTTGCACAGGCGCGCCCATTGGGCATCGTTGCCGATCTGGATGAGCAGCAGGCCATCGGCGCAGCGGTAGCAGTTGGAGGGCGCGAACAGCAGGCTGCCGTTGCCAGCGCGGCTCGGCACGCGCCCGGTCGACAGGTAGTTCTGTCCGAGGTGGGTCGTTGCAGCGACCGCCACATCGAGCAGCGCGACATCGAGGTGCTGGCCCTCGCCGGTGCGCTGGCGATGGAACAGCGCCGCCAGGATCGACGCGGTGGAGACCATGCCCGTCATGACATCGACGAGAGGCACCATCGACCGCATCGGTCCGGCGCCGGGGCGTCCCTCGGGCACGCCGCAGGTGCTCATGATGCCGGACACCGCCTGCAGCACCGGGTCGTAACCCGGCCATGATGCCAGCGGGCCGTCCTGCCCGTAGCCTGTGATGGAGCAGTAGACGATGCCGGGATTGATGGCACGGATGGACTCGTAGTCCAGGCCATGGCGCTGCAGGTCGCCCACCTTGAAGTTCTCGGCGAACACGTCGCAGCGCGCGGCCAGGTCGAGCAGGATCTGGCGTCCCGTCGGTTTGGTGAAGTCGAGCGTGAGCGACCGCTTGCCGCGATTGACGCTGATGTAGGACGGCGTGTCGCGCGTCGGTCGGCCTTCGGGGTCCTTGATGAAGGGCGGCGAGTGGCGCATCTCGTCACCCACGCCGGGCCGCTCGATCTTGTAGACCTCGGCACCCATGTCCGCCAGCGCCTGGGTGCACCAGGGTCCGGCGAGCACGCGCGTGAGGTCCAGCACCTTGATGCCGGAGAGGATCTGCGAAGGCGCCGCAGGCTTGGGAGTGGCGGTCGTCATTCGAGCTGGATCTTGGCGCGGGTGCGGACGTCGGCCACCTTGACGAGGTCGGCCTTGATGAGATCGCCGAAGGCCTTGCCGGTGAGCAGCGAGGGCAGCAGGCCGGAGCCGGCGAATTGCTTGCGCGCGTCGGGATCGTTGACGATCTCCTTGCCGACCGCGGCGATGCGCTCGACCACCTCGTCGGGCAGGCCGACGGGACCGACCAGGCCGAACCAGCCCGCCAGATCAACTGCCGGGCCGCCGGACTCGGTGATGGTGGGGATCTGCGGGTGCGTCTCGACCCGCCGGCTGTTGAGGGTGGCCAGCACGCGGATGCGGCCATCACTCGCCTGGGTGAGCACGATGGGGTCGATCATCATCTGGATGCGGTGCGCCATCATCTCGGTGAGCGCGGCAGCACTGCCCTTGGACGGCACATGCAGCAGCTCGGTGCCGGTGAGCAGCTTGAGGTACTCGCCGACGAAGTGTCCGTACGAACCGACCCCGGCCGAGCTGAAGTTGAGCTTGCCCGGCTCCTTCCTGGCCAGCGCGATGAGTTCGCCCACGGTCTGCACCGGCAGGTCGGAGCTCACCGCGATGAACTGAGCCGCGTCCACCACCTTCATGATCGGCGTGAACTGGCGCGCGCCGTCGTAGGGGCTGGGATCGCGTCCGGCCGACTGGATCACGAGCGCTCCGTTGTTGGCCGACAGCAGCGTGTAGCCGTCGGGTTTGGCGCGCATCACCGCCTGCGTGCCGACCACGCCGGCCGCGCCGGGCTTGTTCTCGATCACGAAGGGCTGGCCGAGCGCCTTCTGCAGGCGGTCGGCCACCAGCCGCGCGACCACGTCGTTGGTGCCGCCGGGGTTGTAGGGCGACACGACAGTGACCGGCCTGGACGGCCAGCGTTCCTGCGCCTGCAAGATCGACGGCGCAGCCAGGGATGCGGTGGCGGACGCGGCCGCCGCAAGCACGGTCCGCCGACGCAGCGCAGAGCCGGCAGCAAGGGGGGCGTGGGGGCGCTGGTGGTTCATGGGAGTCTCCTTTTCATCGTCATCGTTGTTGTCGCCATCGTCGTCGCCGTGATGCTTGCGGCAGTGCAGCGCGCGTTCAGCGGCCGCGGAACTGCGGCGACCGCTTCTCACGGAAGGCCGCCACGCCTTCGCGTGCGTCATCGCTGCGGACCACGCGCTCCACCAGCGCCGAGGTGCGGTACATCACCTCGGTCGGGCTGCGCGGCAAGGTGGCGTCCACCAGTTGCTTGAGCTGCGCCAGCACCAGTGGCGCCGAGCGGGCCAGCGTGCCGGCCATCTCCAGCGCCACGCGCTGCTGCTCGCCGTTCGGGACCACCCGGTTGACGAAGCCGGCCTCATGCGCGCGCGCCGCCGAGAGCGGTCCGCCCAGCAGCATCAGCTCCATCGCGATCTTGTGCGGCACGCGGGCCGCGAGTGCAGCGATCAGGCCCTTGGACACACCCACCTTCGCCTCGGGGTAGAGAAAGCTGGTGTTCTCCGCCGCCACGCAGAGGTCGCAGAAGGCCACGATGGTGAGCGCCAGGCCCACCACATGCCCCTGCACCGCGGCGATCAGTGGCTTGCCCACGTCGATGCCGACGCCCGGCACCGCCTGCCAGAAGTGCTCGGGCGGGGCGCTGAGGTCGGCGCCGGCGCAGAAGCTCTCGCCCTGGGCGCACAGCACGCCGACGCGGTCGTCGCCGTCGCGCAATCGCACCAGGGCCGCGCGCAGCTCCTCGCACATCGTCGCGGTCATCGCATTGCGCTTGAGCGGGCGGTCGAGGGTGAGGATGGCCACGCCCGCCTCGGAGAGATAGTGGACCGAACCGTCGGACATGCCTGCGTCGCCTTCCTCAAGGATCGCCCGCCGTGAGCGGGTCGAGGCGGCACTCTAGGCCGCCCGATTCAAGAAGGTAAGTGAGAAGAACTTCCGTACTCATGAGCAAATCCATAACAATGCCAGGATGCAAGTCAAGATCCGCCACCTGAGAGCCCTCGATGCGGTGGTGCGCATGGGCAGCTTCGTGGCCGCATCGGAGGCACTGCACCTCACCTCCACCGCCTTGAGCCTGGCGATCCGCGAGCTCGAAGAAGGCCTCGGCTTCAAGGTGCTCGAGCGCACGACGCGGCGCCTGCGCCTCACCGACGCCGGCAGCGGCTACCTCGTGCGCGCACAGCGGGTTCTGGCGGAGCTGGATGCGGCCGAGCGCTACGCGAGCGAGGTGCGCGAGGGCCACACCGTGGTGCGCATCGCCACCACGCAGACCATCATCGCCACCCTGCTGGCGCGTACGCTGCCGGTGGTTCATGCGGCCTTCCCGACCATTGCGCTGCAGCCGCTGGACGTGGCCGCGAGCGGCATTGGCGACGCGCTGGTCGATGGCCAGGCGGATCTGGCCATTGCCGTCAGCCTGCCCGCGGGCGAAGAATTCGAGACTTCCCTGTTCTTCAGCTCGCGCTGGTGCGCCTACGTGGCGCGGGGTCATGCGCTCGCCCGGCGGCGGAAGCTGCGCTGGGAAGAGCTCGGGACTCACGCGCTCTACATGACCAAGTCGTCCAACTACCTTCGGCTTCGCGCGGCGCTGGGCAAGGACATCGACCTGCCCAAGGTCCAGGAGTCGACCACCGCGACGGCGGGCATGGCCATGGCTTCCGCCGGATGGGGGCTCGCCGTGTTCCCCGCCTATGCCGCGCCTCTCGCCGAGGTGCTGGGGGTGGTGGGGGTGCCGATCGAGGTGCCGGCCATTCCCCACGAACTCTTCATCGGCGTTCGGCGCAAGGCCACCACCTCGGCACCCATCCATCGCATCCGAGATGCGCTCGCCGAGGCGGTGCGACTCGGCTGCCAGGACTTGCGCTAGCCGATGCCCAGCACGCCGAGGGCATCACAAGGTCTCCGCTTCAGCGCTCCCAACGGCCACCGCGCTGATGCCAGCCCCCGGGACCGCGTTCCCAGCGGTGCGGCGCCCAGCGGTAGCCCGGGCGCGGTGCGCTCCAGTGGCCGTTGATCCACACGTGGCGCCCGCCCACCCAGTTCCAGAACCCGCCGATCCACACATAGCCCACGGCCGGCGGCGGCCCGTAGACCTCGGCCTGGGGTGGCGGCGGCGCCACACCGACCGTCTGCTCGCCGTAGTAGGGGCCCCCGTACGGTCCGACAGGCGCCACAACGCAGCCCGTGAGCGACAGTGCCGCCAGCGTCAGGGCCGTGCCGGCCAGGAGCGGACGGATCTTGCAGCGCAGCATGTGCATGACAGCCTTTCGAAGTGAGCGTGGATGCGCTTCACAACGCGGGCGGCGAGGGCCGCGTGCACGGCGGCGATCCGCCTTTGCATTGCTTCACACAGTCATGGCTGCACACAAAGCGCAGCGCGTCGGCCGGCCGATGACGTTCAGCGCTCGCCCTTGCGATAGGGCTTCATCAGCGCCTGCGGATAGGCGGCGCGGCGCGCCACCACCACCAGCGCGACGATGGCCATCACATAGGGCAGCATCAGGTAGAGCTGGTAGGGCAGCTCGAGTCCGAACACGCCCGTGCCCGCCTGCTGCAGGCGCAGCTGCAGCGCATCGAAGAAGGCAAACAGCAGCGCGCCGAGCAGTGCCTTGCCCGGCCGCCACGAGGCAAACACCACCAGGGCCACGCACACCCAGCCGCGGCCGTTCACCATGTTGAAGTAGAAGGCGTTGAAGGCCGAGAGCGTGAGGAAGGCACCGGCCACGCCCATCAGCGCCGATCCCGCCACGATGGCACCGGTGCGCAGCCCCGCCACGCTCAGGCCCTGGCCCTTCGGCCGCGGCCGGGTTCTCGCCCACCATGCGGATCGCCAGGCCGAGCGGCGTGCGGTACAGCAGCCAGCCGATCGCAGGCACGAGCAGCAACGCCAGCAGCGTGAGTGCGGTCTGTTCGTTGAGCACCGGGATCGCGAGCCACTGCATGGGTGCAAAGGGCTCGATCGTGGGCGGGCTGTCGACCTTGGGGAAGCTCACGCGGTAGGCGTAGCTCGCCAGGCTGGTGGCGAGCAGCGTGATGCCCAGGCCCGAGACGTGCTGAGACAGCGCGAGCGACACCGTCAGCAGCGCATGCAGCGCGCCGAAGGCCGCACCCACCAGCGCCGCCACGGCCACGCCGGCCCACAGGCTGCCGCCCTGGTAGACCGTGAGCCATCCGGCAAACGCGCCCGCGACCATGATGCCTTCGATGCCGAGGTTGAGCACGCCGGCGCGCTCGCACAGCAGCACGCCCAGCGTGCCCAGGATCAGCGGCGTGGCGATGCGCAGCACCGCCACCCAGAACGGCGCGGCCAGCAGCAGGTCGAAGGTTTCGCCGAACATGGGGTGCGCCTCCGACTCCCGCTCACTTCCAGCGCAGGCGGTACTGCGAGAACAGCCCCGACACCAGCACCGCGATGAGCGCGACGGCCACGATGACGTCGGCGATGTAGGTGGGCACGTTGACCGCGCGGCTCATGCTGTCGGCGCCGACCAGCAGGCCGGCCACGAACACCGCCGCCGCCACCACGCCCAGTGGATGCAGCGCCGCCAGCATGGCGATCACGATGCCGCTGTAGCCATAGCCCGGCGACATGTCGAGGGTCACGTACGACGCGCGCCCGGCCACCTCGATGGCTCCCGCCAGCCCGGCGAGCGCGCCCGACAGCAGCGCCACCTTCACCGTGACCCAGCCCACTGGCATGCCGGCGAACGCCGCTGCTCGCGCATTGGCACCGACCGCGCGGATCTCGAAGCCGGTGGTCGTGCTGCGCAGCAGCGCCCACAAGGCCACGGCGAGCACCAGCGCCCACAGCAAGCCGGTGTGGACGCGGCTGCGCTCGATCAGCTTGTCGAGCTGCAGCGCGTCCTGGATGGCCACGCTCTGCGGCCAGCCCATGGCGCTGGGGTCCTTCATCGGGCCGTCGAGCATGGCCGACACGAACAGCAGCACGATGAAGTTCAGCAGCAGGGTGGTCACCACCTCGTCCACGCCAAGGCGGCTCTTGAGCAGTGCCGGCACGAGCAGCAACAGCGCACCGGCCAGCGCGGCCGCCAGCATCATCGCGGGCAGCAGGATCCAGGGTGAGGCCTCGAAGCCGGTGCCGCCGTGCAGCCCGCCCACCGCCACGGCCGCCAGCGCGCCGGCGTAAAGCTGCCCTTCGGCGCCGATGTTGAAGAGCCGCGCGCGGAAGGCGACGGCGGCCGCCAGGCCGGTCAGGATGAGCGGCGTCGCGCGCGTGAGCGTCTCGGTCCAGGCGAAGCGCGAGCCGAAGCCGCCTTCGAGCAGCAGCGCATAGGCCTGCCCCACCGGCGCACCGGCCCAGGCCACGAGCAAGGAGGTGACGAGCAGGGTGAAGACGATCGCCAGGGCCGGCGCGCCCACCTGCAACCAGCGCGAGGCCTGCGCGCGGCGCTCAAGCTGCATCGGGTACCCCCGCGCTGTCCGATGCACTGGCATGTTCGCTGGCCGCTGCGCCGCCGGACATCGCCAGGCCGATGTCGGCCAGCGTCCAGTCGGCGGGCGCGCGCGCGGTGCCCAGACGCCCCTGGTGCATCACCGCGATGCGGTCGGCCAGCGCGAAGATCTCGTCGAGGTCCTCGCTGATCAGCAGCACCGCGCTGCCCCGGGCGCAGGCATCGAGCAGCTGCTGGTGCACATAGGCCACCGCACCGATGTCCAGGCCCCAGGTCGGCTGGTTGGCAATGATCAGCGGCGGCGTGCACGTTCGAGTCGCGGTCGCTCGACAAGGCGCGGCCAAGGATGAGCTTTTGCATGTTGCCGCCCGACAGCGCGCGCGTCGGCGTCGTGAGACCGCCGGCCTCGGTGCCGCGCACATCGAAGCGCTCGACCAGCGTGCGGGCATGCGCCATCGCCCGCTGCCGGCGCACGATGCCTCGCTGCGCGAACGGCGCCATCGCATAGCGCTCGAGCACCGCGTTCTCCCACACCGGCAGGTCGCCCACCACGCCCACGGCGTGGCGGTCTTCGGGAATGCGCGCCACGCCCGCCTCCACGAAGGCCCTCGGCCGCGCGGGCAGTGGCCGGCCCGAGAGCGTGAAGGTCCCTGAGGACAACGCGTGCTGTCCGCACAGCAACTCGGCCAGCAGGTCCTGCCCGTTGCCCGCCACCCCGGCGATGGCAAACACCTCGCCGGCGTGAACCCGCAGGTCGATGCGGTCGAGCAAGGGACGTGAACTGCCGGCACCCACGATGCTCGCCCCCTGCAGTTCGAGCACCGGCGGCCCCGGCGGGCGCGCCTGCTTCACCGCCGGCGCCACGCTGCGCCCGACCATGGCCTCGGCCAGCTGCGCCTTGTCGCAACCGGCCGCGGGCAGGTCGGCCACGAGCCGGCCGCCGCGCAGCACCGCGATGCGGTGCGACACCCGCAGCACCTCGTCGAGCTTGTGGCTGATGAAGATCACCCTCAGGCCCGCGGCCACCAGTTGCGCGAGCGTGGCGAAGAGCGATTCGCTCTCCTGCGGCGTGAGCACCGCCGTCGGCTCGTCGAGGATGAGGATCCGCGCACCCGGCCGCAGCTCGCTGCCGGTGAGCGCCTTGAGGATCTCCACGCGCTGGCGCTCGCCCACCGACAGCGTGCCCACGCGCGCGTCCGGATCCACCGCCAGGCCGAAGCGCTGGGCAGTCTCGAGCAGGCGCGCGCGGGCCTGCGCACGGCGCGATACCAGGCGCCACAGCGGCTCGGTGCCGAGCATCACGTTGTCGAGCACGCTCAGGTTGTCGGCCAGCGTGAAGTGCTGGTGGACCATGCCGATGCCCGCCGCCAGCGCGGCGCTGGGCTGACCCGGCGGCAAGGTCTCGCCGAAGACCTCGATGCGGCCGGCGTCCGCCACGTAGTGGCCGAACAGGATGGACACCAGCGTGCTCTTGCCCGCGCCGTTCTCGCCCAGCAGCGCCAGCACCTCGCCGCGGTCGAGCGTCAGCGAGATGGCGTCGTTGGCCACCAGCGCACCGAAGCGCTTGGTGATGCCGGCCAGGCGCAGCGCGGGGGTCACCGGGGTGCCTGCATGCGCTGCGTTCCGGTCGTCGCCCTGCGGGCGGCCCGGCCCGCTCATGCCACGCCCGCGTTCAGTTGCTGCGCTAGCGCGACGAAACTGTCGGCCACGAGGTCGAACTCGCTGCGGCTCGATGGCTCCAGCGGCACGCCGGCGCCGCGTTCGAGCGGCCGCGGGATGTAGGCGGTGCGCAGGCCGCAGGCCGCCGCCGCCCGCAGGTCGCTCGGGTGCGCCGCCACCATCAGCAGCTGCTGCCGGGGCCACGTCGAGCAGGCGCGCCGCGCCGAGGTAGACCTCCGGGTCGGGTTTGTAGTGGCCGAAGAGCTCGGCGCTCAGCACCGCATCCCAGGGCAGGCCGGCGTGCCGGGCCATGGCCACCAGCAGCGACAGGTTGCCGTTCGAGAGCGTTGCGATGGGCCGGTGCGCCTTCAACAGCTGCAGACCTGGCACGCTGTCGGGCCAGGGAGCGAGCCGGTGCCAGACGCGGTTGAAATCGTCGATCACCGCCTCGGGCAGCGCGATGCCGTGCTGCGCCAGCAGGCCATCGAGGATGCGGCGGTGCAGGCCGTCGATGGTGGTCCACGGCAGTTCGCCGCGGCGCACCTGGTCCATGGCCTTCGGGTAGCCGGCCCGCCAGGCATCGGCGAAGGCCGGCCAGTCGACCGCGAGGCCGTGGCGCGTGGACAGCGCCTGGCCTTCGCGCACGACCGACGAACGCCAGTCGACGACGGTGCCGAAGACGTCGAAGACCAGCGCCCGGACCGTGCCGGGGTCGAGGCTCACTTGGCCGTCGGCTTGGGCTGGTTGTCGTCGACCTTGACGGTGAACTTGCCGTCGCGGATGGCCTGCTCCTTGGCCTTGACCTTGGCCACCAGATCGGCCGGCACCTTGCCCTCGAAGCTGCCCAGCGGCGCGAGCTCGCTGCCCTTGTGCTTCATCATCGAGTAGGAGCCGTAGTCCTCGGCCTTGAACTTGCCGTCCTTCACCGCCTTGATGGCCAGGTCGATGGTCGGCTCCATGTTCCACAGCGCCGAGGCCACCACGGTGTCGGGGTACTTGTCCTGGGTGTTGATGACGTTGCCGATGGCCAGCTTGCCCTTCTCCTTGGCCGCGTCGCTCACGCCGAAGCGCTCGGCGTACAGCACGTCGGCGCCCTTGTCGATCATCGCGAACGCGGCTTCCTTGGCCTTGGGCGGGTCGAACCAGCTGTTGATGAAGCGACACCATGAACTCGACCTTCGGGTTCACTTCCTTGGCGCCGGCCATGAAGGCGTTCATCAGGCGGTTGACCTCGGGGATCGGGTAGCCGCCGACCATGCCGATCTTGCCGACTTGCTCATGCCGCCGGCGATCATGCCGGTGAGGTAGGCGGGCTCCTGGATGTAGTTGTCGAACACGCCGAAGTTGGGCGCCTGCGGCTTGCCGCTGCTGCCCATCAGGAAGCTGACCTTCGGGATAGTCCTTGGCCACCTTGCGGGCCGCCGCCTCGACGGCGAAGGACTCGCCGACGATCAGCGTGTTGCCCTTCTCGGCGTAGCCGCGCATCACGCGCTCGTAGTCGGCGTTGGTCACGTTCTCGGAGAACACGTACTCGATGTCGCCGCGGGCCACGGCGGCCTTCAGCGCCTTGTCGATGCGGCTGACCCACTGCTGCTCCACCGGCACGGTGTAGATGGCGGCCACCTTCAGCTTGGCCTGGGCCAGCACGGCCGTGGCGCGACAGGGCCAGGGTGGCGACGAGAGCGGTGGCGCTGGCCAAGGCCAGGGTCTGGCGGCGGGTCAGCGGTCATGGGATCTCCTCGGGTTTTGTGGGTGCAGGACGCCCTGCAGGATCGCGACGGGGCATTTAGCAAGAGGCATTCCCGCAGCGTCAATCGGCGCCGATCCGGCTGGCCGGCGGCGTCGGGATCTTGCCCGGACATGTCATGTGTCAACGCGAGTTGACACAACGCAAAGCTCGACAGCCTGTCGCGCGCTTACGTTGGCGACCCCAGCCCTCGACCAGGAGTTGTCATGCGTGTCCTGCTGATGCACCCCAACTACCACTCCGGCGGCGCCGAGATCGCCGGCAACTGGCCGCCCGCCTGGGTCGCCTACCTGACCGGCTACCTGAAGGCCGGCGGCTACACCGACGTGATCTTCGTCGATGCGATGACCAACCACCTGAGCGACGATCAGGTGCGCCAGCGCATCGCCGACCTGCAGCCCGACGTGATCGGCTGCACCGCGATCACGCCGGCGATCTACAAGGCCGAGCGGCTGCTGCAGATCGCCAAGGAGGTGAAGCCCGACGTCGTCACCGTGCTGGGCGGCATCCACGGCACCTTCATGTACCCGCAGGTGCTCAAGGAGGCGCCATGGATCGACGCCGTGGTGCGCGGCGAGGGCGAGCAGGTGTTCCTGAACCTCGTCACCGCCGTCGACAAGGGCGACTGGGCGCGCGACCGCAACTGCGTGCGCGGCATCGCCTACCTGGACCGCAGCACCGAGGCCGGCAAGGTGGTGGCCACGCCGGCCGAGCCGACCATCCAGGACCTGGACCGCATCGCGCCGGACTGGGGCATCCTCGACTGGGGCCAGTACATCTACATCCCGATGGGCCGGCGCGTGGCGATCCCGAACTTCGCGCGCGGCTGCCCCTTCACCTGCACCTTCTGCAGCCAGTGGAAGTTCTGGCGCGACTACCGCGTGCGCGACCCGATCAAGGTGGTCGACGAGATCGAGACGCTGGTGCGCGACCACGACGTCGGCTTCTTCATCCTCGCCGACGAGGAGCCGACCATCCACCGCAAGAAGTTCATCGCCTTCTGCGAGGAGCTCATCAAGCGCAAGCTGCCGGTGCTGTGGGGCATCAACACCCGCGTGACCGACATCCTGCGCGACGAGAAGCTGCTGCCGATGTTCCGCAAGGCCGGGCTGATCCACGTGTCGCCTGGGCACCGAGGCGGCGGCGCAGCTGAAGCTCGACCGCTTCAACAAGGAAACCACGGTCGCGCAGAACAAGAAGGCCATCCGGCTGCTGCGCGAGGCCGGCATCGTGACCGAGGCGCAGTTCATCGTCGGCCTGGAGAACGAGACCGCGCGAGACGCTGGAAGAGACCTACCAGATGGCGCGCGACTGGAACCCCGACATGGCCAACTGGGCGATGTACACGCCGTGGCCGTTCTCGGACCTGTTCCAGGAGCTCGGCGACAAGGTCGAGGTGTTCGACTTCGAGAAGTACAACTTCGTGACGCCGATCATGAAGCCCGAGGCGATGGACCGCGCGGAGCTGCTCGACCGCGTGATGCACAACTACCGCCGCTTCTTCATGAACAAGACCTTCTTCCAGTACCCCTGGACGAGGGACAAGACGCGGCGCAAGTACCTGATGGGCTGCCTGAAGGCCTTCCTGAAGAGCGGCTTCGAGCGCAAGTTCTACGACCTGGGACGCGTCGGCTACACGGGTCCGCAAAGCAAGAAGAAGGTCGACTTCGCTTTCGACGCGACGCGCACCTTCGAGCGCCCCTCGCAGGCGGCGATCGCCGAGGCCGACGCCGGCTGGGTCACGATGCACGGCCCGAAGATCGAGCACAAGCGTCGCCAGGGTGAGCTCAATGCCGCCATGGCCTGCGGGGGCGGCACCGAGCAGATGAGCGAGGACGAGGCGGCCAAGGTGTGAGCACCGCCACAGGGCGCATCGGCCCCAACGCCATCACCCGCGTGGCCGAGGCCCTGCAGCGCCAGCTCGGCGGCGGCGTTGCCGCCGAGCTGTTCGCGCTGGCGGGCCTCTCGGCCCACCTGCGAGCACCCGCCGCAGCAGATGGTCGACGAGGCCGAGGCGCTGCGGCTGCATTCGCTGCTGCGCAGCGAACTGGGTGCCGCAGCTCGCCGCCGAAGTCGCGCGCGACGCGGGTGTGGCCACGGCCGAGTACCTGCTCGCCCACCGCATCCCGAAGCCGGTGCAGGCGCTGCTGCGGGTGCTGCCCGCGCCGCTGGGCCTGTCGCGTCCTGCTCGCCGCCATCCGCCGCCATGCCTGGACGTTTGCCGGCAGCGGCCACTTCGAGGCGATTGCCGGGCGCCGGCGCTGCTGACGATCCGCAACAACCCGCTGTGCCGCGGCCAGCACAGCGCGGTGCCGGTGTGCGACTACTACGCCGCCACCTTCGAGCACCTGTTCCGCACGCTGGTGCACGCCGACACGCTGCGTGCGCGAAGCTGACCTGCGAAGCCTGCGGCGACGACGCCTGCCGCTTCGAACTGCGCTGGTCGGGGTCTGCCTGATCGTCAGCATCCGCCAGAGCAATCTGCGGTCGTCCCGGGCGTCGCGGTGGTGCGCACCGAGGCCAACGGGCGAGTGCTCTCGCGCTCATGTCCCCCGGGCTCGGGCTGGGCCGCAGCCCTCCTCCTTTACTTCGCTGCGGCACTCACCCATCGCCCTCGGTCAGAGGCACGCGTGGCATGCCGGCGGCGAATCACCTTGGGGCATCGGATCAGGGTGGTGGGGTGTTCTGTGGAGCGAAGTAAAGGAGGAGGGCCGGCTAGCCGGCCCGGGGGACATGAGCGCAATAGAGCATCCCACCGCCCTGATCCCGCTCGATGTCTCGCGAGCGCGCTGAGGACACGAAGGCGGCGAGCCGCGGTGGCGCCTGGCACGGCACCTAGAATCGACGGCAATGAACCTGTCTGCCCTCTCTGCCCTGTCACCGCTGGATGGTCGCTACGCGGCCAAGCTGGCGCCGCTGCGTCCCCTGCTCTCGGAGTTCGGCCTCATGCACCGCCGGGTGCAGGTCGAGGTGGAGTGGTTCATTGCGTTGTCGGATGCCGGCCTTGCGGAATTCAAGCCGCTGACCGAAGCGGCACGCGGGCTGCTGCGCGGGCTGGTGCTGCGCTTCTCGGAAACCGATGCTCAGGCCATCAAGGACATCGAGCGAACCACCAACCACGACGTCAAGGCGGTCGAGTACTGGCTCAAGGGCCGCTTCGAGAGCCATGCCGAGCTCAAGGCCGCCGGCGAGTTCGTGCACTTCGCCTGCACCAGCGAAGACATCAACAACACCAGCCATGGGCTGATGCTCAAGGCGGCGCGCGCCGAGGTGGTGCTGCCGGCCATCGACAAGTTGATCGCCAAGCTCGACGCCATGGCGCTCGACCTGGCCGACGTGCCCATGCTCAGCCGCACCCACGGCCAGACCGCCAGCCCCACCACGGTGGGCAAGGAAGTCGCCAACGTGGCGGCGCGTCTGGCCACGGCGCGTGCGCGCATTGCCGACGTGAAGATGCTGGCCAAGATGAATGGCGCGGTGGGCAACTACAACGCGCACCTGGCCGCATATCCCGAGCTCGACTGGGAAGCGTTCTCGCGCCAGGTCGTCGAGCAGCAGCTCGGCCTCACGTTCAACCCCTACACCATCCAGATCGAACCACACGACTGGATGGCCGAGCTGTTCGACGCGGTCACGCGCACCAACACGATCCTGATCGACTGGTCGCGCGACGTGTGGGGCTATGTCAGCCTGGGTTACTTCAAGCAGCGCACGAAGGAAGGCGAGATCGGCTCGTCCACCATGCCGCACAAGGTGAACCCGATCGACTTCGAGAACGCCGAGGGCAACTTCGGCCTGGCCAATGCGCTGCTGACGCACCTGAGCCAGAAGCTGCCCATCAGCCGCTGGCAGCGCGACCTCACCGACAGCACCGTGCTGCGCAACATGGGCGTGGCGCTGGGCTACGCGGTGCTCGGCTACGACTCGCTCGCGCGCGGCCTGGACAAGCTGGAGATCAACCGCGCAGCGCTCGACGAAGACCTCGACCGCGCCTGGGAGGTGCTGGCCGAACCGATCCAGACCGTGATGCGCCGCCATGGCCTGCCCAACCCCTACGAGCAGCTCAAGGCGCTGACGCGCGGCAAGGCGATCACGCGCGAGACCATGGCCGCGTTCATCGAGACGCTGGCGCTGCCCGAGGCCGAAAAGGCGCGCCTGCGCGCGATGACACCGGCCAATTACACGGGCCGCGCCGCCGCGCTCGCGCGCCGGCCCCGCTGAGGAAGCACGATGGCGATGTCGTTCACCGAGAAGCTGGCCCACGCCGAGCGCAAGAACGATTCGCTGCTGTGCGTGGGTCTCGACCCCGAGCCGGCCAAGTTTCCCGGCGCATGGCAGCACGACCGGGCGCGCATCTTCGATTTCTGCGCCACCATCGTCGACGCGACGCGCGACCTGGTGATCGCCTTCAAGCCGCAGATGGCGTACTTCGCCGCGCACCGCGCCGAAGACCAGCTCGAGCGCCTGATGAACCACATCCGCCAGGTCGCGCCCGAGGTGCCGGTGATCCTGGACGCCAAGCGCGGCGACATCGGCAGCACCGCCGAGCAGTACGCGCGCGAAGCCTTCGAGCGCTACCAGGCCGATGCCGTCACGCTCTCGCCCTTCATGGGCTTCGATTCGATCGAGCCCTACCTGGCCTATGAGGGCAAGGGCGCGATCCTGCTGTGCCGCACCTCTAACCCCGGTGGTGCCGACCTGCAGGCCCAGCGGCTGGCGAGTGGCGAACTGTTGTACGAACACATCGCGCGACAGGCGCAAGAGGTGTGGAACCGTAACGGACAGCTCGGCCTCGTGGTGGGTGCCACTCACCCGGCCGAGATCGAACGCGTGCGCGACACTCGCACCGGACCTGCCGCTGCTCATCCCCGGCGTCGGCGCCCAGGGCGGCGACGCCGCAGGCCACCGTACGGGGCGGCTGGCGTGCCCACGCGGGACGCACCACCGGGCCGATCATCGTCAACTCTTCGCGGGCGGTGCTCTACGCGAGCCGCGGCAACGAGTTCGCTGCGGCAGCCCGCGCGTCGCGCACGGGCCACCCGCGCGGCGCTGAACCAGGCTAAATAGCAGGCTCCGGCGGCCATTTGCCGCAACAGCGGCGGACGGCGCCGTCGTAACATGCGTCGCTGCCACCGGGGTCATCCTGCGGTGTCCGCAGCACGCCAGGAACCCCCAACCACCGATGTCGCGCGCCTTGAATCCCCCGGGTCTGGAGCGGCCCCGCCTGTCGCACGCCGACCTGCCCGATGTGGTGGTGCGTCAGTTCGGGCGCTTCTACTTCGGCATCGCCAGCGTGGTGGCCCTGGTGTCGGCGTTCGTCTTTGCGATGCCGGCGGCCGGCCTGGGCGACACCCCGCGCCATGCCATGGTCGCCGCCCTCCTGGCCTACGCCGCCGCCTGCGCGTGGGCCTTCAGCCAGACACCGAACGAGCGCTTCCGCATGGAGAGCGCCCTGCTCGTCGCCGCCCTGGCTGCGATGGTGCTGGTGGGCGCTGGCAGCGTGCTGCACCAGGAGGGCCTGCGGTCGGTGGCACTGGGCTTTGGCGGCTTGATGGTGTGCCTGATCGGTGCCGTCGCCAGCTTGCGCTACAGCCTCACTCTCGCAGCGGTGTGCCTGCTCGAAGTCCTCGCCCTGGCCTGGGCCGAACACGCCGGACTGCATTCCTTCGAACGGGCCCACGGCCCGTTGCAACCGGCGCTTTGGCATGCGGTGCTGCTGGGCGCGGCGTGGCAGGCGGCACGCTCGTCTCGCGCGTGCTCGACCACTACCTGCTCGCCGCCGCCGAGCGCGAGCGGCGCTTCCGCGCGCTGCTGGCGATCGCCGCCGACTGGTACTGGGAGCTGGACGAGAGCTTCCGCTTCACCCGCATCGCCGAGAGCCGAGCCGGCGGCGCCGGGCCAGTCGCGTCCAGCGCACATCGGTCGCACGCCTTGGGAGATACCGGCCTGGGCCTCACGACGAGCAGCTCGACGCGCACCGCGCCGACCTGGAGGCGCACCGCCCGTTCAGGAGCTGAGATCACGCATCGCCACGACGGCGGGGCGGCTGCGCTACGTCGCCCTCAGCGGCGAGCCGCACTTCGACGCGAAGGCGTGTTCCGGGCTACTGGGGCGTGGGCCGCGATGTCACCGGCGAGGTGCGCGCGCACAGGCCGTGGCGGCCAGCGAGATGCGCTACCGCGAGCTGTTCGCACGCTCGCCCTCGCCGCTGCTGCTGCACCGGCGCGGCATGGTGGTGGACGCCAACCAGGCCGCCGCCAACTGCTCGGCTACCGCGATCCCAGGCCATAAGGGCGCCACGTGATCGATCACTTCGCACCAGCCGCGACGCGCCAGCAGGCGCGCGAGCGGCATGCGCGTGTCCGAGCAGCTGCCATCGGCGAGGCGCTGCCGGTGTCGGAGTACGCGATGAACGCCCTCGACGGCCGCCACCTCACGGTGCAGGCCACCGGCGTGTGCGTGGAAACCGAGAGCGGCCCGGCGGTACTCGCCATCTACTTCGACATCACCGCGCGCAAGGCGACCGAGTCGGCGCTGCGCCGCTCGGAGGCGTTGCTGTCGCACCTGTTCGCCACCAGCCCCGATTGCCTCACGCTGACCGACCTCGACAGCGGCCGCTATACCCTTGTCAACGACTGCTTCCTGCAGGTCACCGGACTACACCCGCGCCGAGGTGGTGGGCCGCAGCGCCGGCGAGCTGCAGATCTGGCACGACACGGCCGAGCGCGACCGCCTGGTGCAGCAGATCGTCGAGCAGGGCCAGGTGCAGGCCCTGCCGATGGCCTTCCGCCACCGCCAGGGTCACCGCATTCCGATGCAGGTGTCGGCGGCGCGCTTCGACTTCGAAGGCCGCCGTTTCCTGGTGATGGCCGCGCGCGACGTGTCGGCCAGCGAGCAGGCCCGGCTGGAAACCGAGGCCATCCTCAACAGCATTCCGCTGGCGATGTCCTTCGTGCGCGGCCTGCGAATCCTGCGGTTCAATCCGCAGCACGAGCGCATGTTCGGCTGGCGCCTGGACGAGATCAACGAGCTTGGCCCGTCGGTGCTGTGGCCCGACGAGACGCAGTTCGCCGCCTTCCAACAGGCCGCGGTGGCTCAACTCGTCGAACACCGTGGCTATGAGTGCGAGACTCAACTGCGCGCGGCGTGACGGCAGCCTGTTCTGGTGCCGCCTGCAGGGCCAGTCGGTCGACCCCGCCGATCCCATCGGGGGCGGCACGATCTGGTCGGGTGAAGACATCACCGAACGCCGGCAGTTCGCAGGACACGCTGGCCGCGGCGCGCGACGCCGCCGAAGCGGCCAACCGCGCCAAGAGCGCCTTCCTGGCCAACACCAGCCACGAGATCCGCACACCGCTCAACGGCCTGCTGGGCCTGGCGCGGCTGGCGATGCAGCCCGGCCTGCCGAGAACGCGCCGCCAGCAGTACCTGCACCAGATCTTCGACAGCACGCAGAGCCTGGCGGGCATCATCTCCGACATCCTCGACCTGTCGAAGATCGAGGCCGGCAGCATCACGCTCGAAGACGCTGCCCTTCGGCCTGCGCGACACGCTTGATCGCGGTGCACCACGCCTACCTCGTCGCTGGCCGAGGTCAAGGGACTTGGCGCTGGTGCTGTCCATCGACGACGAGCGTGCCCGCCGACGGTGCGCGGCGACCCGCTGCGCGTGCGGCAGATCCTCAGCAACTTCGTCACCAACGCGCTCAAGTTCACCGAGCGCGGCCGGGTGCGCATCGAGGCGCAGCGCGCGCGACGGCGTGGTGCGCCTGGCGGTGCACGACACCGGCCCGGGCATCGATGCCGGCCACGCAGCAGCGCCTGTTCAAGCCGTTCTCGCAGGCCGACGAATCCACCACCCGCCGCTACGGCGGCACCGGCCTGGGCCTGTCGATCTGCCGCGAGCTGGCGCAGCTGATGGGCGGCGACGTGGGCATCCACAGCGTGCCCGGCGAAGGCAGCGTGTTCTGGGCCGAGCTGCCCTTGCCGGCCAGCGCCCCCGTGGAGACGGCGGAGGCCAGCGACTCGGAAATGAGCGAGCATCGCCTGCTGCGGGCGCCCGCGTGCTGATCGCCGAGGACAACCCGGTCAACATGCTGATCGCGGTGGCCATGCTCGAGCAATGGGGCATGCGACGTCACGCAGGCCGCCGACGGCGCCAGCGGCCGTCGATGCGGTGCTCGCCGCGGCCGGCAGGCCGACCCGGTTCGGCCTGGTGCTGATGGACGTGCACATGCCGGTGATGAGCGGCCACGCGGCGGTGCGCAAGCTGCGCGAGCGCTTCGACGCCGAGGCGCTGCCGATCGTCGCGCTGACGGCCGCGGCACTGGTCTCCGAGCGCGACGAGGCCCTGGCGGCCGGCATGAACGACTTCCTCACCAAGCCGATCGACGCGCGCGCGCCTGCGGCGCACGCTGGCGCGCTACCTGCGCCGCACCGCCGCGAGCCCGGTGCCGGCACCGCGACCGTCCACCCCCAGCGGCTCAGCGCTCAACCCGTCCTGATTCGCGGCCACCAGCGCCTGCGTGAACGCGCCGGTGCTGGCCGTGCCGCCGAGGTCGCCGGTGCGGACCTTGTCGATGTTGAGCGTGGCGTCGATGGCGCGGCGCAGGCGCGTGGCCAGGTCGCGTGCGCTTGACGTGGTCGAGCATCATCGCCGCGGCCAGCAGCAGCGCGGTCGGGTTGGCCATGCCCTTGCCGGCGATGTCGGGCGCCGAGCCGTGCACCGCCTCGAAGATCGCGGCGTCGGCGCCGATGTTGGCGCCCGGCGCCATGCCCAGGCCGCCCACCAGCCCGGCCACGAGGTCGGACAGGATGTCGCCGAACAGGTTGGTGGTGACCAGCACGTCGAACTGCCAGGGGTTGAGCACCAGCTTCATCGCGCAGGCGTCGACGATCATCGTGTCCATCTCGATGCGGCCCTTGTACTTCGGCCTCGTACATCTGCTCGGCCGTTCTCCTTGAAGATGCCGGTGAGCGCCTTCATGATGTTGGCCTTGTGCACGATCGTCACCTTCTTGCGCCCGGTGGCGATGGCGTACTCGAAGGCGTATTCGAGGATGTGCCGGCAGCCCGCGCGGGTGTTGATGCCGGTGGCCATGGCCACGGCATGCGGGTCGTCGTCGATCTGCACGTAGTGCTCGTGGCCGATGTACAGGCCTTCGAGGTTCTCGCGCACCACCACGAGGTCGATCTTGTCGAAGCGCCCGCCGGGCACGATGGTGCAGCGCCGGGCGCAGGTTGGCGTAGAGCTTGAACTCCTCGCGCAGGCGCACGTTGGAGCTGCGGTAGCCGCCGCCCGACGGCGTTTCCAGCGGGCCCTTGAGCGCCAGCCGCGTGCGGCGGATGCTGTCCAGCGTGGCCTGCGGCAGCGGGTCGCCGCAGCCGTGCACGCCGCCGAGGCCGGCGATCTGGCGGTCCCACTCGAAAGGCGCGCCCAGCGCGTCGAGCGCCGCCAGCGTGGCGTCGACGATTTCCGGGCCGATGCCGTCGCCGGGGATCAGGGTGGCGGGGATGCGTGCAGTCATGGTGGGCGGGTGATGAGGGATCGATGGGCCAAGGATACGCGCGCAAGCGGCGTGCCTGGCTGACGGATCATCGACCGCTTCAGCGGCCCGGCTTCACTTCGGGCGTGTAGACGGTGGGGTCGGTGGTGATGACGTCCAGCGGCAGGCGCCGCCCTGCGGCGTGGTCTTCGATGCAGCGCAGCACCAGGGCGCTGCGGTGGCGCGCCGCACTGGCGCGCACCTCGGGCAGGGTCATCCACAGCGTGCGCACGATGCCATGGTCGAGCGAGCGGCCCGGCTCGGGATCGCCCGCGCTGCCGCCGTAGGCGATGCGCAGGTAGGTCACGTCCTCGCCCCGCGCCGGGCGGGTGAAACGCGACAGGTACACGCCCACCACACAGTCCGGCACGAAGCGGCAGGCGGTCTCTTCGAGCGCTTCGCGCACCGCCCCTTCCTGCGGACTCTCGCCCGGGTCCAGGTGGCCCGCCGGGTTGTTGAGTTTCAGGCCTTCCGGCGTGTGTTCTTCCACCAGCAGGTAGCGGCCGTCGCGTTCGATGACGGCGGCCACGGTGACGCTCGGCTTCCAGCGCTCGGACATGCCCGCGATGGTAGCGGGCCGGACGGTTGCGGGAACGCCACGGCGCATTGTGTAAGCTGCGCGCCAACCCACCCGATTCCAGGGACCGAGGAGGCATTCATGCTGATAGGCGTACCGCTCGAGACGGCGGCCGGAGAGACACGCGTGGCGCTCACGCCGGAGACGGCGAAGAAGCTCAAGGCGCAGGGCCACACCCTGCGCGTGCAGTCGGGTGCCGGCGTCGCCGCCAGCGTGACCGACGCCGCCTTCGTGGCCGCCGGTGCCGAGATCACCGATGCGGCGGGCGCGTTCGGCAGCGACCTGGTGCTGAAGGTGCGCGCGCCCAGCGCCGCGGAACTTCCGCTCATGAAGAGCGGTGCCGCGCTGGTGGGCATGCTCAACCCGTTCGACAAGGACGGCCTGGCCGCGTCTGGCCGCCGCCGGCCTCACCAGCTTCGCGCTCGAAGCCGCACCGCGCACCACGCGCGCACAGAGCATGGACGTGCTCTCGTCGCAGGCCAACATCGCCGGCTACAAGGCGGTGATGGTGGCGGCCGACCGCTACCAGCGCTTCTTCCCGATGCTCATGACCGCCGCCGGCACGGTGAAGGCGGCGCGCGTCGTGATCCTCGGCGTCGGCGTGGCGGGCCTGCAGGCCATCGCCACCGCCAAGCGCCTGGGCGCGGTGATCGAGGCCAGCGACGTGCGGCCTTCGGTGAAGGAACAGGTCGAGTCGCTGGGCGCGAAATTCATCGAGGTGTCCTACGACACGCCCGAAGAGAAGGAAGCGGCGGAAGGCGTGGGCGGCTACGCCAAGCCGATGCCGCAGAGCTGGCTGGACCGGCAGAAGATCGAGGTGGCCAAGCGCGTGGCCGCGGCCGACATCGTGATCACCACCGCGCTGATCCCGGGCCGTGCCGCGCCGGTGCTGGTGACCGAAGACATGGTCAAGGCCATGAAGCCCGGCTCGGTGATCGTCGACATCGCCGCCGGCAAGGGCGCCGACGGTGTAGGCGGCAACTGCCCGCTGACCGAGGCCGACAAGACGGTGGTCAAGCACGGCGTCACGCTCGTCGGCGAAACCAACCTGCCGGCCCTGGTGGCCGCGGACGCGAGCAGCCTCTACGCCCGCAACGTGCTCGACTTCCTCAAGCTCGTGCTCACCAAGGAAGGCAGCTTCCAGGTGCCGATGGACGACGACATCGTCGCCGCCTGCCTGATGACCCAGGCGGGCGAAGTGAAGCGCAAGTAAGTCACGCAAAGCAAGAGACCGAGACAGGCAGACCATGGACATCCTCAGCCCCACCATCACCAACCTGATCATCTTCGTGCTGGCCATCTACGTGGGCTACCACGTGGTCTGGACCGTCACGCCCGCGCTGCACACGCCGCTGATGGCGGTCACCAACGCCATCTCGGCGATCGTGATCGTGGGCGCCATGCTGGCCGCCGCGCTCACCGAAACCACCTCGGCCGCACCATGGGCGTGCTGGCCGTGGCGCTGGCCGCGGTCAACGTCTTCGGTGGCTTCCTGGTCACGCGCCGGATGCTGGAGATGTTCAAGAAGAAAGAGAAGAAGGCCCCCGCCGCAGGGGACAAGCCATGAGCATCAATCTCGTCACGCTGCTCTACCTGGTGGCGAGCGTCTGCTTCATCCAGGCGCTGAAGGGCCTGAGCCATCCCACCACCTCGATCCGCGGCAACCTGTTCGGCATGGTCGGCATGACCATCGCCGTGCTGACCACCGCCGCACTGATCGTCAAGCTGTCGGGCGGCAAGGCCCCGGGCATGGTGTGGGTGCTGGGCGCGCTGGTGGTCGGCGGCGGCCTGGGCGCCGTCATGGCCAAGCGGGTGGAGATGACCAAGATGCCCGAGCTGGTGGCCTTCATGCACAGCATGATCGGCCTGGCCGCGGTGTTCATCGCCATCGCCGCGGTGGCCGAGCCCTGGGCCTTCTCGATCGTGAGCAAGGGCGAGGCGATCCCGACCGGCAACCGGCTCGAGCTCTTCCTGGGTGCGGCCATCGGCGCGATCACCTTCAGCGGCTCGGTCATCGCCTTCGGCAAGCTCTCGGGCAAGTACAAGTTCCGCCTGTTCCAGGGCGCGCCGGTGCAGTTTGCCGGGCAGCACAAGCTCAACCTGGTCCTCGGCCTGGCCATGGTCGGCCTGGGCCTGGTGTTCACCTTCACCGAGAGCTGGCCGGCGTTCTTCGCGATGCTGGCGCTGGCCTTCGTGATGGGCGTGCTCATCATCATCCCGATCGGCGGGGCCGACATGCCGGTGGTGGTGTCCATGCTCAACAGCTACTCGGGCTGGGCCGCTGCGGGCATCGGCTTCAGCCTCAACAACGCGATGCTGATCGTGGCCGGTTCGCTGGTGGGCAGCTCGGGCGCGATCCTGAGCTACATCATGTGCAAGGCGATGAACCGCTCGTTCTTCAACGTGATCCTGGGCGGCTTCGGCGGCGATGCCGCCGCTGCCACCGGTGGCAAGGCCGAAGCGCGGCCGGTGAAGAGCGGCAGCGCCGACGACGCCGCCTTCGTGCTCGGCAATGCCGAGACGGTGGTGATCGTGCCGGGCTACGGCCTGGCGGTGGCGCGTGCGCAGCATGCGGTGAAGGAGCTCGCCGCCAAGCTCACCGAGAAGGGCATCACCGTCAAGTACGCCATCCACCCGGTGGCCGGTCGCATGCCGGGCCACATGAACGTGCTGCTGGCCGAGGCCGAGGTGCCCTACGACCAGGTGTTCGAGATGGAAGACATCAACGGCGAGTTCGGCCAGGCCGACGTCGCCATCATCCTGGGCGCCAACGACGTGGTGAACCCGGCCGCCCACACCAAGGGCAGCCCGATCTACGGCATGCCCATCCTCGAGGCCTACAAGGCCAAGACCATCATCGTCAACAAGCGCTCGATGGCCGCGGGTTACGCCGGTCTGGACAACGAGCTCTTCTACATGGACAAGACCATGATGGTCTTCGGTGACGCGAAGAAGGTGGTCGAGGACATGGTCAAGGCGATCGAGTAGCGCGCGATGCGCAGGGCCGCTCGTCCGCCGGCGCGAGGCATCGTTCTGCGCCCCAGGAGTGAGCCGTGCGCGTCTTGATCGTCGAGGACGACGCGCAGCTCGGCGAGGCGCTGGCCACCGGATTGCGCCAGCTCGATCACACGGTCGACTGGTTCCGCAATGGCAGCGACGCCGACGGTGCGCTGGCCGCCACCACCTACGACGCCGTGCTGCTCGACCTCGGCCTGCCCGGCGGCGACGGCATGCACTGGCTGGGCCGATGGCGCCTGCGCAGCGTCGCGGTGCCGGTGCTGATCCTCACCGCGCGCGACGGCGTGGAGCAGCGCATCGCCGGGCTGGATGGCGGCGCCGACGATTACCTCGTCAAGCCGATCACCATCGACGAACTGGCAGCCCGGCTGAGGGCCCTGGTGCGGCGCAGCCAGGGACGTTCGCAGGCGTTGTGGCGCCATGGCCAGCTGGAGTTCGATCCCGCCGCGCGGGTCACACGCTGGAAGGGCGAGCCCGTCGACCTCACCGCTCGCGAGATGGCCGTGCTCGAGGTGCTGCTCGCCCACCCGAACCGTGTGGTGTCCAAGGCAGCCCTGCAGGAAAAGCTCTACGACTGGAGCAGCAACGAGCCGCAGAGCAACGCGCTGGAGGTCTACATCCACCACCTGCGGCGCAAGATCGACCCTGGCATCGTGCGCACCGTGCGCGGTGTGGGCTACGCGCTCGGCGCCGGCGACGAGTCCCCGTGAGCGACAGCATGCGACCCACGCGCGCGCCGGGCCGCTTCCGAGCGCTCATCCCGCAGCGCGCAGCGCGGAGGTTCGTCCGATGAGCCTGCAGCGTCGGCTGCTGCTGTACCTGCTGATCGCAGCGCCGCTGGTGTGGGCGCTCGGACTGTGGATCTCGGTCAATCGCGCGAGCCACGAGGTCAACGAGCTGTTCGACTCCGAGCTGATCCGCCTCGCCCGACAGGTGCAGGCCACGCTCAATGCGGCCACGACGCCGGGCTCGGCTCCTGCTGGCCCGGCCGGCGACATGGGCGAGGCCGACGTGCGCGACCTCGCCATCGTGGTGTGGGACCGCGAAGGCCGGCAGCTGATGGCCGACCGCGAGGGCGCCGAGTTGCCGTACCGGCGCGATGCCAGCGGCTTCGTCGAGGTCAGGCTTGGAGACGAGGTGTGGCGCACCTACTACCTGCAGTCGTTCGACGGCTCCTGGCTGGTGGCCGCCGGCCAGAAGGCGATGGAGCGCAGCGAGCTGGTGTTCGATCTCACCGCCAGCCAGCTCGTGCCCTGGCTGCTGGTGCTGCCGGTGCTGCTGCTGGCCATGACCTGGGCGGTGCGGCGTGCGCTCGCGCCGGTGCGCCAGCTCACGCGTGAGCTCGCCGACCGCGGGCCCGACGACCTCAAGCCGGTGGCAGCCCATGCGCCGACGGAGCTCGCGCCGCTGGTCGGCGCGATGAACGGGCTGTTCTCTCGCATCGACGCCACGCTCGCCCGCGAGCGGCGCTTCACGGCGGATGCGGCGCACGAGCTGCGCACGCCTTTGGCGGTGCTGCGCGCCCAGTGGGACGTGGTGCGGCGCGCTTCCGCGCAGGGCAGCGAGCGCGCCGATGCCGAGCGCCGGTTTTCACTGGGGCTGGATCGCCTCGATCGACTGGTGACGCAGTTGCTCGCGCTCTCCCGGCTCGACGACACCCGCGCGATCAACTTCGACACACCCATCCAATGGGCCACGCTGGTCGAAGAGATCATGTCCGACGTGCTGCCGCTGGCCGAGCAGCGGCGCGCCGAACTCGCCTGCGAATGGCCGGAGGGTGAGTCCCAACCGTCGGCCGATTCCCTCAGCCTGCCCCTCAAGGGCGATGCCCACCTGATGCGAGTGCTGCTTCGCAACCTGCTCGACAACGCGGTGCGCTACGCGCCAGCGGGATCGAGCGTGGTGCTGGCGTTTCACGCGGACCGCATCACGGTCGAGAACGATGGCCCGGCGCTGAGCGAAGCCGTGCGGACGCGACTCGGTGAACGCTTCTACCGCCCCGACGGTCAGGAAGAGACCGGCAGTGGACTGGGCGTGTCGATCGCGCGCCGCATCGCCGAGCTGCATGGTCTGGCGCCTCGTGTACTCGGCCCGCGCAGACGGCACGGGCGTGCGGGCCACGCTGGCTGCGCGAGCCGTCGCGCGAGCGCGGCCCCAGCGCGGCGGCTACTTGATCTTCTCGCGCGCCTTCTCGATCAGCTGGCGCGCTTCTTCGCGGCGCCCGGCGTCGGCCACCTGCCGGCCCGGACGCGCCGGCGCCTGCACGGCGCGCTGGAGGTAGACCAGGCCTCGGCGGCCTGGTCGGTCTCGAGCAGGTACTCGCCGTAGAAGTAGTTCGGATCGATGCCCTTCGGGTTGATGGCCAGCGCCTTCTGCAGCAGCTCCTTTGCCGTGGCCTTGTCGCCGAAGCCGATCGGCCATCCCGGGCACCTTGTAGTACAGGACGCCGAGGCTGTTGTAGGCCGAGCCGTCCAGCGCGTTGCCGTCGATGCGGATCGCCGACTCGTACAGCGTCTTGGCCTGCTTGACCAGCCCCAGCGCGCCGAGGCCGCCCTTCTCGCCCGCCCAGGAGCTGACGATGATGCCCTCCCAGGTCAGCGCCTTCGGGCCGATCCGGGAAACGTCTCGCTGACCTTGTGCGCCTTGGCGACCAGCTGCTCGAAGCGCTTGGCGCGCTCGGGCGCCGGTGTCTGGTAGCGGATCACCTCCCAATCGTGCTGGAGTTCGACGACCGCATCGTCGACCGGAGCCGCCTGGACGGCCGAGCACGCCCAGAACGAAAGCGCCGCCGCCAGGATCGAGCGGCGTACCGGGAGGAAGTTGGATGTCATGACAAGGTCCTTGCGAGTTCCTGAGGTGTTGAGATCTGGCGGCGGTGCTCGCCGAAGGCGCCGTCGAGCAGCGTGGGCGCCAGGCCATTCAGGCGCACGGCGAGCTTCTCGGGAAAGCCGATGAATTTCTCGGCCGCCTCGCTCACCAGCAGCGCGAGCAAGGCTTCGGCCACGACCTGCGCCGAATCCATCTGCGTCTTCGTGGCGCGGTTGTAGGCCTCGACGCGCGCGTCGTTGAAGCGGGTGCGCGTGCTGCGCGGCCCGAGGTACTGCACCTTCACCGGGGTGCCGGCGAGCTCGCGGCGCAAGGCCTCGGTGAAACCGCGCAGACCGAACTTGCTGGCGCAGTAGGCGGCGTAGCCGGGCAGTCCGAGCCGGCCCAGGGCAGAACCCACCTGGATGACCTGCGCGCTGGCCTGCTGGCGCAGCGCCGGCAGCAGCGCCTGCGTCAGGCGCATCGGCACGAGCAGGTTGGTGTGGATCACCTCGGCCATCTGCGTCGCGTCGAGCGTCTCGAAGCTTCCGAAGCTCGGCACGCCGGCGTTGTTGATCAGCACGTTGGCGCGCCACGCGCTCGCGGCCGCGCTCAGGCTCGTGACACCGGCAGCGTCGTTGATGTCGAGCACCTGCGGGGCGAGGCGCTGGCGCCACTGCGGTTCACCTTGGCACAGGGTGTCGCAGAGTGCCGCCAGGCGCTGCGCCGAGCGCGACACCGGCATCACCGACGCCCCACCGCGCAGCAGCGCGCGCGCCACCGATTCACCGATGCCTCCGGTGGCGCCGGTGAGCACCACCCGCGCGTCGGCCGGCTTCATGCCGCACTCCGCTGGGCATCGACCGACGGCAGCGGCAGGCTGCGGAACACGTCGCCGTAGAGGCGATAGAAGTCCTGCGCGCCCTGCACGATGTCGTCCTGGTCGCGCGGGTCTTCGATGCGATCCATCAGCAGGGCGAAATGGGCGGTGTGCTCTTGGTCCAGCGTGCCGTGCGAGCGCAGGTAGCTGAACGCCGCATCGGGCAGGCCCAGGTGCTGCTGGATACGGTCCGCGGCCATCAGGGCCAGGGCCACGCTGGTGCCTTCGAGCACATGCACCATGCCGAAGAACGCCAGCGGCTTGCCGTGGGCGATCAGGTTGTAGGCGTGGGCCACCATCGCGGCCGTGGCAGTCTCCGGCCGACCCCGTCGCACGGCATCCGCATCGCCGCCGCAAGCGCGGATGTCGTCGAGGATCCAGGCGTCGTGGCCCTGCTCTTCCTCGATGTACTCGTCCAGCGGATCGCGCAGCCAGGCGTGGTGCGCAGGCAGCGCGGCCTGGCAGGCCTGCAGCAGCGGCACGGTGTGGTGGACGTGGTGGTACGCCTCGGTGAGAAACGCGAGGTAGCTCGGCAGCGACACCTCGCCGCGCAGGCAACCCTGGATGATCGGTACCTGCACCAGCGTTTGCCGGGCGGCCTCGCTGCGCGCGAGCAGCTGGGTGTGAAAGCTCATGGACTCGTTCCTGTGTTCGTTCCGGATTTCATGGCGGATGTCGGTTCTGTCAGTGCATCGCCACCGCGGCTTCGTCGAGCGCAGCGCGGTGGCGCAACTCGACCTCGGTGCGGCGCGCGCGCCCGTTGGCCGTGGCCATGCCACTGGCCGGATCGAAGGGCGCAAGGGCGCGGACCCAGTGCCCCACGCGGGCGTAGTCGGGCAGCAGCGCGTTCGCGCGCGCCACCGCATCGGCCAGCGTGGCGTCGTCGGTGCCGGCCCGCCGCGGCCAGAGCACCGCGCCGAGCTGCGGCTGGCCATCGCCGAGCACCACGGCCTGTGCGATCGCACCGGTGTCGTGCAACGCCCCTTCCACCCACTCCGGCGACACATTGCGGCCGAACGCGGTGATCAGCACATGCTTCTTGCGGCCCTGCACATGCACGAAACCGTCGGCATCGATGTGGCCGAGGTCGCCCGTCGGCCACCATGCGTCACCCGTCGACGCGTCGGCCGGTGTGTCACCGAGATAGCCGTCGAACAGCGCCCCGCCGACCTCGATCTCGCCGTCGGCGGCCACGCGCACGCGGGCATGCGGGAGTGGCCGGCCCACCGACCCGGGACGATCGGCGTCCGGCAGGTTGAGCGTCTGCACCGACGCACCCTCGGACAGGCCATAGCCCTCGAAGGCCGGGATGCCCGCAGCCCGTGCCTGCGCGATGGCGCGCGCCCCCACGGCGGCACCGCCCACCGCGACAAAGCGCAGGCAGGCCGGCGCACGCTGGCCAGTGGCATGGAGGTGGGCGGTCCAGGCCGCCAGCATCTGGGGCAGCAGGATCAGGCTGTGCGGCTGGTGCTGCTGCACCGCGGCGTGGAAACGCGCTACGTCGAAGCTCGACGAGCCTTGCCAGCCCAGCTCGGCCAGCGAAGGCACGATGCAGGTGGCCCCCACCGACCACGGTGCAGCCAGGCCGGCCATGTTCTCCAGCAGCACCGCGAGCGGCAGCGCGCACAGGTGGCGCTGCACGCCGATCGGGGCCAGGGCCTGCGCAATGCCCTGCACCACGCGGGACATGGCCTCGCGGCTCAGGCACACGCCCTTGGGTGCACCGGTGGTGCCCGAGGTGAACGTGATCTTGGAGGTGCCTGGGGGCATCGTCACCGCAGCGAGGCCCGGCGGCGCCGTGGCCACGAGCGCCACGCTGGCACCGCCCAGCACGCAGCGTGTCGCCGGCGCCTGGGGCCAGCGGGCCGCGATGTCGGGCGCGGTCATCAGGGTGTCGACACCGGCCGTGGCCAGCGCGTGTCCGATCTGCTGCGGCGTGAAAAAGAGCGGCAGCGGCACATGCACCACGCCGGCCTGTTCCGCGGCCAGGTCGGCGATCACCCAGGCGGCCGAGTTGTCGAGCAGCGTGGCCAGCACCCGGCTGTGGCGTGCGGTCAGCGTGGTGGCGAGCTGCGTGGCTTCGGCCAGCAGTTCGTCGCGCGACCAGGCGCGCCGTCCATCGATCAGTGCCGGCGCCAAGCCCATGGACGCGCTGCTCACGGGGAAGGCTTCAGGCTCCGCCTTCCGGCCTTCGCCTTTGCCTGCTCCTTCGAGGTGGCTCGGCGGGGTCATGCCTTCACCGTGCCGAGACCGAGGCGTTGCAGCGATTGCGCGAGGTTGCCCGCAAACACCTGCGGCTCATGCTCGTAGTAGCTGCCCCAGTCGGCCGCCTCCAGGCCCAGCCGCTCGGGTCGGGCGGCGCCGAGCGGCAGCGGCTGCACGCCCATGCGCTCGAACAGGTGGTGCAGTTCCTGGGTCAGGGTGCTGACCACCCACTGCACGTTCTGCCGAGCCAGATGCGGGCCCAGGCGCCGGATCAGCTGTCGGCCTTCACCACCGCGCGTGGCGGCGAGGTGGCCCACCTCGGCGATGGCATCACGTGGCACCACCGCACCCTGCGCCAGCAGCAAGGCGTCGACCGGTCGGTCGAGATAGCGCTCGAGGAACAAGGGCTCGCTGCCCAGCCGGTAGCCGGCCGCGGCGACCAGCACGCCGTCTTCGTAGACACCGATCAACACCGGCATGAAGCGCCGCACCACCGCGCCGAAGCGCCGCCGGTAGACCTCGCGGATGAAGGCTTCGACCGCGGGCCGGTCCGGATCGTCGAGCGTGTGGACGCGCCAGCCCGGCGTCGCGGGACGCAAGGCCAAGCGGCGCGCCGGGTGGGGGCCGGTGGCACTGCCAAGGTGATCGGGGCCTGTCGCCAGGAACATGGGTACTCCAGAGATCGATGCCTTGCGGCAACCGTGGAGCACGATGGTCGGGGCGACCGATGAACGCTGGCTTAAGGGTTACAGCCCGGCACAAACAGGCCCAGCCACGCGGCCATGCTGGCACTCACTCACTTGATGGGCGTGAGTCCATGGTCGAAGCGGCTCTTGACCCAACGCTCACCCTGGCGGACCTCCTTGAAGCCACCGCTGCCGTCGTTGCGGATGGTGTAGCGGAATTCTTCACAGCCACTCACGGCTTGCTGCACCTCGATCAGGGTGACCACGTCGGTCTTGGTCAGCGTGACCGGCAACGCGCCGCGATAGCAGATGTCCAGATTGCCGGCGACCATGCGGAAGGAGGCCTTGCCGTCCTTCTCTTCCACCGAGATGGTGCCGGCGACGAAGTTGTCCTTGTTGTACTGCCCGCCGGCATTTCGGTCGCGCTTGTACGACTTGTACTCCCAGGTCTGAGCCTGGACGCTGGTGGTGCACAGGCACAGTGCCGCGATCAGTGCGATGCCGAAGGTGGTGTGGGTGAGGCGAAGGGGTGTCATGTCGGTGTCCTTGGGTGAAGTCGCGGGTGGCGGCAGGTTCAGCGGTTGATCGGGTACCACCAGCCGTCGGCGCCCTGCACCAGGTACTGGCCCGAGGCATCGACGCGGTAGGTGTTGCCCTGGTACACGTGCAGCGTGTTGGGTTGCCAGGTGTGCGGCAGCGCGCCCTGGAAGCCGTGGCCGCTGTAGGTGCTCTGGCCCAGCAGGCCGCGCCCCGCTTCCTGCTGGTTGCGCGAGTAGCTGTCTCGCTGCTGCTGCTGGGCCACGCCACGCTGCCGCTCGGCCTCGCGCAGGCCCTGCACCGAAGCGCGCTCGCGCGACTGGATGCCGGCCTCGGTGGCACGTGCATGGGCGATGCCGTCCTGCGAGAAACCGCGGGTGTAGATCCAGTTGTAGGTGTAGGTGGGGTAGTCCATCGCCGGCTGGCCGCGCGCCCGCATCTGCGCGACGTACTGCTGGTAGCCAGCGCGCACCTGCGGGTCGGCCATGCGCTGCTGGACCATGTTGTTGGCCATCTGGTTCATCTGCCGCGTCATCTGGTCGGACTGCATCTGGGCCTGGCGCAGCATGGCGCCGTAGTCCTGGGCCGATGCCGCGCTGGCGAGCGCGGTGAAGAAGGTGGCCACGGCAGCGGCCAGGGCGAGTCGGGCGAGGGGGTGACGGTCGAGAGGCATGGCGTGACTCCTGGTGGTTGGGCAGGGCGACTTCTTTTTTCGCCCTTGCTGACCAAGGCGCAAACGCGCGGCAAAACGGATCACGCCGAGCGAACTTTTTTGTAACAGCCTCGTGTAGAGTGAATTGCCATGCCCAGCGATGCCTCGCCCCAGGCCCCTCCACCCCCCTCTGCCGCCGCTCCCGTGGCATCGGCGTTACCGTCGCGATCGGCCGTGACGGAGCTGCTGCGCGCGGTCCAGGGTGGCGATGCCCGGGCGCGGGATGCCTTGCTGGGCGCGATGTACCCCGAGATGCGGCGTCTGGCGCGGCGCATCCTGGCCGGCGACCGCGCCCGGCACGTGGTGGCCCCCACCGAGCTGGTGCACGGCGCCGCGCTCAAGCTGCTGGGCCAGCAGGCGGTGTCGGCCAACGACCGCGCGCACTTCCTGGCCTACGCGGGGCAGGTGATGCGCCAGGTGCTGATCGACCATGTGCGCCGCGAAGCCTCGGCCAAGCGCGACGGCGGCACGCAGGTCACCCTGGTGTCGTCGATCGCCGAGGAGCCTGCGTCGGATGTCGACGTGGAAGCGCTGCACGAGGTGCTGGAGCAGCTGGCCCAGGCCTCGCCCGAACACGCGCGGCTGGTGGAGATGCGCTACTTCGCCGGCATGACGATCGAGGAGATCGCGCAGGTGCTGGGCAGCTCGACCGCCACCGTCAAGCGCCAGTGGCGCGCGGCCCGCGCCTGGCTGCACAACGCGCTGTCGGCGCGGGACTGAAGAGCGCATCGAAGCACGCACCACCCGGTGCGTCGACCGACCCCGTCAACGGCAACGCTGGTTCAGTGCCGCGCGCATCACCTCGAGCTCGTTGCGTCGGTCAAGTTCCGAGAGGCCCCAGCGCTGGTCGATGCGCTCCCAGGCCGCGATGCCGCGCCGCAGCACACGGCATTGGCCCGCCTCATCCTTGTGGTCGCGATAGAAGGTCGCGAGGTTGCGCAGCGGCACGGCGGCATCGCGCCAGCGCTCCGCGTTCTCGGCGTCGGCCAGGGCTCGTGATTCCTTGAGCGCCAGATCGGCTTCGGTCAGGCGGATCGCCTCGTCCAGCCGCCCCAGGTTGGCGAGCACGATGGCGCGCTGACCATTCACCATCGAGCGGTACCGCAGCCCTTCCACGTTGCCCGGATCGAGCGCAACGCATCTGCTCGACGATCGGGATCGCGCGTTCGATCTCTTCGCAGCGCCAGCGCACGTTCGCCCAGCTCGTCGAGCGTGCCCGAGAGGTTCCAGTGCCCGATCACCGTGCCTTCGAGCAGACGCCGGTTCAGCGGTGCGCGCATCAGCCCTTCGCGAAAACGGGCCGTGGCGCGCCGGTAGGCGGCCAGGGCCTCGGTCGCGCTGCTCGAGGTAATACAGGGAGTCGCCCAGCAGCATCGCCGGACGGCCGCTCTGGTACTCGAACTCCATGGCGGCGCGCACCGGCTCGGGCAAGGCCAGCAGGCGCTCCTCTTCCTGGCGCTGCAGTGCCGCCGCAGCGGCGTGGTCGTCGAGCGCCTTGTGCGCGTCGGCCTGGGTGAGGCGCGCGCTGGTGAGCAGCACCTCGATGTCGGCGCGCAGCTTGGGCGTGGCTTCGACGCCAGCGCACCGTGCGAGCGCACGCTGCAGGTGTTGCTCGGCCTGTCGGGCCGTGGCCAGCTGACGCGCCGGATCGTTGTCGCGCGCGCCGAGAAACAGCGCCAGCAGGTAACGCACGCGACCGAGGTCGCGCTGCCAGGTCCACTCGGCCGGGCGCTGCTGCACCAGGCCGTCGAGCAGGCGTTCGGCGCGCTCGAGGTTGGCGCGGGCCGCAGCGCACTTCGCCGACATGCGGCTTGCCCGGCACGCCCTGCACTTCGGCCAGCCGCGCCAGGCCGACGGCGACCTCGCGCTGCAGTTCCGGGCTGTTGCCGGCCGTCGCTCCCAGCGCGTCGAGATAGGCCTGGCTGCGCCCCACCAGTTCGCGCCGCGCCTGCGTGGTGCCGGGCGTGGATTCGAGTCGATCGTCCAGGTCGAAGAGCAGGTAGTTGGCCAGCGAGCGCACCTGGTCGAAACGGGTCTCGGCATCGCGCCGCGCGCGCTCTCGGCGCGGCCATAGAGCGTGGCGATGACCGCCAGCGCCGTCGACCAGGCCGCGCCAGCGACAGCGACGCCGCCGCCACGCGCCACGGGTGACGCTGCACCAGCTTGCGGGCGCGGTAGCGCCAGTGCGCGCCCATCGCGGCGACGGGCTGGTGCGTCGAGCCAGCGGCGCAGGTCGTCGGCGAAGGCGTCCGACGCTCGCATAGCGCTGCGGCGCGCTCGGGCGCGAGGGCCCGCCGCGCGATCGCACCCAGCTCCGCATCGAGCGGTGCGGCGAAGGCCAGGGTCTGCGGATCGGCCACGTCGCCCGTGAGCAGTTCGACCAGCACCATGCCGAGCGAATAGACATCGTCGGTCACCGCCGGCGGCTCGCCGGCCAGCCGCTGCGGGCTGGAGTAGGCGCGGGTGAAGCCCTGCGGCAGCGCGGCATCGAGCACGTCCTGCAGCCGGGCCACGCCGAAGTCGATGAGCTTGGGCCGGCCGTCGGGCGTGACCAGGATGTTGGCCGGCTTGATGTCGCAATGCAGCACGAGGTGCTGGTGCGCATGGGCGACGGCGCTGCACACCGGCACCAGCAGCGCCACCCGGCCGCGTGCATCCAGCCCCTCGTCACGGGCATGGTCGTCGAGCGCCACGCCCTGCACGAACTCCATCACCAGGTAGTGCAGGCCGTTGTCGGTGGTGCCGCCGTCCAGGATGTGGGCGATGCCCGGGTGCTGCATGCGCGCGAGCAGGCGCCGCTCGGCGTCGACCAGCGCCTGCACCGACCCGCGCCCCCGCAGCGGGCGCACGAACTTGATCGCGACGGTCTGGTCGAAGAGGCCATCGTTGCGGCGCGCGCGGTAGACCGCGCCCATGCCGCCGCTGCCGATCAGTTCGTCCAGCGCGTAGGGACCGATCTGTCCGGGCGGCCGCACCGGCAGCCAGCGGTGGGGGCCGCTGGTGGTCACCGCGCCGCCGGTCGCATCGCCGAGCCCGGGTGCGTGGCCAAACTCGTCATCGAACTCGGCATCCAACTCGGCAGAGAAGCCATCGTGGGCGCTGTCCACCGCGAGCAGCGCGCGCACCTGCGCCAGCAGCGCGACATCCCCGGCACAGGCATCGACCAGCCACGCGTCACGCTGCGCCAGGGTTTGCTCGAGCGCCGCCTCGAAGAGCACGAGCGCGGCGCGTTGCTGCGCAGCGTTCGTGTCGGGCGCACGCATGGCGTGGCCTCAGGGGGTGGGCAACTGGTGGCGGTGCGGCAGGCCTTCCATGTCGCCCACCACCTGCACCGCCTGCGCACCGATCCAGTTGCCGCGTGCGACCGCAGCGGGCCAGTCGAGGCCTTCCAGCCGACCGCTGATCACGCCCACCGCGAAGCCGTCTCCGGCACCCACGGTGTCGACCACGCGCGCCACCTGCACACCCGGGACGTGGCCGCGGCCCTGCCCGGTCTGCCAGTGCGCCCCTTCGGCGCCCAGCTTCACCACCACCGCCTTCGCACCCTGCTGCAGATAGAACTGCGCCACCTCGTCGGGGGACTGCAGGCCGGTGAGCAGGCGCCCTTCGGCCAGGCCCGGCAATACCCAGTCGGCCAGGCCCGCAAGCCGGTTGAGGTGCGCCGCCATGGCCTCGCGGCTCGGCCACAGGCGTGGCCGGAGATTGGGATCGAACGACACGCTTCGTCCGTGACCACGCATGAAGCGCATCGCGTGCTCGACGAGCTCGGCCGCACTCGCCGACAGCGCCGGTGTGATGCCGGTGACATGCAGGTGCCGAGCGCGCAGGAAGCGCGCCTCGTCGAAGTCGGCCATCGACAAGGCCGAGGCCGCCGAGCCGCGGCGGAAATACTCCACCTGCGGGTCTTCGCCTTCGGCGGCGCGCGACTTGAGCATGAAGCCGGTGGGCCGCGTCGCGTCGTCCACCACCGCACTGCAATCGACGCCCTCGCCACCCACCGCCTGGCGCACGTAGGCACCGAACGAGTCCGTGCCGAGCCGGCTGACCCAGGCCACCTTCAGGCCCAGCCGCGCCAGGCCCACCCCCACATTGGTCTCGGCGCCGGCTGCGATCTTGGTGAACGTGGTGGCCGCGGCCAGCGGCCCCACTTCATGCGCTGCGAAGGCCACCATGGTTTCGCCGAGGGTGATGACGTCGAGGCTGGGATCGCGCATTGCGGGAGCATACACAGACGGCCGGAGCGACAGACGCCAACGCCCCCTCGCGCCGGCCTGAGACTCTTGCTCGGTTTGCATCGTCGGCCACGCCGGCTCACTCGGCCTACGAACTAGTGATTGCGCTCACTGGTGATCGCGCTGAGCATCCCGCCAACAACCCATCCCAGGACGCGCCCAAAGGGCTTGACTTGGGCTCCACAAGCCCAGTCGCTCTAGTGCTGGGCAGAGAGTCATGCGGTTCCGGGAGGCAAACTTGAAATCGAAATTCCTGCTCTGCAGCATGGTGGGCCTGTGCTCGCCTGGCTGGGCACAGTCACCAATTTCCAGCCCGTTGCTGGAACTGCCCAAGGTCGAGGTCACTGGCAGCAACATCAAGCGAATCGAAGCCGATGGCAGTGCCCCGGTTCAGGTGCTCGACCGCGAAGACATTCGCCGAACCGGTGCCACCACGATCAAGGAACTCATCGACTCCTTCTGGACCCTGGGGTCCGGAACGTCGGACACGGGTGGCCGTGGTACCTATGCCGCAGGTTCAACCTCCGCAGGCTTGCGGGGGTTGGGCAATCAGGCCACGCTGGTGCTGCTTAACTCTCGCCGGCTCTCACCCTACCCCTTGGCAGCCTACTCCCAGATTTTCGTCAACATCGATACGCTGCCGATCGAAGCGGTGGAGCGGGTCGAGATCCTGCGCAGCGGCGGGTCGGCGATTTACGGATCTGACGCCATGGCAGGCGTGATCAACGTGATCACGCGAGCCAATTACCAGGGCCTGTACGCCCGTGCCACCACGCAGAAGTCCCTGTTCAGCCACAGCTTCGGCACACGCAGCGCCAGCGTGAGCGGTGGATTCGGCGATCTGGAGCGAGACCGCTACAACCTGCTGCTTAATGCCGAGGCCTACCAGCGCGACGGCGTGGTATGGAGCGAGGTGCTGCAGTACGTGAACCCGGCTCTGACCGCGCCGTTTCCGGCGTTCGGCAGCCCTTCCACCTTCAGCTATCCGGGCAACATCATCCCGACCGGCCCCCTGCCCGGATGCGCGCCCGATCGGCTGATTGGTGGTCTGTGCCGCTATGACCGGTATGAGCGTTTCGAGGCCACGCCGGCGGCCGATCGCATGAACTTCATGGCGTCGGGGCGCATCCAGCTGCAGCCGGGTCTGCTCGGATTCTCGGAGGCGCTCTACTCGCAAACCAAGACGAGCTACCTCTCGCCTTTTCAGCCCTACGGCCCCGCGCTGGGCACGACCACCTGGGGCGACCCGACCAACAACACCACGCGCAGCTTCACCTACCGGGGCTTGCCGGCTGGCCATCCCCTCAACGCCACTGGTCAGGATGACGCGGATCTTCGCTACCGATTCGTCGATGGCCCCAATGAGTCCAGCGGCGAAGCCCACCAATACCGCCTGCTCACGGGGCTGCGAGGTCAATGGGGCACCTACGATTGGGAGTCAGCGGCTGGTGTGATGGGCGGTCAGGCCGAGCTCAAGCTGCGCGGTCAGTTCAGCGACAGCGGCTTCCGCCAGGTGATCGGCAACTACGACCCCGGCCAGGTGGACCCCCAGTTCTTCCAGCGCGACTACCGCATCGGCCAGCCCAACAGCGCCGCGGTCATCGACCGGCTGTTTCCCCAGTACGGCTACACCGGCAGCACGCGGCAGGTGTTCGTCGATGGCAAGCTCACGGGCGAGGCGGCGCGCTACGAAGGCCGCGCGGTGAACATTGCCGCCGGCTTCGACCTGCGACACGACCGCTTTGCGATGACGCCCTCCGAAATCCTGCGCAGCGGCGACATCGTGGGTGAAGGATTCCTCGAGTCTTCGGCATCGCGAACTCACGGCGCAGTCTTTGGCGAAGTGAGCTGGCCCGTCACGGCCGCGTTGGAAGTACAGGCCGCGGCGCGGCTCGACAAGTTCCCTGGCTTCGACGCCCGTGTGTCACCCAAGCTCGCCATGCGCTTCGAGGCCAGCCCAAGCCTCGTGCTGCGTGGGACCGTCGAGGCGGGCTTTCGCGCTCCCAACCTCAGCGAGAGCGCGCCATCGACAGCTTGGCTCCGACGGCGGCATCGCCGATCCGCAGCGCTGTCCGCAAGCACAGCGACTGGCCGCGGATCTTCGCGCCAGCGCCGCCCTGCTGCCAGTGGGCAGCGCCCAGCGCGTGGTCCTGGAAGCGCGGGCAGACAACCTGGTCAATGCAGAGTGCCAGGGCAGCGTGACCACCGAGGCTCGCAACAACCCTGATCTCCAACCCGAGACATCGACCGGCATCAACCTGGGTCTGGTGTTCGGCCGGCGCGCGACGTGGGCATGTGCCGTCGACTACTGGCAGATCACCCGCCGCAACGAGATCGGCTTGCGCGCCACCGAGGAACTCCTGGCCGCCCAGAGCAACTTGCCGCCCGGCTTCATCGAACGCGGCAGCCTCACGCAGGACCGCGGCTTCTCTCCGGCGGAGCAGTTGGCCTATGGGGTGACCGCAGCGCCCATCACCTCCATCATTGGTCGCTTCGAGAACCAGGCGCGCACCACGACGAGTGGCTTCGACATCACGGTGAACAGCCGCCTCTCCACGCCGGCCGGCCCCCTGGATCTGCAGGCCAATGCCACCCGGATGATCAGCTACCGGCTGTGGTCCGTGGCGCTCGGCGGCTATGGCGACAACCTCGTTGGACATGGCCTGCCGCGCTGGCAAGGCAACATCTCGGCCTCCTTGCGCTCCGGCGCCTTCACCAACGCGCTGAGCTGGTTCTACAGCTCAGCGCAGACCTTGAATGGCGACTACTACGACAGTGCCTACAAGCCTGAGAACTGCCCCGCCACGACGGGCTGGAGTGCGGATCAGTGTCGACAAGCCAGCTACCACTTCTTCAACTACCACCTCGCCTACGGCGGCGTGAAGAACCTGACGCTCGGCGCCAACGTGACCAACCTCTTCAATCGCCGGCCGCCGGTGAACCTGCGCGGCTTGCTGGTGGGTGCGGGGGATTGATTCCCCAGCAGGTCAGCGATGTGATGGGAAGAATGTTGAGGCTCACGGTGGAGTATCGATTCCTGTAGCGCCGGCCGCAGCTTCGTCGAAGGGTCCGGGTCTCTCCTCGAGGCCGAAACCGATTGGTGAGTTTGCGAAGACCGGCCACCACGCGATTGACACCCGGCAGGTTGTCGAACCACCTGAGATCGTGGATGTCGGTCCTGGAGCTGCGTTGGTACCCCAGTTGCGATCCGGCCAGCCAGGTCTCGTGATGAGGGTGCGCATTGCGGAACCAGTTGTACGCGCCGTCCACGTGCATGGGCCCTCCTTCCGGGCTGCCTGTGGGTCGACCCAGGATGGCCTCGAGGTAGTGGGCCGCCTCGCCGATGGCCTTGCCCCGAAAGGCGAGAAAGTGCGATGTCAGGATCGCCTCATCGGGCACGGCTCGAAACAAGACCTCCGAGCCGGAGTAGGTCTTGCCCGACATGAAGCTGAATCCACCATAGAACAAGGACCAGTTCTTCTGTGACAGCTCGTCAAGAACTCGAGGCGCGGCAGAGCGGAAATCTCTGGAAAAGTTGACGTCGTCCTCGAGGATCAGGATCGATCGATGACCGAGGGCCGCTGCTTCTCGGAGAATGCCCAGGTGGCTCATGAAGCACCCGCGCGTGCCCAGGGTGGGGAAGCCCTCGAGAGACGTGGGACGCACGGCCTCGAACAGGCGGATGCCGGGGTGCGAAAGGCTGAGACCGATTTGCACGAGCTGCTCGTTCATCTCCGTCCTGCGATCGGCTCGATCTTTCAGGTTGATGACAAAGATCTTGTCGAATGCCGCCAGAGGATTGCTCACGTCTCTTGCCTTCCAGGGTTGGTCCTGGATCTGTGAGACGGACGGTCATCGAACCTCAGGCGAAGGGTGAACGTTTGCTATGAAGCGCCTGAGGCACGACCTCCTTGCGAGACCCCGAGCTTCAGGGCTTCGTCCCCGAGAAGATGAAGCCGTTGGTGCGCGTGGCGTTGACACCCGCACCGACCCATTGGCGAATGCCCGCGTCGTAGTAGGCAATGCCCGTCACCGTGGACGTGCCATTGCTGCAAGTGCCGCCAGCAAAGGTCACCGACACGTTGTAGACGTTGCCTCGCGCCCTGGGTGCCACCGTTCCACTGAACCGGCAACCCGACAGAGACCCCGAGCCGCTGAGCGCACCTGTCGAAGAGATCGTCAGCGTAGAGGGCTCCGAGCCGCCGACCACCACGCCCAGGCCGGTGAAGGTCCCCGCGATGGCCGCAAGGCTGGGCACCTGGTCGTAGGCGGGGTTGAAGACAGCGTTGAAGGTGGTCGTCGGCGGAACCAGCGCGGTCTCGGTCACGGTGCCCGTCAAGGTCTGCCTCGGCACATAGGTGCCGGTGATGCTGGCCGGGATGATCGTGGGCAGGTTGAAGTTGGCGTCAATGGCATCGGTGGACACATAGCTGCCGCCCGACGCGTTCACCGTGCCCTGCAACCCGCCACCGATGACCGTGGGCGTACCGGGTACCGAGTACAGAACCCAGTAGGTGCCGTTGTCCAGCACGATGGTGGTTGCGTTGCGACCGTTGCTCGTCAGGCCTGTCCACCAGCCTTCGGCGTTGGTGATGACCAAGGGCGTCGGCGGCGATGCCGTCTGGTCGGAGACAACGGAGAGCCGGTCGAAGCTTCCAGGCGAAAAGGCCACTGCGCCGGTGCCGATGCGAACGAAGAATGTGCGTCCCGCGATGGACGAACCCAGCGTGGCGGTGAGGCGCTCGGTGTAGTTGCCCACCATGTCTCCGCGCTCCAGCGTGAGTGACGTGCCCGCCAGCGTGAGCCGGTACTCCTTGTAGGTGCTGACGGTGACACCGTTGCCGCGCTGCGGCACATTGAAGGTGCCGGACGCCGCGATGTACATACCGTCTGGCCCCGTGTTGGCGGGCTGACGGTAGTTGGTGTCGCCGAACTGGATGCCCTCTCCGGTGGTGGCATCGATCAACCGAACCGATGTGTCACGGCCCGAGCCCGTGCCCGCCATCCGGGCCTCGATCACGATGCTGTTGCCTCGCACCAGCACCTTGCCCTGCGTGCTGGCCGATCCAAAGGCCGGGAAGGTGGCCACGCCGCCGCTCATGGTGGGCGCGCCGCTCACGGTCCAGAACGAGGTGCCGAGGCCGGAGCCGTCGAAGGCCTCGTTGAACACTGGTACCGTTTGCGCCGTGCCGACCACCAGGGGCTGCGACTGCAAGGTGGCCCCGGTGTCAGCACGCAAGACCAGCAACTGCGTGGTGCCCGCCACCGTGGGGACACAACTCAGTGTCTGCTGCGTGCTGGATCCACTGCCGACGACCGAGACACTCGGGCAAGCCGGCGAAGCGCCACGGATGTTGGTGTTGGTCAGGTTGGCGCCCGAGACGACGCAACTCAGCGCCTGGCCCACCACTGGGGCCCCGCAAGCGATGCCCTGGACCGAAGGCACGGCAGGTACCGAAGTGGCCGCTGTCGCGAAGTAGGCATCTTCACGGGTGACACAGGTGCCTGTTCCACCAGTCCCGGTGCACGCGGTGATGTCCCAGCGGTAGTTCGTGCCTGCCACGAGACCTGTGGTGGCTACGACCGATGTCGAAGAGGCAGCAAGCCAGCTCGACGTGTAGACGATGTTGGGCGTGCCGTAGGGCGCCCTGCTCACATTGATCTGCAGGGATTGGAAGTTGCTGCCGCCTGACCAGCTCAACGTTGGAGTAACACTGGACACCACCGTCGCATTGATGGGCGCCAGCTGGGTTGGTGGGATCGGCGTCGGAACGGGGACCGGTGTCGGTGTCGGTGTCGGTGTCGGTGTCGGTGTCGGTGTCGGTGTCGGTGTCGGTGTCGGTGTTGGTGTCGGTGTCGGTGTTGGTGTCGGTGTTGGTGTCGGTCTGCTACAGCGAGTATCGGAGAGGTGATCCTGCAAAAGCTGCACGGCTCCGTGCAAACAGTCATCAAGAGCAGAACAGGAAACGAACGCCTCGCCTAATCCTTTGGCGCTTGCAACATTGAACAACGCGCCAGTGACCGGGCCTCCGACATGTTTGTATCCCTGAACTTGCGGCGAAACTCTACTTCCGGGGAGCTGAAACCCGCGATCGTTTATCAGCACCTCCTTCAACAATGGCAGCTCTCTCGCAATCGCAGGCTCCCCGTTTCCACAGTCAGTGCGTTGCTTGTTGCTCTGCAGCGCGGGGTGAACCCGTTGCCCATCGAAGCTGATCAAGCCGTCGCCGCCAAGCAAGACGTCCGAATCGTCCTTGCGCAAGCCGATACCGACGGTGATCGGTATGTCCGTGGGTACGGGCGCTACCGCTCCAGACCAGTCAGCGAGCGTCGCGATGAAGTCCCCGTGATTTGCCTCGACTCCAAACAGCTTCTGTGCGGCCTCGCTCTCGGCAGCCGTCGTACCCATGTCGACACTTCCAGCATCTCCCATCTGGTAGCAGCTGATCTGCCCACAGAGTCGAGCACCGCGTCCGATGTCAGAGACTGTCGAAGCCCCTGGGTAAGGCAATTGGGGCCACACCATTCAGCCTACGCTCCAGAGGCGATGAGGCGACGCCGGAGTGCGGAGTGCCCAAGGTGAGTAAGCTTGCAACGTAGTCGCTGGGCTTTGCCCACCGTGTCCCCCTTGCTCGACCCTGTAACAGCGTCCTAGCAACGATGCCCCCAAACGAATGCGCGACGATGTGAACCTTTGACCCCGTCCATGCATTCAGGAACTCGATATCGGACTGCAACTCTGCAGCCGCGTCCTGGAATGCTTGATCCGATCTCCAGCGGAATTCATACACCTCCAGCGGTAGGCCATTGCGCGAGCGAATCGTTGATGCGAGCGTCTTGAACTCTCCCCAGGTGCCATCCCCGCCGCCCATGTCATCGCCCAGTGTGTAACCGTGGACGAAGATGACAGGCTCACCCCCAGTTGTGACCTCTGGACCAGACAGCTCGGAGGCAATTGCGCGAGTCACGCAGGCTCGATACGCACCACCAAGCGCCACAGGTGTATATGCTGGGCCAATCGGTGTGTCGATGCAGGAGATGAGGCGCTTCTGCTCTGGAGACACAAGCAGCAGTTCATTGCTTAGCTGAAGCCGATGCCCCTTGGCCGTGGAGAAAAGAGCGCTCCTGAATCTATTGACGGGCTCAGTCACTGCCGCCCTTCGCAGCATTTGAGGGGTGGCCTTTGGGAGGCCCGCAGTTCCCGCGTCCAATCCAATGCTTACAGGTTCACTTGTTGCGGCGATGTCCCGGTCGAACTCAAGCCTGATCAGTCGCTGGCCGTTGGGTAGATCCGCCGAAACTACCTTCACGCCCAGCGGCGATGCAAGGCTCGGGGCGGAGAACACAACTCCCGCCGACGCAATGGTCGCTGTCGGGCCACCGTTGGCAGCGAGTTGGCCAGTGGTGGAGGTAGTCGGCGCAATGACGCGAATCACTCCCTCCATGCTTTGCTCAACAGAAGCACGATCGGCCTTTATCGCGAGGCGATAGCGCACTTCGCTTGCTTGAGCGAAGACCGTTGCATCGAGACGCAGCCTGGGGGCACTGCCGCTGTCCACGATCGAGAGACTCGGAGGGCCTGAGAGCACTCGGGCACGGACCGGACCCAATGAGGGCTCTGAAGCTACGTCCAGAGGAAACTCCGAGACTCCTCCCAGCAGCGCGTAACTCGTTGCTCCGGCAGCCCCATCGGGTGCGTTGACCGTGCCGGTACCTCCGAGCGTGATACTGGATATGCCGGTCTGCGCCGTGTTCGTGTTGGGCGCTGAGGTCAATGGCTCCTGTGGTGAGTCGCCACCACCGCCGCCGCATCCATACAGCAGAAGAAGCGAAAGCGTCGCGAACGCGCCGACACATCGCCGTACGAGTCGCGAGAGTGCCCTTGAGGGCATTGCGTCAGAAGCCATACGACCTGCCTATGTTTTGGGGGATGTCGACTACAAAAGGACCGTGGCGCCGGTACCCCAGAAATACCTCCCGAACCCCGTGCTGTGCCACATCAGATTCAGATAGACGCGCCCGGTCGAATCTCGGACCGTGTAGGCCACGCCATTGACTTGGGAAGCGATCACGCCGGTGGAACACGTCCCGCTCACCGAGCTCAGCGCGAGCGTGAAGTAGCCTTTGCCCGACACGGGCGTCAGCTGCCCCGTGAAGGCACAGCCGCCGATGTTGCTCACGCTGACGGCACCGCTGGCGCTGACGACGACCGATCCACTCGCGGACAAGCTTGTCGCCAAGGAGGCACGCGTATCCCAGGTGCCAGCCACGCTCGACAGAGCCTGCCTGCGTGGCGTAAGTGGGATCGCGCGTACCCGAGAATGAGAAGTCAGGCAGCGATGCGCCGAGCGCAGTCTTCGAGCCCGCGAGCGTGAGTTGGTTGGCCGTGAGCAGACCGGACACCTGGCAGGTGTAGATGGGGCCGCAGGTCTTGGTGTTGATGTCAAAGAACGATCCGATCACAGTGCCGCCGGTGACCGAGACGTCTCCCTGCAGCGCCTCCAGGACATGTGCTTGCGCGCCGTTGGATCCGAAGGTGGCATTGGGAATGCCCCAAAGTCGACCGCTCGTGTCAACGAGGACATGTCGAAGCAGGCCTCCGCCGAAGCCACTGGGTGCGCCCTGCAGTTCCACCCAGATGCCGTCTAGCCCTGGGGCACTTGGCGCTGGCGCTGGCGCTGGTGCGGGTGGCGCAGGTGCAGGCGCCGGAGGCGTTGGGGCGGCTGGCGTGCCTGCCGTAGCGGGTGCTGTGGTTGGCGCAGCCGTCGGCGCGGGATCGCCGCCACCGCCACCGCACGCGGCAACCCCTAACGTGGCCAGTGCGCTGAAGGCAAGTCGCACCCTCCACAGTGGCAGGCGGCTCTGCTTCTCATCCATTGGCACTTGACTCACAAGCTCTGACTTCATGTTGCTCCCTGAGAACGTTTTGGCTTAAATCTGGTCAGGTGTTGAACCACTGCCGCCGCGAAGAGACGAACGCACTACGGCCGTTGTCAGGAGCAGTTCTTGCGGTTGTAGATCGACGTCAAGGCACTGCGCCGATCACTAATGAGCTTCGTCGCCTCTCCGGCGTCGTAGTACGTGTAGGCGAGGCCCGGCAGCCACAGCAATGCCGCGGCCACGTTGGTGCCCGTCACGCCCTTCTTGGAATCGATGTCCGCCTGGGC
The DNA here is from genome assembly GCA_963739925.1 of uncultured beta proteobacterium. Classification (GTDB taxonomy): domain Bacteria; phylum Pseudomonadota; class Gammaproteobacteria; order Burkholderiales; family Burkholderiaceae_C; genus CAVUBY01. The sequence goes on along the minus strand of CAVUBY010000014.1, from coordinate 151,864 downwards.
TTGGTCAAGTTTGGCGAACTCGCCCTTCAGAGCCGGACAGCTGAGGTTGTCATCGCCCGGCTGGACGGTTTGAATCTTCTGTGAGGTGGCACACCCACTGAGCAGCAGCGCTGCCAGGCATGCGGTGGACAGGGCCAGCTTCGTGTTCGTATTCGGGATCGAGTGCACAGATCTCTCCGTTCGTGTGTTGAGGACCAAGGCCCGGTGATTCATCGACGGGGAACCGAAAGCCAAGCTGAGTTGGCTCCTGCCCTCGCCCGATTCACTGAGCTGTTGAGTGAGAGGGCGGCGCACAGCGAACCCTCAGCCCCCAACTTGCGGGGCGGGAAACCACTGTCCCTAGGTTGGAATCAGCGCAGGGTCATGGCCCGGTCACCGACGAATTGCGGTATGGGCGTGTTGCGCTTCTCGCGTGCATAAGCCTCGCGCATGGCGCGCTCGAGGCCTTGGAGGTTGATGCCGCCAGGCTGCCTGAGTGACTGCACCAGGTGGTAGGTGAAGACACCGTGCAGGCGGTTGCGCCCGAGGGCGGCGCCCGCGGGCATCCACTCTTCAGCGGTGCTCTCGTTGGCACGAGAGGCAAAGGCGAGCACGCGGCCATCGGTGCGGCCTGGCTTGCGTGCGTTGGCCGCAGGCGGCACCGCGCCAGCGACGCTCCTGCGCGCAGCGGCAGGGGGCGCTGGCACGCCGAGTTCCAGCGGGCTGATGGCACGCAGCCGGCTGGCGCGGCCTGCAGGCGCACGGGCCATGCCTGCGGCATGGCAGGTGTCGAACACCGCCCACACGGTGGCGCCGCGGTCGACGACGGCATCGATCCATTCGCCGATCTCGTCGTCGAGCAGGGCGTTGGGGATGGCCGCGGCCGAGCCGGTGCCATCCCACTGCTGCACGTCAGCTGGAAGGAAGACCTCATCCATGCCATCGGGCTCATCGGGTCGCGCGCCGTGGCTCGCCAGCTGCGGCTGCTGGCTGCCATGCCCTGCCAAGTAGAGCAGCACGCGGTCGCCGCGTTGAACCTGGGTCTGCAGCGCGCTCATGGCTTCGAGGATGTTGCCGCGCGTGGGCTCTTGCGCTGCGCCAGCACGCGACACGAGCTGGCGGACGCGCGCGGCGTCGACACCGCGCTGCAACAGCCACTCGCGCACCAGCGCCACATCGTTGCCGGGCGCGCGCAGCCAGAGCCGGCGAGGCAACTCGGGATAGTCGCTCACGCCGACGAGCAGGGCATGGTCCACCGCATGGGCCGAACACGCGAAGAGCAGCAACCACACCGAGCGCAGAAAGCGATGCATCAAGGCGAGCCGATCCAGCTGAAGGCCGCCCAGTAGTGCGGATGCGCCAAGGGCGAGCCGGCATGGCTGCGCAGCCAGCGCCGTTGGGTCTGGACCAACGTGGCCGGGCTGGCAGACCGGCGCGGTTGGCGTGCCCGCTCTTCGTAGAAGGTCTGCATCCAATCGGCCGTGGCGCCGTCGGACACGCGCCACAGGCTGGCGATGACGTTATTGACGCCTGCGCCCAGCAGCGCGGTGGCAAAGCCCACCAGTTCGCGACCGCTCCCGGCCTCGACCGTCACCGCGCTGTCGCAGGCCGAGAGCACGGCAAGCTGCACGCCGTCCCAGGGCAACTGGCGCAGCTGGGCGAGGGACAGGCGCGCGCCATCGCCGAGCAGAAGGTACGACTTGTCTTCACCGGCAGGGCTCAGTTCGAAGTGACTGGCAATATGGACCACTGCCGGCTTGAGCGCCAAGCCCGTGCGCAGGCTGGCCTCGGTGAAATCGGCATTCAACAGCACCGCCTCGGGCTCTGCGGTGACGGCCGCGAGCTCGCGCTCCACACCGGGCAGGGCGGAGTGCTCCGCATCCGGAATGCTGCGACCGAAGGCCAGCACACCGTTCGTGTTGCTTGTGCCGTTGTGGCCTGGTGCCGAACCCGAAAGGTTCGTGCTCACCACGTAACGCTGCGCCAGGTAGCGTTGCCCGTCATGCAGTGCCGCGAACGGTACGTAGCGCAGGCTGGCGTCGGGCACGATCTGCAACTCGTCGATTCGTCCGGACCGCAGCCAGCCCTCCACCGGCGCGATCAGCGTCTCGTGCAACGCACGTGAAGCCGGCCGCGCGTCGCGCTGCGGCGAGCCCACGGCCACGCGCAGAGCCTGAACGCGTCGGTTGAGCTCCTCGCGCGAGATCCGGATCGATCGGCTTCGAAACACGCTGCCCTGCTGGAGCACCGCATCCACAGCATCGCCCCGGACGAAGAAGGTCAGGCGCGCCTTGCCTTTGGCCAGTGCCGGGATTGCCGTGCCGCGCGGCTGGCTGCTGGCTTCGCCCTTATCGGGGGCCGCTTGCAGGATGGCGTGCAGCTCGCGTTGGAACGCAGCCGCCTGGGTGGCCGCCTCGTCGTCGCGATAGCGAACCTTGAGGGCGACGGTTTTCCAGTCATCGGCACGCTGGTCGGCGTCGGCTGCAGCACGCTTCACCCGTGCGGCAAGCGCTTCGAGACGCCGGTGGCGATCGGCTTCCACGCCGCTGTAGGGCAGGGACTGGATCATGGCCGAGCGCTTGGTGGGGGCACGGCGGGTGTAGTCGACAATCTCTTCATCGCGCAGAAAGAGCACGGCTTGCTCGGCCTCGACCAGGCGGCCGCGGTCGATGAGCAGGCCGATGAAGGCGCGCAGGTCCGCCTCGTGCGAAGCCAGCCAGGCGCGGTGCAGCTCGGCCTCGCCGCTGGGCAAGCCCGTGCGCAGCTGCTGCAGCGCATTGGCGCCGCGCTTGTAGAGCAGGATGGCTTCGTCGGGCTGTCTGGGTGCGAGGTGCCTCGCCAGGCTGAAACTCGCCAGGGCCTGGACGGCAAGGCTGCGGCCGGTCAGGCTGGTGGCCAGGGCGAGATCGAGTGAATCGCGCACGTCGGCACGGGCCAGTCCGAGGCCGGCTTGCTGCCAGGCCTTCATGAGCGGCTGCACCGCGCGATCGCTGTGGAAGGGTGTTCGGAAGCGCTCGATGTGCAGGTTCATGAACTCCACCGCCCAGTCCAGCAGCGCCGCGTCAGCCACCTGCGCTGCATGCTGGACCAGCGCAAAGGCCATCGGACCGATGTGCATCTCGCCGACGCGCGTGGGCTCGAGCGCAGCCTGCAGCGCCTGGGCGGCGCCGGGCTCGCCCTGCATCACACGCGCCACCTCGCGGATGGCACCCGGCACCCGGGCTTCAACCATCATCGATGCCGAGCCGGAGCGGCGCGCGTAGTCGATCGAGGCATCCGCATAGGCGATGGCGCCGGGGTAGTCCCCCATCTCGAGCGCGATGCCCGCGAGGTTGTAGTTCATGCGAACCAGCCCCTCCAGCGGCACGGGGTCACGCCGCAGCAGCGCACCGCGCACCCACAGACCGTCAACCCGCGCCTCAGCCAGCCGCCCGGCCGCAGCCAGGCAAGCCGAGCGTTCCGCGGTCAAACCCACCCGAAGACGCTCGTTGTCGGGCTGATGCCGCAGGAGCAGCTGCACCGAGCGGTCCGCAAGCTCAACCGCACTTTGTACACGGCCATGAACGCGCTCACCGTAGGCCAGTGCGCGCAGGGTCACGAGCGTGACCGAATGGCCCGGCCCCAGGCTGCGGTTGAACTCTTCGTAGAACGCCCGCGTATCGGCATGGAGCTCCCAGGCCCCATAGAGAGACTGGGACAAGGTCATCAGCGCAGCCTCTGCCGAAGTGCGGGTCGCTGGGACTCTGCTGTGCTCGATCCACTCCCGCACCGCCTGCCAGATGACCTCGTCGCTCTGCTGACGCATCCCAACTTCATTGAGCACCTGGCGATAGCCCCAGTAGAAGCGCGCCTGGTCCTCGGGCGTGAACTCGCCGCTCTGTGCCATGCGCCGCCGCCAGGGTTCAAAGAGTGCGCTCACCTCGGCATGCGTCAGGTCATTGCGCAGGGTCTCATTGCTCCACCGGTAGACGTCTGTGGGGCTGTGTCCCGGTTGGCGTGGTTCAGTGCTCCGGAACTGGCATGTCGCCTGGGTGAACAACCACCTCAGGCTCGACGTCGAACGGGCAGCCCACGCGATCGCTTGCACCTGGCTCAACTCGGTCAGGCAGCCCATGCGATCGCCCTGATCGTAGAAACGCACTTCCGCTTGGGAAATCGCATCGTCGAGCCGTTGCAGGTCAGCTGCATCGAGCGGCTCGGCAGGTGCGGCATGGCTGGCGCTCGGCAGCACACAAAGTGTCACCACACAACACTGCGCCAACCACTGAATTGCTCGCCGCAAGAACTGCCTCCCCGATCGATGCGCCTGCTTCGAGCTCCCCGACGCGCCGGAGTGCCCACAGCAGATACACTTCGCCGCGCCGCGATCCACCCCCATCCATGTCCGACGTGCCCGCCTTAGATGCTGCCGACGACGACCGCCTCAGGCAGGCATCGGTCGCAGCATCGCCGTTGGCACGAGAGCGTGAACTCGAAGGGCTCTACCGCACCCACTACACCCGTCTTGTAAGTTACTTCGTGCGCTGCGGACAATCCCAAGGAGTGGCGGTCGAACTGGCCCAGGACACATTCGTCAGTGCGCTGAGAGGCCTGCCTGAGTTCCGGGGCCAGAGCAAGCTCTCGACGTGGGTGTGGACCATCGCCCGCAATGTCTTGCTGGGGCACCTGCGCACTCCGCGAGCGCTGGATGTCGCCGAGCATGACGACGAATTGATCGACGGCCTGACCGATTCGCTGGCGCCCCATCTTAAGGACGACTGCCTGTGCGTGCGCAAGGGCTTCGCGCTGTTCTCCCGCGATCATCCCGAACGCGCCCAGGTTCTGTACCTCGCGATTGTGGAAGGCTGGACGCGTGAAGAGCTCGCCGAGCATCTTGGAAGAAGCACCCACGCTGCGACAGAGTACCTCTCGCAGTGCAAGGCCAAGTTCCGGCCCTACATCGAGAAGTGCCGTGAAGCCTGAAGACTCGCACTCCACCGAGGCGGCTGAAGGCAGCGCTGCCCTCGACGGCCTCACCGGTCGCGGCGGAGACAGCCAGGCCGCGCGTGAAGGTGCGCGGCTCCGGGAGGCTCTGCTGCCGCGGGCAGAAGAAGTCCGATCCGTCGAGCAGCCCTCCTGGCAATCCATCGTGGCCCGAGCGCGCCAACCCGTCGCGCCGGCTCGAGATTTCCAGAAGCCGGTTGCGGCCAATCACTGGCGTTGGTACCAAGCCGCCGGCGGCGTGGCGTTGCTCGCAGTGCTTGCAACGACGGCCCTCAGGATCTCTCACGCACCGAACGAGACCACGTCGGCAACGATGCGCGGCGCTTCGACGCCTTCTCTTGCCACGTGGCGGACCGAACACCCCGTCGACGCCGCACGCGACCTGGCCCGGCAACTCGAATCTGTCGGCGCACGCGTGAAGCTGACGACCACCAGCAACGGCGCGATGCTCGAGATCACTTGCGAAGTGGCTGCCTGCCAGCGAATCAACGAACTACTGGCTCGACTGGAGACGTCGGTCGACTCGCAAGGTCGAGTGACGTTGCAAGTCCTACCACCGCGGTGAAGTTGGCCTCGAAAGCGTGCTGAACAAGTGAAAGGCGGGCCCGCAGGCCCGCCATTTTCGCGTTCACTTCCGATGATCGATCACTGGGCCGGAATGCGGTACAGCGTGTACGAATTGCCCCCCTCGGTGGCTCCCTCGGTGAACGTGCCTACTGCCCCGTTGTTCGAGAACACCACGGTCATGTTGAACTCGGTGTTCGACGTCACGGTTCCAGAACCGCCCGTGACGCTGTCAAAGAAGCCCGCGCAGCCATTGGTGTCGTAGATCAGGCCGAACACTCGAACCGCCCCGGTCGCGGCGTCAAAGGTGTACTGCGCGTACTCCGCACCCGCCGGTCCCTGACGGTTCGTGGTGCACGTGCCGCCGCTGGTGTCGCCCAGCGGATCGATGATGAGCACACGACCGTTCGGGAAGAACGCGAAATGCTGCGTCTTGAGGTTGGTGGCGGAGCCCACTGCCCACAGGCCGGTCAGTTCGGCGCTGGTTCCGGTGGTCAGGCGGTTGATGACCTCGGTGCCATCGAAGGTGAGCTGCGTCGCAGTGACCGCCAGGGTGTCACCCGCTTGAGGATGCGAGGTTCCCCAAGTGAGGTTGGTATCGACTTCGCGCACGGTCTTGAGGCTGCCGTTGGCCGGGTCGTAGTCGAACAGGCCCAGCTCGGTGCCCGACTGCCCCGGCGAGGTGTCTGGCGCATCGGCCTCACCCAGCAGGAAGCGGCCGCCGTCTGCAAAACGCAGGACCACCGCACTGGTGTCGTCGGCCTTGCCCCACACGCCTCGCAGCGCGTTGGCAGCTTCCGTCTTGGCGGTGCTGAAGTCGGCTGGGCGCGTGATCGGCGCCACCGGCGGCAGGCCGAGCGGCGCGAACACGGCGTTCATCGCCTCCAGGTTCAGCCGCAGCAGGTTCGACACCTGACCCTTGGCGTTCTGGTAGCCGAAGTAGACCTTGCCGCCGCGTTCGACAAAGACACGCGCGTAACCGAGACGCTGTGCCGAGGCCGGGATGCCGGTGAAGGTCATCACGCGGGCATCGCCCAGGGTCTGGATGGCATAGCTGCCGGTGCCGATGGCGGTGCAGTTGCGGGTCGAGCCGTTCGAGGCGCGCGAGAAGCACTGGTAGTAGGTCGTCGACGTCGAACCCGGCGTGAACGCCACGCGCAGGCGCAGATCGGTGCTGTACCAGGCGCCGGTGCCATCCGGACGGGTGGCTGCCCCCGTCAGCACGCCCAGGCTGGCGGTGGAGTTGCTCCACCATTCGTTGGACTCGAGGCTGACGTCGGGCGCGGTGCCGCCGCGATTGAACACGCACGGCACGCCCGGATTGCGAGCGACCATGTCTTCCAGCGTGGTCACCGGTGCATCGGTGACGTTCGCCGCAGCGCAGGCCAGCGACGCATTGGCGCGAGCGTCGCCGCCGGCGGCGACGTCTGCACTGAAGACCCTGACCTCGTTGACCGTCCGAACGTCGTAGCCGATCGCCGTCTTGGTGACCGTGTTGGTCTGATAGAACAGCTTCGATCCCGTCGGGAAGGTGGCGCTGCCGAACACGCTCACATCACTCGGACCCCAGTCCGCATAGGCCACGCCACCGGCGCCGCCGGGAAATGCCTTGATCGTGTTGGTGAACACCGTCGCGATGGACTGGCCCGAGAGGTCCACGGCATTGCGCGTGCTGCTGCCCTCTTCGAAGCCGTTGCAGTACTCGTACGTGCTGCGGCCCTGCGCATCGCGGACGGTACCGCTGTAGCGATCACCCAGCAGGCAACCGACCCAGGCCGTGCCGTTCCAGTGCAGGTCGCCCGCACGCTCCGGCGTGTTGTTGCGGGCCCAGGACTGCACGGTGCCATTGCTGCTGAAGTTGCTCGACGAACTCAGCTTGCGCGACTCGTAGTAGCGCACGCGCCCGTTCGCATCGGGCGTGTTATCGGCGGCCGAGGCCTCGAGGGTGCGCACATACCAGTCGTTCGCATTGGTGTAACGCAAGGCCGAGAGCGTTGCCCCGGCGACGGGGGTCTCGACCGACGTGTCGGCGGGCAACTTGGCCACGCCCACAGCCGCAGCAGCCGAGTCGGCGGTGAGGCCCGTTTGCGAAACAACCGTCTGCGCAGCCGCGGTCAATGCGGTCTGCAGTGCTTCGCCGGTGGCGTTGGCCACGGCCGGATCGGCCGCAGTGGCCGCGACCGTCGGCAAGGCCGCGATCACGGCCTGGGTGATCGCCTTGTTCAGATCGGCGGCGGTGATGGCGGAGCCGCTGATGTCCGCGGTGCCGACGACGCCCGACACGGCCGCCGTCTGCTGTTGCGTGGTCAGCACGATCAGGCGCGCCACGTTGGCCGCCTGCCGATTCTCCGCCGTGCTGGCGGTGGTGAAGTCGGCCAGGGGTGAGACGCTCAGACCGGCCTGCGACTGGATGAACTCCGTGGCCGCGGTCAGCGTGGCACCGGTGGTGTCGATCTGCGCCTGCACCAGTGTCGTCAGCGGGCTGACGAACACCGAGGCCGAGGCGCTGCTGGTCGCTGGGGCCTGCAGCGTGAAGGCGGTGCCCACAGCGGCACCGGTGTCCTTGTCGATCGCGGTGGCGGGCACATCCACCACCACGCGGTGGCGACCGGCTACTGCAGTATCGACCGAGAAGCTGAAGTTGCCATCGGCGTCACTGGGATTCGAGGTGGGCTCGCCGTTGTCGCAACTGCCGTTGTCGTTGAGGTCGTAGCAGGCGATTGCGCCTTGCAGCGGACCATCGACAGCCTTGCCCGTGATGGTGACGCTGGTGGCCGCAGGGGCATCAGAGCCACCACCGCCGCCGCAAGCGGCGAGCGTGGCGACAAACAAGACGCTCAGGGAAAGCGCGGGACGTGACGATGTCAACCTCATGCAGAGTCTCCTCCAGGATCGCGGCGGAATTGCCGTGTTGTGGAAGGCGACTGTGCAAGCAAACAGCGAGAGACAAACGCGCCAGAAGAGTGGCAAGCCTGCAATGCGTGAAGACTTGAGTACCCCTCACACTCTGTTTCACCTGCAGATCGAGAGACCAATCACGACCAGCCGATTGGTCGTTATTGGTCGTCAGAACGTCTGGCGGATGCCGGCGTCGACTCCGGACCTTCGCGGCCAACATGAACCCATCGGCGCCGCGGTCTTGGGCGCGATCAGATGGCCTCGTCGGCTCGCAGCGCCTGGATGGCGGCGCTGTCCAGGCCCATTTCCGTGCGGAAGATCAAGGCATGCAGGGTGTCGCGCTCGGCCACGCGCCGGGCATTGCCGGCGTAGCGCGGATCCTTCGCGAGCGCAGGCTGCTGCAGCACCTTCTCGCAGAACTGCAGCTACTCGCGCTCGTCCTGCAACCCGAGCATCACGCTGCCGCCATCGCCTGTCGGGAAGGGACCCTAGGGGTAGATCGTGGCGTGCGCAGCCCCGGTGCGCGGTGGCGGCGGCGCACCGTCGAAGGCGTAGTAGAGCGGGTAGCGGTTCCACTCGGCCAGGGCTTCGAGCATCGAGATGTCGATGTGCTGACCGCGACCGGTCTGCATGCGCTGCATCAGGGCCGCCAGGATGTTGGTGAAGGCGTACATGCCGGCGCGGCGATGTCGGCGATGGAACTGCCCGCCTTGCCCGGCTCGTCGGGCGTTCCCGTGAAGGACAGAAAGCCCGACTCGCTCTGGATCAGCAGGTCGTAGGCCTTCTTGTCGCGGTACGGTCCCTCCGCTCCGTAGCCCGAGATGTCGCACACCACGATGCCCGGCTTGAGGCCGCTCAGGCGCTCGTCGCCCAGGCCCAGCCGCGCGGCCGCGCCAGGCGCCAGGTTCTGCACCACCACGTCGGCCTTCTCCAGCACCAGCCGTTCGAGCACTTTGGCGGCGCCGGGGTGCTTCACGTCGAGCGTGAGGCTTTCCTTGACCGGTTCGTCCAGAGGAAGTGCGACGCGAGACCGCGCACGCGGGCGTCGTAGCCGCGGGCGAAGTCGCCCGTGCCGGGGCGTTCGATCTTGATGACATGCGCGCCCAGGTCGGCCAGCTGGCGCGTGGCGAAAGGCGCAGCGATCGCGTGTTCGAGCGCCACGACGGTCAATCGCTTGGACGGATGCATGGCAGGCTTCTCTCTCCGATCAGCGCAGCGTGGCGGAGCGCGCCATGACGCGCCTGGCAAGGATCTCGTCACGCAGCGCCTCGCCGCGTCCGATCCAGACGCTCGGGTCAGCGGCGGGATGGTTCACGACGTGGCCGCCAGGGTGCGCTTGCCCTTGCGTGCAGCCTTGACCTGGACTGTCCCTTCCAGGGCCAGCGGCGCAAAGGTGGCCACCAGCCGCGGGTAGGTGGTGCGTGCGCCGGCCAGGAAGTTGTCGACCACCAGCGCCACGTGGGTCATGAAGTCCACGTTGATGCGCGTCTTGTACACGTGCTGGCGCATGGCCATGTAGAAGATGCCGCCGTGCAGGCTCCAGACGAACTCGATCTCTTCCTCGGCCACCTCCACCGCGCTGTCGGGCAGGCCGCATTCGTGGCGCAACTCGCGGCAGTAGACCGGCATCAGTTCGCGTCGCACGAGCTGGATGTAGCGCCGGTTCAGGGTGGGGTCCGAGAGGCCCGCGTGCATGTAGATGCGGATCCATTCCGGGCGGTAGGTCGCCTCCGAATACTGGCGGTAGAACTCGATGAGGCGGTCGCGCAACGGCGTCGAGCGGTCCTTCAGCAGTGGAATCCAGGCCGGGTTCCAGCGGCTCTCGAACACCGTCTGGTAGACCCGCTCGATGAGCGCCTGCTTGCTCGCGAAGTAGCGGTAAAGCAGCGGCTGGGTCACGCCCAGCCGCTTGGAGAGTTCGCGCGTCTGGCCGGAGAAGCCGGCCTCGGAGAAATAGGCGATCGCGCCTTCGATGATCTGCCGTTCGCGGTCGGCCGACGGCAGCCGCAGCTTGGGCAAGGCCGCGCCCGCGGCTTTCGCCTGGGGCGCCTTCGAGCTTCGTGGGAGCTTGGCTGCGGCGGCCGCGATGGCCGCCGTGCTGCTGGTCTTGGTGGTGGGGGGCGCGACGCGCTTGCTGGGCTTCACAGCCCCCGATGCTAGTCGGCCTTGATGTTGTTGTCGGCCACGAGCTTGGCGTACTTGGTGGTCTCGGCCGTCAGGAAGGCGCGGAACTCGTCCTGGCTGCTGGCGCGGGCCAGCACGCCCAGCCCGGCGAACTTCTCTTTCACCTCGGGGTCGGCCATCACCTTCACGATGCCCGCGTGGTAGTTGTCGACCACGGCCTTGGGTGTGCCGGCCGGCAGGAACACGCCCCACCAGTTCTCGGCCACCAGGCCCTGCACGCCACCCTCGGCGAAGGTGGGGATGTCGGGGAACAGCGTCGAACGCGTGCCGCTGGTGATGGCCAGCGCGCGCAGCTTGCCGGTCTTGATGAACTGCGACCACCGGCAAGGCGTCGGAGATCATGAAGCCCAGCTGTCCGCCCAGCAGGTCGTTCACCGCCTGGCCGCCGCCCTTGTAGGGCACGTTCGACATCTTCACCTGGGCCTGGCGCATCAGCAGTTCGGTGGCCAGGTGCGACATGCTGCCCGGGCCGCTGGTGCCGAAGGACACCTCACCCGGCTTGGCCTTGGCCGCGGCGAGCATGTCGGCCAGCGACTTGAACGGCGAGTTGGCATGCACGACCAGGATGTTCGGCCCCGTCGCGGTGAGCGCGATGGGGATGAAGTCCTTGTCCATGTTGTACGGCACCTTGCTGATCAGCGGGTTCACCGCGGCCGGGCCGAGGTTGCCGATCACGAAGGTGTAGCCGTCCGCCGCCTGGCGCGCGGCGAACTCCATGCCGATCGAGCCGGCCGCGCCGGGCTTGCTTTCGACCAGCACCTGCTGGCCCCAGTGTTCGCCCAGCTTCTGCGCAATGATGCGGGCCATCAGGTCGGAGCTGCCGCCTGGCGGGTAGGTGACGACCAGGCGCACCGGCTTGGTCGGGAAGGTCTGCGCCAGTGCGCTGCAGCGGCGCCAGGCCCGCGGCGGCCAGGGCGAGGAGGTGGCGCTGGAAGGCGCGGCGAGTCGGGAAGGTGTGTGACATCGATGACTCCTGGTGGCGTTGCGCGCATCACCGGCGCGCCCATCGGGTTCAGGAGAAGTCCCTGAAACGGCCTTCACGTTATATTATCAATTGCTAAATAAGCATCCTCACTTTCCCTCATGCTCAAGACACCCTCCCCCGCCGGCCGCGCCGACCAGACGCTGTCACTGAACATGAAGCTGCTCGCCCACCACGAGCTGGCTGGCTACGGCGGGCTGGGCGAGGGCATGGCGCTGCAGGTCACGAACCAGGGCCGGCGCATCCTCTGGCTGGCGCACGAGTCGGCGCCGAAGAACTTCTCCGGCGTGGACGTGACCGATCCGCGCCAGCCCAGGCTGATCGTGCAGACCGAGCTGCCGCACATGAAGCTGCGCTCGAACTCGCTCGACGTGGTGGGCGACACCCTGGCCGTGGCCTACCAGGCCACCACCGCCGGGCTCAAGCCGGCGGGCATGGACCTGTTCGACGTGAGCGTGCCCGAGATCGCCGCGCCTGATCTCGCACTTCGATTGCTCCGGACCGCATTCGCGCGGCGTGCACGCGGTGTGGTTCGTGGACGGCCGCTACGTGCACCTTTCGGGTGGCGCCGGCGACTTCCAGCCGCGCAACCCGCTGGACGACCAGTGCTACCGCATCATCGACGTGGCCAACCCGTCCAAGCCGGTCGAGGTGGGACGCTGGTGGTACCCCGGCACGCGCGAGGGCGATGCCGAGCCGCCGCCGCAGCGCCTGGCGGCGCCGTTCGACACCGGGTTCCGCGCCCACAACACCAACGTGTTCCCCGAGCGCCCGGACCGGGCCTATGTCGGCTACATCGATGGCGGCGCCTTCGTGCTCGACATCTCGGACAAGTCAAACATCAAAGTGGTGTCGAAGTGGAACCCCTCGCCGCCGTTCAACGGCTTCACCCACACAGTGCTGCCGCTGTTCGACCGCGGCCTGTGGGTGGTGAGCGACGAATGCGTGCAGGACAATGGTGTCGATTGGCCCAAGCTCGTGTGGATGATCGACGCGCGCAACGAGGCCAACCCGGTACCGATCGGCACGTTTCCCGGCACCGCCCTTCGATGCTTTCGCCAAGCGCGGCGGGCGCTTCGGTGCGCACAACCTGCACGAGAACCTGCCGGGCCCGACCTCGTTCAAGTCGGACACCATCATCATCGGCACCTTCTTCAACGCTGGCGTGCGCGTGTACGACACGAGCGACCCCTACCGCGTGGAAGAGATCGCCTACTTCGTGCCCGGCGCACCCAAGCTCTCACCGGCCGGCGCCATCCAGCTCAACGACGTCTACGTCGACGAGAACCGCATCGTCTACACCGTCGATCGTTTCACCGGCGGCCTCTACGTGCTGGAGCTGACGGTCTGAGAGGGGCCCGGTGAGCGACGAGCGCGACCCGCTGGCCGGCCGCATTCCGGTCACGCTGATCACCGGCTTTCTGGGCAGCGGCAAGACGACATTGCTCTCGCGCCTGGTGCGCCACCCGTCCATGGCGCGGGCGGCGGTGGTCATCAACGAACTGGGCGAGGTGGGCATCGACCATGATCTGGTCACGATGTCGTCCGAGAACATCGCGCTGCTGGCCAATGGCTGCATCTGCTGCTCGGTGCGCACCGACCTGCAGGAAACCCTGCGCGACCTCTTCGCACGCCGCCGCGTCGGCGAGCTGCCCGACTTCGACCGGGTGATCGTCGAGACGACGGGGTTGGCCGATCCGGCGCCGGTGGTCCAGACCCTGGCCAGCGACACCTTGCTGGCCGCGCAGTTCCGCCTCGATGGCCTGGTGACGCTGGTCGATGCGGTCAACCTCACGACGCAGCTCGCCCACCACGCCGAGCCGGCCAAGCAGATCGCGCTCGCCGACCGGCTCATCGTCACCAAAAGCGATCTGGTGGACGCGGTGCAGCTCGATCGTGTGCTGGCGGCAGTGCACGACATCAACCCCGGTGCGAAGACTTCGCTGGCGCTGCACGGCGAGATCGACCCGGCCGAACTCACCGGCCTGGGGCTCGGCACGTCACGCGCCGGGCCCGCCACGCTGAGCTTTCTCGGCGCCGAGCTGTCGGGCGACAGCGATGCAGGCGGCCGCACACTCGCGCGCCGCTCTCCCCTGCACGACGCAGGCATCCGTACCCATGTGCTGCGCTTCGACGCGCCCTTCACCTGGACCGCTTTCTCGTCGGCGCTCGAACTGCTGGCCACGCTGCGCGGACCGGACATGCTGCGGGTCAAGGGCATCGTCAACGTCGAGGGCCAGCCGGTCGTGGTGCAGGGTGTGCAGCACATCTTTCATCCGCCGGTGATGCTGGACCACTGGCCGACCGGCGACATCGGCACGCGGCTGGTGTTCATCACCCGGCACATGGAGGCGGCGGTCATCCGCAACCTGTTGCAGGCCGTGGCGGCGACCAGCGCGCCAGCCCCGCCCGGCTGAACCCGTCGCGCGATCAGCGTGGCGGTGCCGCGCTGCCGTCGTCCTTGCCGCCGGATTGCAGCCACCACACCGGCAGCTGGGTGCAATCGGCCGCCGCCAGTCCCTGGGCCGAGGCCTGCTCGAAGCTGCGCAGCGTCAGCGCGGCCAGCGGCAGGCGGTAGTGGCCGGCGGCAGCCTGCTCGAGCATGGCGCGCAGGTCCTTGCTCATGGTGGCCAGGTCCACGCTCACCGAACCATCGGCCGTGCCGGCCAGCGCCTTGGCGATCATCGGGCCACGGGTCTTGAGCATGTTCGGCCCGCCCGAGGTGTCGGCCAGGATGTCGACCACGCGCGCCGGGTCCAGCCCCAGCGGCTGCAGCAGCGAGAGCGCCTCCGACAAGGTCTGCCAGTACACCATCAATGGCAAGTTGATCGCGAGCTTCATGGTCGCGCCAGCGCCGAGACCGCCGACATGCTCGACACGTCGGCACAGCTGCGACAGAACCTCACGGGCCTGGGCCAGGTGCTGCGGGTCCCCGCCCACGAAGCCGAGCAGCTTGCCCTCGCTCGCCGGCCCCACGCTGCCGCCCACCGGGCACTCGAGAAACCGCCCGCCGGCCGCACTGACCAGCGCACCGATGGCCTGCGGCTTGGCCGGCCGCACGGTGCTCATGTCGATGTAGAGCCGCCCGGACACCGGCGCCGCGAGCAAACCTTCGGCGCCGCTGTACACCGCGTCGAGCGCCACTTCATCGGTGAGCATGCTGATCACCAGATCGCTGGACTGCGCCAGGGCCTTCGGGCTGTCGCACCACAGCGCACCGGCGTCGAGCACGGCCTTCGCCCGCGCCGCGGTGCGGTTCCAGACCCTCACGCCGTGACCGCAGGCGAGCAGCCGCCGCGCGATCGCCGATCCCATCTTGCCGGTGCCTGCAATGCCGATCTGCATGAGTGTCTCCGTGCTTCGGCGGGGCGCCGCGTGCCGGTTATCATAGGATAAACAAGCGCGGTACTGCTGCTCGTCGCGGTGCGCAGGATCGGCACATTCCAACCCGAGGAGACACGATGCTCTACACCTGCACGGCCCATTGCGCCGACCCGGCCCACCGGCACGGACCGCGTTCCGCGGCCGCCACGGTGGCCGGTCGCAAGGCGAGTGCCTCGCGCACCATCGTCAAGTCGCGCAGCGGCAAGAGCAAGGTGGTGGACCTGCACTGCCATTACCTCAACCCGCAGGTGAACGCGCGCACGGCCCACCTCAACGCTGGGCAGTACGACCCGACGGTGATCTACGCGAACGAGCTCACGCGCGAGACCAACGTCAAGCAGATGGCCACGCGCGCACCCAAGCTCACCGGCATCACCGAGCGGCTGAAGGACATGGACCGCATGGGCGTGGACGTGCAGGCCGTGTGCCCGGCGCCCTATCACTTCTTCTACTTCACCGAGCCCGACTATGGCGCCCAGCTCGCCCGCGAAGTGAACGAGGGCATCGCCAAGCTGGTGGCCGACACGCCGGACCGCTTCGTGGGCCTCGGCTCGGTGCCGCTGCAGAACAGCGAACTGGCGGTGCGCGAGCTGGACCACGCGGTCAAGAAGCTGGGCCTGCGCGGCATCGAGATCTGCACCAACGTCAACGGCAAGAACCTCACCGACCCCAGCCTCAAGCTGGAGAAGTTCTTCGCACGCTGCGAGGAGCTGGGCATCCTGCTGTTCATGCACCCGCTGGGCTACACCCAGGCCGACCGCCTGACCAACCACTACTTCAACAACGTCATCGGCAACCCGCTGGACTCGACGGTGGCGGTGTCGCACCTGATCTTCGACGGCGTGATGGCGCGCTACCCGAAGCTCAAGGTGCTGGTGGCGCACGGTGGCGGCTTCATCGCGCACTACTGGGCGCGCATGGACCACGCCTGGGGCGCGCGCGCCGACACGCGCACCGTCATCAAGCGCAAGCCGTCGTCCTACCTCAAGAAGTTCTACTTCGACACCATCACCCACGATCCGGTGATGCTGGGCCGACTGATCGACCAGTACGGCGCCGACCACGTGGTGCTCGGCACCGACTACCCGTACGACATGGCCGATGACACACCGCTGGCCACGCTGGCGCAGGTCAAGCGGCTGCCCAAGGACGCGCGCGAACTGGTGGCCGGTGGCAACGCCGCGCGGCTGCTCAAGCTGAAGTTCTGAGCACTCGTCCGGACGCGCCGCTCGGGGCACTCACCCGCGTGCCGGCAGGCGCTCGCCGCAGCCCGGCGGCGGCGGCGTCTGTGCGCCGTTCATCACGATCGACAGCATCGTGTAGTAGCCCACGATGCCGGTGAGATCGACCGCGCCCTGCTCGCCGAAGTGCGCCACCAGCGCCGCCCAGGTGTCGTCGTCGATGCGCTTGTCGGTCAGCATCTGCCGGCACGCCGCATGCACCAGACGCTCGTCGTCGCGCACGAACGTGGGTGACTGTCCTTGCGCGATGGCATCGATCACCGCGCGGGCAATACCTTCGCGCTGCGCGATCGGCACGTGGATCGACCACTCGACCTGCTGGTCCCAGTGGCTGGCGGTGACGAGGATCGCGAGTTCGGACAGGCGCAGCCCGATCGCGCTGCGGTAGCGCAGGTACTCGCCCATGCGCTGGGCGTGGGTGCACAGTTCGGGGCTGCGCAGCAGCGGCACGAAGGGCGAGATCAGCGCGCGGCGCGGGCCGGCGATGATCTCGTCGGCGCAGCGGCGCTGGTCGTCGGTCCAGCGGCTGGGATCGATGGGGGGCAGGCGGTCGGTCGGGTTCATGGCGTCGGATTGTCCTGGAAGGCGGATCGGTGACCGTAGCGGCCGAGGTCGATGGCAGTCTCATGGATCGCCTGCAAGGGCCGGTCGATCCGCGCCGCCGTGGCCGCATCCTCCATGTGCGCACCCAACCAGCGGGCGCGCGCCACGGCCGATCGCCCGGCCGGCCGGCGCTCGGCCTCGTAGACCTGCAGCGCCGCAGGCGTGGCGCCGTGGGCGCGCACCGCATCGCTCAGTGCCGCGGCGTCCTGCGCCGCCTTGGTGACGCCCATGCCGATGTGCGGCCGCGCGACGAAAGCAGCATCGCCCATCAGCGCCACACGCCCGGCAAACAGGCGCTCACAGGCCAGGTCGTAGATCGGCTGCAGGAACGGCTGAGCCGTCTTCTGCACCACCTCCGCCCATTGCGGTGCGAGCAGCTCGCAGGCCTCGTCTCGCACGCGGGCGATGTGCCGCCAGGACACCTTGTTCGGCGGGATGCCCAGGGGATGGTGCTCACCGTCGGCATCGGTCATGAGGTCATCCAGCACAGTGCCCGACGCAGCGGGCCGGTACCAGACGAAGTTGTAGGCGCGGCGGCCAGGTGCGATGTCGTGGTCGGCCCCGGCCACCGGGTAGCCGATGATCTGCTCACCCTCGGGCACGCAGAAACCGAAGTAGGGAAACAGGGTCTGCAACGTGCGCCGCGACAGCACCGCCTCGTCGCACACGCCGCGCCAGGCCACGTAGCCGGCATAGCGCGGCTGCACCTGCGAAAACAGCTGCTGCCGCACCGTGCTGCGGATGCCGTCGCTGGCCACGAGCAGGTCCGCGGTCCAGGTGCGTTCCGCCGTGTCCTGCTCTCCATGGACTTCCACCGCGTCTTCGTGCGAGACGACGCGCGCCACCACCACGCCCTGGTGGTAGCGCTCGGCCGGCAGCGCCTGGCGCAGCAGGTCGTACAGGCGGCTCCAGGAGGTCAGCACCTGCGGCATGTCGAGCTGCGTGCGGGTGCTGCCGTCGGGATCGAGCAGCACCCGGCCGGGCACCGCCACGCCCAGCGAAGCGTCCGACGGCAGGCCGGCACGCGCCAGCGCGACCTCGAGCGCATCGTGCGTGACGATGCCGGCACCGCGACCGCTCATCGAGCCACGGGCCTTCTCGAGCACCTGCACGTCGTGGCCATCGCGCCAGAGCATGTTGGCGGCCAGCAGGCCGCCCAGTGAACCACCGACCACGAGGATGCGTGCCATGAGCCGCCCTGCCCTCGCTCAGCCGCCAGGCTGCTGTCGGTCCCAGGCCTGCTTCTCGGCCACCGGGTAGTTGAGCTCGACCACCACGCCGTTGGGATCGTCGACGAAGAGCTGGTGCAGGCCGATGCCGGGCACGGTCCGCTCGCGCGGCGTGATGCCACAGCGCTGCAGGCGGTCCATCATGCCGGGCAGGTCGGTCGCGAAGAAGGCCACGTGGTCGACCGCGCCGCTGCCGCGCAGCGATCGCAGGTCGCGGTCACCCAGGTAGTTGCGCAGGCCCGAGGCATCGCCCGGATCGATGCCGATGACGTGCACCGCCGCATTGGCGTAGGCGTCGAGCGGCCCCTGGTAGAGCCAGTGGCCGGGAAACGGGAACTCTGGCCGCGGGCCCACCAGCAGGCCGAGCGCGTCGCAATAGAAACGGCGCGTGGCCTCGAGGTCGAGTGTGCGGATGGAGTAGTGGTTCAACGCCAGTGCCATGTCGGTATCCTCAGGCCGGTCGGCTTGTCACCGACCGTGCCTTCTTGCCAGGTTTCTGGCGCGGCTTGGTGCTCGACGCCTTGCCAGCTTGCCCTCGCGCTGGCGCCAGCGCGGACGCGCTCGACATGCGGTCAAGCACGTCAAACACCGCGGCGGTGTCGTGGCGAGCATGGCCCATGCCCATCGCCGCGTCGTAGATCGGCACCGTGGCGGCGAACAGCGGCGCCGGCACGCCCATCTCGCGCAAGGCGGCGCCGATGAGCTTCATGTCCTTTTGCCAGACCTCGATCTTCATGGTCGCCTCTTCCCAACCGCGGTTCTCCATCTGCGGGCCACGCACCTGCAGCATGCGCGAGCCGCCAGCACCATCGGCCAGCACCTTGACGGCCTCGCTCGGGCGGATGCCCCAGCGCTGGCCCAGCAGCAGCGCCTCGGCCGTCGACACGTTGTGGATGGCCACCAGCAGGTTGGCCATCAGCTTCATGCGCATGCCGTTGCCGAAGGCGCCGAGGTTGAACTGCGACTTGGAGAACCCCTCGAACACCGGCTGCAGGCGCCTGATCGCCGCGGCCGGTCCACTGGCGTACACCGTCAGGTCCTTGCGCGCCGCCTGCGCGCCCGTGCCCGACAGCGGGCAGTCGAGCAGCACCACGCCCGCCTTGGCCAGCACCTGTCGCGCGGCTTCCTTGTCGCTGACGTCCAGGGTGCTGGTCTCGACCACCATCAGGCCGCGTGCTGCGGCGCCGGCCATCTGCGTAGCCGACTGCATCAGGGCCAAGCCGCTGGGCAGCGAGGTGATGACCACCTCGACCTGACTCGCCAGCAACGCCGCGTCCCGGCAGACCACGCCGCCCGCGGCCTTGAAGCGCTGGCGCGCTGCGGCGCTCGGATCGAATCCGCAGACCGTGAACCCCGCCTTCATCAGGTTGCCCGCCATGGCCGAACCCATGATGCCCAGCCCGAGCAATCCCACCCGCTGCGACGGGACGGCGGGCGATGCGGTGGCGGGGGCAGTCGATGCCGTCGGGCGGCGGCGCGGTGTCTTGTCGGATGTCATGAGGTCTCCAGAGCGAAGACGCTATTAAACTGGATTCTGGTTATCAATTGAACAATAAGGAGCGACCCCGATGACGACTCCCGCGACATCGATCGCCGCACCGCCCCGCGTGGCGCGTGGGCCTGGTGGCTACGGCTGGTGGGGCAAGACCATCGCGCGGCAGCTCGCCCAGAGCCCGTGGCTGCAGGTGGCGGCCGTGGCCGAGGTCGATGCTGCGGCACGGCCGCGATGGCAGGCGATCCGCTGCTGGCCGATGTGACCGTGCATGCCAGCGCCGAGAGCCTGATCACCCAGCCGGGCCTGGAGGCAGTGATCCTGTGCACGCCGCACCCGCAGCACGCACTACAGATCGTGGCCGCGGCGGAGCACGGGCTGCATGTGTTCTGCGAGAAACCCCTGTGCCTGACGCTCGAGCAGGCGCGCCGCGCGGTGGCGGCCTGCGAGGCGGGCGGCCGGGTGCTCGGCATCGGCCATGAGCGGCGCTTCGAGCCCGAGGTGATCGCCCTGCGCCAGCCTGATCGCCGAAGGCACGCTGGGCACGGTGCTGCAGATCGAGGCCAACTTCAGCCAGGACAAGTTCTTCGCGCTGCCCAAGGACAACTGGCGGCTGTCGAACGCGCACGCGCCGGTGGGCCCGCTCACCGCCACCGGCATCCATCTGGTGGACCTGAGCATCGCGGTGCTGGGGCCTTGCGAGCAGGTATGGGCGCGCCTGGCCACGCTGGGCTCCGACTTCGAGAACGGCGACACGCTGGCGGTGATGATGGCCTTCGCCAACGGCGCCAACGCGATGATCAGCGCGGTGCTGGCCACGCCGTTCGAGGGCCGTTTCGCGGTCTACGGCTCCAAGGGCTGGGTGGAGATCCGCGACCGCACCCACCCCGAGAACCCCACCGGCTGGGACGTGAAGACGGTGCTGCGCGGCCAGGCGCCGCAGACGCGCTTCGCCGCGCCCTCGCCCTCGGTGCGCGACAACCTCGAGGCCTTTGCGCAGGCGATCCGCGGCGTGCGCCCCTACCCGGTGACGCACCGCGAGATGCTGGCCAACGTGGCGCGCTCGAAGCGATCATGCAGTCGGTGCAGCACCGCGAACCGGTGGTGGTGGCTGCGCCAGCCCGCCTGAGAATCCACTCGGCTTGTAATTGTCTTATCGTTCGATCACTTTAAAGTCGGCACATGAACACTTCTGCCGCATCGCTTCGCTCCCGAGGCCTCGACCATCACCTTCCGCCGAGGCCGCCGCCGAGCCGTTCGACCCGCTGCAGCTGCGGCGCGCGCTGGGCAGCTTCGGCACCGGCGTGACCGTGGTCGAGCACGCTGCGCGGCCAGGCGGGCGGCTGGTGGGCGTGACGGCCAACTCGTTCAGCTCGGTGTCGCTGGATCCGCCCATCGTGCTGTGGAGCCTGAACCGGCGCTCGCCCAGCCTGGCAGCCTTCGACGACTGCGGTCGCTTCGTGATCAACGTGCTGGCGCTCGACCAGCTGGCGCTGTCGCGCCGCTTCGCCAGCCCGCGCCCGACAAGTTCGACGGCGTCGCCCACCACCGCGGCGTGGCGGGTCTGCCGGTGATCGAGGGTTGCGCCGCCACCTTCGAATGCCGCACCGTGCAGCGCCTCGAGGTCGGTGACCACATCCTGTTCCTCGGCCGCGTCGAGGCCTTCGACCACCGCCGCGGCGCCGGCCTGCTGTTACTGCCAGGGCCGCTACGCGCAGGGCGTGGGCCTCGAGGCCCGGACGCGACACCGCGCTGATGCCCGTGCGCCACCGGCGCCGATCCCTCACCCCATTCGACGACCGGACCACCCGCTTTGAAATACAGCACCTTCATGATGCCGCTGCACCCGCCGGGGCGCAACGTGACCGAGACCCTGCAGGAAGACCGCGAGGCCGTGATGCTGGCCGACCGGCTCGGCTTCTGCGAAGCCTATGTCGGCGAGCACGTCACCGACGCCGCCGAGACCGTCACCTCGTGCATGATCTTCCTGGCCAGCCTGGCCGCACGAGACCAAGCAGATCATGCTGGGCACCGGCACGATCAACATGCCCAACACGCACCCGGCCGCGGTGGCCGCGCAGGCGGCGATGCTGGACCACCTGCTGCAAGGGCCGCTTCATCATGGGCATCAGCCCGGGCGGGCTGATGTCCGACGCCGAGGTGTTCGGCAACTTCGGCCGCGACCGCAACGCGATGTTCGTCGAGGGCATCAACACGGTGCTGAAGATCTGGGAATCCGAGCCGCCCTACGACATCGAGGGCGAGTTCTGGAACGTCTCGGTGGCCAAGACCATGATCCCCGAGATCGGCCAGGGCTTCATCATGAAGCCCTACCAGAGGCCGCACCCGCCCATCGTCGGCACCGCGGTGGCGCCGTTCTCGCAGGGCGTGACCGAGATGGCCAAGCGCGGCTGGGGGCCGATCTCCGCCAACTTCCTGATGCCCGAATGGGTGAAGACGCACTGGCCCAAATACGTCGAAGGCCGGCAGGCCGTGGGCGCGGTGGCCGTCACCCGCCGAATGGCGCGTGGCCAAGAGCATCTTCGTCGCCGACGACGAAGCCACGGCGCAGCGCTACGCGCTGGACGGAAGGCGGCCCCTACCACTTCTACTTCAAGCAACTGGTGCGCAAGCTGGTGGGCGGCGGCCGCGGCAACCTGTTCAAGACCGACCCGGCCATGCCCGATGCAGCGACATCACGCCCGACTACGTCACGCAGCGGCTGGTGCTGGCCGGCACGGTGAATTCGGTGGTCGACCAGATCCTGGCCTTCCGCGAGCAGGTGGGCGACTTCGGCACCCTGCGTCTACGCCTGCCACGACTGGCTGGACCAGGCGCTGGGCAGACGCTCGATGGAGCTGTTTGCCACCGAGGTGATGCCGCGCGTGAACGCGGATGCGCGCTGATCCGACCGCGCTGCGACCCGCCGACGATGCGTCACACGGCGCGACCACTCCATGCACGCACGCATCGCCGACATCGACGTCCACTACGACATCACCGGCCAGGGCCCGTGGCTCACGCTGTCGCACTCGCTGGCCACGCACCTGGGCATGTGGGAGCCGCAGCTCGAAGCGCTCGAGCGCCACTTCACCGTGCTGCGCTACGACATCCGCGGCCACGGCGGCACGCCGGCCACCGCAGGCGCCCTACACGCTGGACCAGCTTGCCGACGACGCACACGGGCTGCTGCAGCACCTGGGCATCGCGCGCACGCACTGGCTGGGGCTGTCGATGGGCGGCATGATCGGCCAGACGCTGGCCATCCGCCACCCCGAGGTGCTGGACCGCGTGGTGCTGGCCGACACCACCGGCCGGGTGCCCGCGGCAGGCGCAGCGATGTGGGCCGACCGCGTGCGCATCGCACGCAGCGAAGGCATGCAGGCGCTGGAGCAGCCGACGCTGGCGCGCTGGTTCACCGAGCCCTTCCGCGCAGCGCAGCCCGCGTTGATGGCAGCAGATCGGCGCGATGATCCGCACCACGCCGGTCGCAGGGTTACGCCGGCTGCTGCGCAGCCATCGCCGCGACCGACACGCTCGAGGCGCTGCGCAGCGCATGCGCTCGCCGGCGCTGGTGATCGTCGGCGACCAGGACCAGGCCACGCCCCCCGCCGCGGCCCAGGCGATCGCCAACCACTGGCCCGGCGCGCAGCTCGTGGTGCTGCCCAGGCGCAGCGCACCTGGCCAACATCGAGCAGGCGACCGCATTCAACGCCGCGGTGCTCGACCGCCGCCTTCGGCCTGACGGCGTCGGGCCCCTGCCGCGACGCCGAAGCTGAACACGCCGCGCCGCGCCAGCCGCGCGAACTCGGCGTCCACCAGCTCCTGCACCAGCGACAGCGCCGACGTTCGGCCGCGGTCTCGAGTCGCGTCGCCAGCACCAGCTGGCGGTTGAGTTGCACGCCGGAGATCTCCGACATCACGATCTGCGCCGGCGGCTGGCTCTCCTTGAACACCGAGACCGGCATGATGGTGGCCCAGCGCCCGCGCGACACCAGCTCGCGGATCGAGTCCACCGAGTCGATCTCGGCCTGCACCTTGAGCTGCTTGCCCAGCGACGGCAGCTGGCGCTCGACGATGCCGCGGTGCAGGCTCGTCATCAGCAGCGGGATGCGCGCGAGCTGGTGCACCATCACCACCGGCCCGATGCGCATGCTGGCGTGCGACACCAGCGCGAACGGCTCGGCCAGCAGCGGCTGCAGCGACAGCGGGCGGCCCGAGTTCGGGGTTGGTGACGATCGCCATGTCGATGATGCCGCGCTCCAGCCAGTCCAGCAGCGCCGGCGTGAAGGCCTCGCGCGCTGCGCAGCAGCACGCCCTCGAGCGTGTTCATGCAGGTCTCGAACAGGCCCGGCAGCAGCAGCCGCGCCAGCGTCGGCGACACGCCGAGCACCACCGTGGCCTGCGTCGACTCCTGGCTGCGGGCCAGCTTCTGGCGAGCCGCGCCGCCTCGGCCAGCATGCGCTGCGCCGACTCGTAGAAGGTGACGCCGGCCTGCGTCAGGCGCACGCCGCGCGGCAGCCGCTGCAGCAGCTGCGCGCCCATTTCGGCCTCCAGCTCGCGCATCTGGCGCGTCAGCGCGGGTTGCGCAATCGGTATGGCAGCGCCGCGGCGGTCAGGCTGCCGGCATCGGACCACGGCGACGAAGTAACGAAGGGTACGCAGGTTCATGGGGAGGTCCGGCAGATTCGTGGAAACCCTCGAACGATATCAAGTTGATATGGCAGAGGTCAAATCGAGCATTGGACAGGGGCAGACGGCGCGCCTACGCTGAGCGCCTTCCGAAGAGCGCTTTGCCGCGCTCTTGCGCACGCTCCTTCACGCAGCACCCCATCGCGCCGACCAGCCATGAGCTCTCGCCCCGTCACCCACGAAGCGCTGCGCGCTTCATCCAGCGGCCTTCGCCAGCCAGGGCCTGCCCGAGGCCGACGCCGACAAGGTCGCCGGCCTGATGGCCGACGCCGACCTGCAGGGCTCCGACGGCCACGGCGTGATCCGCCTGCCGCAGTACATCAAGCGCATCCGCGCCGGCGGCATCAACAAGCAGCCGAACATCCGCATCGTGCACGAGCGCGCGGCGATGGCGGTGGTCGACGGCGACAACGGCATGGGCCACCTGGTGGTCTCGCGCGCGGTGGACATCGCCATCGAGAAGGCGCGCACGGCCGGCGTCGCCTGGGTCAGCACGCGCTACAGCAACCACGCCGGGCCGGCTTCGCTGTATGCGCGCCGGCCGCTCGAGCACGACATGCTGGGCCTGTACTTCGCGGTGGGCAACGCCAACCACCTGCCGCCCTGGGGCGGCATGGACATGCTGCTGTCCACCAACCCCATCGCCGCCGGCATCCCCACCGGCGACGAGCCGCCGGTGGTGCTGGACATGGCCACCACGGTGGCCGCCTATGGCAAGGTCAAGGCCAAGGCCAAGCGCGGCGAGCAGATGCCCGCAGGCTGGATGATCGACCGCCAGGGCCAGCCGCTGCTGGACCCGAAGCGCGCGGGCGAAGGCTTCCTGCTGCCGATCGGCGAGCACAAGGGCTATGGCCTGGCGCTCATCGTGGGCCTGCTGGCCGGCACGCTGGGCGGCGCCGCGATGGGCCGCGACGTGATCGACTTCAACGCCGACCACGTCAGCGTCACCAACACCGGCCAGGCCATCCTGGTCATCGACCTGCGCGGCCTTCGGCGACCCGGCGCAGTTCAAGCACGCGGTGGACACGCTGGTGCGCGACATCCGCGGCAGCGAACGCCTGCCGGGCGTCGACCGCATCTGGCTGCCCGGCGAGCAGAGCCACCAGAAGCGCGGGCGCTACCGCGCGCACGGCATCCCGATCTCGCCGGGCGTGATGGACGACCTGGCCGCGCTGGCGGCCGAGCTCGGCATCGAGCCCCTGGTTCGATAGCGCGATGTCTGAAGCACCGACGTCCACCCCACCGCCGCGCGGCTTCGTCGTCGACCGCCAGGACGGCCGCGCGCAGCTGCCGGGCAGCCTGCACACCAACCGGCGCCTGTCGCAGTGGCTGAGCTTCGCCGAGGTCCGGCGTCGTGCACGTGTTCATCGGCAAGGTCGAACTCGGCCAGGGCATCCTGACGGCACTGCAACTGCTGGTGGCCGAGGAACTCGACGTTCCGCTGCAGGCCGTGCGCATTCACAGCGCCAGCACCGCGCGCGGCCCCGACGAAGGCATGACCTCGGGCAGCCTGTCGGTGCAGGACAGCGGCGGCGCGCTGCGCCAGGCCTGCGCCGAGGCGCGTGCCATGGCCCTGCAGCGCGCGGCTAAGCTGTTGTCCGGGGAGCCTGCCGAGGCGATTGCGGTGCGCGCAGGACGCTTCTGCACCGCACAGGGCGTGACCTGGGCGACTACGCGACCCTGCTCCGCGGCGTCGATCTGGACGTCGAGTGCACCGGCGCGCGCACACCCCAAGACGCGCGTCGGCGCGGCGCCTGCTCGGCCAGGCCCGGCCGCCGCGCATGGACCTGGCCGACAAGGTCTTCGGCGCGCGCCTCGTTTCATCCACGACCTGCGCCTGCCCGGCATGCTGCACGGCCGCGTGCTGCGCCCGCCCACGCTGGACGCCACGCTGGCGCGCTGGCCGGCCGAGGCGGTGGCGGCGCTGCCGGCCGGCGTGCGCTGCTGGGCCGATGGCCGCTTCATTGCCATCGTCGCGCCCTCCGAGCGCGAGGCCGATGCCGCGGCCTCGCGACTGGCCGGGCTGCATCGACTGGCATGACGGCGCGCCGCTGCCCGACGCCCACGACCTCGCCAACTTCCTGACGCTCGGCACCGCACCAGACCACGGTGACCGCCGAGCGTGGCGAGATGGCGACTGGCCGGCCGACGGCCTGCACCATCAGGCCGTCTACTTCAAACCCTACCTGGCGCACGCTTCCATCGGCCCCTCGTGCGCGCTCGCGCTTGGGATGGGCGGCAGCTGGAGGTCTGGACCCACAGCCAGGGCATCCATAACCTGCGCGACGACCTCGTGAAGGCGCTCGCCCGCGAGGCCGCGCCGGTGCCGCGCGACGACATCGTGGTCCACCACGTCGAGGGCGCGGGCTGCTACGGCCACAACGGCGCCGACGACGTGGCCTTCGATGCCGTGCTGATGGCCTTGCGCTGCCCCGGCTCAGCCGGTGCGCGTGCTGTGGTCGCGGGCCGACGAGCTGACGCACAGCCCGTTCGGCAGCGCCGCATCGCGTGGCGCTGCAGGCGCGGCTCGACGGCATCGGGCGCCTCAGCCACTGGCAGCACGAACTCTGGGCCAACGGCTACAGCTCGCGCCCGGGCCGCGCGCCGCACGCCGGCCCTGCTGGCAGCCAGCGAACGCGCCGACGCCACGCCGCTGCCGCTGCCCATCAACCCGCCGCTGGCTGCCGGCGGCGGCGCGGACCGCAATGCCGTGCCGGCCTATGCGGTGCCGAACCTGAAAGTGATCAACCACCGCCTGACCGTGATGCCGCTGCGCACCTCGGCCCTGCGCGCGCTGGGCGCCTTCGCCAACGTGTTCGCGATCGAATCGTTCGTCGACGAGCTCGCGCGCAGCTGCGGCGAAGCGCCGCTGGCCTTTCGCCAGCGCCACCTCGATGACCCGCGCGCGCTGGCCGTGCTCGACGCGGTGGTCGAGCGCTCCGACGTGGTGGGGCGAGCGCGCCGAGGAAGCCGAAGGCATCGGCCACGGCCTGGCCTGGGCGCGCTACAAGAACACCGGCGCCTGGTGCGCGGTGCATGGCGCGCGTGCGGGTGGACGAGCAGGTGCGCGTGCTCAACCTCGACCTGGCGGTCGATGTCGGCATGGTGGTGGACCTCGACGGCGTGATCAACCAGATCGAAGGTGGCGCGATCCAGAGCACCAGCTGGACCGCTCAAGGAGCAGGTGACGCTTCGACCGCCACGCGCATCACCAGCAACGAGTGGCTCAGCTACCCGGTGCTGCGCTTCAGCGAAGTGCCCGAGGTGCGCGTGCACGTGATCGACCGGCCCGAAGAGCCGCCGCTGGGTGCCGGCGAGGCGGCTCAGGGCCCGGTGGCGGCGGCGCTGGCCAATGCCGTGCACGACGCCTGGGCGTGCGCGTGCGCGAGCTGCCGCTGAGCCCGGACACACTGCTGCGGGCGGTGCATGCCGCGCGAGGCTGCATGACCGACATCCAAGGACACCGACGACCACGCTTCCACGTCAACCAGCAGCCCGTGCGCTTCGACGGCGACGACCAAGGCCACGCTTGCTGTCGGTGCTGCGCGACGAACTCGGCCTGAGCGGCCCCAAGTTCGGCTGCGGCCAGGGCGAGTGCGGCGCCTGCATGGTGCTGGTGGACGGTCAGCCGCAGACCGCGTGCAACCTGCCGGTGTGGGCGGTGCAGGACGCGCAGGTGACCACGCTCGAAGGCCTGGGCACGCCCGAGCACCCGCACCCGGTGCAGACCGCCTTCATCGAGGAACGCGCCGCGCAGTGCGGCTATTGCGTGGCCGGCATCATCACCGTCCGCCAGCGCCCTTGCTCGCCCGCAACCCCGGCCCAGCCGCGAGCGACATCGTGCAGGCCCTGGAGAAGCACCTGTGCCGCTGCGGCGCCCACGACCGCATGGTGCGCGCCGTGCAGCGCGCCGCCGACACTCACGACCCCGGCACCTGAAGGACAACCATGCTCCATGAACTGGCTGTTCCCCAAGATCCACACGCCCACGGCTCGGGCGGCTTCTGGTTCTGCAGTTGCGCGGGCCTGCCCATCGTTGGCCGGCGGCGGCGGCGGCGCAACGCGCGCACCGCGCCGCGCGCCGGTGGTCATCCGCGGCCAGCGCGCGCGCACGGTCGACGTGCACGCGCACTGCTACTTCCAGGCCGCGCTCGACCTGATGGGCGCCGAGGCCAAGGCCGTGCTGCCGCCGGTCAAGGGCGTGCCCGAGCACTTCCTGCAGCATGCGACGACCGCGCTCGCGCAGCGGCTCGACGCGATGGACCGCATGGGCATCGACCTGCAGGTGCTGAGCATCAACCCCTTCTGGTACCGGCAGGACCGCGACACCGCCGAGGCCATCTGCCGCGTCCACAACGAAAGCCTCGCCGAGCTGTGCGCACGCCACCCGAAGCGCTTTGCCGCCTTCGCCTCGCTGGCGATGCAGTTTCCCGGACCTGGCCGTGCAGCAGCTTGAAGAAGCCGTGAAGCAAGCACGGCCTCAAGGGCGCGGCCATCGGCGGCAGCGTGGCCGGCGATGACTTCTGCCGACGCCGAAATTCCACCCGGTGCTGGCCAAGGCGCAGGAGCTGGGCGTGATGCTCTTCATCCACCCGCAGAGCACGCCGGAGCTGGCAAGCGCGCTTCAAGGGCAACGGCTGGCTGTCCAACGTGATCGGCAACCCGCTGGACACCACCATCGCGCTGCAGAAGCTGATCTTCGAAGGCGTGTTCGACAAGTTTCCCGAACTCAAGGTGCTGGGCGCGCACGGCGGCGGCTTCCTCGGCTCG
Organism: uncultured beta proteobacterium; assembly: GCA_963739925.1. GTDB lineage: Bacteria > Pseudomonadota > Gammaproteobacteria > Burkholderiales > Burkholderiaceae_C > CAVUBY01. The sequence continues at coordinate 122,863 of CAVUBY010000014.1, read as the reverse complement.
TACGCGCCGCGCATGGACCGCAGCTGCTTCGTCTCGCCGCAGAACTGCAACCCGAGATCGTGCTGAAGAAGAAGCCGACCGAGTACATCCGCCAGATCTACTTCGACTCGCTGGTCTTCACCGGCGAAGCGCTGCGCCACCTGGCGGCCGAGGTCGGCGCGGGCCAGATCATGATCGGCACCGACCACCCGATCCCGTGGGAAGACGACCCCGTCGGCCACGTGATGGCCACGCCCGAACTCAGCGACGACGACCGCCTTGCGATCCTCGGCGAGAACGCGATCCGCGTGCTCGGGCTCGACCGGTCTGAGCTCCGCAGCTCGCACGACAGAACACCGCAGGAGACAACATGATGACTCGAACCGACTTCCGCCCTGCACGCGCCGCCTCGCGCTGGCGCTCGCCGGCCGGCCGGCGCTGGCCTCGGCCGTGCCCGCGCAGGCCCAGGGCGCCTACCCCAGCAAGCCGATCCGCATGATCGTGCCGCTGGCCGCCGGCAGCGCGGTCGACGTGGCGGCGCGCCTGCTGGCGCAGAAGATGTCGGCCAGCATGGGGCAGACCATCGTGGTCGAAAACATCGTCGGCGCGGCCGGCATCATCGGCGCGGACAGGCTGGCGCAAGGCCGCGCCCGACGGCTACACGATCGGCGGCTTCAACGACAGCGTGCTGACGATGGTGCCGAACCTGAACCCGAACACGCCGTTCAACCCGGTCACCGACTTCAACCACGTCTCGCATCGTCGCGACCATCGAGTTCAGCGTCGCGGTGGCCACCGACTCGCCCGTACAAGACCGTGGCCGATCTGCGTCGCAGCGGCCAAGGCCGCGCCGGGCAAGTTCACCTACGCCTCGGGCGGCAACGGCAGCCCGCAGCACCTGGCCGGCGCGCTGTTCGCCGCCCACACCGGCATCGACATCAAGCACGTGCCCTACCGCGGCGCCAGCCAGGCGGCGCAGGACGTGGCCGGCGGCCAGGTCGACGTGACCTTCCAGGGCATCGCCACCGTGGCGTCGCTCGCCAAGGCCGGCAAGCTGCGCCTGATCGGCGTGATGGCCGAATGCGCGCCATCCCGAAGTACCCGGCGACACCGACGCTCAAGGAAGTGGGCATCAACGGCTTCGATTTCAGCACCTGGTTCGCGCTCACCACGCCGCCCGGCACGCCCCGCGACATCGTCAACCGCCTGCACAGCGAGACCGTCAAGGCGCTGGCGGACCCCGAGGTCAAGGAGCGCTACGCGGCCCTCGGCCTCAAGCCGAACGGCAACACGCCCGAGGAGATGGTGGGTGTGGTGCGCGATCAGCTGGCCCGCTACGGCAAGGCCATCCGCGACAACAACATCAAGGCCGAGTGAGCACCGCGGCCCGAACTGCCCACCGACGACCATGATGCGATCCGTCAACCCCGCCACCGACGAAACCCTGGCGAGCTTCGAAGAGCACGACGCCGCGACCATCGACCAGCGCCTGGCGCGCGCCGCGGCGGCGCAGCGCGACTGGGCGCGCACCCGCTGGCCGACCGCCTGCCGCTGCTGCGCGCGGTGGCGCGGCCGCTGCGCCAGGACAAGGCGCACCTCGCGCCGCTGCATCACGCTGGAGATGGGCAAGCCGCTGGCCGAGGCGGTGGGCGAGGTCGAGAAGTGCGCCTGGAACTTCGACTTCTACGCCGACGCCGCACCCGGCTTCCTGCAGGACCAGGTGGTGGCCAGCAGCGCCAGCGACAGCCGCATCGTCTACGACCCGCTCGGCCTGGTGCTGGCCGTGATGCCCTGGAACTACCCGCTCTGGCAGGTGATGCGCGCCGCCGCGCCGGTGCTCGCCGGCGGCAACGGCCTGGTGCTCAAGCACGCCAGCAACGTGCCGCAGTGCGCGCTGGCGATCGAGAGCGCTGTTCGCCGCAGGCCGGCCTGCCCGAAGGCCTGGTGACCACGCTGCTGGTCGGCGCGGCCGCCGTGCCGGCGCTGATCGCCGACCGCCGCATCGCCGCCGTCACCTTCACCGGCTCCACGCCGGCCGGGCGCAGCATCGCCGCGCACGCCGGCGCAGGCGCTGAAGAAGCAGGTGCTCGAGCTCGGCGGCTCCGACCCCTTCATCGTGCTGGCCGATGCCGACGTGCAGGCCGCCGCCACAGTGGCCGTGAAGGCGCGCTTCCAGAACACCGGGCAGAGCTGCATCGCGGCCAAGCGCTTCATCGTCGAGGACGCGGTGGCCGACCGCTTCGTCGAGGCCTTCTGCGACGCCACGCGCCAGCTGGTGGTGGGCGACCCGCTGCAGGCCGGCGTCACGCAGGGCTCGATGGCACGCACCAGCCTGCGCGACGAGCTGCACGCCCAGGTGCAGGCTTCGGTGCGCCGAAGGCGCGACGCTGCTCGCGGGGGGAAGCCCTGTGGCCGGACCCGGCGCCTTCTATCAGCCTACGGTGCTCGACCATGTCACCCCGACATGACCGTAGCGCTGCGAGGAAACCTTCGGCCCGGCCGCCGCCATCCTGCGCGTGCGCGACGCCGCCGAGGCCGTGCGCATCGCCAACGACACGCCGTTCGGGCTGGGCGCGGCGCTGTGGACCGGCGACCTCGATCGCGCCGCGCCGCCTGGTCGCGCCAGATCCAGGCCGGCGCGGTGTTCGTCAACGGCATGGTGGCCTCCGACCCGCGCCTGCCCTTCGGCGGCAGCAAGGAATCGGGCTACGGGCGCGAGCTCGGCATGCTCGGCCTGCACGAGTTCATGCAACATCAAGACCGTGTGGACCGGCCCGGCGCGCGCCTGACCACGTCACCGCCGAAGGACCCCGACATGACACCAGCCACACCCGCCCAACACTGCCGTGCTGCGCCCCGACCAGATGCAAGCCACGACCGCGGCGGCGGCGCACGCACCACGCCGCTGGTGCTGCCGTCGGTGGGCGCCACCACCTTCATCAACGGCATCACCGAGTTCGCGCCCGGCGCCAAGATCCCCTTTCACAGCCACAACTGCGAAGAGAGCGTGGTGCTGCTGGAAGGCCACGCCTACATGGACATCGCCGGCGAGGTGCACGAGCTCAAGCCGCTGGACACCACCTTCATCCCGCCCAACGTGCCGCACCGCTTTCGCAACAAGTCGGACACCGAGCCGATGAAGATCCTGTGGATCTACGCGTCGGTCAACGCCACGCGCACGCTGGTGGAGACCGGCGAAACGCGCCCGGTGGCCGCCGAGCACGCCCGCTGAATCGCGGGCATCGCACCCCCGAACCTCGCGACACAAGCCACCGCACAAGGAGACCGCCATGGGACTGCGCTTTCTCGAACACCTGCTGATCCTGACCCACGACCCCGAGGCACGCGCGACTGGTTCGTCAACAACCTGGGCTTTCGCAACGGCTACCACCCGGAGTTCGGCTTCCCGGTGTACTGGCTCTACATCGGCGAGCAGGACGTCATCCACATCGGCAAGGCGCGCTACTCCAACCACCAGGACACCTACCTGAAAACGCCCACCGACGGCGACAAGGACTTCTCGGCCGCCGGCGCCATGGGCTCGGGCCGCATCGACCACCTGTGCCTGAACTGCGAAGGCATCGAGGAGTTCATCGAGCGCCTCGACCAGAACGGCGTGGAGTTCAGCGAACGCAAGGCGCACAACTCCAATCTGTACCAGCTGTTCATGCGCGAGCCCATCAATGGCATCAAGGTCGAGCTGAACTTCGCCTGGCACGAGGCGGCGCGCATCGGCCGCGTGCCCGGCCTGGACCGACGCCGGCGCCAACGAGAAGCCGGCGACCGAGGTGATGACGACCGAGGCCCGCCGGTCAAGGCCTCGAGCTTCTGAACCACGCGATGACCCATTTCCCTGACGGGCGAACACCACATGAAAAGACGACACGCTGCTCGGCGCCGGTGCGCCGGCGCGCTGGTGCCTGGGGCCGGCGCAGGCGCAGACCGGCAAGTACCCCGATGGGCCGCGTGACCGTGGTGCTGCCGCTGCAGGCCGGCAGCGCCTCGGACGTGGCGTGCGCCACCTGACCGAGCGCCTGGGCACAGCGCATGGGCGCGGCGCTTCGTTGTGGAGAACGTCGCCGCCGCGGCCGGCCTGGTGGGCCTGGAGCGACTGGCGCGCGCGCGCCCGACGGCCGCACGGTCGCGGCGCTGAACAACAGCATCGTCACCATCCTGCCGCACCTGCAGGCGAGCAAGATGAAGGGCGAGCCGCGCCGCGACTACCTGCCGATCGCCGGCGTGGCCAACATCCCGACCTTCTTTGCGGTGCCGGCCAACTCGCCCATCCGCAACATCAAGGACCTGATCAAGCGCGCCAGAAGCGGAGCGCATCACCTACTCGTCGGGCGGCATCGGCAGCCCGCAGCACCTGGCCACCGAGATGTTCAAGGCCTACACCGGCGCGCCGCTCGAGCACGTGCCCTACCGCGGCGCCAGCCAGGCCGCGCTGGCCGTGGCCTCGGGCGAGGTGAACGTGATGTCGATGGCGCTGTCGCTGGCGCAGCCCTTCCTGCCCGACAACGGCGTGCGCCTGATCGGCTACTGCGGCACCGAGCGCCACGGCCAGTTCCGCGACCTGCCGACGCTGCAGGAGCAGGGCGTGAAGAACTACGACTACTCGTCGTGGGTCGCGCTGTTCCTGCACAAGGACGCACCGGCCGAGGTGCTGGAGCTGCTGCGCACCGAGGCGCAGGCCGTGGCCAACGACCGCGAGTTCCACGTGCAGCTGATGCGCTCGGGCCTGGACCCGTGGCCGCGCACGCCGCAGCAGCTGGCGCGGATGGTCGACGAGGACTTCCAGCGCTGGAAGAAGATCATCCAGGACGCGAACATTCCCAGTGCCTGAGCCCACCATGCCCTCGATCGATGGTGCGCCTGGCCGGACTACCAGGGCAGTACGCGTCCATCCTCACCGCCAGCGCTGCGCCGGCTGGCGCAGGCGCTCGCCGATCGGCGGCTTCGCGCGCAACATCGCGCTCGAGGAAGACGTGACCGCTGCGGGCGAGAAGGCCACGGCGCTGTTCGCCTCGGTCGAGCGCGGCGAGCGGCAGATCGCCTACATGGCGTCGAGCTACCTGTCGGCGCGCGTGCCGGCCCTGGGTGCCCTCGACCTGCCCTTCAGCATGACGACCGGCAGGCGGCGCTCCAGGCCCTGGACGGCCGGGCCGGCGCCCTGCTGCGCGAGGCCGTGGCCCGTGACAGCGGCTTCCATGTGCTGGCCTTCTGGGACAACGGCTTTCGCCACCTCTCCAACGCGGTGCGCCCGCTTGCGCACGCCGGCCGATTGCGCCGGCCTCGTCATCCGCACGCTGGACAACGCGCACTACCGCGCGCTGTTCGACGTCGCTCGGCTTCCAGCGCCGTGACCACCGACGTGAAGGACCTGGTGCGCGCGGTCGAGACCGGCGCGGTCCAGGCGCAGGAGAACCCGCTGACCAACCTGATCAGCTTCGGCCTGTGGCGCCACCATCGGCACGTGAGCCTGAGCGGCCATTGTTTCGGCGTGCTGCTGCTGGTGTGCCCGCGCGACTGGTACGAGAGCTTGCCCGCGGCCGCAGCGCGCCTGCGCTCGAGCGTGCCGTCCGGGAGACCACCGCCGCGCAGCGCCAACTGGCCGCCGACCAGGACGCGGCCGCGCTGGCCCAACTGCACGCACACGGTGTGCAGGTGCTCGCAGCCCCACGAGATCGACCGTGCCGCGATGCGCCAAGCCTGCGCCAGCGTGTGCGCCAGCGTGCGGCGCGACGTGCCCGGCTGCCGTGCTCGACGCCTACCTGCCCGAAGCCGTGCACTGAGTGCGGCCGCGACGATCCATCCCCTTCACCCACCCACCGAACCTCCCAAGCACCCATGAAAGTCCAAGCTGTTCGAATCCACGCCACCGGCGGCCCCGAGGTGCTCAAGATCGAGGAGCTCGAGCTGCCCGAGCCCGGGGCCGGCGAAGTGCGCATCCGCCACACCGTCGATCGGCCTGAACTTCCAGGACATCTACACGCGCTCGGGCCAGTACCCTGCGCCCATGCCCAGCGGCCTGGGCACCGAAGCGGCGGGCGTGGTCGAGGCCGTCGGCCCGGAGGTCACCGACTTCAAGCCCGGTGACCGCGTCTGCTATGCCAGCGGCCCGGTGCTCGGCGCCTGCGCCACCGCACCGCAACTACCCGGCCGCGCGCCTGCTGCACGCCCCGGCGCACATGCAGCGACGAGCAGATCGCCGCGGTGCTGCTGAAGGGCATGACGGTCGAGTACCTGATGCAGCGCTGCTACCCGGTGCAGGCCGGCCAGTTCGTGCTGATGCATGCCGCCGCCGGCGGCGTCGGGCTGCTCGCCGGGCAATGGGGCAGGCACCTCGGCGCGCAGGATGATCGGCGTGGCCGCCGGCCCCGAGAAGGTGCGGCTGGCGCTGGCCAACGGCTATGCCGCACTGCATCGACCGGCTACACCGAAGACATCCCGGCGCGCGTCAAGGCGATCACCGGCGGCGCAGGCGTGCCGGTGGTGTACGACTCGGTCGGCAAGGACTCCTTCGACGCAATCGCTGCAACAGCCTGGCGCCGCGCGGCTTCTTCGTCTCGCTTCGGCACGACCACCGGCGCGCCGCCTCCGGTGGCAGCGTCGACACTGCAGAAGATGGGCTCGCTGTACTTCACGCGGCCCACGCTGGTGACCTACACCGCGTCCACCGAAGACCTGCGCGCCTCGGCCGCGGCCGTGTTCGACATGTTCGCGCGAGGGCGCGCTCAAGATCAGCATCAACCAGCGCTACGCCATGAGCGACATCGCCCGGGCCCATGCCGACCTGGAGGGCGGGCGCACCACCGGGTCGAGCGTGATCCTTCCCTGAATTTCCGTTCACGACCAGAAGGGGCCGCGAGCCCCAAACACACCAGGAGACCATCATGATCAAGCACTTCAAGACCGCCCTCGTGGCCGGCGCCGTCGCCGTCCTGTCCATCTCCGGCGCGCGCGCCGAAGACATCAAGTTGCGCATCGCCTCGGGCCACCCCGCAGCGAACACCTACGTCAACCTGATGCAGACCTTCTTCGTGCCCGAGGTCACCAAGCGCGTGGCCGCGCGCACGCCGCACAAGGTCGAGTTCATCGAGGCCTACGGTGGTGCCATGGTGAAGGTGGCCGACACGCTGGAAGGCGTGCAGTCGGGCATCGTCGACATCGGCGGCTACTGCTTCTGCTTCGAGCCCTCGAACCTGCCGCTGCATGCCTTCCAGGTGATGCTGCCCTTCGGCACCATGAGCCCGGAGAAGAGCGTGAAGCTCGCGCGCGCCGTGTACGACAAGGTGCCCTACATGTCCAAGGTGTTCGAGGACAAGTACAACCAGCAGTTGCTCGCGCTCATCGCCGACAACGGCTACAACCTGGGCACCACCTTCGAATGGAACACCGTCGGTGAACTCAAGGGCAAGAAGCTCGCCGGTGCCGGCCTGAACCTCAAGTGGCTGGAGTACGCCGGTGCGGTGCCGGTGCAGTCGTCGCTGCCCGAGGCCTACACCTCGATGCAGACCGGTGTCTACTTCGGCTGGATCATGTTCCCCTCGGGCTGGGTCAACTTCAAGCTGAATGAAGTCGCCAAGCACTACACCGAGATCGGCTTCGGTTCGATCTCGTGGCACGGCCTGACGATCAACAAGGCCCGCTTCGCGCGCCTGCCCAAGGAAGTGCAGGCCATCATCCTCGAGGTCGCCAAGGAGTACGAGGCCAAGACCGGCAGCGTCAACGAAGAGAACTACCCGAAGCAGCTGGCCCAGCTCAAGACCCTGGGCGTGGCCGTGAAGACGGTGCCCGACGCGGTGCGCGTGGAGTGGGCCAACTCGATGAAGGCCTGGCCGCAGGCGCAGGCCAGCGATCTGGACAAGCAGGGCCTGCCAGCCACGCAGGTGCTCAAGCTCGCGCTCGACGAAGCGGAGAAGCTCGGCCACAAGTGGCCGGTGCGCTACGAGATCAAGTAAGCCCCCGACCCCGGGGCCCTCGGCGAGTGGCGACCCGCCGCGCGTCGAGGGTGGCCCGGTTCCGTTGTCCCGATTTCCTGAATGGCTGGGCGCCGCTGCACGATGGCCTTACTTCAACGACTCAATGACCACGTCACGCGGGCGCTGCTCGTGCTGGCGGCGATCCTCGCCTTCCTGCTGTGCTTCCTGGTCGTGGCCGATGTGATCGGCCGGGTGGTGTTCAACAGCCCGGTGAAGGGCACGACCGAGATCGTGTCGCTGTCCATCGTGATCATCTGCTACCTGCAGTCCGGCTTTGCGATCCGCTCCGGCGGCATGCTTCACGTCGACATGTTCGTGAGCATGGGCAGCCCGCGCACCCAGAGCGCGTTCGCGGCGCTCGGCGCGCTGGCCGGGCTGGTGTTCTTCGGCGCCATCTGCTGGGGCAGTTTCGACGGGCGCTCAGCACGCCTGGGCCTCCAACGAGTTCGAAGGCGAAGGCGCGCTGCGCGTGCCGGTCTGGCCCGCGCGCTTCGTGCTGGTGCTCGGCACGTTCTTCGCCGCCTTCAGCTACCTGCTGCTGCTGGTGCAGCACAGCGTCGGCGCCCTGCGCGGCGACGCGCCCGGCCAGATCGGCGCCTCCCACTGAGCACGCGATGTACGAAACCACTGACATGCTGATCCTGGTCGGCACCCTGCTGGCCCTGGTGTTCGGCGGCATCCACATCGCGGTGGCGCTGGGACTGACCAGCATGCTGGGGCTGTACCTGCTGACCAAGGATCCGCAGGCGATGCTGACCTTCGCCTCGAACACGGCCTACGAGGCGCTGCGCGACTACATCTTCGCGGTGATCCCGCTGTTCCTGCTGATGGGCGAGTTCCTGGCCAAGTGCGGCGCGGCGAGCGACCTGTTCGCGCTCATCAACCGCTCCACGCGGCGCATCCCGGGCCGCCTGGGTGTGGCCACGGTGCTGGCCAACGCGGTGTTCGCGTTCATCACCGGCGTGTCGATCGCGGCCGCGGCGGCCTTCTCCAAGATTGCCTATCCCGAGATGCGGCGCTACGGCTACGAGCGTCGCTTCGCGCTGGGCTGCATCGCCGGCAGCGCCTGCCTGGGCATGCTGATCCCGCCCTCGGTGCTGATGATCGTGTGGGGCGTGCTCACCGAGCTGGCCATCGGCAAGCTGTTCATCGCCGGCATCATCCCGGGCCTGGTGGTGGTGGCGCTCTACATCGGCTACATCCTGTGGGTGGCCAAGACGCAGCCGCACCGCGTGGGCGAAGGCCCCAACCTGCCCGAGGCGCAGCGCCTGGCGCGCGCCGAGGTGGACGAGGCGCCCGAGGTGGCGCTGCGCACCATCCTCTGGAGCACGGTGGGCATCCTCGCGCTGGTGGTCGTGGTGCTCGGTGGCATCTGGTTCGGCTTCTTCACGCCCACCGAAGGCGCCGGCGTGGGCGCGACGCTGGCGCTGCTGCTGGCCCTGGCGCGCGGCATGACGCCAGTCGAGATGGTGCGGGCGGTGATCTCGGTGGGCCGCACGTCGGCGCCGCTGCTGCTGCTGCTGGTGACGGCGCAGCTCTACTCGCGCGTGCTGTCGATGACCGGCGTGACCGGCATGGCCAAGGACTTCTTCGTGAACTCGGGCCTGTCGCCCTACGCGGTGCTGGCCCTGATGATCCTGGTGTGGTTCGTGCTCGGCGCGCTGATCGATTCGATCTCGATCATCCTCCTCACGGTGCCGGTCTTCGCGCCCGTCGCGATGGCGCTCGGCTTCGATCCCATCGCATTCGCCATCATCGGCATCCTGGCGATCGAGACCGGCTTGCTGACACCGCCATTCGGCATCCTGGTGTTCACCGTCAAGGCCGCGGTGCCGGATGAGCCCGGACTCAAGAACGGCGAGATCTTCCGCGGCGCGGTGCCCTACTGGATGTGCCTGCTGGGCGCCATCCTCGCCATCGTGGCCTTCCCCCAACTCGCGACCTGGCTGCCCAACCTGGGCAACGCCGTCGTGCCGAAATAGGAGTGCCCGACATGGCCGCCTACTGGCTCTCGCGCTGCATCGTCAACGACCCGGTGCAGTACAAGAAGTACACCGACCTCGTGCCGGGCATCATCGCCGCCCATGGCGGGCGCGTGCTGGCGCGCGGCGGGCGCTACCGCATCATGGAGGGGCCCGAGACCTTCCATCGCTTCGTCGTGATCGAGTTCCCGACGCTCGAGGCCGGCGCCGCCTGCTTCACCTCGCCCGAGTACACCGCCGCAGCCGCCCATCGGCGCGGCGGGGCGGGTATCGTCGAGAACGTGATCGTCGAAGGTGGCGATGCCACCACCTGACCCGCACCTTTCCTCCCCTGCAACGCGCTCTTCCCCAAGCCCACTTCCGGAACCCGCCATGAGCTACCTCTTCACCCCGCCCCCCGTCGTCAGCGTGCCCATCGTCGGCCGCGCACGAGCGATTCCCGGTGCACCGCATCTACTGTGTCGGCCGCAACTACGAGGACCACGCCAAGGAGATGGGCTTCACCGGCCGCGAGCCGCCGTTCTTCTTCCTGAAGCCGGCCGACACCCTGGTGGTGGTGGACGCCGGCACCACCGGCCACATGCCCTACCCCACGCTCACCGCCAACCTGCACCATGAGATCGAGCTGGTGGTGGCCATCGGCAAGGGCGGCCGCAACATCCGCGCCGCTGATGCGGCCGCGCACATCTTCGGCTACGCCGTGGGCCTGGACATGACCCGCCGCGACCTGCAGAACGACATGAAGAAGCAGGGTCGGCCCTGGTGCATCGGCAAGGGCTTCGACCACAGCGCGCCGATCGGCCCGATCACCCCCGCGGCCCAGGCCGGCGACATCGTCAAGGCGGAGATCAGCCTGCAGGTCAACGACCAGCCGCGCCAGCGCAGCCACATCGACAAGCTGATCTGGAACATCGGCGAAACCATCGAGCACCTGTCGGCGGCTTGGGAGCTGCAGCCCGGCGACCTGATCTACACCGGCACGCCCGAGGGCGTGGCGGCAGTGGTGGCGGGTGATGTCATGGCCGGTTCGGTCACCGGCCTGGGCGAGCTGCGCGTGCAGATGGTCTGACGCTGGAGTCACGCCGCCCGCGCCGCCCTGGCGCAGGGCAGGCAGACAACAGGACGGCCCCGAAGTCCGCCGCGCACGGCGTGCTTGCAGCTAGAATGGTCTGCAAGTTTCGTGCCTTTATGACCCACCTCCGTCCGTTCCTCCTGTCTCAGCCCCTGCGGGCACGCGCAGCACGCCTCGCGCTCCTGCTGGCCGTAGTGGTTTCCACCAGTGGGGTGCAAGCCGAAAAGGCGGACCGGTTCAAGCCGCTGAACGTCGAGGCCGACCAGCCCGGCAAGATCGACCTGCAGAACCAGTTCATCGTGTTCAACGGCAACGTGGTGGTGACCAAGGGCACGATGGTCATCCGCGCGGCGCGCATCGAGGTGCGCGAGTCGCCCGACGGCTACCACAGCGCGGTGGCCATCGGCGCCGCCGGGCAAGCCAGCCACTGTTCCGCCAGAAGCGCGACGGCGTCGACGAGACCATCGAAGGCGAGGCCGAACGGCTCGAGTACGACGGCAAGGCCGACACCATCCGATTCGTCACCAACGCCTCGGTGCGGCGCCTGCGCGGCACCACCGTGGCCGACGAGATTTCGGGCAACCTGGTCAGCTACGACAGCATCAGCGAGGTCTTCAGCGTCTCCGGCGGCGCCGCCGCGACTCCCTCCAACCCGAGCGGGCGCGTGCGCGCCGTGCTCACGCCGCGCGAAGGCAGTGCGGCCGCCGCCGAAGCCGCCCAGGCGGCCTCCCAGCCCAATCCGTCCCTGCGCCTGGTGCCCAGCCTCGGGGACAAGAACCCCGGGGACAAGAAGTGAGCGCGGCCGCCTCGCTGTCGGCCACGCGACCGGTCCACCGACTCGAGGCTCACGGCCTGGCCAAGTCGTATGGGCAGCGCAAGGTGGTCAAGGGCGTGAGCCTGGCCGTGGACAGCGGTGAGGTCGTCGGCTTGCTCGGCCCCAATGGCGCTGGCAAGACGACGAGCTTCTACATGATCGTCGGTCTGGTGCGCGCCGACGAGGGGCAGATCACCATCGAAGGCCGGCGCGTCGAGCGCCTGCCCATCCACCAGCGGTCGCGTCTCGGGTTGTCCTACCTGCCGCAGGAGGCGTCGATCTTCCGCAAGCTCACGGTGGAAGAGAACATCCGCGCGGTGCTCGAGCTGCAGTACGACCGCAACGGCAAGCCGCTGGCCGAAGGTCAGATCGCGCTGCTGCTCGACGGCCTGCTGCACGACCTGAGCATCGACAAGCTGCGCCAGGCGCCCGCGCCCTCGCTGTCGGGCGGCGAGCGGCGCCGGGTCGAGATTGCGCGCGCCCTGGCGACGCAGCCGCGCTTCATCCTGCTCGACGAGCCGTTCGCCGGCGTCGACCCGATCGCGGTGCTGGAGATCCAGCGCATCATCGGCTTCCTCAAGGCACGCGGCATCGGCGTGCTGATCACCGACCACAACGTGCGCGAGACGCTGGGCATCTGCGACCGCGCCTACATCATCAGCGAAGGCGCGGTGCTCGCCGAGGGCACGCCCACCGAGATCGTCGAGAACCGGGACGTGCGCAAGGTCTATCTCGGCGAACATTTCCGCATGTGAGGGCTGACGAATGAAGCCTTCATTGCAGGTCCGCCTGTCGCAGCATCTGGCGCTCACGCCGCAGCTGCAGCAGTCCATCCGTCTCTTGCAGCTGTCCACGCTCGAACTCCACCAGGAAGTCGAGCAGATGCTGGAGCAGAACCCCTTCCTCGAGGTCGACGAGGACAGCCCCACGCCGTTCGAACCCATGGTCGAGCGCCTCACCCCGGCCGAACACGCCGGCGAGCGCGAGTCGGAGCGGGCGGCCGAGTCGGGCAGCGACAGCGCGGACGAGGGCGCCGGCATCGACAGCGCCGAACTCGGCACGACCGAGCGCGACGACTGGGAGAACGGGACCGAGCGCGAAGACTTCGACGGCATCGGCGAGACGCCGGGCAAGAGCAGCAACTCCAACGACAGCGACGACTTCGACGGCCAGGACCGCGACACCGCCTGGCAGACGCTGCAGGACCACCTGCGCGAGCAGCTTTCTGGCATGCGGCTCTCGCGCGAGGATGCGGCGGCGGTGATGGTGCTGATCGAGTCGCTGAACGATGACGGCTATCTGGACGATCCGCTGGAAGAGATCGCTGCGCAGCTGCTCGGCCCCGACGCCAGCGACGAACAGCGCGACGAGCTGCTGACGCGCCTGCAGTGCGGCCTGCGTTTCCTGCAGAGCATGGAGCCCACGGGCGTGGGCGCTTCGGACCTCGCGGAATGCCTGACGCTGCAGTTGCGCACGCAGGAGCGCAGCGAGGCGCAGATGGTCGCGATCATCGTGTGCAAGCGGCACCTGGACCTGCTGGCCCGCCGCGACATGAAGAAGCTCATGGCCGCGACGGGTGCCGACGAGGACATGCTTCGCGAGGCGCAAGGGCTGATCACCGCGCTGGAGCCCAAGCCGGGCCGACGCTTCGCCCGCGCCGAGGCGAACATCATCGTGCCCGACGTGATCGTGCAGAAGTCCGGTCGCAACTGGAAGGTGGTGCTCAACCCGGACGTGATGCCCAAGCTGCGCATCAACGACCTCTACGCCAACGCGATCCGGCACCAGCGCGGCTCGCCGGCCCTCAACGGCGCGGGAGCGGGCCTGAACTCGCGGCTGCAGGAGGCGCGCTGGTTCATGAAGAACATCCTGCAGCGCTTCGACACCATCCAGCGCGTCTCGCAGGCGATCGTCGAGCGGCAGAAGAGCTTCTTCACCCACGGCGAGATCGCGATGAAGCCGCTGGTGCTGCGCGAGATCGCCGACGAGCTGGGCCTGCACGAGTCGACCATCTCGCGTGTGACGACCGCCAAGTACATGTCCACGCCCTTCGGCACCTTCGAGCTGAAGTACTTCTTCGGCTCGTCGCTCAACACCGAGGCGGGCGGCAACGCGTCGAGCACCGCGGTGCGGGCGCTGATCAAGCAGCTGGTGGCCGCCGAGGACGTGGCCAAGCCACTGTCGGACAGCCAGATCTCGCAGATGCTCGAAGAGCAGGGCATCCAGGTGGCGCGGCGCACGGTCGCCAAGTACCGCGAAGCGCTGAAGATCGCGCCGGCCAACCTGCGCAAGGCGATGTGATGGCGGACTGCGTCACGCAAGCCGTGGACGATCGGCGCTGAGATGGCTCTGCCGCTGTTCCTGCCCTGCGCCGCCGGGGTGGAAGACCTTCTCGCCGAGGAAGTGAAGCGCGTGCTGCCCGGCGTGCGCCTGCGTGCATCGCGCGGCGGTGTCGCCCTCGAAGGCGAGCCGCTGCAGGTGATGACGCTCAATCTCGAAGTGCGGCTCGCGCAGCGCGTGCTGATCGAGGTGGCCGAGGGCCCGTACCGCGACGAACACGACCTCTACACGCTTGCGCAAGGCGTCGACTGGACACAGTGGATCACGCCCGAGCACACCTTGCGCGTGGACACCACCGCGCAGCGCAGCCCGCTCAAGAGCCTGAACTTCGCCGCGTTGCGCATCAAGGACGCGGTGTGTGACCAGCTGCGCGAGGCCACCGGCGAGCGGCCAAACGTCGACACGCGGCATCCCGACCTGTCGCTGGTGCTGCACGTGGGCGAGGAGCGAGCCTCGCTCTACGTGGACAGCTCCGGAGAGCCGCTCTTCAAGCGCGGCTGGCGCGAGGACAAGGGTGATGCGCCGCTCAAGGAGACCCTCGCCGCCGCCATGCTCGCCGCGGCCGGCTGGCGCGGCACGCCGCAGGACGGCGGCGCGCTGCACGACCCCTGCTGCGGCTCGGGCACCATCGCCATCGAGGCGGCGCAGATCGCCTGCGGCATCGCGCCTGGTCTCAAGCGGCGCTTCGCCTTCGAGCGCCTGCTGCCCTTTGCCGGCGCCGAGATGCGCGCGCAGTGGCAGCGGCTCAAGAGCCACGCCGAGTCGCGCATCCACCCGAGCGCGGTTCCCATCTTTGCCAGCGACGTGTCGTTCCGCATGGTCGACTTCGCCCGGCGCAACGCGCAGCGTGCCGGCGTCGAGGCCGCGATCACCTTCAATGGCGGCGATGCCCTCGAACGGCCTGCGCCGGAGCTGCCTTCCGAATTGCACGGCACGCTGATGATCAACCCGCCCTATGGCGAACGCATCGAAGTCGGCGGCAAGGCAGCGCGGCCGGCGCGGGCCGGATCGGCGGACGACAACCGCTCGACGCCGAATGATTTCTTCGGGCGGCTCGCCAGCCACTGGAAGCGTGCCTACACCCAGCATCCGGCCGGCTGGACCGCCTTCGTGCTGAGCCCCGACATGAAGCTGCCGAGCGCCATGCGACTCAAGGAGAGCCGGCGGGTTCCGATGTGGAACGGGCCGATCGAATGTCGGCTGTTCCGCTTCGAGCTGGTGGCTGGGTCGGCGCGCCGCGAAGGCGCCTCCGCGGCCTGATCAGACTCAGTAGCCGGTGATGCGTGCCTGGGCCGGCTGCGGCTTCCAGGCGCCTGCGCTGCCGCGGCGGACTTCACGGGCGCGCGGTGTCGCCTCGAGGAGCTGGGTCGGCTCGAACGCCGTCTCGCGCGCCGCGAAGCCGAGCACGGCGCGAATGACCAGGGAAGCGACGAGCCAGACCCCCACGGCCATCAGCAACACCGCCTCGAGCGCGATGCTGTGGTTCCAGGGCCGCGCGATGCCGAGGAAGGCGCAGAACAGCCACAGGCTGTTCGACAGGCCCACGGTGAACGCGATGAACCAGCGTTGTCCGCCGGACCAGCGCGCCACCGCGGCGCTGCGTTGCAGCCAGGGGAACACGCGGTGGTGCAGCACCCAGGCGTTGAGCACCAGCAGCGCCACCAGCAGCAGCTTGGCCTGCAGCTTGGGATTGTCCAGCGGACCGGGGTTGCGGTCCCAGTCGAGCCCGATCAGCACCGCCCCGGTGGCCAGCATCACGATCAGGGACCAGCCGATGACCCGTGACTCGAAGCGGGTCGGCGGTGCGATCACGACATTGGGACGACGGGCGCGCCGCAGCAACCGCAGGTCGGTCATCAGCACCGTGCCGATGGCCAGGCACACGGCCATCAGGTGGCCAAAGACGATCAGCAACTTGAACAAGACGGAACCCCGGACGACCGATGGATGCTTGGCGCACAGTGCACCGGAAGCGGTGCAGTGGTGCGTTGCAGGGGCTCGTGCCCCTTTCCTGAGATTGGAGAGGGGGTGCCGTCCGGGGTCAAGGAGCGAGGCGCAACAGGGGATGTCCGCCAGTTACATCTCGCTCGCAGGCCTGATGCCTCGAGGGCACCTCAACGCCGCATCAGCTGCCCGAGGATGGATGCCACATCGCCCAGGCCACCCTGCGGCACCTGGCCCTGCGGTGTGAGCTGGTCCACCACCTGCGGCAGCATCTGCGACAGCTGACCCAGCAGATCGCCCTGCGACATGCCGCTCTTCTGGGTGAGTTGCGAAAGGACGTCGCCACCGAGCACGTTGCCCAGCTGGTCCGGCGAAACGGGCAGGTTCTGTCCGGTGCCGACCCACGAGCCGATGACATCGCCCAGGCCGCCTTGCTGGAAGCGCCCGATCAGGTCGCCCAGCCCTCCGCCGCCGGCCCCGCCGCCACCGCCTTGCGCCAGCATGCCGACCACGAGGGCCAGCAGGTCCCCCTGGCCACCTGACCCGCCCTGGCCGCCTTGCGACTGGCCCAAGGCCCCGATGACTGAATCGAGCAGACCCATTCTGTTACCCCTTGCAGTGAACGAAGAGTGGCGATTCTCCGGTTCGGCAGCCCGACCGCAACCCCCAGGTCCCGAGCGCGCGGCGTATCGATCACCCGGCGGCGGCCGCCGGCCTTCGCCGTTGCCAGGCCAGCCAGACCAGCGCTGCGCCGGTCAGCACCACCGGCGCGATCGAGCCGAGGTTGAGCCAGGTCCAGCCTTGCGTGGTCACCAGCGCACCGGAGCCGAGCGATGTGAGTGTCATCGTGCCGAACACGAAGGTGTCCATCGCCGCCTGCGCCGTCGTGCGTTCCTCCGGGCGATAGGCCTCAGTGAACAAGGTGGTGCCGCCGATGAACAGGAAGTTCCAGCCCACGCCGAGCGCGAACAGCGCGGTGAGGAACTGCATCAGCTCGATGCCGCTGAGCGCCACTGCGATGCACGCCGCATAGAGCACCACGCCCACGGCCATCACCGGCAGCGCACCGAAGCGCTTGATCAGCGTGCCGGTGAAGAAGCTCGGCACGAACATCCCCAGCACATGCCACTCGAGCACCAGGGCTGCGCTCTTGAAGGGATGCGAGCACTGCGCCATCGCGATCGGCGTGGCGGCCATCAGCAGGTTCATCACGCCGTAGCCCAGCGAGCACGCGATCACGCCGACGATGAACACCGGCTGTCGCGCGATCTCGCGCAAGGGTCGCCCCGGATGCGCCGGATTGGGAACGGGCAGCGGCGGGAAGTGGATGAACGAGACCGTGATCAGGGCCAGCAACGCCACCACCACCAGCGCCGCATACGCCCCGGCGAATGGCACGGGCAGCAGCTCGCGCGTCTGGCTGGCCAGGTTGGGGCCGACCACCGCACCGAGGATGCCGCCGGCCAGCACCCAGGAGATGGCGCGTTCCTTGAACGCCGGCGTCACGAGCTCGATCGCCGCGAATCGATAGAGCCCGGCGTTGGCGTTGTAGTAGCCGGCCACCACCGTGGAAAGCACCAGCAGCCAGAAGCTGTGGGTGGACGCCGCGAACGCGCAGGCCAGGGTGGACAGCATCGCCACCACCAGTCCCGACTGGAACGCACGCTTGCGTCCCCAGGCGCGCTGGTGCCGGCCCACCATGCCGGCGCACAGCGAGCCGCCTGCCACATAGCCCGCCACCGGCAGGGTGGCCATCCAGGGCGTCGGCGCGAGGCTCAGGCCCACCAGGCCGTTGATGGCGATGAAGGTGACGTTGTTGGTCAGGAAGAAGCCCTGGCACAGCGTGAGCAGCAGGAGTTGGAGGTTCACAGGGTGCCTTGTTCGGTCAGCGCTTGCTTGAGGGACAGGTGCGCCAGCAGGGCCAGCGGCGCGGTGTCCGCCCGCAGCACGCGCGGGCCGAGCGACACCGGCACGAAGCCGCGCAGGCGCGCCATCGACTCCTCGGCCTCGCTGAAGCCGCCTTCGGGACCGCTCAGCAACACGCAGCCCGACACGGCGACAGCGACCGGCAAGGTGCCCGCCTCGCGCAGGCTCAGCAGCACACGAGCAGGCTCGCCGGCCGCAGGCAATGCACTCAGCGAAGCGAGCCAGTCCGGCAGACCACGCACCGGCGCGATCGACGGCACCACGGTGCGACCCGACTGTTCGCACGCGGCCACGGCCACGGCCTGCCAGTGCGCCACCTTCTTGGTCGCCCGCTCGCCCTGCAGACGCAGCACCGAGCGCTCGCACATCAGGGGCTGAATGGCGGCCACGCCGAGTTCGCAGGCCTTCTCGACCAGCGTGTCCATGCGCTCATTGGCCGGCACGCCGAGCGCGAACGTGATGGGCTGCGGCAGCTCGCGCGCGATCGGATCGTGCGCGCCCACCCGCACCTGGACCGACTGGCGACCCATGTGGGTGACCTCGGCCGACCACTCGCCGCCGCGCCCATCGAACAGCGTCACGGGCGACCCGGGCTGGAGGCGCAACACCTGCACATGGCGTGCGGCGCCCGGTGGCAGATCCACTTCGGCACCCTCGGCCAGGGGCACGGGCGCATGCAGTCTTGGGGGCACGGAGGGTCAGGAAGCGTGTGAAGGGGATCGCCAGTGTGCCTGAGGGCGCGGCGGGCCGATGACACGGCCCGGTGCACCGAGCCACTGGAGGCCGGTGCCTGTCGTGCTCGCCTCAGCCGTCGAGCCCGGCCAGCCAGCCGGTGACGATCTCGCGGCTGTAGACACTCGCCACCTCGGCGATGAAGCGGCTGAAATCGACATGCGCGCTGTCGTCGGCGCGGTCGGAGATGGTCCGCACGACGGCGAAGGGGCGCGCGAAATCGGCGCACACCTGGGCCAGCGCCGCGCCTTCCATCTCGACCGCGAGCGCCAGCGGCAGCAGCGACCGCAAGGTGGTGCTCTCTTGCGCGCTCGAGACGAAGCGGTCGCCACTGACCACCAGTCCCTCGTGCAGGCGCGGTGCGTCGATGCCGAAGTCGCGCAGGTGCGTCGTGCCGATGCGATCGTGGGCCTGGGCCAGGCAGCGGCGCGTGGCATGGGCCAGTGCATCGCCCAGGCGCGGGTCGGCGTCGAAGTGCGATCGCCCCGTGAGCGGCACCTCGAAGCGCGGGAACAGGGGTGACGCATCCATGTCGTGCTGCAGAAGCTGGCGGGCGACCACGACATCGCCCACGCGGACCCCAGGCGCCAGCCCTCCGGCGGCCCCGGTGAACACGATTTCCGTCACCTCGAAGTGCTGCAGCAACAGGGTGGCCGTCGTGGCCGCGGCGACCTTGCCGACGCCCGACAGCACCAGCACCACCACACGGCCGTGCACCGTGCCGCGGTGGAAGCGGCGCCCGGCCAGCTCGACGGTCTGGACCTCGGCCACGACAGGCAGGAGCGCGCGCAGCTCTTCGTGCATGGCGCTGACGATCGCGGTGCAGTGCATGCGCGAGTTTTGCACAGGGGTTGGTGGCGACCCCGCGCCGCAAGACCTGAGCGCGGCGCGCTCAGGTCTTGTCACGCAATTCGCGTCTGAGGATCTTGCCGACGGGTGACTTGGGCAGGTCGGTGCGGAACTCCACCACCTTGGGCCGCTTGTAGCCGGTGAGGTGGGCTTCGCAATAGGCGCGGATGTCGGCCTCGGTGACCGCCGGGTCCTTCTTGACCACCACCAGCTTCACCGCCTCGCCGGCCTTGGCATCGGGCACCCCGACCGCCGCGCATTCGAGCACGCCGTCCATCTGGGTGACCACGTCCTCGACCTCGTTGGGGTACACGTTGAAGCCGCTGACCAGGATCATGTCCTTCTTGCGATCGACGATCTTGAAGTAGCCGCGCTCGTCCACCACGCCGATGTCGCCGGTGCGGAAGAAATCGTCGGCTGTCATCACCTTGGCGGTCTCGTCGGGCCGCTGCCAGTAACCCGCCATGACCTGCGGCCCGCGGATGGCGATCTCGCCCGGCTGACCCATCGGCACTTCGTGGCCGTCGTCGTCGAGCAGGGTCATCTCGGTGTTGGGCAGTGGCAGACCGATGGTGCCGCTGTAGGCGGCGCTGTCCACCGGGTTGCAGCTGGCCGAGGGCGAGGTCTCCGACAGGCCATAGCCCTCGACGATCGGGCAGCCGGTCTTCTCGAGCCAGAGCTTGGCCGTCGCGCTTTGCACCGCCATGCCACCGCCCACCGAGATGACCAGACCGCTCCAGTCCACCGAGTTGAAGTCGGCATGGTTAGCCATGGCAGTGAACAGCGTGTTCACCGCCGGGAAGCTGTGGAACTTCTCGCGCGACAGGTCCTTGAACATCGCCGGCAGATCGCGCGGGTTGGCAATCAGGATGTTGCAGCCACCCATGCGCATGGACAGCATCATGTTCGTGTTGAAGCCGAAGATGTGATAGATCGGCAGTGCACACACGGTGTTGATCTGCTCGCCCTTGGGGATCTTCTTGAGCGCCGGCTGGTACCAGGCTTCGGACTGGAGGATGTTGGCCACCAGGTTGCGATGCAACAGCACCGCGCCCTTGCTCACGCCGGTGGTGCCGCCGGTGTACTGAAGGACCGCGATGTCGTCAGGCCCGGGCTTGGCCGGGGTGAAGGTCTTTCGACGCCCCTGCGCAAGCGCGTCGTTGAAGTGCACCGCGCCGGGCAGCGCGTAGGCCGGCACCATCTTCTTCACCTTGCGCACCACGTAGTTGACGATCAGGCCCTTGGGGAAGCCCAGCATGTCGCCCAGCGCGGTGAGGATGACCTTCTTGGTCGGCACCGCCGTCATCACCTGCTGCAGCGTGGTCGCGAAGTTCTCGATGATGACGATGGCCTTGGCGCCGGAGTCCTTGAGCTGGTGCTCGAGCTCGCGCGGCGTGTACAGCGGATTGACGTTCACCACCACGTAGCCCGCGCGCAGGATGGCGGCCACGGCCACCGGGTACTGCGGCACGTTGGGCAGCATGATGGCCACGCGGTCGCCCTTGTCGAGGCCGAGCGACTGCAGATAGGCCGCCATGGCGCGCGAAGCCTCGTCCACCTGCGCAAAGGTGATCGCCTTGCCCATGAACTTGTAGGCGGGCAAAGACGCGTAGGTGCGCAGACTCTCCTCGAGCAGCGCCACCAGCGACGGGTACTGCGCGACGTCGATCTGCGCGGGTACGCCCTTGGGGTACTGCTTCAACCAGATTGGATCCATCTCGCTCCCTCCAGACTCAGGGGATTCTGAGGGAGCGTGCGCTGCTCACGGCTAGGGTGTTTCGATAGCGCGTGCCACCGAGCGCCGAGGCGGTCTGGTAAACCAGGGTCGGACAGCGTTCCGTCCTGCATAGACTCTCGACGTTTCCGCAACGAACCAGCGCCTTGCCATGAAGATCACCAGCGCGCGCGTCATCGTCTGCAGCCCCGGCCGCAATTTCGTGACGCTCAAGATCGAGACCGACCAGGGCCTCACCGGCCTGGGCGACGCCACGCTCAACGGGCGCGAGCTCGCCGTGGCGAGCTACCTCACCGACCACGTCATCCCCTGCCTGATCGGCCGCGACCCGCACCAGATCGAGGACATCTGGCAGTACCTCTACCGTGGTGCCTACTGGCGGCGCGGGCCGGTGACCATGAGCGCGATCGCCGCCGTGGACACCGCGCTGTGGGACATCAAGGCGAAGGTGGCCGGCTTGCCGCTGTACCAGTTGCTCGGGGGCGCCAGCCGCACCGGCGTGATGGTCTACGGCCACGCGAATGGCCGTGACATTGCGCAGACCGTCGAGGAAGTGTTGCGCTACAAGGAAGAAGGCTACAAGGCGATCCGCGCGCAAAGCGGCGTGCCGGGGCTGGAGAAGGTGTATGGCGTGGGCCGCGGCACCACGTTCTACGAGCCGGCCGACGCCGACCTGCCGAGCGAACACGACTGGTCGACCGAGAAATACCTGCGGCACACGCCACAGCTCTTCGAAGCCGTGCGGGCCGCTGTCGGCCCGGACATCCACCTGCTGCACGATGTGCACCACCGCCTCACGCCCATCGAAGCTGCGCGCCTGGGCAAGGACCTCGAGCCCCATCGCCTCTTCTGGATGGAAGACGCCACGCCGGCGGAGAACCAGGAAGCGTTCAAGCTGATCCGCCAGCACACCACCACACCGCTGGCCGTGGGCGAGATCTTCAACACCATCTGGGACTGCAAGGGCCTGATCGAGAACCAGCTGATCGATTTCATCCGCGCGACCGTCGTGCACGCGGGCGGCATCACGCACCTGCGGCGCATCGCCGACCTGGCCGCGCTCTACCAGGTGCGCACCGGCTGCCACGGCGCCACCGACCTGTCGCCGGTGTGCATGGGCGCGGCGCTGCACTTCGACCTGTGGGTGCCGAACTTCGGCATGCAGGAGTACATGCGCCACACCGCCGAGACGGACGCGGTGTTCCCCCATGCCTACACCTTCAGGACGGCTTCATGCATCCCGGCGAGGTGCCGGGCCATGGCGTGGAGATCGACGAGGCCCTGGCGGCGAAATACCCGTACCAGCGCGCCTACCTTCCCGTGAACCGACAGCAACACGACGGCACGCTATGGAACTGGTGAATCCCTTCATGCCTTCGGCGGCCAGCCAGTTCGGCGCGGCCGGGCTGGGCGGGGAGATCGTGCCCGACCTCGTGGCCAAGAGCCGCGAGAACGCGCGCCGCGCCGGCGTGGCCGACAAGGTGGAGTTCCGCGTTCAGGACCTGTTCGAGACCGACCTGTCGTGCGCCACGGTGATCACCCTGTACCTGCTGCCCGAAGTGAAGCTGCAGCTGCGGCCCCGGCTGCTCGCGCTCAAGCCCGGCACGCGCATCGTCTCGCACGACCGGGACATGGGCGACTGGAAGCCCGACCGCGTGGTGACCGTCGACGTACCCGACAAACCCATCGGGCGCGAGAAGCTGTCTCGCCTGTATCTGTGGATGGTGCCGCCCCGATGAGCGCACCTCGGCTGCACCCCGCGTGGCTGGCCGAGGCCGGCCCGGCCGTGCAGCACTCACCCTTCGATCGTGACGCCCTCGCACCGGGCATCGTGCACCTGGGCATCGGCGCCTTCATGCGCGCCCACCTCGCGGTCGCCACCGAGGCGGCAATCGCGCGCGACGGCGACCTGCGCTGGGGCATCGTCGGCGTCTCGCTGCGGCAGCCCGACACGCGCGACGCGCTGCAGCCGCAGGGCGGGCTCTACACCGTGGCCGTGCGCGACGCCGATGCGGCCGGCCAACCGCGCCAGCGCCTGCAGGTGATCGGTTGCGTGCGCGAGCTGCTCGTGGCGCCCGAGAACCCGGTCGCCGTGCTGGAGCCATCGCCCGCGAAAGC
Organism: uncultured beta proteobacterium; assembly: GCA_963739925.1. Lineage (GTDB taxonomy): Bacteria > Pseudomonadota > Gammaproteobacteria > Burkholderiales > Burkholderiaceae_C > CAVUBY01. Next base: position 99,387 of record CAVUBY010000014.1, on the reverse strand, counting down.
ACGCGCATCGTCAGCCTCACCGTGACCGAGAAGGCCTACCTGCGCGAGCCGGCCAGCGGCGCGCTGCAGTGGCACCACCCCGACATCGCCCACGACCTGTCGCACCCGCAGACCCCGCGCAGCGCGCTCGGCTTCATCGTGCACGGCCTGGCACTGCGGCGCGCGCGCGGGCAGGGCCCGATCACGCTGATGTCGCTGGACAACCTGCCCTCCAACGGCCACACGCTGCAGCGCCTGGTGCTGGCGCTCGCCGAGCGGGTCGACCCCGCGCTGGCGCGCTGGATCGATGCCGGCTGCAGCTTTCCCAACAGCATGGTCGACCGCATCGTGCCGCGCACCACCGATGCCGACCGCGCAGCGGTGCAGGCCCAGCTGGGCGCGGACGACGCCTGGCCGGTGATGGCCGAACCCTTCTTCGACTGGGCGGTGGAAGACCGGTTCGTGGCGGGCCGCCCGGCCTGGGATGCGGGCGGCGCGCGCTTCGTGGCCGAGGCCGCGGCCTGGGAACGGCTCAAGCTGCGCATGGTCAATGGCGCGCACTCCACCATCGCCTACCTGGGTGCCATGGCGGGCTGGGCGACGGTGGACATCGCCGTGTCCCAGGCGAGCTTGCGCCGCGCTGTCGAGGCCCTGATGCGTGACGAGATCGAACCCACGCTGCCGCCCCTGCCCGGCCTGGACCTGCCGCGCTACCGCACCGAGCTGCTGACCCGCTTCGCCAACCCGGCCCTGGCGCACCGCACGCAGCAGATCGCGATGGACGGCTCGCAGAAGCTGCCCCAACGGCTGCTGGGCACGGTGCGCGATCGGCTGGCGTCCGGGCAGTCCATCGCGCACCTGGGGCTGTCGATCGCCGCGTGGCTGCACTACCTGCGCGGGCACGACGAGACCGGCGTGGCCTACCCCATCGAGGATCCGCTGGCGGCTTCGCTCACGGCGGCGCTGCGCGCGGCCGACGCCTTGCCCACGCTCCGGATGCAGGTCGAGGCCCTCACCCGATTCGAACCGGTGTTCGGCGATCTGGGCGGTGTCCAGGCGCTGGTCGATGCGATCACGCCGGCCTACGCCTCGCTGCGCCAGCACGGCGTTGGGGCCACGCTGGCCGCGGCCACCTGAACGCGTCGGCCTGGCGCCCGCGCCAGGGTTTTCCACGGGTGCGCGGCACCGAGGCCGTCACTACGATGCGCTTCGAATTGGCCTGACCACTTTACCGCCAGAGCAGCACACCCCATGCCCCTGCAAGCCGTCGAACCGCGACGCCTGTACCGCCAGATCGCCGACCAGCTGCGCTTGCTGATCCGGCGCGGCGAGTACGCAGTGGGCACGCGCCTGCCGGCCGAGCGCGATCTGGCGACCACCCTGGGCGTGTCTCGCCCGTCCGTGCGCGAGGCACTGATCGCGCTCGAGGTCGAGGGCCTGGTGGAAGTGCGTCCTGGCTCGGGCATCCATGTGGTTGCGCGCGAGCCGGCGGCCTCGGCGCCGCGCATCGAACCCAATGCCTTCGGGCCCTTCGAGATCATCCGGGCGCGACAGGTGGTCGAAGGTGAACTCGCGGCGCTGGCCGCCACCCGTGCCACGCGCCCGCAGGTGGCCGGCCTGCGCGAGGCGCTGGGCCTGATGGACGAAGACATTGCGCGCGGCGAGATGCCGATCCGCGGCGACCGACTGTTCCACCTCCGGGTCGCCGAAGCGGCCGAGAACGGACCGCTGCTGCGCACCGTCACCGAGCTCTTCGACGAACGCAACAACCCGCTCTTCGACAAGATGGGCCACCACTTCGAGAACGAGAAGAGCTGGCGCAAGGCCATCGCGGAACACCGCAGCGTGGTGACCGCCATTGCCGCCCGAAAGCCCGAAGCGGCACGCGCGGCGATGCACCTGCACCTCGAACGTTCGCAGGCGCGCTTTGCCGACGCCTGGCCGCAGACCCCGACCGCAGTCGACGTGCTGAGCGAGAGCTCGCACTGAGGCCAGCGATCCGAAACCACACAAAGGCAGCACTCGGCCATGTCACTCGCCTGCATCATCCACGGCGCGCTCGACCTGCGCCTCGAACAGGAGACCGCGCCCGCGCTCGGTGCCCACGACGTGCTGCTTCGCCTGGGCGCCGGCGGCATCTGCGGCTCCGACCTGCACTACTACAAGGAAGGGCGCGTGGGCGCATTCGTGGTGCGCCAGCCGCTGGTGCCGGGCCACGAGGCCTCGGGCATCGTCGACAGCGTGGGTTCGGCCGTCACGCGTGTGAAGCCCGGCCAGAAGGTGGCCATCAATCCGTCTCACGCCTGCGGCCGCTGCGACTACTGCCGTGCCGGCCGCGGCAACCTGTGCCGGCACATGTTCTTCCTGGGCAGCGCGAGCGTCTTTCCCCACGCACAAGGCATGTTCCGCGAGCGCTTCGTCATGGGGGAGGCCCAGCTGACGCCGATCGACGAGGCCGACATCTCGCTGGGCGAGATCGCCTGCGCCGAGCCGCTGTCGATCGGCCTGCATGCCATCCACCGCGCCGGGCCGGTGCTCGGTGAGACAGTCCTGGTCACCGGGGGCGGCACCATCGGCTGCATGAGCGTGATGGCGGCGCGGTTGGCAGGCGCAGCGCAGGTCATCGTGTGCGACATCAACGACCGCGCGCTGGCGATGGCGCGCACCGTCGGCGCCGATCGCACCATCCGCAGCGACCAGGTCGCGGCCACCGAACTGGCCGATCTGGCCGAGGTCTCGATCGAGGCCGCCGGCAGCCCGGCCGCCCTCAAGACCTGCCTCACGGCCACCCGGCGTGGCGGGCGCATCGTGCAGGTGGGCACCTTGCCGGCCGAGCTGCCCTTCCCCGCCAACAGCGTGATGGCGCGCGAACTCGACTACCGCGGTGCCTTCCGCGCCCACCAGGAATTCGACTGGGCAGTGCAGGCCATCCGCAGCCGCCGCGTCGACGTGCGGCCGCTCATCAGTGCGCAGCTGCCGCTCGAACGCTCGAAGGAAGCCTTCGAGCTGGCGCTGGACCGGACCCGCAGTACCAAGGTGCAGTTGATTTCAGCGTGACCGACGACCCCGAAGACCCCAAAGACCCCAAGGAGACAAGCATGAAACGCAACACCCTCAAGACCCTGATCGCCGCCGCCGCCGCCGTGCTGCTGGCCAGCCCCATGGCCGGCGCGATGGCGCAGACCAAGCTCAAGTGGGCGCATGTGTACGAGACCAGCGAGCCGTACCACACCGAGTCGGTGTGGGCCGCCGAAGAGATCAAGAAGCGCACCGGTGGCCGCTTCGAGATCCAGGTGTTTCCGGCCAGCTCGCTGGGCAAGGAGACCGACATCAACCAGGGCCTGACCCTGGGCACGGTGGACATGATCATCTCCGGCCCGTCCTTCGCCGCGCGCAGCTACCCGCGCATCGGCGTCGCCTACTACCCGTTCATCTTCCGCGACGCCGACCACCTGCTGGCCTACAGCAAGAGCCCGGTGTTCAAGGAGATGATCGACGGCTACCGCGAGAAGACCGGCATCCAGATCCTGGCCTACACCTACTACGGCGCGCGCCACACCACGGCGCAGAAGGCCTTCATCGACTGCGCCGGCATGAAGGGCATGAAGATGCGCGTGCCCGACGTGCCGGCCTACCGCGCCATGCCGGAGTCGTGCGGCGCCAACCCCACGCCGATCGCCTTCGCCGAGGTCTACCTCGCGCTGCAGAACGGCACGGTGGACCCACAGGAGAACCCGCTGCCGACGATCGAGGCCAAGAAGTTCTTCGAGGTGCAAAAGCACATCATGCTCACCGGCCACATCGTCGACGGCCTGACGACGCAGGTGGCGCCGCACGTCTGGAACAAGCTGAGCGACGCCGACAAGAAGATCTTCACCGACGTCGCGCTCGAGGCCGCCCAGCGCGCCACCGACCAGATCAAGAAGCGCGAGGCCGAGCTGGTCGACGAGTTCAAGAAGAAGGGCCTGGGCGTGCACCAGGTCAACCGCCAGAGCTTCGTCGACGCGGTGACCAAGGCCAAGCCGGTGGCCGTCGCTCGGCTATCGACCAGAAGGACTACGACCGCATCATCGCGATCAAGTAAGGAGTCAGGACGAGCATGGACCTGGACGCACTGCCCAAGGTGATGGGCGACGACGGCCAGTTCCATGCCGTCGACGAAGAGGTGGACCTGTCGCACACCACCATCGAGGCCTGGGCCGCACTGGCCCTGTTCTGGCTGCTGGGGGCGACGGTGTTCTACCAGTTCTTCACCCGCTACGCGCTCAACAACTCGGCGTCGTGGACGGAGGAGATCGCGCGCTACCTGCTCATCGGCACGGTGTTCGTCGGCCTGGTGATCGGCGTGGTGAAGAACAACCACATCCAGGTCGACCTGCTCTACCGCTACCTGCCCGGGCGCGCGGGGCGCGCCATGGCCACGCTCGTGGACCTGCTGCGCATCGGGTTCTTCGGTGCCATGAGCGTGTTCACCGTGCAGATGATGATGAAGATGGGCAACTACCAGATGACCATCATCAACCTGCCCATGAACATCGTCTACGGCGTGTGCCTGCTCGGGTTCGCGGCGGCGACGCTGCGCTCGGTGTGGGTGATGCGCATCCACCTGCGCCGCGGCTACAGCGTGCTCGAGCGCCCCGAATCCACCATGGACGACCGCTGAGCGTCGCCCCACATGCTCAAGATCCTCTTCCTCTTCCTGATGGCCAGCGGCATCCCGGTGGCCATCGCCATGGCGGGCTCGGCGCTGATCTACATCCTGATCAGCGGCGACCTGCCGGGCTTTGCGGTCGTGCACCGCATGATCGGCGGCATCGACAGCTTTCCGCTGCTGGCGGTGCCCTTCTTCATCCTCGCCGGCAACCTGATGAACAACGCCGGCATCACCAACCGCATCTACAACTTTGCATTGGCGCTGGTGGGCTGGCTCAAGGGCGGCCTGGGCCATGTCAACGTGGTGGGCTCGGTCATCTTTGCCGGCATGAGTGGCACAGCCATCGCCGACGCTGCGGGCCTGGGCACCATCGAGATCAAGGCGATGAAGGACCACGGCTACGACACCGAGTTCGCGGTCGGCGTGACCGCCGCCTCGGCCACGCTCGGACCCATCATCCCGCCCTCGCTGCCCTTCGTGATCTACGCGATGATGGCCAACGTGTCGGTGGGCGCCCTGTTCCTCGCCGGCATCCTGCCCGGCGTGCTGATGGCCCTGCTGATGATGCTCACGGTGGCCTGGTTCGCGCACAAGAACGGCTGGGGCGGCGACATCAAGTTCGAATGGGCGCGGGTGTCGAAGGCGCTCATCGAGACGATCGTCGTGATCGTGTGGCCGCTGGCGGTGTACCACCTCATACAGGCCGGCCTGCAGCCGCAGCTCACCGTGGCCGTGGCCCTGGTGGTGCTGTTCGCGGCCGACCGCTACTTCCAGTTCCAGGCGGTGCTGCCCATCATGACGCCGGTGCTGCTGATCGGTGGCATGACCACGGGGCTGTTCACACCGACCGAAGGCGCGATCGCCGCGTGCGTCTGGGCCATGGTGCTGGGGCTGGCCTGGTACCGCACGCTGAGCTGGAAGATGTTCGTCAAGGTGTGCCTCGACACGGTGGAGACCACGGCAACCGTGATGTTCATCGTGGCCGCGGCGTCGATCTTCGGCTGGATGCTCACCGCCACCGGCGTCACCAAGGACATCGCCGACTGGGTGCTGGGGTTCACCCGCGAGCCCTGGGTCTTCCTGTTGCTGGCCAACGCGCTGATGCTGTTCGTGGGCTGCTTCCTCGAGCCCACGGCGGCGATCACCATCCTCGTGCCGATCCTGCTGCCCATCGCACGTCAGCTGGGCATCGACCCGGTGCACTTCGGGCTGGTGATGGTGCTCAACCTGATGATCGGCCTGCTGCACCCACCGATGGGCATGGTGCTGTTCGTGCTGGCGCGTGTGGCCAAGCTCAGCCTGGAGCGCACGACCATGGCCATCCTGCCCTGGCTCGCGCCCCTTCTGATCAGCCTGGTGGTGCTGACCTACGTGCCGGCCATCAGCCTGTGGCTGCCGCGCATGGTCGGCATGTGAGGCCCACGACCGCATGACCCGCATCGCCCGCGTCGAACTGCTGCACGTCGACCTGCCACCGCAGGTGCCGCGCAGCGACGCCATCCAGTCCTTCGTGACACAGGAGACACCGTTCGTGCGCATCACCTGCGACGACGGCTCGCAGGGCATCGGCTACACCTACACCATCGGCACCGGCGGTTCGTCGGTGATGGCCCTGCTGCACGACCATCTCGCGCCGCGGCTCATCGGCCGCGACCCGGCGCGCATCGAGCAGATCTGGCGCGAGCTGATGTTCTTCACCCACGCCACCACCGTGGGCGCCATCACCAGCCTCGCGCTGGCGGCGATCGACACCGCGCTGTGGGACTGGCGCTGCCGGCGCGACGGCCAGCCGCTGTGGCTGGCCGCCGGCGGGGCCAAGCAGCGGATCCCCGTCTACACCACCGAAGGCGGCTGGCTGCACCTGCCCACCGACACCATCGTCGCGGAAACGCTTGCGGCCCGGGCCGCCGGCTTCAAGGGCGCCAAGATCAAGGTGGGCCTGCCGCATGTGAGCGAGGACGTGGCACGCCTGAAGGCCGTGCGCGAGGCGGTGGGCGACGGCTTCGAGATCATGGTCGACGCCAACCAGTGCTTCACCCTGAGCGAGGCGTTGCGCCGCGCGCCGCGCTATGCCGAACTCGGCATCGCCTGGCTCGAGGAGCCGCTGCCCGCCGACGACATCACCGGCCACGCACGCCTGGCCGCCGCCAGCGAAGTGCCCATCGCGGTGGGCGAGTCGCTCTACTCGGCGTCGCAGTTCGCGGCCTACATCCAGCAGGGCGCCTGCTCGATCGTGCAGGTGGACGTGGCGCGCATCGGCGGCATCACGCCCTGGCTCAAGGTGGCGCACATGGCCGAAGCCTTCAACCTGGCCGTCTGCCCGCACTTCCTGATGGAGCTGCACGTCTCGCTGACCGCCGCCGCGCCGAGTGCGACCTGGGTGGAGTACATCCCGCAGCTCGACGCGGTGGCCGACAGCCGCCTGGCCATCGTCGATGGACATGCCGTGGCACCCGACACGCCGGGCCTGGGCATCGCCTGGCGCTGGGACGAGATCGAGCGCCGCGCCCGCCGCGCGCACACCCTGTCTTGAGCACCCAATTCTTGAACGAGGAAATCACCATGGCCCTGAGACTGAGCGGCAAGACCGCCTTCGTGACCGCTGCCGGACAAGGCATCGGTCGCGCCACCGCGATCGCGTTTGCCCGCGAAGGGGCGCGCGTCATCGCGAGCGACGTCAACGACGGCCTGCTGGCGCAGCTCGGCGGCATCGACGGGCTGACGACACGCCGCCTCGACGTGCTCGATGCCCAGGCGATCGCCGCTGCGGCCGCCGCCGTCGGCCCGATCGACGTGCTGTTCAATGGCGCCGGCTTCGTGCACGCCGGCACGGTGCTCGACTGCACCGAAGAGGAATGGGCCTTCGCCTTCGACCTGAACGTGCGTTCGCAGTACCGCACCATCAAGGCCTTCCTGCCCGGCATGCTGCAGCGTGGCGGCGGCTCGATCGTCAACATGGCCTCGGTGGCCGGCAGCATCAAGGGCGCCCCCAACCGCTTCGTCTACGGATCGACCAAGGCGGCGGTGATCGGCCTGACCAAGGCCGTCGCGGCCGACTTCGTGACGCGCGGCGTTCGCTGCAACGCGATCTGCCCGGGCACGGTGGAGTCGCCTTCGCTGCGCGACCGCGTCGCCGCACAGGCCCAGGCGAGCGGCGAGACCGTGGCGCAAGTCGAGGCCGCTTTCGTCGCGCGCCAACCGATGGGCCGCGTCGGCCGCACCGAAGAGATTGCCGCGCTGGCCGTCTACCTGGCCAGCGACGAGTCTGGTTTCACCACCGGCACCGCGCAGATCGTGGACGGCGGCTGGAGCAACTGACGCGCCCTCGCCCCTGCCGTTGCCCCCCTGACCTCGCCACGTGCCATCTGCATTGCCCTCGCCCATGCTGTTCTCCCCACCTCCTACCTGAAGAGACACACGCACCATGAAACTGCTGCGACACGGCCCCAAGGGCCATGAGAAGCCCGCCATCCTCGATGCCCAGGGCCAGGTGCGAGACCTGAGCGGCCTGATCGGCGACCTGGCTCCGCGCCATCTGTCGCCGGCCGGCCTGGCCGCGCTGCGCGCCATCGACGTGAGCCAGCTGCCCGTCGTGCCGCAAGGCCGGCTCGCCGTGCCCTGGGTGGGCATGGGCAAGTTCATCGCCATCGGCCTGAACTACGCCGACCACGCGGCCGAGTCCGGCCTGCCCATTCCCAAGGAGCCGGTGGTCTTCACGAAGGCCATCAGCTGCGCGGTCGGCGCCAACCACCCGGTGGTGCTGCCCAAGGGCTCGGTCAAGAGCGATTGGGAAGTGGAGCTCGGTGTCGTGATCGGAACGCGCGCGCGCTATGTGAGCGAGGCTGACGCACTCCAGCACGTGGCCGGCTATTGCACGGTGAACGACGTGTCCGAGCGCGAGTTCCAGATCGAGCGCGGCACGCAATGGGACAAGGGCAAGGGCTGCGACACCTTCGGCCCCATCGGCCCCTGGCTGGTCACGGCCGACGAGGTGGGCGACCCGCAGAAGCTGGACATGTGGCTGGAGGTCAATGGCCACCGCTACCAGAAGGGCAACACGCGGACGATGGTGTTCACCTGCGCGCAGCTGGTGTCGTACGTGAGCCAGTTCATGACGCTCGAACCCGGCGACCTCATCACCACCGGCACGCCACCTGGCGTGGGCCTCGGCGTGAAGCCGAACCCGGTGTACCTGAAGCCGGGCGACACCATGCGCGTGTGGATCGAAAAGCTGGGCGAGCAGAACCAGACGGTGCACGCCTGGGACCCGGCGCTCATCGACGGCTGACCGACCCACCCGACACCGACAGACCGCACCGCCGACCACAAGGAGACCCTGGTCATGAGGACGTTCCACCCGGCCGCCAAGGCCATCATGCTGACTCCCGTGGTGGCGCTTGCGCTGGCGCTGCCGGCCGCTGCGCAGAACTTCCCGACCAAGCCGCTGCGCTGGATCGTCCCGAGCGCGCCCGGCGACGGCTCCGACCTCACCGGCCGGATCATTGCCGAGCGCGTCTCGCGCGAGCTCGGCCAGCAGGTGCTGATCGACAACAAGCCCGGTGCGGGCGGCGTGGTCGGTTCCGAAGCGGCGGCCAAATCGCCCGCCGACGGCTACACGATGATCGTCGGCAATGCCGGTTCGCATGGCATCAACGCGGCGATCTACACCAAGCTCAACTACGACGTTGCCCGCGACTTCGTGCCGGTGGCGCTGTTTTGCACCGCGCCGAACGTGATGGTCGCCAGCCCCGGCACGCCCGTGAAGACCGTGGCCGAATTCGTGGCCTATGCCAAGGCCAATCCCGGCAAGCTGAACTACGCCTCGGGGGGCATCGGGAGCTCGTCGCACCTCTCGGCCGAGCTGCTCAAGAGCATGGCCGGCTTCGAGATGACGCATGTGCCCTACAAAGGCGCGGCGCCGGCCGTGAACGCGGTGCTGGCCAACGAGGTCAACGTCATGATCGGCAACCTGCCACCGTGGCAGGGTCACCTGAAAGCGGGCAAGGTGCAGGCGCTGGCCGTGACCACGGCCACGCGCCATGCTGGCCTGCCGGAGGTGCCGGCCCTGGCCGAGACCTATGCGGGTTTCGAGACCGTCGCCTGGTTCGGACTGCTGGCGCCCACGGGCACGCCCAAGGCCGTGGTCGACCGCGTCAACCAGGCCGTGAACAGCGCTCTCGCCGACCCCGAGGTTCGCGACCGCATCGCGGCCACCGGCTGCGGTCCCAGCCCGCTCTCGCAAGAAGTCTGGGCCAGCCGCGTGCAGAACGACATCACACGCTGGAAGAAGCTCGCGACCGAGCGGAACATCCGCGCGGACTGACGGCCACCGGGAGCGCGCGATGACGGCCACGATTGCGTCGCTGCGCTGCGAGGTCCTGAACGTCTCGACGAAGACGAACTGGAGTTTCGTTGCAGTGCAGACGAGCGACGGCGATCGGGCCTGGGGCGAGGCCTCGCTGAACGCCTGGGAGCCGATGCTGCACGGCGCGGTCGAGTTGCTCGGGCGCCAACTCGCCGGCCTGACGCTGGCGGCTGCACATTCGGCCATCGCAGCTTCACCCTATGGGCCGGGCGGCCTGGTGCAGGCCACGGCCATCAGTGCCACGCAGCAGGCGCTGCTGGAGCTGACCGCCCGTGCGCAGGGTCAGCCCTGGCACGCACCGCTCGGTCCGCTGCGGCGCGATCGGCTGCCGGCCTACGCCAACATCAACCGCGCCACCGTCGAGCGCACGCCAGCCGGATTCGTCGCCACCGCCCGGCGCGCCGCTGCGCACGGTTTCAAGGCCTTCAAGGCCGCACCCTTCGACGGTGTGACACCCGCCACCTGCGCCAGCGCCGAGGGCCGGCAGCGCACACGCCACGGCATCGACTGCCTGCTCGCGCTGCGCGATGCCATCGGCCCGAGCGCACGCCTGATGGTGGACTGCCATTGGCGCTTCGACGAAGTCGCGTGCGCTGGAGGTGTTGCAGGCCCTGGCACCGGCGCGTCTGCACTGGTTCGAGTGCCCCTTGCCGGAAACACCGGTGCATTGGCCCGCGCTGCAACGCATCCACCGCGCCGCACGCGATCAGGGCGTCATGCTGGCCGCCGCCGAGACACAGATCGGCTGCGCCGGCTTCCAGCCGCTCTTCGACGCCGGCCTGTACGACGTGGTGATGCCCGATGTGAAGTACTGCGGCGGCCCCTGGGAGATGCTGCGCATTGCCGAGCGCGCCCAGGAGGCCGGCGTGCAGTTCTCGCCGCACAACCCGACCGGACCGATCGCCTCGCTGCACACACTCAACGTCGCTGGCGTCGCGCCCGAGTGCGACATGGTCGAGCTGCAGTTCGATGAAAGCCCGCTGTTCGAGGCGCTGGTCCCGGGCCTGCATCCCAGGCTCATCGACGGCTGCTTCGCCGTCCCCACGCAGGACAACTCCCGCACCGAGCCGCAGCGCGAACTGCTCACCATGCATCCCTATCAACCCGTGCCGAGCGGCGTCGAATCGCTGGCGGCCGGCTGAACACCCTCCGATCACGGACCTCTGCCATGACCCCCTTCATCCGCATCCATCCCGCCGACAACGTCGTCATCGCGCGCCGCCAGCTGCTGGGCGGCACCACGCTCGAGGGCGAAGGGGTCACCGTGGCCGGCCTGATTCCGCCCGGGCACAAGATCGCCACCCGTCCCATCGCCACAGGTGAAGCGGTGCGGCGCTACAACCAGATCATCGGTACCGCCACCCAGGCCATCGCGCCCGGGCAGCATGTGCACACCCACAACCTGGCCTTCAGCGACTTCCAGCGGGCCCATGAGCCGGGCGCGGGGGCGCATCCCACGGCCTATGTGCCGCAGCCCGCCACCTTCGACGGCATCGTGCGTGCCGACGGTCGCGTGGCCACGCGCAACTACATCGGCGTGCTGACCAGCGTCAACTGCTCGGCCACCGCAGCCCGCGCCATTGCCGACCAGTTCCGTCGCGACGTTCACCCCGAGGTGCTCGCACCGTACCCGAACGTGGACGGCGTGGTGGCGCTCACGCACGGCATGGGTTGCGCCACCGACAGCGAGGGCGAGGAGCTGCAGGTGCTGCGTCGCACGCTCGGCGGCTATGCGCGGCACGCCAACTTCTATGCGGTGCTGGTGGTGGGCCTGGGCTGCGAGACCAACCAGATCCAGGGGCTGGTGGCGCAGGAGGGGCTGGCCGAAGGCGCGCGCATGGTCACCTTCAACATCCAGGACACCGGCGGCACGACCAAGACCGTGGCGCGCGGGGTCGAGCTCATCAAGTCGCTGCTGCCCGACGCCAACCGCGTGCGCCGCGAGCCGGTGCCGGCCTCGCACCTCACTGTGGGACTGCAGTGCGGTGGCAGCGACGGCTACTCGGGCCTGAGCGCCAACCCGGCGCTCGGCGCCGCGGTCGACCGGCTCGTGCGCCACGGCGGCACCGCCATCCTCAGCGAGACGCCCGAGATCTACGGCGGCGAACACCTGCTCACGCGCCGTGCGGTCAACCGGGCCGTGGCCGACAAGCTGCTCGCACGCATCGCCTGGTGGGAGGAGTACACCGCACGCAACCGCATGCGCATGGACAACAACCCCTCGGCCGGCAACAAGGCGGGCGGACTCACCACCATCCTCGAGAAGAGCCTGGGTGCCATTGCCAAGAGCGGCACCACCAACCTCGTCGACGTCTACGAGTTCGCGCAGCCGGTCACGCGCCAAGGGCTTCGTCTACATGGACACGCCGGGCTATGACCCGGTCTCGGCCACTGGCCAGGTGGCAGGCGGCGCCAACCTGATCTGCTTCACCACCGGCCGCGGCTCGGCCTACGGCTGCGCGCCTTCGCCCTCGCTCAAGCTGAGCACCAACACCGCGCTGTGGCAGAAGCAGGCGGACGACATCGACATCAATTGCGGCGAGGTCATCGACGGCGCGGCGAGCGTCGACGAGATGGGCGAGCGCATCTTCCGACTGATGCTGGCCACGGCCTCGGGCAGCAAGACCAAGAGCGAGCTGCACGGCTACGGCCAGAACGAGTTCGTGCCCTGGCAGCTGGGCGCGGTGATGTAGCGCGGCTGCGGTACGCTGCACGTCACCATGACGATCCAGTTCCACATGATTGCGGGCGCGCCCGACCCGGTCGCGCCGTTCAGCCACGCCACCGAAGCCGATGGCTGGGTCTGCCTGACCGGACAGATGCCCTTCACCGGCACCTCGCTCGATGAACCCTACCCCGAAGGCATCGAGGCGCAGACCCACCAGGTGATGAAGAACCTGCAGACGGTGCTGCAGGGCTGCGGCCTGTCGCTCGCCCACGTGCTGCAGGTGCGCGTCTACCTCACCCGCTTCGAGACCGACTACGCGGCGATGAACGCGGTCTATGCGAGCTACTTCCCCGCGGGCCGGCGGCCGGCGCGTACCTGCATCGGCGTCACCGCGCTGGCCAAGGGGGCGCTGATCGAGATCGACATGGTGGCGCGGCGCTAGCCTTCCGCGGCGGCGTCTGGTTCACCACCTGCGCTGCGGTCGGCGTGGCACGAAGCTCGCTCTGACAGGGTCATCCCCGCCTGGACGGCGTTGCGGGACCGGGAATCTGCCGCAAATGGTCGTTTCCCGGGAATCGCGCAACACCGCTGCTGCCATGACTGACAAACCGCGTCACCGCCGACCTGCTCCCAAGGGCCAGTTGCCGAATTGGGCGCTGGTGGCCGGCATCGTGGGCGCCATGGTGGTGATCTCGCTGGCCCGCGGCTTCGGCTGAGGCGTCCTGCGCGTGCCGCCCCGTGGTGGCGGCTAAGCTTGCGGCTTTCTGCTGGGAGCCGCCCATGAAGTCCCCTTTCGCCGCCCTGTTGATCGGTGCCTGCGCCCTGCTGACCGTTCACGACACGCACGCCGAACCCGTGGGCGAGGTGGACACGGTGTTCATCCTGATCGGACCCGACCACAAGATCGTGGTCGAGGCCTACGACGACCCCAAGGTCAACGGCGTCACCTGCTATGTCTCGCGCGCCAAGACCGGCGGCCTCAAGGGCGCTTTCGGCCTGGCCGAGGACAAGGCCGAGGCCTCCATCGCCTGCCGGCAGGTCGGGCCGATCTCGTTTCCCAAGCCGATCGACAAGCAGGAAGAGATGTTCAGCGAGCGCATCTCGCTGATCTTCAAGAAGCTGCGCGTGGTGCGCATGGTCGACCCCAAGCGCAACACGCTGGTCTACCTGACCTACTCCGACCGCGTGATCGAAGGCTCGCCGCAGAACAGCGTGACCGCGGTGGCGGTGGACCGCGCGACGCCGATCCCGCTCACCAAGTGAGTGGTCGGTCGGCGCCTCGTCGCGGCCGAATCACGCCCGCAGCGTCTTGTTGAACAGCGCCAGCGTCTTCGCCCAGGCCTGCTTGGCGGCGGCCTCGTCGAAGCGCGGGGTGGTGTCGTTGTTGAAGCCGTGCTGCGTGCCGGGGTAGACCGCTCGCCTCGTAGGGCACCTTGGCCGCCTTGAGGGCGGCCTCGTACGGCGGCCAGGTGGCGTTGATGCGCTCGTCGTTCTGCGCGAACACGATGAACAGCGACGCCTTGATGCCCGGCACCTTGTCGAGCGCCGGTGCCGGACCGTAGAACGGCGCGCCGGCCGTCAGGTTGGGCAGGCGGGTGGCCAGGAAGTTGACGACCCCGCCGCCGTAGCAGAAGCCCACGGCGCCGAGCTTGCCATTGCCGCCGGCAATGCCCTGCACCACGCGGCCGCGGCCACGAAGTCCTCGCGCGTCTTGGCCTGATCGAGTGCCCGAACAGTTCCCGCGCCTTGTCCTCGTCGCCCGGGTAGCCCCCCAGCGGAAAGAGCGCATCCGGCGCGAACGCGATGAAGTTGTCCAGCGCCAGGCGACGGGTGATGTCTTCGATGTGCGGGTTCAGACCGCGGTTCTCGTGCACCACCAGCACCGTGGGCAGCGGGCCGCTGGCCGTGGCCGGGCGCACGAGGTAGCCGCGCGCCTTGCCATAGCCCTGGGGCGAGGCGAACTCCAGCATCTCGGCCTTGATGCGCGGATCGTTCTTGGGCACCTGCTGCGCCTGTGCGAAGTTCGGGCTGAGCGACTGCAGCAGCGCCGCGGCACTCACGCCGCCCACGGAGAACTTGGCCGCACCGTCGAGGAAACCGCGGCGGTCGATGCCGCCGTGGACGTACTGGTCGAACAGCCGCAACACCTCGGGATGGAAATCGGCGGCAGTCTGGCGTGGGAACTTGGCGTCGGACATCGTGCGCTCCTGGCGGGTTGAAATCAAAGCTGAGGTTTACCCGCAGCGAGACGCATTGTGTGGCGCAGGGGAACTCGCGCGACCATGCGCCGTGAGCGCTAGAGTGCTCGCCATGAAGCTTGACGCCAGAGCTGATCGCTAAGGGCGGCATGGGGCGGCGGCGCGCGCATCATCACCACGTCTACGTGGTCGAGCTGTCCGACCGTGTCTGGAACGAGGCCCGATTCCGTCGCGCCAACCCCGACCACCGGCTGGGCCGTCCCTTCGTCTACGTCGGCATGACGGGCCTCGATCCCGACCTGCGCTTCGACAAGCACAAGGCCGGCATCCAGGCGAACCGCTTCGTGTTCGAGTACGGCGTGCGGCTGCTGCCGGCGCTCTACGAGGTCTACAACCCCATGCCCTACGACGCCGCGCGCGAGATGGAGGTGGAGCTCGCGATCGCGTTGCGCGAGGCCGGCTACGGCGTCTGGCAGGCCTGAACGACAAAGCCGGGCACAGGCCCGGCTTTGCGAGCGTCGCTGAGGACCGGATTACTTCTTGGGCGCGGCGGCCATCGGCGCAGCGCTGTCGCTGACACACTTCTTGACGAAGCTGTTCTTGGCAGCACCGGCGAGCTTCTTCTCCGCGGCCTTCATTTCACAAGCGGAACCGGCACCCGCGGCAGCCGAGTCCTTCTCGCACTTCTTCATGAAGCTGTTCTTGGCGGCACCCGCCAGCTTCTTCTCGGTGGCCTTGGCTTCGCAGCCGCTGTCGGCGGCCATGGCCACGTTCGACAGACCAACGAGACACAGGGCAACGGCGGTGATGAGCTTCTTCATGTGGTTTCCTCCTACTCTGGACACAGGGATGGCGTGATTGCCGGAGCGGATTGGATCATGCGTGTTCGGCCCCAGCAAGACCACCAACGCACGGGGCTGTCTCGCGGTGCACACAGCGGCGAGGCGCTTTCACGGGATGCGCGCTGGCAGCGCGCTGCGGCCCTCAGAGAATGCGCCGCGGATGTGCCAGCGCCTCGTGCGCGGCGTGCAGCCGCCGCACCAGGACGCGGATGAAGGCCTCGTCGAAGAGGTGCCGGCAGTTCGGGCTGAGCTGCGCCAGGGTCTCGGGCGTGAAGGAGATGGTGGTGGCCGTCTCGGTGACGATCACGTCGGTGCTGTGGCGCTTGCAGGTCGGGACTGGGCGCGAGGTAGACCATTTCGCCGACCGAGGTGCCAGCGCCAAGCTGGGCCACCTTCTGCCCGTCGCGGAAGCACCTCGAGCTCGCCCTTGGCGATGATGTGGAAGGTGTCGCCCTTCCTCGCCCTTGCGGTAGATGCGCGTGGCCGAAGTCGAAGCGCTGCCACTTGGCGCGGTGCACCACCTCCCACAGCTCCACGTCGCCGAAGCTCGAGAAGAAGTCGAGCGTGCGCAGCAGGTTGAACCGCTCCGAGTCGAGCACGCCCTGCAGCTGCCCGCGCGGCACGTGCTGGTGGGTGATGAGGCCGGACAGTGCCTGCGCGAACTCGTCCCAGTCGCGGTAGCGGTCGTGCCGGATCCTTGGCCAGCGCCCGCTGGATCACGGCGTCGACCGTCGGATTCACGCCAGCGCGCAGGCCGTTCAGCGGCGCAGGTTGCTGGTGGTAGATCTGATGCATCATCGCCGACTGCGCCTGCGCATCGAACGGCGGCCGCCCGGCGATCAGGTGGTAGAGCACCGCGCCGAGCGAGTAGATGTCGGCGCGGCAGTCGAGCGCCGCGCCGTCGAGCTGCTCGGGCGACATGTACGCGAGCGAACCGACGCGGTAGACCTGCGTCACGTCGGAGGCGAGGTTGAGCACGCTGCCGAAGTCGCTGACCTTCACGTCGGTGATCGAGCCGTTGTTCAGCGTCACCAGCAGGTTGGCCGGCTTCACGTCGCGGTGGATCAGGCCCTGGCGGTACACGTAGCCGAGCGCCATCGCGCACTTGAAGCCGATCTCCACGATCAGTTCCAGCGACAGCAGCTGGTCGGCGCGGCAGTAGCGGCGCAGCGTGCTGCCGGGCACGTACTCCATCACCAGGTAGGGCTCGACCGGGTCGGGCACCGCGTCGAAGATCTGCACCACGTTCGGGTGCTTGAGCCGCCCGACCAGCGCCGCCTCGGCGGCGAAGAAGCGCTCGAAATAGCGGCCGTCGCTCTCCGTCGCCGCGGGCCATGGGCCGCACGCGCTTGATGGCGACGTCCCGGTCGGGAAGTCGTCGTGGCACAGGAAGACCTCGCTGGTCGCGCCCTCGCCCAGCTGGCCGCAGCACGCGGTACTTGCCGATCTGCGCGGGCAGGTCGGTGTCCGGGACGGTGGGTTCGGCCATGACGCGGGGGTCGAGGATCGAATGGACGAGGTCAGTGACGACTGGGGGCGGCGGCATCAGGAGGCGGTGGCGGCGGAGCGCTCGGGGCCATGATTGCACGCTGGACAGTCCGCGGCTGGGCGAACAGGGGGCAGAAAGCCACCCAATCCTGCGCGCGCCCTCCCGCTTGGCAACCGCGCTGCCCGCAGCGGGATCCGGCCCGCGACCGGCGGCCGCGGCACAGCGGTGACCTCAGGGGCCAAAAGTAGAATCGCGCCATGATCCAAGCCAAACAGGACCTGCTGGCGGCGCTGGCGGCCGCCATCGCGCAGGTCAGCCCGGGCACCGGCCAGGCCGCGGCGTTCGAGTCGCCCAAGCAGGCGGCCCATGGCGACCTGGCCTGCACCGCCGCCATGCAGCTGGCCAAGCCGCTCAAGAAGAACCCGCGCGAAGTTGGCGCCGGCGCTGGTCGAGGCCCTGCAGCGCCAGCCGGCGGTGCAGCGCTGGGTCGCTGCGCTGGAGATCGCCGGGCCGGGCTTCATCAACCTGCGGCTGACCACGCAGCCAAGCAGGCGGTCGTGGCCGAGGTGCTGGCGGCTGGCGACGCGTTCGGTCGTCAGCCGCGCCAGCGGCGAGCGGGTGATGGTGGAGTTCGTGTCCGCCAACCCGACCGGACCGCTGCACGTGGGCCATGGCCGCAACGCGGCGCTCGGCGACTCGATCTGCACCTGCTCGAAACGCAGGGCTGGCGAGTGACGCGCGAGTTCTATTACAACGACGCCGGGGTGCAGATCGCCACGCTGGCCGCCTCGACGCAGGCGCGCATCGCAGGCTTCAAGCCGGGCGATGCCAGTGGCCCGAGTCGGCCTACAACGGCGACTACATCGCCGACATCGCGGCCGACTTCCTGCCCGAAGACGCGTGCAGGCGGACGACCGCGAGTTCACCGCCTCGGGCGACCCGGACGATCTCGACGGCATCCGGCAGTTCGCGGTCGCCTACCTGCGACACGAGCAGGACCTGGACCTGCGGGCCTTCGGCGTGCGCTTCGACCACTACTTCCTCGAGTCGAGCCTGTACACCGACGGCCGCGTCGAGGACACGGTGCGGCGCCTGGTCGCGGCCGGCAAGACCTACGAGGAGGGCGGCGCGCTGTGGCTGCGCACCACCGAGTACGGCGACGACAAGGACCGCGTGATGCGCAAGTCCGACGGCACGCTACACCTACTTCGTGCCGGACGTGGCCTACCACCTCGACAAGTTCGAGCGGGGCTTTCGCCAAGGTGATCAACGTCCAGGGCACCGACCACCACGGCACGATCGCCCGCGTGCGTGCCGGGCTGCAGGCGGCCGGGCCTCGGCATCCCGGCCGGCTATCCCGGACTACTGCCTCTACAAGATGATCACCGTGATGAAGGGCGGCGAGGAGGTCAAGATCTCCAAGCGCTCCGGCAGCTACGTGACGCTGCGCGAGCTGATCGAGTGGACCAGCAGCGATGCGGTGCGCTTCTTCCTGCATCAGCCGCAAGGCCGACACCGAGTTCACCTTCGACGTGGACCTGGCGCTCAAGCAGAACGACGAGAACCCGGTCCTCTACGTGCAGTACGCGCATGCCCGCATCAGCAAGGTGCTGCGCGACTTGGCCGCCGCGGGTGGCGACCGCGGCGCGCTGGGCGAGGCCGGACCTGTCGCGCCTGATCGCGCCCACCGAAATCGGCGCTGATGCTCAAGCTGGCGGACTATCCGGGATGCTCGCCGGTGCCGCCGCCGACCTGGCGCCGCATGACGTGGCCTTCTATCTGCGCGACCTCGCCGGCGCCTTCCACAGCTACTACGCCGCCGAGCGTTTCCTGATTGACGACGCCGCGCTGACGCGCGCGCGCCTGGCGCTGCTGGCGGCCTGCGCCAGGTGCTCGCGCAATGGCTGGCGGTGCTCGGTGTGAGTGCCCCCGAAAAGATGTGAGATGGAGCGCATGACCTGCACGTGCCTTCGCCGGCCCGGCCCCGCGAGTCCGTGCGCAGCGCGGCGGCTTCGTGGTCGGGCTGATCGTCGGCCTCCTGATCGGCCTGGCCACCGCGCTCGGGCGTGGCGCTCTACGTGACCAAGGTGCCGGTGCCGTTCATCAACAAGGTGCCTCAGCGCACCGCCGAGCAGGACGCTGCCGAAGCCGAGAAGAACAAGAACTGGGATCCGAACGCGCCGCTGGCCGGCAAGAACGGCGCAGCTCCGCCAGCGGCCTCGGCACCGGCCTCGGCGCCGCCAGCGGCCCGGCGCGCGCGGCGGTGCCGGCCCCGAGCACGCGCGACCCGGCGCGCCATGCGCGCCGACCGCGCCCCGCGTGCCGGCGGCCAGCTGTCAAGGGCGCGGCCACGCCGCTGGGCGCCGAACCGTTCCTGTACTTCGTGCAGGCGGGCGCCTATGCGCGCACCGAAGACGCCGAGCAGCAGCGCGCCAAGCTCGCCATCCGCGGCTTCGAGGCGCGCTCAGCGAACGCGAGCAGTCCGGCCGGACCATGTACCGTGTGCGGATCGGGCCCGTTCGACCGCAAGGAGGACGCCGACGCCGCCAAGGACAAACTGACCGGCGCCGGCATTGAAGCCGCGCTGGTCCGCGTGCAGAAGTGACGTCTGCGCCCGCGCGCCCGGACCCATCGACTGAACTTTCTGGCCCCTGCCGACTCTGCTTCAGGGTCTTTCGTCACCGCCCTCATTCAACGCCCCAAGAGAACCTCATGAAGCGTCGCGATTTTTCAGCCGCCCTCGTCGCTGCCGGTGTCGGCAGTTCGGCCTTGTCCCTCACCGCACCCGCGGCCGCGCAAGGCGCCCCGGTCGAGGGCACGCACTATGTGCGCCTGAGCCAGCCTCGCCGGCCGCGCCCGGTGGCAAGGTCGAGGTGGTGGAGTTCTTCTGGTACGGCTGCCCGCACTGCAACACCTTCGAGCCGGCGCTGGACGCCTGGGCCAAGAAGCTGCCGCCGACGTGGCGTTCCGCCGGGTGCCGGTCGCTTTCCGCGAAGAGCCCTTCGGCGCGCATCAGCGCATCTACTTCACCCTGGAGGCGATGGGCCTGATCGAGTCGATGCATCGCAAGGTGTTCTACGCCATCCACGGCGAGCGCCAGCGCCTGGACAAGGCGGGCGAGATCGCCGCGTTCATGACCAAGAACGGCGTCGACGGCGCCAAGTTCAGCGAATTGTTCGACTCCTTCGGCATCCAGACCAAGGCGCGCCAGGCACGGCAACTGGCCGAGGCCTACAAGATCGACGGTGTGCCGGCGCTCGGCGTGAACGGCCGCTACTACACCTCGGGCACGCTGGCCGGTTCGCCGGAGCGCTCGCTCGCGGTGGCCGAGTTCCTGATCCAGCAGGCGCGCAAGGGCTGAGCCAGCGACTCAGCGCGGCGCCGCCATCGGCGCCGTCCGTCGGGCCAGCGCTCCCGAAGCGGCCAGGCTGAGCAGCACCAGCGGCAGGCCCAGGCCGAACGAGGTGCGGATGCCCCAGTGCTCCGCCACGAAGCCGAGCAACGGGGGGGCGAGCAGGAAGCTCACGAACGAAATCTGCGCGAGCGAGGCGACGTTGGCCGCCGCCGGACGGTCGGTGCGCTGCGCGGCGGCCGACATGGCCAGCGGAAACAACACGCTGGTGCCCACCCCCATCAGCCCGAAACCCAGCAGCGCCATCCCCGGTGAGGTGGCAAAGGTGACCAGCGCGTTGCCGACGCCCAGGACGACCAGGAGCACCCGCGCCACCACCAGCGGGCTGTGCCGTTCGACGAAGGGATCGGCGAGGTAGCGGGTGACCGCCTGCGTGAAAGCCCCCACGGCCACCGCGAGACCGCCGATGAAGGGAGCGGCACCGAACACGTCGCGCATGTAGATGGCCGACCAGTCGATGCCCGCGCCCTCGAGCACCAGGGCCGACAGCGACAGCACGACCAGCAGCAGGATGGCCGGTGTGGGCACAGCCCACCGCGGGGGCGCCTGGGCCGGGAGCGCTGCGCGCGGGCGCGGCCTCGAACCGCCCAGCAGCAGCCAGTTCAGCCCCAGCATCAGCGGCACCATCGCCGCCAGCTGCCACTGCGCACTGATGCCCAGCCGCGCCGCCAGCGCCCCCAGCAGGCCCGCCCCGAAGAAACCGAGGCTCCAGAACGCATGGGCACGGTTCATGATGCGGCGGCCCGCCTGGTGCTCGACGCGGTCGGCCTCGAGGTTGACCACGAGTTCGATCGCACCGATGCACACGCCTGCCGGCAACAGCAGCAGGAACAGCATCACCGGCCCGCTGGCCCAGCTGGCGATCGCGTACAGCACCGGCACCGCCGGCACCAGCGCCAGCAATGCGGCGCGGTGGCCGAAGCGTTCGATCCAGCGGCTTCCGAAGGTCAGCGAGATCAGCGTACCGCAGGCCGTGCCCACCAGGCCGAAACCGAGTTCGCCTTCGGTCACGCCCATGAAGCGCTGCAGTTCGCCCAGCCGTGGGTAGAAGCCGCCGAACCCAAAGGCGTAGAGGAAGAAGCTGGCGAAGACACGGCGGTGGGCCGGCAGGGCCAGGCCGACGCGGCGATCGATCAGACGAAACATGCAGGGGCATTCAGCAGGCGAGCGGCGATGCTAAGGCAGCAGCCCGGGCCCGCGACTTGCAACGGCCAGAGCGTCTGCCGAACTAGGGCAAACACCGTTCCGGTCGGCCGCTTCGCCCAGCGAAGCGCTCGCACCGAGGGGATAGACTGAAAGCGCCCTCTCACAGGAGTCTTGATGATGCAGCGCAGAACCCTCATCGCGGCAGCTGCCGCCCTGACCGCCCTGACCACCACCGGCACCGTGCTGGCACAGGCGTTCCCGAGTCGCCAGATCAACGTGATCGTGTCCTTTCCGCCGGGCGGGGACACCGACGCGCTGGCGCGGCTGTTCGCCGAGAAGCTGGCGGCACGCGTCAACCAGACGGTGATCGTCGAGAACAAGACCGGTGCCAGTGGCACCATCGGCAACTCGTTCGTTGCCAAGGCCAAGCCGGACGGCTACACGCTGCTGTTCACGCCGAACACCCTGGCCACGGCGCCGCTGGTGCTCAAACCTGGCGCCGGCGCGGCCTACGACCCGCTCAACGACTTCACCCCCATCATCCTCGCAGGCACGCAGTCGCTCTTCGTCGTGGCCACCACCGCCAGTGGCGTCACCGACATGAAGGGCCTGGTCGATGCGGCCAAGGCCGGCAAGATCGCCAACTACGCGAGCCCCGGCACCGGCAGCCCGATGCACATCCTCGGCGAGATGTTCAACAAGTCGGCAGGCATCAAGCTCACGCAGGTGCCTTACCGCGGCAGCGGCCCGGCCATCGTCGACCTGGTGGGCGGCCAGATCCCGATGATGTACACCACGCTCGGGCCGGTGGCGCAGCACATCGCCTCGGGCAAGCTGGTCAATGTCGGCGTGGCCGATGCCAAGCGCTCGCCGCTGGCGCCCAACGTGCCCACGCTGGCCGAGGCCGGCTTCAAGGAGGCGGAGGTCGGTGCCTGGCAAGGCTTCGTCGGACCCAAGGGCATGCCCGCCGACGTGGTGACCACGCTCAACGGCCACTTCAACGAGATCCTCAAGATGCCCGACGTCGTGACGCGCATGACGCAGCTGGCACTCGTGCCCACCGGCGGTGAGCCGGGGGCGGTCACGAAGATGATCAGCGACAACTACACGCGCTACGGCAAGATCATCAAGGAAGCCGGGATCCAGGTCGACTGAGCGCACATGCTCGATCCGCAGCTCGTCAATCCGGATGGGCAGCCCGCACTGCCGTTCCAGGCGGCGCAGGACTATGCCGAGGCCGTCACTGCCTGGGCGCAGGAGCCTCTGCCCCGATCGGTGGTCGTGTCGCGCGACATCGCCTACGGAGCACACCGGCTGCAGCGCTACAACGTGTTCGCTCCGCGCGGTGCGGCGCGCGTGCCGGTGCTGGTGTTCTGGCATGGCGGCGGATGGACCCACGGCTACCGCGAGTGGCAGACCTTCATGGCACTGCGCATCACCGCGCTCGGCCTGGTGATGGTGGCGCCGTCGTACCGCCTCGCGCCGGAGTGCCCGCTGCCCGATGCGCACCACGACTCGATGGCCCTGCTGGTCGAACTGCAACGTCGACTTCCGTACTTTGGTGGTGCGGCCGATCACCTGTATCTTGCGGGCCACTCCGCGGGCGGGCACCTGGCCGCACTTGCCGCGCTGCGACGCGCCGACCGCGCCGCGGCCGGCCTGCCCGCCGACATCATCAAGGGCTGCCTGCCGATCAGCGGCATCATGGACCTGCACCACCCCGATCCGCCGCCGGGCAGCCTCGAAGAGCGCGTCTACACCACCGTGCTGCGCGACCGCGATGCCACGCAGGACACGGTGCAGAGCCCGCTGTACTGGACCGCCGGCAACACCGTGCCCTTCGAGCTGACCTATGGCGAGAACGACAGCGCGCGGGTCATCAAGTCCAACCGCCGCCTGTACGCCATGCTGCAGGCCCAGGGTGCGCCGGTGGGCTGCGTGATGGAGCCCGGGCGGGACCATTTCCAGACGCACACCGCCTTGCGCGAACCCGGCGACAGCTGGTACCTGCGCCTGTGCGCGATGGTGGCGCGCCATTCACCGACGCTGGGAACCGCATGAAGCAAGTCATCGACGTCGGGCTACCGGCCCTTGCCCAGCCGTTCTCCTGGATGGTGCGCTCCGGCGGGTTCCTGTTCACCGCGCACGGTCCGGTGCGGCCCGACGGCAGCATCGACACCGGCCCGATCGAGCAGCAGGCGCGGCTGACCTTCGCCAACCTGCAGCGTGCGGTCGAAGCCGCAGGCAGCACGCTGGCCGATGTGGCCCAGGTGCTGATCTACATGACCGACGTGAACGACATGAAGGCGATCGACGCGGTGTACCGCGAGTTCTTCGCCCCGCCCTACCCCAACCGCTCGAGCGCCGGCGTGGCGCTCGTGGTGCCGGGCATGAAGATCGAGATCGTGGCGTACGTGGGTGTTGCTCAGCCTGGCTGACCGCCCACACCGCGCCGATCCCGGGCGTGGCCCCGAGGGATTGGCACAGTTGCTGCATTCAACTCCAGCCGATATCGTCGGCCCCGCCAGACCGCCACAGCGGCGATACCGACAACCTGAAGGAGCTCCCCATGAAACCCATCCTCACCCGCTTGATCGCCAGCGCCCTGCTGACCACCGGCCTGCTGTCCGCGGCCCCGGCCATGGCCGGCAAGACGCTCGACGCTATCAAGCAGCGCGGGCAGCTGATCTGCGGCGTCAACCCCAGCCTGCCCGGCTTTGCCGCGGCCGACAGCCAGGGCAACTGGTCCGGGCTGGACGTCGACGTGTGCAAGGCCATTGCCGCCAGCGTGCTCGGCGACGCCACCAAGATCAAGTGGACTCCGCTCAACGCCTCGCAGCGTTTTGCGGTGCTGCAAGCCGGTGAGATCGACATCCTGTCGCGCAACACCACCTGGACCCTGACCCGTGACGCCTCGCTGGGCCTGAACTTCACCGGCGTCACCTACTACGACGGCCAGGGCTTCATGGTGACCAAGAAATCCAAGATCACCAGCGCCAAGCAGCTCAAGGGCGCCACGGTCTGCGTGCAGAGCGGCACCACCACCGAGAAGAACCTGACCGACTTCTCCAAGTCGGCCAACCTCAACATCAAGCCGGTGGTGTTCGACACGCAGGAGGCCACCAACAAGGCCTATTTCTCCGGACGCTGCCAGGCCTACACCACCGACGCCTCGGGCCTGGCCTCGGTGCGCAACAAGGAAGCCAACAACCCGGACGACCACGTCATCCTGCCGGACCTCATCAGCAAGGAGCCGCTGGGGCCGGTGGTGCGCCGCGGCGACGACGAGTTTTTTGCCATCGCCAAGTGGGTGGTCTTCGCGCTGATCGAAGCCGAGGAGTACGGCATCACGCAAGCCAACGTCGACCAGCTGGCCAAGGACAGCAAGGACCCGGTGATCCAGCGCATCCTGGGCACCAGCGAGGACACCGGCAAGCTGCTCGGCCTGGACAAGGACTGGGCCGCACGCGCCATCAAGGCGGTGGGCAACTACGGCGAGATGTTCGAGCGCAATGTCGGCCCCAAGTCGGCGCTCAAGCTGCCGCGCGGTGCCAACAACCTGTGGAATAAGGGCGGCCTGATGTACGCCCCGCCAGTGCGCTGAGCGCCCGACGATGCAGCAGCGGCCTCCGCCCAGGCAGCGCCGCTGGAGCTGGCGCAGCCAGGCCTTCCGCGGCGTCGTCTACCAGATCGTCGCGCTCGCGGTGCTGCTCGCTGCGGGCGCGCTGCTGCTGTCGAACACGCTGGAGAACATGCGGGCCCGCGGCATCCAGAGCGGGTTCGACTTCATCACCCAGCCCGCGGGCTTCGCCATCGGCGAGAGCCTGATTCCGTTCGATTCGGCCGAGAGCTACGGCAAGGCCTACGCGGTCGGGCTGACCAACACGCTGCGTGTGGCGCTGGTGGGCATCGTCGCGGCCACGCTGCTGGGCACGCTGGTCGGCATGGGCCGGCTGTCGCGCAACCCGCTGGTCGCGCTGGCTGAGCAGCGCCTACGTCGAGGTCACGCGCAACGTGCCGCTGCTGCTGCAGCTGTTCATGTGGTACTTCGCGCTGACGGAGTTCCTGCCGCCGATCGAAGAGGCGCTGCAGCCGCTGCCGAACTTCTTCTTCAGCAAGAACGGCCTGCAGTTTCCGCTGCCGTGGTGGACAGCGGAGACCGGCTTCACGCTCGACCTGCCCGAGCGCACCGAGATCAGCGTGGTCGGCGGCGGCGCCGTGACGCCCGAGTACCTCACCGTGCTGATGGGGCTGACGGTCTACACCGCCGGCTACATCGCCGAGGTGGTGCGCGCCGGCATCCAGGCGGTGCCCATCGGGCAGCAGGAGGCGGCCGCCTCGCTGGGCCTGTCGCGCTGGCATGCGCTGCGGCTGGTGCAGTTGCCGCAGGCGCTGCGCGTGATCATCCCGCCCATCACCAGCCAGTACCTCAACCTCACCAAGAACTCGTCGCTGGCCGTGGCCGTGGGCTACCCCGATGTGCTGTCGATCGCCGCCACCTCGCTCAACCAGACCGGCCGGGCGATCGAGTGCATCGCCATCGTGATGGCGTGCTACCTCACGCTGTCGCTGCTGACCTCGGCGCTGATGGGTGTCTACAACCGCCGTGCGCGCCTGAAGGAACGCTGAATGGACGCCGCCCGTGTGTTCGTCCCGCGCCCGGCGCAACTGCCGCCGGCGTCCCACCGCGGCTGGTGGCCGACCGTGCGCCATGCCTTCTTCGATGGCTGGTGGAACACGCTGCTGACGCTGGTGGTGCTGGCGCTGCTGGTGCTCACGCTGCCGCCGCTGCTCGGCTGGTCGGTGTTCCACGCGGTGACAAGCGCCGACAACGCCGCGTGCCGCGCGGCCGTGGGGTTGGGCGCCTGCTGGGGTGTGGTGGCCGAGAAGGGCCGGCTGATCCTTTTCGGCCGCTATCCGTACGACGAGCAATGGCGCCCGCTGCTCGCCAGCGGCCTGCTGGTGCTGCTGCTGGCCGGCAGCTGCTTGCGGTCCTGGTGGAAACCGTGGCTGGTGCTGGCCTGGGTGGCCACCTTCGCGATCTTCTTCATGCTGATGAAGGGCGGCGTGGCCGGGCTCTCACCGGTCGAGACCGCGCGCTGGGGTGGCCTGCCGCTGACCCTGCTGCTGTCCAGCGTCAGCCTCGTCGTGGCCTTTCCGCTGGCGGTGCTGGTGGCGCTGGGGCGCATGTCGCACCTGCCGGCGATCCGCACGCTCTGCGTGCTGTATGTCGAGCTGATCCGCGGCGTGCCGCTGATCAGCGTGCTGTTCATGGCCAGCTTCATCCTCCCGCTGTTCATGCCGCACGGCGGCACCATCGACGTGCTGGCGCGGGTGCTGATCGGCATGACGCTGTTCACCGCGGCCTACCTCGCCGAGGTGGTGCGCGGCGGGCTGCAGGCGCTGCCCAAGGGCCAGGTCGAGGCGGCGCAGTCGATCGGCCTCACCTACTGGCAGACGCAGCGCAAGATCGTGCTGCCGCAGGCGCTGCGCATCGTCGTGCCGGCGATCGTCAACACCTTCATCGGCGCGTTCAAGGACACCTCGCTCGTCACCATCGTGAGCCTGTACGACCTGACAGGTGCGGTGCAGCTCGCGCTCGGCGACGCCAACTGGCGCAAGTTCTTCCTCGAAGGCCAGCTCTTCGTGGCCGCCATCTACTTCGTCGCCTGCTTCGCGATGTCGCGCTACAGCCGCTGGCTTGAAGGCCATCTCAACACAGGAACACGCCGCGTATGAGCGCCATCATCGAGTTCGCCGGCGTCAACAAGTGGTACTCGCAGTTCCACGTGCTGCGCGACATCGATCTCACGCGTCACCAAGGGCGAGCGCATCGTGATCTGCGGGCCCTCGGGCAGCGGCAAGAGCACGCTGATCCGCTGCATCAATCGGCTCGAAGAGCACCAGGCCGGCAAGCTGATGGTCGACGGCATCGAGCTGTCCGACGACGTGAAGGCCATCGAGAGCGTGCGGCGCAATGTCGGCATGGTGTTCCAGCAGTTCAACCTGTTCCCGCACCTCACGGTGCTGGAGAACCTGACGCTCGCGCCGATGTGGGTGGGCAAGGTGTCGAAGAAGGATGCCGAAGAGCGCGCCATGCACCAGCTGCAGCGCGTGCGCATCGCCGAGCAGGCGGCCAAGTACCCGATGCAGCTTTCCGGCGGTCAGCAGCAGCGCGTGGCGATTGCGCGCGCGCTGTGCCTCACGCCCAAGATCATGCTGTTCGACGAGCCCACCTCGGCGCTCGACCCGGAGATGATCAACGAGGTGCTCGACGTGATGATCGAGCTCGCCAACCAGGGCATCACCATGCTGTGCGTGACGCATGAGATGGGCTTCGCCAAGAGCGTGGCCGACCGCGTGATCTTCATGGACCAGGGCCAGATCGTCGAGCAGAACACGCCGCAAGAGTTCTTCTCGAACCCGCAGTTCGACCGCACGCGCGACTTCCTGTCCAAGATCCTCGCGCACTGACGAACCACCGCCTGCGCCTGCCGCGAACCGCCGCGAACCACCGCAATGCGCATCGACCCGCCGTGACCCCGCACGACATCGACACGCCCGGCGACGCCCTGCCCCGGCCTCATCCGCACTGCTACTGGCTGCTGCCGGGCCGGCTGCTGGCCGGTCGCCATCCTCAAGGTCATGTGGCAACGCTGGAGGCGGCAGGCGTCACGCACTTCGTCGACCTGACGGAGCTGGACAGCCCGTTGTCCTACCGCCCGCAGCACGCCCTGCACCGGCGTCATCCGATCGCCGACTTCGGCGTGCCGAGCGTGGAAGCCATGCGCCTCACGCTGGCCGCCATCGATGCGGGACTGGCATGCGGTGGCACGGTGTACCTGCATTGCCGTGCCGGCATCGGCCGCACGGGCACCACCGCGGCCTGCTGGATGATCGAGCACGGCCTGGCGCCCGAGGCCGCGCTGGCCCTGCTGCAGCGCAAGTTCAGCGCGATGGTGCCCGACGCACCCGCCGACGCCGCGCCCGAGACCGAGGAGCAACGGTGCTTCGTGCGCGACTGGCGCGCTCAGCGCGCGGGCGTCAGCCCCGCGCCTTGACCTTCAGGCGCCAGGCATGCAGCAGCGGCTCGGTGTAGCCGCTGGGCTGTTCCTTGCCCTTGAAGACGAGGTCGAGCGCCGCCTGGTAGGCGGCCGAGGTCTTGAAGTTCCCGGCCATCTTCTTGTAGAGCGGATCGCCGGCGTTCTGGCCGTCCACCACCTTGGCCATGCGCTCGAACGTCGCCTTGACCTGTGCCTCGGTTACCACGCCGTGCTGCAGCCAGTTGGCGATGTGCTGGCTGCTGATGCGCAGGGTGGCGCGGTCTTCCATCAGGCCGACGTCGTGGATGTCGGGCACCTTGGAGCAGCCCACGCCCTGGTCGACCCAGCGCACCACGTAGCCGAGGATGCCTTGCACGTTGTTGTCGAGCTCCTGCTGGCGTTCGGCCACGCTCCAGTCGGCGCGCGCGACCACCGGCACGGTGAGCAGGCCCTTGAGCAGGTCGTCCCACTCGGCGTCGAGCTTGGTCTTCTCCAGCTGCTTCTGCACCGCGAACACATCGACCTGGTGGTAGTGCAGCGCGTGCAGCGTGGCGGCCGTGGGGCTGGGCACCCAGGCGGTGTTGGCACCGGCCTTCGGGTGGCCGATCTTCTGCTGCAGCATCGCGGCCATCAGGTCGGGCATGGCCCACATGCCCTTGCCGATCTGCGCCTTGCCACGCAGGCCACAGGCCAGCCCGGTCAGCACGTTGCTCTTCTCGTAGGCCTGGATCCAGGCACTGCTCTTCATGTCGCCCTTGCGCATCATCGGGCCGGCCAGCATCGCGGTATGCATCTCGTCGCCGGTGCGGTCGAGGAAGCCGGTGTTGATGAACGCCACGCGGCTTTCGGCCGCGGCAATGCAGGCCTTGAGGTTGACGCTGGTGCGGCGCTCCTCGTCCATGATGCCGAGCTTGACGGTGCTGTCGGGCAGTCCGAGCAGCTGCTCGACACGGCCGAACAGCTCGCTGGCGAAGGCCACCTCGTCGGGCCCGTGCATCTTGGGCTTGACGATGTAGACCGAGCCGGTGCGCGAGTTCTTCAGGCCCGGCTTGCCCTGGCGCTTGAGGTCGTGCACGGCGATGGTGGTGGTGACCACCGCATCCAAGATGCCCTTCGGGAATCTCCTTGCCCGCGGCATAGAGGATGGCCGGGTTGGTCATCAGGTGGCCGACATTGCGCACGAACATCAGCGAGCGGCCGTGCAGCGTGACCGGTTCGCCCTTCGGGCCGGTGTAGAGGCGGTCGTCGTTCAGGCCGCGCACGAACACCTTGCCGCCCTTGCTCACCTCTTCGGTCAGCGTGCCCTGCAGGATGCCCAGCCAGTTGCTGTAGCCCAGCAGCTTGTCCTCGGCGTCCACGGCCGCCACGGAGTCCTCGAGATCGAGGATGGTGGACAGCGCCGACTCGAGCACGAGGTCCGACACGCCGGCCGGGTCGCTCAGTCCGATGGGCGTGCTGCGGTCGATGCGGATGTCCAGGTGCAGGCCGTGGTGGACCAGCAGCACGCCGCTCGGTGCGGCGGCCTCGCCCTGGTAGCCCACGAACTGCGACTTGTCGGCGAGCCCGCTCGACGACCCGTCCTTCAACGCCACACGCAGCTTGCCGTCCTGCACGCGATATCCCACCGAGTCGACGTGCGAGCCCTTCTTGAGCGGCACGGTGCGGTCCAGCACATGACGCGCGTACTCGATGACCTTGGCACCACGCACCGGGTTGTAGGCCTTGCCACGATCGGCACCCCCGGCTTCAGGCAGGGCATCGGTGCCATAGAGCGCGTCGTACAACGAACCCCAGCGGGCGTTGGCCGCATTCAGCGCGTAGCGCGCGTTCAGGATCGGCACCACCAGTTGCGGGCCGGCCTGCCGCGCCAGTTCGGCGTCGACGTTGGCGGTGCTCACCTTCACCTTGCCCGGCGGCTTGCGCAGGTAGCCGATTTCCTTGAGGAAGTTTCGGTACGCCTTCATGTCGCCAATCGGTCCCGGGTGCGCCGTGTGCCAGCCGTCGATCGCAGCCTGCAAGCGGTCGCGCTCGGCCAGCAGCGCAGCGTTCTTGGGCGCAAGCTCGTGCACGATGGCATCAAAGCCCTTCCAGAACGTGCTGCTGGCCACGCCCGTGCCGGGCAGCACCCGGTCTTCGATGAAGCGGTAGAGCGGCGTTGCCACTTGAAGGCCGTGGACGGTGGTGCGTGCAGTCATGTCGGATCTCGATGTCGAAAAAGGTCTGGAAGGCTCAGTGGAACGAGGAGGGAAAAGGGTGAAGCGTCAGCTCCGGATGCAGCCGCTCACGGTGCCGGGAAGAATCCCAGCACGTCCCGCAGGCTGGTGCCGATGCGGGTGGGCGCGGTGTCAAGTTGCTCGAGCGGCAGGCCGGCGCGATTGACCCACAGCGTGGTGTAGCCATGCCAGGTGGCGCCGATGGC
Source organism: uncultured beta proteobacterium (assembly GCA_963739925.1). Classification (GTDB taxonomy): domain Bacteria; phylum Pseudomonadota; class Gammaproteobacteria; order Burkholderiales; family Burkholderiaceae_C; genus CAVUBY01. The sequence continues at coordinate 68,172 of CAVUBY010000014.1, read as the reverse complement.
GTCCCAGCCATTGCTGGACACGAACAGGATCTCACCCACCGGGAGGTTGAGGGCCTGGGGGCCCAGCGCATAGGCCGCGGGGTCGGTCTTGTACTTGCGCAGGGCATGCACGCTGAGCACGTGGGTCAGCAGCCCGGAGAAGCCCGCGCTCTTGACCGCCACGCCCAGCATTTCGGGGTCACCATTGCTGAGAATGCCGGCCGGGATGCCGCGCTGCCTGAGTTGGTGCAGCACGTCCTTGTTCTCGGGGAACGCGCTCAGGTGCCGGTACTGGTTCATCAGCCGGTCCTCGGCCGCGGCGTCGAGCGCCAGGCCCAGGCGTTGCGCCGCGAAACGCAGGCCGGCACGGGTGAGCTCCCAGAAGGGGCGGTAGCGATCGCTCATCGAGCACAGGTGCGTGTACTCGATCTGCTTTTCGCGCCACAACTGCGCCAGGCGCGTCGCCTTGCCCGGGAAACATCTGCTCGGCCAGCAGGCCGACGCTGTAGACGTCGAACAGCGTGCCGTAGGCGTCGAAGAGCACGGCCCGCGGGGACGTGGGTGCATCGGATGCGGACGCGGCTTGGCTCATCCTGAGAATCTATGCCATCCAGGGGCCGGGATTGCTGACGCCGAGCGTGCAGGATCCCTGACGCCGACGCAAAGATCGCGGCGAGGGCAGTAAGCTGGCGTCCCCCGAGGAGACCCGATCGATGCCCCACCCGTCTGCCGACACCGCCGCACCGGCGACACCTCCCAGCGGCGCTGCCACCGGCGCTGGCGCCTTGCCGCTGGCGGGCGTGCGCGTGGTGGAGTTCACCCACATGGTGATGGGCCCGACCTGCGGCATGATCCTGGCCGATCTGGGCGCCGAGGTCATCAAGGTCGAGCCCCTGGCCGGTGACAACACCCGCCGCCTGCTGGGTTCGGGCGCCGGCTTCTACGCGATGTTCAACCGCAACAAGCAGAGGCTGGCGGTCAATGCCAAGGACCCGCGCGGCCGCGAGATCGTGCTCAAGCTGGTGGCCGGCGCGGACGTCTTCAGCGAGAACTTCAAGGCCGGCACCATGGCGGCGCTGGGCCTGGACCCGGCTTCGCTGCACAAGCTCAATCCGCGCCTGGTGTGCGTGTCGCACAAGGGCTTCCTGCCGGGCCCCTACGAGCACCGCACGGCGCTCGACGAGGTGGTGCAGATGATGGGCGGGCTGGCCTACATGACCGGCCGCGCGGGCGACCCGCTGCGCGCCGGCACCAGCGTGAACGACATCATGGGCGGCATGTTCGGCGCCATCGGCGTGCTGGCCGCGCTGCTGCAGCGCGACCGCGCCGGCAGCGCACCGGCCAGGGCCAGGAGGTGCAGAGCGCGCTCTTCGAGAACAACGTGTTCCTGGTGGCGCAGCACATGATGCAGTTCGCCGTCACCGGGCAGCCCGCCGCACCCATGCCCAGCCGCATCTCCTCCTGGGGCGTCTACGACGTGTTCAGCGTGGCCGAGGGCGAACAGATGTTTCTGGCGGTGGTGACCGACACCCAATGGGCGCTGTTCTGCGACGCCTTCGGCTTTGCCGACCTGCGCGCCGACCCGCGCCTGGCCACCAACAACCAGCGGGTGCTGGCGCGAGAGTGGTTGCTGCCGTTGCTGCGCGAGCGCCTGGCCCCGCGCCGCGCGGCCGACGTGAGCGCGCTGTTCGAGGCCCATGGCCTGCCCTACGCGCCGATCACCCGGCCCGAGCAGTTGTTCGACGACCCGCACCTGCTCGGCACGGGCGGGCTGGCACCGCTGACGCTGCCGGATGGCCGCGACACGCTGACACCGCTGCTGCCGCTCACGCTGCAAGGCCAGCGCCTGCCGCTGCGGCTCAATCCACCACGCTTAGGTGAGCACACACACTCGCTTCTGACCACACTGGGGTACAGCACAGAGGCCATTGACCGCCTGGTCGCCGATGGCATTGTCGGCCTTGACGCCCCTCGCGATCCCTGACTTCGCCGCGCATAATCGGCAGCAATGGATCGGTTAAAGCAAATCGAATCGTTCGTAGCCGTGGCGAGCAAGGGCAGCCTCACGGCGGCCGCGAACGCCGAAGGCGTGGCCCCGGCGGTGATCGGCCGGCGCATCGACGCCCTCGAGCAGCGCCTGGGGGTGAAGCTGATGCTGCGCACCACCCGGCGCATCACGCTCACCCATGAAGGCAGCGCCTTCCTCGAAGACTGCCAGCGCCTGCTGGCCGATCTGGCCCATGCCGAAGCCAGCGTGAGCGCCGGTGGCGTCAAGGCCAGTGGGCACCTGCGCGTGACCGCGCCGGCGGGTTTCGGCCGCCGCCACGTGGCGCCGCTGGTGCCGCGCTTTCTTGCCCTGCACCCGGACGTGAGCGTGTCGCTCAACCTGAGCGACCGCGTGGTGGACATCGTCAACGAAGGCTACGACTGCGCGGTGCGGGTGGGCGACCTGCCCGACAGCAGCCTGATCAGCGTGCGCATGGCCGACAACCGGCGGCTGTGCGTGGCCACGCCCGCCTACCTCAAACGCGCCGGCACGCCCAAGCAGCCGGGCGACCTGCTGCGCCACCAGTGCCTCACCCTGAGTTCGGACGCCAGCCAGACCCGCGGGTGGGCTTTCATGGTGGATGGCGCATTGACCCACCTGCGCCCGAGCGGCCGCCTCGACTGCAGCGACGGCCAGGTGCTGCACGAGTGGTGCGCCGCCGGCCTGGGCCTGGCCTGGCGCTCGACCTGGGAGGTGGAGCGCGAGGTGGCGGCGGGCACGCTGGTGTCGGTGCTCGACGACTACGCCGCGCCGCCCAACGGCATCTACGCCGTGTTCCCGCACGCCAAGCACCTGGCGCTGCGGGTGCGGCTGTGGATCGATTTCCTCAAGCACACCTATGGCGACACCACCTACTGGCAAGGAGCGGTTCAGGCCCCGGTCGGCGCGACGGCTCCCGCGGGCTGACGCTGCGCCCGGCTTAGACTTGCCTCGCTGCGGCGGGCACGGACTCGCCGCTCGGCGACCCATTCACAGGACCTCCACCCCATGACCGCACTCACGCTGGCGCAAGCCAACCACATCATCCAGGCCGCCTTCGCCGCTTCCGACGCCGCCGGCTACAAGCCGATGGCGGTGGTGGTGCTCGACGAGTCCGGGCACGTCAAGTCGGCCCAGCGCCAGGACGGCGCCAGCATGTTCCGCATCGACGTGGCCACCGGCAAGGGCTGGGGGGCGATCGGCATGGGCGTGTCCAGCCGGGTGCTGGCGCAGCGCGCCAAGGAGAACCCCAACTTCTTCGTGACCTTGTCCGCCACTGCGCAGGGCCGCTTCCTGCCGCAGCCAGGGGCAGTGCTCATCAAGGACAGCCAGGGCCATGTCATCGGCGCAGCTGGTGCCTCAGGCGGCACGGGCGACGAAGACGAGGCCATCTGCATCGCCGGCGTGCTGGCCACGGGTCTGCAGCACGGCTGAACGCGCGCTGCGGCACCCGCACGCGTCGGCTTGCCGGGCCACCCGAGTGCAGGCCTCAGCCCTGCGCCGCCACCATCACCGAATAGGCCTTGAACACGGCGGTGGCCGCGCTGCCGACCTTCAGGTCGAGCGCCTCCACGCCTTCGTTGGTGACGCTGGCCGTGAGCGCCGCACCGCCGGGCAGCGTGAGGATCACCAGCGACGACACCGCGCCGCGTTCGATGCGCGAGACGGTGCCGGCCAGCTGGTTGCGCGCCGACAGCTGCCAGCCCGCGAAGTCGGTCACCAGCACCATGGCCGAGGCCTTGATCAGCGCCAGCGCTTCCTTGCCCTTCTTCAGCTTCAGCCGCTGCGCGGCGGCGCTGGTCATGGTCGCGGTGATCTCGTCGCCGGCCTTCAGCGCGATCGTCACCTGCGGCCGACACCGGGCCGAGTCTCGAGCGCGCTTGACGGTGCCGGCGAACTGATTGCGTGCGGTGGTCTTCATGGACATTCTCCGGAGCAGCCCGTGCAGGGCGGGCAGTTGGGCCAGGCGCGCCTCCTGCAGCGCGCAGGAACTCGCGGTGCTCGTCCTGCAGCGCGCGCCAGGCGCGCGAGCAGGCCGCGCGCGGCCGTCGGTCAGGCGCGTGCCGCCGCCGCCGGCGCCGCCGGTCGCGGTCTCGAGCAGCGGCTCGTTGGCCAGGTTGCAGGCCGTCTCCAGCAGCAGCCACGCGCCCTTGTAGCTCAGGCCCGCGGTGCGCGCGGCGCGGTTGATGGAGCCGGTGGCGTCGCAGCGCCTCGAGCAGCGCGAAGAAGCGCGCGTCCAGCCGGCCGGCGAGCTTGCAGATTCGCCGCTGAGCAGGTGACCGTCAGCGCTGTCACCTTGCCACGCTCATTCCATCAAGGCCACGGTCTTCACCTGCGCCCACACCGGCATGCCGACGCGAGCGCCGAGCGCGTGCACCGAGCGGCGCGTGAGCCGCGCCACCAGCGGCACGCGCGCCCGACGCGCACGCGCACCAGCGCCAGCGCCGGGTGTTCGTCGTCGGCGATCGCCTCGACGGGCCGCGCAGCTGGTTGCCGATGCTGGTGCCGGTCTGCGGCGTCGCGGGCCAGGCTGACGTCGCGCGCCAGCACGCGCAGCGCGCACGCGGCGGCCCGAGCGGGCAGGCCCTGGTCGCGCGCCCACAGGCTGCAGGCGCCGCCGCCGACATCGAGCCGCGCCAGGTGCCAGCGCGCATCGCGCTCGCCGACGATGCCGTCGAGCACCACGCCGGCGTCGTCGCCGCAGCGCCAGCGGCAGGTCCAGCCGCGCCAGCATGTCGGCCAGCGGCCCGTCGGCCAGCACGCGGCCGGCGTCCATCAGCACCAGGTGGTCGGCCAGGCGCGCCACCTCGTCGATCGCGTGGCTGACGTAGACGATGGGGATCGCCAGTTCCTCGTGCAGCCGCTCCAGGTAGGGCAGCATCTCGGCCTTGCGCGGCGCGTCGAGCGCGGCCAGCGGCTCGTCCATCAGCAGCAGCGCCGGGCTGGTGGCCAGCGCGCGGGCGATCGCCACGCGCTGGCGCTCGCCGCCCGACAGCGTGTCGGGCCGCCGCGCCAGCAGGGGGCCGATGCCGAGCAGCTCGACCACCTGGTCGAGCGCGATGCGGCGCTGCGCCGGCCGCGATGCGCGCGCAGGCCGTAGTCGAGGTTGCGCGCGCACGTCGAGGTGCGGGAACAGCGCCGCCTCCTGGATCACGTAGCCGATCGCGCGCTGGTGCGTGGGCACGAAGTGCCGCGTGCGCGTCGTCCTGCCAGACCTCGTCGCCGAGCGCCACGCGGCCCGCGGCGCGCTCCAGCCCGGCCAGCGCGCGCAGCACCGTCGTCTTGCCGCAGCCCGACGGGCCGAACAGCGCGGTGACGCCGCGCTCGGGCAGCGCGAGCGCCACGTCGAGCGTGAAGTCGCGGCGCGGCAGCGCGCAGGCTGCGCCTCGATCATGCGCGCGCGCTGCCCGCGTCGTCGCGCGGCGGCCGGTTGACGACGTACAGCGTCACCAGCACCACCAGCGCGAACACCACCATGCCGGCGGCCAGGCGGTGCGCGTCGGCGAACTCGCTGGCCTCGACATGGTCGTAGATCGCCACCGACAGCACGCGCGTCTTGCCGGGGATGTTGCCGCCGATCATCAGCACCACGCCGAACTCGCCCACGGTGTGCGCGAAGCCCAGCACGCTGGCCGTCACGAAGCCCGGGCCGCGCCAGCGGCAGCGCGACGCTGAAGAAGCGGTCCCAGGGGCCGGCGCGCAGCGTGGCGGCGGCTTCCAGCGTGCGCTCGGGGATGGCCTCGAAGGCCTGCTGCAGCGGCTGCACGACGAAGGGCATCGAGTACAGCACCGAGGCCACCACCAGCCCGGCAAAGGTGAAGGGCAGCCGGCCCGAGCCCGAGCGCCTGCGTGAGCTGGCCCACCGGCCCCTGCGGCCCCATCAGCAGCAGCAGGTAGAAGCCGAGCACCGTGGGCGGCAGCACCAGCGGCATCGCCACCAGCGCGGCCACCAGCGGCTTGGCCGGCGAGCGCGTGCGCGCCAGCCACCAGGCGATCGGCGTGCCGACGAGCAGCAGCAGCACGGTGGTCAGCGCCGCCAGCTCGGCGGTCAGGCGGACGGCGCTCCAGTCGGCGGCGCTCATGCGCTGCGCGGCCGTCGTCGGTCAGAGGCCGTAGCCGTAGGCCTGGATCACGCGCGCGGGCCGGCGTCGCTCTTCAGGTAGGCCAGCAACGCGGCGGCGGCCGGGTTCTTCTCGCCGGCCTTGAGCAGCACGGCGTCCTGGCGGATCTCGCCGTACAGGCTGCGCGGCACGAGCCAGTACGAGCCCGGTCGCCGGCTTGCCGGGCACCGCCACCTGCGACAGCGCGACGAAGCCGAGCTCGGCATTGCCGGTGAGCACGAACTGGTAGGCCTGCGCGATGCTCTCGCCGGTCACGAGCTTGGGCGCCAGCGCGTCGCGCGAGCCCGCGCGCCTTGAGCACCTCCATCGCCGCCGCGCCGTAGGGCGCGACCTTGGGGTTGGCGATGGCCAGGTGCGCGAACCTTGCCCGACGCCAGCACCGCGCCCTGGTCGTCGACGAAGCCCGGGCTGCGCGCTCCACAGCACCAGCTTGCCGATGGCGTAGGTGAAGTTGCTGCCGGCCACGGCATGGCCCTCGGCGATCAGCTTGCTTCGGCGTCTCGTCGTCGGCGGCGATCAGCACCTCGAACGGCGCGCCGGCGACGATCTGCGCGTAGAACTTGCCGGTGGCGCCGGCCGACACCTTCAGCGTGTGGCCGGTGGCGGCCGTGAAGGCCTCGCCGATCCTGCGCCAGCGGCCCGGCGAAGTTGGCGGCCACGGCCACCTGCACCTCGCCGGCATGGGTGAACGAAGGCAACGGGGCCAGCAGCATGGCCAGGACCACGAGGAATCGACGGTGCATGGAAACCTCCTTGCTGCAACCTGCAGCCGGTTGAAGTGAAGCGTGGTGGGTGAGGCGCGGTCAGGAAAGCGCTATGAATTGTACTTCACAATGCTCCGCGACCGACTGGCTGCCGTGCAGACCGTGAGGGGCGCCGGTCCCGCGCGACCGCTTCGCGACAGGCCCCCTGTAGCATCCGACCATCCATGCCTGCCTTGCCGAACAGCGATCCCGACCGCTCGCCGGGTGCGCCCGAGCCGGTCACCCGCGCGCAGGCCTTCGCCTTCTGGCTCAAGCTCGGCTTCATCAGCTTCGGCGGACCGGCCGGGCAGATCGCGATCATGCACGAGGAGCTGGTCGAGCGCCGCCGCTGGATCTCGGAGCGGCGCTTCCTCCACGCGCTGAACTACTGCATGGTGCTGCCCGGCCCCGAGGCCCAGCAGCTCGCCACCTACATCGGCTGGCTGATGCACCGCACCTGGGGCGGCATCGTCGCCGGCGGCCTGTTCGTGCTGCCGTCGCTGTTCATCCTGATCGCGCTGTCGTGGGTCTACGTGGCCTACGGCAGCGTGCCGGTCGTGGCCGGCATCTTCTACGGCATCAAGCCGGCGGTGACGGCGCTGGTGGTGCATGCGGCATGGCGCATCGGCTCGCGGGCGCTCGAAGAACGGCTGGCTGTGGGGGATCGCGGTCGGCCGCCTTCGTCGCCATCTTCGCGCTGGACGTGCCGTTCCCGCTCATCGTGCTGGCGGCGGCCTCGATCGGCCATCTCGGCGGGCGGTTCGCGCCCGAGCACGTTCCAGACCGGCGGCGGGCACGGCACGGCGCGAGCATTCGGCCCGGCGCTCATCGACGACGACACGCCGACGCCGCGCGCACGCGCGGTTCACCTGGCCGCGGTTCCGGCGCGTGCTGGTGGTGTGCCTGCGGCTTGTGGCTGCTGGCCATCGGCACGCTGACCGCCCTCTATGGCTGGGACGCCACGCTCACGCAGATGGCCTGGTTCTTCACCAAGGCCGCGCTGCTCACCTTCGGCGGCGCCTACGCGGTGCTGCCCTACGTGTACCAGGGCGCGGTCGACCACTACCACTGGCTCACCGCCCCGCAGATGATCGACGGCCTGGCGCTCGGCGAGACCACGCCCGGGCCGCTCATCATGGTGGTGGCTTTCGTCGGCTTCGTGGGCGGCTGGACCCGCGCGCTGTTCGGCGGCGACGCGCTGTTCCTCGCCGGCGCGGTCGCGGCCACGGTGGTGACCTTCTTCACCTTCCTGCCCTCGTTCTGCTTCATCCTGCTGGGCGGCCCGTTCATCGAGACGACCCACGGCAAGCTGCAGTTCACCGCGCCGCTGACCGCCATCACCGCGGCCGTGGTCGGCGTCATCGTGAACCTCGCGGTGTTCTTTGCCTACCACGTGCTCTGGCCCACTGGCCCGGGCGGCGCGTTCGAGTGGGCTGCAGCGGCGATCGGCCTGGTGGCCGCCCTCGCGCTCTTCCGCTTCAAGCTGGGCGTGATTCCCGTGGTGCTGGGCAGTGGACTGGCGGGCCTCGTGATCCAGCTGGGGTTGTCTGGACTGCGCAGCGGCGCCTGAAGAGTCTTCCTTGGCGCACCAGCCGACGCGCGCCGGCGTGTCGCCAGCAGCAGGGTCGGCAACTGGCGGCTGGGCCGCATGATGAGCCCTGGCCTCAACGGCTCCGCAGCAGGGCCCTGCAGCCGTTCAGCCGACGGTGCGACCGAAGAAGCGCATCGTGCGGTCCCAGGCCATCTGAGCCCAGACCGGGTCGTACTGCGTCATCGCGATGCGGTGCGGGCCCTGAGCGGTCTCGTTGGCAAAGGCGTGGTGCGCCAGATACCGGTGGCCTCGTAGCGACCTTGGCTTCCTCGAACTTGGCCTCGAGCTGGTCGACGCCGTCGATCGCGAAGGCGCCGTCCTGCGTCGCCCAGTGCGCCTGCATCGGCAACTTGATCTTCGACGCATCCACATACTCCAGCGGCGGGTAGCCGTACCAGACCACTGCGGCGTCGGCCTCGGGCACCATGGTTGACGCGAGGACGGTCAGGGCGCCACCCATGCAGTAGCCGGTGACCCCGACCTTGCCGCTGCCGGCCTTGCGGGCCTTGAGGTACTGCACCGCGCCGCGCACGTCCTGCGAGGCGGCATCGCCGAAGTTCAGGCCGGTCATCAGGTGGTGCGCCTCTTCGGCCTCCACGGTGCTCTTGCCGCGGTAGAGGTCGGGCACGAGCGCAGTGAAGCCTGCGTCGGCGAAGCGCTGCGCCACGCCGCGGATCTGGTCGTTCAGTCCCCACCATTCCTGGATCACCACCACCGCGCCCAACGGCTGCTTCGCGCTGGCCAGCCAGCCCTTCACCGCCAGCCCGTCGGGGCGCTTGAATTCGATCAGTTCAGCCATGTCGTCTCCTTGCTGTCGAGGTGCGAGATTCGAAACACGAGATGCGAGTATGCCGACGCGGTCAGAATGCGACACCGGACTTCCGCCATGACCACCATGAGCCAAGACACTTCTGCTCCCTCTCCCGCCTGGAAGCACGATGGCGTGCGCGTGGTGGGCGCCGATCAGCTCGACCCGAACACCGCGCAGACGCCGGGCATGGACCGTCGTGCGGCTGTCAATTTCGCCCGCATGGGCGCCCAGAAACTGTGGGCCGGCACGGTGCACATCCACGCCAACGCCAAGACCGGAGCGCATCACCACGGTCCGCTGGAGAGCGTGATCTACGTGATCAAGGGCCGCGCGCGCATGCGCTGGGGCGAGCGGCTTGAGTTCACGGCGGAGGCCGGGCCGGGCGACTTCATCTATGTGCCACCCTACGTGCCGCACCAGGAGATCAACGCCAGCCCGACCGAGGTGCTCGAGTGCGTGCTGGTGCGCAGCGATGGCGAGGCGGTGGCCGTCAATCTCGACATCGAACCCGCCGAGCCGCCCGAGAACGTGCCCTGGATCGACGCGACGCATCCGGGCTGACAGCGAGGCTTTCCGCAGGCGGCCCAAGGTTCTCGACGGCGGCTACAACCAGCGCGCGCGCCGGAATCGCCACCAGACGAACCCGCAAGTGCACAAGATCAGCACCAGCGCGGTCGGGTAGCCCCAACGCAGCTTGAGCTCAGGCATGTATTCGAAGTTCATGCCCCAGATGCCAGCAAACGCGGTGGCCACCGCAAAGATTGCGGCCCAGGCGGCCAGCCGCTTGGTGACTTCGCCGTCCTCGATGGTGGTCATCGACAGGTTCACGGCAATGGCCGTGCCGATGGTGTCGCGGATCGAATCGATGGCGGTGTCGATCCGGGCCAGGTGGTCACCCACATCACGGAAGTAGGCCTGCGTCCGCTCGCACACCGCCGGCACCCGGCCACCATACAGCTTGCCCGAGAACTGCAGGGCGGGCGACACGGCATGCTTGAGCGTCGTCACCTGGCGCTTGAGTTCATAGAGCCGCTGGATGTTCGTGCGCGAGGCGCCGCGGATGAAGATGCGTTCCTCGATGCTCTCCAGCTCGGTCTGCAGCACTTCCAGGATTGGAAAGTAGCGGTCGACCACTGCATCCATCAGGGCATAGAGCACATAGCCCGAACCCTGCTTGAGCAACTGCGGTTCGCGCTCGCAGCGCCCACGCACACCAAGGAAGTTCTGCTGACTGCCCGTGCGCACCGACAGCACGAAATTGGGCCCTGCGAATACCATCACCTCGCCCACCGAGAGATCGCCGTCGACGAACTCGACGAGCTGCATCACCACGAAAAGGCTGTCGCCGTACTCTTCCACCTTGGGCCGCTGGTGGCCATGGCTGGCGTCTTCCACCGCCAGGGGGTGCAGGTTGAACTCGAGCCGCATGGCTTCGAGCTCTTCGGCACTGGGATCACGCAGCGCCACCCAGACGAAGCAGCCCGGACGGTCGAGATAGCTACTGATGGCCTCGATCGGCAGGTCGACCAGACGGGCGCCCTCCTGGTACGCCACGCAGTTGATCAGCATGAATGCACTCCTTGTTGGGTGTCGCGGCCTCCGCTCGCGCCAGTCACGCAGGCGCATGCCAAAAGCGGATTGTGGGCGGGCCGCAGCGGGTGCACTTCAGGCTCCCTTAAGCGGCCCCCGACAGACTACAGGTCCAGATCGACACGACGTCCTGCGAATTGTGCACAGCACGGTCTCTCGTGAGTGCCGATCGCCGGGCAGGCAAGGCCCGTCGCCGCGAGCGGCGGTCTGCATCCGAGGGAGCCATGAGAGTTCTGCTGATCTGCGCGCGAGACGAATTCGCGCAGCCCATCGTCGCGCGTCTGTCGCAACAGGGCCACCTGGTCACCTGGTCTGAGGCGTTGTGCGGACCGGCATCCTTCGACGGCACCCGCCACGATGCCGTGATCGCTGCCTGGCCACCGGCGCCCGAAGCGGCGTTGGCCTGGCTCAAGTCGTGGCGTCAGAAGGATGCGGAGCGCCCGCTGTTGCTGGTCACCTCGGCCGCGGACGCTGCCCCGGTGGCCCGCGAGCTCAACACCCTGGCCTGTCAGCTCATCCTGGATGCGGAGGCCGCACCGACACCCGCGCTGCTTGATCGCATCGTCGAGACGCTGTCCCACATGCCGCAGATCGGTGACCAGCGCTTTCGATGCGGCGAGGTTGAGTTCATGCTGCGCGAACGCAAGGCCTGGCGCAACGGCCGCGAGGTGGCGCTGACGGAGCGCGAGTGGTCGGTCGTCTTCGCCCTGGCCGATGCCCCGGGAGAATTGGTCGCCAAGTCGGCGTTGGCCACGAGCCTGATCGGCGAAGCACGCTACCCCGAGAATGCGCTCGAGGTCCACATCGCTGCCCTGCGCCGCAAGCTCGGGCGTGAGCTGATCGAGACGATCCGCGGACGCGGCTACCGTCTGCGGCGCTGAGGCCAGACCGGCCTGGTGCGCCTCAGCGCGTGCCGAACTTCGTCTCGAACTCGATACCCACCTTCTGCAGCAGCGGGGTCGGCAACTCGCCGCCGGCGCACACGATGACCGCGTCGTTGTCATAGCGCTTGATCGCGCCGCCCGCCTCGATCTGCACCGCATCGACCTCGATGGACTTCACCTTGGATTCAAGCAACACCTGGATGTCGCCGGCCTTCTGGAGCGCTTCGAGTCGCTGGCGGTTCTTGGCCTTGACCCGGCCGAACACCGCGCTGCGGTAGGACAGGATCACCTGCGAGCCGGTCTGCTCGGCGATGGCAATGGCCGCCTCGAGCGCGCTGTCGCCACCGCCCACCACCAGCACCTTCTTGTCCCGGTACTGCTCCGGGTCCACCAGGCGATACACCACCTTCGAGCTCTCTTCGCCCGGAACGTCGAGCTTGCGCGGCGTGCCGCGGCGGCCCATGGCCAGCAAGACCGAGCTGCGTGCTGTAGGTGCCCTTGCTCGTCTGCACCACGAAGCCGTCGCCACGCCGCTCGATGCCGGTCAGGCGTTCGCGGTAGGCGATCTTCAGGCCGGTGCGCTCGACCACGCTGTTCCAGAACTCGAGCAGCTTCTCCTTGCTGACCTCGCCGAACTTCACCTTGCCCACCAGCGCCAGCTTGACCGGCGCGGTCATGGTGATCTTGTTGCGCGGGTAGTGGTAGACCGCGCCGCCGAGCGAGTCCTCCTGCTCGATGATGCGGTAGCGCATCTCGTGCTGGATGGCGGTGAGACCGGCCGAGAGGCCGGCGGGCCCGCAGCCGACGATCAGCACATCCAGATCCTCACGACGGCGTGGCCGGTGCTTGCGAATCGCCTCCATGGCCTGGCGGCCCTGCTCGGCAGCCTTGCGCACCAGTCCCATGCCGCCCAGTTCGCCAGCGATGTAGATGCCCGGCACATTGGTCTCGAAGTCGGCACTGATGTTCGGGATGTCCATCCCGCGGCGCTCGGTGCCGAACACCAGGCTGATGGCCTGCGACCGGACACGCCGCCATGCACGCGCCGTGGCCGATGCAGGCCGAGGCGTTCTTGAGCACCGCCTTGCCGTTGACCATGCCCAGCGCGTCCTCGGGGCAGGCCGCGGCGCACGAGCCCGAACCGATGCAGCGCGCTGGGTTGATGACCGGGTGCAGCGAGGCCGGCTCCACCAGGCCCGCTTCGACGTTCTCCTTGAGTTCGCGATGGTGACTCGCGTGCACCCGCTTCTGGCGGCGCACGTAGAACACCAGCACCAGCACCAGCACCGCGGCGTAGAGGTAGAGGTAGTCCATGGGCGGGGCGTCCGCGGGCTACTTGGGCACGGTCTGGTCGATCTCGACCTGGATGCCGCTCGAACCCACCGCCACCGGCTCGGTGAGTCCGGTGAAGTCGCCGGGTTGGCGGCATGGCGTCACCGCTTTTGCTGATGCGCGCGCCCACCATCACCGTCTTGTGCGCCGAGAGCTTGGCCGCAGGCGACATCGACAGGCTGTCGTCGAGCGTGAACTGCAGTGGCAGGTCCTTGACCTGCTTGCGCAGGATGGCCAGCGGCATGCGCGAGCCGTCCGCCGGGCGGGCGAACACGAACACGGTGTCGTTGGGCGCGGCCTTGCCGGCCAGCGCAGACGAGAGCTTCACGCTGCCGCTCACGCGTGCCGGGGTGGCCGCGGCGCTGGTGGCCGTGGGAGCGGTGGCCGGCGCGGGCTTGAGTGCAGAGGTGCTTGCGGTGATCGTCGCCACCGGCGGCAGCTTGCCCAGCTCGCGCGCCTCGGCGATGCTGCCCTGCACCTGGCTGCGGTAGATGCTGTCGGCCGGTGCCACCTGCTGCACGCGCTCCCAGTGCTTGACCGCCGTGGCGTAATCCTTGCGATCGAAGGCTGCGGTACCGGCCAGTGACAAGGCCTTGAGGTTGTCCGGATCGAGCTTGAGCGCACGTTCGATCAGCTGCCCGGCCTCGCCATCGAGGCGCCGGTCCGAGGTGACCGCGAGCGCATCGGCGAAGTCGGCCAGCAACTGCGCATCGGGTGCGGGCTGCAAGGCCAGTGCGCGGCGGTACGCAGGCACGGCGTCGGTGTGGCGACCGAGCACTGCGTAGGAGCGCGCAAGCATCACCCAGCCTTCGGGGTCGTCTGGCTTCTCCTTCAGACGGATGGCCAGCTTCTCGGTCATCTCGGCCATCTGGCCGGGTCCGGTGGCGTGAGGATTCGGCGGGTTTGGCGCTTCGGCACTGCTCGAGCCACCGCTCGCACCGACGCTAGCCGTTGAACCCGCCGCGTTGGGCGAACCGGCCCACCAGTACCCGGCCGCTGCCAAGCCCACGGCGGCCAGCGCGACACCCCCCAGAAGGGCCCACGAGGGACGCGATCCCGTCGCCGCGGCCGCCACGCCGGTCGATACCGGGGCCGGGCCAGCAGCCCCCATCACCTGCTCGACGATCTTGCGTTCGATCTCGGCGCGGCTTTGCTCGTAGGTCTGTGCGCTCAGATCGCCAGCCTCGTGCAGGGCCTTGAGCGTCTGCAGCTGGTGTCGCAAAGTGGAGAGGTCGGTGGTCATCGCAGGCAGATGCTTTCGGGAAGGGGAGGCCGGTGCCGCCGCGAGTGTGAGCCGGCTCAGAACTCGTAGCGGGCACCGAGAGAGTAGTTGACGCGGTTCGACGAGTCCTTCGTCGTGACCGTCTTGGTCGGATCGGCGGGATCGATACCGGAGCGCGAGCCCTTGCCGATCTCGTAGGTGAGGTTCGATTCCAGCGCCCACTTCGCAAAGCCGCGATAGGTGACGCGCACGCCCGGCGTCCAGCGCTCGTTGGTGCTGCCCTCGGGATTGCGGTCGCGGTAGAACTGCAGCGACGGCTCGAGCTGCCACACGTCCCAGGCGATCGAGGAGTTGTTGTACGACACCAGGAAGCCATTCAGGCTGGGGCTCGAGATCACGCTGGACGAGAACACGTGGGTGTCGCGCGACGAGTACAGGTTCAGCCCGATCAGCTGCGCGCTGAGCGTGTAGATATTGCCTGTCGCCGGCCGACCCGTCTCAAAGCCGACGACACCGGGCACCGGCGGAATCGCGCCGGTGGTGGTGAGCTGCGCACTGACGCCCAACTGCCAGGTCTTGTTGATCGGCGTGGTGACGCCCACCTGCGCCTGCGTGATGTAAGGCGTCGTGCCCTTGATCTGCTCGCGCAGGGCTTCGAGGGTGGTGGTGGCCAGCTTGTCCTGGATGCGCGTGAACAGCACGCCGGGATTGGCGGTGTCCTCGAAGGTGAGCGCGTTGCCGAGTGTCAGCATGGTCAGCGCGCGGCGGTCGTACAGCGCGTTGAAGATGGTGTTGTCTTCCATCACGAGGGTGCCCTGCACCGTGGCGATGTTCAGGCCCTTGATGAGGGTGTCGTAGTCGAACTGCGAGAACACCGAGGCCCCGCCCCGGAAGTAGCGCATGTCCAGGCCCAGCGCGCGGCGATCGATCTCGCTGTCGATCGACTGCTGGATGGCATACAGCCCGGCGCCGAAGTTCGGCAGCAGGCCGTCGGCATCGACCGAGGCACCGTAGAAGCGACGCTTGCTCTCGAAGAACTTGTCGGTCGGCTCGCCGGCCACCGCCGACACCTTCAGCTTGGGCCGCAGCAGGTAGTTGGCACTGATGCCGTCGAAGCGGCCCATCACGCCGCCGCCCGTGGGCGACTGACGGCCGAGGCGAACGCCATAGCCGTCGACCAGCGACTTGTAGTCGAAGTACAGCGACGACAGCCGGTTCTTGCTCTTGTCACTGCGGTCGAGGTCGGTGGTGTACGAATCGCGGAACACGAAGCGCATGTCCTGATCGGCGTCACGACGGCGCCAGCTCAGGTCCACATCGTTGAACAGCTGGTTCGACTTGTCCGAGTTGAACAGCGGGTCGCCGGCCACCTGCGGCAGCCCGGCGATCGGCGAGTCCTTGAACTCCTGGCTGCGCACGCGCCCGTTGCCGCCGTAGTAGTACATCGAGGCCGAGCCGGTCACCGTGGTCTCGGCTTCGATGCGTGGTCGGGCGGATTCAGCCACCACCGGCGCGGCCGCGGGCAGCTGCGCCAGCTCGCGCCGCACGCGTTCGGCACCCTCGCCTTGCGGGTAGAGCTTGAGGTAGGTCTCGAATTCGATGCGGGCACGCGCCACGTCGCCCGAGCGGGCGCGCGACACGCCTGCCAGTTCCTGCGCCTCGCGCGTGCTGCGGTTGGGCGGCAGGTTGAGCAGTTCGTTGAGCGGCTGCAGGGCATCGACGAAGTTGAGCTGGGCCATGGCGGCCTTGGCGGCGGCCAGCAGCGCGGTGGCCTGGGTCTCGATCTCGGCGCTGGTGGGCAGGGGCGGCTCGCTCGTGGCAGCGGACGCGGTGGCCGGAGCGGCGGAAGGGACGGTGGGCGGTGCTGCGGGAAGAGGAACGAGGTACCGGAAGCGGCACAGGCACAGGCACGGGAGCCGCCGGCACCGCCTGCGGTGTCGGCTGCGGTGTCGGCTGCGGAGGCGTTGTAGGCGCAGGCGCTGGCATCGGGGCTGCCACCGTCGCGGGCGCAGGCGGCGCTGCCGGGGCCGCTGCGGGCGCGGGTGCTGCGGCCACCGTGGTCGGTGCCGGTGTCAACGCGGCGATGCTGGCTTCGGGAAACGCCCGCAATTGCGGCAACACCGCCTCGGCCTGCGTGCGGGTCGAGAAGTAGCCGAGGTTCACCTCGAAGCGCTTCTGACCGTCGACCACGCGCTCGGAGGTGAACAGCTCGTAGTTCTGCAGCCCGCGCGGTACCAGCGCCGGCATGCGTGCGTCCGGCGTGGTGGACGACTGCAGCACGATCACGAAGCGCCGGTCTCCTTCCGGCAGCGTGGCCGGGGTGATCGCGAGCGGCACCGCGGCGGCCGCGGCGGCGGCTGCCGCTGGCGCAGGTGCCGGCGCCGGCCGGGTCGGCGGAACGGCGGGCGCCGCGCCCACCAGCGGCGCCGCACCCTCGACCACGACTTCGATGCTGCGGTTGCCCTGCCCGGCCCGCACCGTCAGACGCGTGGCTTCGGCGGTGCGCACCACGATCTTGCGTTCGCGCTGGTCACGCTCGGCCTCGTCGGCCAGCAGCATCGAGGGCAGGCCTTGCGCCGCGCCGAGGCGCAGGGTCTGCGTGGCCCGGATCTCGGCGTTGGTGGTGTTGAGCAGCGTGTAGAAGATCAGCGTGAGGTCGCCCGAGCGGGTGGAGAACGATCGCTTGAACTGCACCTCGGTGGAGAACTTGAGCTGCACGACCGCGTTGTTGCCCTCGCGACGCACTTCGAACTGGTCGAGGGTCTGGGCGTGTGCAGCACCGACGAGGCCGACGAGTGCGGCAGCGGCAATGGCGGTGGGGCGGAGGCTTGGGTTCATGTCGTCAGCGCGTGTTGTTCTGGGATCGATGCGGCGGGCGAGCTGCGTGGCACGTGCCGCATCACCACTTCGTGTACGGCGTTCCGCGGTTGCCGAGCGGGCGGTGGCAGCCGGACTGCGAGCAGTCGGTGACGCCGGTGGAGCGCTCGTGGGTCAACGACTTCTTCTCCATGTTGCCCAGGAAGCTCTGCCCGCTGGTGTGGCAGCCCTTGCACCAGCCCGCGCCGTTGCCCTGGCTGTTGTTGTGGTTCATGCGCTGGCTGGACCAGGCGGTGGTGCTGGTGTGGCAGGCGTTGCAGTCCATGGCCGCGCCGTTGAGCAGCTGCACCTCGGGGATGTGGTTCGTCGGCTTGGCCAGCGCGCCCTGCGTGCCCTGCGAGGTGTAGCTGCCGTTGTGGCACGACTTGCACTGGGCGGTGGTGACCACCGTGTGGTTCATCGTCACCGAGGTGGCGAAGCTGGCCTGCGAGCGGTGGCACGAATCGCACTTGGCCGCACCCGCCGGGATCGGGATGTGGGTGGCGCTCTTGCCCCTGGCGGTGCTGCCGTTGTGGCAGGTGTCGCAGGTGCCGGTACCCACGGCATTGGCCGCGGAGTGGGCGAAGGTCACGGTCGTCCAGCTGGCCGTCGAGCGGTGGCAGCTCTCGCAGTTGCCGGTCACGGTGCTGTGCGTCGGCGTGTTGGGCTTGCCCACGGCATTGAGGTAGGTGCCGCCCGCCGTCAGCGTGTGGCAGGTGGAGCAGCCGGTGCTGATCGAGTAGTTGGTGTGCAGCCGGCCGTTGGCCCAGCTCGTGTAGCTGCCCTTGTGGCAGCCATCGCAGTTGGCCGCGGCCGTGACGGCCACCGCCTGGTACGGGATGTGGTTGGTGGGCCGCCCGTCTGCCGCGGCGTAGCTGCCGGTGTGGCAGCTCGAGCACTGCGCCGTCACGGTCACCTGGGTGTGGTTCCACTTGGTCGGCGTCCAGCGCGCCGGGGCCACGTTGTGGCAGCTGAAGCAGCTGGCCGCACCGATGGGGATGTGGTTGGCCGGCCGCGCCACTCGCGGACACGCCGTGGCAGCTCGCGCAGTTGGTGGCCGCGGTGAAGGTGGCGTGGCTCACGCTGGCCGACGACCAGCTGGCCGTCGACTTGTGGCAGCTCTCGCAGTTGCCGGTCACGCTCGCGTGGGTGGCGGTGTTGGGCTTGCCGACCGCATTGAGGTAGCTGCCCGCGGCGCTCAGCGTGTGGCAGCTCGCGCAGCCGCTGCTGACGCTGTAGTTGCTGTGGAACCGCCCGTTGGCCCAGGTGGCGAAGCTGCCCTTGTGGCAGCCGTCGCAATTGGCCGCGGCGGACACCGCCACCGTCTGGTACGGGATGTGGTTGCTGGGCCGGCCATCGGCGGGCGGGTAGGCGCCGCTGTGGCAGCTCGCACACGCATTGGTGACCACCATCTGCGTGTGGGTCCACTTGGTGGGCTTCCAGCCGGCCGGCGCCACGTTGTGGCAGGCGAAGCAGTTGGTGGCCGCCACCGGCACGTGGTTGCCGGGTTTGCCGCTGGCAGAAACGCCGTGGCAGCTGGCGCAGTTGGTGGCCGCATTGAAGTTGGCGTGGCTCACCTGCGCCCCGGCCCAGCCGCTGGTGGTGTGGCAGCTCTCGCAGTTGGTCACCCCGGTGTGGACCGGCGTGTTGGGCTTGCCGACGGCATTGAGGTAGCTGCCGCTGTGGCAGGTGACGCAGTTGCCCGAGACGCTGACGCTCGCGTGGAGCCGGCCATTGGCCCAGGTGCTGAAGCTGCCCTTGTGGCAGGTGTCGCAGTTGGCGCTGGCGGTGACGGCCACCGCCGCGTAGGGGATGTGATTCGCGGGTCGCCCGTCGGCGGGCGGGAAGCCTCCGGTGTGGCAGCTCGCGCACTGCGCTGTCACCACCGTCTGCGTGTGGTTCCAGGCCGTGGGGCGCCAGTTATTGAAGCCCTGGTGGCAGGTGTCGCACGACTGCGCGGCACTCACGGGGATGTGCTGGGCCGCCTTGCCCGTGGCGCGCTGGCCGTTGTGGCAGGTGTTGCAGGTGCCGGGCACCACGCCGGCATGGTCGAAGTTGGCCGCGGGGATCCAGGCGCCGGTGCGGTGGCAGCTGTCGCAGGAGGCCGTGGTGGGCAGGTGGTTGCGCGACTTGCCGGAGGCGGTGATGCCGTTGTGGCAAGTCGTGCAGCTGCCCATGGTCACGCCGGAGTGGGTGAAGCGCGCACCCACGAAAGTCTGCGTGCTGTGGCAGGTGTCGCACGACTGCGTGGTGGGCACATGCTGCTGCGGCATCACCACATTGCCGCGGGACAGGCGCATGCCCGACTGGTGGCACGAGGCGCAGTCCCGCGGCGTGCCCTTGAACACGCCGTTGGCGTGGCATGACTCGCAGCGGGCATCGACGTGGCTGCCGGTGAGAGGGAATCCGGTCTTGAGGTGATCGATGCTGCGCGCTGCTGTTCCGCTGTTTCCCGCCTGGGCGAACACCACGCCCACGCCGAAGGCCCCACAGGCCAGCAACAGTGAGGCCAGCCAGTGCCAGATCTGGCGTGGTGCGAACAGCTTGCTCATGGCGTGGTCCTCTTGGCGGACACGCGCCAGAAATGGCTGGCGGCACCCAGCGTCCAGGTGGCCGAGGCCAGCAACGTGGATGGCACCGGATCATCGGCCTGGCCGACCCGGGTGCGGATGCGTTTCCAGCGGTCGGTGTAGTGGCACTGCTCGCAGGTCGCGCCGAAGGCGCCGTCGTGCACGTCGTCGCGACGATGGCAGGCGACGCAGGTGTCGCCCACCTGGGCGCTGGCCTTGCCGCTCGGCGCCGGCTTGGTGTGGCAGCGGTCGCAGGCGAGCTTGGCGTGGCCGCCGTCCAGAACGAAGCGCGCCCGCTTGGTGTGGTCGTAGTCCCACAGCCCCCAGGCACGCGCGTTGTGGCAGCTGTCGCACTTCACGCCGAACACGAGCTTGTGCTTGTCGTCCTTCTTGTGGCAGCTGTAGCAGTCGCTCGGCGCATCCTTGTAGCGCGGCGTGAGGTGGCACTCCTTGCACGCCACCGGCACATGCCGGCCCACCAGCGGGAAGCGCGTGCGCGCGTGGTTGAAGCCGGGCACGCGCCACGACTTGTCGTCGTGGCACTGGGCGCAGTCGCGGCCGAGCTGGGCTTCGTGCTTGTCGTCCTTCTTGTGGCAGCTGTAGCAATCGGTCGGTGTCTTGCGGAAGCTCTTGAGGTCCTGGTGGCAGGCCTTGCACTCCACCTTGGGCGCGGCATGCGCGTTGCGCAAGCGGAACTCGGTCTTGTCGTGGTCGAAGCGGCCACGGGTCGTCTTCCAGTCGCGCTCGCCGTGGCAGCTGGCGCAGCCCTCGCCGAGCGTGCCCTCGTGTTTGTCGTCCTTCTTGTGGCAGCCGATGCACTCGCGCGGCGCCTCCTTGAACATCGTGCTCTTGTGGCAAGCGTCGCACTTCACCTCGGCGTGCTTGCCCAGCAGCGGGAAGCGGGTCTTGTCGTGGTCGAACTTCGCCTTTTCCTTCCAATCGCGCTCGGTGTGGCAGGACCCGCAGTCGCGGCCCAGCGTTTCCTTGTGCTTGTCGTCCTTCTTGTGGCAGCTGTAGCAGTCGGTGGGCACCTCGACCTTGTACAGATGCCCGGTGTGGCAGTCACCGCACTTCGTGTTCCGGTGCTTGCCGCGCAGCGCGTACTTGGTGTCGGTGTCGTGGTTGAAGGTCGAGGGCTTCCAGGCCTTGGTGCCGTGGCAGCTGTCGCACTTCTCGCCGTATTGGCCCTTGTGCCCCTTGCTGCTGTCGTCGTCCTTCTTGTGGCAACCGATGCAGGTGCGCGGCGCCTCCTTGTAGTCGGCGCCCTTCTTGTGGCAGTCGGTGCACTGGGTGTCCACGTGTTTGCCGGTGAGCGGGAAACGCGTCTTGTCGTGGTCGAACTTCGCTTCCTTCCAGGTGCTCTCGGTGTGGCAATCAGCGCACTTGGGGCCGAGTGAGCCCTTGTGGACATCGTCGCTGCGGTGGCACGCGAGGCAGTCGCTGGGGGCGTCTCGCCACTTCTTCTTGGGCTGGTGGCACTTGGCGCACTCGACCTTCTGGTGCTTGCCGCGCAGGGCGTAGTCGGTCAACGCATGGTCGAACTGCCGCTGGTCGAACTCCGCGATCTTGGCGTCACGCCCCTTGTGATCGGTGTGGCAGGTGCGACACGCCTGCGGCTTGCTGCGGCCGTGGAAGCCAGCCTTGGCGCGCACGTCCTGGCCGACGTCCTTATGGCAGTCCATGCAGAGCCGATCCTGGGCGTTGCGGTCGAACTTGACATGACACGCGGCGCACTCGTCTTCCCACTTCACGTGGCCCTGGATCACCTTGCCTGGGGACAGCACCGACTCGATGCCCTGCGCCTGAACCACCCCCGCCACCAGCCACAAGGCCAGGCAGGCGAGCGCCCGGCTGGCCAGTCGGTGGGCAAGGCGAGTCCATGGCACCGATTCCGTCCTGCGCTCAGTAGGCGTGCACCGCGATCACGTGCACCACCGCACTGATGACCAGGATGTAGACGAAGGGCACGTGCAACACGTGCCAGAGGGCGAACAGGCGCTCGTAAGCGCTGTACTGCGCCACGCGCACGACGCAAGTGAGGTATTGCCGGATGAGCTTGCGCGCGAGTCGGTCGCGTTTGCGGAGATCGGCCGACGTCCACTGCAACTGCTTGGAGAGCTTTTGCAACGGCGCCTTGAGTTCGCGCACGCAGGATCGGTAGATGAACCACTGCTCGATGGGCAGGACCAGCACCTGCCGCAGGTAGGTGGGCCAGCCGGGCTTGGCGGAGAGCTCCAGCTCGTGGAAAGCCATCAGCTGCGCTTCGACCGCGGGCGCGAAGGCCAGCCGGGAGCGCGCCTCGCTCTGGTCGAGTCCGGCCTTGGCCTGCAGCTCACGCAGGGTCGTCTGCTCACCCGCGAGGCCGCGGTTGACGCGCAGATAGATGAATCTCCCCACGACACCGCTGAGCGCCACGATGAGCATGCTGTACAGCGCCACGGCAGCATTGAGCGACCCGATACGGAAGGTGGAGTGCACGAGGATGAGCAAGGGTCCGCCGATGCCCAGCGTGATGTGCACCAGGAACCACCACTTCACCTTGCCCCAGCGGCGAAACACCTTGACGTACTTGCGCAACGGATAGCTGAAGAGCGCCAGCATCATCACGCCGCCCGCCACGCCCAGCCAGTAACCCACGTCGTCGCCGGCTTCGAAGTAACCCTGGCGGCTGATCTGCCACGCGCCCAGCGTCAACAGCACCAGCAGCACATAGATCAGCGCATCGCTCGAACGCGAAGCCGACGCACGCTGGTCACCCGGCTTGGGACGCCTTTCCAGCGAGATGTCGATGGTTCCGCTCATGGTCCAATTTGTCGGTTCTAGGTCTGTTCTGCAAATGGCGCACGTCATTCGCCGCGCACCCCTCCCGGGCACAGCAGCACAAGGGTTACCCCGCACACGGCGCCTCGAATCGCAGTTTCGGGAGACACCCCCCAAAGTTCTGCAACGCTTGGTGTGACGGCAGTTACAAACTCATGCCGACTCGAGGGAATTCTGCGGACGCTTCCTTAGCGTCGCCTTAGGAAAGCGGCAAGGCCGGGCGTTGGGATGGAGGCAGCGCACGCGCGTTCGGTCGCCGATTCAGCGGCTCATCCGCCTGTAGCATGACCCATTGTCTTCGAAGGCCAGGCAGGCACGAGTCTTCGAGCCGACACATGCTCAAGCTGATCCGCACCACCGTCCACCGCGCCCGCAAGGAACACCTGGCCCAGATCGCGGGCAGTCTCACGTTCACGACCCTGCTGTCCATCGCGCCCTTCTTCGCGGTGAGCTTCGCGCTGTTCACACGCTTTCCGGTGTTCCATCATTTCCAGCGCGCGCTCGAAGACCATCTGCTCAAGAGCATGCTGCCGGGGGACCTGTCGCGCACGGTGCTGCGCTACCTGCAGCAGTTCGCGCTCAACGCCAACGGGCTCACGCTCGTGGGATCGCTGCTGCTGCTCGGCGCGGTGATGGCGATGCTGCTGACCATCGAGAACGCCTTCAATCAGATCTGGAACGTCCGACGCAGCCGTCCGCTGCTCAGGCGACTCTCGCTGTACCTGCTGGTGGTGGCGGTCGGGCCACCCGCGCTGGCGGTGAGCCTGTGGGCGACATCGACCCTGATCGGTGCCTCGCTCGGCTGGATCGGCACGCTGCCGGCGTCGGCGAGCTTCGTGCTGAACCTCGGTCCGGTGGCGCTCAGCTGGCTGGGGCTGGCCTGCCTGTTCCGATGGCTGCCCAACACGCACGTGCGATGGCCCGACGCGATCGTGGGCAGCCTGCTGGCCAGCATCGCCCTCGAACTCGGCAAACGCGGCTTTGCCAACTACCTGGTGCAGGTGCCGACCTACCAGACGGTCTACGGCGCGTTCGCGGTGCTGCCGGTGTTCCTGCTCTGGCTGTACTTCTCGTGGCTGGTGACGCTGGGCGCGGCGCTGATCACTGCCGGGCTGGGTGGTGTGGCGGCGCGCAGCGGCGTCCGGGCCTGAGGCCCGGCGGGCTCAAGCGGCCGATCGCGAGCGGGCGCGTCTGCCGGCCGGCGCCACGAAGGCGTCGCGGCCCTTGGCCACGCGTTCGAGCTGGCGGGCGATGTTGCCGCAGACCAGATCGCACAGCGCGTACACCGAGGCATCGGCGATGCTGTAGTAGGCACTGTTGCCGCGGCTCTCGCGCCGCACCAGGCCGTGCTGGGTGAGCAAGGCCAGGTGGCGTGACACGTTGGCCGAGCTGTAGCCGCACAGCTGCGCCAGCTCGCCCACGCTGCGCTCCTGCTGGCGCAGCAGGTTGAGGATCTGCAGGCGGGTGGGCTCGGACAGGGCCTGGAAGTAGGCCGCCACCTGCTGCAGCGCTTCGTCGGGCAGATCTTTCATGCAAAGGACCGTCGGGTTCTGAACAGCCGCCATGATGCCTCGTTGCGCCAGGGTTGGCGCCTTCTTGCGCAAGATTCTACTTGACTATTTAGCTATGTGCGCAAATAATATGGTCATTCCGATCATTGAGCTCACTGAGCAACGAGTCCCTCCCATGCAGACCTTGACCTTGCGCACCGCCCTGTTGACTGCCCTGCTGGGCCTGGCGACCAGCGTGCCGGCACGTGCGGTCGAACTGGCCAGCGTGCCTGCCCAGCCCTCCGCCAGTGCCTCGACCGCCGCTTTCGACGGCGTGGTCGAGGCGGTACGGCAGGCGGTGATCGCGGCGCAGGTCCAGGGCGCCGTGGTCCAGCTCGATGCCAAGGTGGGCGACCGGGTCGCTGCCGGCCAGGTGCTCTTGCGGATCGACGCGCGTGCGGCCGATCAGAACGCCGCCGCCAGCGCCGCCCAGGTGCAGGCGGCCCGGGCCCTGCTCGACGTGGCCAGCAAGGACTTCGAGCGCCAGAAGCAGCTCTTCGCGCAGAACTACATCAGTCGCGCGGCGCTGGAGCGTGCCGAGTCCGAGTTCAGGTCGAGCCAGGCGCAGGCCACTTCGCAATTGGCCCAGGCGGGTGCGGCGCAGACGCAAAGCGGCTTCTATGTCGTGCGCGCACCCTTCGCCGGCGTGGTGGCCGAGGTGCCGGTGTCGCTGGGTGACATGGCGATGCCGGGCCGCGCCCTGGTCAGGGTCTATGACCCGGCTGGCCTGAGGGTGACGGCCTCGGTGCCGCAGTCGGTCGCGTCGCGCGGTGGTTCCACACCGACGCCGCGGGTCGAGATCCCAGGGCTGCCGTCGTCCGCGACCTGGATCAACCCGGTGCGCGCGCAGTGGCTGCCGACGGTCGACCCCGCCACCCACACGATCGAGCTGCGCGCCGAGCTGCCATCACCCCTGGCGGGCGTGACCCCGGGCATGTTCGCGCGCCTGTGGCTGCCCCTGGCGGGCGCCGGCACGGGCGCGACCACGGGCAACCCGGTGCTGTCGGTGGCCTCGGCCTCGATCGTGCGCCGTGCCGAGATGACAGGCCTGTACGTGCTCGACGCCCAAGGCAAGCCGCAGCTGCGCCTGGTGCGTCTGGGCAGAACCCAGGGCGACCAGGTGGAGATCCTGACCGGGCTGTCTGCAGGCGAGCGCGTCGTGTCCGACCCGCAGGCCGCCGCGCGCCTGCGCTGAATCACCGAGACGACTTCTGCCATGTCCACCCCCACGAACCCGCCGACCCTGGGTGTCTCCGGGCGCATCGCCGCCTTCTTCCAGCAGGCGCAGATCACGCCGCTGCTGGCCTTAGTGGCGCTGCTGCTCGGGCTGTTCGCCGTCGGCGTGACGCCGCGCGAAGAAGAGCCGCAGATCAACGTGACCATGGCCAACGTGCTGATCCCCTTCCCGGGGGCCGCGGTGCGCGATGTCGAGCAGATGGTGGCCGGTCCAGCCGAGCAGGTGCTCTCGCAGATCTCGGGCGTGGAACATGTGATGTCGGTGTCGCGCAGCGGGCTGGCCGTGATCACGGTGCAATTCAAGGTGGGCGTGCCGCGCACCGAAGCGCTGGTGCGGCTGTACGACACGGTGAACGCCAACGCCGACTGGCTGCCCAAGGGACTCGGCGTGCTCGACCCGATCATCAAGCCCAAGGGCATCGACGACGTGCCGATCGTGACGCTCACCCTGTTCGGCAAGAACCCCGACCGGGCCGCCGCATCGCCGCAGTCGGCATCGGCATCGGCATCGGCACAGACTTTCGTTGGACCCTTCGACCTGGAGCGTGTGGCCCACAGCATCGAGGCCGACCTCAAGCGCGTGCCCGGCACACGCGAGGTCACCACCGTGGGCGGGCCGGGCCGCGCCGTGCTGGTGGAGATCGACCCGGCGCGTCTGGCCAGCGTCGGGCTGACCGTGGCCGACCTGCGCCAGTCGCTGCTGTCGGCCAACCTCGGCCTGCCGGTGGGTGAACTCCTCGGCGGCAACCGATCGGTCGCCATCCAGTCCGGCCCCTTTCTGCGCCAGGCCACCGACGTGGCCGAGCTGGTGGTGGGCACACGCGCCGGCAAGCCGGTCTTCCTGCGAGACGTCGCCCAGGTGCGCGACGGCCCGCTGCCGCCCAGCCGCTATGTCTGGCACGGTCTGGCCGGCAAGGACGGCGCTGCGGCGCAGACCTATCCGGCCGTCACACTGGCCATCACCAAGAAGCCTGGCGAGAACGCCATCGACGTCGCCGATGCGGTGATGCGCCGGGTCGAGTCCCTGCGCAATACCGTGATCCCGGCCGACGTGCAGGTGGCCGAGACCCGCAACTACGGGGCCTCGGCCGACGACAAGGCGCAAAAGCTCATCACCAAGCTGCTGTTCGCGACCGCGTCGGTGGTCGCCCTGGTCTTCCTGGCCCTTGGCCGGCGCGAGGCGGCGATCGTCGGCAGCGCGGTGATCCTCACGCTGACGGTGACGCTGTTCGCCTCCTGGGCCTGGGGCTTCACGCTCAACCGGGTGTCGCTGTTCGCGCTCATCTTCTCCATCGGCATCCTGGTCGATGACGCCATCGTGGTGGTGGAGAACATCCACCGCCACCAGGCGCTGTACCCGGGCCGCACGCTCACGCAGATCATCCCCGGCGCGGTGGACGAGGTGGGCGGTCCCACCATCCTGGCCACCCTCACCGTGATCGCCGCGCTGCTGCCCATGGCCTTCGTGTCGGGCCTGATGGGGCCGTACATGAGCCCGATCCCGATCAACGCCAGCATGGGCATGCTGCTGTCGCTCGCGATCGCGTTCGTGGTCACGCCCTGGCTGGCGCGGTTGTGGATGAAGGCGAGCCCCCATGCGCCGGCAGCGGCAGCGGGCGACACCGCGCCGCACGGCCCGGCGCACAGCCCGGCGCCCTCGGGCCTCGCGGCGCGCATCGCGCCGGCGTTCGAGCGCGTGTTCCGGCCCCTGCTCGACGAGCGCCGCGGCACGCGCAACCGCACGCTCCTGGGCGCAGGAATCGCCGTGCTGATCGCCGTGTCGCTGGCCTTGCCTGCGACGGGGCTCGTGCTGCTGAAGATGCTGCCCTTCGACAACAAGTCGGAGTTCCAGGTGGTGGTCGACATGCCGGCGGGCACGCCGCTGGAGCAGACCGCGGCCGTGCTGCAGGAACTGGGCAGCCACCTGCTCACCGTGCCCGAGGTCACCGACTACCAGGCCTACGCCGGCACAGCGGCGCCCATCAATTTCAACGGACTGGTGCGCCAGTACTACCTGCGCGCCGGCGGCGAGGTGGGTGACCTGCAGGTCAACCTGGTCGACAAGCACGCCCGGAAGGCGCAGAGCCACGCCGTGGCGACGCGGGTGCGGCCCGAGCTGCAGAAGATTGGCGCGCGCTTCGGCGCCAACGTCAAGGTGGTGGAGGTGCCGCCCGGACCGCCGGTGCTCTCCCCCATCGTCGCGGAGATCTATGGTCCGGAGGCCGCCGGCCGATTGCAGGTCGCGCGCGCCGTGCGATCGGTGTTCGAGCGCACGCCGGGCGTGGTGGACGTGGACGACAGCAGCATCGCGGCAGCGCCCAAGACGATGCTGCTGGTGGACCGTCAGAAGGCCGCGATGCGCGGTGTGCCACAGCAGGCCATCGTGAGCACCCTGCGTGCCGGTCTGGCCGGCGAGGCCACCGCCTACCTGCACGACGGTGCCAAGTACCCGGCCGCCGCGGTATTGCAGTTGCCCGCCGAGCAGCACGGTGACCTCAACGCGCTGCTGCAACTGGGCGTGCGCGGCGCCGACGGCAAGCTGGTGCCGATCCGCGAACTGGTCACCGTCACCGACACCGTGCGCGAGCAGCCGAGCTACCACAAGGACCTGCTGCCCGTGACCTTCGTCGTGGCCGACATGGCCGGCGCCCTGGACAGCCCGCTCTACGGCGTGTTCGCGATGCGCTCGGAGATCCAGAAGATCGCCACCCCCGGGGGCGGCACGCTGCAGGAGTACTTCATCCGCCAGCCCGACGACACCTACCGCGACTACGCCCTCAAGTGGGACGGCGAATCGCAGATCACCTACGAGACCTTCCGCGACATGGGCGCCGCCTACGGCGTCGGGCTGATCCTCATCTACCTGCTGGTCGTGGCGCAGTTCGGCTCGTACCTCACGCCGCTCATCATCATGGCGCCGATCCCGCTGACCATCATCGGCGTGATGCCCGGCCACGCGGTGATGGGCGCGCAGTACACCGCCACCAGCATGATCGGGATGATCGCGCTGGCCGGCATCATCGTGCGCAACTCCATCCTGCTGGTGGACTTCATCAACCTGCAGGTGCGCGAAGGCTTGGACTTCAAGACCGCGATCGTGCGCTCGGCCATCACGCGGGCGCAGCCCATCGTGCTGACGGGGCTGGCGGCGATGCTCGGCGCCTTCTTCATCCTCGACGACCCGATCTTCAACGGCCTGGCGATCTCGCTGATCTTCGGCATCTTCGTGTCGACCGTGCTCACGCTGGTGGTGATCCCGATCCTCTATTTCGTGGCCTATCGGCACCGGCTGGATGCGATCACCGGCGGCGCCGAGGGCCAGCCGCCTGCGCCCACCGCACCCCTCCCAATCCACTCCTAGGAGACCTTCCATGACGTCCTGGCAAATCGTTCGCATCGTCGCGGGCACCTTCATCCTGCTGTCGCTGGCCCTCGGCATTCCGGGCAGCCCGCTCTTCGTCAGCCCGTGGTGGCTGGCGTTCACCGCCTTCGTCGGCGCCAACCTGCTGCAGAGCGGCCTGACGAAGTGGTGCCTGATGGAAAGCATCCTTCGCAAGCTGGGCGTGCGTCAGGGAGAATGACGGACATGATGCCCAAGTTCACCGACGGCGCGGCCATGTGGAACCAGCGGTTCTCGGTCGACGACTATGTGTTCGGCCGCGAGCCCAATGCCTACCTGCGCGACCAGGCCCGCCACATCGCGCCTGGTGCCCGGGTGCTGTGCGTGGCCGACGGCGAAGGCCGCAACAGCGTCTGGCTGGCGCGACGGGGCCTGCAGGTCGAGGCCTTCGACATTTCGACCGTGGGCGTGGCCAAGGCGCGCGAGCTGGCCGGCGAAGCGGGGGTGACGGTCGACTACACGGTGAGCGACTGCGACACCTGGCCGTGGACGGCCGCCAGCCACGACGCGGTGGTGGCGATCTTCATCCAGTTCGCCCATCCGGCGATGCGTGCACGCCTCTTCGATCGCATGGCGCAGGCCCTCAAGCCAGGCGGCGTGCTCATCCTGCAGGGCTACACACCGGCCCAGCTGCAGCACAAGACCGGGGGCCCGGGCGAACTGTCGCACCTCTACACCGCCGATCTGCTGCGCGAGGCCTTTGCAGCGCTCGAGATTGTGGAACTCGTCGACTACGAGGCCGAACTCAGCGAAGGGGCGCACCACGTCGGCCGCTCAGCGCTCATCGGCCTGGTGGCCCGCAAACCGGCGAGCTAGCCGGAACCGAACACGGCCGGCTTGCGCAGGCGGTCAGAGCGTGCGCCGCAGGGCCTCGAAGAACAACTCCGACTGCAGCCGCTCGCCCAGGGTCTGGTCGCACACCCGCTGCGCGAGCGCCGCGCTCACCGGTGCCAGCGGGCGGCCGGTGGATTGCGCCAGGACCTGCGTCATGCAGGCGCGTTCCAGGTAGTAGAGATCATCGAAGGCGTAGTCGACACGGTCGCCGCACACCACGACGCCGTGATTGCCGAGGAACACCACATCGGCGCCTTGCATGGCGCGGGCGATGCGCTCGCCTTCCGAGTCGTCCAGCGCGACGCCGTTGTAGTCAGCGTCGATGGCCAGGCGACCATGGAAGCGCATCGCGGTCTGCGACAGGGTGGTGTCGAGCGCCCGGTCGGTGGTGAGCGTCAGCGCCGTGGCATGCGGCATGTGGGTGTGCATCACGCAGGCCTTGCGGCAGAGGCGGTGGATGGCCGCGTGGATGAACATCGCCGTGGGCTCCACCGGGTGCCGACCGGCGAGGCGCTGGCCCCGCCCGTCCACCATCACGATGTCGGCCGCCTGCACCTCGCGCCACAGCAGGCCGCGCGGGTTGAGCAGGAAGCGGCCGGAGCCGTCGGGCAGCTCGACGCTGAAGTGGTTGCACACGCCTTCGGACAGGCCGTGGTGGGCCGCGGCACGGAGCGCCAGCGCGAGATCGGCACGCAGGCGCAGCACTGCGCTGCTGTGGAAGACATCGAGATCGGTGGCGGTCTGCGACATGGCGGGGCTCCGGCGGCACAACAGGATCAGCCAGGAGCATGCCATGGCCGCGCCCACCCGGCCCACGCAGGCATGGCGAGGCCCAGGGAAGCGTCGACAATCGGCCCATGGCCTCCGAACCTGCCCCCCCGACCCAGGCGCGCAATCCGCTGCATGGGCTGACGCTGGAAGCCATCGTCACGGCGCTCCAGGCGCACTACGGCTGGCCCGGCCTGGCGCAGCGCATACCGCTGCGCTGTTTCAGCAGCGACCCGAGCATCGCATCCAGCCTCAAGTTCCTGCGCAAGACACCGTGGGCGCGCGAGAAGGTCGAGAGCCTGTACCTCTTCATGCGGCGCGAGATGCGCCGTTCGGCACCCGAAGCACCCGGCACGAGCCCGCTCGATCGGGCCCCTTGAGCATGACACCGCCGGCACCGCTGGGCCGATACCTCGCCGGCTACCCGGCGGTCGTGCTCGCGCAGGTGGAGATTCTGCTCGCGCAGGATCGGCTGCTGGAGAGCGTGCTGCAGCGCCATGCCGACGCGCACGAGGTGCGAACCGACCCCGCGTTGTATGCGTACGTGCTCGAGCTCAAGTCGCGCTTCATGCGCATGGCACCCAGCGTGTCCAAGGTCGTCTACGACCCGCGGCTGCACCTGGTCGAGCAGGCGCTGGGGACGCACACCGCGGTATCGAGGGTGCAGGGCGGACGGCTCAAGGCCAAGCGGGAGATCCGCATCGCCAGCCTGTTTCGCGACGCGCCGCAGGCCTTTCTGCGGATGATCGTGGTGCACGAGCTCGCCCACCTCAAGGAGCGCGAGCACGACCGGGCGTTCTACGCGTTGTGCACCCACATGGAACCCGACTACCACCAGCTCGAGTTCGACGTGAGACTCTGGTTGACGGCGCGCGAGCTCGAAACACCTCCCGCTCGCCCGGCCACCTGAGGGCCAGCGCCCCGCAGTGTCACTCGATGCTGTCGGTCGCCGCGAACTGCAGGCACTGCGGGTGCTGGCTCCAGCGGGTGCGCTCGCATTGCAGCTGCATGCAGCGGTACAAGGCAAACTGCGTCCGCGAGCCGCACTCCTGCCGCGGCGTGGTGGCGGCGGTCTGTGTCGGCTGTGCCGGCGGGGCGCCGGGAGCGGGAGCCTGCCGGGGTGACACGCCGGCAGGGGGCAACACCACCGGCACCGGGGGGCCCGCCAACGGCGCCGCGTCGACCGGCTGCGCCACCGATCCCGGCGCGCTGGCCGAATCCGCCGAGCCCGATCCGGCCGGCGCGGCCCGCATCCACTCGGCCAGATCCGGCTTGCCTCCTTGCAGCTGCCAGGCGCCGACGGCGATCACACCGAGCGCCGCCAGGACCAGGGCGGCCCGCCACCAGGCCCTCGACCGGCCGGGCATCCGCGTGGTGGCCTGCGGGATGGACGCACGATCCGCAGGGTCGGCCCGCCAGGCGGGATCCACGGTCTCCGCCGGGCCGGTGGACCACGCCGGCCACACCGGCTCGGATCCACCGCCAGGACGCTCGGCGGCGGGCCCTGCGGGCACGTCAGGCACGGGCACGAACAGGCGTGAGGACGAAGCCACGGTGCGCTGGTCCGGACCCGCAGGCAGCGGGATCGACGCCCTGGCAGCGGAAGACGACGCACGCGGCGCAGCGGCCGGCAGCGCCGGTGAGCCACGCACCAGTTGCTCACGGAACTGTCGCGCCGTCTGGGGTCGCGCCGCAATGTCCGCGGACAGGGCGGCGTCGAGAACGTTCAGCAGCCCCGCCGAGTAGCGCACCTCGGGGCGGTCCTTGAACAGGCGACGCACCAGCGCGGACAGGGACTCGTTCACCGCCAGACCTGCCGGGGGCTCCAGGGGACCGGCGATGCACAGGCGCGCCACGGCCGCCAGCGCAAAACAGTCGGTCCACGGACCGAGGGGCACATGGGCACGGGGATGGGTCTGTTCGGGCGGGGCATAACCATCCGCCTGCGGGCGCGCCAACGGATGCAGCACCGGCGCCGGCACCGCACGGCCCGCGGTGCCCGGGCCGAGCAGCAGTGGCCGGTCGTCTTCGAGCAGCAGGATCTGCGAGGGATGGATGCCGCCGTGAACGCGGCCATGCCGGTGGTAGGCCTCGACCGCACCCAGCAGTGCCGCCAGCAGGTCGCGCAGGGCCGGCTCGCCGATCGGGCCGGACATCCGGCGCCGCACGTCCATCAGCAGCCGGCCGCGGTAGCGCGGCATCACCTGGTAGGCGGTGCCGTTGGCCTCGACCACATCGAGCACCCGGACGAGCGAGGGGTGATCAGATTGCTGGAGGGCTCGCGCTTCCGCCACGAAGGCGCGCAGGCCGCGCTCGAAGGCCGCCGCAGTCTCGTCCGACAGCGGCAGCATCTGACCCTGGGGATCGACCCGGACCAGCGCATCGGGACGGAACTCCTTGACCACCAGCGACTGCGAACTCTCGTGGTCCCAGGCGAGGTACACCAGGCACGAGCCACTGCTGGCCAGCACCGACTTCAATTCGTAGCGCGATTTCAGCGCACTGCCAGGCCACGATCCTGCCTTGAGCGACCGGGCGAGCCCGGCCACCGTCGTTTCGGCTGGAGTCGGTGGGCGTTCCATGAGGACAACTGTACGTTCAAGCGCGAAACAGGGTCTTCAGCAGTTGGGTGTAGGCGCACTAGCGCGGCCTGGCAAAGTCGCCTTCGACCCATTGGGCCGCACTGCGGGCGTTCAGGCGGAAGTCGGCCGCCACCCGCACCCGAGCCAGCGACTCCCCGGCTGTCGTTCGCGCCTCGAGGTGGGCATGCGGATCGTCGTCGTCCGGCACGATGTCGAGCGTGATCGCGAGTCGCCGCTCACCGACGGTGACGAGCACCTGCTGGTGCAGCACCGCATCGCGCTGCTGCTCGTGGCGCCGGATCACCTCCGATGCTGTCTTCACGAGGGTATTGAAGGCCGACGTGTCCAGCGGCTTGGGGTTCTTCTTGTCGCGACCCATCGTCCAGGGGCCGACCAGTGCCGGTTCGGCCTCGCCGTGGCGCGTCATGGCCACCGCCCAGCCATCGTCGTCTTCGTTCTTGATGACCTGGGCCGTCCAGCCGTTGTCGCGCCACAGGCGGTCTTCGTGCAGCGCCTCGGTGAACTCGTTGTCGCGGTCGGAAGGGTCTGAATTCGCGGTCATGAGTCATCTTACCGGCCTGGCTGCTGACACTTCATTCGACCAGCGGCATGCGACGCGGCGCACGCTCATGGAGCGTCGATGTCACCCTTTTGGGGACGGGTCAAGGTCACCTCGGCCAGACTCAGCCCATGCCGGCGGGGCGAAAGATTGCGCGCAAATCCGTGCGACCGTCGGCCTTGCGGGTCAGATCGAGGCTGCCTTCGAGGTCGTCGAGATGGGTTCGCATCACCTCGATGGCCCGCTTGATGCGATGCGCACGCAGGTGCCCGATCAGCTTGCCGTGGTCGTCATGCCAGCAGCCCATGCCAGCGGCGTTTTCATACAGACTGGTCACCAGCGAGGTCCGGGCCACGAGTTGGCGCACCTGATCGACCAGGATCGGGTTGCCTGCGACCTCCGACAACAGCAGGTGGAACTGGCCCGACAGGCGAATCGCGTCGCGCATGCGTCCGGCATGGCGGTGTGCCTCTTCCTCGGCGATGTTGCGCTCGAGCAGCTTGAAGTCTGCGCCCGACGCCCGCACCGCGGCCAGCTCCACCACGCCACCTTCGATCGCCTTGCGGGCGGCGAAGATCGCGCGCGCCTCTTGCGCGTCCGGACTGGCCACGAAGGCGCCGCGGTTGAGGACAGTGCGCACCAGGCCCTCGAACGACAAACGCGAAAACACGCGCTCCATCTCGCGGCGCGAGATCTCGAACACCTCGCACATCGCCAGCTCGTTGAGCCGGGTACCCGGCAGCAGCCGCTGGTCGACGATGGCGGCAACGATGCCGGTGTACACCGATTCCGCGGTGGCGACCGCACCGGTGCGCGCGCTGTGACTGGGGGTCTTGGGCATGGATCACCTGGGCAGGCTGGAAGCGCTCTTCTGGAGCAGTCCTGAATTGCGCGCAATTATTAGGCCAGATTGCAGAACATCGGAATTGCGAATCGCGAGCAGCGTTGGCACGCGAGTTGCGCTGTACACGGCGCATCATTCAGGAGCGCACCATGAACCTTCACTTCTCGCGGCGGCCCGCCCTTCGGGCGCTGATTGCCCTTGGCCTGTCCTTCCTGGCGTTGTCCGGCGCGCAAGGCCAGACGCCGGTCAAGGTGTCGTTGAACGCCCCCTTCGACGGCAGCAATGCCGCCTTCTTCCTGGCGCAAGAAAAGGGCTACTTCGCCGCCGAAGGTCTGGCGGTGTCCATGGATCCTTCCGGCGGGTCGGGCGAGGCTGTCACGCGCATCGGCAGCGGCGCCTACGACTTCGGCTTTGCCGACGTGAACGTGCTGATGGACTTCAACGCCAAGAATCCGGCCAGTGCCGGCAAGGCGGTCTACATGCTGTACTACCGCTCGCCCCTGTCGATAGCCAGCTTCGCCAAGGCCGGCATCGACAAGCCCGCCGACCTGGTCGGCAAAAAGCTCGGGGGCGCGCTCACCGACGGCGCCTACAAGCTGTTCCCGGCTTACGCCAACCTCACCGGCCTCAAGAGCGATGCCGTCAAGTGGGAGTACGGAGACCTCCGCCTGCGCGAGGCGATGCTGCTCAAGGGCGACGTCGATGCGATTCTCGGCTTCGATTCCACCATGTACTTCGGACTCGTCCGCCAGGGCATCAAGCCGTCGGACATCAAGTTCCTCTATTACTCGGACGTGGGCATGGACATCTACGGCAACGCCATCGTGGCGTCCCGGAAGATCCTCGCCAATCCTGCGTTGGTGAAGGGCTTCGTCAACGCCGTGGCCAAGGGCTGGCGTGACACCCTGGCCAATCCGTCGGCCGCGATCGCGGCCCTGAAGAGGCAGACGCCACTGATCGATGAGAAGCTCGAACTGGAAAAACTGCAGTGGCTCGTCAAGAATCAGATCGTCACAGCCGAGTCCAAGGCCGACGGCATGGGCGGCGTACGCAAGGACCGGATCGACAAGTCGGTGGCCCTCCTCACGAAGGCCTTCCAACTTCCGGGCACGCCGACCGCCGCCGACCTGATCACCGACGCGTTCTTGCCCGCTGCCGACGTCCGCAAGCTGCCCTGAACTGAGCAACCGAGCGCTGCCCGGGCCACCCTAGCCGCGCTCTCACGCCTACCCTCACCGCCCCGTGGCCACCAAGCCCGACCAACGCGCGCTCGAATCGGCCATGCCCTGGCTGTTCGTCGGCAGCACCCTGCTGCTCTGGCAGGGTGCCTGCGCCGCGTTCAAGATTCCGCCCTTCTTGCTGCCGAGCCCGTTGGCCATCGCCGAGGCGATGCACAAATGGGCCTCGCCCATCCTGACCAATGCGGGCTACACGCTCATCTCCACGCTGCTCGGCTTCGGGCTGGCCATGGTTCTGGGCGTCGCACTTGGCGTGGGCATCGGCGCCTCGCGCCTGATCTACCGGGGCCTGTACCCGGTGCTGGTCGCTTTCAACAGCGTGCCCAAGGTGGCCGTGGTGCCGGTGTTCGTGATCTGGTTCGGCGCAGGCACGGTGCCCGCCGTCCTCACCGCCTTCATGGTGTCGTTCTTTCCGATCGCCGTGAACATCGCCACGGGACTGGCCACGGTGGAGCCCGAGCTGCTCGACGTGCTCCGGGCGCTCGGCGCCGGCAAGCGCGACATTCTTGTGAAGGTGGGGTTGCCGCGCTGCATGCCGTACTTCTTTGCCTCGCTCAAGGTGGCGATCACGCTGGCCTTCGTCGGCGCGATCATTTCCGAGACCGTGGCCTCACGGCAAGGCATCGGCTACCTGATGATGGCCGCCACGTCCAACTTCGACACGGCCCTGGTGTTTGCCGGTCTCACGGTCACCGCCGTGATGGGCGTGGCGATGTACGGCCTGTTTGCCGTCATCGAGAAGCGCGTCACCTACTGGGCCCAGCGCGACGACGGGATGCTGTCGTGAGCGGGCGCGCCCGATGATGGACGAATTCGATCTGGTCATCCGCGGTGGCACGGTGGCCACGGCCAGCGACACCTTCCGCTGCGACGTGGGCATCCGCGACGGCAAGATCGCCGCGCTGGGTCACGGCATGACGCGTGCGCGCCAGACGCTGGACGCCAGCGGCCGGCTCGTGCTGCCTGGCGGCATCGACGCCCATGTGCACGTCGACCAGCCGCGTGCGAAAGGCCTGGCCTCGGGCGGCGCGCAGATGGCGGACAACTTCCACTCCGGCACGCTGTCGGCGCTGTTCGGTGGCACGACGACCATCGTCCCGTTTGCAGTGCAGCACCGCGGGCAATCGCTGGCGGCGGCCGTGCAGGACTACCACCGCCGCGCCAACGGCAATGCCTTCATCGACTACGGCTTCCACCTGATCGTCTCCGACCCCACGGCGCACGTTCTCGAGACGGAACTGCCGGCGCTTGTCGCGCAGGGTCACGCGTCGGTCAAGGTCTACATGACCTATGAGGCGATGCGGCTCTCGGACCGACAGATCCTCGATGTGCTCGATGTCAATCGGCAAGCCGGCGCGCTCACCATGATCCATGCCGAGAACCACGAGTGCCTGACCTGGCTCACCGAGCGCCTCGAGGCCCAGGGGCTTACCGCGCCGAAGCACCACGAGGACTCGCGGCCGATGGCCGTCGAGCGCGAGGCCACGCACCGCGCGATCACGCTGTCAGAGGTGGCCCAGGCACAGATGCTCATCGTGCATGTCTCCGGCCGCGAGGCCATCGAGGAGATTCGACGCGCGCGGGCACGCGGCCATCGCATCTACGCCGAGACCTGTCCGCAGTACCTGTTCCTGAGCAAGGAAGACCTCGCCCTGCCCGACTTCGAGGGCGCGAAGTGCATGTGCAGCCCGCCGCCGCGCGATGCCATCAACCAGGCACAGGTGTGGCAAGCCCTGGAGGATGGCCTGTTCGACATCCTCTCGTCCGACCACGCTCCGTACCGCTTCGACGAGACCGGCAAGCTGATGTACGGCCGGCGTGCCGTCTTCCGTCAGGTCGCCAACGGCATCCCCGGTGTGGAGACACGCTCGCCGCTGCTGTTCTCGGAGGGCGTGGTGGCGGGTCGCATCGACCTGCAGCGATTCGTCGCGCTCAACTCCGCCAACGCGGCCAGGTTGTATGGCCTGAGCCAGACCAAGGGCACCATCGCTGTGGGGGCGGATGCGGACATCGCGATCTGGGACCCCGAACGGCGGGTGACCATCACCAACGACATGCTGCACCACAACGTCGACTACACGCCTTACGAGGGGCGTGTCGTGACCGGCTGGCCGGTGACCGTGATCTCGCGCGGGGTGGTGGCATGCCACGACGGCGAACTGCGGATCGCTCCCGGGCACGGTCGCTTCGTCAAGCGCTATCGATCAAGACCGGGAGCAGCCGCATGGACCTGAAAATCAACGGACGACGCGCGCTCGTTCTCGGTGGCAACCGTGGCATCGGCCTGGGGATTGCACGCGCGCTCATCGCCGAAGGCGCGCACGTGGCGATTGCCGGCCGCGACACGCAGCGATCGAGCGCGGCCGTGGCCGATCTGGTGTCGTCTGCCACTGGTGGCGCCACGGCCACCGCGTTTCAGATCGACCTCGCGAGCACGTCCGGACTGCCTGCGTTCGCCGCCCGTGTGACCCAGGAGTTCGGCCCGATCGACATCCTGGTCAACAACACCGGCGGTCCGGCCTATGGCGGCGCGACCGGGCATGCCGCGGGTGAGTGGTCCGCGTCGTTCAACGAAATGGTGCTGTCGGTCATCACGCTCACCGAGGCGCTGCTGCCGGGCATGCGCGAGCGCCATTGGGGCCGCATCATGACGGTGGTGTCGTCGGGCGTGGTGCAACCGATTCCGGTGCTGGGCGTGTCCAACACCTTGCGCAGCGCGCTGGTCGGCTGGTCCAAGACCCTGTCTGCCGAAGTGGCCCGCGATGGCATCACCGTCAACGTGCTCATCCCGGGCCGCATCGACACCGACCGCGTTCGCCTGACCGACGAGGCCGTCGCCGCGCGCGAAGGGCTGACGCCGGACGAGGTGCGGCGCCGCTCCACCGCCATGATTCCGATGGGTCGCTATGGCGATCCGCAAGAGTTCGGTGCCCTGGCCGCCTTCGTGGCGAGTGAGCCGGCGAGCTACATCACGGGCAGTCAGCTGCGCTGCGATGGTGGCAACATCCGATCCATCTGAGGTGGATGGCATCGACAACGCGGGACGGCAGCTGCGGCGCGCGATCCGCGAAGGCCGGCACACGGGGCTGACGACGGGCCATGCGCCTGGGCATGTCCAGGCCAATCTCGTCCTGCTGCCCCAGGCCCACGCTGCAGACTTCGCCTCGTTCTGCCAGCGCCACCCGACGGCGTGTCCGGTGCTGGCTGTCAGCCGCGTGGGCAGCCCGCACCTGCCCGAACTCGGCGACGACCTTGACCTGCGCACGGACCTGCCGGCCTACCAGGTCCACCGGCACGGAGAGACGACGCGCGAGGTTCGTGACCTGTGCGAGATCTGGCGAGACGACCTCGTCGCATTTGCCATCGGCTGCTGGTTCTCGATGGAAGATGCGCTGGCGGCCGCGCAGGTGCGACTGCGCCATGTCGAGCTCGGCATCCAGGGACCGCTGTTCAAGACGAAGCTCGTGACCGAACGCGTCGGGCGCTTCGGCGGCACGCCCTGGGTGGTCTCGATGCGTCCGTTTGCCGCCGCGTCGGTGGCGACCGTGACGCGCATCACCGCGGGCTTTCCGCGCGTTCATGGCGGGCCGCTGCATGTCGGTGATCCAGCCACGTTGGGCATCCTCGACGTCGCCCGGCCCGACTTCGGCGAGGTGCTGCTGCCGCTGCCCGGGGAGGTGCCGCTCTTCTGGGCCTGCGGCCTGACGGCCCAGGTGGCGCTTGAGGCGGCCGGGATCGACTTCTTCATCACCCATGCGCCAGGCAAGATGTTGGTGGCAGACTCGCTCAACGCCAGTCTGGCGGGGCCCACGACATGAAAGGCAAGCGATGATCTCCAGCACCGGCCACCACAGGCTCACTCACGCCGGCGCGCTGGCCCTGCTGTCGGCGGCGGTGGACTGCGCCACGAAGATGGGCCAGCCGCAGTGCATCGCCATCGTCGACGAAGGCTGCAACCTCATGGCCTTCGTGCGCATGACGGGGGCGAAGGTGATGTCGGAGCGGTCTTCGATCCGCAAGGCGATCAGCGCCGCGTCGGGACGGGTGCCCACTGGCGCGCTGGCGGACGGGCTGGCCGTGCGCCTGGCGCTGGCCACCGACGGCGCCATGACCAATCTGCTGGGTGGCCTGCCCATCGAAGTGGAGGGTCAGGTCATCGGCGGCATCGGTGTCGGTTCGGGCACCGGCGAGCAAGACCGTGAGGTGGCCAACGCGGCACTCGCGGCGTGCGGCGCGCGCACCTTTGCCGTGGCACCGAACGCCTAGGCGCTCCCGTTGCGCGCAGCGGGTTCGGTCAGCACGGCCCCCCAGTCCTCGATCTGCTGAGCCACCAGGTCCGCCACCACACGGCAGGCCGGCGACTGCTTGCCGTGCTTGGGCAGCGCCAGCGTGACGTGCCGCACCAGGTCGGGCTTGACCAGCTTGCTGGCCTTGAGCCGGCCCTGCTGCAGTTCGGCGGCGATCGAGTACGGGCCGAGCACCGAGTACAGCCCGGGCGTGTGGGCGACGAGCTCCTTCTGCACCGTCAGTGAATCGGCTTCGGCCACCGCCGTCAGCTGGAAGCCCCGGCTGCGCGCGGCCTCATCGAGCGCATTGCGCCAGTGGCTCGGCCGGCGCGGCAGCACCAGCCTGAGTCCGGCGAGCCTGGAAAAGTCGATCGTCGGCTCGCGCGTGAGCGGATCCCCCGGGGCGGACACCAGGTAGGTGTGTGCCACGCCGAGCAGCGTCTCTTCGCGCCCGGTCGGGCGGTTGAAGCGGAACAGAACGGCCAGGTCCACCGCGCCGCTGTCGAGCAAGGTGTTGAGCTCGGTGCCCTGCGACTCGGCAATGTTCAGCCGGATGCGCGGATGATCGCGTTGCAGGCGCTGGAACACACGCGTCATCAGCGGGTGTGCGGCCGAGGGGATGATGCCCAGCCGCACCTCGCCCATGGCCTGGCCGGACTCGGCGCGCAGCTCCTCGCCGATGCGGTCGGTGTCCTCGATCCAGGTGCGCAGGCGGATGGCCGCCCGCAGGCCGAGTTCGGTGGGCACCACGCCACGGCCGGTGCGCCGCAGCAGCGGTGCGCCGAAGGCCTTCTCGAATTCGCTGACCTGCCGGCTGATGTGCGACTGCACCGTCTGGCGGCGCGCGGCGACCTTGCTGAGGCTGCCGGCGTCCACCACCTCGAGGAACAGCCGGACGCTGTCGGGATGCATGCGGGTTTACCCCTTTGAGTCATGCCAATTTCGGCAAGTCTGAAACCTCAGAACTCTATCTAGGCGAAGAGCTTACTGCTTCCTACAGTGAGGTCATCCAATGCCCCAGCTGATGTCGAACTGCGGCGCCACCACTCCAGGAGACCCACTTGAAACTCGTGAGCTTCGCGACCGCCGGTCGCTCCTCGTACGGTGTGGTGCGCGACGACCAGTACCTCGAGCCACCCACCGATTTCCGCGCGACCTTTCCGGACCTGGTGTCCGTGCTGGCCGCGGGCGCCACGGCGCCGCTGGAGCAGGCGGCCACGGCGCGTGGCACCCGCATCGCGCCCGCGTCGGTGAAGGCGCTGCCGGTGGTGCCGAACCCCGGCAAGCTCATCTGCGTGGGGCTGAACTACAAGACCCACGTGGCCGAGACCAAGCGGCCGGACAGCGAGTACCCATCGCTGTTCATCCGCTTCAACGACACCCTGGCCGCGCACGAGGACGTGGTGCTGCGCCCGTCCTTCTCCGAGCGCTTCGACTGGGAGGGCGAGCTGGCCTTCGTGATCGGCAAGGGCGGACGCCACATTCCGCGCGCCCAGGCCTTCGACCACATCGCCGGCTACACCTGCTTCAACGACATCAGCGTGCGCGACTGGCAGCGGCACACGCACCAGTTCACGCCGGGCAAGAACTTCCCCGGAACTGGCCCGCTCGGACCCTTCCTGGTCACGAGCGACGAGGTGGCCGACGTCACACGCCTCACGCTGGAGACGCGCCTGAACGGCCAGGTGATGCAGCACGCCAGCATCGCCGACCTGATCTTCGACATCCCGGTGCTGGTCGAGTACATCTCGCGCTTCACGCCGCTGTCGCCGGGCGACGTGATCGCCACCGGCACACCCGGCGGCGTGGGCGACCGGCGCGAGCCGCCGCTCTACATGAAGCAGGGCGACGTGGTCGAGGTCGAGATCACCGGCCTGGGCGTGCTGCGCAACCGCATCGGCACCGCCGACTGACCCCCACCTCCAGGACATCCGCATGGCCCAGACCACCACCTCCCAA
Organism: uncultured beta proteobacterium; assembly: GCA_963739925.1. Classification (GTDB taxonomy): domain Bacteria; phylum Pseudomonadota; class Gammaproteobacteria; order Burkholderiales; family Burkholderiaceae_C; genus CAVUBY01. Next base: position 26,371 of record CAVUBY010000014.1, on the reverse strand, counting down.
TCCGGCGGCAGCCCGCGGCTGCGCATCGCCGTCGATATCGGCGGCACCTTCACCGACATGGCCGCGTTCGACGAGGCCAGCGGCCAGCTGCTGTTCGGCAAGGCCCTGTCCACCCACGGTCAGCTGGTCGACGGCATCCAGGCCACGATCGACAGCGCCAAGATCGACTGGCGTGACGGCCGCCTGTTCCTGCACGGCTCCACCATCGCGATCAACACCCTGCTGGAGCGCAACGGCGCCCACACCGCGCTGCTGATCACCGAGGGCTTTCGCGACATCTACGAGATCGGGCGCGTGAACCGGCCCGACGCCTACAACCTCTTCTTCAACAAGCACCAGCCGCTGGTGCGCCGCTCGCTGCGCTTCGAGGTGGCCGAGCGGCTGCGCGCCGACGGCAGCCTCCACAAGCCGCTGGACGAAGCCGCGGTGCGCGAACTCGCGCGCGAGCTGCGCGGGCAGAACATCGAGGCGGTGGCGGTGCTGCTGCTGCACTCGTACCGCAACCCGGCGCACGAGCAGCGCGTCAAGCAGATCCTGCAGGAGGAGATCCCCGGCGCCTTCATCTGCGCCTCGCACGAGCTCTCGCAGGAATACCGCGAGTTCGAGCGCGTCTCGACCGCGGTGGCCAATGCCTACGTGGGCCCGCGTGTCTCGCAGTACCTGGGCCAGCTCGAAGCGCACCTGAGCGGCAAGGGCTTCGATGGCGACTTCTACATCGTGCAGTCGACCGGCGGCCTGTTCCCGGTGGAGCACGCCAAGGTGGGCTGCGTGCGCATGCTCGAATCCGGCCCGGCGGCCGGCGTGATCGGCGCGCAGGCCATCTGCGCCCAGTTGGGCATGGGCGACGCGATCGCGTTCGACATGGGCGGCACCACGGCCAAGGCGGGCGTCATCAGCGAAGGCCGCCCCCTGACCACCGGCTCCGCCCTGATCGGCGGCTACGAGCGCGCACTGCCGATCCAGATCCCGATGATGGACATCCACGAGGTCGGCACCGGCGGCGGCTCCATCGCGCGGGTGGAAACCGGCAACGCCCTGCGCGTGGGGCCGCAAAGCGCCGGCTCGATACCCGGGCCCGGTGGCCTATGGCCGCGGCGGCAAGGAGCCGACCGTGACCGATGCCAACCTGCTGCTCGGTCGGCTGGACGCCGATCACTTCCTCGGTGGCGAACTCAAGCTGGACCTCGACGCCTGCCAGCGCCAGATGCGCGAGCGTGTGGCCAAGCCGCTGGGCCTGGACCCGACGGCGGCCGCCGACGGCATCCTGCGGATCGCGGTGACGCAGATGTCGCATGCGGTGAAGGCGGTGACCACCGAACGCGGCCTGGACGCGGGCAGCTTCACGATGGTGGTGTACGGCGGCGCGGGGCCGCTGCACGCTTCGGCCATCGCGCGCGAGATCGGCATCCGCAAGGTGCTGATCCCCTACGCACCGGGCTACTTCTCGGCCTACGGCATGCTGTTCTCGGACCTGCGCTACGACTATGTGCGCTCGGTGTTCCGCAAGCTCAACGACGTGTCGTTCGACGAGATCGAGGCAGCCTACCAGTCGATGGAAGACGAGGGTCGCGCGGCGCTGGCGCAGTCGGGCGTGACGCCGGACGGCGTGGTCATCGAGCGCGCTGCCGACATGCGCTATGTCGGCCAGGAGCATGCGGTCACGGTGGACCTGCCGCTGGCGTTCTTTGCCGGCAAGGACCGGTCGGCCATCAAGCGGCAGTTCGACGAGCTGCACAAGGTGCGCTACGGCACCTCCGCGCCCAAGGAACCGGCCGACCTGGTGAGCCTGCGCGTCACCGTGCTCGGCACGATGAAAAAGCCACCCAGGCACAGCGTGCAGGCCGGCGGCGCCACGCCCGACAAGGGCGCCGTGCGCGCCGTCAAGCCGGTGTACTTCCGCGCCGGTGGCTGGGCCGACACGCCCGTCTACACCCGCGACCGCCTGCTGTCGGGCAACCAGATCACCGGCCCCGCGCTGATCGAGGAGCACGCCTCCACGACCGTCGTGCAACCGGGCGACAGTCTGCGCGTGGACGAACTCGGCAACCTTCAGATCAGCATCGGGAGCGATCGCTCATGAGCACCACGCCCACCACGGCCCGCGCGAACGCAGCCACCGTCGATCCGATCACCGTCGAGATCATCCGCAACGGCCTGTACGCCGTGACGGAGGAGATGAAGACCAACCTCACGCGCACCGCCTACAACCTCATCATCTACGAGGCGCTGGACTTCACGGTCGGCCTGTTCACCAAGGAAGGCGACACGGTGTCCATCGGCCTCGGGCTGCCGATGTTCATCCGCGGCATGAGCGAGACGGTGAAGGCCAAGATCCGGCACTTCGGCTACGAGAACATCCTGCCGGGCGACATCCTGGTCACCAACGACGCCTACACCACCGGCAGCCACCTCAACCACTTCACGTTCACCATGCCGGTGTTCCACGAAGGCCGGCTGGAGGGCTTCACCTGCTGCATGGCGCACTGGCTCGACGTGGGCGGCACGCTCGGCAACGTGACCACCGACATCTTCAGCGAGGGGATCCAGATCCCCATCCTCAAGTACCAGCGCCAGGGCGTGGTCAACCAGGACCTGATCGACATCATTGCGATGAACGTTCGGCTCGCCGACCGTGCACTGGGCGACCTGCGCGCGCAGATCACCGCCATCACCACCGGCGAGCGCCGCTATGTGGAGCTGCTGCAGCGCTACGGCGCCGATGCGGTGAACGGCTCGATCTGCCAGATCATGGATTCGTCGGAGGCCGTGGCGCGCAAGAACACCCTGTCGATCCCCGACGGCGTGTACGAGGCCGAGTCGTTCATGGACGACGATGGCCTGGAGATCGGCAAGCGCATCCCGATCCGCGTGAAGGTCACGGTGCAGGGCGACGAGATGACGGTGGACCTGTCGGACGTCAGCAAGCAGGTCCGTGGTTTCTACAACTCGGGCTTCACCACCGGCATCGCCTGCGCGCAGGTGGCCTACAAGTGCCTGACCACGCCCACCGACTACCCGGTCAACGACGGCTCCTTCCGCCCGCTCAAGGTGATCATGCCCATGGGCACGGTCATCAGCGCCGAACGCCCCTACCCGATGCGCGTGTGGATGACCTTCCCGATGACGGTCATCGACACCATCTTCAAGGCGCTGGCACCGGCCATCCCCGACCGCTCGATCGCCGGCCACCACGCCGACCTGGTGTTCCCCAACATCCACGGCATCTCGCCGGAAGACGGGCGCCTGTTCATCGTCGGCATCGGTCCGCTGGGCGGCGGCTGGGGCGCCAAGAGCACCGAGGACGGCGTCTCGGTCACGGTGTGCATCAACGACGGCGACACCCACAACAGCCCGACCGAACAGCTCGAGGCCAAGTACCCGGTGCTGGTCGAGAAGTACGAGATCCGCCAGGACAGCGCCGGCGCCGGGCGCTACCGCGGCGGGCTGGGCGCGGAGATGGTGGTGCAGGCGCTCTCGCCCTTCACCGTGACCACCCGCATCGACCGCGTGCACTGCAAGCCCTGGGGCCTGGAAGGCGGCGGCGACGCGATGGGCAATGGCCTGGCCGTGCGACACAAGGGCGAGTGGAAGACCGATCACCTGAACGCCAAGATCTTCAACGTCCGCCTGGAGCGCGGCGACGCCTACAAGATGCTCTCGGGCGGCGGTGGCGGCTTCGGCAACCCGCTCGCGCGCGAGCTCGACAAGGTGGCCGAGGACGTGCGCGAGGGCTACGTCAGTACCGACGTGGCGCGCGAGGTCTACCGCGTGGCGCTCGACGCGAAGGGCCAGGTCGATCACGCGGCCACGCGCCGCCTGCGCGAAGCCGGCGGTACCTCGCGCGGTGGACCGGCCACCGACCTCGCCTGGGCCGGGCAGTGATCGCCGCGAGCCTGAGCGTGGACGCCGAGGATGGCCTGGCCCAGCGCGCCGAGCAGTTGCTCGACCTGTGGAGCTCGCTGGCAATGCAGCACGTGGCGCTGGGCGCCGGCTGTGGCTGCGGCATGGGCGGCATCAGCCTGCGGCTCGACGACTTCGAGCTGGACATCGTCGACTACCTCATCGATGCCGGCGTGCGCTCCGGTATCGCGGAGGTCGTGAGCCCATTTCACCGCGATGCAACGGCGCGCCGAAGAAGGCCAGTCGATGGGCTCGCGCGCGCAGCCGCTGCGCCGCTTGCTGGAGGATGTCCATCGCGAACGCCTGCCCACCGCCGTTTGCGCCTGGCTGGTGCCCAAGCTGGAGCGCACGTTGCACTCGTACGCCGAACTGCACGGTCCGAAGCTCGAGGGCTGACGGCAGTGATTGAGCGGATTTTTCGAAACCCCCAAGGAGACACGATGAAACTGTTGAGACTCTTCGCCTGCATCGCCACGGCCGTGGCCGTCGTACCCGCATCGGCCCAGTCGGCCGCGTTTCCGGAGAAGGACAAGACGATCCGCCTCGTCGTGCCCTTCGCCGCGGGCGGCGGCGTCGATGGCGCGGCCCGCCTGCTGAGCGAACAGCTGCGCAAGCAGCTCGGCACGAACGTGATCGTCGAGAACAAGGCCGGCGCCAGCGGCACGGTGGGCGGCAAGTCGGTGCAGATCGCGCCGGCCGACGGCTACACCCTGCTCTTCTCGGCCGCCACGCATGTGCTGGCCAGGCAGGTGCTGAGTTCCCCGCCCTACGACCCGCAGACCGACTTCGCGCCGGTGGCGCGCGTCGGTGAGGCACCGCTGCTGCTCGTGATCTCGCCGCAGCTGCCGCAGCAAAAGCTCAGCGACGTGCTGGGCGCCGCCCGCGCCAACCCGGACAAGTGGATGGCCGCCATCCCGGCAGCGGGTGCACCCAGCCACCTCGCCACGCTGCTGCTGGCCAAGCAGGGCGGCCTGAAACTGTCCTACGTGCCCTACAAGGGCACGCAACCGGCGCTGGTGGATGTGGGCGGCGGGCACGTGAGCATGCTGTTCGACTCGATGATCGCGGCGCTGCCGCTCGCCAAGGGCGGCAAGGTCAAGCCGATCGCCATCAGCTCGAAGAAGCGCAGCGCGCTCGCCCCGGACATTCCGACCATGCAGGAAAGCGGCATGGCCGACTTCTCCTACTCGTCGTGGTACGGCGTGTGGGCTCCCAAGGACACGCCCGCCGACCGCATCGCGGCGCTCAACGCGGCGATCAACACCGCCGTCAACGAGCTCGGCAAGAGCGGGGCGTTCGCGAACCTGGGTGTGGAGCCGGTGACCGAAACCCCCGAACAGTTCAAGCGCTTCATCGCGCAGGACGTGGCCGAAGGCGCCGAACTGCTGAAGAGCGCGGGCTTCAAGGCGGAGTAGCGCACGCCCGCGCGGAGCGACGATCGCTGCGCGGCGAGCGTCGCTCAGTCGGCGCCGCCCTCCACCGGGTAGCCTTCGGCGCGCCAGCGCAGCAGGCCCCCCGCCAGGTTGGCCACCTGCTCGAAGCCGGCCTTGCGCAGCAGCACCGTGGCCTGGGCCGAGCGCGTGCCCGACCGGCAGACGGTGACCACCGGCTGCTGGCGATCGATCGTGTCGAGCTGGGCCGCCAGCGCCGACAGCGGCAGCGAGTGCGCACCGCGCACATGCCCCAGCGCGTCGGTGAACTCCGCGGCCTCGCGCACATCAAGCACCTGCACACGGCCCTCCCCCGATCCTGCGGTGAGCTCGTTCAAGGTGGCGGGCTGGATCTCCCAGATGCCGCCGAAGGTGAGCGTGAGCGGCGCCCAGCGTGGCTCGCTCGCCGTCGTCGGCATCGCCGCCACCGCCTCGGGCTGGCCACAGCGCAGGTTGGCCGGCACCGCGATGTCCATCAGCTTGGGATGCGGCAGTCCGAGGTGGTTCATGTAGCCCGCAAAGTCGGCTTCGTTCGCATCGCCGCCCAGGCGCGGGTTGAAGGCCTTCTCTTCGCCCACGCTGGTGACGGTGAGACCGCGGTAGTCGTGGCCGGGGTAGAGCAGGCAGCTGTCGGGCAGCGAGAGGATCTGCTCGCGCACCGACTGGAACAGGCGCGTCGGGCTGCCTTGCTGGAAGTCGGTGCGGCCACAGCCGCGGATGAGCAGGCTGTCGCCGGTGAATGCGCGGCTGTGGTCGTCGAGCACGTAGGTGAGGCAGCCGCTGGTGTGGCCCGGCGTGGCACGCACCTCCAGATGCCGCCGGCCGAACGCCACGCGGTCGCCATGGTGCAGAAGCCGGTCGGCGCCCTGTGCGCCCGAATGTTCGGAAAGCAGGATCTGGCTGCCGCAGCGTTGCTTGAGCAGCCAGGCCGCGGTCACGTGGTCGGCGTGCACATGCGTATCCAGCGTGGCCACGAGCCGCAGGCCCAGCTCGCGCAGCAGGGCGCGATCGCGCTGCTCGTGTTCGAACACGGCGTCGATGAGCACGGCCTCGCCCGACTCGCTGTCGCCGAGCAGGTAGGTGTAGGTGGAGGAAACGGGGTCGAAGAGCTGGCGGAAGATGAGCATGGGAGTCCTGGGTCGCCCTTGGGTCTGCCCTTGGGTCTGCTTCGCAGGCTAGCGTGTCGGCCGCACCAGCAGCTTGTCGTGGATCACCATGCCCACGAGCATGGCCGCGACGAACAGCCCCGCTTCGACCATGCCGCTGCCCAGCGCCACCAGGGCCGGGCCCGGGCAGAAGCCCCCGATGCCCCAGCCCACGCCGAACAGCACGCCGCCGAGCACCAGCCGGACATCGATGGTGCGATTCGTGGGAATCTCCATGGGTGCGCCGCTCCACGAGGTGCCGCGCCGCCGGGCCCGTGCAAAGACGAAGACACCCAGCGCGATGGCGCCGCCCATCACCAGCGCGAGGCTCGGGTCCCAGGCGCCGGCCAGGTCGAGGAAGGCCTTGACCTTCAGGGGTTGCGTCATCCCGGCCAGGATCAGCCCGAGTCCGAAGACGAGGCCGCTGCCAAAGCCGAGCAGGTTGTTCAGGCGTGTGTTCATGTCGGTGGGCTCAGAACAGATGGCGCATCACGTAGACCGTGGCGAAGCCAGCCCCCATGAAGGCCAGCACGTTGACCAGCGAACGCAGCGAGAAGCGGCTCAGGCCGCACACCCCGTGGCCGCTGGTGCAGCCATTGCCCATGCGCACCCCCACGCCGACAAGCAGGCCGGCGGCGAGCAAGGCGCCCGTTCCGACGTCCACGCTCGCCGCGGGCCAGGGCGCGAACAGCCGCCACACCCACGGGGCGACCAGCAGGCCGGCGATGAACAGCAGGCGGTTGGTTCCGGGCTGAGACTCTTGCCGGCCAGCAGCGCACGCAGCGGGCTGGCCACGATGCCGGCAATGCCGGCGATGCGTCCGCTGCCCAGCAGGTAGAGCGCCGTGGCGAGGCCGATGACCAGGCCGCCGGCCAGCGCGGTCCAGGGGGTGAATTGCGCCCAGGCGATGTTCATTCGAGATTCATGCGATGTCTTTCGGCGCCATTGTCGGCAAGTCGGCGCCTTGGCGTGACGACAGCACTTCTGGCGCGAGCTCAGCCACGGCCTGGTAGTGCGTCAGGAAGATCCTGCCGCTGAGGTGGGGCAGGAAGTCCGATCGCTGCAGCCGGTCCATCACTGGCCCCTTCACTTCCGAGAGATGGAGCGCGATGTCGGCATCGCGCAGCCGCTTTTCGATGGCCTCGAGACTCTCGAGCGCGCTGGCATCGATGTCGTTGATGGCCGAGCACTGCAGCACCACATGGCGCAGGTTCGGCCGCGCCGCGACCTCGTCGTTGATCCGGTCCTCGAGGCTGCGGGCATTGGCAAAGTAGAGGCTTTCATCCACCCGCAGGCTCAGCAGTTCGGCGCTGACCCGCACCGGGTGCCGCAGCACGTTGCGGAAATGCTCGGTGCCCGGCACCAGCCCCACGGTGGCGATGTGCGGATGGCTGGTGCGCCACAGGTAGAGCACCAGCGAGACGCCCACACCCACCAGCAGTCCGGCCTCGACCCCCACCGCCAGCGTGGCGACCAGGGTCGCGGCCACGGCAGCGAAGTCGGCCTTCGAGTACGCCCAGGTGCGGCGCAAGGTGTCCAGGTCGACCAGGGAGAGCACCGCCACCACGATCGTGGCGGCCAGCGTGGCCTGCGGCAGGAAGTACGAGGCTGGGGTGAGCAGCAGGCTGGCCAGCAGGATGCCCGCGGCCGTGAAGACACCCGGCCGCCGGGGTCTGCGCGCCGGCATCGAAGTTCACCACCGAGCGCGAGAAGCCGCCCGTGACGGGAAAGCCGCCGGTGAAGGCCGCCCCAGGTTGCTGGCCCCGAGCGCCACCAGCTCCTGATCGGGCTCGATGCGCTGGCGCCGTTTGGCGGCGAGCGTCTGGCCGACCGACACCGATTCGACGAAGCCGACCACGCTGATCAACAGGGCCGGCACCGCCAGTTCGCGCCACAGGGCGAGATCCCAGGAGCGGCAGGCTCAGCGGCGGCAGGCCTTGCGGCACCGTGCCGACGACCTTCACACCCTGCGCCTGCCACCCCAGCGCCCAGGTGAGCGCCGGTCGTCGCGGCAATGGCGGCCACCGGGCCTGCCTTGGTGACGAGGTCGGCGGCCTTTGCACTGGCCCCCAGGCGCATCAGCAGCGGCTTGAGGCCCTTGCGGACCCAGAACAGAAAGGCCGTGGCGAACACGCCGATCGCCAGGGTGAGCCCATGGGTGTGCGGCACCTGCTGGAGCAGCGCCGCCAGCAGGTCGACCAGGTTGTGGCCCTCGGCCTTCACGCCCATCAGGGTCTTCAACTGGCTGGCTGTGATGAGCAGTGCCGATGCGGTGACGAATCCGGAGATCACCGGATGGCTCAGGAAGTTGGCCAGGAAGCCCAGGCGCAGCAGGCCCATGACCAGCAGCATCGCGCCGGACAGGAAGGCCAGGGTGATGGCCGCCGGTCCAGTAGGCGGGCGATCCCGGCAGCGGCGAACTGGCCCACGGCCGCGGCGGTCATCAGCGAGGTCACGGCGGCCGGACCCACCGCCAGCGCCCGGCTGGTGCCGAACAGCGCATAGAGCACCAGCGGTGCGACGCTGGCGTACAGGCCGACCTCGGGCGGCAGGCCGGCCAGCAGCGCATAGGCCAGGCTCTGCGGAATGAGCATCAGCGTGACGATGAGCGCCGCGATGCCGTCGCCGACGAAGGTGGCGCGGTCGTAACGCCGGCCCCACTCGAGGATCGGCAGCGAGGGCAGGAGCTGTCGCCAGGCAGAGGCCACGGCCATCGTTAACCCACCATCTCGGGCTGCGCGAGCCACTCGCGGCCCTTGAGCATCGCGTCCCAGTACAGCGGCGGCAGGATGCGCTCCTTGAGGTACCAGGCCAGCGCCGACGGCCGGGTGCCGTCGATCAGCCACTTCGGGAAGCTCGGCGCCACCTTGCCGCCGTAGGTGAACTCGGCCAGCACGATCTTGCCGCGCTCCACCGTCAGCGGGCAGGAGCCGTAGCCGTCGTACTGCGCCTCACCCTTGGCCGCGCCGCGCAGGGCCAGCAGGTTGTGCGCCACCACCGGCGCCTGCTTGCGCGCCGCGGCCGCGGTCTTGGCATTGGTGGTGTTGCCCGCATCGCCGAGCGCGAAGATGTTGGCGAACTGCTTGTGGCGCAGCGTGCCGGGGTCGACGTCGACCCAGCCCGCGGCGTCGGCCAGCGGGCTCACGCGGATGAAGTCGGGCGCCTTCTGCGGCGGCACCACGTGCAGCATGTCGAACTCGCGCGTGACCAGCGCCTTGCTGCCATCGGCGTTGGCCTGGCTGAACACGGCCTGCTTGCCCGGCCCGTCCACCGAGACCAGCGTCTGGCCGAAGTTCAGTCCGATGCCGTAGGCCTTGACGTACTCCATCAGCGCCGGCACGTAGTCGGCCACGCCGAACAGCACCGCGCCCGCGTTGCAGAACTGGATGTCGATGGCGCCCAGCACGCCGTTGCGGCGCCAGTGGTCGGCCGAGAGGTACATGGCCTTCTGCGGCGCGCCGGCGCACTTGATGGGCATCGGGCGGTTGGGTGAAGAGCGCCTTGCCGCGGTGCAGTTGCTGCACCAGGTGCCACGTGTAGGGCGCCAGGTCGTAGCGGTAGTTGCTGGTCACGCCGTTGCGGCCGAGCGTCTCCGGCAGGCCTTCGATGCCATGCCAGTCGAGCTTCAGGCCCGGGCACACCACCAGCTGCTTGTACTTCACCACCCGGCAGCCATCGAGGATGACCGCATCGCGCTCGGGCTCGAAGGCCGCCACCGCCGACTTGATCCAGTGCACGCCGCGCGGCAGCACGCCGGCCATCGTGCGGGCGGTGGTGGCGGCATCGAAGACGCCGGCGCCCACCATCGTCCAGCCGGGCTGGTAGTAGTGGATGTCGGCCGGGTCGATGATGGCGATGTCCAGGCCCGGGCGGCGTGCCAGCAGGCTGGCGGCCACCGAGATGCCGGCCGCACCGCCGCCGATGATGACCACCTCGTGCGTGGCGTCGGCCACTTCCACCGGGGTCTTGCCGCCATTGACGATGCGGCGCACCACGCCCTTCAGGTCGAAGCCCGCACGTGGAAGACCGTTCGATGATCTGCGGCAGCGGCATCTGGCCGGCCTGCGACAGTGCCCACATCGTGGTCGATCGCATGCCGGTGCGGCAGAAGGCCAGCACCGGCTTGGGCAGCTCGGCCATCAGTGCACCGAAGCCGCACCCTGCTCGTCGGTGACCTTGCCCGACTCGGCGGGCAGGTAGCGCGCCTGCAGGCCATGGTGCTGCGCGGCGCGCTCGATCTCTTCGAAGATCGGCTGGTCGGCCGCCCTCGCCATCGGGCCGGTTGCAGATGATCGAGCGGAAGCCCGCCTCGCGCAGGGCCTTGAGGTCGGTGACGGCGATCTGCGCGTGCGACCGACAGCTCGCCGGTCAGGGTACGGATGTCCATGGCTTGTCTCCTGGAACGGATCGAGCCCGGCGGGCCGCTGCATGGGCGACCGGCTCGGGCGGGTGGGTGCGCGAAGCGCGGATGACGCTAGACGGCGTTCGATGGGGATCTTGATGTAGCGCGTGCCGTTGGCCTCGGGCTCGGGCACTGGCCGGCGCGCATGTTGACCTGCACCGAAGGCAGGATCAGCGTGGGCATGTCGAGCGTGGCATCGCGCGCATGCCGCATGGCCACGAACTCTTCTTCGCTGATGCCGTTGCGCACGTGGATGTTCTTCTCGCGCTCTTCGGCCACGGTGCTCACGAACTGCACGTCGCGACCACCGGGCTGGTAGTCGTGGCACATGTAGAGCTGGGTGTGGGGCGGCAGGCTCAGCACCTTGTTGATGGAGCGGAACAGGGTGCGCGCATCGCCGCCGGGGAAGTCGCAGCGGGCGGTGCCGTAGTCGGGCATGAACAGCGTGTCGCCGACGAAGGCCGCGAGCTGCTGGCCGTCGCTCGACCACGTACGTCATGCACGCCGGGGTGTGGCCGGGCGTGTGCATGGCGCGGGCCTGCAGCTTGCCGATCGCAAAGGTCTCGCCATCGGCGAGCAGGCGATCGAACTGGCGCCCGTCGCGCGCAAAGTCGCTGCCGGCATTGAACAGCTTGCCGAAGACGTTCTGTACCGCGGTGATGTGCTGTGCCGATGGCGAGCTGCCCACCCAGCGTCTGCTTGAGGTAAGGCGCCGCCGAGAGATGGTCGGCATGCACATGGGTTTCAAGGATCCATTGCACGGTCGCGCCGAGTTCGCGCACCCGGGCGGTCAAGCTTGTCGGCGCTGGCGTGGGAGGTTCGACCCGACTTCGGGTCGTAGTCGAGCACGCTGTCGATCAGCGCGCACTGCCGGGTCGTCCTGGTCGAGCACGAGGTAGCTGACGGTCCAGGTGGCGGGGTCGAAGAAGCCTTCGACCTGCAAGCTGCTGCGGTGGGTCATGGATTGCCTCTGGTGGTACGTTCCGCGTTACCGCGTTCAGCGGCTCTTGACTGCGCAGGTGTTGATGCCGAGCACGGTGTAGAGAGGACACATGCCGATGGCGCCCGTGAGCAAGGGCACCACGCCGATGTAGCCCCAGGCACCCACGGTGCCCGTGGCCGCCAGGCCGATCAATGCCAGACCGCCGATCACGCGCAGGGCACGGTCCAGGGTGCCTTCGTTCGTCTTCATGGATGTCTCCTTGGTTTGCATGCGAGGTCACAGCGCGGACGCTGCTCTGGGGTTCCACATATCAAGACGTGTGCCAGCGCCATTGCAACTCGGCCCTCAAGACGCAAGGTATTGATTTCATTGCGGATTTGAGTTCGGAGGTGCCCGCACGCAACGGGCACGCCGGCGCCCACGCGCTGCCGTGGCAGCGTCAAGTGGCAGACTCCTGGGCAGCTTTGGCAGACTTGGCAGACAGGCGCACAATGGCTTGCCCATGGCCTCCAGCCACCCCGATGTCCGACGCACCCGTCCACGCCAGCGATCCCGAACTCGGCGCTGCGTACTGCACCTCAGGTGCAGGCGCTGATCTCGTTTCTCGAGCACGAGACGCAGCCCATGATCGTGCTCGACCCGGACTACAACATCCTCGCCGCCAACACCGCCTACCAGCGTCAGTTCGGCACCGTCGACAGTCCGTACATCGGGCACAAGTGCTACCGCGTCTCGCACCACTACGACGTGCCCTGCGACCAGGCCGGCGAGCACTGCCCGATGAAGAAGGCGTTCGAGGTCAAAGGCCCGGACCGTGTGCTGCACATCCATCACACGCCGCGCGGGCCCGGAGCATGTCGACGTGGAGCTGCGGCCCATCCTGGACGATCGAGCGCGAGATCGTTGCCTACGTCGAGCGCCTGGCCACCGTGCGGCATGCCTCGGCACGGCCCAGCGGCGACGGGCTGGTGGGCCGCGCGCCGGCCTTCAATGCCGCGCTCTCGGCCGTGCAGCGCGTGGCGCCTTCGATGCTGCCGGTGCTGCTGCTGGGCGAGTCGGGCACCGGCAAGGAGCTGTTCGCGCGCGCCGTGCACGAGGCCAGTCCGCGCGCCAGCGGCCCGTTCGTGGTCGTCGATTGCTCCGGGCCTCACCGAGACCTTGTTCGAGAGCGAGCTGTTCGGCTACGAGAAGGGCGCGTTCACTGGCGCCCATGCGCGCAAGCCCGGTCTGGTGGAGACGGCCAAGGGCGGCACGCTGTTCCTCGACGAGATGGGCGACGTGCCGCTTGTCCATGCAGGTGAAGCTGCTGCGCCTGATCGAGTCGGGCACCTTCCGCCGCGTGGGCAGCATCGAAACCCAGCAGGCCGACTTCCGGCTGGTGGCGGCCACCCACAAGCCGCTGCAGCAGATGGTGGCCGACGGCCGCTTCCGGCAGGACCTCTACTACCGCATCAGCGCGTTTCCCATTCACCTGCCGCCGCTGCGCGAGCGGGTCGCCGACATCCCGATGCTGGTCGACTCGATCCTGCAGCGCGGCGGCCAGCGGCCAGCACCGGCTGTCGGTGCGAGCCCGAGGCCATGGCGCGCCTGCAAGCCCACGACTGGCCGGGCAACATCCGCGAGCTGCGCAACGTGCTCGATCGCGCCCGCCTGTTTGCCGACGACCAGGTGGTGCGCGCGGCACATCTGCCCGCCACGCTCGGCACCGGTGCAGCCACCGCAGCGCCACCGGTGCCACCACTCGCCTCGGCGTTGCCGGCCAACGAAGCTCGCGCAGGCCGCACCGCGGTGAGCGACGCCGAACTGATGCAGCGGGCGCGCAGCAGCGCATTGACGCGGCGTGAACTCGCCGCACAGCTCGGCATGAGCGAGCGAACCCTCTACCGGCGACTCAAGGCGCTGGGCCTGCTGTAGTCGCCGCCGTATTGGCTGTGACTACGCCAATACGGCGGTGGTCTCAGTCTTGCGCGGCCAGCGCGGCCATCAGGGCCTTGCGGTCGATGGTCGTCGCGCGTCCCGCACCGCTCGACAGCACGCCCTCGCGGCGCAGCTGGCTGATCTGGCGGCTCGCGGTCTCGAAGGTCATGTCGAGCATGGCACCGATGTCCTCGCGCCGCGGCAGCCAGATGTGGCCGGCCGCGTCGGCGTGGCTGTCCAGCCGCTCGAGCAGGCGCAGCACGCGTTGCCGCGCCGAGCCGCTGGCCAGCTCGGCGACCCAGGCTTCGGCATCGTCGAGGGCCATCTGCCAGCGCAGCATGAGCTCGCGCTGCAGTGGCTTCTGTCCCTCTTCGAGATCGTTCACCAGAGCGATCGGGATGCGGCACAGCTGCACCGGCGTGCAGGCAATCGCGTCATCGGAGTGGGGCCGCTGCAGCAGGGCCTCCTGACCGATCAGATCGCCCTTGCCGGCCAGGCGCACGATGCGGCGGTCACCGCGCTCGTTGAACCGCTCGAAACGCACGACACCGGCGCGGATGGTGTAAATGGCGCCGGCCCGATTCGCCGCGCCGGTAAAGCAGGTCATCGGGGGCCACGTCGAGGCTGGCGATGTGGGTGTGGATGCGGTCCAGCCCTGCATCGTCGAGCACGCCGAACAAAGCGGTGCCCCGGACTTCACAGGAAGCACACACCGCCGACTGGGGATGCGTCGACGCCAGGCGGTAGATCGGGACGACATTCATGCCATGGCCTTTCACGCGCACCGGGGTCCGAGGTGAACCGTGGCTCGCGAGCGGCGCCGATGATATATCAGCGAACCCGAATGTATGGTGCCGATGCGCCACCCGCCAGCAGGGTCTCCCGACAGGCCATGGTCTGCCTCGCCGCACTGCCATGGCAGTCACGATGCCCGCCAACTGGCAGTCGCGCCGGCACCGCGCTGTCAGGGTCGAACGCGCAATGTGAACTGGTCTCAAGTGCCTGTCGCAACAGGCCTTTCTTTCGCACGGCGATGTGGCACGGTTCTTGGGTTGATGACTGGGTGCTGTCAGCCGGCTACCCTCGGGGACCGAGCCGTGATGACACGATCTCCCCAACTAGCGGCAAGGAGCCGACCATGAACCCCAGCTTTCCCATCGCCTGCCCCGCGCTCTCCACACGACTCCCAACGATGCCGACAAGCGCCGCTGGCTGATCGCCACCGGCGTGGCCGGCGGCGCGGCCGCGCTGACGACGGCGATTCCCTTCGTCTCGACTTTCGCACCGAGCGAGCGCGCCAAGGCAGCCGGTGGCCCGGTCGAAGTGGACCTGACAGACATCCCGCCAGGCGGCACCAAGATCGTGGAGTGGCGCGGCAAGCCGGTGTGGATCGTGCGCCGCACGCCGGCCATGCTGGCCGCGCTGCAGGGCCACGACGATCAGCTGGTCGATCCCGGCTCGGCCAAGGAACAGCAGCCGGCCTATGCCCGCAACGAAGCGCGCGCGCTCAAGCCGGAGATCTTCGTGGCGGTCGGCATCTGCACGCACCTGGGCTGCTCGCCGAGCGATGCGCCAGCCGGCGGCAACAACCCCAGCCTTCCGCAAGGCTGGCCCGGCGGTTTCTTCTGCCCCTGCCATGGATCGACCTTCGATGGCGCGGGTCGCGTGTTCAAGAACAAACCTGCACCGACCAACCTCGAGATCCCGCCCTACCGTTTTGCCGGCGACGCGCGCCTGCTGATCGGCGACGACAGCGCGGCGTGAGCTCGGTGCGCACTGAGCCCGCGCGCGCAGCGCCTGGATGCGCGGGCTACTTCTTGCACACCCCACCGACGGGCGCGGAGCCGTCCCGGCATTCGGTGAGGATCACCTCGTCGCGCTCGCCCTGCGCATAGACGATCTTCTTGCGGCCCTGGTCGCAGGTACCCACCACCTTGCCGGTCACCTTGTCGTCGACACCGACGACGGTGAGCGAATGGTTCGTGACACCACGCGCCTTGATCTTGGCGTCGATCTGCGCGCGGATCGCGTCGCAGTTGCTGGCCTGGGCGGCCGTGGTCGTGGCGGCGATCGCCAGAGCGCTGGCGGCGACGGTACGAGCGCAGCTGCGCATGCAGGCGCGCACGAGCGCGCGCCTCGGCGTTTTTGTCATGCGCTTCTTGAGGTCCATCATCCTGGCTCCTTGTCTGCACCGGCCCGGCCGCTGGCCGGAACGAGAGCGAGCATCTTAGGTGCAAGCCTTCGGCGCGGAGGATGCGACACTGCCGCGATGCCGATGCCCGCGCCGCCGATCCGACCATGAGCGAACCAGACACCGGCGCCCGTGCGTCGCGCCAGCGCAGCGGTCGTGTGCTGGTGGCGCTGCAGTTCGCCCTGCTGCTGGCGCTGGGCGCACTCGCGGTCCGGGCGATGCTCACAAAGCCCGTGCCCCCGGGCGTGTGGGCGCTGTGGCTGGCCTCGCGGTGGTAGGCATCTGGGCCCTGCGGGCCAACCGCCCCGGCAACTTCAACATCCAGCCCTTGCCCCGCGAAGGCGGCGTGCTCGTGCGGCAAGGGCCGTACCGCTGGATCCGTCATCCGATGTACACCAGCGTGCTGCTGTTCGCCGCCGCCTGCGCCTGGTCCGACGGATCGTTGCTGGCCTGGGGCGGCGCCGCGGCACTGCTCGCCGTTCTGCTGGCCAAGGCCACGGTCGAAGAGCGCTGGATGAGCGAGCAACACCCCGACTATGCGGCCTACAGCCGCGGCACGACACGTTTCATCCCTTGGGTCTGGTAATGAAGGCACGTCTGGTCCACGCGTTGACTGAGGCGCTGGCGTCATCGCCGCTGCGCAACGCGCGATTCCGGCTGTTCTACTTCGGGTCGATCGGCACGGCGCTGGGCTACACCATGCAGACGACCATCGCCGCCTGGGTGATGGCCACGCTCACCACCTCCGAGTTGATGGTCGCGCTGGTGCAGACGGCCAGCACCGCACCGGCGCTGCTGTTCGGCCTGATCGCCGGCGCGCTGGCCGACATCATCGACCGTCGCCGGCTGATCCTCGCTACCCAATGGCTATTGCTGGTCGCCACCGCGGTGCTCGCGGTGGCGACGCTCGCCGGTGTCGTCGGCCCCATCCTTCTGTTGGCGCTCACCTTCCTCGTCGGCGCAGGACTGAGCCTGTACCTGCCGGCGCAGTCGGCGAGCATCAACGACCTGGTCCCGCGCAGCGAACTGCCGCGCGCCGTGGCCCTGGGTGCGGTGGCGTTCAACCTGGCACGTGCGATCGGGCCGGCCATCGCCGGCGGCATCGCGGCCTGGCTGGGCTCGGGCAGTGCGCTGCTCGCCAGCGCGCTGTGCTTCATCCTGATGCTGGTCGCCGTGATGCGCATGCCGCGGCGCGAACGCGCACTGCCGGGTGTGCCGGAGACGGTGTTCTCGGGCTTGCAGAGCGGATTGCGCTTTGCGCGGCACTCGGAGTCGCTGCGCTCGATGATGATCCGCAACACCAGCTTCAGCCTGTGCGCGGCCTCGTTCTGGGCGCTGCTGCCGGTGATCGCGCGCGATCAGCTGCAGCTCGGTGCCGGCGGCTACGGACTGCTCTCGGCAGGCTTCGGCAGCGGTGCGGTCATCGGCGCGCTGGCGATTCCGGGGCAGCTGCAGCGCCGCTCGCTGAATGCGATCGTGGTGTCGGGGACCGTGCTGTGGATGGGCGCGATCACGCTGCTGGCCACCACCGACATCCTGGCGCTGGCCATCCTCGCGACGGCGCTCGGCGGCGCGGCCTGGGTGTCGGTCCTGGCCAGCCTCTCGGCCGGCACGCAGAGCAGCGCGCCCGCGTGGGTGCGGGCCCGCGCGGTGTCGGTGAACCTGGTCACCAACCAGGCGAGCCTGGCGCTGGGCAGTGCGCTGTGGGGTGTCGTGGCCACGGCCGGCGGGACGCGCATCGCGCTGTATATCTCGGCAGCCACGATGCTGGTCCTGCTGCTGGCGACGCGACGGGTGCAGGTGGCCATGGGCGACGAAGCCGACGTCACTCCCGGCGCGCGCCTGCCGGAGCTCGCCGTCGCGATCGAACCGCGGCCACAGGATGGGCCGGTGCTGATCCAGATCGAGTACCGCATCGACGCCGAGCACCGCGAGGAGTTTCTCGGCGCCATCCATGCCGTCGAGCCGGCGCGTCGCCGCAATGGTGCTACGAGCTGGCGGGTGTTCCGCGACGTGGGCGAGGACGGGCTGTTCGTCGAGCGCTTCGTCATCGCGTCCTGGGCCGAGTACGTGCGGCTGCGCGAGCGGGCAACCATCGCCGACCGCAGTCTGCAGGAGCGCATCGAGCGGGTTCAGCGCAGCGGCGTGCCGGTGCGCGTGTCGCGCCTCATCGGCATCGATCGCGACAGCGACATCGTGGCCGGGGGCATTCAGCCGGACGTGCTCACTTCGAAGCCGCCTTGAGCTTGGCGGCGTAGGCCTGCGCGCGGGTCTCGTCGCCGAGCGCGCGGTACAGGTGCTCGAGTTCCTCGAACACATACGGATCGGGCTGGCCATCGGCCTGCCACGCACGCTCGAGCTCGAGCTGCAGGGCCAGCGCCTTGTCGTACTGCTTCTGGGCGCGCCAGGTCCAGGCAATCATCCAGTCGGCAATGCGCACGTTGCGCACCTTGCCCGCGCGCTCGTGAGCGGCGCGCGACAGCTGGAACTGCGCCAGCGCCGCGTCGTGGTCGCCCTTCAGGTGCAGGGCATAGCCGACGTTGTTGCGCAGCGAACCCTCCCAGCCCTTGGCCTCGGGCTGGTCCGACTTCACCAGATGGTCCAGCGCCTTCTGGTTCCAGGCCAGCTGCTGCTCCGGTTCGGTGTCGACCACCACCATCATGTGCAGCGCGTCGATGGCCAGGAAGTCGAGCCGCGCCTGGGCCGCCAATTCGTAGGCCTTCAGGTAGTTCTCACGCGCCGCCACACGGCTGGATGGCGTGATCGCGTCGGGCGGGTGCGCCGGGGAGACCTGGGTGCGACCCAGCTCCAGGTGGTAGCGCACCCGCGCCTCGGGCGAAGCGCCAGCCAGCTGCGGCTCGACCGCGGCCAGGATCTCACGGGCCTTCGCGAAGTCGCGCCGCATACCGTGGGTGCGCGCGATCTGCGTCTGCAGGATCAGCTTCTCGTCGGCGGTGGCAGAGCCGAGGGCGGCGACGAAGCGCTGCTCGCTGAGGGCGGGCTGGCTGTGGTCCCACAGCGCATTGACATCGAGGGCCATGGCGTTGGCGGCAAGCATTGACCAGGGTGCGAAACAGAACGCGACGCAGAGCCAGGTTCGCATCGAAGGTGCCCGTTGCCGACGCAGAGTTGAAGGTCGGCAAATCTTCGCACACGACCGAGCGCAGCTCCAAGAACGGCCGCGCCATGGCACCATCGCCCATGATCAAAAGAAGTCTCGCGCGCCTGTGGCTGCGCTGCTGCGGCTGGGCGTTCGAGGGGGAGATGCCACGGGCGACGCGCTACGTGCTCATCGCCGCACCCCACACCTCGAACTGGGACTTCGTCCACATGCTGGCCTTCGCCTGGTCGCAAGGCGTGCGGCTGCGAGTGGATGGGCAAGGCCTCGCTGTTCGCCTTTCCGTTCGGAGCCGCTGTTGCAGGCGCTGGGCGGCCTGCCCATCCAGCGCGACCTGCGCACCAACCTCGTCGAGCAGAGCGCCGCGCGCTTTGCCGCAGGGCAGACTTCGTGCTCGCAGTGCCCGCCGAAGGCACGCGAGCGCAGGGCACGCACTGGCGCTCGGGCTTCTATCACATCGCCCGAATCGCGCAGGTGCCGATCGTGCTGGGCTACCTCGACTACGCGCGCAAGCGTGGTGGCCTCGGACCGGAGGTGCATGCCCGCGGCGACGTGCGCGCCGACATGGACCGCATCCGTGCCTTCTATGCCGACAAGGTGGGGCGCCACCCGGAGCGCTTCACCGAACCGCGGCTGGCCGAGGAAACAGCGGCGGTGGATGAGGCGCCCAAGCCCCCCGCCCATCCTGAGCGTTAGGCCTTGCGCGAGCCCGCGCGACGCTGCCGGTTCTCACGCAATCGCGCCTCAACGATCGCTGTAATCAACGCGTGCGGCATCGGCTCGTCCAGCGGAAAGCGCAGGTTGCCCTTGGGGCCGGCGTAGCGCTCCAGCCGCGCCTGCAGTGCGGGATCGGCCACGGGCGGAAAGAAGCCGATGTGTGCCTTGAAGGCGCCGAAGTACACCAGCGCGCCCTCCTGAAAGAAGGCAGGCATGCGGTAGCTGATGCGCTCCTCGGCCTGCGGTGCGGCACGGCGCACGGTGGCGCGGATGGCCTGCAGGACGGGCTGCACCTCGGCCGGCGCCGCGGCGATGTAGGCGTCCACCGAGTCCGGGACCGTGGTCATGGCACGCGGGCCGATGGCGCTCAGCCCTGCTCCGGAATCACCGGTTCGACGAGCTTGAGCAGCTGCTCGAGCGACTCCTGCCAGCCGAGGTAGCACATCTCCACCGGAATCATCTCGGGGATGCCGGATTGCACCGCCACCAGTTCGGTGCCGCCGACCACGGCCCGCAGCGTGACGCTGGTCTCCATCTCGCCGGGCAGGTTGGGATCGTCGAACACGTCCGAGTAGCGGATGCGCTCGTGGGGCACGAGCTCTCGGTACTCGCCGCCGAACGCATGCGCATGGCCGGTGCCGAAGTTGGTGAACGACATGCGGAAGCGACCGCCCACGCGCGCGTCCAGCTGATGCACCTGGCAGGTGAAGCCGTAGGGCGGCAGCCACTTGGCCAGGGCGTCGGGGGTGAGAAAGGCGCGGTAGATCTTGTCGGGCGTGCAACGGACGATGCGGTGCAGGCGAACGGTGCCGGTGGGCATGGTGGGCTCCAGAAGAAGAGGACGGCTCTCAAGGCAGACGACGAATCAGACCGTCCAGGATCGACACGTGCCGCGCGATGGTCGTTGGTGGCAGCAGAATCCGGCCGGCGCTAGCGTTCAGGCCGGGCCAGCAGGGCGGCCAGCTCGGGCACGTGGGTGCCGGGCTCGCACTGCGTCAGGGCGCGTTCGAGCATGGCCAGCGTCGCCCCCGCCACCTCGCGCGAGGCGCCGGCATCGGCCGCCATGGTGTTGTAGTAGCCGATGTCCTTGCAGGCGTTGGCGATCGAGAAGCGCAGTCCCGAGGCGTCCCTGCTGAGCAGGAAGGGCCGCATGCGCTCGAGCGCGGTGCCGCCACCGCCGCCACGGGCCAGCACATCCACGAACACCTCAGGCGCCACGCCATGACGATGCGCACAGGCGGCCGCCTCACAAAGCAAGGCAACCGTGCCCAGCGACACGTAGTTGTGCAGCAGCTTCATGCTGTGCCCCGAGCCGACCGGGCCGGTGTGGGTGATGTTCTCTGCAAAGCAGCCCATCACGCCGCGGCAGGCCTCGAGCACCGCCGCATCGCCGCCCACCAGCAGGTTGAGCCGGCCTTCTGCCGCCTCCTTGGGTGTGCGGGTCATGGGTGCATCGAGAAAGCGGCTGCCCGCGGCCTGCACGGCTGCGGCCATGCGCACGGTGGACGACGGAATCGCCGTCGAACAGTCGATCACCACGCTGCCGGATCGCAGCCCTTCGAGCACCCCACCGACGCCGGTGAGCACCTCTTCCACTTGCGGCGAGCCGGTGAGCACCAGGATCACCACGTCGGCGCGGGCCGCCACCTCGGCCGCGCTGCGCAGCACCTCCGCTCCGGCCGCCTGCAGCGCCTGCAGCGGCTGGTTGCCGGGGTGGTCGAGCAACGCCAGCGCGTGGCCGCGCTTGACGAGGTTGGTGGCAATGCCGTGGCCCATCAGACCGATGCCGATCATGCCGATGCGCTGCTTCATGGTGTTCTCCGTGGGACCAGGCATTGTGGCAATGCGGCGCGGGCGCAGCAAACCACTCGCCCGCCGGTCGGCGCGGGCCGCCTTTCACGCGCATGCACAACGCCCTTCAGAGCGTCGAGTCTGGCTGCTCGGCGGGTCACTCCTGGACCAGTGCGGGTTCGACGCGCCGCACACGGTGGTCGACGTAGTAGCCACCGTACTCGGTGTACTGCAGGAAACCGCTGCCGCACGCGGCGCAGACCCAGACCTGGCAGCGGTTGTAGGGAAAGTGTCGTGGCGAGATGGGCGCGTCGGCCGCCCAGTAGCGGCTGCCGGGCCACTCATCGAGCGTCGGGTCGTCGAGCGCCGCATCGCGCAGCGTGGCGCGCAGCTGCAGCAGGGGCTCGCCGAGCGGGGCCGATACCGATTCCCAGCCGGCGCACCGCAGCGCGGCGCAGGTACACGTGGCCGGCACCGCCGCCGGTGCGGTCAGCGCACGCAACTCCTCGGCACCCCACAGGGGCACCGTCGCTGGGTCCACCTCAGTCGGCCTTGATGCCGTTGGCCTTGACCACCTTGGACCAGGTGTCCACCTGGCCTTCGATGAAGGCCTGCGCCGCCGCCGGCGTGCCGAAGTTCGTGGTAATGCCCTGGGCAGCAAGCTTGTCGGCCACCTCGGGCAGCTTGAGGACGGCGTTGATCTCTTCGTTCATGCGCTTGACGATTTCGGGTGGCGTCTTCGCCGGGGCGAGCACCGCCCACCAGGCCGGCGCGTCGAAGCCGGCGAAGCCGCTCTCTGCCACGGTCGGCGTGCCGGGCAGGTTGGCGCTGCGCTGGGTGGTGGTGACCGCCAGCGCGCGCAGGCGGCCACTGTCGATGTGCGGCTTGACGAGAAACACCGAGCCCACCGCCAGCGGCACGTGGCCGGCCACGGCGTCGTTCATCAGCGGGCCACCACCGCGGTAGGGCACGTGCACCAGATCGAGCTTGGCGTCCTTGGCCAGCATGGTGAGCGCCAGGTGCCCGAGGCTGCCCGAACCGATGCTGCCGTAGCTGAGGGAGGTGCCGCCCTTGGATGCGGACACCACATCGGCGAAGGTCTTGTAGGGCGAGGTCGCGACCGTGGCGATCACCATGGCGCCGGTGCCGATGAGCGACACCGCCGCGAGATCGCGCTTGGTGTCGAAGGGCAGGCTGGGCTGCAGGGCCGGATTGACGCCGTGGGTGTCGAACACCACCGCGAAGGTGTAGCCATCGGCCGGCGCGGTGGCGACCGCGGCCGTGCCGATGGCACCGGACGCACCGCCCTTGTTGTCGACGATCACCGATTGGCCGAGCCGCTGCTGCAGGGCCGGTGCCAGCAGCCGCGCCACCTGGTCCACCGAGCCGCCGGGCGGGAACACCGCCACCAGCTTGATCGGCTGCTTGGCGGGCCAGGCCTGCGCGTGGGACGCGTGCGGAACCAGGGCGGCCGCCAGGGCTGCCGTGGCAACGAGCGTGCGAACGAGCGCGCGGCAGCCGTGCGAGAGGGAAGAACGGGGCGCGAGCGCCAAAGCGGAGTTCAACATGAAGCGTAGGCTGCGGTGCGCAGGCAATGAAGCGGAACCCGCAGTGTGCGCTGCGTCCGCGACGCTGTCGTCGTGGGAACCACGCAAGGGTTGGCCCCGAGGGGCCGACACCGCTCAGGGCACCAGCGACAAGAACAGGAAGGCCGCGAACAACACCAGGTGCACCGCTCCCTGCATGACGTTCGTGCGGCCCGTGCCCAGCGTGATGGTGGACACCAGAAAGGTGAGCGCCAGCAGCACCAGGTCCTTGGGCTCGAGCCCCAGGACCAGCGGCAGGTCGAGCAGCGTGGCGGTGACCACCACCGCGGGAATCGTCAGCCCGATGCTGGCCAGGGCTGAGCCGAGCGCGAGGTTCATGCTGGTCTGAAGCCGATCGGCCCGCGCGGCGCGCACCGCCGCCCAGGTCTCGGGCAGCAGCACCAGCATGGCGATGGCAATGCCGATCACTGTCTTGGGCGCGCCGACGGCGGCCACGCCGGCTTCGATCAAGGGTGACAGTTGTTTGGCCAGGCCCACCACCACCACCAGCGAGATGAACAGAAGGCCGAAGCTCACCCAGGCGAGCAGATTGGTGGGCGGGCTGGCATGCTCGTCTTCGTCGCTGGCGTTCTTCAGGGGCAGGAAGTAGTCGCGATGGCGCACCGTCTGGATGAACACGAACACCGCCCACAGGGCCAGGGAGGACACGCCCGCGAACGCGAGCTGAGACACGGTGTAGGTGCCGACCGGCGAACTGGTGGTGAAAGAGGGCAGCACCAGCGACAACCCGGCCAGCGCGACCAGCGCCGACAGCGCGGAGTTGGTGCCTTCCATCCGAAAGGTCTGCTCGTGGTGGCTCACGCCACCGGCCAGCAGGCAGATGCCGACCACGCCGGTCGACGCAGGCTTGGCCCATCTCAGCGGACTCCAGAACTTGCGGATGCTGACGCTCTCCAGGACGAACGTGACCGATGAGGGCCTGCAGCACCTGCGCGGCCTGAAACATCTTCGGTATCTCTCCCTCGACGGAACTTCCGTGACGAAGTCGGGAGTCGATGAACTCCGGGGAGCATTACCATCGTGCAAGATCCAGTGGGATGCGAGGATGCGCCGGTCCCGAGTACGCCGGTGCCCGGACGGCCGACACGACCGGCCCTCGCCGAGTCTGCGGACTCCGGGGTTCAGAACGTCCGTAGTGACGCCGATCTCGACAAGCTGGTCGAACGAGCGAGCGACATCAGGGCTATCGCCGTCACCAAGGGAATGCTGACGCCGGAGGGAGCCAAACGTCTGAAGGAGTTCCCGAATCTGCAACTGCTCTTCTTCAACAGTTCTTTCATCGATGACTCGGTCTTGGAGTCTATCTCCGATCTCCCGAACTTAGCTCATCTGTCGCTCAACGACTCGCGGATCGGCGATGCGGGCTTGGTGCACGTCGCCAAGCTGCCGAAACTACGGAAATTGGACCTATGGCAGACGACGGTGACTTCCGACGGACTGCGCAGTCCTGGAGAATGCCCCCTCGCTGCAGGAACTTACTCTCTCGGGGCAGCAAATCGATGATCAGTCGCTCGAAAACCTCGCGAGCTTCGCTTTCTCCGGCAGCTTGCCATTCACGGCGGGTCGGTCACGGACGAGGGCTTGAAGTACCTGATCGACTACCCGCAGCTGGAGTCCTTCGTCGTTTCCTGCCCCGAGATTTCCGCACAGGTCCCACAGATTACGGACAAGGGGCTGGAGTCCATTGCCAAGACGAAGATCAATCGGCTCTTCATCTCGCGGGCTGGGATCACCGACGCCGGCCTAAAACACTTGGAGAAGATGACGACTCTGCGAAGTCTCACCTTACGCGACACGGACGTGACGACGGAGGGAATGGAGTCGCTGGAAAAGGCCTTGCCCGCCCTTCGTGTCATGGCCCGATTACGCTCGGCCCCGTCGATACCTCGGCAGCAATAACGCGACAGCCTGCCACATATCATGACCGAATCCACTACTCGTTGGTGTAATTCGTTGGTGGCTGGGCGATTGGAGACGTGCGGGTTGTTGAACTGCTGCGCACCGTGGGCTGGAGGTTACACCGCTCGCGGTAACTGGCGGGACCGGTGTAACACATCCGCATCAGGTACCATTATCCAACGCCCGCATTTCCTCCACGACCGTGTCCCGGGTTGCCGTCATCCCCAGCCCGGCCCGGTGAACGAAAGCGAACAAGCTGGGCCGGAACACGCCGTTCTCCGACGATACCCTGGCGTCCACGTACAGGCAGCGTCTCTTGCGTCAGGCGGTGTGCCGAAGCGGTTCCCACAAAACTATTGACAGCACGGGCGTGTCGCGATAAACTACTTTGTGATACAAAGTCAATGACCGGGAGGTGCGCCATGGACATTGACGAAGCCGAAACCCGAATGCAGGAAATCCAGCGAATCATGGAACGGGCGACGCTCTTCACGCTGCTGCCCGGCATGCCGGCGGTCGTCGGCGGACTGATGGTGTTGGCCGGCTGCGCGGTCAGTTACGCCATGTTTCGCTCCTCGACTTCGCAGACATTCTCGACTGTCGATCACCGGCAGCTCGTCTTCTGCGTGATGTGGTTCCATCGGCGTGATTCGGCGTGTTGTTGGAGGTGATTCTCACGAAGCGGGCCGCCGCGCAGCAGCAACTCGTGCCGGCCGACCGTCCGATGCGGGTGGCCGCGTTCTCGCTGACCCCCAGCGTGGTCGTCGCCATGGTCCTGACGGTCAAGTTCTACTCCCGTCACCGAATCTGAACATGAGATGACGTTGAACTTCAATGCCCCTGAGCCAAGGCGGAAGAAATCCAGTACATTGTGCCTGTTTGGATGATGCTCTACGGCACCGGGGTCTATACGGCGGGTTTGTTTTCGATACGACCGCCACGCATTCTCGGTTTGGCGTTTCTGGGTATGGGCGTTGTCGCCTTGTTGTGTTTTCCGGCATACGGCGTTGTCTCGGCAGCACTGTCTTTCGGCCTGCTGCATATTGTTTTTGGGCTTACATTCTCCAGAAACAGCGGCAGACGGTAATCTCATGAGCGGACCCGTCAAACCCGACGACATCGATGCGATCATTCACGAGCGCGTGCGGTTGTCAATTGTGGCGGCGCTGGCCGTATCGCCTCGAATGAGCTTCAACGAGTTGAAGTCGATGCTGGGGCTCACTGACGGCAACCTCAGTGCCCATTCGCGAACGCTCGAAGAGGCCAATTATATTGTCGTCGAAAAGTCCTTTCGGGGACGCCGCCCGTACA
>CAVUBY010000013.1:0-229229 GCA_963739925.1 uncultured beta proteobacterium | reverse complement strand
CTCAGCACTTGATGCCCACGTGCAGCGCCACGACGCCGGCGCTGAGGTTGTGCACGTCCACGTGGCCGAAGCCCGCGGCTCTTCATCATCGCCTTCAGCTCGGCCTGGCCGGGGTGCATGCGGATCGACTCGGCGAGATAGCGGTAGCTGTCGGCGTCGCCGGCCACCAGCTTGCCCGATGCGCGGCAGCACGTTGAACGAGTACCAGTCGTAGGCCTTGGCCAGCGGCGGCGCGACCTTGGAGAACTCGAGCACCAGCAGCCGGCCGCCGGGCTTGAGCACACGGTTCATCTCGGCCAGGGCCCGGTCCTTGTGCGTCATGTTGCGCAGGCCGAAGGCGACGCTGACGAGATCGAAGCTGGCGGTGGGAAAGGGCAGCACCTCGGCGTCGCAGATCACGTGGGCAGCACCACACCCTCGTCGAGCAGTCGGTCGCGGCCGCGCTGCAGCATGGCTTCGTTGATGTCGGTATGCACCACCATGCCGTTCGGGCCCACCTTCTTGGCGAAGGCGCGGGCCAGGTCACCGGTGCCGCCGGCCATGTCGAGCACGCGGTCGCCGTCGCGCAGATTGGCCACCGCCACGGTGTAGGCCTTCCAGGCGCGGTGCAGGCCCATCGACATCAGGTCGTTCATCACGTCGTACTTCGACGCGACCGAGTCGAACACGCCGCGCACGCGTCTGGCCTTTTGCGGCCTCGTCGACGGTCTGGAATCCGAAATGGGTCTGGCTCATCGAGTCTCGCTCAGTGGTGGTGGCCGCAGCCAGCGCCGGCGGCCACGGCCATGGGCGCTCGCGGTGCATGCCGGCGGCCTGCAGGCGCTCCTCGTACTGCCGCCCACAGCTGCGCCTGCTGCGAGCCGAGGAAATAAAGGTAGTCCCAGGAGAAGATGCCGCTGTTGTGGCCGTCGGTGAAGGTGGGCTGCACGGCGTAGTTGCCCACCGGCTCGAGCCCCGTCAGTTCGACCTCGCGCTTGCCGGTCTGCAGACACTTCCTGCCCGGGGCCGTGGCCCTGCACCTCGGCCGACGGCGAGTAGACGCGCATCAGCTCGAACGGGATGCGGAAGCGTCTGCGCCGTCGGAAAAGCCGACCTCCAGCACGCGCGATTGCTGGTGCACGGTGATGGCCGTGGGCTGAGGGGTCTTGGAGTTGCTGAGGCCGGCCATGGTGAGACGCTTTGCTGGAGTGAGATCGGGCTTGAGTCCAATGATTGTGCACCTGCCGGGCTTCCCGTCGCTCTGGGCAGGTCGAGCGCAGGCCTGTATCGACACTGCCAGAAACGCGCTGCCACGATGTGCTCCGGTCGTTTGACGAACGTCAAGATCATCCGGGCAGGCCGGTGCAACAGTGTCCACCTCACCCTGCGCTCACAACCCCATTGGAGATGCCGCTTGATGGCCAAGGACACGCCGGCTTCTGCGCCTGTCAGTTCCACCGACACCCATCGCGGCCGGACTGCCGTGCACTCTGGCCGCGGGCGCAAGACGACCGCGGCGCGGCCAGCGCGCACCGTCGAAGCCGGCGACACCCTGGCGCGGCCGGGCGCGCGCTCGGCTGAAGTGGACCGGGTGGCCCGCGGTACCTCCGAGGCGCAGACGGTTCAAGCGCTGGCGATCGCCGACCTGATCGTGGGCAAGGACCGGCGCATGCCCATGCCCACCAGCGAGACGCTGCAGCAGCTGCAGGCCTTGATTTCCGGCGCCTCCCCCGACGAAACGAAAGCCCTGCGGCGAGCGCTGTTCAAGCGCGACGCGCCCGAGCAGGCCGGCACGGACCCCGACACCGAGCTCAGCCCCGGCTGGCGCGAGGGTGCCTACCCCTACAAGAACCTCATGTCGCGAAGGAACTATGAGCGACAGAAGTACCGATTGCAGGTCGAACTGCTCAAGCTGCAGGCCTGGGTGAAGGACACCGGGCAGCGCGTCGTGATCCTCTTCGAAGGCCGCGATGCTGCCGGCAAGGGCGGCACCATCAAGCGCTTCATGGAGCACCTGAACCCGCGCGGCGCGCGCGTGGTCGCGCTCGAAAAGCCCAGCGAAGTGGAACGCGGGCAGTGGTACTTCCAGCGCTACATCGAGCACCTGCCCACGCGGGGCGAGATCGTGCTGTTCGATCGCAGCTGGTACAACCGCGCCGGCGTCGAGCGCGTCATGAGCTTCTGCACTGAGGCCGAATACGAGGAGTTTCTGCGCCAGGTGCCCGAGTTCGAGCGCCAGCTCGTGCGCTCCGGAGTGCACGTGTTCAAGTTCTGGTTCTCGGTGAGTCGCGACGAGCAGCGTCGGCGCTTCAAGGAACGCAAGGCCCACCCGCTCAAGCAGTGGAAGCTCAGCCCCATCGACATGGCGTCGCTCGACAAGTGGGACGACTACACCCGCGCCAAGGAAGCGATGTTCGTCCACTGCGACACCTCGGATGCGCCCTGGACCGTCATCAAGTCCGACTGCAAGAAGCGCGCACGCCTGAACGCGATGCGCTACCTGCTGAGCCGCTTGCCCTACGCCAACAAGGACCTCGCCACCCTGGGCGCCGTCGATCCGCTGATCGTCGGTCGGCCATCGCTGGTACCCAGCGTCGGTGACGATCAGATCGCCGGGGGCAATGCGTAGGCCGACGTTCGCCTACACCAGGACCCGTTCGATGCCGCCATCGTTGGCGCGCTCGACGTAGTCGGGCATCCAGTCGGGGCCGAGGATCTTGTTGGCCATTTCCACCACGATGTAGTCGGCCTCCAGCAGGCCGTTGTTCAGGTCGCCGGTGTAGCGGCGACAGGCCTTGCAGGCAGCTGGGGCAGGAGGTGAGGATCTTGATGTTCCCCTTGTCGGCCACGGCGCCCGTGGCCCTCAGGGCGGCCTCGTCGCGCTTGAGCTCTTCTTCCTTGCGGAAGCGGATCTGCGTCGAGATGTCCGGCCTTGTGACGCCGAGCGTGCCGCTCTCCCCACAGCAGCGCTTGCTGTCGATCACGTTCGGACCGACCAGCGCCTTCACCGTCTTCATCGGCTCCTGCAGCTTCATGGGGCTGTGGCAGGGGTCGTGGTACAGATAGCCGCCTGAGCCGGAACCCGCATCGAGCTTGATGTTCTTCTCGAGCAGGTACTCGTGGATATCGACGATGCGGCAACCCGGGAAGATGTCCTCGAACTTGTAGCCCTGCAGCTGGTCGTAGCAGGTGCCGCAGCTGACCACGACCGTCTTGATGTCAAGGTAGTTCAGCGTGTTGGCCACCCGGTGGAACAGCACCCGGTTGTCGGTGATGATCTTCTCGGCCTTGTCGAACTGGCCGCTGCCGCGCTGCGGGTAGCCGCAGCACAGGTAGCCTGGTGGCAGCACGGTCTGCACACCGGCGTGCCAGAGCATGGCCTGCGTGGCCAGACCCACCTGCGAGAACAGGCGCTCCGAACCGCATCCTGGGAAGTAGAAGACGGCCTCGGTGTCGGCGGTGGTGGTCTTGGGGTCGCGGATGATCGGGACGTAGTTCTTGTCCTCGATGTCGAGCAGCGCGCGCGCCGTCTTCTTGGGCAGGTTGCCCGGCAGCTTCTTGTTGATGAAGTGGATCACCTGTTCCTTGACAGGCGCCGTACCCACACTCGAACGCGGGGCTGCCGTCTGCTGGTTGGCCAGACCGCGCAGCAGGTTGTTGGCCATGCGCTGCGCCTTGAATCCCACGTCCACCATGGCCGATCGCAGCAGCTTGATGGTCTGCGGGTTGGTGGCGTTGAGCATCATCATCGCCATCTTGTTGCCGGGACGGAAGCTCTTCTGTCCCATCTTGCGCAGCAGGTTGCGCATGTTCATCGACACGTTGCCGAAGTCGATGTTCACCGGACACGGGCTGAGGCACTTGTGGCAGACCGTGCAGTGGTCCGCCACGTCCTCGAACTCATGCCAGTGCTTGATGCTGATGCCGCGCCGCGTCTGTTCTTCGTAGAGGAAGGCCTCCACCAGCAGCGACGTGGCGAGGATCTTGTTGCGGGGGCTGTACAGCAGGTTGGCTCGCGGCACGTGCGTGGCGCAGACCGGCTTGCACTTGCCACAGCGCAGGCAGTCCTTGACGCTGTTGGCGATGTCGCCAATGTCGCTCTGCTGCATGATCAGCGACTCGTGGCCCATCAAGCCGAAGCTGGGCGTGTAGGCATTGGTCAGGTCGGCCCTGAGCCACTCCCCGCCGGGCTGCTGATGGCGCATCAGCTTGCCCTTGTTGAAGCGCCCTTCCGGGTCCACGCGCTGCTTGTAGGCACTGAAGTCCGCCAGCTCGGGCTCGGTCAGGAACTCGAGCTTGGTGATGCCGATGCCGTGTTCACCCGAGATCACGCCGTCCAGGCTGCGCGCCAGCTTCATGATGCGACCGACCGCCTCGTGCGCGGTCTGCAGCATCTCGTAGTTGTCGCTGTTGACGGGGATGTTGGTGTGCACGTTGCCGTCGCCGGCATGCATGTGCAGCGCCACCCACACCCGACCCTTGAGCACCTGCTTGTGGATGTCCTGACAGGCCTCCACCACCGGCGCCAGGGCCGATCCGGCGAAGATGCTCTGCAGCGGCGCGCGGATCTGCGTCTTCCAGGAGGCGCGCAGCGAGTGGTCTTGCAGGTCAGTGAAGAAGCTGCGGCCGCTGCCGCCCGATTCGACGGGCTGCACCACATCGAGCTGCGTCATCCAGTGCTTCCACAGCCCGCGCACCTCTCGCAGCAGGGCCAGCGCCTGCTGCACGCGATCCTCGAGCAGCTCGGCCGAGGCAATTTCGCCAGCGTCGTCGCTCTTGCCCAGCGGCAGGTTGCCGGCGGTGAAGAACGCCTCCAGCGCGTCCACCAGCGCGAGCTTGTTGCGCAGGGAGAGCTCGATGTTGATGCGCTCGATGCCTTCGGTGTACTCGCCCATGCGGTGCAAGGGGATCACCACATCCTCGTTGATCTTGAAAGCGTTGGTGTGCTTGCTGATCGCCGCGGTGCGCTTGCGGTCGAGCCAGAACTTCTTGCGCGCGTCGGCGCTCACGGCGATGAAGCCTTCTCCGGCGCGGCTGTTGGCAATGCGCACCACCTCACTGGTGGCACGGGCCACGCGATCGGCATCGTCACCGACGATGTCACCCACCAGCACCATCTTCGGCAGGCCGCCGCGCTTGCTCTTGGTGGCGTAGCCCACGGCCTTGAGGTAGCGGTCGTCCAGGTGCTCCAGCCCCGCCAGCACGGCGCCGCCCAGCCTTGGCCTCGCCGAACATGAAATCCTTGATTTCGACGATGCTGGGCACCGCGTCCTTGGCATTGCCGAAGAACTCCAGGCACACGGTGCGGGCGTGCGCCGGCATGCGGTGCACCACCCAGCGGGCGCTGGTGATGAGGCCGTCGCAGCCCTCCTTCTGCACACCCGGCAGGCCCGCGAGGAACTTGTCCGTCACGTCCTTGCCCAGGCCTTCCTTGCGAAACGTTCGCCCGGGGATTTCCAGCAATTCCGTGCGCTCGAGCTTCTTGCCCGAAGCGTCGAAATAGCGCAGCTCGAAGCGGGCCGTCTCCACGTCGTGGATCTTGCCCAGGTTGTGGTCCAGACGCGTCACCTCGAGCCACTTGGCTTCGGGCGTCACCATGCGCCAGGACGCCAGGTTGTCGAGCGCGGTGCCCCACAGCAGCGCCTTCTTGCCACCGGCATTCATGGCGATGTTGCCGCCGATGCAGGAGGCCTCGGCCGACGTCGGATCCACAGCGAACACATGGCCAGCACGCTCCGCCGCATCGGCCACGCGCTGCGTGACCACGCCGGCTTCGCTCCACACCGTGGCCACGGGCTGGGTCACGCCCGGCAGCGAGACCATCTCCACCTCGCTCATGGCTTCGAGCTTCTCGGTGTTGATGACGGCGCTGTTCCAGGTGAGCGGGATGGCGCCGCCGGTGTAGCCGGTACCACCGCCGCGCGGAATGATCGTGAGGCCCAGCTCAACGCAGCCCTTCACCAGCCCGGCCATCTCGGCTTCGGTGTCGGGCGTGAGCACGACAAAGGGGTACTCGACGCGCCAGTCGGTCGCATCGGTGACGTGCGACACCCGGCTCAGCCCGTCGAACTTGATGTTGTCCTTGGCCGTTGCACGGCCGAGCACCTTGACCACGCGGCGGCGCAGGTCGGCCATCTCGGTAAACTGGCGCCCGAAACGCGCGACCGCGCCCTGGGCCAGGGCCAGGAGTTCGCCGACGTGGGCGTCGCGCTCGCCGTCGGCGGCCGGCACACGACGGGTCTCGATGGCGCCCAGGCGGTGGTTCAGCGCTTCGATGAGCAACGCTCGGCGCTTGGGGTTGTCGAGCAGATCGTCCTGCAGGTACGGGTTGCGCTGCACCACCCAGATGTCACCCAGCACCTCGTAGAGCATGCGGGCCGAGCGCCCGGTCCGGCGCTCTTCGCGCAACCGGTTCAGCACCTCCCACGCCCGTGCCCCCAGCAGGCGGATCACGATCTCGCGATCAGAGAACGAGGTGTAGTTGTAGGGAATCTCGCGCAACCGCGCCGACCCACCGGCGGCCTCAGCCACGGCGGTGATGTGCGACAGGGAAGCGGGTGCGTTCATGGGGTCCGGGTGTGCTCGGGCACCCGTGGTGGCGCGTGGGCAGGCATGGTACCGCAGCGCAGCATTCCGCAGTGCCTGAAGGGGCGCGCTGGGCGGGTGGGAGCCCGGTCAGACCGAAGCGCAGCGCCGCTCGCGGCGGGTATTCCCCGTTGCCCGGGCAGGCGGTTCACGGGATAAACGAAGTTGTCACGAAGTCGGGCGACACTGATCGGCTGACTCAAACCCATTTCTCTTTGCCTTCACGGAGTTGCCATGAAAAACAAGACCCTCGTTCTCTCGTCGTTGGCCCTGGCGGTCGGCATGCTGGCCGGGCCGGCGCGCGCCCAGACCGAAATCCAGTGGTGGCACTCGATGACGGCATTCAACAACGAGTGGGTCAACACCCTGGCCAAACAGTTCAACGAAAGCCAGAAGACCTACAAGGTGGTGCCCATCTACAAGGGCAGCTACGATGAATCGATGACCGCGGCCATCGCCGCCTTCCGTGCTGGCAATGCGCCGCACATCCTGCAGGTGTTCGAAGTCGGCACCGCCACCATGATGGCCAGCAAGGGCGCCATCGTGCCGGCCGGCAAAGTCATGGCCGATGCAGGGCTGAAGTTCGACCCCAACGCCTACATTGCCGCGGTCGCTGGTTACTACACCGCACCCAACGGGCAGATGCTGTCCTTCCCGTACAACAGCTCGACCACGGTCTTCTATTACAACAAGGACGCCTTCAAGGCAGCGGGCATGGACCCCGAGAAGGCCCCCGGCACCTGGCCCGAGGTGGCCCTGGCAGCGGCCAAGCTCAAGGCCAGCGGCCACAAGTGCCCGCTGACGATCGCCTGGCAAGGCTGGACGCAGCTCGAGAGCTTCTCGGCCTGGCACAACGTCGACTTCGCGACGAAGCGCAACGGCCTGGGTGGCATGGATGCGCGCCTGGTCTTCAATTCGCCGCTGCACGTTCGCCACATCGAGAACCTGGCCAACATGGCCAAGCAGGGTCTGTTCATCTACAAGGGCCGCCGCAACGTGCCCGAGCCGTCCTACATCTCCGGCGAATGCGCGATGGTGACCACCTCCACCGGCTTCTACGGCAACGTGAAGCAGAACGCGAAGTTCAACTGGGGCATGTCGACACTGCCCTACTATCCGGACGTGGCCGGCGCCCCCCAGAACACCGTGATCGGCGGGGCCAGCTTGTGGACGCTGGCAGGCAAGAAGCCTGACGAATACAAGGGCGTGGCCCAGTTCTTCAACTTCATTGCGCAGCCCGAGGTTGCGGCCAAGACGCACCAGGCCACCGGCTACCTGCCGGTGACGAACGCCGCGTTCCAGCTCACCGAGAA
The DNA here is from genome assembly GCA_963739925.1 of uncultured beta proteobacterium. Classification (GTDB taxonomy): domain Bacteria; phylum Pseudomonadota; class Gammaproteobacteria; order Burkholderiales; family Burkholderiaceae_C; genus CAVUBY01. Next base: position 221,352 of record CAVUBY010000013.1, on the reverse strand, counting down.
AGCCGGCTTCTACAAGAACAACCCCGGCACCGACGTCGGCCCCACCCAGATGATCCGCAAGGTCACCGACAAGTCGCGCGGCATTCGCCTGGGCAACCATGTGCAGATCCGCGACATCATGGACGAGGAACTCGAGCAGGTCTGGGCCGGCAAGAAGGGCGCCAAGGAGGCGCTCGACTCGGCCGTGAAGCGCGGCAACGAACTCCTGGAGCGGTTCGAGAAGGCGAACAAGGGCACTTGACCGGTGGCCGCTGAAAAGCGAGTCGTCTTCCGTTCCGGTTGGCTGCCGTGGGCGCTGCTGGCGCCGCAGGTCTTCGTCATCGTCGCCTTCTTCTTCTGGCCGGCGCTGCAGGCTTTGATGCAGTCGTTCCAGCAGTCTGACGCGTTCGGCACCTCGGTCCAGTGGGTCGGGATGCAGAACTTCGAACAGCTCTGGAACGACGACACCTACCTCGCTTCATTCAAGACCACGGCGGTGTTCTCGGCGCTCGTGGCGGTGATCGGCCTGTGTGTGTCGCTGCTGCTGGCGGTGTTTGCCGACCGCGTGATCCAGGGAGCAGCCGTCTACAAGACGCTGCTGATCTGGCCCTACGCGGTGGCACCCGCCGTGGCCGGCGTGCTTTGGCTGTTTCTGTTCGCGCCGGGCATGGGCATCGTGTCCTACGGCCTGGGCAAGATCGGCATCGAGTGGAACCACCTGCTCAACAGCACCCACGCCATGACGCTGGTGGTGCTCGCCGCGGTTTGGAAGCAGATCTCCTACAACTTCCTGTTCTTCCTGGCGGGGTTGCAGTCGATTCCCAAGTCGCTGATCGAGGCGGCGGCAATCGACGGCGCCAAGCCGTGGCGGCGCTTCTGGACGATCGTGTTTCCGCTGTTGTCGCCCACCACCTTCTTCCTGCTGGTGATCAATGTCGTCTACGCGTTCTTCGACACCTTCGCCATCATCGATGCGGCCACGCGCGGTGGGCCGGGCAAGGACACGGCCATCCTGGTCTACAAGGTCTACTACGACGGCTTCAAGGCGCTCGACCTCGGTGGCTCGGCGGCGCAATCGGTGATCCTGATGGTGATCGTGGTCGCCCTCACCGTGGTGCAGTTCCGCTTCGTCGAGAAGAAGGTCAACTACTGAGCCGGGCATGGTCGAACGCAACCCAATCCTGACCGCCCTGTCGCACCTGGTGTTGATCCTGGGGGTGCTGATCGTGGCGTTCCCGGTCTACGTCACCTTCGTCGCCTCGACGCACACCACCGAGCGCATCGTGCAGACGCCGATGCCGCTGATCCCCGGCAGTCACCTGATCGACAACTACGGCAAGGCCCTGTCCGGCGAGCGCTCCGGCCCGGGCACCAAGGTGCCGGTGAGCCGCATGATGACGGTCAGCCTGATCAGCGCGCTGATCATCGCCATCGGCAAGATCGCGATCTCGCTGCTGTCGGCCTTTGCCATCGTCTATTTCCGGTTCCCGTTTCGCAAGTTCTTCTTCTGGGCGATCTTCGTCACGCTGATGCTGCCGGTGGAGGTGCGGATCGGGCCGACCTACAAGGTGGTGTCCGACTTCGGCATGCTCAACAGCTACGCCGGGTTGACGGTGCCGCTGATCGCCTCGGCCACGGCCACCTTCCTGTTCCGGCAGTTTTTCCTGACGGTGCCCGACGAACTGGTGGAGGCTGCGCGCATCGATGGCGCCGGGCCGCTGCGATTCTTCAAGGACGTGCTGCTGCCTTTGTCCACCACATCGATCGCGGCGCTGTTCGTCATCCAGTTCATCTACGGCTGGAACCAGTACCTGTGGCCGCTGCTGGTGACGACGGAAGAACGCATGTACCCGGTGGTCATCGGCATCAAGCAGATGATCTCCGATGGCGACGCCACCAACGACTGGGCCACCATCATGGCCACCGCCATGCTGGCCATGCTCCCGCCTGCCCTGGTGGTGATGCTCATGCAGAAGTGGTTCGTCAAGGGCCTCGTCGATACCGAGAAGTAGAAAGACAAGAATCAGAAAGAAGAAATGGGTGCCATCTCTCTGCGCAAGGTCGAAAAGTCCTATGGCCTCGGGCCCAAGGCCAACAAGGTCATCCATGGCGTGAACGCCGAGATCGCCGATGGCGAGTTCATCGTCATCGTCGGTCCGTCTGGCTGCGGCAAGAGCACGCTGCTGCGCATGGTGGCGGGCCTGGAGGAGATCACGGGAGGCGAGATCGCCATCGGCGGGCGGGTGGTCAATGACGTCGAGCCTTCGGCACGCGACATCGCGATGGTGTTCCAGAACTACGCGCTGTACCCGCACATGACGGTCTTCAACAACATGGCCTACGGTCTGAAGATCCAGAAGGTGCCGGAGGCGGAGATCAAGGCGCGCGTCGACAAGGCGGCGAAGATCCTGCAGATCGGTCCCTACCTCGAGCGCAAGCCGCGCGAGTTGTCGGGTGGCCAGCGTCAGCGCGTGGCCATGGGTCGTGCCATCGTGCGGCAGCCCCAGGTATTTCTGTTCGACGAGCCGCTGTCCAACCTCGACGCCAAGCTGCGGGCACAGACGCGGCTGGAGATCCAGAAGCTGCACGCCGAGCTCGGCGTGACTTCGCTTTTCGTCACCCACGACCAGGTGGAGGCGATGACGCTCGCGCAGCGCATGATCGTGATGAACGCCGGCCACATGGAACAGATCGGCACACCCGAGGAGGTGTACGCCCGCCCGGCCACCACCTTCGTGGCGAGCTTCATCGGCTCGCCACCCATGAACCTGATCCAAGGTGTGGCCGACGGCTCGCGCTTCACGGTCGATGGCGTCGAGCTGCCCTTGCCCAGTGCCGCACCGCGCTCGGGTTCGCTCATCGTGGGGCTGCGTCCCGAGCACGCCTCGCTGCGCGAGGCGGGTCATCTCGGCTGGCCGATGCGGGTGGACACCATCGAGATGCTCGGCGCCGAACGCCTGGTGCACGGCCAGATCGGCGGCGGTCTGTTCACCGTGCGCATGGATGCCACGCTGCCGGTGCCCAAGGCGGGCGTCACTTACACGTTGCAGGCAGCCCCAGAGCACCTGCACTGGTTCGACGCCGGCACGCAGCAACGCATCGCATGAGCCGCGCGACGCTCGACCCCTGGCCCTATCCGCTGTGGATCGCCCACCGCGGCGCCGGCAAGCTGGCACCTGAGAACACGCTGGCGGCGTTTCGCGTCGGCGCCGCGCTTGGCTACCGGGCCTTCGAATGCGACGTGAAACTCAGTGCCGACGGCGTACCGTTTCTTCTGCATGATGCAACGTTGCAGCGCACCACACCCGCTCAAGGCACGGCAGGGGAGCGCGCCTGGAGCGAACTTTCGCGGCTGGATGCCGGCAGCTGGCACAGCCGTGCGTACGCGGGCGAGCCCATCCCCAGCTTCGAGGCGATTGCGCGCTACTGCCTGCGCAACGGCTTTGCGCTCAACATCGAGATCAAGCCGACGCCCGGACAGGAGGCCGAGACCGGCCGCGTCGTGGCGCGCGAGGCGCAGCGGCTGTGGGCCGCCGACCGGCGTGGCGCGGACCAGCCGCCTTGCTCAGTTCCTTCAGCCCCGATGCACTGCAGGGCGCGCTCGAGAGTTCGCCCACCCTGCCCCGCGCGCTGCTGCTGGACAGCCTGAGCCCCGGCTGGTTCGACACCGCCCGGCGGCTGGACTGCGTGGCCTGCGTGACCAACCACAAGGTCATGGACCACGCGGTCGATGACGCAGCTGCATGGCGCAGGCCTTCGGGCGCTGGTCTACACGGTCAACGAGACGGCCGATGCGCAGCGCCTGGCCGCACTGGGCATCGACGGCATCATCACCGACGCGGTCGATCGCTTCTCGCCGGGCGCGGCGGTGCTGGACTGATCACACCGGTTCTTCGACGCCACGCACGCGCGCATAGACCCGCGTGCTGCGCACCGCCCCGGCTGGCGTGAGACTGTCGCCGCGCAGCAAGGCCTCGAGCGTGAATCCGGCGCGCTCGGCAACCCTCCAGCTCGCGGTGTTGTCGTGGTCCATGCGCAGCTCGACCCGCCGCGCGCCCAGCCGGTCGAAGGCCCAGCGCGCCAGCGCCACGGTGGCCTCGGTGACGTAGCCCCTGCCACCACACCCGCTGCGCCGCCAGTAGCCGATCTCGAAACGGCGCACGTTCCAGTCGATACGGTGCAGGCCGGTGCCGGCCACGAAGCGCCCGGCCGTGCCATCGGCCGCGCGCTCGAACGCGAACATCACCAGGTCCTCGCGCAGCAGGAATCTGGCCTGCATGCGTCGGCAGTACGCCTCGGACTCGTCCGGCGTCTTGGGGCTGAGCGCCCAGGGCATCCAGGGCTGCAGTTCGGCCAGCGATTCGTGCTCGGCCTCGTGAACGAGCGGCCCGTCGCCGGGCTGAGGGCAGCGCAGGATCAGGCGCTCGGTGTCGATGCGCAAGGGGACGTCGATCAGCACGGGGTCCATCAGCTTCTCCAGTTCGTGTCTCGCTCACAGTGTCGTCAGGCCGTCTCGGCTGCGCGCGGGTCACGCACATCGGCTTCGGCACCCACCCAGTCGTCGGCCGACTCGGCACGGGGCAGCTCGCGCACGCCGCGGATCGTGGGCACGCGCCAGGCCACCAGCGCGAGCAGCAGCGCGCTGCCCCCAGCGAACGCCAACGCCGCGCGCAGCCCGAGGTGTTCACCCAGCCAGCCACCGAGCAAGGCACCTGGGCCGGCCGGAATCAGGATCAGCCAGCGCATGGTGCTGGTCATGCGGCCCAACAGGGGCTCCGGCGTGACCGCCTGGCGCAGGGCCAGGAAGTTGATGAACACCAGCACCGCACCGGCCGAGAACATCAGCAGCATCAAGGCGAAGGCGGCCACACCCCAGGCGTTGGCGGGCGCCACGGACAGCATCGCCCAGCCGGCACCGCAGATGCCGAATCCCAGCACCAGGCACGGTCCCGGTCCGATGCGCCGGCTGATCCGGTGGCCATAGACGCTGGCACCGATGGTTCCCACGCCCATGCCCATGTAGCTCAGGCCGACCGCCTGCTCGCTCAGCCCCAGGGTGCGGGTGGCGAACAGGATCTGCACGACGATGGCCGCGTGGTGGCACATCTGCCAGACACCCACCGCGCAGGCCAGCGCCACCAGCAAGCGTTGGCTCATCACGAAGCGCACGCCGGTGCGCAGGTCGCGCCAGAAGTTGGCATCGCGACCCGCGCGGCGTGTTTCGTCCACGACGATGCCCCGCAGGATCGCCGCCGACACCAGCAGCAGCACGGCGTCCACCAGCAAGGCCAGGGGCGCGCCCACCGATTTGATCAGCAAGCCCCCCAGACCCGGACCGGCCACCTCCGACCCGGAGATGGCCAGCGCGTTCTTGGCGTGCGCCTCGACCAGGCGCTCGCGCGCGACCACCTGTGTGAGTACGATCTGCGCGGCTGAGCCGGCCGTGGTGGCAATGGTGCCGATGACAAAGCCGACGACGTACAGCCAGCCGATCGACAGCCAGCCCATCCACCAGGCCAGCGGCACGCTGGCCACCACGAGGGCCAATGCGGTCTCGCCGATCACATAGACCGGCAACTTGCGCACGCGGTCGAGCCACACGCCTGAGGGCAGCGAGAACAGCACGAAGGGTGCGATCTCCATCGCGGTGAGCAGCCCCATCTGCGTGGGGCTGGCATGCAGCAGTACCGCCGCCGTGAGCGGCAGCGCCAGCATCGTGACCTGCCCGCCGAACGAGCTGATCAGGATCGACGTCCACAAGCGTCGGTAGGTGCGTTCGCGCAGCAGATCGCCGGGAGGCAGCACGCCCTCCAGCCATCGCAGCAGGCGCAGCTGCGTTCCCATCTTCATACTCAGCAGCCATGCGGTCATGGTGCAGCCTCTCGATCTCTGGCTCGCGGGCGCCGGTGGGCACCCTGGTGGGCCGGTGGGCCCGGAATGGCGAGGGAATCGAAGAACCCGTTTCTCCCCGCCGATGTCTCAGCGGGGGCCTCGGTGAGGCGGGCTGAGACGACTAGAAGGCGCTGGCCAGCCGCTTGAACGGATGGCTCGCCACGACCACATCGGCAATCGACGCAACCGGGCGGTGGGAGGGCGACACGGCCAGACCCCACCCGCGACCGCGCGCGACTCGGCCGAGGCCGGTGCATCGCAGAAGAGTGGTTGGGCAGTTCATGGTCGCAACTCCGGAAGGAATGGAAACATCCTATCAGCGGGCCTACGCGCCGCGCAATCGTCAAACGTGGGGACGTTGCGTCAGATCGACGGCCCTCGACGGAACCGGCTGACTCAGCTTCGGTAGTCGGCGTTGATCTTGACGTAGTCGGTGCTGAGATCGCAGGTCCAGACCGTCGCGCTTGCCGGACCGCGATGCAGGTCGACCCGTACCGTGATCTCGGCCTGCTTCATGACGCGTGCGCCGTCCTCCTCGCGGTACTGCGCACGGCGACCCCCGCGCTCGACGACGTGCACGTCGTCGAGAAACAGGTCGATGAGCGACTGGTCGAGATCACCGATGCCGGCGTAGCCCACCGCCGCGAGAATGCGCCCGAGGTTCGGATCGCTGGCGAAGAACGCGGTCTTCACCAGCGGCGAATGGGCAATGGCATAGGCGGCCAGGCGGCACTCGGCCGCGTCGCGTCCGCCATCGATGGTGACGGTGATGAACTTCGTGGCGCCCTCGCCGTCGCGCACGATGGCCTGGGCCAGCTGCTCGGCCAGGCCGATGAGGGCTGCGCGCAAGGCGATGCCTTCGGCCGACTCCAGCCGGGTGATCGGCGCATGCCCGGCCTGATGCGTGGCGATCAGCACGAAGGAATCGTTGGTGGACGTGTCGCCATCGATCGTGATGCGGTTGAAGGAGCGGTCGGCGGCCTCCCGCACCAGGGGCTGCAGCAACTCGGGCGCCACGACGGCATCGGTGGCGATGAAGCCGAGCATGGTCGCCATGTTCGGGCGGATCATGCCCGCGCCTTTGCTGATCCCCGTCAGCGTGACCGTGCGGCCCCCGATCTGCACCTGGCGCGAAGCGGCCTTCGGCACGGTGTCGGTGGTCATGATCGCCTGGGCTGCGTCGGCCCAGTGATCGGGGCGAGCATCTGCCAGCGCCGCAGGCAACGCAGCCTGGATACGGTCCACTGGCAGGGTCTCCATGATCACGCCGGTGGAAAACGGCAGCACCTGCTCCGCCGACACACCGATCAGCGCCGCCAGCGATGCGCAGGTGGCGCGCGCGCGCGCCAGACCGTCGGCACCGGTACCGGCGTTGGCGTTGCCGGTGTTCACGACGATCGCGCGGATGGCCTGCGCGCCGTCAAGGTGTTCGCGGCAGACCTGCACCGGCGCCGCGCAGAACCGGTTGCTGGTGAACACACCGGCCACCGAACTGCCCGGAGTCAGCGAGACCACCAGCAGGTCGCGGCGGTTCGCCTTGCGCACCCCCGCCATCGCCGTGCCGAGTTGCACGCCAGGCACCGCGTGCAGGTCCTTCGGGTTCGGGGCGGCGAGGTGAACGGGCATGGGGCACTCCAGAGCAGCGTGATCGGCGGATTCTAGGTGGCGGTCGCGGGACATTGAATCGTGGGCTGGCTCAGCGCAACGGGCTCGCGCACAATCGCGGCGCCCGAGAATCCTGCTGTGACACGACCATGGTCCGAGCGCTTGAATTCCAGATCACGTGGTTTCGCCGACTTCCGCTTCCCTGGGCGGCTGGCTTGATCGCCATGGGCATCGCCGCCCACGATGCACGTTCCCAGGCCAGCGCGCCGGCACGGCCCACCGCGGCCGTGCCGGCGCCAGCCCCGGGCGCCGGCGCGGTGCCATCGCGAGCGAGCAAGGTCTTCTTCTCGGGTCACAGCCTGCTGGCCCCGCCGATCCCGGAGTTCACGCAAGCCATCGCGCTCAGCCAAGGCACTGCGATGGGATGGAACCAGCAGTCGATCGGTGGCTCGCCAATCCGCCTGCGCACCCGGGGGCAGGATCCAAACGGCGCAACCTGGAACGGCTACAGGGAAGGCGAAGGTCGGGACGGCAAGCTGATCGACGTGCTGGCCGAACTCAAGACCGGTGCCAGCGTCGGTGGTGTCTACGACACGCTGGTGATCACCGAGATGCATCACTCGCTCGGCAGCATGATCTGGCACGACACGGTGCGATACCTGCGGCATTTCCACGAGCGCTTCATCGCCGCCAACCCCCGCGGCACGACCTGGTTCTACGAGTCGTGGCTCGACATCAGCGACAAGGACGATCCGCGTCGCTGGATCGCGTTCGAGCGCGAAGCCTCGATCGCCTGGCAGTGCATGGCGGCGCGTGTCAACGTCTCGTTGGCGCTGGAGGGGCGATCCGACCGCATCCGTTCCCTGCCCGCTGGCATGGCACTGGTGCATCTTGTCGAGCGCGCCACGCAGGCGCCGGCGCTGGCAGGCATCACACGCGCCAGCAACCGACTCACCGTGGATGGGCTGCTCAAGGACGACGTGCATCTCACCCGCCTGGGCAGCTACTACCTCGCGCTGGTCATCGACGCGATGATCTTCGACCGCTCGCCCGTCGGCGCGTGGAAGCCCGACGACATCGATGCCGCGACAGCCGCATCGGCACAGTCGGTCGCGTGGGAATTCGTGCTGGGCCAGAAGCAGCGCATGCCCCGCTCTCTGGAGCAGTGCCGGGCCTATATCCTCGACGGGTTCCTCACGCGCTACTGGGCCTATGCGCGGGACGTGGCTTTCCTCAAGCAGCACTCCGCGCCGAAGGCTTACTGGGACTGGGCGAAGTTCCTGGTCCAGTGGCACATCCGGCTGCGCCGCAACGACGCCAGCAACCCGCTTCATTTCGACCCAAAGATCGACGCGGGTTACTGGCTGCCGGCCCCCTGAAAGATCGTCATCGACGTGCATCAGCTTGGCAGCGGGCGTCGCTTCGCCCGCTCCGTGCAGCAGTTCACGCGCAAATGGCGCAGCGTGGCGTTCATCCCCCCAGTTGAGGTGTCTGTTCACACTGTCGCGTCCTGACAATCGCTCTACGGCGTGGTGCTGGTCCTCATTGACAGCCTGCGCGCGATACAGAAGGACAACGACATGAAGAACAGGGTTGCGGTTGGGGGGCTTTGCCGCGCATTGGGCGCAACGATGCTGGCGGTGATGCTGGCCGCGTGCGGTGGCGGCGGCGAGAAGATTCCGGATGCGCTGGACACGTCCGGCGGCTCGGAGTCCACGACGCCCCCGACTTCGACACCTCCGGCATCGAGCCCGACGTCCGGCACACCCCCCACGGCACCTGCGCCGTTCGTCTGCGAGGATCCTTCGCCGAGCACCTCGTCGTCGGTCGTGTTCGCGCCTGCGGCGGTGGCCAGTGCGCCGACCCTGAGCGCAAACGCCACATCCGTGTGTTTTGAGCAGTCTCTGGAGACAGCGGTGCGCTCGACCACGGCCGTGTCCCCCGGTGCCAGCAGCGTCTACTACTTCGAGGCGACGCGCACAGGCTCCGCGGCCATCGGTGTGGCCAGCGACGCGGCGCCTGTGCTTGGCGATGCGTCCGGCGGGATGGCCAACAACACAGCCAGTCTGATCGTGCGCGACAGCTGCGCGAGCATCGGTGGGAACACGACTGGCCATTGCGGAAGCGTTGGCGCCGAGAGCACTCTGGGCTTCGCGGTGGACTACCGCGGTGACCATCCAATCGTCTACGTGATCGGCCGCAAGGCCAACTCGGGCTCGACTCCGGCAGCCTGCGCCAATCTGGACGCGGATCAGCCTTGTGTGCTCGATCGCCAGGAGCTGACGGGCGTCACCACGCCGGTCTACATCTACGCGTTCGGCAGCAACACTTACGGCTCGGCCCAGGTGTCCATCAACACTGGCGCTCGTGCCTACGCCCACGCCACGACGGCCGTCCGCAAGGCGCTGCGCGAGCGTTGGTACGGCGGCGATCGCAAGCTCAACCCGCAATGGCTCAGCGCCACGCCGCTGCCCCTGCCGACGGTGGCACGGGGTGTGTCATCACCTGAGAAAACGGTCGTGCTGCTGGGCGATGCGACACCCTACCGGAACTCGCTCACAGCCACGGCGTCTGACAGTTCGGGCTCGCTGACCGCTGCGCTCCAGTGGCTCGCGCCGAATGGCAGCGCGGTACTGGGGAGCGGCGGCACGCTCAATCTCGTGGGCAACGCCGCCGTGGATGCGCTCGGCGCTGGCACCCACCGCATCGAAGCCGTGTCCACCAACAGCAGCGGAATGAGTTCCGCCGTGGCCTTCCAGCTCACGCTGGCTGCAGCCAGCACCGAAGACAACGATGGCGACGGGCTGACCTACGCGGAAGAGAAGACCGCAGGCACGGACCCGGCCAGCGCGGACACCGATGACGATGGACTCTCCGATGGTGTGGAATCCATCTTCGCGAAGAACCCAGCGGTGGCCGACAACCCGCAAGTGGGCGTCAATGTGAAGCTGCAGCACGAGGCCGGCGTGACGGGTCGGGGTGCGCTGCTGTCCGAAGACGGGTTGAGTGCTGCGTTCACCTCGGACATCAATCTGGCGTGTCTGAACGACACGAGCATCAGCGCCGATGTGGCGATTCGCGCGAGCCACTGCGAAAAGCGCGCCTTCCGCAGCAACGTGGGCATTCAGCCGGGCGAGTTCCGCTACTTCGAAACGCTGCGGCTCCTGCCGAACGACACCTTCACCAATCCTGATGGATCTACCACGACCCTGGCTCAGAATCAGGGACAAGGCCTGATTGACGCGCTGACCTCCAGGCTCGACCCGTACTGCTGCTTGGCCGATGCCATGGCGACCGCACCCGAGAGCTACACGCCACCATCGATGTCGCTGAACTCAGCAGGCGCCTCGTTCAGGCAGCTATGGGCGGTGGGCGGCAGCGGGACCTTCGATGGGGTGAACACCCGCTACATCGGCTTTGCGGTGGACTACACCGACGGAGTGAACGTCAATGTCTATCCCATCGTCATCATCGGCGGCGTACCGACGGTGATGAACGTCATCACCATTCCGAACTTCCCCGGCGAGGCCCGGGTGATGGTCTACGGCAACCTGGTGTCGGACAGCAAGCTCACAACCGAGGTCAACTTCGGATTGAAGTCGTTCTACTACGACGTCTCACACACCCAAGGGATCCGCGCCCTGCTGTTGGCGAAGGGGGTCCATCCCACCACGATGAACAGCTTGATCCTCGGCGTAGGGCACCACATCCGGCCGCTGAAGTAGAACGCTCGATCACGGCACGCTGGCTCAGGCCAGCTTGCCGTGGCAGTTCTTGTACTTCTTGCCGCTTCCGCAGGGGCACGGGTCGTTGCGCCCGACCTTGGGCACCTCGGCCACCGCGGTGGCGAGATCAACTTCCTGCGCCACGGTGCCGTCCTCGTTGGGGTGGGTGTAGGTGACGTTGCTGATCTTCTCGGCACGCTCTTCGATCGCCTCGGCTGCCGCGGCGGCTTCTGCCTGCGTCTGCACCCGCACAGTCATCAGCACGCGGGTAACTTCGAGCTTCACCACGTCGAGCAGTTGGGAGAAGAGCTCGAACGCCTCGCGCTTGTACTCCTGCTTCGGGTTCTTCTGCGCGTAGCCGCGCAGGTGGATGCCCTGCCGGAGGTAGTCGAGTGCGGCGAGGTGCTCACGCCAGTGCGAGTCGATCGCCTGCAGCAGCACCATGCGCATGAAGGGCGTGAACTGCTCCAAGCCGACCCGCTCGACCTTGGCATTGAACTGGTCGTTCGCTGTCGCCACCACCCTCTCAACGATTTCCTCGTCGGTGATGCTGTTGCTCTTCTCGACCTCCGAAGCGAGCGAAACTTCGAGCTGCCATTCTTCGCGCAGCGCGTTTTCGAGCGCGGGCAGGTCCCACTGCTCTTCGACGCTCTCGGCTGGCACGTAGGTGCGCACAACGTCGGTGATCGCGCTGGCGCGCAGGTTGGCGATCTGCTCGCTGAGCGACTGCGCCTCGAGAATCTCGTTGCGCTGCTGGTAGATCACCTTGCGCTGATCGTTGCTGACGTCGTCGTACTCGAGCAGTTGCTTGCGCACGTCGAAGTTCCGCGCCTCGACCTTGCGCTGGGCACTCTCGATGCTGCGCGTGACGATGCCGGCCTCGATCGCCTCGCCGTCGGGCATCTTCAATCGCTCCATGATGGAGCGCACGCGGTCACCCGCGAAGATGCGCATCAAGGGGTCATCGAGCGAGAGGTAGAAACGCGACGAACCCGGGTCGCCCTGGCGACCGGAACGGCCACGCAACTGGTTGTCGATGCGGCGTGACTCGTGGCGTTCGGTCGCGATGATGCGCAGGCCGCCAGCGGCCTTGACCGCGTCGTGCAGACCTTGCCACTCGTCGTGCAGCTTCCTGGAACGTGTCGCCTTTTCGTCGGCGGGAATCGCGTCGTCGGCGTCGATGAACTTGATCTGGTTCTCGACGTTGCCGCCCAGCACGATGTCGGTACCACGGCCGGCCATGTTGGTCGCGATCGTGATCACGCCGGGCCGGCCGGCCTGCGCCACGATCTGCGCCTCGCGCTCGTGCTGTTTGGCGTTGAGCACCTGGTGCTCGAGCTTGGCCTTCTTGAGAAGCTCAGAGACCTTCTCCGAATTCTCGATCGAGGTCGTGCCCACCAGCACCGGCTGCCCGCGCTCGTGACAGTCGCGGATGTCCTTGATCACCGCCTCGTACTTCTCTCGTTCGGTCTTGTAGACGAGATCGAGCTCATCCTTCCGGATCGTCGGCCGGTTCGGCGGAATCACCACCGTCTCAAGGCCGTAGATTTCCTGGAACTCATAGGCTTCGGTGTCGGCCGTACCGGTCATGCCGGACAGCTTGCCGTACATGCGGAAGTAGTTCTGGAACGTGATCGAGGCCAGCGTCTGGTTCTCGCTCTGGATCTGCACGCCTTCCTTGGCTTCGACCGCCTGATGCAGGCCGTCGCTCCAACGTCGACCGGTCATCAGGCGACCGGTGAATTCGTCGACGATGATCACTTCACCGTTCTGCACCACGTAGTGCTGGTCGCGGTTGTACAGGTGCTTGGCACGCAACGCCGCGTAGACGTGATGCATCAGTGTGATGTTGGCCGGGTCATACAGGCTCGCGCCCTCGGCCAGCAAGCCCGCCTCGCCCAGCAGGCGCTCGGCATTCTCGTGACCCGCCTCGGTCAGGAAGACCTGATGGCTCTTCTCGTCGACGGTGAAGTCACCGGGCTCGATCACGCCTTCGCCCGTGCGCAGATCGAGCTCGCCGATCTGCTTCTTGAGATGCGGCACCACGGCGTTGATCCGCACGTACATCTCGGTGTGGTCTTCGGCCTGGCCACTGATGATCAGCGGCGTGCGGGCCTCGTCGATCAGGATCGAGTCCACCTCGTCGACGATCGCGTAGTTCAGGCCCCGTGCGACGCGGTCGGCCACGTCCTGGACCATGTTGTCACGCAGGTAGTCGAAGCCGAACTCGTTGTTGGTTCCGTAGGTGACGTCGGACTTGTAGGCCGCCTGCTTCTCCTCTCGCGACATCTGGGGCAGATTCACACCGACGCTCAGGCCCATGAAGCTGTACAGGCGCCCCATCCATTCGGCGTCGCGGCGGGCGAGGTAGTCGTTGACGGTCACCACATGCACGCCGCGCTGGGTCAGCGCGTTGAGGTACACCGGCAGCGTCGCCATCAGCGTCTTGCCTTCGCCGGTGCGCATCTCGGCGATCTTGCCGTCATGCAGGGCCATGCCTCCCTTCAACTGCACATCGAAGTGGCGCATCTTCAGCACACGCTTGCTGCCCTCGCGCACCGCAGCGAACGCCTCGGGCAGCAGGGCGTCAAGCGTCTCGCCCTTGGCGTGGCGCTCACGGAACTCGATGGTCTTGGCCTGCAGTGCCGCGTCAGACAGCGCTTCGAAGGTCGGCTCGAGGCTGTTGATCTGCGCGACAACGCGGCGGTACTGCTTGAGCAGTCGCTCGTTGCGGCTGCCGAATATCGATGTAAGTAGCTTGGGCAACATGCGGCGTCGGGGAGTGAGGCTCTCGCCGCGCCCGCTGCAGGCGAGGCGGGCAGTCAGATGCGGGAAGCGTGGAGTTGGGGCCGTCTCTTGCGGATGCAAGCAGCTCGGCGATCGCAAAAGCCCTGAAGTTTACATCCGCACTGGCGCGCCCTATTCGGGCGTGCTGCTCTCTGCCGGCTTGGCGGCCGGCTTCTCGATGACCGTCGGAGGAGGTTTATCTACCGGCGTCTCCGCTGGCTTGTCCACCGACTTCTCCAGGGGTTTGTCCACAGACTTCTCCACAGAACGCCGTGCGGGCACACCTGTCGCCCCCGGCGCGATCGCAGCAGGCCGCTCCTGGATCGGCGAAGGGCGCGCCGCGAACTCTGCCGTCTTGCGCATGCCCTTGGCAGCGGCGGCCGTCGCGCCATCTCCACCGGCCAGGAACTTCGACGGATCCTGCGGTACACCATCGACCAGCACTTCGAAGTGCAGATGCGGCCCTGTAGACCGACCCGACGTGCCGACTTCAGCGACCAGTTGGCTGCGCTTCACGATGTCACCGGGCTTCACCAGCACCTTGGAGTTGTGCGCATAACGCGTGACCAGGCCATTGCCGTGATCGATCTCGACCAGATTGCCGTAGGCAGGGTGGAAGTCAGTGACCAAGACGACGCCCCCGGCAGCGGCCAGCACTGGCGCACCGATGTCCGCGGGAAAGTCGAGTCCGGTGTGCAGTGCGGTGCGGCCGGAAAACGGATCCTGACGGAAGCCAAAGCCCGATCCCACCGGACCGCGGACCGGCGGGCTGTTGGGGATCATGAGCGAGTTCAGTCGGGATTCCATGAGGCGCGACTCGAACAAGGTGAACAGATCAGTGCGCTGGTCGGCAGCCAGATCCATCGACTGCACGATGGCCTGCAACTGCTCCAGCGTGACCGCTCTAGCAGGCACAAATGGCCCGCCCTGTCCGCCCGATGCAGGGGCGGCAGGCTTGAGCAGCTTGCGGACTTCATCGGGCTTGACGCCGGCGAGTCCGGACACCCGGTCGCCCATCGCGTCCAGTGTGACGAGCTTGGCCTGCATCTCGCCCACCTTCTGCGCCATGGCATCCAGGTTCTCGCGCATGAAGCGGTCGCGCTGTGCGAACTCATCGCGCACCACCAGCCTGACAACCTGGCTCACCACCGGCCACCCTTCCCGGGCGGCCTTCAGAAAGATGAAGTGGTAGACGACGCCTGAGAACAGCAGCAGCACAATCACCAACGCCGCCAGCATGCCCCCGAGCTGCCACCGGTTGAAGTGAAGCACGCGCGTCTGCGCGAGGCTGCCGTGGGTGATCAGGATCTGCATCAGTACACTCCTTGCCGTGAACAGCAAACCGCCGCCGCTGGTACCGGACGCCCTGACCGTCCATGAAGCACTGAGGCGCAGCACGCCCCTGACGCAGCTCCGCGAACGTCTGGAAGACTCGCGCTCGCGCTACCTGGCGATCCGCTCGGGCCTGCCGGATCTGCTGGCGGCCCAGGTCTCACCAGGCCCGGTCGATGAGGAAGGATGGTCATTGCTCGCTTCCAATGCATCGGTGGCGGCCAAACTTCGCCAGCTCAAGCCCCGCCTGGAGACGCTTCTTCGGGAACGGGGCTGGCAGGTTAGCGCAATCCGCATCAAGGTTCAATCGAACTGACAAGCGGTTGCACGGCCACTTTTCGCGCTTTGGCTGCGAAGTTGGTGCCGGCTATCCGAATCGAACGGATGACCTTCCGCTTACAAGGCGGGTGCTCTACCAGCTGAGCTAAGCCGGCACGGCTGTTCAGTATAGGGGCGGGTATCGCTCACTTGATGCGCTTGAGCGCTGGCCGTCCACCCGGACTGGGTTCCTGGGGCGGGGCACCGTCCGGGCCCCTGGTCGTCGCGATCCGGTCGCTCGGATCGCGCCGTCGGTGAGCGAGAGCTTCGGCGGCGGGCCGTCGGCGCCTCGCCGCTGGCCTGTCCCGTGGATTCCGCGGGGACGGGAAACGCCATGCCCTGCCCGTTCTCGCGCGCGTAGATCGCGATCACATGATCGACCGGCACCACGATGTCGCGCGAACTGCCGCCGAACCGCGCCTTGAACTCGATGAACTCGTTGCCGAGCTTGAGCGCGCTGGTGGCCTCGAAGCCGACGTTGAGCACGATCTCGTTGTTCTTGACGTACTCGGTGGGCACCTGCACCGACGCGTCGACGAACACCGCGATGTACGGCGTGAAGCCGTTGTCCGTGCACCAGTCGTGCAATGCACGAACCAGGTACGGGCGCGTGGACGTGCCCGACGTGGCGGGGGCGATCGGGGGAGTGCTCATGCACCCGTGCGCGGCTTACTTGCGCATCACCTTCTCGGACGGTGTGAGCGCCTCGATGTAGGCCGGGCGCGAGAAGATGCGCTCGGCGTACTTGAGCAGCGGCACGGCGTTCTTCGACATGTCGATGCCGTAGTAGTCCAGGCGCCACAGCAGAGGAGCGATGGCGACGTCGAGCATCGAGAAGTCGTCGCCGAGCATGAACTTGTTCTTGAGGAAGATCGGCGCCAGCATCGTCAGGCGATCGCGGATCTGCGCGCGCGCCTTCTCGAGCTGCTTGTCGGTGGGCTTGATGCCACGCGACTCGAGAATGTTCACGTTCGAGAACAGTTCCTTCTCGAAGTTGAACAGGAACAGCCGCACCCGCGCGCGCGCCACCGGGTCGCCCAGGCATCAGTTGCGGGTGAGGGAAGCGCTCGTCGATGTACTCGTTGATGATGTGCGACTCGTAGAGGATCAGGTCGCGCTCGACGAGGATGGGAACCTCGTTGTACGGGTTCATCAGCGCGATGTCTTCGGGCTTGGCGAACAGATCGACGTCGCGGATCTCGAAGTCCATGCCCTTCTCGAAGAGCACGAAGCGACAGCGGTGCGAATAGGGGCAGGTCGTTCCGGAATAAAGCACCATCATGGCGGCGGGCTCCCAGGGGGATACTGAATATCAACAAACGCGCGGTTCGCATGCCGGCTCGGCACGCGACTGCGCACTTGGTCGGCGACCGGCTCAGGTCATCAACCCACGGACGCTCACTTCACGTCTTTCCAGAACGCGGCGTTCAGCCGCCACGCGATCACGGTGAAGAAGCCGAGGAAGATCAGCACCCAGACGCCCAGGCGCACGCGCTGGCCTTGCGCCGGCTCACCCATCCACTGAAGGTAGGCCACCAGATCGGCCACGGTCTCGTCGTACTCGGGCAGCCGACATCGTGCCCGGCGAGAGCTGCTCGAAGCCGTCGAAACGGTGCACCGTCTTGCTCGGGTCGTGCGGGTCCTTCTCGTCGACGTACTTGGCGGTGCGCTGGCCCTGCAGTTCCCACAGCACGTGCGGCATGCCGACGTTGGGGAAGGCCAGGTTGTTCCAGCCGGTGGCCTTGGTGTCATCGCGGTAGTAGGTGCGCAGGTAGGTGTAGAGGTAGTCGGCGCCGCTGCCCTTGCCGACGTCCGGCGCGCGAGCGGGCGATCACGGTCAGGTCGGGCGGCACGCCGCCGAACCAGTCCTTGGCCTGCTTGGGATCGAGTGCAACCTTCATCGTGTCGCCGACCTTGTCGGTGGCGAACATCAGGTTCTTCTTGATCTGGTCTTCGGTCAGGCCGATGTCGCGCAGTCGGTTGTAGCGCATGTACGCGGCCGCATGGCAGTTCAGGCAGTAGTTGACGAACAGCTTGGCGCCGTTTTGCAGCGCGGCCAGGTCGGTCACCTTTTCCTCGGGAACTTGTCCCATGCGATGCCGCCGCCAGCAGGCAAGGACGCCGCCGGACAAGCCGATGCGCACAGACGCAGGGAGGATGAGGATCTTTTTCATGATGTCAGTCGTTCCCGTGCAGTCGCTCAGTGGGCAGCGAAGGTCACGCGATCGGGCACCGGCTTGAACTCGCCGAGCCGGCTCCACCACGGCATCAGCAGGAAGAAGCCGAAGTAGAACAGCGTGCCCACCTGCGACACCCGCTCGCCGATCGGCGATGGCGGCTGCACACCGAGGTAGCCCAGGATCAGGAAGTTGATGACGAAGATGCCGTACAGGTACTTGTGCCAGTTCGGGCGGTAGCGGATCGACTTGACCGGGCTGTAGTCCAGCCAGGGCAGGAAGAACAGGATGATCGACCGCGCCACCCATCACCACCACGCCCCAGAACTTGGCGTCGATCGCCAGCATCAGCGCCACGACGCACGAGCTGCGCCGATCAGAGAATGGCGCCCTTGAAGGCATGGCCCCGACGCTTGGCCTTGAGCACGCGCCAGCACTGCGCCGACCAGCACGCAGGCGATCAGCGCGTACATCATCTCGCTCGGTGATGGCGCGCAGCATCGAGTAGAACGGCGTGAAGTACCAGACCGGCGCGATGTGCAGCGGCGTCTTCAGCGGATCGGCCGGGATGAAGTTGTTGTACTCGAGGAAGTAGCCGCCGAACTCGGGCGCAAAGAAGACGATCGCGCTGAAGACCAACAGGAACACGCTGACACCAAATATGTCGTGCACCGTGTAGTAGGGGTGGAACGGGATGCCATCGAGCGGATGCCCGCGGCATCCTTGCTTGGCCTTGATCTCCACGCCATCGGGATTGTTGGAGCCCACTTCGTGCAGCGCGATGATGTGCGCCACCACCAGGCCCAGCAGCACCAGCGGCACGGCGATCACGTGGAAGCTGAAGAAGCGGTTCAGCGTGGCGTCGCCCACCACGTAGTCGCCGCGGATCAGCAGGGCCAGATCGGGGCCGACGAACGGCACGGCGGCGAACAGGTTGACGATCACCTGCGCGCCCCAGTAGCTCATCTGCCCCCAGGGCAGCAGGTAGCCCATGAAAGCCTCGGCCATCAGGCACAGGAAGATCGCGCAGCCGAAGATCCACACCAGCTCGCGCGGCTTGCGGTAGCTGCCGTAGATCAGGCCGCGGAACATGTGCAGGTAGACCACCACGAAGAACGCGGAGGCGCCGGTGGAGTGCATGTAGCGCACCAACCAGCCCCAAGGCACATCGCGCATGATGTACTCGACCGAGGCGAAGGCCAGCGCCGCGTCGGGCTTGTAGTGCATCACCAGGAAGATGCCGGTCACGATCTGGATCACCAGCACCAGCAGCGCCAGCGAGCCGAAGAAGTACCAGAAGTTGAAGTTCTTCGGCGCGTAGTACTCCGCCATGTGCTCGTTGTAGAGCTTGGTGGCGGGGAACCGGTTGTCCACCCAGGTCATCAGCTTCTGGGCGATCGGCGCGTTGGCCGGGGCTACCTTGAATTCAGCCATGGTCGTACATCCGGTTCTCGTTAGGCTTTCTTGTCTTCACCGATCAGCAACCGGCTGTCGGACAAGTACATGTGCGGCGGCACCTCGAGGTTGTCGGGCGCGGGCTTGTTCTTGTAGACGCGGCCCGCCATGTCAAAGGTGGAGCCATGGCACGGGCACAGGAAGCCGCCTGCCCAGTCGTCGGGCAAGGAGGGCTGCGCGCCCGGCTGGAACTTGTCGGACGGCGAGCAGCCCAGGTGGGAGCAGATGCCCACCACCACCAGCACTTCGGGCTTGATCGAGCGCGCCTCGTTCGTGCGCATAGGCGGGCGTCAGTTCCGCCGGCTTGCGGGCCGATTTCGGGTCGGCCAGCAGCGGATCGATCTTCGGCAGCGCCGCCAGTTGCTCGGGCGTGCGACGGACGATCCAGACGGGCTTGCCGCGCCATTCAACCGTCAGCTTCTCGCCGGGCTTGAGGCCGCCGATGTCCACCTCGACGGCGGCGCCGGCGGCGCGCGCCCGCTCCGAGGGCTGAAAGCTACTGACGAAGGGAACAGCGGTGAAACCCACTCCCACGGCACCGGCACAGCCGGAGGCGATGAGCCAGGTGCGTTTGCCACTGTCAACGGAGCTGTCACTCATGTAAGTCCTCGGGCCAGAGATCAGTCAGGGTCAACCCGCGATTCTAGCGGACGCGTCAAGGCCCCCTTGAGCGGCGCGGTTCAGCGCGCACTCGTGCAGCATCTGACGGCACTGCGGCGCAAATCGCGAACGATCCTCGTTCGCATGTCACTGATTCGTCGCCATCCGATCGGCCCTGCACTCCCACTGTGTCAATTCGTCGACGGAATACTGCGCAGCCGTCGCTAACTTGGCCGACGAACATCAGGAACACAAAGGAGAGAGAAGCATGAGTTTCGCGAGCGAATTCAAAGAGTTTGCGATGAAGGGCAATGTCGTCGACCTGGCGGTCGGCGTCATCATCGGCGCGGCGTTCGGCAAGATCGTCGACTCGATCGTCAAGGACCTGATCATGCCGATCGTGGGCCGGGTGCTCGGCGGGCTGGATTTCTCGAACTACTTCGTGATGCTGGCCAACGCGCCGGCCGACTTCAAGGGCCCGATGACCTACGAAGCGCTGACCAAGGCCGGCGTGCCGTTGTTCGCCTATGGCAACTTCATCACGGTGGCCATCAACTTCATCATCCTTGCGTTCATCATCTTCATGATGGTCAAGCAGATCAACCGGCTGAAGAAGGACGCCCCGCCGCCGCCGCCCGCGGCGCCTGCCGGAGGATGTGGTGCTGCTGCGCGAAATCCGCGACGCTCTGAAGAAGTAGTCCGCCAACTGCGGGCGAGGCGCCTGCGGCACCGGTGTGACCGACCTCACACCGGTGGCCTGTTCTTTGGGCCCATACTTGGAGGTCATCCGGCTGGCAGCGCTCGGCGCCTGCCGGGGTGCTCCTGGCCGAAGCCGCCTTGCCCGAGATGAATCCGACCGAACTCGACAGCAGACTGCGCTCGACGCAGCCACCCAGCAGATCCGCACGGTCGCCGCGTCGGTGGCCGACCGTGTGTCCGACCTGCTGGGCACCATGTCGCTTTCGGCCACGCGAATCAGCGAGCGCGACCTGATGCTCGGTGCGCAGTTCGAACTGCGCCGCAACATGGCGGTCTACCACCTGCGCTTCAAGGAGAACCTGCGCGACAGCGTGGCCAAGGAGATCGCGCCGCGCGCAGACGGGAAGCGCCGGCTCGAAGCCACCGACTGGCATTCGCTGAGCCTGGTCGATGACCAGGAAGTCGAGCAGCGCATGCAGGGCGACCGCATCGGTGCGCTCATCATGCAGGAATGCGAGGCCGAGCAACGCGAGCTCGCCGCCTACATGGGCGATCTGCTGCGCACCGGCAAGCCGGACGAAGACCGCAATCCCTTGCGCCCGAACGTGATCGGCGCGGCCACCTACTTCGCGCATCGAGGCCGTGACACGCGACGCCGATACCCGCAAGCTCATGGCCCGCGAGATCGGCCAGGCCATGGCCAAGGCGATGAAGGGCTGCTACGCCGAGATCGCTCGCGACCTTCAATCGCGTGGGGTGAAGCCGGCCAGCTACAGCGTTCGCACTGGCGAGGGGCCAGGCTACAACCTGCCGGGCGTCAATTCCGGCCTACGACTCGCTGCCCAGCCAGGAATATCTGTCCACCCGGGGTCAGCAGCCGCTGTTCGACGGCTCCGATGTCGCCGGCGGAGGCTACGTCGGTGGCGGTTCGGACTTCGCCGGTGGCGCAGGCTACGGTGGTGGTGGCGGGTACGCGGCAGGTGGCGCTGCTGGCGACTATGCCGGATCCGGGCCACGCTTGGGCGCCGGCACCTTCAGCGGCTCGCCCGGCTCGCGCGGCACCACCGGCACCAGTGGCGTCGGTGGTCATTCGGGCGCGGGCGGCTTCTACCGCGGCGGGCCGGGGCTGGCCGGGCTGCCGGGCCAGTCCGGCGGCACGCCGAGTTCTCGCGGTCCGCTCGGGCCGCGCAGCAGCGGTGGCGGATTCGGCCGCGATGAGGTCGGCGCCCGCGCGGCAGCAGCCAGTGCGCAGGCCGATGCGCAGCTGATGAACCTGCTGCGCCGGCTGACCTTGCTGGCCAGCCGACCGGGCGAACTCGACGCCCTGCCCGGCACCGCGCTGGGCGGCGGTCACCCGTGAATGCGCAGGACGCGATCGCCACCCAGCCCGGCGGTCTGGTGCGATCAGACAAGGCCGAGCCGGCCACCCCGTATGCCGAAGGCGGCCTCGCCGGCATGATGGCGGTCAACCTGATCCGCGCCCACCGCGAAGAGCTGATGCAGGCCTCCAGCGGCAAGCTCGACCACATGGTGATCGACGTGGTCGGCAGCCTGTTCGACCAGATCCTGTCCGACCCGCGCGTGCCGCCGCAGATGGCGCGCCAGATCGCGCGGCTGCAGCTGCCCGGTGCTGCGCGTGGCGCTGAACGACTCGACGCTTCTTCTCGTCGCGCCGCCATCCGGTGCGGCGCTTCGTGAACCGCATCGCTTCGCTCGCCTGCGCCTTCGACGAGTTCGACGACGGCCCGGGCCGGAGTTCCTCGCCCGCGTGCGCGAACTGGTGCAGGAGATCGTCGAGGGCGACTTCGACCAGATCGAGCTGTACGCGGCCAAGCTGGCGGAACTCGAAGCCTTCATCGCGCGACCAGACCCAGGGCGAGGTGCAGCAGTCGCCGCGCGGCCGCCACGCTGGAAAGCAAGGAGTCCGAGCTGCGCATCCAGCAGCGCTACATGCTGCAGCTGCAGCGCGGCGCTCGAGCCCGCTGTCGTTGCCGGCGTACCTGCGCGACTTCCTGTCGCAGGTCTGGAGCCAGGCGCTGGTGCTGGCCGTGCGCCGCGACGGCCCCGCCTCAGACCGCGTCGCAGCGCTACAAGCGGGCGGGACGCGACCTGGTGATGAGCGTGCAGCCCAAGGGCTCGCCGGTGCTGCGCAAGACGATTCCTGATGCAGCTGCCGCAGCTGATGAAGGACCTGAACGAGGGCATGGAGCTCATCGGCTGGCCCGAAGCGGCGCAGAAGGCGTTCTTTGCGCAAGCTGCTGCCGGCGCATGCCGAATCGCTGAAGGCCACACCGCTGTCCGAGCTCGACCACAACATGATGGCCAAGCAGCTGGAAGGTGTGTTCAACACCGCCGGTGCCCGGCATCGAATCGCTGTCGCTGGCCGACGCGGTGCCCGCGGTCGAGCCCGAGGTCGATCGAGCGGCGCTTCACGCCCGAAGAGGCCCAGGCAGGTCGGCCTGGTGGACGAGAGCGCGGTCGACTGGTCGGGCAAGGTCGACATTCGACTCGATGCCGACGCCGCCCCGACCCGGAGCAGGGAGGCGACCGACCCCGAGCGACCTGGGTCTGGACATCAACCTCGACCTGCTCGCCCACCGAGCCCCCTGACCCACGCGCGGGCCCGCAGCTGATGGACCACATCAAGCTCGGCTTCGCCTACCAGATGCACCTGAAGGACGAGTGGCAGAAGGTGCGCCTGACCTACGTGAGCCCGGGCCGCAGCTTCTTCGTCTTCACGCGCGGCAAGAAGCACCAGGAAACCATCTCGATGACCGCGCGCATGCTCGCGCGCATGTGCGAGACCGGCCGCATGCGCGCCTTCGAGAACGCCTACCTGATGGAGCGCGCCACGCAGCGGGCACGCAAGCAGCTGGCCGCCCTCAAGGCCAACACCACGCACTGAGCCGCAGACAGCGGCCGCCGACCAGCCGACGCGCCATGCGCACCGCCGCGATCAGGCTCGCGGCGTCGGCCCGCCCGGTGCCCGCGATGTCGAACGCCGTGCCGTGGTCGGGGCTGGTGCGCACGAAGGGCAGGCCGAGCGTCACGTTCACGCCCTGCTCGACGCCGAGGTACTTGACCGGGATCAGGCCGTGGTCGTGCGTCATCGCGACCACGATGTCGAACTCGCCCGGATGGCCGGGCGCGTGTCGCGTGCGCGCATGAACACCGTGTCCGGCGCGTACGGGCCGCGGGCGTCGATGCCTTCGGCGCGCGCGGCCTGCGACGGCCGGGCGATGATGCGTGAGCTCCTCGTCGCCGAACAGCCCGCCCTCGCCGGCATGCGGGTTCAGCCCGGCCACCGCGATGCGCGGCCGCGCCTGCCCCCAGCGCGCCGCCGCAGCGTGTGCGCGATGCGCAGCGTCTGCAGCACCGCGTCGAAGGTCACCGCGTCGATCGCGTCGCGCAGCGACATGTGGATCGTGACCAGCACGGTTCGCAGCTCGTCGTTGGCCAGCATCATGCGCACCGGTGGCAGCGGCGCCGGCCGGCGCGGCCAGCGCCTGCAGCATCTCGGTGTGGCCGGGAAAGCCGATGCCGGCCGCGGCCAGCGCCTCCTTGTGGATCGGCGCGGTGACGATGGCGGCCACCTCGCCATCCTGCGCCAGCGCGCGGCCGCGCTCGATGCAGCGCGCCGCGGCGGCGCCGGCGCGCGCATCGACCTGGCCGAGCGGCGCGTGCGACAGATCCGCCGGCAGCCGCGCGACCTGCAGCACCGGGATGCAGTTCGGCGGCGACCTGCCGCGCCTCGCGCGGCGCGACTCGATGCGGCGCCACCGCGAGCAGGCCGCCGGTCGATCGCCGCGGCGCGGCGCATCACCGCCACGTCGCCCAGCACGAACGCAGCCTCGGCGCCTGCGCCGCTGCGGAACAGCTTGGCGATGATCTCCGGGCCGATGCCGCAGGCATCGCCCATCGTGATCGCGACCAGCAGGCGCAGTCGGTGCCGTTCATGCGGGATTGTCGATCTCGATGAACTGGTGCTCGAGCGCCGAACCGCTCGCGCCACGCTGCGCGGCCACCGCCGGCGCGCCGTAGCGTTCGCTCGCGTGGTGGCCGCAGGCGATGAAGGCCACGCCGGTCTCGCGCGCGTAGTGCGCCTGCGGCTCGGAGATCTCGCCGGTGATGTAGGCATCGGCGCCGGCGGCGATGGCCGCCTCGAAGTAGCCCTGCGCGCCGCCGGTGCACCAGGCGATGCGCCGCAGCGGCCGGCCGTCGCCCGCGCACCACCGTGGGCGCGCGGCCAAGCCGGTACTGCAGCAGCGCCGCCAGCGCCGGCCGCCGTCAGCGGCTGCGCGGCGCGCCGATGAAGCCGAGGTCCTGCTCGCCGAAGCGCGCGTCGGCGCGCCAGCCTGAGGCGCGGGCCGAACTGCGCGTTGTTGCCAGCTCCGGGTGCGCGTCGAGCGGCAGGTGGTAGGCGAACAGGTTGATCTGGTGGGCCAGCAGCCGCTCCAGGCGCGCCTTCAGCCAGCCGGTCACGCGCCCGTCCTGGCCCGCCAGAACAGGCCGTGGTGCACCAGCACCGCGTCGGCGCTCGGCGGCGACGGCGGCCTCGATCAGCGCCAGGCTGGCGGTGACGCCGGAGACGATCTTGCGGACCTCGGGCTTGCCCTCGACCTGCAAACCGTTCGGCCCATAATCCTTGAAGCGGCCCACCTCCAGCAGTGTGTTGAGGTGAGCTTCGATCTCGGCACGTGTGGCCATCGTCGACTCAGTCTCGCATGCGCAGAACCTGGCTCATTTTCTCGCAAGCGGTCACGGTGGCCGTGGCGGTGCTGTTCGTCGTGGCCACGCTGAAGCCGGAATGGCTGCCGCGCATGCCGGCCCCGCGCCGCGCGTGGTCGACGCCGCCGGTGCCGCACGTGGCGACCCTGCCGGCGGCGCTGCGCGCCGCCGCGGCCGCCGCAGCAGCTACAGCGCCGCGGCACAGCGCGCCACGCCGGCGGTGGTCAGCATCACCGCCAGCAAGGCGCCGGCCGCGCTCGCCCGCGCAGCAACGACCCCTGGTTCCGCTTCTTCTTCGGCGACGGCGCCGCAGCCCGCAGGCAGCCGCAGGTCGGGCTCGGCTCGGGCGTGATCGTCTCGGCCGAGGGCTACCTGCTGACCAACAACCACGTCATCGACGGCGCCGACGACATCGAGGTGCATGCTCGCCGACGGCCGCCAGGCCACGGCGCGAGGTGGTCGGCACCGACCCCGAGACCGACCTCGCGGTGCTCAAGATCGAGCTCGACCGGCTGCCGGCGATCACCTTCGGCGACGCCGACAGCACTGCAGGTGGGCGATGTGGTGCTGGCCATCGGCAACCCCTTCGGCGTCGGGCCAGACCGTCACCTCGGGCATCGTCAGCGCGCTGGGCCGCAACCAGCTCGGCATCAACACCTTCGAGAACTTCATCCAGACCGACGCCGCGATCAACCCCGGCAACTCCGGCGGCGCGCTGGTCGACGCCGCAGGCAACCTGGTGGGCATCAACACCGCGATCTACTCGCGCACGCGGCGGCAGCCTGGGCATCGGCTTCGCGATTCCGGTCGACACCGCGCGCCAGGTGATGGAGGGCCTGATCCAGGACGGCCAGGTCACGCGCGGCTGGATCGGCGTGGAGCCGCGCGACCTCACGCCCGAGATCGCCGCAGACGCTCAACCTGCCCGATCCAGCAGGGCGTGCTGATCACCGGCGTGCTGCAGAGCGGCCCGGCCAGCGCCGGCGGGCGTGCGGCCGGGCGACGTGGTGGTGACGCATCGCCGAGCAAGCCGGTGGCCAACACCGCGCAGCTGCTCAACGCGGTGGCGGCGCTGAAGCCGCAGGCGACCGCGCGTGATCGGCGTGCAGCGCGGCGACAAGGCGCTCGAGCTGAACGTCACCGTGGCCCAGCGGCCCAAGGCACCGCGCGCGCAGCGACGCTGAGCGGCGCGCAGCGTCAGGCTCGCGCCGTGTCGTCGGCCTGTCGTCGGCCGGCGCCTGGGTGTGCTTGATGAAGATCTGCGCCGCCCAGATGCCCACCTCGTAGAGCAGGCACATCGGGATCGCCAGCGCCAGCTGCGACACCACGTCGGGCGGCGTGATGACCGCCGCGACGATGAAGGCGACGCACGATGAAGTAGCTGCGGAACGCCTTGAGCTTCTCGATGCTGACGATGCCCATGCGCGCCAGCACGACCACCACCACCGGCACCTCGAAGGCCGCGCCGAAGGCGATGAACATCGTCATCACGAAGCTCGAGGTAGGCCTCGATGTCCGGCGCGGCCGTGATGCTCTTGGGCGCAAAGCTCTGGATGAACTTGAACACCTGCCCGAACACGAAGAAGTAGCAGAACGCCACGCCGACGAAGAACAGCAGGGTGCTCGAGACCACCAGCGGCATCACCAGCTTCTTCTCGTGCGTGTACAGCCCCGGCGCCACGAAGGCCCACACCTGGTACAGCACCACCGGCAGGCCAGCAGGAAGGCCGCCAGCAGCGTGATCTTCAGCGGCACCAGGAACGGCGAGATCACGTTGGTGGCGATCAGCGTGTGCCCGCCGGCAGGTGGCCACCAGCGGCGCCGCGAGCAGGTCGTACAGGCCGCTCGGGCCGGGCCAGAAGCGCCAGCACGCCGAAAGCACACGCCGACCGCGATCGCCGCGCGGATCAGCCGGTCGCGCAGCTCGACCAGGTGGGTGACGAAGGGCTGCTCGGTGCCCGCGAGTTCGTCGGGCTTGTCGTCGGGGCTGCTCATCGGCGCCTCAGGCGCTGCGGCGCGCGGCGGGCGGAAGCGCGCCACGCGCGCCGCGCCCGACTGCGCCTTGGCGCGCATGCCGTGGCGCTGCTTGTACCACTGCGGCATCGCGCCGCGCTTGAGGCGCCAGTTCTTCTTCGGGTGGTTGTACTCGGGCGGCGGCGGTGCTCAGCTCATCGTGCTGGCCGCTGTCGCTCGGGCAGGCTGGACGTGCCGTCCTGCCAGGTCTTGTCGAGCTCGGCCGTGGTCTGGTGGATCTCGCTGTTGACACCGTCTGCTCGACGTCGCGCGCCGCGTCCTCGAACTCGCTCTTCATCTTCTTGAGCTCTTCGAGCTCGATCGAGCGGTTGACCTCGGCCTTGACGTCGGCCACGTAGCGCTGCGCCTTGCCGATGCAGTGGCCGACCGTGCGCGCCACGCGCGGCAGCTTCTCGGGGCCGATGACGATCAGCGCCACCGCGCCGATCAGCGCGATCTTGTCGAAGCCGAAGTCGATCATGCGGGGAGCGCGCGCCAGCGGGCACGCGTCACGGGATCAGACTTGGTCTTGGCCTCGACGTCGACCGTGTTGGCGTCGGCCGCCTTGCTGCGCGGTGACCTGCTGCGGCCGGCGGCGCCGCGTCGGCCGGCGGCGCCGCCGTCCTTGCATGCCGTCCTTGAAGCCCTTGACCGCGCCGCCGAGGTCGGAGCCGATGTTCTTGAGCTTCTTGGTGCCGAACACCAGCACGACGATCAGCAGCACGATCAGCCAGTGCCAGATGCTGAATGAACCCATGGTATTTCTCCTGACGATATGCGACGCAGCGCGATTCTAGGCGAGCGCCGGATTCAGCAGGAGCGCTCTGGGTTCAGCCCTTGGCCCAGGGGCGCGGGCCGCCCATGACATGCATGTGGACGTGCTGGACCTCCTGCCTGCCGTCGCCCCCGGTGTTGACCAGCGTGCGAAAACCGTTCGTCGACGCCCAGCTCGCGCATCAGCCGCGGCGCCAGCGCCAGCATGCGGCCCAGCAGGGCGCGTGTGGCGTCGGTCGGTGTCGTACATCGTCGGCGATGTGCTGCTTCGGGATGATCAGCACGTGCACCGGCGCCCACGGGCGCGATGTCGTGGAAGGCCAGCAGTTCGTCGTCCTCGTGGGCCTTGCGGCTCGGGATCTGGCCGGCGACGATCTTGCAGAAGATGCAGTTCGGGTCAGCAGTCATGCTGGCGACCTCACTGCGGCATGGAGCTTGCCGGTCGTTCAGGTCCAGCCAGCCGCGCACCACGCGGTAGAGGAACCAGATCGAGATCAGGCCCCAGGCGATCCAGCCCGGCAGCACGAACAGCAGGACCACAGCGGGATCGTGACCACGTACAGGCCGCCGGCCCACAGCACGGTGCGGATGCGCCAGCGGAAGTGCGACTCCTGCCAGGTGCCCGCGGCATCGTCGCGCTTCACCAGGTCGAGGATGAAGGCCACGATCAGCAGCACGATGCTGGCCTGCACGCCCGGCAGCACCGCGCTGACCGCCACCACCGCGTGCAGCACGTAGCTGATGTGCCCGATGGTGCGCAGCGAGCTTTCGCGCTGCGGGTCGATCACCTGCGACGTGTCGTTGATGACGTCGTTCATGTTCCGTTCCTTTCCTGTCCTTCTCGCGGGCCTGCGCCTTGCGGGCGGCAAACTCTTCCAGCCCGGACAGCCCCTCGCGCCGCTCCAGCTCGGCCAGCACATCGGCCGGCGTCGAGGCCGAAGTGCGCCGAGCGCCAGCATCGAGTGGAACCACAGGTCGGCCACCTCGCCGACGATCTTGTCGGCGTCGCCGTCCTTGCAGGCCATCACCACCTCGGTCGCCTCTTCGCCGATCTTCTTCAGGATCGCGTCGGTGCCCTTGCGAAACAGGCGCGCCACGTAGCTCTTGTCCGGGTCGCCGCCGCGGCGCGATTCGATCACCGCCGCCAGGCGCGCCAGGGTGTCGTTGCCGGTCTTTGATTGCATCGCCGTCATTTGTAGATGCGCTCCGGGTCTTTCAAGACCGGCTCGACGGTCTGCCAGGCGCCGTCCTTGTAAAGCTGGAAGAAGCAGGAGTGGCGGCCGGTGTGGCAGGCGATCGCCGGTCGCCCGGCGCGTGGCCGAGCTGCGTCACCTTGAGCAGCACGACGTCGTTGTCACAATCCAGCCGCAGCTCATGCACCTTCTGGATGTGGCCGGACTCCTCGCCCTTGTGCCACAGGCGGCGGCGCGAGCGGCTCCAGTAGACGGCCTCGCCCGAGCTCGGCCGTGCGCTGCAGCGCCTCGCGGTTCATGAAGGCGAACATCAGCACGTCGTTGCTGCCGACCTCCTGCGCGATCACCGGCACCAGGCCCTGCGCGTCCCATTTCACCTCGTCCAGCCAGTTCATCGGGCCAGTGTAGCGGGGCTCGGGTGTGAGGTGCGTGGCGCCGGCAAAGCCCTGCTCCTGCGCAAACCAGTCGCAGCACCGGCAGCGTGCCGGGCAGCACCGGCATGCACCTGCACCGGCAGCGTCTGCCAGGCCATGGCCTGCCGCTCGCGCATCTCGAACTCGCCCTGCCACGCGTAGACCTTGCAGAAGTGCAGGCGCACGCGGGCGTGCGGGTAGTCCATCAGCTCGATCCTGCCAGGGCTGCACGGCGCCGATGGTGATGCCGATCTCCTCGTGCAGTTCGCGGCGCAGCGCCTGCTCGACCGTCTCGCCCGCCTCGAGCTTGCCGCCCGGAAACTCCCAGTAGCCGGCGTAGACCTTGCCCTGCGGGCGCGACGTGAGCAGGAAGCGGCCCTCGGCATCGATCAGCACGCCCACCGCGACGTCCACCGGACGGCGCGGCTCCTGACCTTCGACATCGACGGGCACTCGCTCACTCACCGTGGTGCCGCCCCGCGTAGTCCTTGGCGAACTGGAACGCCACGCGGCCCGAGCGCGAGCCGCGCTCCAGCGCCCACACCAGGCTCTCCTGCCGCGCCGCGGCGATCGCCGCTTCGGGCACGCCGAAACCGCGCAGCCACTGCGCCACGATCGCCAGGTACTCGTCCTGGCTGAAGGGGTAGAAGCTCACCCACAGCCCGAAGCGCTCGGACAGCGAGATCTTCTCCTCGATCACCTCGCCCGGGATGCACCTCGCCGTCCTCGGTGTGCTGGTAGGTGAGGTTCTCCTTCATGTACTCGGGCAGCAGGTGGCGGCGGTTGCTGGTGGCGTAGATCAGCACGTTGTCCGAGGCCTGCGAGACCGAGCCGTCGAGGATCGACTTCAGCGCCTTGTAGCCGGGCTCGCCTTCGTCGAAGCTCAGGTCGTCGCAGAAGACGATGAAGCGCTCGGGGCGCTCGGCGACCAGGTCGACGATGTCGGGCAGGTCCACCAGGTCGGCCTTGTCGACCTCGATCAGGCGCAGCCCGCGCGGCGCGAACTCGTTCAGCACGCCTTGATCAGCGAGCTCTTGCCGGTGCCGCGCGCGCCGGTCAGCAGCACGTTGTTGGCGCCACGGCCGGTCGACGAACTGCTCGGTGTTGCGCAGCAGCCGCTCCTTCTGCGGCTCGACCTCCACCAGCGCGTCCAGGCGGATGGTCGCCACGTGCCGCACCGGCTCGAGCACGCCGGAGGCGCCGCGCTTGCGGTAGCGGAAGGCGATCGACGCCGCCCAGTCGGGCGCCGTGGGCGGGTGCGGCAGCACGCGCTTCGAGCCGCGCCAGCAGGCGCTCGGCGCGTGCGATGAAGGAGTCGAGATCGGCCATGCGTCCAGTTTACGTGGGCACCGCATCGGGCCTCGTCCGCCTCACCGGCTTGGCAGTTCCTGCACCGTGTCGTCGGCGATCACAAACACCCGGTCGCCGGGTCGCGCGCTCGATCGGGTGCATGCCGGTGAAGCTGCCGAAGGCCGGCAGCACGGCCGACCCGCTCGCCGAACGTGGAAGCACGGCAGGCGCAGCCGGTCGTGGGCGCGGCCACCCAGCCCCACGCAGGGATGCAGGTGGCCGGCCAGCACGTAGGCGCCGGCCGCGGCTGCGGGTGGTGGCACAGCGCCAGGCCGCCTGCGATCAGCGGCTCGTCGACCACGGTGAAGCCCAGCGCGGCGGGCGGGTCGCCGGCGCGGTCGTCGTGGTTGCCGCGCACCAGCGTCAGTTCAATCCGGCGTGTCGTTCGCGCCAGCGCGGCCACGGCGGCCAGCGTGGCCGGCGCATGCGAGCGCGCGCCGAATGCAGGAAGTCGCCGAGGAAAACGATGCGCTGCGCCTGCGTGCTGCTGCACCAGCGCGCTCAGCCGATCGAGCGTCTCGCTCGTCGTGCCACGCGGCACCGGCACGCCCAGGCGCACGAAAGCTCACCGCCTTGCCGATGTGGGCATCGGCGATCAGCAGGGTGCGGCTGCGCGGCAACCAGGCCGCCTTCTGAGGAAGCAGCTGCAGCGTGTCGCCGCCAAGTTGCAAGCTCGCCACGGGCACGCTCACGCGAATCCGCCGCCGCCCAGGGCGTCCTGCGTACGCCTCAGACCAGCAGGTTCAGCGCAGCGTCGAGGTGCTCGGTGGGACTGCGCTTGAAGCCCGAGCGGGCATAGCGCTGCAGACGCCCGACCGCGAAGGCGGTGAGCACCGAGGCGCGCGCATTCGCATCCACCGTCGGCGTGGCCGAGCCCGCGGCTTCGGCGGCCGCCGCGCAGGCTCTGGCGCAGCTGCGACTCGATGCGGTCGAAGAACTGGTTCATGCGCGCGAGCAGGCGATCGTTCTCGAACACCAGCGCATCGCCGACCATCACGCGGGTCATGCCCGGGTTCTTCTCGCCGAACTGCAGCAGCACGGTCAGCACCTTGCGCACCTGCATCGACGCATTCGGCTTCGCGCTCGTTGATCTGGTTGACCAGGGTGAACACGCTGCTCTCGATGAACTCGATCAGGCCCTCGAACATCTGCGCCTTGCTGGCGAAGTGGCGGTACAGCGCGGCCTCGCTCACATCCAGCTTGGCGGCCAGCGCGGCGGTGGTGATGCGCTCGGCGCCCGGTTGCTCGAGCATGGCGGCCAGCGTCTGCAGGATCTGCACGCGGCGCTCGCCCGGCTTGGGCCGCTTGCGAACGCGCCGCGGCGCCAGGGCGCTGCGGGGCCATCGGCGACGGGTTCGGACTCGGGCAGCTCGGGGGATTCGGCTCATCGCAGGGCGCGCAGCGTCTGTATGCGAGTTGATTCTTGCATACACGTACGGGGGTCTGCGGCAAGGGTGAACACCAACTTCACGCGGCCGCCGCCCGTTGTTGATTCCGTCACGCAAGGTGCCGCGGAAGCGCCCGTCCAGATAACGCTGCATCCAGACCGTGCGCATGCCGAGCGCGTGCGCGGCCTTCTGGTGCTCGAGCGTGTCTTCGACCAGCACGCAGCGGTGGGCCGGCACCTGGAGCCGCGCCAGCAGGTGCCGGAACATGCGTGCATCGGGCTTGGGCCGGTGGTGGCCGAACATCGTCATGTCCTCGATGCAGATCACGCCGTCGAAGCAGCGCAGCAGGTCCAGCGCGCGCAGCACGCGCATGGCGTAGGCGCGCGGCGCGTTGGTCAGGATCAGCTTGCGACCCGGCAGGCGCGCCAGCGCGGCGCGGTCGTGCGCGCTGGTGCGCAGGGCGCCCTCCAGCCCCGGAAGTCGATGCGTCTCCTCGAGAAAGTGCGCCGCCCGCACGCCATGGTGCCGCACCAGGCCCAGCAGCGTCGCGCCGTAGTGATTCCAGTAGTGCTGCCGCAAGGCCGATGCCTGAGCGTCGTCCAGCCCGAGATGGGTCTGGATGTACTGCGTCATGGCCCGGTTGGTTTCGCCAAAGGCGGCGTGACTGGCGTCGTGCAGGGTGTTGTCGAGGTCGAAGAGCCAGACCGCGGCGGCGGGCGGCGCGAGGACGAGCGTTCAATGCGACCGGATCATGGTGCCGTAGGCCTGATCCGTCAGCACCTCCAGCAGCATGGCGTGGGGCACGCGGCCGTCGATGATGTGCACGGTGTTGACGCCGTTCTTGGCGGCGTCGAGCGCCGAGCCGATCTTGGGCAGCATGCCGCCGCTGATGGTGCCGTCGGCGAACAGCTCGTCGATCTCGCGCGAGGACAGGTTGGTCAGCAGCTTGCCGTTCTTGTCGAGCACACCCGGAATGTTGGTGAGCATCATCAGCTTCTCGGCCTTCAACACCTCGGCCAGCTTGCCGGCCACCACATCGGCGTTGATGTTGTAGTTCTCGTTGTTGGCGCCAAAGCCGAGCGGCGAGATGACCGGGATGAACTGGTCGTCCTGCAGGGCCTTGACCACCGACGGGTCGATCGACTCGATCTCGCCGACCTGGCCCACGTCGTGCTCGATCGTCGGGTCCTTGTGGTCGAGCATCTTCAATTTGCGCGCGCGGATCAGGCCACCGTCGCGCCCGGTCAGGCCCACGGCCTTGCCGCCGGCGACGTTGATGAGGCCGACGATGTCCTGCTGCACCTGGCCGGCCAGCACCCACTCGACCACTTCCATGGTCTCGTCGTCGGTGACGCGCATGCCCTGGATGAAGGTGCCCTTCTTGCCCAGCTTGTTGAGCGCTTCCTCGATCTGCGGGCCACCGCCGTGCACGACCACCGGGTTCATGCCCACCAGCTTGAGCAGCACCACGTCCTCGGCAAAGTCCTGCTGCAGCGCCGGGTCGGTCATGGCGTTGCCGCCGTACTTGATGACGATGGTCTTGCCGTGGAACTTGCGGATGTAGGGCAGCGCCTGGGCCAGGATCTCCGCCTTGTCGCGGGCGCGGACGTGGGTCAGGTCGTGCGGCGTGTCTTCGGGGACAGGGGCGCTCATGGCGGCAGGCCTTTCACAGCGTGGTGCAGTGCCGCAAATTGTAGGGTGGCCTCGCGCCCCGGCCCGGATGCCGTCAGAAGTGGATGCCCCGCATCATCTGCTGCAGCGCCACGGCCTCGGCGCTGAGTTGCGGCTTGGGCGCCTTGTCGCCCTTGGCAGCGGCGCTGTCGGGGAACATGCGGAAGGTGGTGTTCATCACGATCTGCGCCACGCGTGGTGCCAGCGCGTGCATCAGCTCGCCGGTGATGCCCAGCCGGGTGGCGATGCGCACCGGCTTGTCCACGCAGGCCTGCGCGATCATCTCGGCGGCCTCCTCGGGCGCGAGCGTGGGCACGTTGTTGTAGATCTTGGTGGGCGCGATCATCGGCGTGCGCACCAGCGGCATGTTGATGGTGGTGAAGGTGATGCCCACGTCGGCGTACTCGCTCGAGGCGCAGCGTGTCCAGGCATCGAGCGCCGCCTTGCTGGCCACGTAGGCCGAGAAGCGCGGCGCGTTGGTCAGCACGCCGATCGAGCTGATGTTGACCACGTGCCCCTTCTTCTTGGCCACCATGCCCGGCAGCAGGCCCATGGTGACGCGCAGGCAGCCGAAGTAGTTGAGGTCCATGGTGCGCTGGAAGTCATGGAACCGGTCGTAGCTGGCCTCGATGGCACGCCGGATCGAGCGTCCGGCGTTGTTGATGAGGAAATCGACCCCGCCATGCGCCTCGGTGATGGTGCGCACGAACTCGGCGCAGCCGGCCTCGTCGGCGATGTCCACGCTGTAGCTGTGCACGATCGCGTCCTTGCCGGCGAAGCCCTTGATCTCCTTGACTGCCTCGGCGAGCTTGTCGGCATCGCGTGCGCAGATCAGCGTGACGGCCCCGGCCTGCGCGAACTTGCAGGCCGCGGCCAGGCCGATGCCCGAGGAGCCGCCGGTCACCAGCACCACCTTGCCGCCGACCGTGCCGCGCAGCGACCGGTCGATGAACAGCGCCGGATCGAGGTGGCGCTCCCAGTAGTCCCACAGCCGCCACGCGTAATCGTGCAGGTTGGGGCACTCGATGCCGCTGCCCTTGAGCGCGGCGTCGGTCTCGCGGCGGTCGAAGCGTGTCGGGTAGTTGACGAAGGTCATCATGTCCTCGGGCAGGCCGAGGTCCTTCATCACCGCCTTGTAGACACGCCGCACCGGCGCCAGCGCCATCAGCCCCTTCTTCACGCTCTTCGGAATGAAGCCCAGCAGGGCGGCGTTGACGAAGACGTTCATCTTCGGCGCGTGCGCGGCCTTGCTGAAGATGTCGAGCACGTCGCCGACACGGTAGCCCACCGGATCGACCAGGTGGTAGCACTTGCCGCTGGCATGGAAGTGGTGGCTGATGTGGTCGAGTGCGGCCACGACGAAGTCCACCGGCACGATGTTGATGCGCCCGCCTTCCAGCCCCATGCTGGGCATCCACGGCGGCAGGATCTGCCGCATGCGCTGGATGAGCTTGAAGAAGTAGTACGGCCCGTCGATCTTGTCCATCTCGCCGGTGGTGGAGTCGCCCACCACCATGGCGGGGCGGTACACCGTCCAGGGCACCTTGCACTCCTTGCGCACGATCTTCTCGCTCTCGTGCTTGGTCATGAAGTACGGGTGGTCCAGGCCCTCGGCCTCCTCGAACATGTCCTCGCGGAACACGCCCTCGTAGAGCCCGGCCGCCGCGATGGACGACACATGGTGGAAGTGCTTGACGTCGATGGCCTTGGCGAACTCCACCGCCGAGCGCGTGCCTTCGATGTTGGTGCGGACCTGGCTGTCTTCGTCGGCCTTGAGGTCGTAGACCGCTGCCAGGTGGTAGCAGTGGTCGATGTGGCCCTTGAGTTCCTTGATGGCTTCTGCGCCCACACCGAGCTTCTTGGCCGTCAGGTCGCCGTACACCGGCACGGCGCGCGCCTTGCGACACGCCCCAGTAGGCCAGCAACTCGGGCAGCTTGCCTTCGGACTCGGGACGCAACAGGAAGTGCACGACCGCGCCGCGCCGCGCGAGCAAGGTCTTGACCAGCCGCTTGCCGATGAATCCGGTGGCGCCGGTGACGAAGTACTGCATGCGCTGTCTCCCTGTTCCGTGTGACGACGGATATTCTTGTTCAAAGGCCTCGAAGCAGCGCTGCGCGCTTACCCGGAGCACCACACTCCCTGCGTAGAGCCCGCGCCCTAGAGAAAGCCCGTGCGGTACGCGGTACAGCGCCCTATAGTGGCGCTCACACTGCGACAACCCACAGGAGACCGTGCATGGTCAAGAAGCTCAAGCAGATGGCCCAGAAGCAGGCGGCATCGCCCGCCACCTTGTTCGACAACGCGCTTGCCGGCTCGGTCAAGGATTCGGCCCAGCAGATCTGGCTGGCCGGCATGGGGGCGTTCTCCAAGGCACAGGCCGAAGGCGGCAAGGTCTTCGAGGCCCTGGTCAAGGAAGGCATCACGCTGCAGAAGAAGACCCAGGCCGTGGCCGAAGAGAAGCTCGGTGAAGTCACCGGCAAGATGACCTCGATGGCCGGCGAAGTGCAGGCCAAGGCCGGTCAGCATTGGGACAAGCTCGAGACCATCTTCGAGGAACGCACTGCGCGCGCGCTCAAGAAGCTCGGCGTTCCGAGCAAGCACGACATGGAAGCGCTGGCGGCACGCATCGACGCGCTGCAGGCCCAGCTGGGCAAGCCCGTCAAGACAGTGGCCAAGAAGGCCGCCGTGAAGAAGGCCGCGAGCAAGCCGCTCGCCAAGGCTGCGCCGCGTCGCACAGCCGCTCGCCGCGCCGCCTGACCCGGCGACGGTGCACGCCTTGCGTGCGCCGGCTCCGCACGCCGCTGCCGTTCAGGACGCGGCGTTCGGAAACACCCACAGCAGCGCCGCCGTCATCGTGAGGTAGCGCGCGAACTTGCCGATGGCCATGTAGACCAGGCACGGCCAGAACGGCAGGCGGATCCACCCAGCCACCGCGCACAGCGGGTCGCCCACGACCGGCAGCCACGAGAGCAGGCAGGCCTTGGCACCGAAACGTTCCAGCCAGCGCAGTGCCTGCGCTTCGCCGCGCTTGTGCGTGACACGCTGGTAGGCATGCTTGGCTCCGTAGCCCATCCACCACGACACCGCACCTCCCAGCGTGTTGCCCACGGTGGCCACGGCGATGGCCGGCCAGAACATCTCCGGGTTGAGCTTGACGAGGCCGAAGACCGCAGGCTCCGAGCCGAGCGGAAGCAGGGTGGCCGAGATGAACGAGACCACGAAGACGGTGCTGAGCCCGAACTTCGGCAAGGCCAGCAGCGCCAGCAGGGAATGCATCCAGGCTTCCATCGCGGGCGATTATCGGCAGCACACCACGGCGTTCGGCACTGCAAGGACACCCTGGCTGCCCCGCTATACTGCTGCCTCGTTTTTCAGCAGCTCCTCCCTCCCCCACCCATGCGCATCGGCCACATCATGCTGGCGAACCGACTGTTCGCCGCCCCGATGGCCGGGGTGACCGACCGCCCGTTCCGGCAGTTGTGCAAGCGCCTGGGCGCGGGTTATGCCGTCAGCGAAATGGTGACGTCGCGACGCGAGCTCTGGAACACCCTCAAGACCAGCCGCCGTGCCGACCACGCTGGCGAAACCGCGCCGATCGCGGTGCAGATCGCCGGCACCGACGCGGCCATGATGGCCGAGGCCGCGGCCTACAACATCGACCGCGGCGCGCAGATCATCGACATCAACATGGGCTGCCCGGCCAAGAAGGTGTGCAACGCCTGGGCCGGCTCGGCCCTGATGCAGGACGAGCCACTGGCCACGCAGATCGTCGAGGCGGTGGTGGCGACCTGTGCGCCGCGCAACGTGCCGGTCACCCTGAAGATGCGCACCGGCTGGTGCCAGGCCGAGCGCAACGCCGTGAGCCTGGCGCGCATGGCTGAATCGGCGGGCGTGGCGATGGTGACGGTGCACGGCCGCACGCGCGAGCAGGGCTACAAGGGCGAGGCCGAGTACGACACCATCGCGGCGGTCAAGGCCGCGTTGCGCATCCCGGTGGTGGCCAACGGCGACATCGATTCGCCGCACAAGGCGCGCGCCGTGCTGGAGGCCACCGGTGCCGATGCGCTGATGATCGGTCGGGCGGCCCAGGGGCGGCCCTGGATCTTCCGCGAGATCGGGCACTTCCTGGCCACCGGCGAACTGCTGCCGGCGCCCGAGGTGACGCAGGTCAAGGCCTGGCTGGTCGAGCACCTGCTCGATCACTACGGCCTGTACGGCGAGCACGCCGGCGTGCGCACCGCGCGCAAGCACATCGGCTGGGCCGTGCGCGGCCTGCCGGGCGGCGAGTCGTTTCGCGCCCGCATGAACACGCTGGACCGCTGCGAGACGCAGCTGGCGGCCCTGGTCGACTGGTTCGATGCCCTGGCGGCCGAGCACCATCGGCTGCCGGTGGGCGCCGCGCTGCTGTCGGCAGCCAACGACGACCAGCTCGCGCTGCGCGCCTGAGCCCGGGCCGGGAACCCACTTCTTCAGGACAAGGGCATGAGCAAGAAGCACATCGAGGAGTGCATCCGGGACAACCTGGAGAGCTACTTCAAGGACCTGCGCGGCGTCGAGCCCGCGGCCATGTACGACATGATCCTGCGCGTCACCGAGAAGCCGCTGCTCGAGGTGGTGATGAAGCACGCCGACGGCAACCAGAGCCGCGCCGCCGAATGGCTGGGCATCAACCGCAACACGCTGCGACGCAAGTTGCTCGACCACAAGCTGATCAAGTAAGGCTTCCCATGACCACGGCGCTGATTTCCGTTTCCGACAAGACCGGCGTGCTCGAGCTCGCCCGCGCGCTGCATGGGCTGGGCGTCAAGCTGCTGTCCACCGGCGGCACGGCGCGGCTCATCGCCGATGACGGCCTGCCCGTCACCGAAGTGGCAGAACACACCGGCTTTCCGGAGATGCTCGACGGCCGGGTGAAGACGCTGCACCCCAAGATCCACGGTGGCCTGCTCGCCCGGCGCGACATGCCGGCGCACGTCAAGGCCCTGCAGGCGCATGGCATCACCACCATCGACATCCTGGTGGTCAACCTCTACCCCTTCGAGGCCACGGTGGCGCGACCCGGATGCACACTCGAGGACGC
This sequence comes from uncultured beta proteobacterium, assembly GCA_963739925.1. Classification (GTDB taxonomy): domain Bacteria; phylum Pseudomonadota; class Gammaproteobacteria; order Burkholderiales; family Burkholderiaceae_C; genus CAVUBY01. The sequence goes on along the minus strand of CAVUBY010000013.1, from coordinate 182,172 downwards.
GATCGAGAACATCGACATCGGCGGACCAGCGATGGTGCGCTCGGCGGCCAAGAACTGGAAGGACGTCGCGGTACTCACCGACGCCTCGCAATACGCCGGCGTGGTGGCCGAACTGCAGGCCGACGGCAGCGTCAGCCGGGCCACCAAGTTCGCGCTGTCGGTGGCCGCCTTCAACCGCATCTCGAACTACGACGCGGCGATCAGCGACTACCTGTCGTCGATCCAGACCAACGCCGCGGGTGGGCAGGCACGCAGCGAGTTTCCGGCGCAGTCCAACGGCCGCTTCGTCAAGCTGCAGGACCTGCGCTACGGCGAGAACCCGCACCAGGCCGCGGCCTTCTACCGCGACCTCGCCCCCGCGCCGGGGTCGCTGGTCACGGCACGCCAGCTGCAGGGCAAGGAGCTGTCTTACAACAACATCGCCGATGCCGACGCGGCGTGGGAGTGCGTCAAGAGCTTCGGCGCTGCCGATGCCGCGGCCGCCTGCGTGATCGTCAAGCACGCCAACCCTTGCGGTGTGGCGCTGGGCGCGAACGCGGCCGAGGCCTATGCCAAGGCCTTCCAGACCGACCCGACCTCGGCGTTCGGCGGCATCATCGCTTTCAACACCGAGGTCGACGCAGCCGCTGCGGCGCTGGTGGCCAAGCAGTTCGTCGAGGTGCTGATCGCGCCGGGCTTCACGCCCGAGGCGCTTGCGGTGTTTGCCGCCAAGGCCAACACCCGCGTGCTGCAGATCTCGCTGCCCCCCGGAGGCGCGACGGCCTGGGAGCAGGGCCGCAACCAGCAGGACGTCAAGCGCGTGGGCTCGGGCCTGCTGATCCAGACGGCCGACAACCATGTGCTCGAGCGCAGCGACGCTGAAGGTGGTCACCACCCGCCAACCCACGCCACAGCAGCTCGACGACCTGCTGTTCGCGTGGAAGGTGGCCAAGTACGTGAAGAGCAACGCCATCGTGTTCTGCGGCAACGGCATGACGCTCGGCGTGGGGGCCGGACAGATGAGCCGCATTGACTCCGCGCGCATCGCCAGCATCAAGGCAGAGAACGCCAAGCTCACGCTCAAGGGCTCGGCAGTGGCGAGCGACGCGTTCTTTCCATTCCGCGACGGGCTGGACGTGGTGGTCGAGGCCGGCGCAGGCTGTGTCATCCAGCCCGGCGGCTCGGTGCGCGACGACGAGGTGATCGCCGCCGCCAACGAGCACGGCATCGCCATGGTGCTGACCGGCGTTCGCCACTTCCGGCATTGATGTCGAGCAGCGGCCTCTCATGAAGCTGCCCGAGATCGCGGGCCTCATCCTCGCCTTCCTCGCGCGCCTGATCACTGGCGCGCAGGGCCATTGGTACGGCTGCCCGCCCAAGGCCGAGCAGCGCATCTACTTCGCCAACCATCAGAGTCACTTCGACTGGGTGCTGATCTGGGCGGCGCTGCCGAGCGAGCTGCGCGCCATCACCCGGCCGATCGCGGCGCGCGATTACTGGACCTCGTCGCCGCTCAAGGCCTGGATCACGCGCGAGATCTTCAACGCGGTGTACGTGAGCCGCCAGCGCACCGATGACGAAGACCCGCTCGAGCCGCTGATGGAAGCGCTGCGGCGCGGCGACTCGCTGGTGATCTTTCCGGAAGGCACGCGCGGCAACCAGGCGGATCCGGCGGCGTTCAAGGCGGGGCTGTACCACCTGGCCGAGGCCTTTCCCGACGGTGCAGCTCATCCCGGCCTGGATCGACAACGTGCAGCGCGTCATGCCCAAGGGCGAGGTGGTGCCTGTGCCCATCCTGTGCTCGGTGACCTTCGGCGCGCCGCTGCAGCTCGCCGCCGGGCGAGGACAAGCGCGCGTTCCTGGCGCGCGCACGCGAGGCTGTGATCGCCTTGCGCCAGGTGGCCGCATGAGCCCGCCACGATGAGCCCTGCGCGCATGCCGGTCGCTGACTGGGACACCTGCGCGCGCTCACCGTTTCGCAGCAGATCGGCCTGCTGTTCGTGGTGCTGTTCGGCCTGCTGGCGCTGGTGACGGCGATCGCGGTGCAGCCGCTCGCTGCGCGAGCGCTCGCCCGCAGCCGCAGGAGCGCTTCGACCGCTTCATGCGCGACCTGCGCGCGGTGTGGTGGGCGTCGGTGCTGTTCTGGATCTCGTGGGTCTCCGGCGCCTGCGGTCTCGACGCTGCTGTTTGGCGTGCGTGTCGTTCGTCGCGCTGCGCGAGTTCGTCACCCTCACGCACACCCGGCGCGGCGACCACCGCAGCCTGCTGCTGGCCTTCTTCGTCGTGCTGCCGATGCAGTACGTGATGGTCGGCGGGCAGCGGCTTCGACCTGTTCACCGTCTTCATCCCGGTCTACGTGTTCCTCGCCATCCCGGTCGTGAGTGCGCTCGGCAACGACCCGCAGCGCTTTCTGGAGCGCACGGCCAAGATCCAGTGGGGCATCATGGTCTGCGTCTATGGCATGAGCCATGCGCCGGCCCTGCTGCTGCTGGACCTGCCGAGCTACGAGGACCGCGGTGCCTTCCTGGTGCTCTACCTGGTGCTGGTGGTCGCGGCCGCCCAGATCGCGCAGGATGCGGCGAGCCGCCGGCTGCGGCGCCGCCCGGTGGCGCGCGCCATCAGCCGGAGCTTCTCCTGGCGTGCCTGGACGCTGGGCGCGCTGACCGCGGCCATTCGTCGGTGCGCCTGCTCTACTGGGCCACGCCCTTCAAGCCCGTTCCGGCGCTGGTGATGGGCTTCATCGCCGGCGGTTCGCGGCACCTTCGGCGAGTTCGTCATGAAGGCGCTCAAGCGCGACGCCGGCGTGCGCAACTGGGGCGGCAAGGCCTCGGTGACCGGCGCGGTCGGGCTGCTCGACCGCGTGGCGCCGCTGTGCTTCGCGGCGCCGGTGTTCTTCCACTCGGTGCGCTGGTACTTCGGCGTGTGAAGTCAGTGCACGACATGGCGCACCTGAAGGCCGCGCCTGAATCCGGCGTGTAATGCAGCCATGCGAATCCTCGGCATCGACCCCGGCCTGCGCACCACCGGCTTTGGCGTGATCGAAGCCGAAGGCGCGCGCCTGCACTACGTGGCCAGCGGCACGATCAAGACCGACGCGGTCGACATCGGCCAGCTGCCGGCACGGCTGAAGATCATCTTCGACGGCGTGCGCGAGGTCGCGCGCGCTACCAGCCGACTGCGCCGCGGTGGAGATCGTGTTCGTCAACGTCAACCCGCAGTCGACCCTGCTGCTCGGCCAGGCGCGCGGCGCGGCGCTGACCGCGCTGGTGTCGCACGACACTGGAGGTGGCGGAGTACACCGCGCTGCAGATGAAGAAGGCGGTGGTCGGCCACGGCCAGGCGCGCAAGGAGCAGGTGCAGGAGATGGTGAAGCGGCTGCTGGCGCTGCCCGGCCTGCCCGGCAAGGACGCCGCCGATGCGCTGGGCCTGGCGATCTGCCACGCCCATGCGGGCGCGTCGTTCGCGGCCATTGCGCGCAGCGGCACGCTGGCGCGCAAGGTCGCACGCCCAGTACCGCAAAGGCCGCAGTTACTGATCGTTCCCAAGAAGTCGCCGAACGCCCTTCATGGGATGCGGACTGGGCGCCGGGGGTCATGCCATTCAGGCGACAATCCGCCCCCTATGTACGCCCTCTTCGAAGACGCCGGCAAGTTCCTCGCCGGACGCGTGATGACCGAAGCCGAGAGCTCGATGCAGATCGAGCTCGACTCGGGCAAGCGCGTCAAGGTCAAATCCGCCAACGTGCTGCTGAAGTTCGACAAGCCCCAGCCCGCCGAATTGCTCGCGTCGGCGCAGGCGCTGCGCAGGACATCGACCTCGACCTGGCCTGGGAATTCGCCCCCGAGCAGGAGTTCGGCTTCGCCGACCTGGCGCGCGACTATTTCGAGCAAGGCTGCGGGTGTCGAGAAGCAGGCCGCCGCGCTGTTCCGCCTGTTCGAGGCGCCGCACTACTTCCGGCGCCTGGGCAAGGGCAACTTCAAGAAGGCGCCGGAAGACATCGTCAAGGCCGCGCTGCTGGGCATCGAGCGCAAGAAGGCGGTGGCCGCGCAGATCGACACCTGGGCCGGCGAGCTGGTCGGCGGGCCAATGCCCGGCGCCGGTGCGCGAGCAGCTCTACAAGATCCTCTTCAAGCCCGACAAGAACGCGCCCGAGTACAAGGCGGTGGTCGAAGCCTCGAAGCGGTCGCACCATGCGCCGCTGGAGCTGCTCGAAGGCCGCCGGCGCGATCGACTCGCCTTACCAGTTCCACTGGCGGCGCTTCCTGTTCGAGAACTTTCCCAAGGGCACGGGCTTTCCGCCGCTCACGGCGCCGGCCATCAAGGAGAGCCTGCCACTGGCCGAGGTGCGCGCTTTCTCGATCGACGATTCGGCCACCACCGAGATCGACGATGCGCTGTCGGTCCGGGGGCTGGGCACGGGCACGGTGGTGTTCGGCGTGCACATCGCCGCGCCGGGCCTGGCGATCGCGCCGGACGCGCCGGTCGACAAGGTGGCGCGCGAGCGCCTGTCCACCGTCTACATGCCGGGCTACAAGCTGACCATGCTGCCCGACGAAGTGGTGCAGGCCTACACCCTGACGGCCGGGCGCGACTGCCCCGCGGTGTCGCTTTACGTGAGCTTCGACGAGACCACGCTCGAGGTGAAGGCCACCGAGACTCGGCTCGAGCGCGTGCCGATCGCGGCCAACCTGCGCCACGACCAGCTCGATGCGGTGGTCACCGAAGCCTCGCTGACCGGCGAAGCCGCGGCCGACTACGAGTTCGCGACCGAGCTGGCGTTTGCCTTCCGGCTGGCGCGACACCTGAAGGCCCTGCGCGAGGTGGCGCGCGGCAAGCCCGAGAACTTCAACCGGCCCGACTACAACTTCCGGCTGGAGGGCAACGAGGGACGCGAGCCGGCGGGTACCGAGCGGGTGAGCATCGGCACGCGCCAGCGCGGCGCGGCGCTCGACCTGATCGTGGCCGAGGCCATGATCCTGGCCAACAGCACCTGGGGCGGCTGGCTCGCCGAGTGCGGCGTACCGGGCATCTACCGCAGCCAGGCCAGCCTCGCGCCGGGGGTGAAGGTGCGCATGGGCACCAAGCCCGCGGCCCACGCCGGCATGGGCGTGGCGCAGTACACCTGGGCCACCTCGCCGCTGCGCCGTTATGTCGACCTGGTGAATCAGTGGCAGATCATCGCCTGCGCGCGTCACGGACGCACCGCTGCGCTGGCTGCACCGTTCAAGCCCAAGGACACGGCGCTGTTTGCCATCATTTCGGGCTTCGATGCGGCCTATGCCGAGTACAACGGCTTCCAGGGTGCCATTGAGCGCTACTGGACAATGCAGTTCCTGGCCCAACAGCAGATCGACGAACTCGATGCCGCGGTGATGAAGGACGGATTGGTGCGTGCAGACGCCCTGCCGCTGGTGTTTCGCGCCGTCGGCGCCGAGAGCTTGCCCCGCGGGGCACGCGTTCGGGTGCGCGTGACGGGCACCGACCTGCTGACGCTCGACGTGCACGCCAGCCTGCTGCGTCGGCTGGATGACCCGACCACGACGGCCGACGATGCGGTGGTGGAAGAGCCCGAGGGCGAAGAAGCCGCGACGGCCGCCGGCCCGCTCACCCTGGCCATCGACGTGGCGGGGGACGCCGCGAGCGAGGTGCCCCTGAACGAATCTGCCGGAGCGCCTGCAGCGGTGGGCGCCGACACCGCGGTCTGAGGTGCGCATGGCCCGCCAGAGCAAACCGCCCCGCCGGAAGTTCTCGACGCTGCAGATCGCGCTGGCGTTCTCGGTGGCGGTGCATGGCGCGCTGCTTGGCGTGCGTTTCGTCGACCCGGAGGGCTTCAACCGCATGTTCCAGGACACGCCGCTGGAGGTGATCCTGGTGAATTCGCGCTCGGGCGAGGCGCCGCTGCAGGCCCAGGCGATCGCTCAGGCCAACCTGGCCGGTGGCGGCGAGGCCGTGCGTGGCCGCGCCACCTCACCCTTGCCACCGTCGGCCCAGGTGGAGATCGGCGACGCCAACGAGCAGACCCAGAAGCAGGTCGAGAAGCTTCAGGAGACGCAGCAGCAGTTGCTGGCGCAGATCCGACGCGAGCTGGCGCTGCTGCCCGCGCCCGATCCCAAGCGCGACGAAGGCACGCCCGAAGAGCGCGCGCAGGAGGAGCGGCGCCGGCAGCTGGTCGAGCTGCTGGCCGAGATCGAAAAGCGCATCAACGACGAGAACGCCCGCCCCAAGAAGCGCTACATCAGCCCGGCCACGCGCGAAGAGGTCTACGCGATGTACTACGACCAGCTGCGCCGCAAGATCGAGGAGCGTGGTACGCGCAACTTCCCCGAATACCAGGGCAAGAAGATGTACGGCGAGCTGACGATGAACGTCACGGTCGATGCCGAAGGCCGCGTGCTCGACACCGAGGTCATCCAGAGCTCGAACAACAAGCTGCTGGACCGGCGCGCCGTCGCGATCGTGAAGGCGGCATCGCCCTTCGGCCCCTTCAGTGCCGCGATGCGCCGCAAGGCCGACCAGCTGGTGATCACCTCGCGCTTCAAGTTCACCCGCGACGACGGCCTGGAAACCACGCTCAGCACCACCCGCTGAGGTGCTGCAGCGCAGACCAGGACGCGATGACATCCCCGACGCCCATCGACCAGTACGCCGTGGTCGGCCACCCGATCGCGCACAGCCAGTCGCCCTTCATCCATGCGGCCTTCGCGCAGGCCACGGGGCAGACGCTGAGTTATGGCCGGCTGCTCGTGCCGCTCGATGACTTTGCCGGTGCCTTGCGCCGCTGGGTGGCGGCGGCCGAGGGCGGCACGGTGCGTGGCTGCAATGTGACGGTGCCGTTCAAGTTCGAGGCGTTCGGACTCACGAACCGCCGCACGCCGCGGGCCGAACTGGCTGGAGCCGCCAACGTGCTGAGCTTCGAGACCGACGGCTGGCTCGCAGACAACACCGACGGCGTCGGCCTGGTCGCCGACATCGAGCGCAATGCCGGCGTGCCGCTGGCCGGCCGACGGGTGTTGCTGATCGGAGCGGGCGGGGCAGCTGCCGGGACCGTCGGCGCACTGCTCGCGGCCGGGCCAGCGCAGCTCACGGTGACGAACCGCACCCTGGACAAGGCCCAGCGCCCTGGTCGACGCGCTTCGCACGGATGGCTGGCGGCACGCGCCTCGCTGCAGCACCGCTGGTGGATTGCGGAGAGGCCTTCGACGTCGTGATCAATGGGACTTCGAGCAGCCTGCAGGGCGCGGACATCCCGGTGGCCGCGTCGGTGCTGGCACCGGGTGCGCTGGCGGTCGACATGATGTACGGACCCGCTGCGCAGCCCTTCATCGACTGGGCCGGCCGCCATGGCGCCATGGGCCGCGATGGTCTGGGGATGCTGGTCGAGCAGGCGGCCGAGGCCTTCGCGCTGTGGCGCAGGGTGCGTCCTGAGACTGCACCGGTGCTGGCCGCACTGCGCGAACGCCTGGCCAGCGCCGCACGATGAGTGCGGCGGTGGGATCGGCCATTCGCGCGCTGGCGCGTCTGCTGGTCTTGCTGCTGCTGTCGGCACTGGCATTGCAGCTGTACTTCGTGGGGCGCGTGGCGCTGATGGCGGTGGTGGATCCGCAATCGACGACCTTCGAGCGGTCGGAGGCCTGGCGGCTGCTGACCGAGAAGCACCAGATCCCCTGGCAACACCAGTGGGTGGACTATTCGCAGATCTCGGCACATCTCAAGCGGGCGGTGATCGCCTCCGAGGACGCCGGGTTCACCGACCACAGCGGCGTGGAGTGGGACGCGATCGAGAAGGCCTGGGAACGCAACCAGCGCGCAGAAGCCCGGGTGGAGCGGCTGCAGGAGCAGCTCGAGCGCCGTGCCCAGCGACTTCCCCCTGGCAAAGCACCTCCCACCGCGGCCACCCGTGCGCCCCGAACCCAAGCTGGTCGGCGGCTCCACCATCACCCAGCAGCTGGCCAAGAATCTCTTTCTCGGCGGCGAGCGCAGTCTGGCGCGCAAGGCGCAGGAATTCGTGATCACGCTGGCCCTGGAGTCGCTGCTGTCCAAGCAGCGCATCCTGGAGATCTACCTCAATCATGTGGAGTGGGGTGAGGGCGTGTTCGGCGCCGAGGCTGCGGCCCGGCATTACTTCAGGACCTCGGCGCTGGGCCTGGGCGCCCTGCCGGCGGCGCAGCTCGCGGTGATGCTGCCGGCGCCCAAGCGCTTCGAGAAGCGCCCCTCCTCGGCCTACGTTCTCGGCCGCGCGAGCACCATCGTCGCGCGCATGGGCGCAGTCGAGGTGCCCTGAGGAATGCGCTTCAGAGGGATTCGGGCGCTTGCCTAGAATCCGCACCATGCCTGCCGCGACCTTGACCGAAGAAATTGCCGCGGCCGCCGCCCGGCTGGTGGTGGAAGAAGGCATGGAGTACGGCCCGGCCAAGCGCCGCGCCGCGCGCGGGCTGGGCAGACACAGCACCCGCAGCGCCCAGCTCCCAGACAACGAGCTCGTCGAAGACGAAGTGCGCGCCTACTTGGAGCTGTTCTGTGCCGACACTCAGCCGGCCGAGCTGGCCGCGCTGCGTGGAGTGGCGGCGCGCTGGATGGAGCGGCTGGCCGCCTTCCGTCCGCACCTGACGGGTGCGGTCTGGCGCGGGACCGCCACGCGGCTGAGCAGCGTCCACCTGCAACTGTTCTGCGACGACTCCAAATCGGCCGAACTCGCGCTGATCGACCTGAAGGTGCCTTACGACGTCGGGGAGCATCGCCGGCCCGCGCGGCGACGACATCGACGTGCTTTCGGTCAGCAGCCCCTGCCCGGCGCTGGGCGAAGCGGTGACCGTGCACCTGAGCGTGCTCGACCATGACGACTTGCGTGGCGCGCTCAAGCCGGACGCGCGCGGCCTCACGCAACGCGGCGACCTCACCGCCCTGCGCCAGCGGATGCAGGAGGCGCCATGAACCGACGGCTCTGGGTGGTGGGCGGAGTGGCGCTGGCGGCCGCTTCGGTGGGCGCGGGCGTGGCCCTGCGGCGCTTCAGCACGAACGAAGCGGCTCCAGCTCCACTCCCAGCCGACTTCTGGGCCTTGCGCTTCGAGCAGCCGGCCGGCGGCGAACTGGTGCTGCAGTCGCTGCGCGGCAAGCCCGTGCTGCTGAATTTCTGGGCCACCTGGTGCCCGCCCTGCGTCACCGAGATGCCTTTGCTGGACGACTTCCAGCGCCAGCACGCCGCCCGGGGATGGCAGGTGGTTGGCCTGGCCGTGGACGGGCCCACGCCAGTGCGCGAGTTCCTGAAGCAGCGGCCGATGGGCTTTCTGATCGGCTTGGCTGGACTCAACGGCGTCGATCTCGCACGATCCCTCGGCAACGCGAGCGGCGGCGCTGCCCTTCACCGTGGTCTTCGACCGGGCCGGCCAGCCCGTGCGCCGCAAGCTGGGCTCCCTGAAGCCCGGCGACCTGCAAGCCTGGTCCCAAGAGATCGGCTGAGGTGGCCTTCAGCACTTCAGGCTCAATAATTTTTTGTCAACGGCCTGCAAAACGCGCCAAAACGCGTAAAGTCCGGCGCTCGTCTGGAGGGCAGGACGGGGCTCGGGGCCGACTCTGGTCACGGATCCCCCAGACCGTCCGCCACAAGATGGCGCGTGTTGGGGCCTTTTCGAGGCTCGTTGACCGCGCAGGATTGCGGCCTGACGGATAAAGAACCAAGCGCGGCAGGGAGTGCCGCCGACAACACGTTGGAGAGCGCATGGACCTTCGCAAGCTCAAGACCCTGATCGACCTGGTATCGGACTCGAACATCTCCGAGCTGGAAATCACCGAGGCCGACGGCAAGGTCCGCATCGTCAAGGCCGATCCCCACGCGCAGTCCGCGCCGCAATGGGTGACCGCACCTGCGCCCGTGGCGGTGGCGGCCCCGGTGGCAGCGGCGCCGGCCGCCAGCGCCGCGCCGGCCCCCGCGGCGGCGGCGGAAGCTGCCGCAATGACCGGCCATGTGGTCAAGTCGCCCATGGTGGGCACCTTCTACCGCTCGTCCAGCCCGGGCGGCAAGCCGTTCGTCGAAGTCGGCAGCGAGATCAAGGAAGGCGAGCCCATCTGCATCATCGAAGCCATGAAGATCATGAACGAGATCGAGGCCGACAAGTCGGGCACGGTCACCAAGCTGTTCTGCGATAACGGCCAGGCGGTCGAGTTCGGTCAGCCGCTGTTCGTGATCGAGTGAGCCCGGCCATGACGACCGCACGCACCCAACCCGGCCCGACGCGGCGCGAGGCCTGAGCGATGTTCAAGAAAATTCTCATCGCCAACCGCGGCGAGATCGCCCTGCGCATCCAGCGCGCCTGCCGCGAGATGGGCATCAAGTCGGTGGTGGTCTATTCCGAGGCCGACCGTGACGCCAAGTACGTGAAGCTGGCCGATGAGGCTGTCTGCATCGGGCCGGCACCGTCGGCCCAGAGCTACCTGAACATGCCGGCGATCATCTCGACCGCCGAGGTCACGGACGCCGAGGCCATCCACCCTGGCTATGGCTTCCTCTCCGAGAACGCCAACTTCGCCGAGCGGGTGGAGCGCAGCGGCTTCACCTTCATCGGCCCCACGCCCGATTCGATCCGCATGATGGGCGACAAGGTCTCGGCCAAGCAAGCCATGATCAAGTCCGGCGTGCCCTGCGTCCCGGGCTCCGAGGGCGCGTTGCCCGAGGACTCGAAAGAGATCATCCGCCAGGCGCGCGCCATCGGCTACCCAGTCATCATCAAGGCCGCGGGCGGTGGTGGCGGACGCGGAATGCGCGTGGTGCACACCGAGGCCGCGCTGCTGCACGCGGTGCAGACCACCCGGGGCGAGGCCGGAGCGGCCTTCGGCAACCCGCAGGTCTACATGGAGAAGTTCCTGGAGAACCCGCGGCACATCGAGATCCAGGTGATGGCCGACCAGCACAAGAACGCGGTCTGGCTCGGCGAGCGCGATTGCTCCATGCAGCGCCGGCACCAGAAGATCATCGAGGAGGCGCCGGCGCCGGGCATCCCGCGCCGCGTGATCGAGCGCATCGGCGACCGCTGCGCCGCCGCCTGCAAGAAGATCGGCTACCGCGGCGCCGGCACCTTCGAGTTCCTGTACGAGAACGGCGAGTTCTTCTTCATCGAGATGAACACCCGCGTGCAGGTGGAGCACCCGGTGACGGAACTGGTGACCGGCATCGACATCGTGCAGATGCAGATCCGCGTGGCGGCGGGAGAGAAACTGCCCTTCACCCAGCGCAACATCGAAATGCGCGGCCACGCCATCGAGTGCCGCATCAACGCCGAAGACCCCTACAAGTACACACCTTCGCCCGGGCGCATCACCATGTGGCACCCGCCGGGCGGCCCGGGCGTGCGCGTGGACTCGCACGCCTACACCAACTACTTCGTGCCGCCGCACTACGACTCGATGATCGGCAAGATCATCTGCCACGGCGACACCCGCGACCAGGCGCTGGCACGCATGCGCATCGCGCTGTCGGAGACCCTGGTCGAAGGCATCCTCACCAACATCCCGCTGCACCGCGAGCTGATGGTGGACGCCAAATTCACCGAAGGCGGCACCAGCATCCACTACCTCGAAGGCTGGATGAGCCAGCACAAGCGGTAGCCCGGCCGCATGGTCGAGCTGCTGCTGCTGGCACCCGAGTCGCTCGTCGAGTCGCTCAGCGATGCGCTGATCGACGAGCTGCAGGCGCTGTCGGTGTCTGTGGAGGACGCCGATGCCGACACCGACTCGGAGCGAGCCCTGTTCGGTGAGCCGGGCATGCCCGCACCGCAGGCCGGTTGGCAGCGCTCGCGGCTGCGCGCTCTGTTCCAGGACGAGGCTGCGGCCACTGCGGCAGCCACGCTGTTGCTCGCCCAGGACTGGAGCACCGGCGTCGAGCTCGTCGCCCAGGTCGAGGTGGCCGACCAGGACTGGGTGCGCCTGACGCAGTCGCAGTTCGCGCCGGTGTCGATCACGCCGGACTTCTGGATCGTGCCGAGCTGGCACGAGCCGCCCGCCGCAGCGAAGCGACTGATCCGGCTCGACCCTGGGCTGGCGTTCGGCACCGGCACGCACCCCACCACCCGCATGTGCCTGCGCTGGACAGCGCTGCAGGCGCCGGCTCTGTCATGCCGCTGGGAGCGCGTGCTCGACTACGGTTGCGGCTCCGGCATTCTGGCCATCGCCGCCGCGCTGCATGGCGCGCAGACCGTGGACGCCGTCGACATCGATCCGGCGGCCGTCACGGCCACCGGAGCCAATGCACTGGCCAATGGCGTGGCGCTGCAGGCCGGACTGCCTGATCAGGCCCGCGGCACCTACGCGCTGGTCTACGCCAACATCCTGGCCACGCCGCTCAAGCTCTTGGCCCCGCTGCTGAGCGGGCATGTCGCGCCAGGCGGTCACCTCGTGCTCGCCGGCATCCTGGAGCGGCAAGCCGACGAACTGAAGACGGCTTATGCGCCTTGGCTGACGCTCGAAGTCAGCGACGCGCAGGAAGGCTGGGTGCTGATGACGGCGCAGCGACCGGCCGAAGCCGCAGCGGCCGGCGCAGGGCCAGCAAGCCCCATGGCATGATCTCCGCATGAGCCTTGCCACCCGTTGCGCCTCTTGCGGCACGGTCTTTCGTGTCGTGCAGGACCAGCTCAAAGTCTCTGAGGGCTGGGTACGCTGCGGCCGCTGCGACCAGGTGTTCAATGCCCTGGAGGGCCTCTTCGATCTCGACCGCGATGTGCCACCGGACTGGGACGAGTTGCCGGAATCCGCGGCCATTCCTGGCGGATCTACCGGGAGAACGCGCCCCGTCGATCTCGATGAAGCCGACATCCCCCTGGGCATCGAACCGGTGGCGCCGCCGGCGCGCGACTGGGAGGCTGAACCGGCGGCGCATCTTGCCCACGACTGGCAGCACGAGCCCGACCCGCTGGTGGTCGGACGACATCGACGAACAGTTGCACAGCACACCACGGCCGATCGGCCTTCGGCACGCTCGGCGGACCGATCGGCGGCAATCGCGCGAGCAGCCCGACTTTGCCGATGCCCGTTTCGACAACGACGTGCTCGACGATGCCGACCAGGCCGGCATCGACCTGGAGATTCCGGAGCCCGAACCGGAGCCGGCGCCGGAGTTCGTGCGCCAGGCCGACCGCGAGGCTCGCTGGACCAGCCCGCTGGCACGACTGCTGCTCGGCACCTTTGCCCTGCTGCTCGCATTGGGCCTGGGGCTGCAGGCCGCCCACCACTTCCGCGACCGCTGGTCGGCGCAGTACCCGGCACTGAAGGCCCCGCTGGCAGCCTGGTGCGCTTTCCAGGGATGCCGCATCGAGGCACCGCGACGGCTGGACGACATCGCGGTCGAAAGCACGGCACTCGTGCGCGCCGCCCAGCCGGACGCCTTCCGGTTTTCAGTGGTGCTGCACAACCGCTCGAACACGCTGGCCGCCACGCCCTGGGTGGACCTGACGCTGACCGACGAATCCGGCCAGCTCGTGGCCCGGCGTGCGCTCGGCCCGAAGGACTTCCAGTCGGCCCCGGCCACCCTGTCCAGCGGATCGGAAGCCACGCTGCAATTGCTGCTCAGCGCGGCCTCCGGACGTGTTGCGGGCTACACCGTCGAGATCTTCTATCCCTGACCGCGCTTTCCGATTCCCTTCCACCGTTCGTCTGTTCCCGGAGCCACGATGTCTGCCCTGATCTGCGGATCCCTCGCGTTCGACACCATCACCACTTTTCCCGGCAAGTTCTCGCAGCAGATCCTGCCCGAGCAGGTGCACATCCTGAACGTGTCGTTCCTCGTGCCCACGCTGCGGCGCGAGTTCGGCGGCTGCGCCGGCAACATCGCCTACACGCTGAGCCAGCTGGGCGGCGAACCGGTGGTGATGGCCACGCTCGGCAACGATGGTCAGGAGTACCTCGCGCGGCTGGAATCGTGGGGGGCGAGCACGGCATTCGTGCGCACGCTGCCGGAAACCTACACGGCGCAGGCGATCATCATCACCGACATCGACAACAACCAGATCACCGCATTCCACCCCGGCGCGATGCAGTCGGCACACCTCACCGCGGTACCCACCGGCAGCAACATCCGCGTGGCCATCGTCGCGCCCGACGGCCGCGACGCGATGCTGCAGCACGCCGCGCAACTGGCTGCGGCCAAGATCCCGTTCATCTTCGATCCGGGCCAGGGCCTGCCGATGTTCGACGGCCCGGAACTGCAGCGCTTCATCGACCAGGCCACCTGGGTGGCGCTCAACGACTACGAGGCTCGCATGCTGTGCGACCGCACCGGCAGGACGCTGGAGACGCTGTCGCGCTCGCACCTGCAAGGCGTGGTGGTGACACTCGGGGCCGACGGGTGCGAGGTCTGGCAGCAGGGCCAGCGCACCCACGTGCCGGGCGTGAAGGCCACGGAACTGCTCGACCCCACTGGCTGCGGCGATGCCTTCCGCGCCGCGCTGCTCTTCGGCTTGGAGCGCGGCTGGGCGCTGACGCGCTGCGTCACGCTGGGCAACCACATCGGCGCGCTCAAGATCGCACACCGCGGCGGGCAGAACCACCGCATCGGCGCAGAGATCCGCTCGCTGCTGGCCTGAGGGCTGCGGCCTCGAGACCGTCTGGCACCGCCTGAGGTGCTTGTCTAGAAGAGCACCATGCTCAGGCGCCGCCGGTAGCCGTCGAGCACGGGATCCGAGGTCACCGCGGCGGCCTTGCCGGCGATCTCCAGCGTGGTGGCTGGCTTGGCCGCTTCGCTGCCCTTGGCGGGCGCGGGCTTGCTCATCAGCTCGAGGATGGCCACGTAGGTCTTGCGTGCCAGCTCGTCGCGCCAAGCCTTGTCGCGCATCAGGATCTCGAGCAGTTCGTCCATCGCCTGGGTGAAACGCTGCGCGGCAAAGTGCGTCTGCGCCAGTTCGAACCGCGCCTCGAAATCACGCTTGCTGGCGGCGATGGCCGCGGCCAGCGCATCGGCCGAACGCGCCTTGGGCGCGCGCTCGCAGGCGGCGAGCCAGTGGCCGCACGCGGCCAGACGCGCATCGAGCATGACCTTGCTGGCCACCGGGTCGAAGGCAGCACGGGCCTCGGCCACGCGGCCCAGGCTCAGCAGCGCCCGCAGGTAGTCGTAGCGTGCGAGGTCGTTGCCCGGGTTGATGGCCACGGCCTCCTGCAGCTTCTCCAGCGCCAGTTCGGTGTCGCCTTCGGCCAGCAGTTCTTCCGCCGCCTCCACCTCTTCATCGGCCGCCACTTCTTCGGCGGTGGGCACGTGCTTGTCGAGGAACTTGCGCACCTCGCCCTCGGGCAGTGCACCGACGAAGCCATCGACCGGCTGGCCCTGGCTGAACAGCACGCAGAACGGGATGCTGCGCACGCCGAACATCTGCGACAGCTGGCCCGCGATCTCGGGCTGGTCATCGGAGTTCAGCTTGGTGAGCTTGAAGCGGCCGGCATAGGCCACCTCGAGCTTCTCGAGCACCGGCCCGAGCGACTTGCAGGGCCCGCACCAAGGCGCCCAGATGTCGAGCAGCACCGGCTGCCTGCATCGAGGCGGTGATGAGCTCGGCTTCGAAGTTCTTCAGAGAGATGTCGACCATGGTGGCTTTCCGGTGCGCGGGCGCGGCGCTCGTCTGAAGCTGGCGTCGCCCCGCCTACAATTCAAGATCATCGAAACCTGGAGCGAGCCGTGAGCAGCGCCCCTGTTCTCGTCGGCGTGGTGATGGGCTCCAGCAGTGACTGGGACACCCTGCGCAACGCGACCGACATTCTCGCCGAGTTCGGCGTGCCCTTCGAAGCGCGGGTGGTCTCCGCGCACCGCATGCCCGACGACATGTTCGCCTACGCGCAGAGCGCGGCCGGCCGCGGGCTCAGGGCCATCATCGCCGGCGCCGG
Source organism: uncultured beta proteobacterium (assembly GCA_963739925.1). Classification (GTDB taxonomy): domain Bacteria; phylum Pseudomonadota; class Gammaproteobacteria; order Burkholderiales; family Burkholderiaceae_C; genus CAVUBY01. The sequence continues at coordinate 166,338 of CAVUBY010000013.1, read as the reverse complement.
CGGCGCAGCGCACCTGCCGGGCATGCTGGCGGCCAAGACCACCGTGCCGGTGCTCGGCGTGCCGGTGGCCAGCCGCCACCTGCAGGGCGTGGACTCGCTGCATTCGATCGTGCAGATGCCCAAGGGCATTCCGGTGGCCACCTTCGCCATCGGCAACGCCGGCGCCGCCAACGCCGCGCTGTTCGCGGTGGCGATGCTGGCCAACGAACGACACTGCGTTGCGCAGCCAGCTCGACGCCTTCCGCGCCCGCCAGACCGAGGCCGCGCGGGCGATGACGCGACGAGCTGAAGTGATGGCGACGCACGATCGTGGATCTCCGACCACCCGTTTCATTGCGCCGGGCGCGACGCTCGGCGTGATGGGCGGCGGCCAGCTCGGCCGCATGTTCGTGCACGCGGCGCAGCGCCTGGGCTACTTCACGGCGGTGCTCGACCCCGACCCGGCCAGCCCGGCGGGGCTGGTGGCGCACTACCACATCGACACCGACTACCTCGACGAGCAGGGCCTGGCGCAGCTGATGCAGCGCTGCGACGCCATCACCACCGAGTTCGAGAACGTGCCGGCGCAGGCGCTGGCACGCTGGGCGCGCACCGGCCCGTGGCGCCCGGCGCGCCGACGCGGTGGCGGTGTGCCAGGACCGCGCCGCCGAGAAGGCGCACTTCGCGCGCTGCGGCGTGCCCTGCGCGCCGCACGCGTTGATCGAGACGCGCGGCACAGCTCGACGCCGTGCGCGACAGCGCTGCTGCCCGGCATCCTGAAGACCGCGCGGCTGGGCTACGACGGCAAGGGCCAGGTCGCGTGGCACGCCGCGCCGAGCTGGCCGCCGCCTGGGACAGCGCTCAAGCAGCGTGCCCTGCGTGCTCGAGAAGCTGCTGCCGCTGGCGCTGCGAGCTGAGCGTGATCGTCGCGCGCGGCGCCGACGGGCGACTGGTGCACCTGCCGGTGCAGCAGAACCTGCACCGCGACGGCATCCTCGCGGTCACCAGGTGCCGGCGCCCGACGCTCGGAGCCGCACTGCAGGCCGCAGGCGATCGAGGCCGCCGGCCGCATCGCCGACGCGCTGGACTACGTGGGCGTGCTGTGCGTCGAGTTCTTCGTGCTCGCGCGACGGCTCGCTGGTGGCCAACGAGATGGCGCCGCGCCCGCACAACTCCGGCCACTACAGCATCGACGCCTGCGACGTCTCGCAGTTCGACCTGCAGGTGCGCACGATGACCGGCGCTGCCGCTGGTCGCGCCGCGCCTGCACTCGCCCTGCGTGATGCTCAACCTGCTCGGTGACCTGTGGTTGCGCGGCGGCGAGGGCGCCGAGCGCACGCCGCGACTGGGCCGCGGTGCTGGCGCTGCCCGGCGCGCACCTGCACCTGTACGGCAAGGCCGAGCGCCCGGCCCGGCCGCAAGATGGGCCACCTCACGGTCACCGCCGCCAGCGCCGCGCAGGCGCGCGGCGGTGGCGCTGCAGGCGGCGGCGCTGCTCGGCATGCCGCGCGTTCTGAGCGTGGCGCGCCAGGGATGCGCGGCATGCCACGCACGGGCTTGCGATCCTCGACGGCACGATCGCCGCGGCTGTGGCCGCGCTGCGCGCCTGGCCGCCGGCGAGCTCGTGGCCTTCCCGACCGAGACCGTCTACGGCCTCGGCGCGCGCGCCGACGACGACGCGGCGGTGGCACGCATCTTCGCCGCCAAGGGCCGGCCGGCCGACCACCCGCTGATCGTGCACGTGGCCGATGCTGCCGAGCGCGCGCGCCTTCGCCGCCGCGGTGCCGCCGGTGGCGCAGCGCCTGATGGAGGCCTTCTGGCCGGGCCCGCTCACCGTGATCGTGCCGCGCGCGCCGGGCGTGGCCGCCGCCGCGGCGGGCGGGCAGGACAGCATCGGCCTGCGCTGCCCGGCGCACCCGGTGGCCCAGGCCCTGCTGCGCGCGGCGCGCGAGCTGGGCGTGGCCGGCGTTGCCGCGCCGAGCGCCAACCGCTTCGGCCGCATCAGCCCGACGCCGCGCCGCCCACGTGGCCGAGGAGTTCGGCGACGGCGCTGCTGGTGCTCGACGGCGGCGCCTGCGCGGTGGGCATCGAGTCGGCCATCGTCGACTGCACGCGCGGCCACCCGGTGCTGCTGCGCCCGGGCGTGCTGACGCGCGCCGCGCATCGAGGCCGCCGCCGGCGAGCCGCTGCGCGACGCCGGACGCGCACGCGCCGCGCGCCTCGGGCACGCTGGAGGCGCACTACGCGCCGCGCGCCCGGCTGCGCCTGATGGCCGGCGCCGATGCTGCACGCGGCGCTGCAGGTGCTCGGGCCGAGCGCGCTGAAGCTGGCGGTATATTCCCGCAGCGTCGGCGCTTCCAGCCGGCAGCGCCCTGCAGCTGGCGGGTGCATGCCGGCGCAGGCCGATCGCGGCCGCGCACGAATTGTTTTCGGTGTTGCGCGAACTCGATGCCGAGGGCGTGGATCTGATCTGGGTCGAAGCACCTCCGCCCGAGCCCCGAATGGGACGGCGTGCGCGATCGCCTGGAACGCGCCAGCGCCGCCTGAAACCCCTGCGGGCCGACGCCCTCACGACCTGTCTCTGGAGTCTTGATGAATGTGCTGGTGAATGTGAACCGCGCCGCGATGATGGGCCTGGCGGCCGCTGGCGACTGCGCTGCTGGTGTCGCTGCGGCGGCGGCGGTGACCCAGGTCGAGCCCTTCGTGCCGCACGCGTCGCTGGCCTTCGGCGACGAGAACAGCGTCGATCCAGGACGTGAACAGCGACGGCAGGGCCGCAAGTACAACGTCAACGCCCTCGCAGCAGACAACCTGACGCTGGACTGCACAACCAACCCGATCTGGGTGCAGTACCTCGTCGGCCAGCTATGGCCTGGTGCTGCCTGCGTGCAACCCCAACGGGCTGCCGAACCTGACCAGCCGCAGCTACGCCCTGCCCGGTCAGCTGGCCACGGACGTGGCAGCGCAGGTCACCCAGCACCTGGCCTCCAGCAGCTTCTCGAGACCGACCTGGTGACCGTGCTGGCCGGCGCCAACGACATCCTGGCGCAGTACGGCCAGTACCCGACCATCAGCGAGACGGCCGCCCGCGCCAACCTCGAGGCCGCGGCCGAGCAGCTGGCCGCGCAGGTCAACCGCATCGCCAACGCCGGCGGGCGGGTGCTCATCGCCACCGTGCCGGACCTGGGCCTCAGTCCCTACGCCATTGCGCAGAAGGCCGCCAACACCGACACCGACCGAGCGGCGCTGCTGTCACGCCTGACCTCGTACTTCAATGTGCGCCTGCGCCGCGAGATCCTCAACGACGGCACGCGCATCGGCCTTCTGCTCGCCGACGAGCTGCGTGCAGGTGGTGGTGAAGTTCCCGGCCACCTATGGCCTGACGAACGTCACTTCGCCGCTGTGCGACACGGCGCTGGCCGCCACCGTCGACCAGTGCACCTCGCTGACCCTGGTCAGCGGTGGCATCCACCAGCACCTACCTCTGGGCCGACGACCGCCGGCTCGGGCCGGCCGGCCACCTGCGCCTCGGCCAGGCCGCCGCGAGCCGCGCCGCCAACAACCCGTTCTAGAGCGCGGCCCCGACGCCCGGCCCGGGTTTTCACCGCAGCGCCTGCCCGGCAGGCTCGCCTATATTGCTCTCGACAAAGCGAACGACCGTTCGTTTCCGATCGACTTCGAGGCAGTCATGAAAAATCTTCCCAAGTGGGGGCCGCTGGCCCTGGCGGCGCTGCTGCTGGCAGCGTGCGGCGGCGGTGGCGATGACCCGGTCATTCCGGGCAGTGGGGGCCCGACGGGCGGCCCGAGCAGCCGCGGAACCTTCACCGCCGTGGTGTCCTTCGGCGACAGTCTGAGCGACGTGGGCGCCTACGCGCCCGCCACCTCGCTCACCGGCAACGGTGCGGCGCCCTACTTCGGCGGCAAGTTCACCACCAACTCTGGCCCGGCCAGCGCCGCCGGCACGGTCTGGGTCGAGAACCTGGCCACCTCCATGGGCCTGGCGGTCACCCCGCCACGAAGTGGGCTTTGCCGGCACAGTCCGTCATTTGCCCGGCGGCCGCAGCCAGCGCGGCCCTGGCGGCCACCTGCACCGGCTATGGTCAGGGCGGTTCGCGGGTCACCGACCCCAACGGCATCGGCAAGTCCGGCGGGGCGCTGACGGTGCCGATGAAGACCCAGATCGCCAACCACCTGGCGCGCTTCGGCAACTTCAAGTCGAGCGATCTGGTCCTGGTGTTCGGCGGCAACAACGATGTGTTCACCCAGTTCGGCATCTTCGCCGCCACGGCCGCGCAGATGCAGGCGCAGGCGGCGGCCGGCCAGCTCACGACCGACGCAGGCGAACGCGGCGCTGTCCGAGGCACAGACCATTGCGCTAGGTCGCGATGAAGAAGGCCGCGCTGGAACTGGCGGGCTACGTCAAGAGCGAGATCCTCGCCAAGGGCGGCACCTACGTGGCGGTGATGAACCTGCCCGACTCGCCGCAGACGCCGTTCGGCCGACATCCGCTCCTGCCAGCGCGACGGCCGGTGCTGACCGGGCTTGGTGAACGACCTTCAACCTGTGGCTGCGCGACGGGCCTGATCGGCGCAGCCGGTGCTGTGGATCGACACCAACGCGTTCTTCAAGACGCGTCTACGCCAACCCGGCCACGTACGGCTTCGTCAACAACACCGTGCCGGCCTGTGATGCCGCCAAGATCGCCGCCGTGACCGGCGGCGCGGTGACCGACGGCTCCTCGCTGTTCTGCAACAGCACGCCGGGCGCGCCGTACAACGGCCTGCGCACCGGCGCCGACGTCAACACCTGGGCCTTCGCCGACGGTGTGCATCCGACCACCGGGGGGCACAAGGTCATCAGCGACGAAGCCCGTCGGGTGCTGGTGGCTCGCGGCTGGCTCTGAACGTTCTTCATTCAAAGGCGCTGGAGGCTTACGGGCCTCCAGCGCCTTTTTCATGCCCGCGCGCTCAGCGCGTGCGACGCCCCAGCACCAGTTTCATCAGCAGGATGCAGCTGGCCAGTGCCAGCGTGACGGCATTCGCCAGGATCAATGGCCAGGCGCCCAGCAGGATCCCGTAGACCAGCCACAGCAGGACACCCACGGTGAACACGCTGTACATGCCCAGCGAGATGCCGGTCACGTCACGCGTCTGGAAGGTGTGCCATGCCTGCGGCACGAAAGCGACCGTGGTGAGAACAGCAGCCACATAGCCGAGCCACTCGGCGGTGAAGGTCACGGCATCAGGCTCCTGTCGATGCGTTCATGGGGCCGTGGTCGGTGATGAGGTCCACCCTTCGCCAGCGGCCCACTGCACCAGGGCTTCGAGCGCCGGCCGAGCCGCATTGGCATTGGGGTGATTGATGATGCCCACCACCACCAGGCGCCGGCCCGACGGTGCCAGCACGTAGCCGGCAATGGCCGCCACATCGCGCAGCGAACCTGTCTTGAGGTGGGCCCGCCCCACCACGGCGCGCGATCGCAGCATGGTGCCATCCAGCCCCGACACCGGCAGCGACGCCATCAGCTCCGGCATCACCGGGCCGGCCCAGGCGGTCTGCAGCAACCGCGCCAGCAGGCCCGCCGTGAGTCGCGTGTCGCGTGACAGGCCCGAACCGTTGTCGATCCAGGTGCCGAATGGCGGCTTGCCCAGACGCTCGGTCATCCACGTGCGCAGGGCCTCACGGGCGGTATCGGGCGAGCCGACGCCGCCGCGCGCCAGGCCCAGGGTGAGAAACAGCTGCTGCGCCATCACGTTGTTGCTGTACTTGTTGATCTCGCGGACCACTTCCGACAGCGCGCGGCGAGGCCGACTCGAAGCTCGGTCGCGTCGCGGGCGCCACGCCCTCGCGCACCACGCCACCCAGCTTGCCACCCAGCTGCTGCCACAAGCCGGCGAGCAGGCGCTCGTCGTAGGACTTCGGATCGGGGTAGGCCACCGACCAGTGGCGTCTCGCCGCAGGCCGCGGCATAGCTGCCGCGGAAGGCCACCCGGGCCGGATCGCTGAAGTCGGCCTGCAGAGTGCCTCGCCAGTCGCCGCAGGGGCCGTCATGGAGCGGCACCGTGGCATCGATGGCCACGCCGCCCAGCGGCGGCTCGGCCAGCACCCGCGCCAACGCAGGCTCGCGGTCGGGCACGAACGCCAGAGACAACGCGCGGTAGTTCAGCATCAGCGCGTCGGCCCGCACGTTGTAGGGCCGCAGCGGCTCGTTGTCGAAGTCGCCGGGATGCTGCGGCGGCACGTTGAAGGCGCTGCGGTCGAGCACGATGTCGCCGCGGATCTCGCTGCACGCCGAGTTGCTGCACGCGCCGCAGCAGCAGCCACAGGCGCTCGACCACCAGCTTGGGATCGCCGCGTGCCCTTGATGACCAGATCACCCTCGAGCACGCCATCGCGCACGCTGCCGTTCAGCCAGACCGGCGTGTTCCAGGCCCAGGCCGGCCCCAGCAGTTCGAGCGCCGCGTAGGTGGTGAGCAGCTTGGTCAGCGAGGCCGGATTGACCGGCAGGTCGGGCTGCCAGGCTCAGCCGAGCGCGCGCCGAGCCTACTTCCTGAACCACCACCACCATCGCCTCGGGCGGCACCTTGGCCCGGTCGAGCGCGGTGAAGATCTCGGGCGGCAGGCGCGCCGCCGCCGCACAGGGGCAGGCCAAGAATCGCCGCAACAACACACCGCCGAATCGCCGCCATCTGCATGCGGCAATGATCGCATGCCCCGGTCGCGGACCCGGCGGCGGAGCCCGCCTTAAACTCGGTCGCCATGACCCGGCTGCTGGCCTTCGACACCTCCACCGAAGCGATGAGCATCGCGCTGTGTCTGCCGGATCGCACGCTGCGTGCACGAAGGGCCCGGCGGCGCGCTGGCCTCGGCGCAGCTTCTGCCCACCATCCGCGGCCTGATGGCCCAGGGCGGGATCAGCTTCGCGCAGCTCGACGCCATCGGCTTCGGGCGCGGTCCCGGCGCCTTCACCGGGCTGCGAACGGCCTGCTCGGTGGCGCAAGGGCTGGCGCTCGGCAGTGGCCGACCGGTGCTGCCGCTGGACAGCCTGATGGTCGTGGCACAGGACGCGCTGGACGGCACCGAAACGCGTCCATCCCACGATGCCTTCGAGCTGTGGGTGGCGATGGATGCGCGCATGGACGAGGTCTATGCCGCGCGCTACCGCTGGCCGGGTGATTCGGCCGCCGCTCAGTGGCAGGTGAGCTCGGCGCCTGCGCTCTACACGCTGGCCGCGCTGGCGGATCGATGGACGAGCGAGCCTGCGCTGTGCGTTGCCGGCAGCGCCATCGGTGCCTTCGCCGATCGCCTGCCCTGGGGCACGGCGCGCCGTATCCCCACCACGCGCTCGCGCGCCGCCGCCCTCAGCGCCCTGGCGCGGAGCTCCTGGTTGCGTGGCGAGGCGGTGGACGCGGCACTGGCGTTGCCGATCTATCTGCGCGACAAGGTGGCCCAGACCACGGCCGAGCGCGACGCGACGCGCGCTGCGCGCGACGCTGGCGACATGAACGCGGTCCTGCAGCCCGGCCGACTGCTGCTGCCGATGGGCGTCGGGCACCTCGACGCCGTGCTGGCGATCGAGGCGCAGGCCTACGCCTTCCCGTGGAGCCGCGGCAACTTCGTCGATTCGCTGGCAGCCGACTATCCTGCGCAGGTGCTCTACGACGAGCAGGGCGCGATCCTCGGCTACTTCGTGGCCATGGGAGGCGTCGAGGAAATGCACCTGCTGAACCTCACCGTCGCGCCGGCGGTCCAGGGCCGTGGCCATGGCCGGCACCTGCTCGAAGCAGCTCGTCGCGCTGTGCCGCGAACAGCGTGCGTCGCGGCTGTGGCTGGAGGTTCGCCAGAGCAACGAGCGCGCGCGGGCGATGTACCTGCGCGGCGGCTTCGTCGCATGTCGGCGTGCGCAAGGGCTACTACCCCGCCGCGCGCGGCCAGCGCGAGGACGCCACGGTGATGAGCCTGCCGATCGCGCTGCCCCCAGAGGAGGTGGTTCGTGCCGTGGACTGAGCGCCAGCAGGCGATGCTCGCCGAGATGGGCATCCGGATGTGGACGCCCGCCGACCCGGCGGACGCCGAGCTCGCCGAGCCGAGTCAGCAGTCACGCCGCCAGTGCCCGCGCGACCCGCGCGCGCAGCAGTGCCGGCGTCACCGCCGCCGCGCATCGCCGGCGTGCCGTCCCGGGCCGGTGCCCGCGCCGCTGCGCCGGTCGCCGCGCGGACTCCGCCCCGCGGGCGTCGAGACCATGGACTGGCCAGCGCTGCGCGAGGCGGTGGCCGGCTGCACCGCCTGCAAGCTGTGCGAGGGCCGCCGCCAGACCGTCTTCGGCGTCGGGCCACCCGCAGGCGCACTGGATGGTCGTCGGCGAAGCCCCCGGCGAGCAGGAGGACCGGCAGGGCGAGCCCTTCGTCGGCAAGTCCGGGCAATTGCTCGACAACATGCTGCGCGCCATCGGGCTGAGTCGCACCGAAGCGCCGGAGGCCGATCCGGCGACGCAGGTCTACATCGCCAACAGCGTGAAGTGCCGGCCGCCGGGCAACCGCAACCCCGAGCCCGACGAACTGGCGCAGTGCGAGCCCTTCCTGATCCGGCAGGTGGCGCTGGTGCAGCCGAAGATCATCCTGGCCATGGGCCGCTTCGCGGTGCAGAGCCTGCTGCGCAGCCAGGAGCCCATCGGCCGGCTGCGCGGCCGCGTGCACCGCTACCAGGGCGTGCCGCTGATCGTGACCTACCACCCGGCCTATCTGCTGCGCAACCTCGAAGACAAGGCCCAGGCCTGGGACGACCTCTGCCTGGCGCTGCACACCGCGCGTTCTCTCACGGCGGCTTGACGCAAACCCGCCGCGGCGCGCGACAATGCCGCCTTCAGTTTTCGCACCGATGTTCAACGACACCCTTCCACCCGCGCTCGAGGACCTGCTCTGGGACGCGCTGCCGGGCATGGCCGCTGCGGGTGCGCCGAGAACGGCCGGTGCGCGAGGCGAACCGCGCCCTGGCCACGTTCACCGGCGTGCCGCCCGCCCGCCTGGCCGGCCACGGCTGGCATTCCCTGCTGGTGAACGGCAGCCGGCTGCGCTGGGACGCGGCGCTGGCGCAAGCCCAAGGCGTTCACGCTCGAACTGCACGCTGGCGCTTGGCGACCGCCATGGCGGCGCCACCGAGGCACAGGTGGAGTGCGAGGCGCGCTGGAGCGAGGCCCTGGGCGAGTGGCTGTGCCTGCTGCACGACGTCAGCGCCGGCAAGCGCGCTGAAGCAGCATCCGCGCGCAGGCTCAACATGCTGCGTGCTGCTGGCCGACAACGTGCCGGCGCTGATCGCCTAGCTACCGCGCCAGCGACTCTGCGGTGCCAGTTCGCCAACAAGGGCTACGCGCACACCTTCGGCCACGACGAGCACGCCATCGTCGGCAAGACCTTGCCGAGGTGATCGGGCAGAGGCCGCAGCGCGGCCAGATCCAGCCCCAGCTCGAGCAGGTGCTGCACCACCGCCAGGCCGGTGGTCGTACGAGCGGCGCATCGAGCGGTGACGCCGGCGCGACACGCTGGATCGAGGTGACACCTGCTGCCGCACCTGGACGCGCAGGCCGGCGCGGTCGATCGGCGCCTTCGTGCTGATCACCGACATCACCAAGCACCGCCTGGCCGAAGAGGCGCTGCGCGAATCCGAAGAGCGCCTGGCCAAGTTCATGCAGGCCACCACCGAAGGCATCGTCTTCCACAAGGACGGCTTCATCACCGACGTCAACCCGCCGCTGTGCACGCCTGCTGGGCTACAGCCCCGCCGACCTGCTGGGCCGCCGCACGCTGGAGTTCATCGCCCCCGATCACGTGGCCCGCGTCGCCGCGGTGATCGCCTCGGGCCAGGAAACCGCCTACGACAGCGTGCTGATCGACAAGCGCGGCCAGCGCATCGCGGTCGAGTTCATCGTGCGCACGATGGTGCGAAACGGCGAACGCCTGCGCATGACCATCGTGCGCGACATCCGCGATCGCGAGGCGGCGCAGGCGCGCATCCACCATCTGGCGCACCACGACGCGCTCACCGGCCTGCCCAACCGCATGGCCTTCATGAGCCGGCTCGACCAGGAGATGGACGCCGCGCGCGACAACGGCTCGCGCGTCGCGCTGCTGTTCATCGACCTCGACCACTTCAAGCGCGTCAACGAGTCGCTCGGCCACCTGGTGGGCGACACGCTGCTGCGCACCGTGGCCGCGCGCATCACCAATGCATTGCGCGGCACCGATCTGGTCGCGCGCTTCGGCGGCGACGAGTTCATGGTGCTGCTGCCCGGCGTGCCGTCGGGTGCGGCGCTGCGGCGCGACCTCGACGAGGTGGCGCAGAAGCTGCTCGCGGCGATCCAGGTGCCGGTGGATGCCGAAGGCCAGCGCATCTCGGTGACGCCGTCGATCGGCATCGCGCTCTTCCCCGGCGACGGCGACAGCGCCGACGAGCTGATCAAGCACGCCGACTCGGCGATGTACCAGGCCAAGTCGCGCGGCCGCGCCAACCACCAGTTCTTCGACGCCGGCATGGCGAGTTCCGCCTACGCGGCCCTGGTGGTGGAAGGTGAACTCAGCGCACGCGCTGGAACGGGGCGAGTTCGAGCTTTACTTCCAGCCGCAGGTGCGTGCGCGCGACGGCGTGCTGGTGGGCGCGGAGGCCCTGCTGCGCTGGAACCACCCGGAGCGTGGGCTGGTGCATGCCCGACGAGTTCGTCCCGGTTGCCGAAGCGCAGCGCCTGATGCTGCCAATCGGCCAGTGGGCGCTCAAGGAAGCCGCGATCTGCGCCACCCGCTGGCAGGCGCTCGGCCTGGCCGTGGCGCCGGTGGCGGTGAACCTCTCGACCGTGCAGTTCCAGTCGGTCGGCTTCGTCGAGGCGGTGGCCCAGGTGCTCGACAACGACGGCGACGCGCGCGTGAGCGACGGCCTGATCGAGCTCGAACTCACCGAGCGCATGCTGATGGACGATCTGGGCGAGGTGAAGCAGCGCCTGGCCGCACCTCAAGGCCATGGGCCTGGGCATCGCGGTGGACGACTTCGGCACCGGCTACTCGTCGCTCGGCGCACCTCAAGGAGCTGCCGATCGACAAGATCAAGATCGATCGCTCCTTCGTGCACGACCTGCCGGACAACCGCGACTCCAGCGCCATCACCCGCGCCATCATCCAGATGGGGCGCAGCCTGGGCCTCACCGTGATCGCCGAAGGCATCGAGACCGAAGCCCAGCGCGAGTTCCTCGCGGCGCAGGGCTGCGACGAGCTGCAGGGCCGGCTCATCGGCCCGCCGCTGCCGCGTGCGGACTTCGAAGCTCTGGGTGAGTCAGCGCCGCGCCGAAGAGCGCGCCCGCGGAGCCTTGCCCGACGGCGAACCGCTCACTTCTTCTTGACCGGACGCTTCCAGCCGGCGATGGCCACCTGCTTGCCGCGCGCGACCGAGAGCTGACCGGCCGGCGCGTCCTTGGTGATGGTGGAGCCGCCGCCGATGGTGGCGCCCGCGCCCAGCGTGACCGGGGCAACCAGCACGCAGTTGCTGCCCACATGCACATCGGCTTCGATGACCGTGCGGTGCTTGTTCGCGCCATCGTAGTTCGCGGTGATGCTGCCGGCGCCGAAGTTGACGCGTTCACCCACCGTCGCATCGCCCAGGTACGCCAGGTGGTTGGCCTTGGCGCCGCGCGCCAGCGTGGCGTTCTTCACCTCGACGAAGTTGCCGATGTGCACCTCGGCGCCGAGCGTCGCCCCCGGACGCAGGCGCGCGAACGGGCCGATGAGCGCACCCGCACCCACCTGCACGGGCTGCCCGCTGCCGTCGATGTGGGTGAAGGGGCTGACCACGACGCCGTCTCCCAGCACCGCGTCACGGATCACGCAGTGCGCGCCGATGCGCACGTTGTCGCCGAGCTGCACGTTGCCTTCGAAGACGCAGCCGACGTCGATCTCCACGTCCATGCCGCACCGCAGCTCGCCCCGCACGTCGAGGCGCTCCGGATCGGCCAGCCGCACCCCGGCCTCCATGAGGACCGCGGCCTGGCGCCGCTGGAAGCGGCGTTCCAGGTCGGCCAGCTGCGCCGGGCTGTTGATGCCCAGCACCTCGATCTCGCTGGGTGCGGGCACCGCCACCACCGGCACACCGTCGCGCACGGCATGGGCCACCACGTCGGTGAGGTAGTACTCGCCTTGGGCGTTGTCGTTCTTCAGGGCCGCGAGCCAGCGCTTCAGGGCCGCGGTGGGCGCGGCCATGACGCCGGTGTAGATCTCGCGGATGGCGCGCTGCGCAGGGCTCGCGTCCTTGTGCTCCACGATCGCCTGCACCGCGTCGCCCTGGCGCACGATGCGCCCGTAGCCCGTGGCATCGGCCAGCTCGATGCTCAGGAGCGCCAGGCGCTCACCGGCGCAGGCTTGCAGCAGGGACCTCAGCGTCGCGGCCTCGATCAGGGGAACGTCGCCGTTGAGGATCAGGGTCGTGCCCGCATCGTGCAACAGCGGCACCGCCTGCTGCACGGCATGGCCCGTGCCCAGCTGGGGCATCTGGCGAACGAAATGCAGGTGTCCGGCGCTCACCGCCGACTCCACGGCTTGCGCACCGTGGCCGGTGACGGTGACAAGGCGATCCGGCCCCAGGGAACCCGCGGTGTGCAGAACGTGCTGCAATAGACTGCGACCGGCCAGCTTGTGCAACACCTTGGGCAAGGCCGACTTCATGCGGGTGCCCTTGCCCGCCGCCATGATCACGATGTCCAGAGCCATGATGCGTAGTTCCGATGCAGTGGGGCCGCGAAGCGTGCGATCCCGGCCCGCGATTATCGCGGCGCCCGGACCTGTGCTCGCGTTGGTGATCGCGCTCCTGCTCACCTTGCTGAGCGGCTGCAGCGCCGTGCGTCTGGCCTACAACCAGGCCCCGGAACTCAGCTACTGGTGGCTCGACAGCTACTTCGACTTCTCGGACGAGCAGACGCCGCGCGTGCGCTCCGCGCTCGGCCAGTGGTTCGACTGGCACCGCCGTACCCAAGTGCCGGACTACGTGGCGCTGCTGCAGCGTGCGCAGGCCGACGTGCTGGTGGACCAGTCGCCTGAGCGCCTGTGCGGCTGGTGGGGCGAGGTGCGCGGCCGGTTCGAGACCGCGGTTGATCGCGGGCTGCCGGCGGCGGCAGAAGTCATGCTGACCATGAGCCCGGCGCAGATCGCGCATGTCGAGCGCCGCTATGCCAAATCGAATGCCGAATTCCGTGAGGACTACCTGGCGGTCGACCCCAAGCAGCGGCTGGAGAAGTCGGTGCAACGGGTGATCGAGCGTGCCGAACTTCTGTACGGTCGACTCGACGCAGCCCAGCGAGAGCGCATCGCCCGCGGGGTGAGCGAGTCGCCTTTCGATGCCGAGTTGTGGCTGGGTGAACGCGAGCGGCGCCAGCAGGAAGGCTTGCAGATGCTGCGCCGGGTCACCACCGGCGATGTGGGACGCGACACGCGCCGAAGCGGCTCTGCGGGCCTCGGCCCAGCACCTGCTGCGATCGCCGCGCGAGCGCTACCGCCAGTACGCGCAGCGGCTCGAACAGTACAACTGCGGCTTCGCGGCAGCGGTGCACAACAGCACCAGCCCGGCCCAGCGGCAGGCGGCGGTGGCCAAGCTCAGGTCCTGGGAAGCCGACCTGCGCTCACTCAGCGCGAGCGCGACGACACCCTAGCAGTGCCCCCATCAGGCCGCGCGGCGCCCGTTGTCTGACAGCGGAGCGTGCTCGCTCGCTCCTCCGGCGCGCCGGTCTGCGCCCACGAAAGGCAGGTCTCCTTGACGGCGATCGTGCGAAACGACCGCCACGAGATGGCGCCGATGCGACTCGCCCCACTGGGGTTTGCGCGACACAGCGGCCACCGCTTCAAACAGCGCGGCCAGCAGGACGATGGCCACGCCCGCCAGGGCAACGAGGTAGAGGATCGACACAGAGAAACTCCGAAGAATGCCGCGGACTGGGCAACCTCAGGTTCTCGGCGATCCCAGCCTGGCCTTGAGCGGTTGCGCGCCAGGTCTGTCAGCTTTCGATGCAATCCGTCACGCTTGGCCCGCACGCGGTGTCAGCGCGGGCCGAGTTCGGTCGTCACGCGGCGCGGGTTGACGCCGCCGTAGGGGAAGTCCTTCATGGCCGCGTCGAAGAGTGCCGGCAGCAAGGTGACGATGCGACGACGAGATGCCATCGCTGACGGCACGGGCCTCGTACAGGGGCGCACCGGATTGGCGGTCACGGATCAGCAGCGCGGCTTCACGCTCGTAGGTGGGCGAGCTCACGTAACCGAAGCCAATGCCCGTGCCCCAGTGCGAAGGCCAGCGCCGGCCCTGATAGAACCCCATGCGCCACCAGAAGGGATCGGGGTAAACCGAGCGATCGTCGAGGCTGACGCGCGCACCCACCTGCACCACGAACTCGGCCGAAGCCGCATCGGCCGCCGGGCTGAACCCCGCGCCTTCGATGGCCCGGCGCGCTGCGTCCTCGAGCTGCTGCTGAGCCTCGGGCCGCGCCTGCTGCGAGGGCAGGCGCTCGAACGCGTACGTGCCCGGCTTGCGCTGCGCCGGCCACTGGCTGTAGGTGGACACATCGCTGGTCACCTGGTTCAGCGCGGCGCAACCCGTGAGGGCCACCGCCGCCAGAACCATCGTCACGATCTTCAACATGGCAGGCTCCTCGCTGGGCGCACCGGCTCCGCGTCGGCTCAGTCGTCGCGCTGGATCCGCACCGGCACGGCCGCTGGCGGCGCGCAGGCCTCATCGTCGTCGAAGGCACGGTCGCCCTGCGCATCGGCCACGCCCGACGTTTGGAGTGTGGTGAAGGGGTACAGGTTCCGGTCCATCAGATGGGAGGGAACGATGTTGCCCATCGCGGTGAAGATGTTGTCGAGCCGGCCCGGCTGCTGCCGCTCCCACTCGCGCAGCATCTTCTTCATCTGCACGCGCTGCAGGTTGTCCTGGCTGCCGCACAGGGTGCAGGGAATGATCGGGAACTGCCGGTGCTCGGCCCAGCGCTCCAGGTCGGGCTCGGCCACATAGGCCAGCGGGCGGATGACGATGTTCTTGCCGTCGTCGCTCACCAGCTTGGGCGGCATGCCCTTGAGGCGGCTGCCGAAGAACATGTTCATGAACAGCGTCTGCAGCATGTCGTCGCGGTGGTGGCCGAGCGCGATCTTGGTCGCGCCGAGCTCACCCGCCACGCGGTAGAGGATGCCGCGCCGCAGCCGCGAGCACAGGCTGCACATCGTCTTGCCTTCGGGGATCAGGCGCTTGACGATGCTGTAGGTGTCCTGGTTCTCGATGTGGAACGGGATCGCCCGGCTGGCGAGGTAGCGCGGCAGCACATCCGCAGGAAAGCCCGGCTGCTTCTGGTCGAGGTTGACGGCCACCAGGTCGAACTTCACCGGCGCGCGCTGGCGCAGGTTGATGAGGACGTCGAGCAGCGCGTAGCTGTCCTTGCCACCGGACACGCAGACCATCACCTTGTCGCCATCCTCGATCATGTTGAAGTCGATGATGGCCTGGCCGACCAGCCGGTGCAGCCGCTTGGAGAGCTTGTTCAACTCATGGGCCTGGCGGGCTGCCGCCTGGGCATCCGGCTCGAGCACCGCGCTCATTTCAGCTCCTTCATGCCGAACACCTCGCAGCCGACCGCATCGCAGTCGGGGTAGACGTCGGGCTTCTCGGTGGACACGCGCGCCGCACGCACGCGCGGGTGCGCCAGCATCAGGGCCAGCACTTCGTCGCACAGGGTTTCCTGCAGGTGGATGTGGCCTTTCGCCGCGCGTTCGGCGATGGTGCGGCGGATGAAGTCGTAGTCCACCACCTCGTGGAGCTCGTCTTCCTTCGGCGTCGACAGCGCCAGCGGGATGTAGAGATCCACGTTGATCAGCACCCGCTGCTCGCCCTTCTTCTCGAAGGCGTGCACGCCGATGTTGATCCAGATCTCGTAGTCGCGAAGGAAGAGCCGGCGGCAATCCATCAGGCTGGGGTGGCTGAGCAGGCTGTGCATGGGAAGTCAGTTCTTCGTGCCGGGCACGAGGTAGGCCACGTCGCGCGCTTGGGCCGCGAGGTGCTGCCCGCCGTCGACGAGCAAGGTGGTGCCGGTGATGGCCGGCGATTCGATCAGGAAGCGCACGGCGTGCGCGATGTCGTCGGGCGTGGACGATCGCTGCAGCGGCGTGAGACGGTGCGCGGCGGCGAACTCCGCCTCGGTCATCGCACCCGACACGAGCGTGACGCCCGGCGCCACGCCGCACACCCGCAGCACCGGCGCCAGCGCCTGCGCCAGCATGGTGGTGGCCGCCTGCAGCGCAGCCTTGGACAGGGTGTACGAAAAGAAGTCGGGGTTGTAGTTCCAGAGCTTCTGGTCCAGCAGGTTGACCACGCAGCCCGTGGCGGCGCGCGCGCTCAGGTGCGCGTGCAGCGCCTGCGCCAGCAGGATGGCCGGCGCGGTGTTGGCGCGCCAGTGGGTGTCCATGGCGGCGACGCCGGCGCTGTGCGCATCGTCGTACTCGAACGTGGAGGCGTTGTTCACCACCGCATCCACGCGGCCAAAGTGCTTCACCACCGCGGGCAACAGCGCGCGGCAGGCGGCTTCGTCTGACAGATCGGCGGCAAACGCATGGGCGCGAGCCCCGAGGCGCTGCAGCTCGGCCACTGTGGCCTGCGCCGCATCGGCCGAGGAACGGTAGTGCACCGCGACGTCGAAACCGTGCGCCGCCAGGTCCATCGCCATGGCGCGGCCCAGCCGCTGCGCGGCGCCGGTGACCAGGACCAGGGGACGGGTGGACATGCTTCCTACAATCGAGCGATGAAGGCCAAAGAAGGCATCGAGGGCGTCAGTGTATCGAGCGCCCTGCACCGAGTGATCCGCGAGGCCATCGTGCGCCAGGGCGGCTGGATGCCGTTCGATCGCTTCATGGCCCTGGCGCTGTACGCGCCGGGCCTGGGCTACTACAGCCGCGACAGCCGGCAGTTCGGCGCACTGCCGGCGTCGGGCAGCGACTTTGTGACCGCACCCGAGCTCTCACCCCTGTTCGGCCAGACGCTGGCCCGCCAGGTGGCGCAAGGCCTGCAGGCCAGCGCGAGCCGCGAGGTGTGGGAGTTCGGTGCGGGGTCGGGCGCACTGGCGCTGCAGTTGCTTGACACGCTCGGCGATGCGGTCGAGCGCTACACGATTGTCGAACTGTCCGGCGCATTGCGTGAGCGCCAGCGCCAGCGCCTGGCCGTCCACGCGGCCAAGGTGCAGTGGATCGACACCCTGCCCGAGCGGCTGAGCGGCGTGGTCGTGGGCAACGAGGTGCTCGACGCGATGCCGGTGCAGCTGCTGCATTTCGACGGCACGCAGTGGTTCGAGCGCGGCGTGGCCTGGCCGGGCCCGGTGCCGGTGTTCGAAGACCGGCCCACTGCGCTTCGGCCGCCGTTCGACGCGTCCTTTGTGCCGGGCACGGTGACCGAGATCCACCCCCAGTCGCAGGCCTTCATCGCCACCCTGGCCGAGCGTCTGGAGCGTGGCGTGGCGATCTTCATCGACTACGGCTTTCCCGAGGCCGAGTACTACCACCCGCAGCGGCACGGTGGCACGCTGATGTGCCACCGCGCGCACCGCGCCGATGCCGACCCGCTGAGCGATGTGGGCGACAAGGACATCACCGCCCACGTCAACTTCACCGGCATCGCGCTCGCCGCGCAGGACGCCGGGCTGGACGTGCTGGGCTACACCACGCAGGCGCACTTTCTGATGAACAGCGGCCTCATGGACCTGCTGCAAGGCGCCGACCTGCGCACCACCACCACCGCCCAGAAGCTGCTCACCGAGCACGAGATGGGCGAGCTGTTCAAGGTGCTCGATGCTGGGCCGCGGCGTGGACTTCGGCCCGCTCGGCCCACTCGGCTTCGCGCGCGGCGACCGCACGCACACCCTGTAGCGCAGGTCCCCCATGCGCTGGCTGATCGTCTTCCTGCTCGCCTTCATCGTCTTCCAGGGTCTGGCAGGCTGGTTGCAGCGCATCGGCCTGGGCAAGCTGCCGGGCGATTTCAGCTTTCGATGGCGCGGCCGCGTGTGGCACCTGCCGATCGCGAGCAGCCTGCTGCTCAGCCTGATCGCCATGGGGATCGGCGCGCTGGTCTGATCGCTGCCGGCGGCAGCGGCCTTGGCTCAACCCGCGGCGTCGCGCTCCAGCCCCTGCGCCACGGCCTGCACCCGCGCGGCCTGCACCGCGCGGCCGATGTCCGGGCCGCCCAACCCTCGCGTCGCGGCCTCGGCGGCCGCGGCGGTGGCATCGGCCGCCTGCGCCTGCTCGAGCGCGCGCCACAGGCGCTGGCGCGGAGGGTAAGGCGTGTCCTGCCGCCCGGCGCGCCCGCGGGCGTCGCATTCGCAGGCCAGCAGCACCTCGGCAAAGCGTTGCGGCCGGCGCAGCGCATCGCAGCGTTCGAGCAGGCGCACGATGGCCGCCGCGTTGAGCTCACCGCTGCGGTGAACGTTGCCATGCTCGCGCGCCACCACGTCGGCCAGTTCACGGCAGGCCAGCGGCACGCGCCAGCGGTCGCACACCGCGCGCAGCAGCTTCGCGCTGCGCTGCTCGTGGCCGATGTGGCGCGGCCACTGATCGGCCGGCGTGGTGCCCTTGCCCAGGTCGTGGCAGAGGCAGGCGAACCGCACCGTCAGCGGCGCCGCGAGCTGCGCGCTCATGTCGAGCACCATCATCAGGTGCACGCCGGTGTCGACCTCGGGGTGGTGCTCGCTCGATTGCGGCACGCCCCAGAGCCGATCGACCTCGGGCAGCAGCCGCGCGAGCGCACCGCAGCTCCGCAGCACCTCGAACATGCGGCTCGGGCGCGCTTCCATCAGTCCCCGCGAGAGCTCCTGCCAGACGCGTTCGGGCACCAGCGCATCGACCTCGCCGGCCTCGACCATCTGCGCGCATCAGCGCCTGGGTCTCGGCCGCGACGCTGAAGTCGGTGAAGCGCGCCGCCAGCCGCGCCAGGCGGAGGATGCGCACCGGGTCTTCGGCGAAGGCAGGCGACACATGGCGCAGCACGCGCGCGTCCAGATCGCGCTGGCCGCCGTAGGGGTCGACGATCGCGCCGTGCTCGTCGCTGGCCATGGCGTTGATGGTGAGATCGCGCCGTGCCAGGTCCTGCTCGAGCGTGACCGACGGATCCGCGTGGAAGGCGAAGCCGTGGTAGCCGGGTGCCGTCTTGCGCTCGGTGCGTGCGAGCGCGTGCTCGTCGTGCGTCTCGGGGTGCAGGAACACCGGGAAGTCCTTGCCGACGGGCACGAAACCGCAGTCGACCATGTCCTGCGGCGTGGCGCCCACCACCACCCAGTCGCGGTCGGTCACCGGCAGGCCGAGCAGGCCGTCGCGCACCGCACCGCCGACGAGGTAGGTCTTCATGGCGCGGACTATAGAGGCCGCGCCGGACAGGGCCAGCTCAGAGGCCGCGCCGGCCACGCCGGGCTCAGCGCTGGGTGCGGTAAGGTTCTTCGAACGGCAGGAACTCGCGCTCGGCCAGTGCGTCCGCGACCCAGGCCTGAACGCCGTCGAGCGTGCGCACGCGTTCGATGTACGACTGGATCGGCGCCGGCACCGCCACGCCGTAGGTCACCAGACGCATCACCACCGGCGCGTAGTAGGCGTCGGCGATCGAGAAGGCACCGAACAGCATCGGCCCGCCCGAGGTGGCCAGCAGCTCGCTCCACATCTGAACGATGCGGTCGAGGTCGGCGCGCACCGCGGGCTGCTCGCGCAGCACGCGCGCACCCACCTCGGGCAGCGAAGCTTCGATGTTCATGCCGAAGTGGCTGCGCAAGGCACCGAAGCCGGAATGCATCTCGGCGCACACGCTGCGGGCACGCGCCCGGGCGCGCGACTCGGTGGGCCACAGACCCTGTGCAGGAAAGCGCTCGGCCAGGTACTCGGCGATGGCCAGCGTGTCCCAGACCGCGAAGCCATCGTCCACCAGCACCGGCACTCGTCCGGCTGGCGAGAGCCGCGCGAGCGAAGTCTTGAACGTCGAGCTGGCCTCGAAGGAATCGAAACGCAGCATCACCTCCTCGAACGGGATGCCGGCCTGGCGCATCAGCACCCAGGGCCGCATGGACCAGGACGAGTAGTTCTTGTTGCCGATGTAGAGCTGCATGACCGTGGGTTCGAAGTGGAGCAGGCCATGCTAGCCGAGTGCCACGAGCGCGTGGATGACAACGTGGCATGGCAGCGATGCGATACCGGCATCGACTCCCGACGAGAGCGCTTGCCCGCCCCCCCGGACGAGGCCAGCGCAGCGCCAGCGGCCTCAGGGTCGGCGGGCTCGCGCGCGCAGCGGGTCGAGGCGCGCCACGCCGCGCCCTGGGCTGAGGTAGGTCGGCGCGACGCTGGACAGCGAAGCGGGCCGGATGTCCAGCACCGCGAGCCTGGGGTGATCGCCGGTGGCCACGTTCGGCACGCGCATCGAATCGAGGTTGTCGCGCGACATCAGCGGCTCTCCGGGCAGGCATTCGAGCGCCATCGCCTGCAGCCGTGCCAGCGGCCCGGGCAGCGGAATCACGGGCCGCGCATGGCCGCTCAGGCGGCCAGCCAGTTCGACGAGTTGCCTGAGCGTGTACTGCTCGGGGCCGACACACTCGATCGTCAGCCCGATGCTCTGGGGCCGGTCGATCGCGTTGGCCACCGCATGTGCCACGTCCTCCACCCACACCGGCTGGTAGCGTGAATCGGCCCCGGCCAGCGGCATGACGGGCGCGATGGCTTGCAGGCTGGCAAACAGGTTGAGGAACTTGTCCTGCGCGCCGAAGATGACCGACGGACGCAGCACCGTCACATCGAGCCCGGACTGCATCAGCTCGGCCTCGCCACGCGCCTTGGAGCGCAGGTAGCGGCTGGGCGCGGAGGCGCTCACCCCGAGGGCGCTGACGTGGATGATGCGCCGCACGCCGGCAGATCGGCAGGCCTGCGCCAGGCGCCGCGGCAGATCCACGTGCACCCGCTGGAACTGCGCCTCGCTGCCGTGCAGGATGGCAATGAGGTTGACGACCGCATCGCAGCCGCTGACCAGGCGCGCGAGCTGCGCGTCGTTGTGCACGTCGGCCTCGACCACCTGCACCGTGGGCAGGAGCTGCACATGCTTGGCATGGGCAAGGCGCCGTGTGGGCACCACGACGCGGCCACCGGCGCCGCCCGAGCGCTCCACCAGCTTCTCGCACACGCTCTGGCCGACGAAACCGGTGCCACCCAGCACCAGGATGTTGGAAGCCTTCATCTGCTGCGGGTCGCCTTCATGGCAGTTCCTTGTCGCTCGCCGGCGCCGTGTTGTCGCGCGGGCCGATCAGGCGACCCAGGCGAACCTTCAGCGACAGCGGCTGCGTGTCGCCGAGCAGGGCGGCATAGTAGGTGCTGTTGCTCAGGACCTTCTTCACGTAGTCGCGTGTCTCGTTGAAGGGGATGTTCTCGGCCCAGGCCGCAGGTTCGAGCTGCGGGCCTTCGCGCCAGCGGCGCGGCCGGCTCGGTCCGGCGTTGTAGGCCGCCGCGGCCATGGCCTGCGAGCCGCCGAAATCGTCGAGCACCAGCTTGAGGTACTGCGTGCCCAGGCGCAGATTGGTATCGCGATCGACGATCTGCTCAGGGCGGAAATCCAGCCCGATCTTGCGCGCGGTCCAGCGGGCCGTGGCCGGCATGAGTTGCATCAGGCCGGATGCACCGACCGACGAGCGCGCATCCATCACGAAGCGCGACTCCTGGCGGATGAGGCCGTAGACATACGCCGGATCGAGGCCGAGCTCGCGGGCACGCGCCTGCACCTCGCGCCGGAAGGGCGTGGGGAATCGCTGACCCATGTCGACCTCGGCGCGGGTGCGATCGCTGGTGTTGATGCAGCGGTCCCAGACCTCGCGGTCACATGCCAGCTGGGCGGCTGCGAGCAGCTCGCGATCGCCCATGCCGCGCAGGGAGAAGTTCCATTCACGCACGCCTTCGCTGCGCAGACCCAGGGCGATGAGCATCAGCGCGCGCGTGAGGCCGGGATGCCGCTGCGCCGCCTGCGTCTCTTCGGCCGTGAGCGGCGTGGGCCGCTCGGGCAGCACGATGGCCTGGCCCAGGTCTTCCGCGGCCAGCTTGCCGTAGAAGTGAAACTGGCCGGCGATGCTGCCCATGAGTTCGCGGCCCAGCTGGCGCAGGCCTTCACTGTCCTGCGAGTCGCCGGCCATTGCCTGCAGGCCGCGGGCCTTCCAGTACACCCAGGCCGGGTCGCGCTGCTCGGCGGGCGACATCGCATTGACCGCCTGCAGCACCTGCTGCCAGCGGATGCGGCCGGTCTCGGCACGCAGCGCAGCGCGCACCTTCCAGGCCAGCATGTCGTCGGGCCATTCCGGCTCGACCTCGGCGGCACCGGCACGTTGCGCCGCGCGGCGGAAGTACTCCGACGCTTCGGGCTGCAGCTTGAGCGCCGATTGCTTGGCCACCACGGCCCACGACCAGGCGGCCAGATCGGGAGGCAGCGTCCGGTCCCAACGGTCGTTGAGCTGCGCGGCGGCCGACTCCGGCTCGCTCGCGGCAATGCGCGCAAGCGCCAGGGCCGACAGCTCGGCGCCGGTGCGCCCGACGGGCACCGGGTTGCGCGTCAGGTAGCGGGCGGCGTTGTCGTTGACCTCGCCCAGCGCCATCGCGGCCTGGGTGCTGATCAGCACGACGGCCTGGCGCGCAGCGCGCGTGCGGCCGGCGTCGGTGGCCACACGGGCTTTGCGCCAGACCTCGCCAGTGCCGAACTTGCGCGCGTCGTAGAGGGTGGCGGCGAGCAGGCCGCAACCGTCGTCGGCATCCCGCTGCGCGAGCCAGGTGGACAAGGCCGCGTCCTTGACGTCCTTGCCGGCCTGGTGATCCAGCAGCAGCGAGTAACACGTGACCTCGCGGTCGTCGTTCATGCGAAAGCGCGGGAACTCGGCGGCGAAGTTGCTCCAGTCGCGGCGCTTGCCCAGCTCGAGCAGCCAGTCGTTGCGCAGGCGGTCCTCGACATAGCTCGCCGGCCAGCGCAGGTAGAAGGCATCGAGCTCGGCCTGCTGCGCATCGGGCAGGCGGTTGGTGAGCTCCCAGTAATCGACCCACATGGCCAAAGGATGGTTGGCTGCGCTCGCGGCCGCCTTGAGGCTGCTCAACTTCGCGCGGTCTTTCTTGCGCAAGGCCTCGCGCGCGTCGACGATCAGGTTGTCTCCGGGCTGCGCCTGCACCGTGGGAACACCGAAAAGCACCGACGCGACGAGCAGACCGGCGGCCATCCACCGGGTCATCGAACCCCGCTCATATACTGACCCGCACACCTGCATCGTGCTCATTTCGCCTCGTATCGTGACCCCATCTCCAGCCCCTGCCGATCCGGACCGGGCCAAGCTGCGCAGCATGCTGCGCCAGGCACGTGAACGCTTCGTGTCCACGCCCGCTGCGGCTGCGGCGCAAGCCGCACTGGCCGATCACCTGCGTGCGGTGCTGCGGCAACTCGAGCCCGAGACACTCGGCCTCTACTGGGCAGTGCACTCCGAATTTAACGCAGTGCAGTCCCTTTCCGACGACGCGGTCGCTGCGTCGTGCGCATGGGCTTTGCCGTTCGCACTGCGCGCACCCCGTGAGATGCACTTTCGCGCGTGGGATCGCGAGCCCTCGGAGCTTGTCGACGAATGCGGCATCCGCAGCGCCGCAGGACCGATGGTGACTCCCGATGTGGTGCTGGTGCCCTGCCTCGGCTACACGGCCTCGGGCTATCGGCTGGGCTATGGCGGCGGTTACTACGACCGCTGGCTGGCGGCCCATCCTCAGGCCACGGCCATCGGCGTGGCCTGGCAGATCGGTGAGATCGACGACGCGGCCTTCGCACCCGAATCGCACGACCGCCCGATGATGCTGGTGGTCACCGAAGCAGGTGTGGTCAGTGCCTGATGCAACGCTCGTGACGAGCCGGGCGCGATTCAGTCGCTCTCACCTGGTCCGCTGACCTCTTCGCTGACCTCACCGATCGCTTCCCGGGTGAGGACGGCCTGGGCCTCGACCCAGCGACAGAACTCGCCCACTTCGGGCCGAGTCCGGTTGGCCGCCGGCGCCACCAGCCAGTAGGCAAACGGGCTGCTGGTGCGACCTGCCGGGCCGAAGGGCTCCACCAGTTCACCCCGGGCAAGCGCCTCGAACACCAGCGCGACACGCGCCAGGGCCACGCCTTGTCCGGCCAGCGCCGCCTGCACTTGCTGGTAGGTGAAGTTCAGGTACAGCCAACGCCGGGGCTGCAGCGCCGGCACGCCCTGCCGGGCGAGCCACAGCCTCCAGCTCAGGTACTCGGTGCTGTTCTTGTCGTCGTCTTCTTCGGCCAGGGTGTGCTCGGTCAGGTCGGTGGCGGTCGACAAGGGCGGCGCTTCGCCGCGGCGGATCTGCTCCATCAACTGACGGCTCACCACCGGCGTGAGCACCTCGCCGAACAGGCGCACCGCGCCCGGTGGCGCCTGCGTCGGGCTGCAATAGCGCAGGGCCAGGTCGAGGTCGGGGTCGTCGAGGTCGGCGATCGCATCGTGCGCCGACACCCGGATGTCGATGTCGGGATGCTGCGACTGGAAAGCTTCGATGCGCGGCAGCAGCCACAAGGATGCGAACGAGGCGAAGGTGGTGACGTTGACGCGACGCCGGCTGCGGGTTTCGCGGATCTGGCGCACGCCGGCATCGAGGCGCGTCAGCCAGGGGTCCACCGAACGCAGCAGCACCTGCCCCGCCTGGGTGATCTCGACATGGCGCGTGCCTCGCACGAACAGCGGGGCGCCGAGTTCGTCCTCGAGGCTTTTGATCTGTCGGCTGATGGCCGACTGCGTGACGAAAAGCTCGTCGGCCGCCTCGCTGAAATTCAAGCGACGCGCCACCGCCTCGAAGGCCCGGAGGTTGGTCAGCGACAAGGGTCTTCGGCGCACGGTGCTCATATCAAATCCGCATCAATCCCGATCCGCGTATTCATTGGTTTCTCCCGCTAGGAGAGACGATGATTCAGTCACTCGCTGAAGGAGATTGATGATGAAGATGCAACGCAGTGTAGTCCAGGTCCTGGTGATCGAGGTCGGGCAGGCCCAGCGCCTGACGGCGGGTGAGGGCGTGATCACGGTGGTCGAGGGAACGGTCTGGTTGACTGGTCAGGACGGCAAGGACCAGGTGCTTCCACGGGGTAGCCAGCTTGCATTGCGCGACGCGCAGCACACCGTGGTCGAGCCCTTCGACGCGGCGGGCCGCGTGGTGCTGCGGTGGCAGCCCGTTCAGGCGCCGGCGCGCGGCTTTCGCTGGCGCGCCCTGCCCCGCGCCGCCTGGGACGCCCTGGCCCGCAGCGCAGCCTCGACGGCCAGCCGCACCCAGGGCGCCATGAGGGCCGGTGACTCCATGGCCTCGTCGGGCGCGCTGAAGTAGTTCAGGCTGTGGGGCTGGCCTTTCGCCATGTAGACGAAGGGCTGGCACCCGGCCGCCTCGAACCGGGCATGGCTGGTGGCGTCCACCTTGAGGTAGAGGCGCTCGTCGGCAATGAGGGCCACAAAGAGGCCGTCGACATAGAGGCCATGGCCACCGAACATGCGCCGCACGCGCACCGGTCCGGCCACGGAAAGCAGCTCGCTGCAGTAAAGCGCAAATTCATCGCGGACGCCGGCCATGCGCCAGTCTGGCATGGAGTCTTGCAGAATCGGGGCCCTGCCACGACGGAGCCCGCATGGATTCCACTGAACGCGACGCCCTCAGAAAGCGCCTCGTCGCCGCCCGACAGGCGCTGCCCGACCGACTGGAGCGCGCGGTGCAATTGCAGAGTGCGCTTCGCGTTTGGCTGGTGGGACGGCGCGAGGCCACCATTGGCGCCTACTGGCCCATCAAGGGTGAGTTCGACGCCCTGCCGGCGCTTTATCGCTGGACCGAGGGCGCGCCCGATGGCGTGGTGCGCCGCATTGGCCTGCCTGTGGCCGACCGCGCAACCGGGTCGCTGCGCTTCCACACCTGGTACCCGGGCTGCCCGATGGAGCTCGACGCCTACGACATCCCCAAGCCGAAGGACACCGAGGAATTCGTGCCCGCAGCTGCTGGTGGTGCCCTGCCTCGGTTACGGACCCGGCGGCGTGCGCCTGGGCTACGGCGGGGGCTTCTTCGACCGCACGCTGCAGTCGATCCAGCCGCGGCCCGTCACGGTGGGCGTGAGTTACACCCACGGCTTCCTGCCGCTGCTTCGCCCAGGTCCGTCAGGACGTGATGCTGGACGCGATGCTGACCGAGGACGGCGTGACCTGGCAACGACCTGGCGCCTGAGCAGTCCACCCACTTGCGCGGTCTCACGGCCGACGAATCCTCCACACACCGCCGGCCGATCCCGCAACTGCAGGGTTGCCGCGACCCTGTCAACCGGCGCCCACTCGCAACCGTGATGTCAGAACCTCTGCGCGTGGAGACCCCATGAACGGTCAAGGCTCTTGCGGCGAATCGGTCTACGAAGTGCGGTTCCAGTCGCTGTTCCATGACGGACGCGCCTTCGCCTTTCCGTGCGACGCGCTTGGGCAGGTGAACCTGGATGCCCTGGGCCCGCAGGCGTTGGGCAACTACCTCTATGCGCGGGCGATGGTGGGACGGGAGTTCGCCACGCCGGCGGTGCAGGCCTGCATCGCGTTCTGAGGCGTCGGAACCACGACTCGGCGCGGGCCGCAGCGACGCGGCCTGGTGGTCGCTACGCCAGCTGCGTCTCCCGCATCACCACCTCGGCCCGCAGCGAATGCGGGAAGGCTGCCGTGATGCGCACGTCCGCCATCTGACCGATCAGGCGCGGCGCGCCGGCGAAGTTGACGATGCGGTTGCACTCGGTGCGGCCCATCAGCTCGATGGCGTCCTTGCGCGACGGCCCCTCGACCAGAATGCGCTGCACCGTGCCCACGCGCGACTCGCCGATGCGACGCTGGTTGGCCTCGATCTCCGCTTGAAGACGCTGCAAGCGCGCGAGCTTGACCGACTGCGACGTCTCGTCCGGCAGCGCCGCCGCGGGCGTGCCCGGTCGCGCGCTGAACACGAAGCTGAAACTCGCGTCGAAGCCGATCTCGTCGATCAGCGTCATGCAGCGCTCGAAATCTTCGTCGGTCTCGCCGGGAAAGCCGACGATGAAGTCGGTCGAGACGCTGATGCCGGGGCGCACCGCGCGCAGCTTGCGGATCGTGCTCTTGTACTCCATGGCGGTGTACCCACGCTTCATCGCCATGAGGATGCGGTCGCTGCCATGCTGCACCGGCAGGTGCACATGGTTCACCAGTTGCGGCACCTTGGCGTAGGCTTCGATCAGGCGCTGGGTGAACTCGTTCGGATGGCTGGTGGTGTAGCGGATGCGTTCGATGCCGGGAACGGCGGCGACGTACTCGATCAGCAGCGCGAAGTCGGCCAGCTCCGCGGTGTCGCCCATGCGGCCGCGGTAGGCGTTGACGTTCTGGCCCAGCAGGGTGACTTCCTTGACGCCCTGCTCCGCCAGGCCCGCCACTTCGACCAGCACGTCATCAAAGGGGCGCGAAACCTCTTCACCACGCGTGTAGGGCACCACGCAGTAGCTGCAATACTTGGAGCAGCCTTCCATGATCGAGACGAACGCAGTCGCGCCCTCCTTGCGGGCCGGCGGCAGGTGATCGAATTTCTCGATCTCCGGAAAGCTGATGTCCACCTGGGGCCGTCGCTGCTGCACGCGGCGCTCGAGCATGGCGGGCAAGCGGTGCAGCGTCTGCGGGCCGAAGACGACGTCGACATACGGCGCGCGCTCGATGAGGGCCGCGCCTTCCTGGCTGGCCACGCAACCGCCCACACCGATCATCACACCCTTGGCCTTGAGGTGCTTCACGCGGCCGAGATCGCTGAACACCTTTTCCTGCGCCTTCTCTCGCACCGAGCAGGTGTTGAACAGGATCAGGTCGGCCTGCTCCACATCGTCGGTCGGCTCGTAGCCCTGGGCTGCATTGAGCACGTCGGCCATCTTGCCGGAGTCGTACTCGTTCATCTGGCAGCCGAAGGTCTTGATGAAGACCTTCTTGCTCACCGACGACTCCCATTCGCGACAGCGTCTCGCACGGTCGCGCTCACGGCCGGGTCCAGGTCTGCGTGACGGCGTCGAACTGCCATGTCTGCAGATCCTGCGGCGTGGCTGGGCCAGGGCCGCTTGGCGGCTTCGGTGGCGGTGAGGATCCACACGTCCTTGACCAGGCCCTGGATGTCGATGGTGTAGTGCACGAGCAGTTTCTGACCCACGAGCGAGCCCGACAGACGCAGCAGGTTGTCCTGGCCGAAGATGCGGGCACCGGGAGCGAGCCGCGCTGGCTGCGCATTGAGCGTCACCTGCGGCGGGCTGTCGATCACGATCGTGCCGCGCATGGCGTTGGCCGGGAAGTTGCGCTGCACCTGGGCGAGCGACGGCGCGGAGAAGGCGAGCGCCACGAGGGCGAATGCAAGACAGCGGAACATGGTGTAGATCCAGTGGCTGTTCAGTGAAGCGGAATCTCCAGGAGACCCGCAAACGAAAACGGCTCCCGTCCGGACAAGACTGGGAGCCGTCTGCAGATGCCTGTCGATGCGGCGACGCTGTTGCGCCGCGACTCCAGACGGGATATCAACAGAAAGAACGCCTGTCGAGTCTCCGAAAACCTTGGTTGCGAGGGCAGGATTTGAACCTGCGACCTTTGGGTTATGAGCCCAACGAGCTACCAGACTGCTCCACCTCGCGACTGAGCCGATGAGTGTAGCACAGCGTGCACCTTTCGATGACGACGACCGACCCGCTCTGACCAGGGGAAGGTCGAGCGCACAGGCCCACGCGGATGCGCGGTGCGTCACCCGAAGAATCGGCGACGCGTCAGCACCAGCGCGAGGTAGTAGCCCGCCGCGGCATACGCGATCAGGATCACGACGGGGCGCACGATATCGCTGGGCCAGTACCCCAGAACCAGCGGGCGGACCAGATCGACGGCCGCCGTCAGCGGCAGCACCTGGGCCACCGCTTGCAGCCACGTCGGCATCTGTTCGATGGGGAAGTAGACGCCGGACAGGAAGGTCATCGGCGTGAGCACCAGAGTGAAGTAGTAGGTGAAGAAGTCGTACCCTTGCGCCAGTGCATTGAAGATCAACGCAATCGACGCGAAGGTGATGCCCACCAGCCCCAGCACGGGCAGCGCGGCGATCAGCAGCGGCGTGCGACTGATGCCCAGCGCGAAGATGACGACCATGATGGCCGCCACCGAAAAGACCGCCTTGCAGGCGGCCCAGAGCATCTCGGCAAACACGATGTCGTCGAGTGCGATCGGCGCGTTCATGATGCTGTCCCAGGTGCGCTGCACCTGCATGCGGGAGTAGGCCGAATACAGCGCCTCGAAGGTCGCGGCGAGCGCGGCACTCACGGCGATGCTGCCCGAGGCGAGGAACTCCACGTAGGGCCGCCCTTGAACCTGGCCGATCAGCGATCCGAGCCCATAGCCGAACGCCACCAGAGTGATCAACGGCTCAGCGATGTTGCCGACCATGCTGGCGGCGGCGAGCTTGCGCCACACCAGCAGGTTGCGCAGCAGCACCGGCCAGAAGCGGCGTGTGAGCAGGGGTGGCGCGTAGTGCGAGATCAACATGGGCTCCGCCTCGGGTTCGGGTTCAGTCTCTGGTTCAGGCTTCGTCCCGGATCTGGCGTCCGGTCAGCTTGAGGAAGAGGTCTTCGAGGTTGGCCGGCCGGTGCAGATAGCGCAGCTGGGGGCGTTGGGCGAGCGCATCCAGCAGCGGCTTGGGTTCGCGCACATAGAAGAACACCGTCTCGCCGCTCGTTTCGACACGTTGCGCGAGCTGGCCATGCGCGGCCGCCGCCTCGGCTGCGCCATCGCCGTACACCTCCACCACGTCACTTTCCAGGTGCTGCGCGATCAAGCCGCGCGGCGTGCCTTCGGCGATCTTCCGACCGTGATCGAGCACCAGCAGGCGGTCGCACAGGCGCTCCGCCTCGTCCATGAAATGCGTGGTCAGCAGGATCGCCTTGCCCTGCTGCAGCAGGCTTTGCAAACGCTCCCACATCAGATGCCGTGCCTGAGGATCCAGGCCGGTGGTGGGTTCGTCGAGCAGCAGCAGGTCGGGATCATTGATCAGCGCCCGGCCCAGGCTGAGCCGGCGGCGCATGCCCCCGGAAAGTTCGCCCGGTTTGGCGTTCGCCTTGGCCTGCAGCGCCGCAAACTCCAGCAGCCGGGGGATGCGCGCCTCGATGAGCCTCTTGTCGAGGCCGAAGTAACGCCCGTACACGCGCAGGTTCTCGACGCAGCTGAAGTCCGGGTCCAGGCTGTCGAACTGTGTCACCACGCCGATGCGCTGCTTCGCCTCGCGCACGCGCTCGGGGATCGGCAGGCCGAATGCCTCGATGCGTCCGGCGTCCGGGCCGACAAGGCCGAGGCACATGCGGATGGTGGTGGTCTTGCCGGCTCCGTTGGGGCCGATCACCCCCAGGCACTCACCGGGCTCGATCTCGAGCGAGAGGTCATCGACCACTACATTGCCTCCGAACTGCTTGCGGAGGTTCGAGATGCGAAACAGTGGCTCAGGCATGGTGCTGTGTCCAAGAAAAAGGGCCAGCAACTGCTGGCCCCTTCTGGGTGTCACGCGCGCAACTTACTCCGCCGCTTCGGTGGTGGCCTCGGTTGCCACGGGCTCCGGCCGATCGACCAGTTCGACGAAGGCCATCGGCGCGTTGTCGCCGACGCGGAAGCCCATCTTCAGGATGCGGGTGTAGCCGCCCGGACGCGCCTTGTAGCGCGGGCCGAGTTCGGCGAACAGCTTGGCGACGACGTCGCGGTCGCGCGTGCGGTCGAAGGCCAGGCGGCGGTTGGCCAGCGTGGGCTCCTTGGCCAGCGTGATCAGCGGCTCGACGACGCGGCGCAGTTCCTTGGCCTTGGGCACGGTGGTCTTGATGGCCTCGTGCGTGAGCAGCGAGTTGCACATGTTGCGCAGCATCGCGAGGCGGTGCTCGGAGGTGCGGTTGAGTTTTCGAAGTCCGTGACGGTGACGCATGGTGCTTTCCTTTCTTGACTATGAATGCCGGCAGCCGGATCAGGTACTGCCGGGTGCACCGGGTCGCGATGACCCTAGGTGATTCTCAGCGCTTGTCGAGGCCCTGCGGGCGGCCAGTTCTCCAGCCGCGCGCCGAGCGTGAGCCCGCGCGAAGCCAGCACTTCCTTGATTTCGTTGAGCGACTTGCGGCCCAGGTTCGGCGTCTTGAGCAGCTCGGTCTCGGTGCGCTGGATCAGGTCGCCGATGTAGTAGATGTTCTCGGCCTTCAGGCAGTTGGCCGAACGCACGGTGAGTTCGAGCTCGTCGACCGGGCGCAGCAGGATCGGGTCGAACTGCGTGCTGCGCGCGCTGCTGGCTGCGTCGAACATTTCGTCGACCTGGCCCTCGAGCTGGGCGAACACCGCCAGCTGCTCGACCAGCATCTTGGCCGAGGAGCGGATCGCCTCTTCGGGCGTGATGGCGCCGTTGGTCTCGATCTCCATCACCAGCTTGTCGAGGTCGGTGCGCTGCTCGACGCGGGCGCTCTCGACCGTGTAGCTCACGCGCGAGACCGGCGAGAACGACGCGTCCAGCACGATGCGGCCGATCGACTTGGTCGGCTCGTCGCCGAAGCGGCGCATCGTGCCCGGCACGTAGCCGCGGCCCTTCTCGACCTTGATCTGCATGTCGAGCTTGCCGCCCTGCGACAGGTGCGCGATCACGTGGTCGGGGTTGATGATCTCCACGTCGTGCGGGGTCTGGATGTCGCCGGCCGTGACCGGGCCTTCGCCTTCCTTGCGCAGCACCAGCGTGACTTCGTCGCGGTTGTGCAGGCGGAACACCACGCCCTTGAGGTTCAGCATGATGTGAACCACGTCTTCCTGCACGCCGTCGATCGTCGAGTACTCGTGCAGCACGCCGGCGATCGTCACTTCGGTCGGCGCGTAGCCCACCATCGACGACAGCAGCACGCGCCGCAGCGCGTTGCCCAGCGTGTGGCCGTAGCCGCGCTCGAAGGGCTCGAGCGTGACCTTGGCGCGATTGCCGCCCAGCGGCTCCACGTTGATGGCTTTGGGTTTCAGCAGATTGGTTTGCATTGAGTCCTGTTCCTCTCAATACCCTCGGCTCGTTACACCGATAAGGCTGATGGACATGCCGGGCAGCTGGCACCACGCTGCGTGCCCGGCACACGAAGCACAGCGAAAGAGGTTCGGTCGCGCGCGCGCAGGCGACCCGTGACGCGCGGAGCTCAGCGCGAGTACAACTCGACGATCAGCGCTTCCTTGATGTCGGCGCCGAATTCGTCGCGGTCGGGCGCCTTCTTGAACACGCCCTCGAGCTTGGTCGGCGTCGACCTGCACCCAGGCGGGCATGCCCTGCGACTCGGCCAGCTTGACCGCATCGGTGATGCGCAGCTGCTTCTTCGACTTCTCGCGCACGGCCACCGTGTCGCCGGCCTTGACCAAGTAGGACGCGATGTTGACGACCTCGCCGTTGACCGTGATGCCCTTGTGCGACACCAGCTGGCGCGCTTCGGCGCGCGTGGAGCCGAAGCCCATGCGGTAGACGACGTTGTCCAGGCGCGACTCCAGCAGCAGCAGCAGGTTGGCGCCGGTGTTGCCCTTGCGGCGCTCGGCCTCGGCGAAGTAGCGGCGGAACTGGCGCTCCAGCACGCCGTACATGCGCTTGACCTTCTGCTTCTCGCGCAGCTGCAGGCCGAAGTCGGAGGTGCGGCGAGCCCGAGGTGCGGCCATGCTGGCCGGGCTTGCTGTCGAACTTGGCCTTGTCCCCGATCGGGCGGCGGGCGCTCTTCAGGAACAGGTCGGTGCCTTCACGGCGGGAGAGTTTGGCCTTGGGGCCGAGGTAACGTGCCACGTTGTTTCCTTGTCTTCAATCTGACGCGACGGCGTCTGCGACGAGGTCATCGCGCGAGTCTGGCGAGTGTTGTTATGGGCGCTCAGGCGGTGGGCTTCGTTACAAGCGAAAAAGTCGGCGAGGCCGCAAGGGCTTCGCCGACCGCGGAAAAACGGTGCTCAGATGCGACGGCGCTTCTGCGGACGGCAGCCGTTGTGCGGCACCGGCGTCACGTCGGAGATCGAGTTGATGCGGATGCCCAGTGAGGCCAGAGCACGCACCGACGACTCGCGACCCGGGCCGGGGCCCTTGATGCGCACGTCGAGGTTCTTGATGCCCTGCTCCTGAGCGGCGCGGCCGGCCACCTCGGCAGCCACCTGGGCAGCGAACGGCGTGCTCTTGCGCGAGCCCTTGAAGCCCTGGCCACCGCTGACGGCCCAGGACAGCGCGCCACCCTGGCGATCGGTGATCGTGATGATCGTGTTGTTGAACGACGCGTGGACGTGCGCAATGCCGTCCGCAACGTTCTTGCGGACCTTCTTGCGCACGCGTTGGGCGGCGGTGTTGACAGGTGCCTTAGCCATGGTGATGACCTTTGTTCAATCTTTGCGTTCGGGAAATCACTGCGGGTCACTTCTTGACCAGCGGCGCCCGACTTGCGCGGGCCCTTGCGGGTGCGCGCGTTGGTCTTGGTGCGCTGGCCGCGCACCGGCAGGCCGCGGCGATGACGGAAGCCGCGGTAGCAGCCGAGGTCCATCAGGCGCTTGATGTTGATCGACATCTCGCGGCGCAGGTCGCCCTCGATCGTCATCCTGCCGATCTCTTCGCGGATCTTCTCCAGGTCGCCGTCGGTCAGATCCTTGATCTTCTTCGAGTACGGCACGCCGACCGCGTTGCAGATCTTCTGCGCGGTGGTGCGGCCGATGCCGTAGATCGCGGTCAGGCCGATCTCGGCGTGCTTGTGCGGCGGAATGTTGATGCCGGCAATACGTGCCATGGTGCTGCTTGTCCTTCAATATCAGCCTTGACGCTGCTTGTGACGCGGATCGGTGCAGATCACTCGCACCACGCCCTTGCGGCGGATGATCTTGCAGTTGCGGCACATCTTCTTGACCGATGCGGCTACTTTCATGGTCTTCTCCTGAATCTCTTCGCTCAGTCTGTTCACTTGGCCCGGAACACGATGCGGGCACGGCTCAAATCGTAGGGCGTCAGCTCGACCGTCACCTTGTCGCCGGGAAGGATGCGGATGTAGTGCATGCGCATCTTTCCGGAGATGTGGCCCAGCACCACGTGCCCGTTCTCCAGTTTCACGCGAAACGTGGCGTTGGGCAGATTCTCGAGAATCTCGCCCTGCATCTGGATGACATCGTCTTTGGCCATGTCGTCGTCTTCAGCTCGCCTTGAAATTGGCCTTCTTCAACAGCGACTCGTACTGCTGGCTCATCACATAACTCTGCACCTGCGCCCAGAAGTCCATCGTGACCACGACGATGATCAGCAGCGAGGTTCCGCCGAAATAGAACGGCACGTTGTACTTGAGCACCAGGAACTCGGGCAGCAGGCACACGGCGGTGATGTAGATCGCGCCGGCCAGCGTCAGGCGCGAGAGGATGCGGTCGATGTGCTTGGCCGTCTGTTCGCCAGGCCGGATGCCTGGGATGAACGCACCGCTCTTCTTGAGGTTGTCCGCCGTCTCGCGGCTGTTGAACACCAGCGCGGTATAGAAGAAGCAGAAGAACACGATGGCTGCGGCGTACAGCATCACGTAGATCGGCTGCCCAGGCGACAGAAGGGCGGCAAGGTCCTTGAGCCAGCGCAGGCCATCGCCGGTGGCGAACCATCCCACCACCGTGGCCGGCAGAAGAATGATGGACGAGGCGAAGATCGGCGGGATGACGCCCGACATGTTCAGCTTGAGCGGCAGGTGCGACGACTGCCCGCCATAGACCTTGTTGCCCACCTGGCGCTTGGCGTAATTGACCAGTATCTTGCGCTGGCCTCGCTCGACGAACACGACGACGAAGGTGACGATCGCAACGATCGCGATGATGAACATCGAGACCAGCGATACCCATCGCGCCAGTACGTACCAGCTCGAACAGGCCACCGATGGCACTCGGCAATCCCGCGGCGATGCCGGCGAAGATCAGGATGGAGATGCCGTTGCCCAGGCCGCGCTCGGTGATCTGCTCACCGAGCCACATCAGAAACATCGTGCCGGCCACCAGACTCACCACCGCAGTCAGGCGGAAACCGAAGCCCGGCGCGATCACCAGCCCGGGCGAGCCTTCCAGTGCGAGCGCAATGCCCAGCGACTGGAACAGCGCCAGACCCAGCGTGCCATAGCGTGTGTACTGCGTGATCTTGCGCCGGCCGGCTTCGCCTTCCTTCTTCAGCGCCTCGAGCGTGGGCACCACGTAGGTCATCAGCTGCATGATGATCGACGCGGAGATGTACGGCATGATGCCGAGCGCAAACACGGTGAAGCGCGACAGCGCGCCACCCGAGAACATGTTGAACAGGCTCAGGATGCCACCCGACTGGCCCTTGAACAGTTCCTGCAGCTGCGCCGGATCGATGCCAGGCACTGGAATGTGCGCGCCGATTCGGTAGACCACGAGCGCCAGCAACAGGAACACAAGCCGGCGACGCAGGTCGCCGAACTTGCCGCTCTTGGCCAGTTGATTCGCGTTGGTTGCCACTGAGTCTCGATTCCGCAGGTTCAGGTGACGCTCAGGCCACCGAGCCGCCGGCCGCCTCGATCGCCGCCTTGGCGCCGGCGGTCGCGCCGATGCCCTTGAGCGCGACCTTGCGGGTCAGCTCGCCTGACTTGATGACCTTGACCGTCTTGGCCAACTCGCCCACGAGCTTGGCTGCCTTGAGCGTGAGCAGATCGACCTCGGCGGCATCCAGGCGCTGCAGATCGGTGAGGTTGATCTCGGCGTTGAACTTGAGCAGGTGCGACTTGAAGCCACGCTTGGGCAGGCGACGCTGCAGCGGCATCTGGCCGCCTTCGAAGCCCACCTTGTGGTAGCCGCCCGACCGCGATTTCTGGCCCTTGTGACCGCGACCCGCGGTCTTGCCCAGGCCCGGAGCCGATGCCGCGACCGACACGGCGCTTGGCATGCTTGGCGCCCGCGGCGGGCTTGATGGTGTTGAGTTCCATTTACAGCACCTTCACCAGGTACGAGACCTTGTTGATCATGCCGCGCACGGACGGCGTGTCTTCCAGCGTGGATTCGCTGTTCAGCTTGCGCAGGCCGAGGCCGCGCACCGTGGCACGGTGCGATTCGCGGGTGCCCGCGATGCTGCGCACCAGCTTGACCTTGACGGTTTTCTTGTCGCTCATGTCTGACTCCGCGTGGTTTGCGAGCCGCTCAGCCGAACAGCTGCTCGACCGTCATGCCGCGCTTGGCAGCGATCTCGGCCGGCGTGCTGGTGCTCTTCAACGCATCGAGCGTGGCGCGCACCAGGTTGTAGGGGTTGGTCGAGCCCAGGCTCTTGGCGACGATGTCGGTCACGCCCATCACCTCGAACACGGCGCGCATCGGGCCGCCGGCGATGATGCCGTCACCTGGCTTGGCAGGCGCCATCAGCACGCGCGAGGCGCCATGCTCGCCGACCACCTTGTGGTGGATCGAGCCGTCCTTGAGAGCCACCTTGAACATGTTGCGGCGCGCGGCCTCCATCGCCTTTTGCACCGCCACCGGCACTTCCTTGGCCTTGCCCTTGCCCATGCCGATGCGGCCGTCGCCGTCACCCACGACGGTGAGGGCTGCGAAGCTGAGCGTGCGACCGCCCTTGACGACCTTGGTGACGCGATTGACCGCGATCATCTTTTCCTTCAGACCGTCGTCGTTGCCTTCGGTCTGAGCGCGGGGTTGAAACTTTGCCATGTTGTGATTCCTTGCTGTCGCGCCGACGGTCAGAACTGCAGGCCGGCTTCACGCGCGGCTTCGGCCAGGGCCTTGACCCGGCCGTGGTAGGCAAACCCGGCGCGATCGAACGCCACCTTCTCGATGCCAGCGGCCTTGGCTTTCTCGGCGATGCGCTTGCCAATCATCGTGGCTGCAGCAACGTTGGCGCCCTTGCCCGCGGCACCCAATTCCTTGCGCACATCGGCTTCGGCTGTCGAAGCGCTGGCCAACACACTTGCGCCGTCGTCGGAGATGACGCTGGCGTAGATGTGCAGATTGGTGCGGAACACCGTCAGGCGCGCCACGCGCTGCTTGGCGATGCGAACACGGGTCTGAGCCGAGCGGCGGATGCGCTGATCTTTTTTGTTCAGTGACATGGTCGTCGCTCCTTACTTCTTCTTGGTCTCTTTGAGAGAGACCTTCTCGTCGGCGTAGCGGATGCCCTTGCCCTTGTAGGGCTCGGGCGGGCGAATCGCCCGCACTTCGGCAGCGATCTGGCCCACCACCTGGCGGTCGGAGCCCTTGATGAGAATCTCGGTCTGCGTCGGGCACTCGACCTTGATGCCGGCCGGCATGTCCTTCGCCACGGGGTGCGAGAAACCAATTTGAAGATTGAGCTTGGATCCGGTGGCGGCGGCGCGGAAGCCCACACCCACCAGCGTCAGCTTCTTCTCGAAGCCCTTGCTGACGCCGTTGACCATGTTGGCCACCAGCGCGCGCATCGTGCCGCTCATCGCGTCAGCCGCGACGGACTCGTTCGCCGGCACGAAGGACAGCTTGCCGTCTTCGTTCTTGATCGTGACCAGCTCGTTCACCGGACGCACGAGCGTCCCGAGCGAACCCTTGACGCTGATCTTGTCTGCGGTCACCGACACATCCACGCCCTTGGGCACGGTGATCGGCATTTTTCCTACGCGTGACATGTCTGCTTCTCCAGAATTTGGCGCATCAAGCGACGTAGCAGAGCACTTCGCCGCCGATACCGGCCTGGCGCGCCTTGCGATCCGTCATCACGCCCTTGGGCGTGGTCACGATGGCCACACCCAGCCCGTTCATCACGTTCGGGATGTCGTGGCGGCCCTTGTAGATGCGCAGACCCGGACGGCTCACGCGCTCGATGTGCTCGATCACCGGACGGCCGGCGTAGTACTTCAACGCGATTTCCAGTTCGGGCTTGTCCGCTTCGCCACGAATGGCGAAGTTCTCGATGTAGCCCTCGTCCTTCAGGACCTTGGCGATCGCGACCTTCAGCTTCGACGACGGCATCACGACGGTCGGTTTCTCGACCATCTGCGCGTTGCGGATGCGGGTCAGCATATCGGCGATGGGATCACTCATGCTCATGGGATTTGCTCCTGCTCGGCGCGCCGATTACCAGCTGGCCTTGACGACACCCGGGATGTCGCCCTTGAAGGCCAGTTCGCGGATCTTGTTGCGGCCCAGGCCGAACTTGCGGAACGTGCCGCGGGGACGACCGGTCAGCTCGCAGCGATTGCGCTGACGCGTCGGGTAGGCGTTGCGCGGCAGCTTCTGCAGCTCGAGACGGGCGGCGTAGCGCTCCTCGTCGGACTTCTTGGCGTCGTTCGCGGTGGCCTTGAGCTCGTTGTACTTCTTGGCGTACTTGGCGACGAGTTGCGTGCGCTTGAGTTCGCGCTGGATGAGGGAAGTTTTAGCCACAGGCCACCTCAGTTCTTGAACGGGAATTTGAACGCGGTGAGCAGTGCCTTGCACTCATCGTCGTTCTTGGCGGTGGTGGTGATGCTGATGTTCAGCCCACGCAGCGCATCGACCTTGTCGTACTCGATCTCGGGGAAGATGATCTGTTCCTTCACGCCGATGTTGTAGTTGCCACGGCCGTCGAAGGCGCGCCCCGAGATACCGCGGAAGTCGCGCACGCGCGGCAGGGCGATGGTCACGAAGCGGTCCAGGAACTCGTACATGCGCACACCGCGCAGCGTGACCATCGTGCCGATGGGAACGCCGTCCCGAATCTTGAAGCCGGCGATGGCCTTCTTGGACTTGGTGACCACCGGCTTTTGTCCGGCGATCTTGGTGAGATCACCCACCGCGTTGTCCATGACCTTCTTGTCCGAAACCGCCTCGCTCACGCCCATGTTCAGCGTGATCTTGGTGATGCGCGGCACCTGCATCGGCGACTTGTAGCCGAACTTCTTGATGAGTTCGGGCGCGATCTTGTCGGTGAACTGCTGCTGCAGTCGCGCGACCGGAGCCGCGGCTTGTGAGGCTTGCTGTTTGGCCATGATCCTTACGCCTTGATCTCGTCGCCGCTGGACTTGTAGACGCGCACCTTCTTGCCGTCGGCGAGCAGCTTGATGCCCACCCGGTCCGCCTTGGACGTGGCCGGGTTGTAGATCGCGACATTGCTCTGGTGAATCGACAACGTCTTGTCGACCACGCCGCCGGTGGTGCCCTTCATCGGGTTCGGCTTGACGTGCTTCTTCACCACGTTGACGCCGTCGACGATGATGCGCTCTTCATCGACGCGCTTCTGCACGGTGCCGCGCTTGCCCTTGTCGCGGCCGGTCAGAACGATGACTTGGTCGCCCTTGCGAATCTTGTTCATGGATTCTCCTTACGTCGGTGCGCTCAGAGCACTTCCGGTGCGAGCGAGACGATCTTCATGAAGCGCTCGGTGCGCAGTTCGCGCGTCACCGGCCCGAAGATGCGGGTGCCGATCGGCTCCAGCTTGGCGTTGAGCAGGACGGCGGCATTGCCGTCGAACTTCACCAGCGAGCCATCCTGGCGGCGCACGCCCTTGGCGGTGCGCACGACCACGGCACTGTAGACCTCGCCCTTCTTGACGCGGCCACGCGGAGCAGCCTCCTTGATCGAGACCTTGATCACGTCACCGATGCCGGCATAGCGACGCTTGGAGCCGCCCAGCACCTTGATGCACATGACGGACTTGGCGCCTGTGTTGTCCGCGACGTCGAGCCGCGACTGCATTTGAATCATTGTCTGTCCCCAACTTGTACCGCGCGGTTGCCTGCGTGGTCAGTCTTGGGCCCGTCGCGCCGGCTTGCTCTGTTGAGCTCACCAACCCGTGTGGGCGGATCCGAAGCCGTCAGACACCGAACGGTGCTGCCGGCTGATTTCGGCGAAGCTGCGGATTATGCCTCGTGCACCATCCGCATGTCAAACATGTTGCCGCACTCGGCCATCGCTTCGGGTCAGGCCGAGAGCTTCTTGGCCTGGGCCAGCAAGGTGGCAGCGTCGCTGACTTCGAACTTGCCAGGCCCTTCAACATTGAGCGACTTGACCACGCCGTCCACCACGAGCATGGAGTAGCGGTTGGACCGCAGGCCCATGCCACGTGCCGTCAGGTCCAGGGTCAGCCCCACCGCCTTGGAAAAGTCGGCGCTGCCGTCCGCCATCATGCGCACTTTGCCTGCGGTCTTCTGGTCCCGGCCCCAGGCGCCCATGACGAAGGCATCGTTGACCGAGATGCACCAGATTTCGTCGACGCCTGCGGACTTGAGTTCAGCCGCCTTCTCGACGTAGCCCGGTACGTGCTTGGCCGAACAGGTGGGCGTGTACGCACCAGGCAGCGCGAAGATCGCGATCGTCTTGCCGGCGGTGAGCTTGCCCACCTCGAATGTGTTGGGCCCGAGTGAACAACCGTTGCCCTCGACTTCGATGAACTCCTGCAGGCTGGCCGCGGGAAGCTTGTCACCTACCTTGATCATGCAAATCTCCTTGTTGGAATGCTTGACAGCACGCGTCGCAAACGGCAACGGCCGGAAGCCAGTACTCTAGCGTTCCGACCGTCGGTTGGCTGCGGGGCGGGCATGGCCGCGATCCGCTCACGGGCTTAGACGATCTGGGCCTTCTGGACCAGGCGCGTCACGACCCAGGACTTGGTCTTGGAGATCGGCCGGCTTTCGGCGATCTCAACCACGTCACCCATCTTGTACTCGCCCTTTTCGTCGTGCGCGTGGTACTTGCTCGACTTGGCGACGATCTTGCCGTACAGCTCGTGCTTGGTGCGGCGCTCGATCAGCACGGTCACGGTCTTGGCGCGCTTGTCGCTGACCACCTTGCCGACGAGGGTTCGGGTGTTCTTGGCCTTGGGTCTCGGTTTGAGCTTCGGTCATTTCGTCGCTCCTTTCTTCTTCTGGGCCAGCACGGTCTTGGCGCGAGCGATGTCGCGGCGGGTCTTGCCCAGCTGCGAATGGTTGTTCAGCTGCTGGGTGGCCTTTTGCATGCGCAGACCGAAGTGAGCCTTCAGCAGGTCGCTGACCTCTTTTTCCAGCGCAGGCACATCCTTGGCGCGCAGTTCAGATGCTTTCATGTGGTGTTCCTTTGCCGCCTCAAGCGCCAATCGCGCGGGCGACGAACGTGGTCTTCAGCGGCAGCTTGGCGGAAGCCAGCTGGAAGGCCTCGCGGGCCAGCGCCTCAGGCACGCCATTGATTTCGTACAGGACCTTGCCCGGCTGGATCTCGGCGACGTAGTACTCGGGGTTGCCCTTGCCGTTGCCCATGCGGACTTCGGCCGGCTTCTGCGAGATGGGCTTGTCCGGGAAGATGCGGATCCAGATGCGGCCACCGCGCTTGACGTGGCGCGAGATCG
Organism: uncultured beta proteobacterium; assembly: GCA_963739925.1. Taxonomy (GTDB): domain Bacteria; phylum Pseudomonadota; class Gammaproteobacteria; order Burkholderiales; family Burkholderiaceae_C; genus CAVUBY01. The sequence goes on along the minus strand of CAVUBY010000013.1, from coordinate 124,984 downwards.
CACGGCGAGCCGCTTCGATCTGGCGCGCCGTGAGACGGCCGCGCTCGGTCGCCTTCAGGCCGAAGTCGCCGAACGACACCGCAGCGCCACGCGTGGCGATGCCGGTGTTGCGACCCTTCTGTTCTTTTCGGTATTTTCTGCGTGCAGGTTGCAGCATTCTTATTCTCCTTTGCTCTCACCGCCGGGCGCCGACGGCCTTGCGGACGCGCTTGACGGTGGGAGTCTTCGGGGCGTCGGTCGCGACCGCCGGCTTGTCGCTGCCGTCGGCCGGCGCGCCGGCCTGGCGCGGAGCGCCACGGTCGGCACGGACCTCGGCCACGGGGCGCCGGCGCACCCGGAGCGCCAGGCGCGGCGGGCCGCGACGCGGACGGCGGTCGTCGTCGTCTCTCGGGCTTGGCCGCCGGCGCTTCACCAGTCACCCAGGCGATCACCACGATAGACCCAGCACTTCACTCCGATCACGCCGTAGGTCGTCTTGGCTTCGGAGAAGCCGTAGTCGATGTCGGCCTTGAGGGTGTGAAGCGGCACGCGACCTTCGCGGTACCACTCGCAACGGGCGATCTCGATGCCGTTCAGTCGGCCCGACGACATCAGCTTGATGCCCTGCGCGCCCAGTCGCATGGCGTTCTGCATCGCGCGCTTCATGGCGCGGCGGAACATGATGCGCTTCTCGAGCTGCTGGGTGATGCTGTCGGCGATCAGCTGCGCATCGATCTCGGGCTTGCGCACTTCTTCGATGTTCACCGCCACCGGCACGCCGAGGCGGCGCGGTCAGCTCGGCCTTGAGGTTCTCGATGTCCTCGCCCTTCTTGCCGATCACCACGCCCGGACGCGCCGAGAAAATGGTGATGCGGGCGTTCTTGGCGGGGCGCTCGATCAGGATGCGCGACACCGCGGCGCTCTTGAGGCGCGCCTTGAGGTACTCGCGAACCTTCAGGTCTTCGGCCAGCATGGTGGCGAAGTTCTGGTTCGAGGCATACCAGCGCGAGGCCCAGTTGCGCGTGACCGGCAAACGGAAGCCGACCGGATGAATCTTTTGTCCCATGGTGTTCCTTGAGGCCTCAGTTGCCGACGGTGACGAAGATGTGGCAGGTCGGCTTGCTGATGCGGTTGCCGCGGCCCTTGGCCCGTGCGGAGAATCGCTTCAGCGTGGCGGCCTGCTCGACGAAGATCGTCTTGACCTTCAGTTCGTCGATGTCGGCACCGTCGTTGTGCTCGGCATTGGCAATGGCCGATTCGAGCGCCTTCTTGATGATGCCGGCGGCCTTCTTGGGGGTGAACGTCAGGATGTTGAGCGCCTGGTCGACCTTCTTGCCGCGGACCATGTCGGCCACGAGGCGGCCCTTGTCGGCCGAAAGTCGAACACCGCGAACGATTGAACGGGTTTCCATCGTCGTCATCCTTATTTCTTCGCGGCCTTCTTGTCAGCCGGGTGCCCCTTGAACGTGCGCGTGAGCGCAAACTCACCGAGCTTGTGACCGACCATCTGGTCCGACACGTAGACGGGCACGTGCTGCTTGCCGTTGTGCACGGCGATCGTCAGCCCGATGAACTCGGGCAGGATCGTGCTGCGGCGCGACCAGGTCTTGATGGGCTTCTTGTCCTTGATGGCGGCAGCCTTTTCGACCTTGGCCATCAGGTGGTGGTCCACGAAGGGACCTTTCTTGAGCGAACGGGTCATGTCGTCAGCCCCTTATTTCTTGCGACGCGAGACGATCATCGTCTGCGTGCGCTTGTTGTTGCGGGTGCGGTAGCCCTTGGTCAGCGTGTTCCACGGCGACACAGGTGCCTGGCCTTCGCCGGTGCGGCCTTCGCCGCCGCCGTGCGGGTGGTCCACCGGGTTCATCGCGACGCCGCGCACGGTCGGGCGGATGCCCTTCCAGCGGATCGCACCGGCCTTGCCGTACTGGCGCAGGCTGTGCTCTTCGTTGCTCACCTCACCGATGGTGGCGCGGCAGTCGATGTGGATCTTGCGGACTTCACCCGAGCGCAGGCGCAGCTGAGCGTAGGTGCCTTCACGCGCCAGCAGCGTGACCGAAGCACCCGCCGAGCGAGCGATCTGCGCGCCCTTGCCCGGCAGCATCTCGATGCAGTGGATGATCGAACCCACCGGGATGTTGCGGATCGGCAGCGTGTTGCCTGCCTTGATCGGCGCTTCGGCGCCGCTCAGGACGGTGGCACCCACCTCCAGGCCGCGCGGCGCGATGATGTAGCGACGCTCGCCGTCGGCATAGCACACCAGCGCGATGTGGGCCGTGCGGTTCGGGTCGTACTCGATGCGCTCGACCTTCGCCGGGATCGCCGTCCTTGTTGCGCACGAAATCGACCACGCGATAGTGGTGCTTGTGACCACCGCCCTTGTGGCGGATGGTGATGTGGCCGTTGTTGTTGCGGCCAGCGTTCTGCATCTGCGGCTCGAGCAGCGATGCCTCGGGCTTGCCCTTGTAGAGGTGCGGATGCACCACCTTCACCACGGCACGGCGGCCCGGCGAGGTCGGTTTGACTTTGATGACGGCCATTACGCGGCCTCCCCGGAGAAGTTGAGCTCCTGGCCCGCCTTCAAGGCAACGTATGCCTTCTTGACGTGGTCACGACGGCCGATGGACTTGCCGAAGCGCTTGACCTTGCCCTTTTGGGTGACGGTCGACACCGAGTCGACCTCGACCTTGAACATCAGTTCGACCGCGGCCTTGATCTCAGGCTTGGTGGCGTCGCGCAGCACCTTGAACAACACCTGGTTGTTCTTCTCGCCCACGCGCGTGGCCTTTTCGCTCACGATCGGGGCCACCAGCACCTGCGCCAGGCGGCCTTCGTCGAACTTGTTCGGAATCTTGGGATTGGCGCTCATGCGAACATCTCCTTGAGCTGCTCGATCGCCGCCTTGGTCACCAGCACCTTCTTGTAGAAGACCAGCGAGAGCGGATCGGCGTAGCGAGGCTCAACCACCAGCACATTGGCCAGATTGCGCGAGGCCAGCAGCAGGTTGTCATCCACCTGGTCCGAAATCACCAGCACCGAGTCCAGGCCCATCGCCTTGAACTTGGCCGCGAGCTGCTTGGTCTTGGGCGAATCCACCTTGATGGAATCGACCACGGCGAGGCGGCCATCACGAGCCAGTTGCGAGAAGATGGCGGCCATGCCGGCGCGGTACATCTTCTTGTTGATCTTGTGCGAGAAGTTCTCGTCCGGGCTGTTCGGGAAGATCCGACCGCCCCCGCGCCACAGCGGCGAGGAGGTCATGCCCGCGCGGGCACGGCCGGTGCCCTTCTGGCGCCACGGCTTCTTGGTCGAGTGCTTCACCTCGGCGCGGTCGAGCTGCGCACGGGTTCCCTGGCGGGCGTTGGCCTGGAAGGCCACGACCACCTGGTGCACCAGGGCTTCGTTGTAGTCGCGCGCGAACACGGTGTCCGGCGCATCGACCTTCGACGTCGCCTGACCCTGTTCGTTCAGGAGCTCGAGCTGCATCACTGGGCTCCCTTCTTCAACTTGGCCTTGATGGCGGGGCTGACGACCACGTGGCCGTTCTTCGCACCCGGCACCGCGCCACGCACCAGCAGCAGCTGACGGGCTTCGTCGATGCGCACGATGTCGAGGTTCTGGACCGTCTTGGTCACGTCACCAAGGTGGCCGGACATCTTCTTGCCCGGGAACACGCGGCCCGGATCCTGCGCCATCGAGATCGAGCCCGGCACGTTGTGCGAACGGCTGTTGCCGTGCGACGCCCGCTGCGAGCTGAAGTTGTGGCGCTTGATCGTGCCCGTGAATCCCTTGCCGATGGAAGTGCCCTGCACATCCACGAGCTGCCCCGTTGCAAACAAGCTCACCGGCACCTGGGCGCCCGGCTTGTAGGAGGCTGCCACGTCGGCGGCCACACGGAATTCCTTGAGGACTTCACCGGCTTCGACGCCCGCCTTGGCGAGGTGGCCCGCTTCGGGCTTGGTCACTCGGGACGCCTTGCGCGTACCGAAGGCCACCTGGATGGCCGTGTAGCCGTCGGTTTCGTCGGTCTTGACCTGGGTGACGCGGTTGTTCGACACGTCGAGCACCGTCACGGGAATGGCGTCGCCATCGTCCGTGAAGATGCGCATCATGCCCACCTTGCGCCCCAGCAAACCGAGACGGTTGCTCAGACTCATTTAGTTTCTCCAATGCCCGACATCGATTGGCCAGGCTGATGAGTTTGGCGGCGTCGCCCCGAGCATTGCTCAGGGTCGCGCCACCGGGAAAGCCTGCGATTCTACTGCAGCTTGATTTCCACGTCCACGCCGGCCGGCAGATCGAGCTTCATCAGCGCGTCCACGGTCTTGTCGGTCGGGTCGACGATGTCCATCAGGCGCTGGTGCGTGCGGATCTCGAACTGGTCGCGGCTCGTCTTGTTGACGTGCGGCGAACGCAGGATGTCGAAACGCTGCATGCGCGTCGGCAGGGGCACTGGGCCCTTGACGATCGCGCCGGTGCGCTTGGCGGTGTCCACGATTTCCAGCGCCGACTGGTCGATCAGCTTGTAGTCGAACGCCTTGAGGCGGATGCGGATTTTCTGCTTGGACATGTCCGCTCCTTATTCCATGATCTTTGCGACGACGCCTGCGCCGACGGTGCGGCCGCCTTCGCGGATCGCAAAGCGCAGGCCCTCTTCCATGGCGATCGGGGCGATCAGCTTGACCGTGATGCTGACGTTGTCGCCAGGCATCACCATCTCCTTGTCCTTGGGCAGCTCCACCGCACCCGTCACGTCCGTCGTGCGGAAGTAGAACTGCGGACGGTAGTTGTTGAAGAACGGCGTGTGACGACCACCCTCTTCCTTGCTCAGCACGTACACCTCGGCGGTGAAGTGCGTGTGCGGCTTGATGCTGCCGGGCTTGCACAGCACCTGGCCGCGCTCGACGTCTTCGCGCTTGGTGCCGCGCAGCAAAATGCCCACGTTGTCACCCGCCTGGCCCTGGTCGAGCAGCTTGCGGAACATCTCGACGCCGGTGCAGGTGGTCTTTTGCGTGGCCTTGATGCCCACGATCTCGATTTCTTCGCCAACCTTGACCACACCGCGCTCGATACGCCCGGTGACGACGGTGCCGCGCCCGGAGATGCTGAACACGTCTTCGACAGGCATCAGGAAGGCGCCGTCGATGGCGCGCTCGGGCGTGGGGATGTAGCTGTCGAGCGCGTCGGCCAGCTTCATGATGGCGCCTTCGCCGAGCTCGCCCTTGTCGCCTTCCATGGCGAGCTTGGCGCTGCCGTGGATGATGGGGGTCTTGTCGCCAGGGAAGTCGTACTTGTCCAGAAGCTCGCGCACTTCCATCTCGACGAGCTCGAGCAGCTCGGCGTCGTCGACCATGTCGCACTTGTTCATGAAGACGATGATGTACGGAACACCCACCTGACGGGCGAGCAGGATGTGCTCGCGGGTCTGGGGCATGGGGCCGTCGGCCGCGCTCACGACCAGGATGGCGCCGTCCATCTGGGCCGCACCGGTGATCATGTTCTTGACGTAGTCGGCGTGCCCGGGGCAGTCGACGTGCGCGTAGTGGCGCTTGCTGGTCTCGTACTCGACGTGCGCGGTGTTGATGGTGATGCCGCGTGCCTTCTCTTCGGGCGCCGCATCGATCTGGTCGTAGGCCTTGGCCTCGCCACCAAACTTGGCCGACAGCACGGTCGTGATCGCCGCCGTCAGCGTCGTCTTGCCATGGTCCACGTGCCCAATCGTCCCAACGTTCACGTGGGGCTTGGTGCGCTCAAATTTGCCTTTTGCCATTTCAGATTCTCCGAATAAAGAGCAGTTGCCAGTGGGTGTTTAAGGTTTCCGGCACCGCGTGTTTCCGTCTGCCACTGGCAGCCGACGGCGGGCGTGCCGAAGACCGGCTTGGTATCGGTCTGGCGTCGACTGGCGGCTTACTTGCCGCGCGCGGTGATGATCGCGTCGGCCACGTTCTTCGGGGCTTCGGCGTAGTGCTTGAACTCCATCGTGTAGGTGGCTCGGCCCTGCGACATCGAACGCAGCGTCGTCGAGTAGCCGAACATTTCCGACAGCGGAACTTCGGCCTTGATGACCTTGCCGCCGCCAGGCATGTCGTCCATGCCCTGAACCATGCCGCGGCGGGATGACAGGTCGCCCATCACGTTGCCCGCGTAGTCTTCAGGGGTCTCCACCTCGACGGCCATCATCGGCTCGAGGATCACCGGGCTGGCCTTGCGGCAGCCGTCCTTGAAACCCATCGACGCGGCCATCTTGAACGCGTTTTCGTTCGAGTCAACCTCGTGGTACGAGCCGAAGGTCAGCGTGACCTTCACGTCCACCACGGGATACCCGGCAAGCACGCCGTTGGGCAGCGTGTCTTCCACGCCCTTCTTGACCGCGGGGATGAACTCGCGCGGCACGACGCCACCCTTGATCGCATCGACGAACTCGAAGCCCTTGCCCGGCTCCTGCGGCTCGATGCTCAGCACGACGTGGCCGTACTGGCCCTTGCCGCCGGACTGGCGCACGAACTTGCCTTCGACGTCGGTCACGGGCTTGCGGATCGTCTCGCGGTAAGCCACCTGCGGCTTGCCGACGTTCGCTTCCACGCCGAACTCGCGCTTCATGCGGTCGACAATGATTTCCAGGTGCAGCTCGCCCATGCCAGAGATGATGGTCTGGCCAGATTCTTCGTCGGTGCGCAGGCGGAACGACGGATCCTCCGCCGCCAGGCGGCCGAGAGCCACGCCCATCTTTTCCTGGTCGGCCTTGGTCTTGGGCTCCACGGCCTGCGAAATCACGGGCTCAGGGAACACCATGCGCTCGAGCGTGATGACATGTTCCGGATCGCACAGAGTCTCTCCTGTGGTGACGTCCTTCAGACCCACGCAGGCCGCGATGTCGCCGGCCAGAATTTCCTTGATTTCTTCGCGCTGGTTGGCGTGCATCTGCAGGATCCGGCCGATGCGCTCCTTCTTGCCGCGGATCGGGTTGTAAACCGAGTCACCGGACTTGAGCACGCCCGAGTACACGCGCACGAACGTCAACTGGCCAACATACGGGTCGGTCATCAGCTTGAAAGCGAGCGCAGCGAACTTCTCGTTGTCGGCAGCGCGCCGCTCGATCGGCTTCTCGTCTTCGTCGGTGCCCGGCACCGGCGGAATGTCGACGGGCGAAGGCATGAAGTCGATGACGCCATCGAGCATGCGCTGCACACCCTTGTTCTTGAAGGCGGTGCCGCAGAACATCGGCTGAATCTCGGCGGCAATCGTGCGCGTGCGAATGCCGAGCTTGATCTCGGCCTCGGTCAACTCGCCCGATTCCAGGTACTTGTTCATCAGGTCTTCGCTGGCCTCTGCGGCTGCCTCGACCATGTTTTCGCGCCACTTCTGCGCGTCGGCAAGAAGCGCCGCCGGGATTTCCTGGAACTCGAACTTCATGCCCTGCGAGGCCTCGTCCCAGACGATCGCCTTCATCTTGATGAGGTCGATCACGCCGGTGAAGTTCTCTTCCGAACCGATGGGCACCACGATGGGCACCGGATTGGCCTTCAGTCGCACCTTCATCTGGTCGTAGACCTTGAAGAAGTTCGCACCGGTGCGGTCCATCTTGTTGACGAACGCCAGACGCGGCACCTTGTACTTGTTGGCCTGACGCCAGACCGTCTCGGACTGCGGCTGCACGCCGCCGACGGCGCAGTACACCATGCAGGCGCCGTCGAGCACGCGCATTGAACGCTCCACCTCGATGGTGAAGTCGACGTGCCCCGGGGTGTCGATGATGTTGATGCGGTGCTCGGGGTAGGACAGGTCCATGCCCTTCCAGAAGCAGGTGGTCGCAGCCGACGTGATCGTGATGCCACGTTCCTGCTCCTGCTCCATCCAGTCCATGGTCGCCGCACCGTCGTGAACTTCACCGATCTTGTGGTTCACACCGGTGTAGTACAGGATGCGCTCGGTGGTCGTGGTCTTGCCGGCGTCGATGTGCGCGGAGATGCCGATGTTGCGATAGCGCTCGATGGGGGTCTTGCGGGCCATGGTCAGGTGACTCCAAATACTTGGGCCGCTCGCGGGTTCGTGTAAACCCGAAGAGCGGCCGGGGGCGAAACGTCAGGCTTGTGGCCTGGTGGTCAGAAGCGGAAGTGCGAGAACGCCTTGTTGGCCTCGGCCATGCGGTGGACTTCGTCGCGCTTCTTCATCGCGCCGCCGCGGCCTTCAACAGCCTCGAGCAGTTCGTTGGCCAGGCGCTGCGCCATGGACTTCTCACCGCGCTTGCGGGCCGATTCCTTGAGCCAGCGCATGGCGAGCGCCACGCGACGCACCGGGCGCACTTCCACCGGCACCTGGTAGTTCGCACCACCGACGCGGCGCGACTTCACTTCGACCATCGGCTTGATGTTGTTCAAGGCGACGGTGAAGATCTCCAGCGGGTCCTTGCCCGACTTCTTTTCCACCTGCTCGAGGGCACCGTAGATGATGCGCTCGGCAATGGCCTTCTTGCCCGACTCCATGATCACGTTCATGAACTTGGACAGATCGACCGAATTGAACTTCGGATCGGGGAGGATGTCCCGTTTGGGGACTTCGCGACGACGTGGCATGACACTCTTCCTTTGGCTTCAGTTGGCCCCAGCGTCAGGCTGAGGCCTCGGCGGCCACGCATTCGGGCCCGCCACTTACTCGACGGTCCCGAAGGCCCGCCGAAACATGTCCCGCCTGGCATGCCGGGCGGTGACGAGAACGATTTACGCCTTCTTCGGGCGCTTGGCGCCGTACTTCGAGCGCGACTGCTTGCGGTCTTTCACGCCCTGCAGGTCAAGCGAGCCGCGCACGATGTGGTAACGCACGCCCGGCAGGTCCTTGACGCGGCCGCCGCGAACCAGCACCACGCTGTGTTCCTGCAGGTTGTGGCCTTCGCCGCCGATGTACGAAATGATCTCGAAGCCGTTGGTCAGGCGGACCTTGGCCACCTTGCGGAGTGCCGAGTTCGGCTTCTTCGGCGTGGTGGTGTAGACGCGGGTGCACACGCCGCGGCGCTGCGGGCTGTTTTGCATCGCCGGCGACTTGGACTTCGTGACCTCGACTTCGCGGCCGTGACGCACGAGCTGGTTGATGGTAGGCATAAGCTGAACTGTTCCCGTTTGGAGTCTCTCGGACCCGATTGGCGCTGCTGGTTTTCGGTGAAGAAGCCGGGCAGCCCTGGTGAGGAACCGACCCGAAGCCGCTGCTGTCACGCCGTCGATGCCGTCAACACAGGCCATCGGGGCGGACGAGATTCGCGGTGAGTCGCCCGACAAAGAGCGCAGCAGTATCTGCCGAAAAGCCTGCGAGTATATTCGGCGCGCCGACGCTCTGCAAGGATTCGGATTGCCTGAGGACATCGACAGCAAGGCCCACACCATCGTTCTGGACAGCAACGTGGTGCTGGACTGGCTGTTCTTTCGGGACGTCCGCCTGGCCGCGCTCGCCGACGAGGTGACCGCCGGGCGGTGTCGCTGGGTGGTTTCCGCCGCGATGCGCCTGGAGCTGGAGCATGTACTCACTCGCGCGAACTGGCAGTCTAGACAGGTCGATATCGCTCAGCTGTGGATGCAGTGGGACCGTTGGGCGTGTCCCGTGAATCCGCCCGCTGTGGTCCCCACGAACCCGTTGCGCTGCACCGACCCCGACGACCAGAAGTTCCTCGACCTGGCCTGCCACGTGGGCGCAAGCGCGTTGCTCAGCCGCGACCGGGCGGTCCTCAAGCTCGCCCGCCGCGCAATGCCGCTGGGCCTGCGCATCTGCACACCCGAGAACTGGTCGCCGCCGGCATGAAAAAGGGCGACCGAAGTCGCCCTTGCTGACGGGACGCGTGCCGACTACTCGGTACCTTCTCCGGCCGCTGCAGCCGCTGCAGAAGCAGCATCCACCTGCGCCATCTGCACGGCGGCCAGTTCCTCGGCCTCCTGCATCGCGATGGCGCGGCGCTCGGCGTCGTCCATCGCTTCCTTGGCCTTGCGGGCGTCGTGGAAGGCCATGCCGGTGCCCGCGGGGATCAGGCGGCCGACGATGACGTTTTCCTTCAGGCCGCGCAGCTCGTCGCGCTTGCCCATGATGGCCGCTTCGGTGAGCACCCGCGTCGTTTCCTGGAAGGACGCCGCCGAGATGAAGCTGTCGGTCGACAGCGACGCCTTGGTGATGCCCAGCAGCACGTCGGCATGGGTGGCCGGCAGCTTGCCTTCGGCGAGCATGCGATCGTTGGTGTCCAGCATCTCCGAGCGCTCGACCTGCTCGCCGGCGATGTAGGCGGTGTCGCCCGGGTTGACGATCTGCACGCGGCGCAGCATCTGGCGAACGATCACCTCGATGTGCTTGTCGTTGATCTTCACGCCCTGCAGACGGTAGACGTCCTGCACCTCGTCGACGATGTAGCGCGCCAGTTCCTCGATGCCCAGCAGGCGCAGGATGTCCTGCGGATCGGCCGGACCGTCGACGATCGACTCGCCCTTGTTGACCACCTGGCCTTCGTGCACCAGGATGTTCTTCTCCTTGGGCACCAGCTCCTCGTAGACCTTGCCGTCCGGGTCGGTGATCTGCAGGCGAACCTTGCCCTTGGTCTCCTTGCCGAACGACACCGTGCCGGTCATCTCGGCCAGCGTGCCCTTGTCCTTCGGGCTGCGGGCTTCGAACAGCTCGGCCACACGCGGCAGACCGCCGGTGATGTCGCGCGTCTTCTGGCCTTCGACCGGAATGCGCGCCAGCACTTCGCCAGGCACCAGGTCCTGGCCGTCGCGGATCTGGATCAGCGAGCCGACCGGGAAGCCGATCGTCACCGAGTGGTCGGTGCCGGGGATCTTCACCTCGTTGCCGGCGGCGTCGAGCAGCTTGACCTGCGGGCGCACCACCTTGGCCGCGCCGCGGCGCTTCGGGTCGATGACCACCAGCGTCGACAGGCCGGTCACTTCGTCGAGCTGCTTGGCCACCGTCACGCCTTCTTCGACGTTCTCGAACTTCGCCTTGCCGGCGAACTCCGTGATGATCGGGCGGGTCAGCGGATCCCAGTTGGCCAGCACCGTGCCGGCCTTGAGCTGCTGGTCGGGCTTGATCGCTCAGCAGGGCGCCGTACGGCACCTTGTGGCGCTCGCGCTCGCGGCCATGCTGGTCGGAGATGATGATCTCGCCGGAACGCGAGATCACCACCAGTTCGCCCTTGCCGTTGGTCACGTAGCGCATCGTGGCGTTGAAGCCGATGACGCCGTCGCGACTTGGCATCCACGCTGGAGGCCACCGCCGCACGCGACGCCGCACCACCGATGTGGAAGGTGCGCATCGTCAGCTGCGTGCCGGGCTCGCCGATCGACTGCGCCGCGATCACGCCGATCGCCTCGCCGACGTTGACCAGGCCGCCGCGGCCCAGGTCGCGGCCGTAGCACTTGGCGCACAGGCCGAAGCGCGTGCCGCAGGTCAGCGCGGTGCGAACCTTGACTTCGTCGACGCCGGCGGCCTCGAGCACGTCGAGCAGGTCCTCGTCCAGCATGCTGCCGGCCGGGCGCCAGCATCTCCTGGGTTTCGGGGTGCAGCACCTCGATCGGCCGCGACGCGGCCCAGGATGCGGTCGCGCAGCGATCTCGATGACTTCGCCGCCCTCGACCAGGGCGCGCATGTTCGATGCCGTTGTGCGGTGCCGCAGTCGTCTTCGGTGACCACCAGATCCTGCGTCACGTCGACCAGGCGGCGCGTCAGGTAGCCGGAGTTCGCCGTCTTCAGCGCCGTGTCCGCCAGGCCCTTGCGGGCGCCGTGGGTGGAGATGAAGTACTGCAGAACGTTCAGGCCTTCGCGGAAGTTCGCGGTGATCGGCGTCTCGATGATCGAGCCGTCCGGCTTGGCCATCAGGCCGCGCATGCCCGCCAGCTGGCGGATCTGCGCGGCCGAGCCGCGCGCGCCCGGAGTCGGCCATCATGTAGATGGAGTTGAACGACTCCTGGTCGACTTCCTTGCCGTGGCGGTCGATGCACCTTCTGCTTGGCCAGCTGGGCCATCATGACCTTGCCGACTTCGTCGCCGGTCTTGCCCCAGATGTCGACCACCTTGTTGTAGCGCTCGCCGGCGGTCACCAGGCCCGAGACGTACTGCTGCTCGATCTCCTTGACTTCCTTCTCGGCGCGCTCGATCAGGCCCGGCTTCTCCTTGGGCACCAGCATGTCGTCGATCGCGATCGAGATGCCGGCGCGCGTGGCCAGGCGGAAGCCGGTCTGCAGCAGCTTGTCGGCGAACACCACCGTTTCCTTCAGGCCGCACTTGCGGAAGGAGGTGTTGATCAGGCGCGAGATTTCCTTCTTCTTCAGCGCCTTGTTGATGTTGGAGAACGGCAGGCCCTTGGGCAGGATCTCGCGACAGCAGCGCGCGGCCGACCGTGGTGTCGACGAGCTTGGTCTGCGGACGCGAACTCGCCGGTGTCCTTGTCCTTGATCCACTCGGTCAGGCGCACGCTGACCTTGGCGGTGATCTCGACCTGCGTCGTTGTCCAGCGCGCGCTGCACCTCGGCCACGTCGGAGAAGATCATGCCTTCGCCCTTGGCGTTGATGCGTTCGCGCGTCGCGTAGTACAGGCCCAGCACCACGTCCTGCGACGGCACGATGGACGGTTCGCCGTTGGCCGGGAACAGCACGTTGTTGGAGGCCAGCATCAGCGTGCGGGCTTCCATCTGCGCTTCGATCGACAGCGGCACGTGGACGGCCATCTGGTCGCCGTCGAAGTCGGCGTTGAAGGCCGCGCAGACCAGCGGATGCAGCTGGATCGCCTTGCCTTCGATCAGCACCGGCTCGAACGCCTGGATGCCCAGGCGGTGCAGCGTCGGCGCGCGGTTCAGCATCACCGGGTGCTCCTTGATCACCTCTTCCAGGATGTCCCAGACCACCGGCGTGCCGGATTCGACTTCCTTCTTCGCCGCCTTGATGGTGGTGGCGATGCCCATCGCTTCCAGGCGCGAGAAGATGAAGGGCTTGAACAGCTCCAGCGCCATCAGCTTGGGCAGGCCGCACTGGTGCAGCTTGAGCGTCGGGCCGACCACGATGACCGAACGGCCCGAGTAGTCGACGCGCTTGCCCAGCAGGTTCTGGCGGAAGCGGCCGCTCTTGCCCTTGATCATGTCGGCCAGCGACTTGAGCGCGCGCTTGTTCGCGCCCGTCATCGCCTTGCCGCGGCGGCCGTTGTCCAGCAGCGAGTCCACCGCCTCCTGCAGCATGCGCTTCTCGTTGCGCACGATGATCTCCGGCGCCTTCAGCTCCAGCAGCCGCGCGCAGGCGGTTGTTGCGGTTGATGACGCGGCGGTACAGGTCGTTCAGGTCGGAGGTGGCGAAGCGGCCGCCGTCCAGCGGCACCAGCGGACGCAGGTCCGGCGGCAGCACCGGCAGCACGTCCATCACCATCCACTGCGGCTTGATGCCCGACTTCTTGAAGGCTTCCATCACCTTCAGGCGCTTGGAGTTCTTCTTGACCTTCAGCTCGGAGCCGGTCATGTCGTCGCGCAGCTTGCTCGATCTCGACGTCGAGGTCGATCTCTTCGAGCAGCTTCTTGATGCCTTCGGCGCCCATCAGGGCGACGAACTCGTCACCGTACTCGGTGCGCTTGGCGTCGTAGTCGTCCTCGGACATGATGCTGAACTTCTTCAGCGGCGTCATGCCGGGGTCGACGACCACGTAGGCTTCGAAGTACAGCACGCGCTCGATGTCGCGCAGCGTCATGTCGAGCACCAGGCCCAGACGCGACGGCAGGCGACTTCAGGAACCAGATGTGCGCGCAGGGCGCGGCCAGGTCGATGTGACCCATGCGGTCGCGGCGCACCTTGGTCTGCGTGACTTCGACGCCGCACTTCTCGCAGATCACGCCGCGGTGCTTCAGGCGCTTGTACTTGCCGCACAGGCACTCGTAGTCCTTGATCGGGCCGAAGATCTTGGCGCAGAACAGGCCGTCACGCTCCGGCTTGAAGGTGCGGTAGTTGATGGTCTCCGGCTTCTTCACCTCGCCGAACGACCAGGACCGGATCTTCTCGGGCGAAGCCAGGCCGATCTTGATGGCATCGAAATGCTCATCCGGCGTGAACTGCTTGAACAGGTCGAGTAATCCCTTCATGTTCTGTTTCCTTCCTACTTAGTTGCGCTCGAGTTCGATGTCGATGCCCAGCGAACGGATTTCCTTGACCAGCACGTTGAACGATTCCGGCATGCCGGCTTCGATGGCGTGCTCGCCCTTGACGATGCTCTCGTAGACCTTGGTGCGGCCGTTCACGTCGTCGGACTTGACGGTCAGCATCTCCTGCAGGATGTAGGCGGCGCCGTAGGCTTCCAGCGCCCAGACCTCCATCTCGCCGAAGCGCTGGCCGCCGAACTGCGCCTTGCCGCCCAGCGGCTGCTGGGTGACCAGGCTGTACGGGCCGGTCGAGCGGGCGTGCATCTTGTCGTCCACCAGGTGGTGCAGCTTGAGCACGTGCATGTAGCCCACCGTGACGGGGCGCTCGAACGCGTCGCCGGTGCGGCCGTCGTGCAGCGTGGCCTGCGTGCGCGTCGCGGTCAGGCCCTTGGCCTTGGCGATGTCGTCCGGGTAGGCCAGCTTGAGCATGCCGCGGATCTCTTCTTCGGCGGCGCCGTCGAACACCGGCGTCGCGAACGGCACGCCCTTGCGTCAGGTTGCCGGCCATCTCCAGCACCTCGTCGTCGCGACAGCTTGTCGAGCTTCTCGGTCTTGCCGCCCGACTTGTTGTACAGCTCGTCGAGGAACTTGCGCAGCTCGGCCACCTTGGCCTGCTGCTGCAGCATGTCGCCGATGCGCTGGCCGATGCCCTTGCCGGCCCAGCCCAGGTGCACTTCCAGCACCTGGCCCGACGTTCATGCGCGAAGGCACGCCCAGCGGGTTGAGCACGATGTCGCACGGCGTGCCGTCGGCCATGTAGGGCATGTCTTCGACCGGAACGATCTTCGACACCACGCCCTTGTTGCCGTGGCGGCCGGCCATCTTGTCGCCCGGCTGCAGGCGGCGCTTGACGGCCAGGTAGACCTTGACCATCTTCAGCACGCCGGCGGGCAGCTCGTCGCCCTGCGTCAGCTTCTTGCGCTTCTCCTCGAAGGCGAGGTCGAAGCTGTGGCGCGTCTGCTCGAGCGAGTTCTTGATGCTACTCGAGCTGGTTGGCGACGTCGTCGTCGGCCGGGCGGATGTCGAACCAGTGGTACTTCTCGACGCTGGCGAGGTAGGCCTTGTCGATCTCCGTGCCCTTGGCGATGCTTCTGCGGGCCGCCGTTGGCGACCTTGCCGACCAGCAGCTTCTCGATCCGGTCGAAGGCGTCGGCCTCGACGATGCGCAGCTGGTCGTTCAGGTCCAGGCGGAAGCGCTTGAGCTCGTCGTCGATGATCTGCTGGGCGCGCTTGTCGCGCGGGATGCCTTCGCGGGTGAAGACCTGCACGTCGATCACGGTGCCGTTGGTGCCCTGGTCGACGCGCAGCGAGGTGTCCTTCACGTCGCGAGCCTTCTCGCCGAAGATCGCGCGCAGCAGCTTTTCTTCCGGCGTCAGCGTGGTCTCGCCCTTGGGCGTGACCTTGCCGACCAGCATGTCGCCCGGGTTGACCTCGGCGCCGACGTAGACGATGCCCGACTCGTCCAGGCGAGCCAGTTGCTGCTCGGACAGGTTCGGGATGTCGCGGGTGATTTCCTCGGCGCCCAGCTTGGTGTCGCGCGCCATCACCACCAGTTCCTCGATGTGGATCGAGGTGTAGCGGTCTTCGGCGACGACGCGTTCGCTGATCAGGATCGAGTCCTCGAAGTTGTAGCCGTTCCAGGGCATGAACGCGACCAGCATGTTCTGGCCCAGCGCCAGTTCGCCGAGGTCGGTGGAGGCACCGTCGGCGATCACGTCCTCGGCCGCCACCTGGTCACCGCGCTTGACGATCGGGCGCTGGTGGATGTTGGTGTTCTGGTTGGAACGCTGGTACTTGATCAGGTTGTAGATGTCGACGCCGACTTCGCCGGCCACCGTTTCCGTTGTCGTTGACGCGGATCACGATGCGGTTGGTGTCGACGTAGTCGACCACGCCGCCGCGGCGGGCCGCGACGACCGTGCCCGAGTCGATCGCGGCGACGCGCTCGACGCCGGTGCCGACGAAGGCCTTCTCCGGGCGCAGCACCGGCACCGCCTGGCGCTGCATGTTGGCGCCCATCAGCGCGCGGTTCGCGTCGTCGTGCTCCAGGAAGGGCACCAGCGAGGCCGCCACCGACACGATCTGCGTCGGCGCCACGTCCATGTACTGGATGCGCTCGGGCGAGGTCAGGATCGATTCGCCGTTCTCGCGCGCGCGACACCAGCTCGTCGATCAGCTTGCCGTCCTTGTCGAGCGTGGCATTGGCCTGCGCGATGACGTACTTGCCTTCCTCGATGGCCGACAGGTAGTCGATCTGCATCGTCACCTTGCCGTCGACCACGCGGCGGTACGGCGTCTCGAGGAAGCCGTACTCGTTGAGCTGGGCGTACAGCGCCAGCGAGTTGATCAGGCCGATGTTCGGGCCTTCCGGCGTCTCGATCGGGCAGACGCGGCCGTAGTGCGTCGAGTGCACGTCGCGCACCTCGAAGCCGGCGCGCTCGCGCGTCAGGCCGCCCGGGCCGAGGGCCGAGACGCGACGCTTGTGCGTGATCTCGGACAGCGGGTTGGTCTGGTCCATGAACTGCGACAGCTGCGCTCGCACCGAAGAACTCCTTCAGCGCCGCGGAGATCGGCTTGGAGTTGATCAGGTCGTGCGGCATCAGCGCCTCGGTCTCGGCCTGGCCGAGACGCTCCTTCACGGCCTTCTCGATGCGGGCCAGGCCCGAGCGGTACTGGTTCTCGGCCAGTTCGCCGACGCAGCGCACGCGGCGGTTGCCCAGGTGGTCGATGTCGTCGACCTCGCCGCGGCCGTTGCGCAGCTCGACGAGGATCTTGACCACGTCGAGGATGTCCTCGTTGGACAGCGTCATCGCGCCTTCGGGCGATGTCGCGGCCGACGCGGGCGTTGAACTTCATGCGGCCCACGCGCGACAGGTCGTAGGTGTCGGCGCTGTAGAACAGGCGGTGGAACAGGGCCTCGCACCGCGTCTTCGGTCGGCGGCTCGCCGGGGCGCATCATGCGGTAGATGGCCACGCGCGCGGCCAGCTGGTCGGCGGTCTCGTCGGAGGCCAGCGTCTGGCTGATGTAGGCGCCCTGGTCCAGTTCGTTGGTGTACAGGCACTGGATCTCCTTGATGCCGGCGGCGCGCAGCTTCTTCAGCAGCGCTTCGGTCAGCTCGTCGTTGGCCTTGGCGATGATCTCGCCGGTGTCGGCGTCGACCATGTTGCGCGCCACCACGCGGCCGACGCAGGAAGTCTTCCGGCACGCTGATGAAGTTGGTGCCCGATCTGCTCCAGCGTGCGCACGTGGCGCGCGGTGATGCGCTTGTCCTTCTCGACGACGACGTTGCCGTTCTTGTCGGTGATGTCGAAGCGGGCGACTTCGCCGCGCAGGCGCTCGGCCACGAACTCCATCTGCGCGCCGGAGTCCATCAGGCGGAAGTTGTCGAAGACGAAGAAGTGCGCCAGGATCGACTCGGGGTTCAGGCCGATGGCCTTGAGCAGGATCGTCACCGGCATCTTGCGGCGGCGGTCGACGCGGAAGTACAGGATGTCCTTCGGGTCGAACTCGAAGTCGAGCCAGGAGCCGCGGTACGGGATGATGCGCGCGCGAGAACAGCAGCTTGCCGCGAGTGGGTCTTGCCCTTGTCGTGCTCGAAGAACACGCCCGGCGAGCGGTGCAGCTGCGAGACGATGACGCGCTCGGTGCCGTTGACGATGAACGAGCCGTAGTCGGTCATCAGCGGCACTTCGCCCATGTAGACCTCTTGCTCCTTGATCTCCTTGACCACCTTGGCCTGCGGGCGATCTCGCGGTCATAGATGATCATCTGCAGCTTCGCGCGCACGGCGGCGGCGTAGGTCAGGCCGCGCTGCTGGCACTCGCGCATGTCGAACGCGGGCTTGGCCATGTTGAATTCGATGAACTTCATCTCCACGAACCCGTTGTGCGACACGATCGGGAACGCGGAGAGGAACGCGGCCTGCAGCCCCTCGGGCTTGCGCTTCTGCGGCGGTACGTCCTTCTGCAGGAAGGCGACGTACGACTCCTTCTGCATCGTCAGCAGGTAGGGGACGTTGAGAACGCTCTCGCGCTTGCCGAAGCTCTTGCGGATCCGCTTGCGCTCGGTGTAGCTGTAGGGGGTGTTTGCTGCGCCATAGTGAATTTCTCACTCCGTCTCAGGACGCCTCACCCGGCCCAGGGTGACGCATCCGTCGGCGACTGCCTTTCGAAACCCTCTCGTGCAAGAGGCGCTTCGACGCTTGGTGGCTGGCCACTACCAGCCGCTGGCGGACAACCCCGGCATTGCACCGGAGCCCGACCAAACCCGTTCTCTGCAGTCGGATCAGAGAACACTTCCAAATGCGGCACGCCGCACTTGGAGGTGCCCCCTCGGCGCCGCGAGGCGCCAGGGGAGCGACTGCCTTACTTGATTTCGGCCTTGGCGCCGGCTTCCACCAGCTTCTTCAGCGCGGCTTCGGCGTCGGCCTTGGGGATGGCTTCCTTGACGGGCTTCGGAGCGCCGTCCACCAGGTCCTTGGCTTCCTTCAGGCCCAGGCCTGTCAGTTCGCGCACGGCCTTGATGACCGACACCTTGTTGGCGCCGGCTTCGAGCAGCACCACGTTGAATTCGGTCTTCTCTTCCACCGCGGCGGCGGCGGCGCCACCACCACCGGCGGCCGGGAGCGGCCATCGCAGCGGCGGACACGCCGAACTTCTCTTCGATGGCCTTGACCAGGTCGTTGAGTTCCATCACCGACATGCTGTCCAGGGCGGTCAGGAATGCGTCTTTATCGAATGCCATGTTGATGTTCCAGTTCAGAAATTAGGTTGCTAGTTCAGACGGTGTCGTCGGGGGCTCAGGCTGCTGGAGCCGCTTCAGCGGCCGGTGCCGCTTCGGCTGCCGGGCCAGCGCGCTTCTCCGCCACAGCCGCCAGCACGCGCGCAAGGCGCGACACGGGCGACTTGCATCAGGCCGAGCAGTTGCGACAGCAGCACTTCCTTGCTCGGGATGGACGCCAGGGCCTTCACCCCGTCGGCATCCAGAGCCTTGCCGGCGTACGCGCCGCCCTTGACGATCAGCTTGTCGTTGCCCTTGGCAAAGTCGGCGATGACTTTGGCCGCGGCGACGGCGTCCTCGGAAAAGCCGTAGATCAGCGGGCCGACCATGGTCCCCTGGGCCACTTCGAACGGCGTGCCGGCCACCGCGCGACGAGCGAGCGTGTTCTTCAGGACATGAAGGTACACGCCCTTGTCGCGCGCTTGCTTGCGCAGCGCGTTCAAGTGTTCCACGGTGAGGCCACGGTATTCGGCCAGCGCCAACGTCTGCGAGCGGGCCACCTGGGCCGCCACATCCGTCACCACGGCTGCTTTCTCGTTGCGATTGAGACTCAAGGTCTGCTCCTCACATTACCGTGCGGATTGACTCGCAAGAGTCGCACCACACACCACGTTTCAGCGACCTACCGTTCCGGAACTGCATTCCTTCTCGGCGGGACCGCCATCTGCGCTGGCCATTAAGCGGCCCTCGTGAGCCGCACCAGCGGTCTTGGATGACCTGGACGCTCCTTGCAGAGCAGCCCAGCCCACCAACTCCTCATCGACGCGCCGCCAGACTCAGCGCCGCGTCTGTCATTCACGTCACTGCTGGACAGGCGCCGCGTTGATGGTGGCCAGATCCACACGGGCACCCACGCCCATCGTCGACGACACCGCCACCTTGCGCAGGTAGATGCCCTTGCTCGAGGCCGGCTTGGCCTTGTTCAGCGCCTCGATCAGCGCACGCAGGTTGCCGCTCGAGCTTGTCCGAATCGAACGAGCGGCGGCCGATCGTGGCGTGCACGATGCCGGCCTTGTCGACGCGGAACTGCACCTGGCCGGCCTTGGCGTTGCGCACCGCCTGGGCCACGTCCGGCGTCACCGTGCCGACCTTCGGGTTGGGCATCAGGCCGCGCGGGCCGAGGATCTGGCCGAGCGTACCGACGATGCGCATCGTGTCGGGCGATGCGATCACCACGTCGAAGTTCATGTTGCCGGCCTTGATGTCGGCGGCCAGGTCGTCCATGCCGACGATGTCGGCGCCGGCGGCCTTGGCTTCTTCGGCCTTGGCGCCCTGCGCGAACACCGCCACACGCTTGGTCTTGCCGGTGCCGTTGGGCATCACGACGGCGCCGCGCACCACCTGATCGGACTTCTTGGCGTCGATGCCGAGCTGCACCGCCACGTCGATCGATTCATCGAACTTCGCGGTGGCGCATTCCTTGACGATGCTCAGCGCGCTGTCCAGCGGGTACAGCTTGTTGCTGTCCACCTTGCCGGCGGTCGCCTTCTGGCGCTTGGTCAGTTTGGCCATGTCAGACACCCTCCACCGTGACGCCCATCGAGCGGGCGGAACCTGCAATCGTGCGGACCGCGGCGTCGAGGTCGGCGGCTGTCAGGTCCTTCATCTTGGTCTTGGCGATTTCCTCGACCTGGGCGCGCGTGAGCTTGCCGACCTTGTCGACGTGCGGCTTGGCGGAACCCTTGTCGAGCTTGGCTGCCTTCTTGATCAGCACCGTGGCGGGCGGCGTCTTCAACACGAAGGTGAAGGACTTGTCCGCGAAGGCGGTGATGACCACCGGCAGCACCAGGCCCGGCTCCATACCCTGGGTCTGGGCGTTGAACGCCTTGCAGAACTCCATGATGTTCAGGCCACGCTGACCCAGCGCCGGTCCGATCGGGGGCGACGGGTTTGCTTTGCCCGCGGGGATCTGCAGCTTGATGAAGCCGACGATTTTCTTGGCCATGACTTTCTCCAGTTCAGGCTGCGGCGGCCAAGCCGCGTCCTGTTGAGTTCAAACGCACAGGGCTGGTTACCTGTGCTCCTCGTACCGGTGTCTCGTCACCGGCATCAACGGGCGCGGAAGAGAGTCCGCGCCAACTCGAATCAGACCTTTTCGACCTGCGAGAAGTCGAGCTCCACCGGCGTAGCTCGCCCGAAGATCGTGACCGACACACGCACCTTGGACTTGTCGTAGTTGACGTCCTCGATCGCGCCATTGAAGTCGGTGAACGGACCTTCCTTGACGCGCACCAGCTCGCCCACCGACCACTCCACCTTGGGGCGCGGCTTCTCCACGCCCTCTTGCATCTGGTGGACGATCTTCAGCACTTCGGCTTCGGAGATCGGCGAAGGACGGTTCTTGGCGCCGCCCACGAAGCCCGTCACCTTGTTGGTGTGCTTGACCAGGTGCCAGGTGTCGTCGGCCATTTCCATCTCGACCAGCACGTAGCCGGGAAAGAAGCGCCGCTCGGTGACGGACTTCTTGCCGTTCTTGAGTTCGACCACCTCTTCCATCGGCACCAGGATGCGGCCGAACTTGGCCTGCATTCCGGAGCGATCGATCCGCTCGCGCAGGTTGCGCTCCACGGCCTTCTCCATGCCCGAGTAGGCATGCACCACATACCAACGCTTGTTGGTCGCAGGCGCCACGTTCTCGGGGGTCACGGTGTTGTCCATGGTGTCGCTCATCTCGATGCCCTCAACGCTTCCAGCCCAGAACGAGGTCGTAGAGCACCCATTCCAGCGTCTTGTCGGTCAACCACAGGAACAGCGCCATCACGAACACGAAGGCGAAGACATAGCCGGTCATCTGCAAGGCTTCCTTGCGCGTGGGCCACACGACCTTGCGCACTTCCTTGGCCGAATCCTGGCCGTACGCGATCAGCTGCTTGCCCGGCTCGGAGGTGAAGAACACACCGACGGCGGCCAGCAGCAACACGACCAGGGCCACGACTCGCAGCCAGAGGTCCTGCTTGCCGAGTGCATAGAACGCCGCCACCGCGCCAATGACCAGCACGCCGGCCACGGCGAGCTTGGCCTTGTCAGCACCAGTGGAGACAGTTTCGACTTGAGGAGTAGCCATCATTCAGTTCAGTTCGCGGCGGGTTCGCTTCGATCAACTTTGCACGCCGCCTTTCAGCAGCAAAGCCCGCAGGGACTTTTTGGGTCTCCTCGCGGGCTGCGGTGGCGGCCAGAGGGGGTGCCTTCACACCCTTCGTCTGGCAGGGGCAGAGGGCATCGAACCCCCAACCTCCGGTTTTGGAGACCGGCGCTCTGCCAATTGAGCTATACCCCTGCGGCCAACTCCATCACTCCATGATCTTTGCGACGACGCCTGCGCCGACGGTGCGGCCGCCTTCGCGGATCGCAAAGCGCAGGCCCTCTTCCATGGCGATCGGGGCGATCAGCTTGACCGTGATGCTGACGTTGTCGCCAGGCATCACCATCTCCTTGTCCTTGGGCAGCTCCACCGCACCCGTCACGTCCGTCGTGCGGAAGTAGAACTGCGGACGGTAGTTGTTGAAGAACGGCGTGTGACGACCACCCTCTTCCTTGCTCAGCACGTACACCTCGGCGGTGAAGTGCGTGTGCGGCTTGATGCTGCCGGGCTTGCACAGCACCTGGCCGCGCTCGACGTCTTCGCGCTTGGTGCCGCGCAGCAAAATGCCCACGTTGTCACCCGCCTGGCCCTGGTCGAGCAGCTTGCGGAACATCTCGACGCCGGTGCAGGTGGTCTTTTGCGTGGCCTTGATGCCCACGATCTCGATTTCTTCGCCAACCTTGACCACACCGCGCTCGATACGCCCGGTGACGACGGTGCCGCGCCCGGAGATGCTGAACACGTCTTCGACAGGCATCAGGAAGGCGCCGTCGATGGCGCGCTCGGGCGTGGGGATGTAGCTGTCGAGCGCGTCGGCCAGCTTCATGATGGCGCCTTCGCCGAGCTCGCCCTTGTCGCCTTCCATGGCGAGCTTGGCGCTGCCGTGGATGATGGGGGTCTTGTCGCCAGGGAAGTCGTACTTGTCCAGAAGCTCGCGCACTTCCATCTCGACGAGCTCGAGCAGCTCGGCGTCGTCGACCATGTCGCACTTGTTCATGAAGACGATGATGTACGGAACACCCACCTGACGGGCGAGCAGGATGTGCTCGCGGGTCTGGGGCATGGGGCCGTCGGCCGCGCTCACGACCAGGATGGCGCCGTCCATCTGGGCCGCACCGGTGATCATGTTCTTGACGTAGTCGGCGTGCCCGGGGCAGTCGACGTGCGCGTAGTGGCGCTTGCTGGTCTCGTACTCGACGTGCGCGGTGTTGATGGTGATGCCGCGTGCCTTCTCTTCGGGCGCCGCATCGATCTGGTCGTAGGCCTTGGCCTCGCCACCAAACTTGGCCGACAGCACCGTCGTGATCGCCGCCGTCAGCGTCGTCTTGCCATGGTCCACGTGCCCAATCGTCCCAACGTTCACGTGGGGCTTGGTGCGCTCAAATTTGCCTTTTGCCATTTCTTTTCGCTCCTCGACAACGAGAGTGAAGTCCAAAACCTGGTGCCCATGGCGCGGATCGAACGCGCGACCTCTCCCTTACCAAGGGAGTGCTCTACCACTGAGCCACATGGGCCGATCAACAACCTGTCGACACAGGCTTGGGCACGAAGAGCAACCAAGCCTCTGGCGACGCAACCACCAACACTCGGACCGGAACCGCAGCGCGACAGGAGGTGGAGCGGGAGACGGGAATCGAACCCGCGTCATTAGCTTGGAAGGCTAGGGTTCTACCATTGAACTACTCCCGCCCGGGAGCCGACCTGCTGCGCTGGAATCAATCCTTGTGTTTGCTTTGCCGCTTTGTCTTGCCGTGGTGGAGGAGGCTGGATTCGAACCAGCGTAGGCGTAAGCCAACAGATTTACAGTCTGCCCCCTTTAGCCACTCGGGCACCCCTCCACGCAGAGCCCGCGAGTATAGCAGCAAGCCGCGGTGGCTCAGGTCAGAGGGCCCACCAATCAATCATGTCGGATGTCGCCGCAAAGTGACTGCCCCCGGCCATGAACTCCCGACGGAAGTCATTGGAGGGATGTCGAGTGGTCATCACCCGCGGACGGGCACTTGCCGGACAAGCCATCGCAAAGAACTCCTGGGCCTTGCTTCCCCAGAGCAAGAACACAGGCGGCGAAGTCAGGCCGCACAAAATCTGAACAATCTCAGATGTGAGCGCCTGCCAACCAACGGACAGGTGGCTTTCCGTCCGACCGAGCTCCACCGTCAGTGCCGGGTTCAGCAGCAGCGCCCCTTGTTCGGCCCACGCGTCCAGCCGCCCGCTGACAGGACGCTTCCATCCCGGCCGATCGGTCTCCAGCACGTCGAAGATGCGCCGCAACGACGGCCGGGTACTGCGCTCCGCAGAGAACGCCAGCCCATCGGCCTGACCCGGCGTGGGGTACGGATCCTGGCCAAACACCACGACGCGCGCGCGCTCCGGTGCGACCAGGCGCAATGCGCGGAAGGGATCCTCGGGAGCGATCGGCCGGTCTCCGGAGACCGCCCGGATACGCTCCACCAGCTCTGCACTCGCCGGCGGCGTCCAGCCACTCAGCCGATGGCGCCAGGCCTCGGGCAGAGTCTCGAACGCTGCCGTCAGGTCGGCGGCGATCACGCCAGCAGCGCCGCCAGTTCGACGCCAGGATCTGCCGCCCGCATGAAGGCCTCGCCGACCAGGAAGGCGTGCACGTCCGACTCCCTCAGCCTGCGCACGTCGTCGCGCGTGCGGATGCCACTTTCGGTGACCAGCACGCGGTCGCCTGGCACCTGTGGCAGCAGGTCGAGGGTGGTCTGCAGGGTGACGTCGAAGGTGCGCAGATTGCGATTGTTGATGCCCACGAGTGGCGTCTTCAGACGCAAGGCACGTTCCAGCTCGCGCCCGTCGTGCACTTCGACCAGCACGGCCATCTTCAGGGCCAGCGCCTGCGCTTCCAGATCGGCCATCTGCGCATCGTCCAGGCAGGCGGCGATCAGCAGGATGCAATCGGCGCCCATCGCACGGGCCTCGTCAACCTGGTAAGCATCGACCATGAAGTCCTTGCGCAGCACCGGCAAGGCGCAGGCCCCGCGTGCCTGGGCCAGGTAGTCGGCCGAGCCCTGAAAGAACTGCACATCGGTCAGCACACTGAGGCAGGCGGCACCGTGCCGTTCGTAGCTGGCCGCGATTTCCGCCGGCACGAAATGTTCGCGCAGCACACCCTTGCTCGGGCTGGCCTTCTTGACCTCGGCGATCACGGCCGCGCCGCCGGCACCGATGCGCGCGCGCATCGCGCCCACGAAATCGCGCTGCCCGCCCAGCGACTCGGCGTCTCGGCGCAGCGAGGCGGCATCGCGCCGGCGGCGTGCCGCGGCGATTTCTTCGCGCTTGACGGCCACGATCTTGTCGAGGATGTCGCTCATGCCGCCAGCTCCTGCGTGCGAGCCACGAAACGCTGCATCTTGGCCATCGCTTGGCCACTGGCCAGCGCCTCGCGCGCCAGCGCCACGCCGTCGGCCATGGTCGCAGCCACGTCGGCGGCGTAGAGGGCCACGCCCGCGTTCAGCACGACGATGTCGCGCGCCGGCCCGGGCTGGTTGCGCAACACCGACTCCAGCAACAGCTTGCTCTCCTGCGGCGTCGCGACACGCAAGGCACGGTTGCTGGCCATGGGCAGACCGAAGTCCTCCGGATGGATTTCGTACTCGCGGATCTCGCCGTCCTTGAACTCGCCGACCAGGGTGGCCGCACCCAGCGAAACCTCATCCATGCCGTCGCGCCCATAAACCACCACCGCGTGCCGTGCGCCCAGTCGCTGCAAGGCCCTCACCTGGATGCCCACGAGGTCAGGATGGAACACACCCATGAGGATGTGCGGCGCGTCGGCCGGGTTGGTGAGCGGGCCGAGGATGTTGAAGATGGTCCGCACGCCCAGTTCACGGCGCACCGGCGCCACGTTCTTCATGGCCGGGTGGTGGTTGGGCGCGAACATGAAGCCGATGCCGGTGTCGGCGATGCAGCGAGCGATCGCCAGGGGCGACAGCGCCAGGCTCACGCCCAGGGCTTCGAGCACGTCGGCGCTGCCCGACTTGCTCGACACGCTGCGGTTGCCGTGCTTGCTGATGCGCGCTCCGCAGGCTGCGGCCACGAACATGCTGCAGGTGGAGATGTTGAAGGTGTGCGAACCGTCGCCACCCGTGCCGACGATGTCCACGAGGTGCGTTCGGTCGGCCACCTCGACCTTGGTGGAGAACTCACGCATCACCTGCGCCGCGGCAGTGATCTCGCCGATGGTTTCCTTCTTGACCCGCAGGCCCACGAGCAGCGCCGACATCATGACGGGCGACATCTCGCCGCTCATGATGCGGCGCATGAGCTCGAGCATCTCGTCGTGGAAGATCTCGCGGTGCTCAATGACCCGGGTGACGGCTTCGGTGTCGGTGATGGGCATGGCTGTCCTTGAAAGTCCTGGCGGCGCGGATCAGGCGGCCATGAATTCGCCCACGGCGTCGACCGCGCGATCGATGCCCGCCGCGTCGACGTCGAGGTGGGTCACGAAACGCAGGCCGATCAGCCCGGTGGCGAGAACGCCGCGCGATGCGAGGTGCTGCAGCAGCGCCGGCGTGCGGTCGGCGGCGATGCTGGCGAAGACGATGTTGGTGTCGGGCGGCGTGACCTGCACGCCCGGAATCCGCGCCAGCCCGTCGGCCAGGCGGCGCGCCAGCGTGTGGTCCTCGGCCAGGCGCTCGACATGGTGATCCAGCGCGTGCAGCGCGGCTGCCGCGAGCAGGCCGGCTTGACGCAATCCGCCGCCCAGCATCTTGCGTGCTCGGTGTGCCCGGGCGATGAATGCTTCGGATCCCACGAGCATGGAGCCCACCGGCGCACCCAGATCCCTTGCTGAAGCACACCGACACGCTGTCGAAGCCCTGGGCGATGCGCGCCACGCTCTGGCCACTGGCCACCGAGGCGTTCCACAGCCGGGCGCCGTCGAGGTGGCGCTGCAGGCCCCGCGAAGCGGCCAGCTCGGTGGCTGCATCCAGGTAGGCGATGGGCAGCACCTTGCCGTTCCAGGTGTTCTCCAGGGTCAGCAGGCGGGTGCGCGCGAAGTGGGCATCGTCAGGTTTGATGGCCGCGGCGATGTCGGCCAGCAGCAGCGTGCCGTCGGGCTGTTGCGCGAGCGGCTGCGGCTGGATGCCGCCGAGCACCGCGGCGCCACCGGCCTCGTAACGGTAGTTGTGGGCCAGCTGGCCGACGATCACCTCGTCGCCGCGCTCGCAGTGCGCCAGCAACGCACACAGGTTGCTCTGCGTGCCGCTGGTGACGAAAAGCCCCGCTTCCTTGCCGAGCAGAGTGGCCACGCGCGCCTGCAAGGCATTGACCGTCGGGTCGTCGCCGAAGACGTCATCGCCCACCTCGGCCCGCGCCATGGCCTCGCGCATGGCGGGCGTGGGCCGGGTGACGGTATCGCTGCGCAGATCGACCACGTTCATTGGGATGCCCTCCGCGCTTCGCGCTGCGGGATTCGCGCTTGGGAGCGGCCCGGCGCGCTCATGCGCTGGCCTTGAGAAAGTTGCCGAGCATGGCGTGGCCGTGTTCGGTCAGGATCGACTCCGGGTGGAACTGCACGCCCTCGAGCGGCGTGCGCGTGCCCGCCAGCCCGCGATGCCGCACGCCCATGATCTCGCCATCCTGCGAGGTGGAGGTGACTTCGAGCACCTCGGGGCGCGTGGCCTGTTCGATCACCAGCGAGTGGTAGCGGATCACGGTGAACTGCGGTGGCAGGCCGGTGTAGACGCCGCGGCCGTCGTGCGAGAGCACATCGGTCTTGCCGTGCATCTGGGTCTGGGCGCGCACGATGCGGCCGCCCAGCGCCGCGCCGATCGCCTGGTGCCCGAGGCACACACCGAGGATGGGCAGCTGGCCGGTGAACGCCTGGATCGCCGCCACGCAGACGCCCGCCTCCGCTGGCGAACACGGTCCGGGCGACAGCACCAGCCGTTGCGGCTTGAGCGCGGCGATGCCGGCAACATCGATCTCATCGTTGCGGAACACCCGCACCTCTTCGCCGAGTTCACCGAAGTACTGCACCAGGTTGTAGGTGAAGGAATCGTAGTTGTCGATCATGAGGAGCATGTCAGAACCCCTCTTCCACGAGTTCCGCCGCGCGGATCAGCGCCCGGGCCTTGGCTTCGGTTTCTTTCCACTCGAGCTCGGGCACCGAATCGGCCACCACGCCGGCTGCCGCCTGCACGTACAGCGTCTGGTCCTTGACGATGCCGGTGCGGATCGCGATCGCCACGTCCATGTCGCCGGCAAAGCTGAGGTAGCCGCAGGCGCCGCCGTAGATGCCGCGCTTCACCGGCTCGAGCTCGTCGATGATCTCCATGGCGCGCACCTTGGGCGCGCCGGTGAGCGTGCCGGCCGGGAAGGTGGCCTTGAGCACGTCGAGGTTCGTCATGCCGTCCTTGAGCAGGCCTTCGACGTTGCTCACGATGTGCATCACGTGCGAGTAGCGCTCGACGACAAAGGCTTCGGTCACCTTGACGCTGCCGGTCTTGGCGATGCGGCCGATGTCGTTGCGCGCCAGGTCGATCAGCATCACGTGCTCGGCCCGCTCCTTGGGGTCGGCAAGCAGTTCGGCCTCGAGCGCCTTGTCCTGCTCGGGCGAGGCGCCGCGCGGGCGCGTGCCCGCCAGCGGCCGGATGGTGACCTTGGCGCCCTCGGGCGTGTGCTCGTGGCGCACCAGGATCTCCGGCGAGGCGCTGACGATCTGGAAGTCGCCCATGTCGTAAAAGAACATGTAGGGCGACGGATTGAGCGATCGCAGCGCACGGTACAGGCTGAGCGGGCTCTCGGTGTAGCGCTTGCGCAGACGCTGGCCGATCTGCACCTGCATCATGTCGCCGGCGGCGATGTACTCCTTGGCCTTGAGCACGGCGGCGATGTAGTCGGCCTTGGCGAAGTCACGCTCCACGCCATGCGCTGCGCCGCGCGTGACCTGCGGCGCGGTCACGCT
Organism: uncultured beta proteobacterium; assembly: GCA_963739925.1. GTDB lineage: Bacteria > Pseudomonadota > Gammaproteobacteria > Burkholderiales > Burkholderiaceae_C > CAVUBY01. Next base: position 96,074 of record CAVUBY010000013.1, on the reverse strand, counting down.
GGTCTTGAGCTTGTCGCCCAGGTCGGCGAGGCGCCGCTTGGCCTTGAAGTAGGCCTCGGACTCGCCTGGGTTCGCGTAGACGATCAGGTACAGACGCCCCGAGAGGTTGTCGATCACCGCCAGCTCTTCGCACTGCAGCAGCAGGATGTCCGGGGTGTCGAGTCCGCCGGGCTTGCGCGTCTTGGCCAGCTTGGGCTCGATGTAGCGCACCGCGTCGTAGCCGAAGTAGCCGGCAAGGCCGCCGCAGAAGCGCGGGAGCCCTGGCCGCAGCGCCACCTTGAAACGCTTCTGGTAGGCGTCGATGAAGTCCAGCGGATTGCCCTCGTGCCGCTCGACCACGACGCCATCGGTCACCACTTCGGTGACAAAGCCGGTGGCGCGCAGCAGGGTTCGCGCCGGCAGGCCGATGAACGAATAGCGCCCGAAGCGCTCGCCACCCACCACGGATTCGAGCAGGAAGCTGTGCTTGCCGCCGCCCGAGGCGCAGGCCAGCTTGAGGTAGAGCGACAGCGGCGTCTCGAGGTCGGCGAAGGCCTCGGTGAGCAGCGGGATGCGGTTGTAGCCTTGCGCCGCCAGGCTCTTGAATTCGAGTTCGGTGATCACGGTTCAGGGCCCTCCACAGCCCGGCAGGCGCTCGGCCCGCGTGATGAATCGATGTCGGTGGGTGCGGCGGGCAAAGGGCCCACCGATGGAGCCGAGGAGACTCGGGCGCGAAGCGACCCGAGACCGCGGCAAGCTAGACCAGCGCCGTGGCGGCGCGAAGGGGGCGGCGCCAGGGCCAGGCTCCCCGGTCGTGCGACCCCTTGGTGTGCTTGCGCGTCGAAAACATGGCCAAAAGTGTAGCAGGGGCATGGCGGCCGCCCAGGCGTGAGCGGTCCCGCGTGAACTTCATGACAGACAGGCCGGTGGACCCTGGCGACAATCGCTGCCTTACCGCGTCCAAGGACGCCGCGCTTCGCGCCGTACTCCGAATCCTTGCCAACGGGAACTGCACCATGATCGCTCGCTTCGTCCGCCTCATCCTGGCCAGCACGGCGCTGGTCACCGCGTTCGCCGCCCAGTCACAGACCACCGAGGTCGCCGGGGTCAAGTACGACAACAGCCTGCAGGTGGCCAACACGCGGCTCCAGCTCAACGGCGCAGGCATCCGCTACAAGGCCGTGTTCAAGGTCTACACCGCCGGCCTGTACCTGGGCAGCAAGGCGGCCACGCCCGAAGAGGTGCTCGCCGCGCCCGGACCGAAGCGGCTGCACATCGTGATGCTGCGCGAGATCGACGCCAACGAACTGGGCAAGCTCTTCACCCGCGGCATGCAGGACAACGCACCACGAGAGGAGTTCAGCAAGTCCATCGCCGGCACGCTGCGCATGAGCGACATCTTCTCGAGCAAGAAGAAGCTCACCGCGGGCGAGCACTTCTCGGTTGACTGGTTGCCGGGTGTCGGCACCCTCGTGATCGTGAACGGCAAGCAGCAGGGCGAGCCGATCAAGGAACCGGAGTTCTTCTCGGCACTGATGAAGATCTGGCTGGGCAAGTCGCCGGCCGACTACCAGCTCAAGGAAGCGCTGCTGGGCAAATCGGCCGCGCGCGACCCCTTCGGCAACTGACCACCGCCTCGAGCGTCAGGCGCCGGCATCGGCGCGGCGCAGTGGCATCGGGCCGGCGTCGGCGCCCGTCTCGCCGCAGGCGGTCATCACCGGCGCCTGAACGGTCTGCAAGGTGACGTGGCCGATCGCGAAGTGCGTCTTCATCTCGGCCGCCGCATCGCGCAGGAACGCGTCGCCCGGCGCGCCGCCAGGCATCACCAGGTGCGCCGTCAAGGCCACCTCGGTCGTGCCCATGGCCCAGACGTGCAGATCGTGCACCTGGCTCACGCCGGGCAGTGCCGCGAGGCGGGCCCGCACCGCGTCGAGCTCGATGTGCGACGGCACGCCATCGAACAGCAGGTGCAGCGATTGCCGCAACAGCCCCCAGGTGCCGGCGACGATGACCACGGCGATCAGCAGGCTCACCGCAGGGTCCAGCCACTGCCAGCCGAAGAACAGCGTCAGCGCGCCCGCCAGGACGACGCCAGCCGAGACCAGGGCGTCGCCGGCCATGTGCCAGAACGCGCCACGCAGGTTGAGGTCATGGCGACCGCGCAGGAAGAGCAGCGCCGTCACGCCGTTGACGACGATGCCGATCGCCGCGACCACCATCACCGCGCCGGCCTGTGACGGTTCGGGCGCGCGCAGGCGCAGCACTGCTTCCCAGGTGAGCGAGCCCATGGCCACCAGCAGCAGCACGGCGTTGGCAAACGCCGCCAGGATGGTGGCCCGCTTGAAGCCGTAGGTGTGGCGTGCGTCCGGGCGCCGCCGTCCGGCCCATACCGCGGCCCAGGCGAGCAACAGGCCGGCGACATCGCTCAGGTTGTGGCCGGCGTCGGCCAGCAGCGCCAGCGAATTGGCCCGCCAGCCATAGAAAGCCTCGACGGCGACGAAGGCGAGGTTCAGGCCGATGCCGATGGCGAAGGCGCGGTCGAAGTTGGCGGGGGCGTGCGCGTGAGCATGTCCGGGTTCAGCGCCATGCGCGTGGGCCGCTTTTCCATGCGCGTGGTGGTGGTCATGCGCATGCTCATGACGCTCGTGATGCGCGTGCGAGGCCTCGTGCCCGCGCCCGTCCGTCATCCGCACTGCCCCACGTAGCCGCAGGCGGTGCAGAAGTCGCAGCCGTCCTTGTGGATCACGGTGGGGTTGCCGCACTCGGGGCACACCTTGCCGGCCAGCACCGCAGGGGCCGCGTCGCCCTGGGGCGTCTCGAGCACGCCCATCTCGCGCAAGGGGAAGCCCGACTCATCGAGCACGCCCAGCATGGCGTAGCGGTGGATGATCAGCCGCGCCATGTAGGCCACGGTCGATGGCCAGATCTGCTGGCGGCGCTCGCCGTTGGGCAGTCCCGGGCACGAAGGCCATGAAGTGGCCCAGCGGCTCGGCGTAGTTGAGCAGCTTGCGCAGCTTCATGCCGATCCAGGCCGGGTCGATCACCCGCATGTCCAGCGACAGCAGTCGCGCCAGGCCGTCGAGCGCCCGCGGGTAGTTGCCGGAGAAGCCCACGGCGCAGGGCCGCGTGACCGTGCCGCCGTCGGGGCCGGGCAGGGTGACTTCCTTGAGCGTCAGCGTGAAGGCTTCGCCGGTGGCGGGGTTGTCGCACATCCACCGCCCAGGCCAGCGTGCCCGACGGGCCGGTGCGTGGCTCGTCGCGGCTGAACATCGCGTCGATCACCGGCGTGGCCGCGGTCCGCCCTGCCTTGCGGCAAGGCGCCGAGCTGCTCGCAGCGCCAGCGGATCACCGCCGCGGTGGCCGCCACCACGCCGGGAAAGAGGCGCTTCTCGCCGTGGGGCGGGAACGGCATCTCGAAGGCACGCTCTTCGGCCACGGTGGCCAGCGCGTCGAGCTTGAGCTGCAGCCAGGCCGGGTCGTTGGCGCGCAGGTCCATCGACAGCGTCTTGGCCAGCGCGCCCAGGCCGCGCGGCTGCTCGGCGCCGTTGACCCACACCTCGAAGGGCTGCGGTGCGCCGCCATCCTCCGGCGCGAGTTCGCCGACGAACAGGGCGAAGTCGCCGAACGGGTGGTGCACCATGAAGGTCCAGGCCGGGTTGCCGGCCGGCAGGTCGGGCCGGCCCGGCCAGCGCAGCGACGACAGCACCGGTGCGGGCAGGCGTTCGAGGGCGAGTCGGTGGTTGGCGTCGTCGATCTGCAGCGGCTTGGCGGTCGGCCGATGGCGTGACGCTGAGCACCGAGCCCAGCACGCGTTGGGCCGGTAGGTGGCCAGCCCCTTGAGGCCGGACTGCCAGGCCTCGAGGTACAGGTTCTGGAAGTCGGCATACGGGTAGTCGGCCGGCACGTTGACGGTCTTGGAGATCGCCGTGTCGATGAACGGCGCCACGGCGGCCACCATCTGCGCATGGGCCTGCGCGCTCATCTCCAGCGCGGTGACGAAGGCGGCGGTCAACGGCGCGTCCGCGCCCTTGCAGGTGCCGGTACAGGCGCCAGGCGTGGTCTTCGACGGCGTATTCCTTGAAGCTGCCGTCGGGCATGCGCTTCTTGCGCGTGTAGTTCCAGCTGAAGGCGGGCTCGATGCCGTTGCTGGCGTTGTCGGCGAAGGCCAGGCTGATGGTGCCGGTGGGCGCGATCGACAGCAGGTGCGAGTTGCGCAGGCCCTGCGCGCGGATGCGGTCGCGCAGCGCCGGCGGCAGGCGCGAGGCAAAGGTGCTGGCCGCTGAGGTACAGGTCGGCATTGAACAGCGGAAACGCGCCGCGCTCGCGCGCCAGGTCGGCCGAGGCCTCGTAGGCGGCGTCGCGCATCAGCTCGGCGATGCGCCGCGCCATCGCTCGCGCGCGGCAGCGGTGTCGTAGCGCAGGCCCAGCATCACCAGCGCATCGCCCAGGCCGGTGAAGCCCAGCCCGACGCGGCGCTTGTTGGCCGCCTCGCTGCTGCTGCTGCGGCAGCGGCCACACGGTGACGTCGAGCACGTTGTCGAGCATGCGCACCGCCACCTTCACCAGCCGGGCCAAGGCCGGCGTCGTCGAAGCGGGCGCTGTCGGCTCGAACGGGTCGCGCACGAAGCGGGTCAGGTCGATCGAACCCAGGCAGCAGCAGCCGTAGGACGGCAGCGGCTGCTCGCCGCAGGGGTTGGTGCGTGGCGATGGTCTCGCAGTACGACAGGTTGTTGTCGGCGTTGATGTGGTCCAGGAACAGCACGCCGGGCTCGGCGTGGTCGTAGGTCGAGCGCATGATCTGGTCCCACAGTTCGCGCGCCGTGCAGCTTGCGGTAGACCCAGAGGCCACGTGGCCGCCGGGCTCGCTGCGCTGGTAGGCGCCAGCCTCCTTCTGCGCCGCGCCCGGGCTCGGCGCGGTGCACCAGCTCGAACGTCGGCATCGGCTCGCACGGCCTCCATGAAGGCGTCGGTCACGCCCACCGAGATGTTGAAGTTCTTCAGGTCGCCGCTGTCCTTGGCGTGGATGAACTCCTCGATGTCCGGGTGGTCGCAGCGCAGCACGCCCATCTGCGCGCCGCGGCGCGCGCCGGCCGACTCCACCGTTTCGCAGGAGCGGTCGAACACGCGCATGTAGCTCACCGGCCCGGAGGCGCTGCTTTGCGTGCTGCCCACCCAGGCGCCGCGCGGCCGGATGCGCGAGAAGTCGTAGCCCACGCCGCCGCCGCGGCGCATGGTCTCGGCGGCTTCGGTCAGCGCGGTGTAGATGCCGGGGTGGCCGTCTTCGTCCTGCGCGATCGAGTCGCCCACCGGCTGCACGAAGCAGTTGATCAGCGTGGCCGCCAGGCCGGTGCCCGCGGCCGACTGGATGCGCCCGGCCGGCACGAACCCATCGCGCAGCGCCTGGGCGAAGCGCTCCTCCCAGACCTTGCGATGCTCCGGCGCTTCGGCCTGGGCCAGCGCACGTGCCACACGCGCGTTCACGGCGTCGGCGGTTCGCTCGTCGCCCTTGGCGTACTTCTCGAGCAGCACCTCGGCGCTGATAGGCTGCGGGGGCAGGTTGCCAATCGAGGGGCTGGGCGCGGATCGGCTGGGGCGGGTCGGGTGCATGGGTCGCTCTCCTGGCGACCTCCACTGTGACCGATTGGCGCCGCGGGCGCCACGCCCCTGATCAAATCAGGTCGATTCAGGACCGGGCAGGACCTTGGCCTGCCAGCCCGGGCTCAGCTGACGGTCAAGCCCGGTCGCGCGGTGCGCCATCAGGGCCGATCGGCCTGGCAATTCGGTTTCGGACATCGCGCCCTCTGCGGCCAGCGTGCCCACCTGAACCCCAGCCCGGCGGGCTGCGAGTCGGTCGAGCGCGAGCACCATGGCCACGAAGAGTCCGACACCGGCGACAGCCAGGACCATCATCATGGCGCCGATGGCCCAGGCGGGCGTGGCGAAGGCGAAACCGACGGCAGCCGCCAGCGCCACGGCGGCCGAGCGCTGACGGCCCAGCGCGCCGGTGAGCCCACTGAGCGCGAGCACGTAGGCACCCAGGAACACCAGCACGAGCAGCAACTGGACGAAGCCCATGGTCTGCAGGGTGTGACGAAGTTCTTCGGAGAAGGACATGCTGGCCTCGCTGAGCAACACGGGTGTGCCGTGGTCGACAGCTTGGGGTCCGGTGCGCCTGCCGGCAAGCACCCGAAAGAGGTGTCTCGAATTGTTCGTGGTTCACATCACGGTGCGATGTCGCACCGGGGACCCACATCTTGTTACCGCCGGGACGGCGAGCACTTCTGGCCGGCCGGGCAGCCCGCTTCGAGCGCTTCGGTGCGCAGTCGGTGCAAGGCGCGCGCCGCCACCGCCGTGTCGGGGAAGTCGGTGAAGACACCGTCGGCGCCCCAGCCGAAGAACTGCAGGACCTCGGCCAGGGGCTGACCAGCGTGTTCGGGCGAGATGAATCGCGCCTCGTTGCGGAAGGTGTAGACATGCACCTTCAAGCCCAGCCGGTGCGCCCGCTCGAACAGGGACGGGCCGGCACGCAGCACCACCGCCTTGGACGGGCCGATGCCATCGGCATACAGCGCAATCGCCTGCAGCGCGGCATCGCTGGTCGGCGCGTCGATGCCGCCCAGGAGCTGCACGCGCCGCACCGTCGTCATGCCCTCCAGCGCTTTCAGGCTCGCTGCCTCGAAGGACTGCAGGATCACCGGCGCGTCGGCACGGTTCCAGCCGGAGCGCTCCAGGCTGTCGAGGATGCGGGGTTCGAGCCGCAGGCCGCGCTGGCGATGCCATTCGGCATGCTTGGTTTCCGGGTACACGCCGATCACCCGCCCCAGTTCTCGCGAGCGGCGCTGCGCCAGGGCGATCACCTCCTCGAAGGTGGGCACCGCAAAGCGTGCGTTGAACTGCTGCGGGCGCTCGGGCAAGGTCTGGCGGGCACGCAGCGTCCGGATCTCCGCCAGCGTGAAGTCGACCGCGAAGAATCCCTGCTCGGACTTGCCGTCGATCTCGAGCGTACGGCGGCGGGCAGCAAACTCCGGTCGGCTGGCCACGTCGGTCGTGTCCACGAGATTGGGCTCATGGCGGGCGATGAGGTGGCCGTCGCGCGTGGCGACCAGGTCGCACTCGATGTAGTCGGCCCCGAGATCGATCGCGAGCGCGTACGCCTCAAGCGTGTGTTCCGGCAAGTAGCCGCTGGCGCCGCGGTGCGCAATGATCAGTGGTGGCACCGCCTGCGATGCCGCGGTGGGCTGGGCGTGCGACAGGCCTGCGCCGAACAATCCCGCCAGTACCAGGAGCGCGGCGAGCCAGCGCATGGGGTCAACGCGCGAGCTGCGCCCGCATCGCATCGATCACCGCCCGGTAGTCGGGCTGGCCGAAGATCGCGCTGCCGGCCACGAAGGTGTCGGCGCCGGCCTGGGCCACCGCACGGATGTTGTCGACCTTGATGCCGCCATCCACCTCGAGCCGGATGTCGCGCCCGCTGCGCGCCCGCTCGGCGTCGATCAGCCGGCGCGCCTGCTCGATCTTGCGCAGCGCGCTGGGGATGAAGCTCTGCCCACCAAACCCCGGGTTGACGCTCATGATGAGCACGAGGTCGACCTTGTCGATCACGTACTCCAGCACGTCCAGCGGCGTGGCGGGGTTGAACACCAGCCCGGCCTGGCAGCCCTCGCCCTTGATGAGCTGCAGGGTGCGGTCGACATGGCCGCTGGCCTCGGGGTGGAAGCTGATGAGGTCGGCGCCGGCCTTGGCGAAGGCCTGGGCGAGCGCATCGACCGGCTGGACCATCAGGTGCACGTCGATCGGCACCTTGGAGCCGTCGGCGCGCACGCAGTGGGGCTTGCAGCGCCTGGCGACCATGGGGCCGAAGGTGAGGTTGGGCACGTAATGGTTGTCCATCACGTCGAAGTGGATCCAGTCGGCGCCGGCGGCGATGACGTTGCGCACCTCGTCGCCCAGGCGGGCGAAGTCGGCCGAGAGGATGGAGGGGGCGATGCGGTGCTGGCGGCTCGGCACGGGGATTCCTTCGTTGCCAATCGATTCTAGGTGGCCTCCTAGAATGCGCCGCATGTCCAAACCCGAGTTCACCTGCAGCGTGGTCGTGAAGCCGCTGCCCGAGCAGTCCGACCCGGCCAAGGGTCAGCATGCCTTTGCCTACACAGTGCACGTCGTCAACAGCGGCGACGTGACTGGGCAGCTGATCGCGCGGCATTGGGTCATCAGCGACGCCAACGGCCATGTCGAGGAAGTGCGCGGCCTGGCCGTGGTGGGTCGCCAGCCGCTGCTCAAGCCGGGCGAGCGTTTCGAATACACCAGCTGGACGCGCATCGACACGCCGCACGGCACCATGCGCGGCACCTTCTTCTGCATGACCGAGGACGCGCAGCCCTTCGACGCGGCGGTGCCGGAGTTCGGTTTGACCACGACCTCCGCCCTGCATTGAGCAGCACCGCCTTGCCTCGTCCCAGGATCTCGTCCTGGGACCTCACCGCGCTGCTCAACGCCGCGGACCCGAAAGCGCCGCTCGCCGAGCGCCATCTGTGGCTGGTGCGCCTGACCGAGTGGCTGCGCCGCGCACCGCTCGAGGGCGAGTCCCGCAGCCGACCGACGCCGGTGCTGCGCCTGCGCCACCTGCTCAACGTGCTGGAGCGCAACGACGACCACCGCACGCGGGTGGCCGACCTGCTCGGTCGCTTCTGGCGCGAGGTGGACGTGGCCACGCTGTTCGCCGACTTCGGCTTTGCGCCGCGCACGCACTTCCTGGGCGAACTCGGCCACCGCGTGCGCCTCAAGCTGCTGCCGCTCACGCCCGCAGACCACCGACCTCGGCGAGCTGTTCGGCCTGCTGTTCCCCAGCCACCTCGACGCAAGCTGGCTGCAGGCCATCGACGACGACACCCTGTCGCGCCTGAGCACGCTGCTGGCGCCAGCAATGGCGCCGGCGCGGCGACTGGCGCGAGCCGCTGCTGGACGCCATCGACTTCCTGGCCAGCGCGGTCCGCGCCGCCGGGTTCTCCGGCACGCTGCGGCAGCGCATGAGCCCGGCGCTGCTGGCGGATCAACCCTTTCGGCAACTCGCCAAGGTGGCCGAGGAGGTGGTGGAGGCAGCGCGCCGCGGCGACCAGGCGACGCTGCTGCAGTCGTCGCACTATCTGCGCGCTCTGCTGGACGCCTGCCGGCGCTGCGCGGACAGCGTCCACGAGCACCTGGAAGAACATGGCGTCTCGATCGACCTGGTGTTCGCCGTGGACCAGCTGCGCGAGCGCAGCCTGCGCATCGAGGCGCTGCTCGACTGCCTGCTCAGCACCACGCCCGAGCGGGAACTGCTGCGCCTGCTGGGGACGCTGGTGACCACCGCCGAAGATCGCCGCGGCCTGCGCAGCCTGTTCTCGCGCCACTACTCGCTTGCTCGCGCGCAAGGTGGCCGAGCGCAGTGCCGAGACCGGCGAGCACTACATCACCCGCAGTCGCGAGGAGTACCGCGCGATGCTGGGGGCGGCGCTGGGCGGCGGCGCGGTGATCGCCGGCACCACCTTCGCGAAGTTCGCTGCTTGCGGCACTGGGCCTGGCGGCGTTCTGGGCGGGGTTCTGGGCGGGCATCAACTACGCGGTGAGCTTCGTCATCATCCACCTGTGCACTGGACGGTGGCGACCAAGCAGCCGGCCATGACCGCGCCGGCGATGGCGCAGCGGCTGGGCGACATGGCCGACGACGACGCGGTCGAGCGCTTCGTCGACGAGGTGGCCAACCTGATCCGCTCGCAGGCCGCCGGCATCATCGGCAACCTGGCCATGGTGGCGCCGCTGGTGCTGCTGGTGCAGTGGGCCTGGAGCACGCTCTTCGGTGCCCCGCTCGTCGGGACCACCGACGCCCACCATGTGCTGGAGTCGGTCACGCTGCTCGGTCCGACGGCGCTCTTTGCCGCCTTCACCGGGGTGCTGCTGTTCGCCAGTTCGCTGATCGCGGGCTGGGTCGAGAACTGGTTCGTCTGGCACCGCATCGACAGCGCGATCGCCTGGAACCCGCGCTTCGTCGCGGTGCTGGGCTCGGCGCGCGCACAACGCACCGGGCCACCTGGTGGCGGGCCAACATCTCCGGCCTGGCCTCCAACATCTCGCTGGGCCTGATGCTGGGCATCGTGCCGGCGGTGGCGGCGTTCTTTGCGCTGCCCATCGAAGTGCGTCACGTCACGCTGTCCACCGGGCAGCTCGCGGCCGCCGTGGGCGCGCTCGGTCTCGGTGTGATGGCCACGCCGGCGTTCTGGTGGTGCGTGGCCGGCATCGCGGCCACCGGCGTGCTCAACCTGAGCGTGAGTTTCTTCCTGGCCTTCAAGGTGGCGCTGCGCTCGCGCGGCATCCGGCTGGCCGATCGCAGCCGCATCTACCGGGCGGTCAGGCACCGCCTGCGCAGCGCGCCGGCCTCTTTCATCGTGCCGCCGCGTCAGGCATGAGGGCGCAGGTCGGTCCGCGGGGCTGGTGCCGTCGCTCACGGCGCGCGTCGTCGTCACGCCGCTCGCCGCGGCGCCGCCCGCTGAACATGGTCCACCAGACGATGAACAGCCAGCAGCAGCAAGGCCCCGAACGCTTCGAGCAAAATCAGCCACATGAATCGAAGTCCTCTTCGGCGCCTCTGGGTGGCCGGCATTCTAGGAGTGCTCGCCGCCTGCGCGAGCGGCCCCGACCAGCCGGCACCGACTCCACCGCCAGCTCCCCCGCCGCTGACCGCCGAGCCCCCGTCGGCGCGCCCCCCGCGGCCGATCACCGCGCGCGCGCCGGCGCGCTGGGTGCTCGCCAGCTGGCAGAGACTTGCCGGGCTGGGGCAACGATCGCACCCGCGAGCTCTGGCCAGCGCTGGTGCGCGGCTGCGACAAGCCGGCACCGGGCTGGGAGGCGTTGTGCTCAGCGGCGCGGGCCTTCACGCCGGCCGACGACGCGCAGGCGCGGGCGCTGGTTGCAGCAGCGGCTCGCGCCCTACCGCGTCGAGGCGCCCGAGGGCGGGGCCGAAGGACTGATCACCGGCTACTTCGAACCACAGGTCGAGGCGCAGCGAGTGTCCCGCAGCACGCACCGCGTGCCGCTGTACGCACCGCCCGACGACCTGGCCAACACGCCGACCCTACTGGACCCGGCAGCAGATCGACACCCTGCCCGCCGCGCAGTCCGCATTGCGTGGGCGCGAACTGGCCTGGGTGGCCGACCCGCTGGATGCGCTGATGCTGCAGATCCAGGGCTCGGGCCGGCTCGAACTGACCGAGCCCAACGGGCAGCGGCGCCTCACGCGCGTGGCCTACGCGGGGCACAACGACCTGCCCTACAAGTCGGTGGGCCGCTGGCTGATCGAGCAGGGCGAGCTCAAGCCCGACCAGGCATCGTGGCCGGCCATCCGCGCCTGGGCACGCGCCAACCCGAAGCGCATCAACGAGCTGCTGTGGAGCAACCCGCGCTACGTGTTCTTCAAGGAGGAGGCCCTGCCCGATCCGCAGGTCGGCCCCAAGGGCGCGCAGGCGGTGCCGCTCACGCCAGGCCGATCGATCGCGGTCGATCCGCAGAGCATCCCCTACGGCACCGCGGTGTGGCTGGACACGACCGAGCCGCTGTCCAACACCCTCCTGCGCCGCGTCGTGATGGCGCAGGACACGGGCAGCGCGATCGTCGGCGCGGTGCGGGCCGACTACTTCTGGGGCTGGGGCGAACAGGCCGAGGCGCAAGCCGGGCGCATGAAGCAGCCGCTGCGTCTGTGGGCGCTGTGGCCGTCGGGCAGTGCGCCGCCGCGGCCTTGATCGACACCACGCCGATCGACACCAGCGAGCGCGTTCGCCGCAGGGGGGCCAGGGTCGGTCCGCCGCGGCTTCTGCTCAGGCCCCCGGTGCCCACAGCGCGCGCCAGCGCGGCCACATCAGGTTGAGTGCCAGGCCCGCCATCACCAGGCCTGCCGCCCAGAGCTTCCAGGCAGGCAAGGGTTCGGCCAGCCACCAGGCCGATGCCGCCATGCCGAACACCGGCACCAGCAGCGCCATCGGCGTGATGGTCGCTGCCGGGTGGCGCGACAGCAGCCAGCCCCAGGTGGCGTAGCCGAAGAGACTGTTGCCCACCGCCTGCCACAGCACCGCCAGCCAGGTGGCGGTGGACGCCCCGCGCAGGCCGGCCTCGATCGCCGGCCAGCCCTCGACCCAGAGCGACAGCAGCAGCAGCGGGGGCATCGAGAACATCGCCGACCACACCACGTACGCCAGCATGTCGATGCGTCCGGCGCGCCGGCTCAGGGTGTTGCCGGCGGCCCAGCACAGCGCGGCCAGCAGCACCATGCCCAGCCCGGCCACGGTGGTGGTGCCATCGGTGTGGGTGGCGATCACCCCCAGCCCGGCGATCGCGAGTGCCAGTGCCACCCACTGGAAGCCCGCCATGCGCTCGCGCGTGAGCGCCATCGACAGGCCGATGGTGAAGAACACCTGGGCCTGGATCACCAGCGAGGCGATGCCCGGCGAGATGTCGTTGCGCATCGCCAGGAACAGCAGCCCGAACTGGCCCGCACCGATCAGCAGCCCGTAGCCCGCGAGGTTGCGCCACGGCACTGCGGGCCGGCGCAGGAAGAACACCGCCGGCAGCAGCGTGAGCCCGAAGCGAAGCGCCGCGAACAGCAGCGGCGGCAGGTGCGCCAGCGCCACCTTGATGACGACGAAGTTCGTGCCCCACACCGCCACCACGGCCAGGGCCAGCAGGAAGTGACGCAGAGGCAGTCTGGCGGTCATGGTGACTGCACCGACGCGCGCAGGTGCGACAGCGGCAGCGCCCCCCCGGTCTTGACCTCACCGAGCGAGAAGCTGGTGTGCACATCCTTCACGTGCGGCAGGTTCAGCAGCACGTCGAGCGAGAAGCGCGAGAACGCGTCGAGGTCGGTGGCCAGGACCTGCAGCTCGAAGGTGCCGGCCCCCGAGATGTAGTGGCACGAGATGACCTCGGGCAGGCGGCGGATGGCGTCCTCGAGCTCTCGGGTGGCGGCGCCGGTGTTGCGATCGGCGTCCACGCGCACGAAGGCGAGCACGCCCAGGCCGATCTTGCGGCGATCGAGTCTCGGCGCGGTAGCCGGTGATGAAGCCCTGCTCCTCGAGCCACTTCACCCGCCGCCAGGTGGGCGCGGCAGACAGGCCGATGCGCGACGCCAGTTCGGCGTTCGACAGGCGTGCGTCTTGCTGCAGCGCCACCAGGATGGCGATGTCGTAGCGGTCCAGCCCCGCGCCGTGGGCGTCGGCGGCGCTTCGGCAGGATGCTCGGGTTTTCCCTGATGTGGCCATTTGCGGCACCATTTTCGCTTGTAGCTCAGATTCTGAGCAAGAAGCTTTCTCCAAGAGCCCTGTTCGAGCAACAAAGAAGAAAGCACTTCGCAGCGATGAATCCCTACACTGGGGCTCGTCCTTCGCAGGAAACCGACGCATGAACGCACCGCTGCCCGAATCGATCCGCAAGGCCCTCGAGAGCGTCACGCTCGATGACAAGTACAGCCTCGAACACGGCCGCGCCTTCATGAGCGGCGTGCAGGCGCTGGTGCGGCTGCCGATGCTGCAGCGCAAGCGCGACGCGATGAACGGCCTGAACACCGCCGGCTTCGTCAGCGGCTACCGCGGCTCGCCGCTGGGCGGTACGACCAGGCGTTGTGGTCGGCCAAGAAGCACCTGGCCGCACAGAACATCGTGTTCCAGCCCGGCGTGAACGAGGAACTCGCGGCCACCGCGGTGTGGGGCACGCAGCAACTCGACCTGTACCCGCAGAGCAAGAAGTTCGACGGCGTGTTCGGTCTCTGGTACGGCAAGGGCCCGGGCGTGGACCGCTGCTCCGATGTGTTCAAGCACGCCAACATGGCGGGCACCGCGAAGCACGGCGGCGTGATCGCCATCGCGGGCGACGACCACATCGCCAAGAGCAGCACGGCCGCGCACCAGAGCGACCACATCTTCAAGGCCTGCGGCCTGCCGGTGTTCTTTCCGTCGAGCGTGCAGGACATTCTCGACATGGGCCTGCACGCGCTGGCCATGAGCCGCTTTGCCGGCGTGTGGTCGAGCATGAAGACGATCCAGGAGATCGTCGAGTCGTCGTCCAGCGTGTTCGTCGACCCGGACCGGGTCGACATCGTCCTGCCCGAAGACTTCCCGATGCCCGCGGGCGGGCTGCACATCCGCTGGCCCGACGCGCCGCTGGAGCAGGAAGCGCGGCTGATGGACCACAAGTGGTACGCGGCGCTCGCCTATGTGCGCGCCAACAAGCTCAACCACAACGTCATCGCGGCGCCGAACGATCGCTTCGGCCTCATTGCCAGCGGCAAGGCCTACAACGACACGCGCCAGGCGCTGCACGACCTGGGCCTGGACAATGCCGCCTGCCGCGCGCTGGGCATCCGGCTGCACAAGGTGAACGTGGTGTGGCCGCTCGAGGCCACGATCACGCGCGACTTCGCCCAGGGCCTGCAGGAGATCCTGGTGGTCGAGGAGAAGCGCCAGGTCATCGAGTACCAGCTCAAGGAAGAGCTCTACAACTGGCGGCCCGATGTGCGGCCCAACGTGCTGGGCAAGTTCGACGAGCCCGAGGGCGACACCAGCGGCGGCGAGTGGTCCCAGCCCAACCCGAGCGGCAACTGGCTGCTGCGCGCGCAGGCCGATCTCACGCCGGCGATCATCGCCAAGGCCATCGCCAAACGCCTGAAGAAGCTCGGCGTGGATGCCGACACCGCCGCGCGCATGGACGCGCGCGTCGCGCTCATCGAAGCCAAGGAGCGCAGCCTGCCGTCACCGACGTCGGCGGTGCCGATCGCACGCCGTGGTTCTGCAGCGGCTGCCCGCACAACACCAGCACCAAAGTGCCCGAGGGCTCGCGCGCGGTGGCGGGCATCGGCTGCCACTACATGTCGGTGTGGATGGACCGCAGCACCGTCACCTTCAGCCAGATGGGCGGCGAGGGCGTGTCCTGGGTCGGGCAGGCGGCGTTCTCGACCGACAAGCATGTCTTCGCCAACCTGGGCGACGGCACCTACTACCACTCGGGCCTGCTGGCGGTGCGGCAGAGCATCGCCGCGGGTGTCAACATCACCTACAAGATCCTGTTCAACGGCGCGGTGGCGATGACCGGCGGGCAGCCGGTGGACGGCCAGCTCGACGTGCGCACAGATGAGCCGCGAGCTCGAAGCCGAGGGCGCGAAGAAGATCGTGGTCGTCACGGACGAGCCCGAGAAGTACGACGGTGCCTCGGGCCGGCTGGCGCCCGGCGTCACGGTGCACCATCGCGACGAACTGGACGCGATCCAGAAGCAGCTGCGCGAGATCGAGGGCTGCACCGTCATCATCTACGACCAGACCTGCGCCACCGAGAAGCGCCGTCGCCGCAAGCGCGGCACGATGGTCGAGCCCGACAAGCGCGTGGTGATCAACGAGCTGGTGTGCGAAGGCTGCGGCGACTGCTCGGTGCAGAGCAACTGCCTGTCGGTGGAGCCGATCGAAACCGAGTTCGGCCGCAAGCGGCGCATCAACCAGAACACCTGCAACAAGGACTACTCCTGCGTGAAGGGCTTCTGCCCGAGCTTCGTCACCGTCAAAGGCGGCCAGCTGCGAAGCGCGAAGAAGTCGCGCCAGGAGCGGCCCGATCCGTTCGCGCTGCCACCTTTGCCCGAGCCGGCGCTGGCGCTGTCGCGCAACGACGAAGATCGTGCCTGGGGCATCGTGGTGGGCGGCGTCGGCGGCACCGGCGTGATCACCATCGGCCAGCTGCTCGGCATGGCCGCGCACCTGGAAGGCAAGGGCATCGTCACGCAGGACGCCGGTGGTCTGGCGCAAAAGGGTGGCGCCACCTGGAGCCACATCCAGATCGCGCCCCGCGCCGAGGCCATCCACACCACCAAGGTGGGCACGGCCGAGGCCGACCTGGTGATCGCCTGCGATTCGATCGTCGCTGCGAACAAGGCCACGCTGGCGGTGATGCGCGAGGGCCGCACCTACGTGGCGCTCAACACGCACGGCACACCGACGGCGAGCTTCGTGCAGAACCCCGACTGGCAGTTCCCTGGTGGCCAGTGCGAAGCCGCGGTGACCGCCGCGGTCGGCGCCGCGCTGGTCGGCCGGCTCGACGCCGAGGCGCTGGCCACGCAGCTGCTCGGCGATTCGATCTACAGCAATCCGCTGCTGCTGGGCTATGCGTGGCAGCAGGGCCGCGTGCCGCTGGCCCACGCGTCGCTGATGCGCGCCATCGAGCTGAACGGCGTGCAGATCGACAACAACAAGGCGGCCTTTGAATGGGGCCGCCGCGCGGCGCACAACCTGGCGGCGGTGCAGGTCCTGGCGCAGCCGGCGGGTGGTGCAGGCCGGCAAGGCCAAGGCAGCTCGGTGATCGAGTTCGTCCGCAAGCCGACCCTCGTCGACATGGTGGCGCAACGCGTCGAGTTCCTCACCGACTACCAGAACGCGGCCTACGCGGCGCAGTACCAGGCCTTCGTCGACCAGGTGCGCGCCGCCGAGGCCCCCCTGGGCAGCACGCGGCTGAGCGAGGCGGTGGCACGCTACCTGTTCAAGCTGATGGCCTACAAGGACGAGTACGAAGTCGCCCGGCTGCACACCGACCGGCGCTTCCTCGACAAGATTGCGGCGCAGTTCGAGGGCGACTACACCCTCACCCACCACCTCGCACCGCCGCTGCTGGCGCGCAAGAACGACAAGGGCGAGCTCATCAAGCAGGCCTACGGTCCGTGGATGCGGCACGCCTTCGGTCTGCTGGCCCGCCTCAAGGGCCTGCGGGGCACCGCGTTCGATCCGTTCGGCGGCACCGAGGAACGCCGCACCGAACGCGCGCTGATCGTCGAGTACCGCGCCAGCATCGATGAGGTGCTGCGCGGCCTGTCGGCGGCCAACCACGATCTGGCTGTAGAGATCGCCCGCGTACCGGAGCAGATCCGCGGCTACGGCCACGTGAAGGTGCGACACCTCACCGGTGCCCGCAGCCAGTGGCAGGCGCTGATGGCCCGCTGGCGCAGCGGCGAGACCCGGTGCGCGGCCGCTTGAGCCGCACGGCTCACGGGGCCGAGCCCGGCCCGCGCTACACCGGCACCGCCATCGGCTTGCACTGGCTCCTGGCACTGGCGCTCGTGGGCACGTTCAGTGTGGGGATCTACATGCACGAGCTGCCGATGTCGCCGCAACGACTCAAGCTCTACAACTGGCACAAGTGGGCCGGCATCGTGATCCTCGGCCTGTCGCTCGCACGCCTGGCCTGGCGTCTGACGCACCCGCCGCCTGCCGACGTGCCGATGCCGGCGTGGCAAGGCCGGGCCATGCACCTCACCCACCGGGCGATGTACGCCCTGTTCCTGGCCGTGCCCCTGGCCGGTTGGGCGTACAGCTCCGCGTCGGGCTTTCCGGTGGTGCTCTTCGGCAAGTTGCCTTTGCCGGACTTCGTTCCCGTGGACCGCGCTCTCGCAGAGACCCTCAAGCAGACCCACGCTCTCCTGGCGATCACACTCGCGGTGCTGGCGCTGCTGCACGTGGCGGCCGCGCTGAAGCACCACTGGATCGACCGCGACGGCCTGCTGCACCGCATGGTGCCCGCGCTGCGTTCACGCCGACAGCCCTGACCGCCAGACACCGCATGAGCACCCTCTTCGCCCTGCCCCGGCCCCGTGCCCGCTTCGCGGCGGGCCTGGCCCTGCTCGCCGCGCTCGCCAGCCCGGCGCAGTCGCAGCAGCTCGATCTCGCCCGCAGCGAGATCGCCTTCACCACCCAGCAGATGGGCGTGCCGGTGGAGGGCCGCTTTCGGCAATTCGGCGCGCAGGTTGCGTTCGACCCCAAGCAGCCGCAGGCCGCGCGCGTCACCCTCACCATCGATCTGGCCAGCGTGGCCTTCGGCGCGCGCGAAACCGAGGTGGAAGCGGCGCGCCCCGAGTGGTTCGATGTCAAGCAGTTCCCGCAGGCGCGCTTCGAGAGCAGCGCGGTCAAGTCGACCGGCCCGGGCCGCCTGGAAGTGCAGGGCCAGCTCACCCTCAAGGGGACGCGGGCGGCGGTGTCGGTGCCGGTGACGCTGGCCCAGGCTGGGCCGCTCACCACCGCCACCGGCAACTTCGTGCTCAAGCGGCTCGACTTTCGCCTTGGCGACGGCGAATGGAAAGACACCTCGCTCGTGGCCAACGAGGTGCAGGTGCGCTTCAAGCTCGTGCTGAGCGGGGTCGCGCCGCTGTGAACCCACGACTGGCGCTCGCGATGGTGGCGTGCTGGACCGCCAGCAGCCTGGCGGCCGCCCAGGGTCCGGGCGCCAGCACGGCGCACGCGTACCTCATCGACCCGACCCACACCTTCGTGGTGTTCGAGGTGGACCACGGCGGGCTCTCGACCTTGCGCGGGCGCTTCGACCGCAAACAAGGCGCGGTGCGTTTCGATCGCGCGGCGCGCACCGGCTCCGCCGAGATCACGATCGATCTCAGCTCGGTGAGCACCGGCGTGGCCGCGCTGGGATCAGCAACTCAAGGGCCAGGCCTTCTTTGGCGCAGAAGGTGCGTCGAGCGCCCGCTTCACCGCCGAGGCGTTCATCTTCCGTGGCGACCGCGTGGCCAGCGTGCCAGGGCAACTCACCCTGCGCGGCCAGACCCGGCCGCTGACGCTGACCGCCACGAACTTCAACTGCTACGGCCACCCGATGCTGTTGCGCGAGGTGTGCGGAGGCGACTTCGAGACGACGATCACGCGCAGCGAGTGGGGCCTTGGCGCTCCCGCCGGTGCGGCCTGGGGCGATCGCGTGCGGCTGCTGGTGCAGATCGAGGCGATCCGGCAGTGAGCGCCGTCCATGCCGGAGTGATTCTGTGCATCGTGCTCGCGGGCCTGGGCCTGACGTCTGCGGCCGCGCACGCGCAGCCTGTCGCGTACCGGCTCGATGCCGAGGCGACGCGTGTCCATATCGAGGTGCGGCATTTCGGCACATCGACCATCCGCGCTCGCTTCGATCGCATCGCGGGTTCGATCGATCTGGACCGTGCGGCGCGTGGCGGCGCGGTCTCGATCAGCATCGACACCGGCTCGATCAGCACCGGACTGGGCCTCTTCGACAACGTGCTGCGGCGCGAAGACATGCTGGCCGTCCAGTCGCACCCCCAGGCCTACTTCGTCGCGCGCCGCATGGACATGGATGTCACAGGGTCGGTGCAGGCGGTGCACGGTGAGTTCACCTTCCGTGGCATCAGCCGCCCAGTGACCCTGCGCGCACTGCGCTTCGGTTGCCGGCCCGATGCCCTGTCGACACGCACGCGCTGCGGGGGTGACTTCGAGGGCGAGCTCACCCGCAGTGACTTCGGCATCACCTTCGGTCTGCCCTTCGTCGCCGACAGCGTGCGGCTGCAGGTGCAGGTGGAGGCCGTGCAGGACTGAGCTCGCGCTGCGACAAGCTGTCGCGGCCCACGCCGGCCAGCTCCACGGGTTAGACCCACTTGCCGGGGCGATGACGGGATTCGATAGTGAGAAGGCTCGCGCAATTGGCTTCAATTGGGCCAAGCACACGAACCCCACACGCAGGAGACACCATGAGTCAACACGAGCCCAAACCCACACAACGCCGTCGCTTTCTCAAGAAGGCCGCTGCCGGCGCCGTCGCCGGTGGGGCCATGGCCGCGCCGATGGTCTCGAACGCGCAGACCACCAGCCTGCGCTTCCAGAGCACCTGGCCCACGAAAGACATCTTCCACGAGTACGCCAATGACTTCGCCAAGAAGGTGAACGACATGGCCGGCGGCCGGCTCAAGATCGAAGTGCTGCCCGCTGGCGCGGTCGTGCCGGCGTTCCAGCTGCTCGAGGCCGTCGCCAAGGGCACGCTCGACGGCGGTCACGGCGTGGTGGCTTACCACTACGGCAAGAACTCGGCCCTGGCACTGTGGGGCTCGGGCCCGGCGTTCGGCATGGACCCCAACATGGTCCTGGCCTGGCACAACTACGGCGGTGGCAAGGCACTGCTCGAAGAGATCTACAAGAGCCTGAACCTGGACGTGGTGTCGTACCTCTACGGCCCGATGCCGACGCAGCCGTTCGGATGGTTCAAGAAGCCGATCGCCAAGGTGGCCGATGTCAAGGGCACCAAGTTCCGCACCGTCGGTCTGGCCGTCGACATGTACACCGACATGGGCGCCGCCGTGAACCCGCTTCCCGGCGGTGAGATCGTGCCGGCACTCGACCGCGGCCTGATCGATGGCGCCGAGTTCAACAACGCATCGTCGGATCGACTGCTCGGCTTCCCCGACGTGGTGAAGAACTGCATGCTGCAGAGCTTCCACCAGAGCGGCGAGCAGTTCGAGATCCTGTTCAACAAGGGCAAGTACGACGGCCTCCCCGCCGAGCTCAAGTCGATCATCGACTACGCCGTGCAGGCCGCCAGCGCCGACATGAGCTGGAAGGCCGTCCAGCGCAACTCGCAGGACTACATCGAGCTCAAGAAAGCGGGCGTCAAGTTCTACAAGACGCCCGACGCCGTGCTCAAGGCGCAGCTCGTCTCGTGGGACAAGATCATCGAGAAGAAGGGCGGCGAGAACGCGCTCTTCAAGAAGGTGCTCGACAGCCAGCGCGTGTTCGCCGAGCGCGCCGGCGCGTGGCAGAACGACTACATGGTCGACTTCAAGATGGCCTACAACCACTACTTCGCCAAGAAGAAGGGCTGAACCCCGGTTCGCCCACCCCAGGGGGCGCCTTCGGGCGCCCCTTGTCATGAAGGAATGTCGATGCAGAAGTTGCTGCTCTCCGTGGACCGGTTCTCCACCTTCGTGGGCAAGGCCTGCGCCTGGAGCGTGATCGCGCTCACGGCGCTGATCACGGTGGAGGTGTTCTCGCGCTACGTGCTCAACAAGCCGCACGCCTGGGTGCTGGACGCGCAGATCATGCTTTACGGTCTGCTCTTCATGAGTGCCGGCGCCTACACGCTCAGCAAGAACGGCCATGTGCGCGGTGACGTGCTCTACGGCTTCTTCCGCCCGCGCACCCAGGCCACGGTGGACCTCGTGCTCTACATCCTGTTCTTCCTGCCGGGCATCTTCGCGCTCACCTGGGCCGGCTGGTCGTTTGCGAATGACTCGCTGGCGATTCGCGAGCAGACCTTCAATGCCGACCCCTTGCCGGTGTACCCGTTCAAGTTCGTGATTCCGATCGCAGGCGCGGTGCTGCTGCTGCAGGGCCTGGTGGAAATCGTGCGCTGCGTGATGTGCATCCGAGAAGGTCAATGGCCCGCGCGAGACAGCGACGTGGAAGAAGTCGATGTGGAGAAGCTCAAGGAGATGGTGCACGTGAAGGACGCGGACATCGATGCCGTGGATGACCTCCTGGTGCGCAAGGAAGGGGGCCGCGCATGATGATCCGCAAGGAGCTGTGGTTCGGCTTCACCCTGATGGGATTGATCGTGGCGGCGGCCGCAGGCATGGTGATCGCCGTGCCGGAGATGACGAACGGGCACTACGGCCTGCTGATGCTGTCGCTGGTGGTGGTGGCCATCATGCTGGGCTTCCCCACGGCGTTCACGCTCATGGGCATGGGCATGCTGTTCGCGTTCTTCGCCTACCACTCGGGCGGGCAGAGCGTCGGCGGTGCGGTCAAGCAGACCCTCGACCTGATGGTGCAGCGCGCGTTCTCGGTGATGGGCAACGACGTGCTCATCTCGATCCCGCTGTTCGTGTTCATGGGCTACCTGGTCGAGCGTGCCAACCTGATCGAGAAGCTCTTCAAGAGCCTGCACCTCGCCTTGGCCCGCGTGCCGGGCTCGCTGGCGGTGGCCACGCTGGTCACCTGCGCCGTGTTCGCCACCGCCACCGGCATCGTCGGTGCAGTGGTCACGCTGATGGGCCTGCTGGCTCTGCCGCAGATGCTGCGCGCGGGCTACGACGTCCGTTTGTCCGCCGGCACCATCACGGCCGGCGGTTGCCTGGGCATCCTCATTCCGCCCTCGGTGCTGCTGATCGTGTACGGCGCGACCGCCGGCGTCTCGGTGGTGCAGCTCTACGCGGGTGCGTTCTTTCCCGGTCTGATGCTGGCCGGGCTCTACATCCTCTACGTGATCATCGTCGCCAAGCTCAAGCCGGAGATGGCCCCGCCGCTGTCGGCGGCACAGCGCATGGTGCCGTTGCCGGCACCGTTGCAGACCCTGGGTGTCAGCTCGGCCCGCAATGCGTTGTTCGGACTGGTGAACGCGCTCAAGGGTCCGTCCAATCGCGCGGTGCCGACCGGCTTCCTGCTGCGTCAGCTGGGCATCGCGCTTTTGCCGGCGCTGCTGTTCGCGATCGTGCTTGGCCTGAGCTACCGCAGTGCCACCGCGCCGCTGCCGGTTGAGTCCGCCGCCGAGGCCGGTCTGCAGGAAATGGGCACGGGCAGTGCGGAACACTTCGTCGGAATCCAGTGGCGGGCTCGCCGAGCCGCCCAGCGAAGAGGGTGGACTGGCCGAACCCAAGGACGAGAACAAGCTCGCTGAGCCACCCCAGGAGGGCGCCTCCGAGCCCGTGGCCAGCGGCACGCTCGCCGAGCCCGCCGCAGCCGGCGGCGTGGCCGAGCCACCCGGCGCCGCTTCGGCGCCTGCCGAAGGGGCCGGCGAGCCGCGGCCACTGACCACCGGCTGGTGGATCGGCGCAGGCGTGGGCGCGCTGGCGATGGTGGTGTTCTACGGCATCCTGAGCTTCGCCCGCTTCGAGGTGTTCAAGATGCTGCTCACCAGCTTCTTCCCGCTGCTGGTCCTGATCCTCGCCGTGCTGGGTTCGATCGTGTTCGGCCTGGCCACGCCCACCGAGGCTGCGGCGGTGGGTGCGTTCGGCGGCTTCGTGCTCGCGTTTGCCTACCGGCAACTGACGTTCAGCGTGGTCAAGGAATCGGTGTTCCTCACGGCCAAGACGAGTGCGATGGTGTGCTGGCTCTTCGTGGGTTCGGCCATCTTCTCGGCGGCGTTTGCGCTGCTGGGTGGCCAGGAACTCGTGGAGCGCTGGGTGCTGGGCATGAACCTCAGCAAGACCGAGTTCCTGATCCTCAGCCAGGTGATCATCTTCATCCTCGGCTGGCCGCTGGAGTGGACCGAGATCATCGTGATCTTCATGCCGATCTTCATTCCGCTGCTCGACAACTTCGGCGTCGATCCCTTGTTCTTCGGCCTGCTGGTGGCGCTGAACCTGCAGACCGCCTTCCTGAGCCCACCGGTGGCCATGAGTGCGTTCTATCTCAAGGGCGTGGCGCCACGCCACGTGACGCTGAACCAGATCTTCGCGGGCATGCTGCCGTTCATGGGCATCCAGGTGCTGGCCATCGTGCTGCTCTACATGTTCCCGGGCATCGGCATGTGGCTGCCACAGGTGCTGTACCGCTGAGGGCGCGCCAGCCTCACTGGCGTTCCGGCCCGGTTCGCGAAGCAGACCGGGCTGGGGTGTCGCTTCAGGTTACACCCCGAAGCCGACAACATGTGACCACATGAAATGGGGCGGGCAGCCCGCCGCAGTGCGGGCGGTGCCACGCCGGGTCACCGTTACTCACAGGCTGCCTGTCGGCGCATGGCACTGTGATCGGTGGTGCGTCGTGCACCCGACCTCCACGCAGTCCGCATGCCGTCTCCCCACCGCTCCCCGACCGACCTGCGCACCCTCCTGCTGGCGGCGGGAACGGCTGCCGTCCTCAGCGCCTGCGGTGGCGGCAGCACGCCCGATGCCGCCGCGCCGTCGCCAGCCACCGGCAGCGCGAGCCCGGCACCGACCACCTCGCCCGTACCTGCCCCGGCGGGCGCGGCAGGCCCAGCCGCCCCGCCGGTGGCGATCAGCACCCGCAGCGGGCAGCGCCTGGCCGACCAGGCCAGCTTCGGCGCCACCGAGGCGCTGGTCACGCAGATCCGCACGCAAGGCGCGCGCCAACTGGATCGCGGCGCAGATGGCGCTGACCAACTCGCGCTACACCGCTGGGCAACGGCGACGCGATCCACAAGAACACCAGCAACACCAGCTTCTGCGACCTGCCCGCCAACGCCGGCCCGAACTGCTGGCGCGACTGGTACTCGTCCAGCCGCTGCTGTGGGACTTCTACCGCAACGCCACGCAGCAGCCCGACCAGCTGCGCCAGCGCGTGGCCTTCGCGCTGCAGCAGATCGCTGGTGGTGAACAACTTCGACGTCGAAGGCACCTACGGCCTGCGCAACTACCACAACATGCTGCTGGACAACGCGTTCGGCAACTACCGGCAGGTGCTCAAGAAGGTGACGCTGTCGCCGGTGATGGGCGACTTCCTGAACAACGTCAACAACGACAAGGACGCGCCCAACGAGAACTACGCGCGCGAGTTGCTGCAGCTGTTCTCCATCGGCACCTGCGAGCTCAACGCCGACGGCACGCTCAAGGGCGGCGCGTGCACCGCGACCTACAGCAACGACACCGTGCGCGCCTACGCCTATGCGCTCACCGGCTGGACCTACCCGGCCGGCGGCGCCACCGCCTGGGGCTGCTGGCCCGACCGGCGCCAACTGCCAGTACTACGGCGGCGACATGGTGGCCGGTGGCGCGCTACCGCGACACCGCCGCGCGCAGCCTGCTCTCGGGCATCACCGTGCCGGCCAGCACCGCCGGGCCGGCCGCGCTGGAGCTGGTGCTCGACAGCCTGATGCAGCACCCCAACACCGCGCCCTTCATCGGCAAGCAGCTGATCCAGCACCTGGTGAGCAGCAACCCGAGCCCGGCCTATGTGGAGCGCGTGGCCACGGCCTTCACGAGCGGGCGCTTCACCGCCGACGGCGCGGTCTTCGGCGCCGGCGCAGCGGGGCGACCTCGCCGCCACGGTGGCGGCGGTGCTGCTCGATGCCGAGGCCCGCACCGACACGCCCGCGCGCACGCGCACGGCAAGCTGCGCGAGCCGGTGCTGCTGTTCACCGGCGTGCTGCGCGCGCTCAACGGCCGCAGCGATGGCGAGGCGCTGGGCTGGTGGTGGGGCGAGCGGCTGCGCCAGCATGTGTTCCGCGCGCCCTCGGTCTTCAACTTCTACCCGCCCGACTACCCGATTCCGGGCAGCACGCTGGTCGGCCCGATCGTTCGGCATCCACAACGCCAACTCGGCGCTCGAGCGGCTGAACTACCTGACCTACCTGCTCTACTGGGGCGGCTCGGCGGCGGAGTCCGGCGGTGCCCGGCGCCTTCGGCACCAGCGTGAACACCGTGCCCTTCGAGGCCGATGCCGCCGACGCCGCCAAGCTGGTCGATCGCCTGTCGGTGCTGGCCACCGGCGCCGCGCTGCCGGACGCGACGCGCGCCCAGCGTGATCAGCGCGGTGCGAGAGCTTCACCGCGGCCAATCGACGGCGCCGCACCTAGCAGCAGCGACGCGTCAGGCAGGCCGCCTACCTGGTGTTCGCCTCCCCCGCTTCCAGGTGCAACGATGAAGCCACGCCTGACCATGAACCGCCGCCAATGGCTGAAGCTCGTCCGGCTTGCTGGGCGGCCTGCGCCGGCGCACGGGCACGCTCGGCAGTCTGGGCAGCTTGCTGCTCGCGCCGCGCTGGCCCAGCCGCCGACTACAAGGCGCTGGTGTGCGTGTTCCTGTACGGAGGCAACGACGGCCTGAACACCATCGTGCCCACCGACACCACGCGCTACGCGCAGTACACGCGGCGTGCGCAAGACGCTGGCGCTTGCCGCAGGCCAGCCTGCTGGGCCTGGGCAGCACCGGCTACGGCCTGCACCCCTCGCTCGCCGGCGCTGACCACCGCCTGGTCGCGAAGGCCGGCTCGCGCCGGTGTTCAACGTCGGCCCGCTGTTCCAGCCGATCACGAAGGCCCAGTTCCGCGCGGCGCCGGCGAGCTCGGACCTCGTGCCCGACAGCCTGTTCTCGCACTCCGACCAGCAGACGCTGTGGGAGAGCGGCACCACCGACGCCCTCACCCGCACCGGCTGGGGCGGCCGCGCCGCGCGAGGCGCTGGCCACCACCAACCCGGTGATCTCCGTCGGCGGCAACGGCCGCTTCGGCCTGTCCAGCCTGGTGGCACCGCTGGTGCTGCCCGAGCCCGGCAGCACCTTCGGCGCGATCGAGCTCGGCAGCCGAGAGCTGGCGCACCAGCTACGCACCGACGATGGCACGCGCCGACGCCTTGCGCTTCATCAACGCTCAGACTCAAGACAACGACCTGGGCGAGGCCTACGCGAGATGCAGCGCGACGCCTTCTCGATCTCGGATCGCCTGGGCACGCGTGGTCAAGCTCAAGCCCGGCGACGCCGGATCGAACACCGCGATCGACACCGCCTTCGCGCCGCTCGTGGTCAACGGCGCCCTCAGCACCTCGCTGGCGCGACAGCTCTACCAGGTGGCCAATCTCATCGCGTCGCAGCGCCACGGTGCAGGGCAATCGGCAGATCTTCTTTGCGCAGCTCGGCGGCTTCGACACCCACGGCAACCAGATCGGCGGCCAGCGCCACGGTCGGCCAGCACGCCCCCTGCTCAAGCAGGTGGGCGATGCGCTGGGCTGCTTCTACGCGGCCATGAAGGCCCTGGACCTGGCCACGTCGGTGACCGCCTTCACGCAGAGCGACTTCGGCCGCACCTTCACGCCCAACAACAGCAGCGGCACCGACCACGCCTGGGGCAACCACCACCTGGTGCTCGGCGGCGCGGTGAACGGCGGCACCACCTACGGCACCTACCCCGAGCTGGTGCTGGGCGGGCCCGACGACGTGGGCGTGGACGACTGGGAGCTGCAGGGCCGCTGGATCCCGACCACCTCGGTCGACCAGTACGCGGCCACGCTGCTGTCGCTGGTTCGGCGCCAACGACACCCAGCTCGACGCCGTGCTGCCCAACCTGCGCAACTTCGGCAGCCCGCGCGCGCTCGGCTTCGTCTAGCCGAGTCGGCCAGGAACGGCACGGCTCCTCGCTGCCCGGCGGTCCCGCTGCAGCCTGTCGGCGGCAGCGCGCGGGCGTCGCATGCCGCTCGCGTCGCGGCGACGGCGCCCGTACAGTCCGGGCACCCGCTCGAGCCTGCCATGACCGATTCCGCCTACCCCTCCCTGCAGCCACCACAGCCCCGCTGACACGTCGCGGCATCCGCCCGGTGCGCTTGACAGCTTTCGGCGACTGCGCTGCGCGCCTACCATGCCTACGGCAGCTGGCTGGTCGGCATCAGCTGGTGGCGTTTCCTGCTGCTGTCGCTGCTGCTGATGCTCATCTCCACGGGCATCCTGCAGAACATTCCGCCGTTCAGCTCAAGATCCCAGTCTGGGAGCCGCGACCCGGAGCGGGTGCACGATCCGCCAGCCCGCCGACGCCGCCTGCGCCGCCAAGCAACCGGTCATCAAGATCGACGCAGCGAGGAATCCTCAGCCGGCGGCCAGCGGCGGCCAACGCCAAGGGCGAGCGTCGCAGATCTCGCATCAACGGTGAGGGCATCCACATCCGCCGCGCGCCTGCAACGGCCGACGGCTGCCAGCGGTGCAGCATCGTCCCGGCATGAACATCGGCTCCGAACGGCATCGAGATCAAGGTGCCGCCTGGCGCCGACAGCGAGGAGGTGCGCGAGGCCATCCGCGAAGCGCGCGATGCGATCACCGAGGCCATCGAAGACGCCCGCGAGGCACAGGCCGCCGCAGAAGCCGCCGCCGAGGCGGCGCCGGAGCGACATCACCGTCAACCTCACGCCTCCAAGCGCACGCCGCGGCTCATCACCTTGGGCGACTCGCTGCCGGAGATCGCCTTCCTGTGGATCGCCATGTCGGCGATCCTGAAGATCACCTACAAGGGCCGACTGCAGGCCGAGGTGAAGGCAGCACAGGCCACCGAAACCGCCGAGGCCGAGTCGCTCAAGCGCCAGGTGGTGGAGGCGCGCATGGCCGCGATGCAGGCGCAGGTGGAGCCGCACTTCCTGTTCAACACGCTGGCCTCGATCGACCACCTGATCGAGACCGACCCGCCGCGCGCCTCGGTGATGCAGAAGAACCTGATCGCACTGCTGCGCGCCAGCATGCCCACGCATGCGCGAGCCAACGCCAGTGCCAACGGCGTGCGCAGCCTGGAACGCGAGCTGGCGGTGATCAAGCCCTACCTCGAGATCCTCAAGGTGCGCATGGAAGAGCGGCTGAGCACCGAGATCCGCGTGAGCGACGGCCTGCTTTCCGCCGAGTTCCCGCCCATGATGCTGCAAAGCCTGGTCGAGAACGCCATCAAGCACGGCCTGGAACCCAAGGCCGAGGGCGGCACGCTCACGGTGTCGGCCGACATCCGCCACGGCAAGCTCGCGGTGAGCGTGGCCGACACCGGCCTGGGCTTCGGCAAGGCCGCGACGGCCGGCACCGGCATCGGGCTGAACAACATCCGCGAGCGCCTGGCGCTGCTGTACGGCAGCAAGGCGTCGCTGACGGTGGCCGAGAACCCGGGCGGCGGCACGGTGGTCACCATCACCGTGCCCTACCAGGCGCAGGCGAGCGAAGGAGAGCACGCATGAACACGATCCGGACCCATCGTCGGGTGTGGCTGGGGTTGATGCTTTCCGCCTTCCTGGCACTGGTGCTCGCCGGCGTGCTGGTGCAGCAGGTGTTGCAGGCCCTGGCCCATGCGCCTGTCAGCGTGGTGATCGATGGCAGGGACGTCACCCAGGGGCTCAACCTCGCCGGCATGCCGCCGGCGCACAAGGTGGTGCTGACACTCGGGCTGTCGCTGGCCTTGCTCGCCGCGCTGGTGATCGTGCCGGCTGCGCTGCTGGCGATGCTGCTGGCGGTGGCGGCCACCGCGCTGCTGGCGCTCGGGCTGCCGCTGATCGCCCTGGCGGTAGTACTGACGATCGTGCTGTCGCCGGTGATCCTGCTGGTGTGGGGCGTGATCTGGGCACTGCGCCGTGCGGCGCAGCCCTCCGCTACGATGACCGCATGAAGCCGCTGCGTGCCCTGATCGCCGACGACGAGCGCCTGATGCGCGAGCAGTTGCGCGCCCGCC
Organism: uncultured beta proteobacterium; assembly: GCA_963739925.1. Lineage (GTDB taxonomy): Bacteria > Pseudomonadota > Gammaproteobacteria > Burkholderiales > Burkholderiaceae_C > CAVUBY01. The sequence continues at coordinate 67,188 of CAVUBY010000013.1, read as the reverse complement.
TCGCCGAGGTGTGGCCGGACCTGCAGATCGTCGCCGAGGCGAAGAACGGCACCGAGGCGGTCCAGCTGGTCGAGGCCCATCACCCCGACCTGGTCTTCCTCGACATCCGCATGCCGGGCATGACCGGGGTCGAGGCGGCCCGCGCCATCGCCCAGCTGCCCAGCGGCGATGAGACCGACGACGGCTGGGCCGGTTGCGAGGTGGTGTTCATCACCGCCTACGACCAGTACGCGATCGAAGCCTTCGAGCAGGGCGTGGTCGACTACGTGCTCAAGCCTGCAGAGCGCGAGCGCCTGCAGGTCACGGTGGAGCGCATCCGCAAGCGCCTCGCCCAGCGCGGTGAGCGACGGCCCGGCCGTGGCCGGCATGCAGCAGCTGCTGCAGCGCATGGCGCAGCAGATGAACCCGCAGCGCGCGGCGCCCCTCCAGTGGATCCAGGCCACGGTGGGTCAGAGCATCCAGATGATCCCGGTGGAGGAGGTGCTGTTCTTCATCTCCGACGAGAAGTACACCCGGGTGCAGACCGCCACCCTCGAGGCCCTGATCCGCAAGCCCATCAAGGAGCTGGTGGACGAGCTCGATGCCGACCAGTTCTGGCAGATCCACCGCTCCACGCTCGTCAACACCCGCGCCATCGCCGGCGTGACGCGCGACCTGCGCGGCCGTCAGCTGGTGAGCGTGAAGGGCCACCCCGAGAAGCTCGAGGTGAGCCGCAGCTTCACCGGTCTGTTCAAGGGGATGTAGGCGCGACCGCGGCCGCTCGCAGCGCCGCCGCCTCGCGCAGCGCCTTGAGCTTGGCGCGCGGATCTTCCTTGGTCTGCACCTCGTGCAGCTTCATCTCGCCGATGAAGCGGCTCGGCACGCCCTGCACGGTGTCGCGCCCCTTCTTGCGCCGGCGCAGCGTGCTCACGGCCAAGCGTGGTGCGCGCACGGGTGATGCCCACGTACATCAGGCGGCGCTCTTCCTCGAGGCGCTGCGGAGTCATCTCGTCGTCTCCACTCCGGAAGGGCAGCAGCCCTTCGTTGACGCCGGCCAGCATCACGTGCGGCCACTCCAGCCCCTTGGCGGCGTGCAGCGTGGACAGGGTCACCACGTCCTGCTCGTCGCCGCGCTCGGCCAGGCTGATGATCACCGAGATGGTCTGCGCCACCTCGAGCACGCTCTTGCGTCTCGGTCTCGATGGACAGGCCGCCGTCGTTCTCGATCTCGCCGCCGCAGCGCTTGGCCACCCAGTCGACGAAGTCCATGCACGTTGCTCCAGCGCGCGGCGGAGAGCTTCTCGCTGTCTTCGCCGTCGTAGAGGTGCTTCTCGTAGTCGATGTCCTTGAGCCAGCCCAGCAGCAGCGCCTTCGCGTCTTCGGCGCCGGTGGTGTGGCGGGCGCGGTACTCCAGGTCGTTCACGTAGCGGCCGAACTCGTGCAGCGAGCCGATGGCACGAGCCGGCACCGCCGTGCCCAGGCTCTCGGCGAACAGCGCTTCGTAGAGACTGGTCTTCCACTTGGAGGCGAACTCGCCCAGGCTGGACAGCGTCTGGTGGCCGATGCCGCGCTTGGGCGTGGTGACCGCGCGCAGGAACGCCGGGTCGTCGTCGTTGTTCACCAGCAGGCGCAGCCAGGCGCACAGGTCCTTGATCTCGGCCCGGTCGAAGAAGCTCTGCCCGCCCGACACCTTGTAGGGGATGCTGGCCTTGCGCAGCGCCTTCTCGAAGACCTTGGCCTGGTGGTTGGCGCGGTACAGCACCGCGAAGTCCTGGAACGCGACCTGCCCGCCCTGGCCGCGCTGCGACTGGATGCGTGCGACCGCGCGCTCGGCCTCGTGCTCCTCGCCATCGCACTCGATCACCGCCACCGGGTCACCATCGCCGAACGCGCTCCACAGCTTCTTCTCGAAGAGCTTGGGGTTGTTGGCCGATCACCGCGTTCGCGGCGCGCAGGATGCTGCCGGTGGAGCGGTAGTTCTGCTCCAGCGCGATCACCTTGAGCGTGCGGGTACTCGGCGCGGCAGGCGGCGCAGGTTGTCGATGGTCGCGCCGCGCCAGCCGTAGATGCTCTGGTCGTCGTCGCCCACGGCGGTGAACAGGGCGCGCTCGCCGGCCAGCAGCTTGAGCATCTCGTACTGCGTGGCGTTGGTGTCCTGGTACTCGTCGACCAGCAGGTAGCGCAGCGTCTCCTGCCACTTGCGCGCGCACTTCGGCGTCGCGCCGCAGCAGTTGCATCGGCAGGCCGATCAGGTCGTCGAAGTCCACCGCCTGGAACGCGGCGAGCCGCTCCTCGTAGCGCTGCATCACGCGCTGCGCCACGCGCTCGTCGTCGTTGCGCGCGGCTCGACCTGGCGCGCTGCTCAGGCCCTGGTTCTTCCAGCTGCTGATGGCCCATTGCCAGCGGCGCGCGAGCGCGTTGTCGGTGGTGCCGCCGGCGTCCTTGAGCACGCCCAGCACGTCGTCGCTGTCGAGGATGCTGAACTGCTCCTTCAAGCCGACGCGCTCGCCATCGCCGCGCAGGATGCGCACCCCCAGCGAGTGGAAGGTGGCTCACCACCAGCGGCTTGGCCGCCGTGGGCCGATCAGCGCCTTGGCGCGCTCGCGCATCTCCTGCGCGGCCTTGTTGGTGAAGGTGATCGCGGCGATCTGCCCCGGTGCGTAGCCGGCCTGCAGCAGCCGCGCGATCTTGTGCGTGATGACGCGCGTCTTGCCCGAGCCGGCGCCGGCCAGCACCAGGCAGGGCCCGCCGAGGTGGTGCACCGCCTCGAGCTGAGCGGGGTTCAGGGAGGCGGGGGGTTCGGACACGGTGCGGCAAGGGATGACGGAGCGCGCGGGCTGCGCATGATATCGGGCGCTGCGGCGGCGCCATCCTGGTTCGCGCGCGGAAGCATGTCACACGGCCGTGTCTTCGGCGCCGCAATCCGGCTCCGCGAGTTGCCAAGGTCTTCGCTGCGCAGCGCCGACTCCCCCGCAAGGGTGGTCTTGCGAACGAGCGTGCGAATCGACACTGCGCGTCCGGCCACACCCCTTCCACCGGACCGCCACGACGCACGACGCGAGGACGGCCTCTCGCGGAGACCCCACGCATGGACTCGACCCCGCCCGCCGCCTGGAAGCGACGGCTTCAGCAGACCTCTGCGCCTGGCACGCCAGCACGCTGTGGCCGGAGGGCGAGAGCGCCGACGACTGGGATCGGCTGCGCACGCAGCTGGTGCCGTCACGGTCGACGATCTGGACATGGCCACGCGATTCAACCTGCTGGCTGCGCATCCTGCGCGCACGAGACACCCGACGACCTCTGGGCCCTGCGAGTCGCCGGTGTTCGACGCGCTGGCCCACTCGGCTGGGCGAAGGTGTGGCCGCAGGCGCGGTTGAAGCAGTTCGACGCACTGTGGTGCGGCGAATCTCCGACGTCGGCATCGCCGCAAGCTGAACGCAGCGCGTCGCGCGCTGCGCACTCGCTGCGATACTTCGCAGCGATGCAAGAGATCCTGGCGGTCACCTTCCCGTTCTTTGCGCTGGTGCTGCTGGGCTACCTGGCGATGCAGCGCGGCATGCTGCCGGAGTCGGCCATTCCCGGCCTCAACGGGTTCGTGCTCTTCTTCGCGCTGCCGTGCATGCTGTTTCGCTTTGGCGCCAGCATGCCGTTCGCGCAGCTGATCGACCCGGTGCTGATCGGCATCTACGTGCTGTGCGCGCTGGTGATGGTGCTGCTTCACGATCGGGTTCACGCTTGCAGCGAGCGCCCGGCGGTCCCGGTGTGCCGATGAAGGACGCCGCATTCGGCGCCTTGGTCGCAGCGTTCCCGAACAGCGGCTTCATGGGTTTTCCGCTGCTCATCGGGTTGCTGGGCGAACGCAGTGCCGGGCCGCTGATCGGCTGCATCCTTGTGGACCTGGTGGTCACCAGCTCGCTGTGCCTGGCGCTGGCGCAATGGCGTCCCACTTCGGACAGCGGCACGCCGCACGGCGTGTGGGCTCCGTCTGGCGCGCGATGCGCGGCGCCTTCTCCAATCCGCTGCCCTGGGCGATCGCGCTGGGCGCTGCGGTCTTCGCCGCGCTGGAGGTGCGCCTGCCCGGGCCGGTGAAGCGACATCATCCGCATGCTGGGCGACGCGGCCACGCCGGTGGCGCTGTTCACCATCGGCGCGGTGCTCTGGCGGGCGCAGCAGCATGTCCACAGCCGCACGCCGCCTTCGCACTCCGTGCCGGTGGCCCTGATCAAGCTGCTGGTGCACCCGATGCTGGTGCTCAGCGGCGGGCTGATCGCGCACGCCGCAGGTGCTGGAGGTGTCGCGTTTCGGCTTGCTGGTGCTGGTGCTCAACGCGGCCCTGCCCAGCGCGAGCAACGTGGCCATCCTGGCCGAGCGCTACGGCGCCGACAACGGCCGCATCACGCGCATCATCATGGTCAGCACGGCCCTGGCCTTCGTCACCTTCTCGGTGATGGCCTGGGCGTTCGGCGTCAAGCGCGTGTCGACGCGCAGCGTGGCCGGCCGGGCGGGCGCGCTGGGCGCCGACCCGCGCCACCCGCATCACTTCTTGCGGAACTTGCGCAGGGCCGCGAGCTGCGCGGCCATGGACGTCGAGCTCGTTCTGGATCGCCGGCGAAGTCGATGTCGCTCTTGGCGTTCTTCATCGCCTCTTCGGCGAGCTTCTTGGCCTCGGTGGCCTTGGCCTCGTCGAGGTCGTGGCCGCGGATGGCGGTGTCGGCCAGCACGGTCACCGTGCCGGGCTGCACCTCGAGGATGCCGCCGGCGACGAAGACGAACTCTTCCTCGCCGTTGTCGGCGCGCTCGATGCGCACGGCACCGGGGCGGATGCGGGTGATCAGCGGCGTGTGGCGCGGCAGGATGCCGAGCTCGCCGCCTTCGCCCGGCAGGGCGACGAACTTGGCCTCGCCGGAGAAGATCGACTCTTCCGCGGAGACGACGTCGACGTGAATGGTTGCGGTGGTGGCCATCAGGTGCTCCGATCAGTTGACCTTCTTGGCCTTCTCGAAGGCCTCGTCGATCGTGCCGACCATGTAGAAGGCCTGCTCGGGCAGCGAGTCGCACTCGCCGCTGACGATCATCTTGAAGCCGCGGATGGTTTCCTTCAGCGGCACGTACTTGCCCGGGCTGCCGGTGAACACCTCGGCCACGTGGAAAGGCTGGCGACAGGAAACGCTGGATCTTGCGGGCGCGGGCCACGGCCAGCTTGTCTTCCGGCGCCAGTTCGTCCATGCCCAGGATGGCGATGATGTCGCGCAGTTCCTTGTAGCGCTGCAGCGTGCCCTGCACCGCGCGGGCGGTGTTGTAGTGCTCCTCGCCGACGACGTTCGGGTCGAGCTGGCGGCTCGTCGAGTCCAGCGGATCCACCGCGGGGTAGATGCCCAGCGAGGCGATGTCGCGCGACAGCACCACGGTGGCGTCCAGGTGGGCGAAGGTGGTGGCGGGCGACGGGTCGGTCAGGTCGTCCGCAGGCACGTACACGGCCTGGATCGAGGTGATCGAGCCGACCTTGGTCGAGGTGATGCGCTCCTGCAGGCGGCCCATTTCCTCGGCCAGCGTCGGCTGGTAGCCCACGGCGGAAGGCATGCGGCCCAGCAGCGCGGACACTTCGGTACCGGCCAGCGTGTAGCGGTAGATGTTGTCGACGAAGAACAGCACGTCGCGGCCTTCGTCGCGGAACGATTCGGCGATCGTCAGGCCGGTCAGCGCGACGCGCAGGCGGTTGCCCGGCGGCTCGTTCATCTGGCCGTAGACCATCGCCACCTTCGACTCCGGCAGGTTCTCGAGGTTGACGACGCCCGAGTCCGACATCTCGTGATAGAAGTCGTTGCCTTCGCGGGTGCGCTCGCCCACGCCGGCGAACACCGACAGGCCCGAGTGCGCCTTGGCGATGTTGTTGATCAGCTCCATCATGTTCACGGTCTTGCCCACGCCGGCGCCGCCGAACAGGCCGACCTTGCCGCCCTTGGCGAACGGGCAGACCAGGTCGATCACCTTGATGCCGGTTTCGAGCAGTTCCTGCGAAGGGCTCAGCTCGTCGTACGCCGGCGGCTTGCGGTGGATGGGCATCGTCAGCTCCTGGCTGACGGGGCCGCGCTCGTCGATCGGGCTGCCCAGCACGTCCATGATGCGGCCGAGCGTCGCGCGGCCCACCGGCACCGAGATCGCCTTGCCGGTGTTGGTGACAGTCAGGCCGCGGCGCAGGCCGTCGGACGAACCCAGCGCAATGGTGCGCACGATGCCGTCGCCGAGCTGCTGCTGCACTTCGAGCGTGAGGGCGGTGCCATCGCATCTTCAGCGCGTCATAGATCTTGGGCATGGCGTCGCGAGGGAACTCGACGTCCACGACGGCGCCGATGCACTGAACGATCTTGCCTGCGGTTTGCACTTCAGCCATGTTGTTTCCTTTGAATCAGATTCGGTATTCGTCGGAGCGTGGTCGTGTGCGGCCGGTCAGACGGCTGCGGCACCCGCCACGATCTCGGAGAGTTCTTTGGTGATCGCGGCCTGGCGGGTCTTGTTGTAGACCAGCTTGAGTTCGCCGATCACGCTGCCGGCGTTGTCGGTGGCGGACTTCATCGCCACCATGCGGGCCGACTGCTCGGTCGCCATGTTCTCGGCCACGGCCTGGTAGACCAGCGCCTCGGTGTAGCGCACCAGCAGCTCGTTGATGACGCTCGGCGCGTCGGGCTCGTAGATGTAGTCCCAGCCGTGCTGGCCACCGCTGGCCGCGTGGTCGGCGGCCATGCTCTCGGCCGACAGCGGCAGCAGCTGCTGCACCACGGACTCCTGCTTCATCGTGTTGATGAAGCGCGTGTAGCACAGGTAGACCGCCGCTGAGCTTGCCTTCGGCGTACGCATCGAGCAGCACCTTCACCGGGCCGATCAGCTTCTCGAGGTGCGGCTTGTCGCCCAGCTGCGTCGCATGCGACACGACCGTCGCGCCGATGCGGTTCAGGAAGCCGAAGCCCTTGTTGCCGATCGCCACCGCCTGCGGCTTCACGCCCCTGCGCTCTCGACTTCCTTGAGCTTGACGGTCGTCGCGCGCAGCACGTTGGTGTTCAAGCCGCCGCACAGGCCCTTGTCGGTCGTGACGACGATGAAGCCCACCTGCTTGGCGCCGTTCGTGCTTCAGCATGAACGGGTGCTTGTACTCGGGGTTGGCCTGCGACGAGGTTGGCCGCGATGCTGCGCACCTTCTCGGCTGTAGGGACGGGCCGCACGCATGCGGTCCTGCGCCTTGCGCATCTTGGAGGCGGCAACCATCTCCATGGCCTTGGTGATCTTCTTGGTGTTCTCCACCGACTTGATCTTGCCGCGTATCTCTTTGCCTGCTGCCATGACGGAGCTCCTGCTGTGTCGGTCGGTCAGGCGAAGGACTTCTTGAACGCGCCGATGGCGCTGGTCAGCTCGGCCTCGGCGTCCTTGTCCATCGCCTTGGTGTCCTCGATCTTCTTCAGCAGAGCGGCGTGGCTGGTCTTCAGGTGCTGATGCAGTCCGTGCTCGAAGGCAAGAACCTTCTTCACGTCGACGTCGTCCATGAAGCCCTTGTTCACGGCGAACAGCGAGGCCGCCATCAGCGAGATCGGCAGCGGCGAGTACTGGGGCTGCTTGAGCAGTTCGGTCACGCGCGCGCCGCGGTCGAGCTGCTTGCGGGTGGCTTCGTCGAGGTCGGACGCGAACTGCGCGAACGCGGCCAGTTCACGGTACTGCGCCAGGTCGGTACGGATACCGCCGGACAGGCCCTTGATCACCTTGGTCTGCGCCGACGAACCCACGCGCGACACCGAGATACCGGCGTTGATGGCGGGGCGGATGCCGGCGTTGAACAGCGAGGTCTCCAGGAAGATCTGGCCGTCGGTGATCGAGATCACGTTGGTCGGCACGAAGGCGGACACGTCGCCGGCCTGCGTCTCGATGATCGGCAGCGCGGTCAGCGAGCCGGTCTTGCCCTTGACGGCGCCCTTGGTGAAGGCTTCCACATAGTCGGCGTTCACGCGCGCGGCGCGCTCGAGCAGGCGGCTGTGCAGGTAGAACACGTCGCCGGGATAGGCTTCGCGGCCCGGCGGGCGGCGCAGCAGCAGCGAGACCTGGCGGTAGGCGACGGCCTGCTTGGACAGGTCGTCATAGATGATCAGCGCGTCCTGGCCGCGGTCGCGGAAGTACTCGCCCATGGTGCAGCCGGAGTAGGCCGACACGTACTGCATGGCCGCCGATTCGGAGGCCGAGGCGGCGACGACGATGGTGTATTCCATCGCGCCGTGCTGCTCGAGCGCACGCACCACGTTCTTGATCGAGCGACGCCTTCTGGCCGATCGCGACGTAGATGCAGGTCATGTTCTGACCCTTCTGGTTGATGATCGTGTCGATCGCCACCGCGGTCTTGCCGGTCTGGCGGTCGCCGATGATCAGCTCGCGCTGGCCACGACCGATCGGCACCATCGAGTCGATCGACTTCAGGCCGGTCTGCATCGGCTGGTCGACCGACTTGCGGGCGATCACGCCCGGAGCGACCTTCTCGATCACGTCGGTCATCTTGGCGTTGATCGGGCCCTTGCCGTCGATCGGCTGGCCCAGCGCATTGACCACGCGGCCGATCAGCTCGGGGCCGACCGGCACTTCCAGAATGCGGCCGGTGCACTTGACCGTGTCGCCTTCGGAGATGTGCTCGTACTCGCCCAGGATCACCGAGCCGACCGAGTCGCGCTCGAGGTTCAGGGCCAGGCCGTAGGTGGGCTGACCGTCGGCGGTGGCCGGGAACTCCAGCATTTCGCCCGCATCACGTCGGACAGGCCGTGGATGCGGCAGATGCCGTCGGTCACCGACACCACGGTGCCCTGGTTGCGGATGTCCGCCGAGGCGCCGAGGCCCTCGATGCGGCTCTTGATCAGTTCGGAAATCTCTGCGGGATTGAGTTGCATGACTTTTTCCTTTCCGGGGATAGCGCCGCCGCGCCTCAGGCGGTGAGCGACGCACTTTCATTTGTTCGAGGCGGGCCTTGACCGAGGTGTCCAGCACCTCGTCGCCGACCACCACGCGAATGCCGCCGATCAGCGACGGTTCGACCACCACGCTGACGTTGAGCTTGCGGCCGAAGCGCTTCTCCAGCGCCGCCTCACGTCGGCCAGCTGCGCCGCGCTCGATCGGGAAGGCGCTGTAGACCGTGGCGTCGGAGACCCCAGAGCGCGCGTTCACGAGCGCCCGGAACTGCGCGGCGATCTCCGGCAGCGCGGTCAGGCGGCCGTTGTCGATCACCGTGCGCAGCAGGTTCTTCGCGGCGTCGCCCAGGGGCGCCTTGACCACCGAGGTGACCACGTCGAACACCTGCTGGCGCGACCTTCGGGTTGTCGGCGAACTGGCGCAGCTGCGCATTGCCCGCGACGTCACCCGAGCGAGTCGGCACCTGCGCCGCCAGCGCGCCGAGGTCGGCGCCCTGCGCCGGCCTTGAACAGCGCCTCGGCGTAGGGGCGGGCGATGGTTGCGAGTTCGGCCATGGCTTCACAGCTCGGTCTTCAGGCGGCCGAGCAACTCGGCGTGCACGCCGGCGTTGACTTCCTTGCGCAGGATCTGCTCGGCACCCTTCACGGCCAGCGCGGCCACCTGCTCGCGCAGCGCCTCGCGGGCCTTGACGGACTCCTGCTCGGCTTCGGCCTTGGCGGCGGCGATGATCTTGGCGCCTTCCTCGGTCGCGCGGCCCTTGGCCTCCTCGACCATGCGTCTGCGCCAGGCGCTCGGCATCGGCCAGGCGCTGCGCCGCGTCGGTGCGGGCGCGCCGACGAGTTGCTCCTCGACGCGCTTGTTGGCGTTGGCCAGCTCGGCCTTCGCCTTGTCGGCGGCCGACAGGCCGTCGGCGATCTTCTGCGCGCGCTCGTCGAGCGCCTTGACGATCGGCGGCCACACGAACTTCATCGTGAACCGCGACCAGGATCAGGAACACGATCAGCTGCGCGATCAGCGTAGCGTTGATGCTCACGTTGTTGCCTCTGGATCGGGTTGAACGGTGTTCGCGCGCCGGCGGCGCGACGGACGACGTCGACCGATTACTTCGGCAGGTTGGCGATCTGGGCCAGGAACGGGTTGGCGGTGGCGAACCACAGCGCGATACCGGTGCCGATGATGAAGGCCGCGTCGATCAGGCCGGCCAGCAGGAACATCTTGGTCTGCAGTTCGTTCATCAGCTCGGGCTGGCGGGCGGCCGACTCGAGGTACTTGCTGCCCATGATGCCGATGCCGATACAGGCGCCGACGGCACCCAGACCGATGATCAGACCGGCGGCCAGGGCAACAAAACTGATGACTTCCATGATGGCTCCTAGGAGAGGTTTGACAAGAGAAAAGCGGAAAGCAAACGAAGAAAACGAAGACAGCGCGTCAGTGCGCGTCGTGCGCCTGGCCGATGTAGACCAGCGTCAGCATCATGAACACGAAGGCCTGCAGCGTGATGATCAGGATGTGGAAGATGGCCCAGACCGTGCCGGCGATGATGTGGCCGAGAACAGAGCGCGATGCCGGTGCCCGAGAGCGCCCAGGCACCGCCCATCAGCGCGATCAGCATGAAGATCAGTTCGCCGGCATACATGTTGCCGAACAGCCGCATGCCGTGCGAGACCGTCTTGGCGACGAACTCGATGATCTGCATGAGGAAGTTGATCGGGTACAGGAACCACTTGTCGCCGAACGGGCGCAGCGAACAGCTCGTGGATCCAGCCGCCAGCGCCCTTGATCTTGACGTTGTAGTACAGGCACACGATGCAGCACGCCCAGCGACAGGCCCATGGTGATCGACAGGTCGGCCGTGGGCACGACGCGCATGTAGTCCTGTGCAGCCCAGTGCCGGACCCGACGCTGCTGCCAGATCGCCGGGATCAGATCGACCGGCAGCAGGTCCATCGCGTTCAGCAGGAAGATCCAGACGAACACGGTCAGCGCGAGCGGCGCCACGAGCTTGCGGCTGTTGGCGTTGTGCACGATGCCCTTGGCCTGGCTGTCGACCATCTCGACCAGCATCTCGACCGCGGCCTGGAAACGACCCGGCACGCCCGGACGTCGCCTTGCGCGCCGCCAGCCACAACAGCCAGCACCCCAGCACACCGAGGGTCACGGTGAAGAACAGCGAGTCGAGGTTGATGACCGAGAAGTCGACGACCGCCGTCTGCTTCTTGTTCTGCAGGTGCTGCAGGTGGTGAATGATGTATTCACCGGCGGTGGGGGCGTGCGCTGTGCCTTCTGCTGCCATGTTCTTGCCTGAGTCTGGTCGTCCGTCACCGGCCGCGCCACAACAGCGCGACCCAGTTCACCTTGATGCACACGACCATCGTGACCAGCAACGCTGGCCAGCTCAGGTCAGGCACCACCCTCGCGGCAATCACCAGCATGGTGATTGCCACCCCAATCTTCAGCATTTCCCAGAACAGAAACCCGGCGGCTGCGCCCACGGGTGTTCTGGTCCCTCTTGTCATGCCGCGCGCCAGCAAGGCGCCCGGTACCACCACAGCGGCCGCGCCGTAAAGCGTCGACCAGACTGCCCCGCCGCGCTGCGTGATCAGCCAGGTGATGGCCGCACACAGGATTCCGACCGCGGCTTGCGCCGCGACGACCCGCCAGGGCGAGACCTGGGGAATCGACGCCCTGAGAGCCGCTGCCTCCTCGCGGGACAGCGTCTTGAAAGGCGCCTCGGGTGTGTCTTCGAAAGCTGGTGCTGCGGTCCTTCGACCCGTCGATCCGTGATCCGCGCCACTGCGATTTGCATCAGTCATGGAGCGAAACCCGGTCACTTGCAGCAAAGCCTCGGAAGTATACGTGGAAACCCGCTCCATCCGACCGGCCCCACGTTGCGCTCAGTCTTGGTGCCGCACGCCCCACCCTTGTGGCAGGGGTTCGGTTACGAGCCGGTACGCAGGCCCGCCCGGTTGTGGTTTCATTGCGGTCTGATCCGCGCAAAGGCTTGATTTGCGCGGAACCGACGCCGCCATTCCTCTTCCAATCCACATGCCGATCCTGCGTCGCCTCTGCGTTCTTCTTCGGTCTGCTGCTGGGCTCAGCGCTGGCCGGCGCATCCCCCACTTCGGTGGTCACGACCGAGCAGGTGCGGGCCGAACTCGTCGCGCACGCGCCACAGGGCGTTCAGGCCGGACAGGCCATGTGGCTCGGCCTGGCGATCGACCACCAGCCCCACTGGCACACCTACTGGAAGAACCCGGGCGACTCCGGCCTGCCTACGCAGTTGCAGTGGGAACTCCCTGCAGGCTTCACGGCCGGTGAGATCGAGTGGCCGACGCCGCAGCGCCTGCCCATCGGCCCGCTGGTGAACTACGGCTACGAAGGCAAGCTGCTGCTGCCTGTGCCCGCTCAACGTTCCCGCAGGCTTTGCCGGCGACACGCTCCACGTCAAGCTGCGCGCCGACTGGCTGGTCTGCAAGGAAGTCTGCATCCCCGAATCTGGCGAATTCGCACTGGCGATTCCGGTGCGCTCCAGCGCTGCCGCCCATGCGGAGCCTTCCAGGCCGCTGCGGCGTCGCGGCCCCAGTCGGCGACTGGCGTGCGCGCCTCAGCGGAGGTGAAGGCCAACGGCGCGCTGGTGCTCGATGTGCAGGGCTTGCCGGCGGCGTGGCGCGGTCAGCCGATCGCCTTCTTTCCGGAGACCGAAGGGGTGATCGACAACGCAGCCGCCGTGCCGGTGCAATGGCAACAGGACCGCTGGGAAGCAGCGATCCCTCTGTCTGCGCAGCGCAGTGCCAGCCCGTCGCAGATGCAGGCGGTGCTCACCACGCGCGGCCAACCGAACGGCCTGCAGGTGAGCTTCGCGGTGAGCGGCGCCTGGCCGGCACTGGGTGTGACTTCAGCACAGGTGCCAGCTTCAGCGACCGCGCCGGCCGGGACGACTTCCCTCGGTGTGTTCGCGGCCATCTTGCTGGCGCTTGCCGGCGGAGCGCTGCTCAACCTCATGCCCTGCGTCTTCCCGGTGCTCTCGCTCAAGGTGCTGGGCTTCGCCACGCATGCCGAGGATCGGCGCGCGCTGGCCCTCGGCGGCCTGGCGTACACCGCCGGAGTGGTGCTCTCCTTTCTGGCCCTGGCCGCGACGCTGCTGCTGCTGCGGGCCGGTGGCGAACAGCTGGGCTGGGGCTTCCAGTTGCAATCACCCGTGGTGGTGGCGGTGCTGGCCGCGCTGTTCACGCTCATCGGGCTGAACCTTGCCGGGCTGTTCGAGTTCGGCTCGGTGCTGCCCAGCAGCGTGGCCAGCCTCCGGGCGCGACATCCGCTCGTGGATTCGCTGCTGACCGGCGTCCTGGCGGTGGCGATCGCCTCACCCTGCACCGCGCCGTTCATGGGCGCGTCGCTCGGACTGGCGGCCACTTTGCCGGCTGCACAGGCTCTCGCCATTTTCGGCGCGCTGGGCCTGGGCATGGCGCTGCCTTACCTGGCTGCGAGCCTGTGGCCGGCCGTGGCCCGCCTGCTGCCGCGCCCGGGCGCATGGATGGCGCAGCTGCGCACCGCCATGGCCTTCCCGATGTTCGCCACGGTGGTCTGGCTCTTGTGGGTGCTGGGGCAGCAGACGAGCATCGACGCGGTCGCTGCGCTGCTCGCCACGCTGGTGGCGCTGGCGTTCACCGCCTGGGCGCTGGGCGCTCCGGGCGTGGCCCCGCGGGCCCGCGCGGTGCTGCGGCACCCTGGCGGTGGGCATCCTCGCGGCTGCGCTGGTCTGGACCATTCCGGTGCTTGCCACGCCTGCGGTCGCCGGTCCCGCTGCCGGCTCGGCACTGAGCGGCAGCGATCGCTGGCAAGCCTGGAGCCCCGAGCGTGTCGCCGCGCTGCGCGCCGAAGGCAAGCCGGTGTTCGTCGACTTCACCGCCGCCTGGTGCGTGACCTGCCAGTTCAACAAGCGCACGACCCTGTCGGACGCCGCGGTGCTCGCCGACTTCGATGCGCGCGGCGTGGTGCTGCTGCGGGCCGACTGGACGCGGCGCGATGCCGCCATCACCGCCGAGCTGGCGCGGCTCGGACGCAATGGCGTGCCGGTGTATGTGCTCTACGCGCCCCAGAGCAGCACGCCGCAGGTGCTGAGCGAGATCCTGAGTGTGGCCGACGTGCGCGGGGCGCTGAAGTCCTTGTGAGACGCTGGCCAGCCCGGCTCCGCCGATGATTCCGACCGTGCGGTGGCGTTGACGCCACTTGTTGCCAGTGATGTGCCTTTCCGTTGATGTTGAAACAGGAGAACCCGATGAGCCTGAACCTGAACCGACGCGTGTGGATGTCTGCCCTGCTGGGCGGACTGATGACCTGGGGCCTGTCCGCCCATGGCGCAGTCGCCGTGGGCCAGCCGGCCCCCGCCTTCAGCGCCACCGACACCGTCCGGCAAGACGGTGTCGCTGGCCGATTTCAAGGGCAAGCATGTGGTGCTCGAGTGGGTCAACCCCGGCTGCCCGTATGTGCGCAAGCACTACGACAGCGCCAACATGCAGGGCACGCAGAAGGAGGCCACGGCCAAGGGCGTGGTGTGGCTCGCGGTGAACTCCACCCACACTGGCGCGTCCGACTACCTTGCCCCGGCCGCGCTGGCGGGCTGGATGAAGTCGCAGGGTGCGGCCGCCAGCGCCACGCTGATGGATGTCGAAGGCAAGGTGGGGCGGGCCTACGGCGCGCGAACCACGCCGCACATGTACGTGATTGACCCGCAGGGCACGCTGATCTACGCCGGCGCCATCGACAGCAAGCGCAGCTCCAACCCGGCGGACGTGAAGACCGCGACCAACTACGTCAAGCAGGCACTGGGCGAAGCGCTGGCCGGCAAGCCGGTGAGCCAGCCCACGACGCAGGCCTATGGCTGCTCGGTGAAGTACTCGGACTGAGTCGCTTGAGGCGCGGCGGCTTGCGCAAGCCAAGGTCCGCGCGCCAGGTTCAGCCCATCACCGACACCTGGGCGATGCCGGCGTCTACCAGCACATGCTGGCCGGTCATGCCGTTGCTGTCGTCGGCCGCCATGAAGAGGGTGACGCGCGCCACGTGCCCGGGATCGAGCCGGATCTTGAGGCACTGCGCGTCAAGGAAGGCCTGGTCCGCCGCCGGGTCGCGGTGCAGCGTGGTCTGTCGCTCGGTGACGATCGCCCCGGGCACCACGGCATTGACGCGGATGTTGCGCGCGCCCAGTTCGCGCGCCAGCGTGCGCGTGAGCCCGAGAATGCCCGCCTTGGCCGTGGTGTAGCCCGCGAGATTGGGGCGGCCCCGCATCCATGACACCGATCCCATGTTGATGACCGATCCACCGCCGGCCGCCGCCATGCCTGGTGCCACGGCCTGGATGGCGAAGAAGTAGTGCTTGAGGTTGAGCGCCAGGCGGTCGTCCCAGAACTCGGGGGTCACGTCCTCCATCGCATGCCGGTCGTCCCGGCCGGCGTTGTTGACCAGCACGCGAATCGGTCCATGCTGCGCGATGACCTCGCGCAACAGCGCCTGATAGGCCAGCGCATCACGCACGTCGCAGGCACCGTACACGGGCACCGGCTGGCCAAGGGCCGCGATCTCGTCGATCAGCGCGCGACCACCATCGGCCTTGGTGCCGCAGAAGGCCACCTTCGAACCTTGGGCTGCGAAGTGCCGCACCAGCTCCGCACCGATGCCGGAGCTGCCGCCACTGATGAACACCAGCTTGTCACGCAGCGAGGGATAGATCGTCATGTCGAAAGGTCCTGCGGTCAGCCCGCGAAGTTCACCGGCAGCCCCGGCACATCGACGTCGAGCGCCAGCACGCAGCCGGCGAACGGCTGCTCGATGAGCTCGGCGGCGGGACGGTTCTCGCGCGCGGTGGTGATGTACAGCGTCTTCAGATCGTGCCCGCCGAAGCAGGGCATGGTGGCGCAGCGCACCGGCAGACGCACCTCGCGGACGATCTCGCCCGCAGGCGACAGCCGCAGCAGGCGCTGGCCTTCGAACATCGCCGACCAGTAGCAGCCCTCGGCGTCCACGGCCGCGCCATCGGGGCGCCCGCCGTAGCCGGTCAGCGGCTGCCCCGCCTGCTTGACGGGAAAGCTCGCGAACATGCGTTTGCCGCTGATGCCGCCGGTGATCGGATCGAAGTCGAACGCGTAGATGGTGTGTGCCTTGGTGTCGCTCCAGTACATGGTGCGGCCGTTGGGGCTCCAGGCGAGGCCGTTGCTCACGGTGATGCCGTCGGCGCGCTTCACCAGCTGCCCGCCGGTGTGGCAGTACAGCGCCGCGTTTGCCGGCTCGCGCGGCTCGTAGATGGTGCCGACCCAGAAGCGGCCCTGCGGATCGCACTTGCCGTCGTTGAAGCGCTCCTTCGCGGGGTCGTAGGGCGGCTTGGCGACTTCGGTGCGTGCCCCGGTGCCAGGGTTGAAGCGCCACAAACCGTCGCGCATGGCCAGCAGCAACTGGCCGTCGACCAGCGGTGCGCAGCTGGCCACATCGGTGTCGAAATCCCAGTGCGCGAGCGCGCCGCTCACCGGATCGAAACGATGCAGGCGGTGGCCGGGTATGTCGGTGTAGTAGAGAACCCGCTCCGTGGGATGCCAGAACGGCGATTCGCCCAGCAGCGCCGCCGAGCTCACGGCCACGCGCACGCCGGGATCGGGATCGACGATCACAGCACCGACACGTCCAGCTGCATCCACGCGCTGGTGCGTTCGCCCGGCGCCACGCTGCGCAGGCCGTGAGCCGCGGGGTCGGCCATGTGGATGGCGTTGCTCACGTGGCTGACCGGCTCGACGCAGAAGTAGTCCTTGTCCTGCGGCGTGAACACCACCAGGCGATCGAGGGACGAGGTGAGCTGCAGCGAGAACTTCTCGTCGCGGATGCGCGCCGCACCCTTCCAGCCGTCGAAGCAGTTGTCGAAGTCCAGGTGCGAGACATCGCTGTCGATGCCCGGTTGCGACACCTTGCGCACCGGCAGCTGGGTGGCGTCCGATTCCCACCGGTCCGACAGCTCGATGTGCAGCCGGCTGCGCGCGCGCTTCGGGAAGTACGGGTGCCAGCCCAGGCCCACCGGCTGCGCGCTGTCGCCGGTGTTGGTGTAGACCATCTCGACGTGCATCGATTGCGGCGTGAGGGTGAAGTACTGGCTGGCTTCGAAGGCGAACGGCCAGTGCGCATCGGGCGTGTGGCGGTAGCGCAGCACCACCTCCAGCACGCTGGAGGACACGATCTCCCAGGGACGCAACCAGCCCACGCCGTGCAGCGAGTGCGGGTTGTCGCCGAAGTTCGGCTCGGTGGTGAAGTCGTGCCCCTTCCAGCGGAAGCGCCGGTAGCCCAGGCGGTTGGAGTAAGGCACCAGCGGGTAACCGCCGGAAGGGCGCGAGGCCTGCAACTGCCCGGGATCGCTGCTGCGCAGGATGGGCGTGTCGCGGTGCCACAACCCCGCGATGCAGCCGCCGAGGTCGGGGCGCAGGGCCAGGCGCAAGGCGCCGGCATGGAGTTCGAAACCGGGTGCGGTGCCGGGCGATGCGGAGGGTGGTGTGTGGGCCATGCGCGATCCTACGCCGTGACCGGGCTCACCAGCCCGCAGGTAGAACATCGCTCATCGCGACGGCCTGCCCAGTCTCGATGCTGCGGTGCGCGGCCAGGCCGGTCGCCACGCTGCGCAGGCCCTCTTCGAGCGTGATTTCGGCCGGCGTGCCGTTGCGGATCGCCTGCGCGAAGCGCTGGTGCTCGATGAACGAGGCGCCGAAGTGCTGCCCGGCGTACTTGATGTTCGTGTCCCAGACCCGCCGCACCGAGACGCCGCGGCCCGTGCCCGAAGGCTGACCCCAGACCTCGCGCCGGCCCCAGTCTTCGCGCCGGCCATGGCGCAAGGTGAGCGACGGCAGCAGCGACTCCAGCTTGCCTTCGTGACCCACCACGGTGATGTGCTCGTTGTCCACCGAGTTCTCGGCGAACATGCACAGGTCGAGCATCGCCCGCGCACCGCTCGGGTAATCGACGATCACGAAGGCGTTGTCCAGGATGTCGGGCGTGCGACCGCCGTAGCGCTCGTCCAGATGGTTCACATCCTGCGCACCCGAGGCGTACACCTTCGCCGGGCGCTCCTGCATGATCAGGTCCATCAGGTTGAAGTAGTGGCAGCACTTCTCGACCAGCGTGCCGCCGGTGTTGGCCGAGAAGCGGTTCCAGTCGCCCACCTTCGGGTAGAACGGCTCGCGGTGCTCGCGGATCGCCACCTGATGGATGCGACCGACCGCGCCCTGGTGGGCCATGCGGATCATCTCTGCCACGGGCGGCATGTAGCGGTACTCCTGCGCCACCCACACGATGCCTCGCTTGCCCGAGCGCTGGCGTTCGGCCTCCATGCGCAGCATCTCCAGCCCGTCCTCGATGCGCGTGACCAGGGGTTTCTCGACCAGGATGTGCACATCCACGGCGAGTGCGTCGCGCATCATCTCGATGTGCGTGA
This sequence comes from uncultured beta proteobacterium, assembly GCA_963739925.1. Classification (GTDB taxonomy): domain Bacteria; phylum Pseudomonadota; class Gammaproteobacteria; order Burkholderiales; family Burkholderiaceae_C; genus CAVUBY01. The sequence goes on along the minus strand of CAVUBY010000013.1, from coordinate 48,815 downwards.
AGTTCGGCGTGGCAATCACCACCGCATCGCACAGGCCGCTGGCCAGCAGTTCGCGGTGGTGCTCGAAGACCTGGGGCGCGACATCGCACAGCACCAGCGCCGCGTCGCGGCTCGGGCCATGCGGATCGGCAATGGCCGTGACCCGCGCACCACCGCCCAGCGCCTTGATGTTCTCGATGTGCTCGCGGCCCATGCTGCCGCAGCCGATGATTCCATAGCGTGTCATATCGCTCCTTCTGGCGCGCGCTCTATCACGTGACTATCCCTTGAGCCCACCCTGCGTGAGCCCACCCACCACCCGCTCCTGGAACACGGCGATCAGCACGGCGATGGGCACGATGGCCACAATGAGCGCAGCGGAAATGATCGGCCAGGGGAAGGTGAACTCGCCCTGGTACAGCGTGATGCCCACCGGCAGCGTGCGCATCGATGCGCTCGAGTTCAGCGAGAGCGCCAGCAGGAACTCGTCCCAGGCGTTGACGAAGGCCAGGATGCCGGCGGTGAACACGCCCGGCGCCGCCAGCGGCACGACCACCCGCCACAGCGCGCCCAGGCGCGTGCAGCCGTCGATCATCGCGGCGTTCTCCAGGTCTCGGGGAATGCTCTGGAAGAAGCTCACCAGCACCAGCGTGCACACCGGCAGGTTGAGCACCATGTAGGGCAGCACCAGCGCGGTGTAGGTGTTGAGCAGGTCCGAGCGAGCGCATGGTCTCGAAGATCGGCACCAGCAGCGTCACCAGCGGGAACATGCTCGACGCCACGATCGCGGTGAGGATCAGCTGGCGGTGCTTGAGGTTCAGCCGCGCGATCGCATAGGCCGCCAGCGCCGACACCAGCAGCGAGAACACCGTGGCCAGCAGCGCCACCGCGAGGCTGTTGCCCAGGTACTTGAGCAAGGGCTGGTCGGTGAAGGCCTGCACGTAGTTCTGCAGCGTCGGCGTTGTGCGGCCACTAGGTGATGGGCTTGCTGACCAGTTCGGTCTCGGTCTTCAGCGAGGTGAGCAGGATCCAGACCGCCGGAAAGAAGCCGTTGACCACGACGATGCCGGCGGCGATCAGCCGCAGGCCGGGCCTTCCAGCGGCGAGGCGATCGCGCTGCGCGGTCGTGGTGCAAGTGGCGCGTGTTCATCCCTCGCTCCCGATGCGGCGCAGGTAGACCGCCGTCACGCACATCGAAATCAGGAACATGAACACCGCCAGGGTCGAGCCGTAGCCCACGTCGAGGTAGTCGATGGTGGTCTTGTGGATGAGCATGGCGAGTGTTTCGGTGGCGTTGCCCGGACCGCCCTTGGTCATGGTGTACGGAATGTCGAAGGTCTGCAGCGCGGTGATGGTGCGGAAGATCAGCGCGACGATGATCGACGGCATCAGCATCGGGATCGTGATCTGCCAGAACTGCTGCCAGCGGCTGGCGCCATCGACCTCGGCCGCCTCGTACAGCGAGCGCGGAATCATCTGCAGCCCGGCCAGCAGGATCAGCGCCATGAACGACGAGGTCTTCCAGATGATCGTGAGGCAGATCGCGGCGAAGGCCTAGTCCGGCCGCAGCAGCCACATCGTCTGCGGCTCGGAGCCCAGCACGCCGAGGCGCCGCACCACGTCGTTGACGACGCCGTACTCGGTGTGGAAGAACCACGCGAAGATCAGGCCGGCAAACGCCAGCGGCAGCGCCCAGGGCAGCAGCAGCGCCAGGCGCACCGGCCAGCGGCGCTTGAACGGCAGGTTGGCGAGCATTGCCAGGCCCAGGCCCACCACCAGCGCGCCCGGCACGGTGATGAGCGTGATCAGCAGCGTGTTCTTGGTGGCGTTCCAGAAGTCCTTGTCCTTGAGCACATCCGCGTAGTTGATCGCACCCGACGAACTTGACCACGCCGGTGCCGCCCGACAGGCGCAGATCGAAGAAGCTGTTCCAGATCAGCTTGCCGATCGGATAGACGACGATCAGCGCCAGCAGCGCGAACGCCGGCGCCAGCAGCATGCTCGCCGAGCGTCTTCTCGCTCGGGTCGCGCAGCCGTCGGCCAGGCTCGGTGCAGCCACGGTCGTCGCGCCGCCAGTCGACCTGCTCAGCGCATCACGCGGTTGCAGCGGGACTCGATCTCAGCCACGCCTTCTTCCGGCTTCTTGGTGCGTGCCAGCATCGCGCTGGTGGTCGTGCGGATGGTGTCGCTCACCTCACCGTATCGCTCGCTCATCGGCCGGCTCTGCCCGCCACGACCACCCTGCGGCGTCCTTGAACCAGGGCACCGCCTTCACCACCTCGGCGTCGGTGTAGACGTTCGCGATGGTCGGCAGCAGCGAACCCTCCGACGCGAGGAACTTGCTCGCGCTTTCGCTGGACAGGAACTTCATCAGCTTGGCCGCTTCGGCCTTGTTCTTGCTGAAGGCGCTCAGCGCCCACTGCCAGCCGCCGACGCAGGTGGCGCTCTTGCCACCGGCCATCGCGGGCAGCGGCATCACACCCACCTTGCCGGCACCTTGCTGTCCTTGTCTTCGGAGAAGCGGTCCCAGGCGAAGCCCCAGTTGATCGCAAACACCACCTGGCCGGCCTTGAACTCGTTGACGGTGTCGGGCGTCTTCACTTCGGCGACGTTCTTCTTGATCACGCCGGCGTCGACCATGCCCAGCCACTGGTTGAGGCCCTTGACGGCCGCGGTCTTGTCCAGCGTCATCTTGCCGGAGGGGTCGTTGAAGTCCTTGCCCTGGCTCCAGTAGGGCAGCAGGAAGGTGCAGACCGCGCCTTCGATCGGCGCGCCCTGGATGCTGAGACCCTGCAGGTTGGCGTCGCCTTCCGCCTTCTGGATCTTCTGCGCGGCCGCCGTGAGTTCGTCCCAGGTCTTGGGTTCCTTCACGCCATGCTTGTCGAGGAGGTCCTTGCGGTAGTACATGAACATCGCGTCGGCAAAGGCCGGCATGGCCGCCACCTTGCCACCGACCACATTGGCCTGCGCGTACACCGGCAGGTAGGGCTTCATGGCCACTGCGGGCTCGCCCACGTAGGCGTTCAACGGCTCCAGCCAGCCGGCACTGAAGTACTGCGCGGGGTTGACGATGTCGATCATGTAGATGTCGATCGCCGAGTCCTTGGCGTTCAGCACGGTGCTGAGGTACTGGCGCTGCAGCTCGCTGGTGGCACCGCCGGTCTCGATGTCGATCTTCACGCCCGGGTTGGCCGCCTGGTACTGGTCGAACAGCTTGCGCATCAGGTCCGGGCGCTGGTTGGTCCCGCCGGAGAACACACGCAGCGAGGTCTGCGCGAAGGCGCTCGACATGGTCAGCGTGGCGGCAAGGGCAAGGGTCGAGAGAAGGGTTCTGCGAATCATCGTGGTCTCCATGGATTTGCTTTGAGGGACGGGACAGCGCATTGCGCGCAAGGGTACGTCTAACGTTCTTCCAGCTGGTGTTGCTTGACGATGCGTTTGAACTGCTCGAATTCGGCCAGCGCAAATGCCTTGAAGTCGGTGCCGTTGCGGTAGACGAGCGGGCTGTTGGCCGCCTGCGCGCGGGCCCTGTAGAGCGTCGTCGCGGTGGCGGTCCTGCAGGCCGATTCGAGCTTCTGGCGCAGATCGGCCGGCAAGCCCTTGGGCGCCACCACGCCGCCCCACACCGTGCCCCGGACCGGGATGCCCAGCTGCTTGGCCGTCGGCACCTTCTCGAAGCCCAGTGGCGGCGTGTCGCTCAGCGCCATGAGCGGGCGCAGCTGGTGCTGCACCGCGACCGGCGGCGTTTCGTTGAAGGCCTCGATCTGCCCGGTCTTCAGCGGCACCACCATGTCGCCGGTGCTGCGGTAGGGCACGTGCGTGCCTTGCACGCCGTAGTGACCGCCCAGCTGCAGCATCGAGATGTGCAGCGCGGTGCCGATCCCGGAGCTGCCGTAATTGAACTTCCCTGGATTGGCCTTGGCCCACTTGACCAGATCGCTCATCGATTGGTGCGGCGAGTCGGCGCGCACCATCGTGAGCAGCGGCACGTCGTAGGTGCCGCAGATGTAGTCGAAACTCTCGGGCGTGTAGCCGGTGTTGTCGCGCCGCGCAGGCTGGATGACCTGCGGGCCGACGGTGGTCATGGCGAGGGTGTAGCCGTCGGGCTTGGCACGCGCCACATTGCCCATCGCGATCGATCCGCCGGCGCCCGCGGTGTTGACGACGACGACGCTGCCACCGAGGGACTTGCCGAGTTCCTCCTGCAGGATGCGCGCCATGATGTCGGTGGTGCCGCCGGGTCCGAAGGGCACCACCATCTGGATGGGACGCTCTGGAAAGCCCTGGGCCGCAGTCACGCTCGAGAGCCAGGCCAGCGCGAGGCCGGTCGCGGTCCGGTGCAGTGCAAGTCGCATGGTCTGTAGATCCTGAGTTGAGGGTTGCCGATGAGCAGCGATTGCCAGTGACCGGTCAGGCGGGCACGGCCTGTCCGGTGTCCGCCTCGAACAGGCGCAGGGCCGAAGGAGGGAAGAAGACATCCAGGGAGTGGCCCGGCGCTGCCTTGAAGCTGGCTGGCCATCGCGCTACCCATTCGGCCTGGCCGATCTTGAGCGTGACGAGCGTTTCAGAGCCCAGCGGCTCCAGCAGCAGCACTTGCGCGGGCACGCGCAGCGCGTCTGCGCTGGCGGCCTGCAGGCCGATCGATTCGGGCCGCAGTCCCACGGTCCACTTCGTGCCTGCGGGTTGCGTGCCGCCGAGGTTGGCCGGAAGCGGCAGCCGCACGCCCCCCAGATCGGCCTGTCCATCGGTCACGGTGCAGTCGGCCAGGTTCATCGGCGGCGCGCCGGTGAAGCCTGCCACGAACAGCGCCGCCGGCCGGTTGTAGATGGCGTCGGGCGTGTCGTACTGCATCTTGCGCCCGCCTGCAGCACGCAGATGCGGTCGGCCAGCGTCATCGCCTCGGTCTGGTCGTGGGTGACGTAGATGATCGTGGCCCCCAGCCGCTGGTGCAGGCGCTTGATCTCGGTGCGCATCTCGTTGCGCAGCTGCGCGTCGAGGTTGGACAGCGGCTCGTCGAACAGGAACACCTTGGGCTGGCGCACGATGGCCCGGCCGATGGCCACGCGCTGGCGCTGGCCACCGGAGAGCGCCGCGGGCCTGCGCTGCAGCATGTGGTCGATCTTGAGCAGGGCTGCAGCGTCGGCGACGCGCTTCTGGATCTCGGCTTCGGGAGTCTTGCGCAGGCGCAGGCCGAAAGCCATGTTCTCGTACAGCGTCTTGTGGGGATAGAGCGCGTAGTCCTGGAACACCATGGCGATGTCGCGGCTGCGCGGCGGGCGGTCGTTGACCACCTCGCCGTCGATGCGCACCTCGCCGCCGGTGATCGGCTCCAGCCCGGCGATCATGCGCAGCAGCGTGCTCTTGCCGCAGCCCGACGGGCCGACGAAGACGACGAACTCGCCGTGCGCGATGTCCAGGTCGATGCCATGGATCACCGTGGTCTTCGCGTCGTAGCTCTTGACGACCTGGCGCAGTTCGACGGCCGCCATGCTCAGTACCCGCTGGGGGCTTGTGTTCCACCGCTCAGGGTGTGCACCTGCTCGGCACCGGCCGGTGGTCGCAGCGCGGCAACCGCGGCCTGTGCGGCGCGCATGAGCATGCCCAGGTCCGAGGCGATGGCCAGATAGTCGAAGCCCGCCGCGCGGTACTGGGCGACGACTTCGGCCGTGCCGCCCACCGTGCCCACGGGCTTGCCCACCGCCTTGCAGCGCTGCACGGCGTCGTTCATCAGGGCCATCACCGCCGGGTGGGTGGTGTTGCCGGGGTGACCCATGGCGCCGGAAAGGTCTGCCGGACCGAGAAACAGCGCGTCCACGCCGTCGACAGCCGCGATGGCCTCGAGTTGCTCCACCGCCTGCGGCGTTTCGAGCTGGATGATCACGCCGACCTGCTGATTGGCCGTCTGGTAGTGGTTGGGGTTGGTGCCGAAACGCGAAGCCCGGCCCATGGCGGCCATGCCGCGCACACCCTGGGGCGGGTAGCGCGTCGCGGCGACGGCACGGCGTGCCTCGTCGGCGTTCTGCACGAAAGGAAACATCAGTGTGTGGGCGCCGGCGTCGAGCACGCGCTTGACGGTGACGGTGTCGTTCCAGGGCAGGCGGACCACGGGGCAGAGCTTGGTGCCGCTCACCGCCTGCAACAGGTGCACGAGCGTCATCAGATCGAGCGGCGAGTGCTCCATGTCGAGCACGCCCCAGTCGAAGCCGGCGCAGCCGATGGCTTCGGCCACGATGGGGCTGCCCGACATCACCCAGGTGCCGATGGGCGGGTGCGCGCCGCTGGACTGCAGCAGGTGTCTGAAGCTGTTCATGGTGCGGTCCTTGTCGACGGAATTCTGGTGGTCGCGCTCATGCGGAGATCGTCCATGCTCATGCCAATGGGTCAGAAGATCACCGGCTCGGGCGTCGCGCCGGTGCCCTGGAGGAAGTCGAAGTCGCAACCCTCGTGGGCCTGGGTGACGTGGTCCTGGTAGAGCCGGGTGTAGCCGCGGCTGTAGGGACGCGGCGGCGGCACCCACGTGGCGCGGCGCCGGGCCAGCTCTGTCTCGTCGACCCGCAGCTCAAGGCGGCGCCCGGCAATGTCGAGCTCGATCTCGTCGCCGGTTCGCACCAGGGCCAGGGGCCCACCGACCGCGCTTTCAGGCGAGATGTGGAGCACGCAGCTGCCGTAGTGCGTGCCGCTCATGCGTGCATCCGACAGGCGCACCATGTCTCGCACGCCCTGCTTGAGCAGCTTTTTGGGAATGGGCAGGCCGCCCCATTCGGGCATGCCGGGTGCGCCCACCGGGCCTGCATTGCGCAGCACGAGCACGGTGTTCTCGTCGCAGTCCAGACCGGGATCGGCCATGGCGGCCAGCATCTCGGGCTGGCTGTCGAACACGAGCGCACGACCGCGGTGGCGGGCGAACTTGGGATTGGCGGCCGACGGCTTCATCACCGCGCCCTCCGGCGCCAGGTTGCCGCGCAGCACGGCCAGTGCACCCGCCGCGTTGACCGGGCGATCCAGGGGCCGGATCACCTCGGCATCGCGCACCGCGTGGCCTTCGAGGTTGTCGCGCAGGCTGCGTCCGGTGACGGTGAGTTCGTCGAGACTGAGATGCTCCCGGATCACCTGCATCAGGGCAGGCAGGCCACCCGCGTAGTGGAAGTCCTCCATCAGCCGGTCGCCACTGGGGAACAGGTTGGCCAGCACCGGGATGCGGCGGCTCATGGTGTCGAGATCGTCCAGCGTCAGCGCCACGCCCGCACGACGCGCGAGGGCGATGACGTGCACCGCCGCGTTGGTCGAGCCGCCCAGCGCCATCTGCACTGCCACCGCATTGAGAAACGCGCCACGGGTCAGGATGCGCTGGGGCGTGAGGTCTTCCCACACCATCTGCACGATGCGTTCGCCGCAGCCGGTGGCCATGCGCACATGGCCGGCGTCCATCGCCGGGATGGCGGTGGAGCCGGGCAAGGCCAGGCCCATGGCCTCCGTCATGCTGGTCAGGGTGCTCGCGGTCCCCATGGTGTTGCAGGTGCCGGGCGAGCGCGTCATGTGCGCTTCGAGACCGACCCATTCCGGCTCGCTCACGTGTCCGGCCTGGTACTCGTCCCAGAACATGCGGGTGTGGGTGCCGGCACCGACAGTGCGGGACACGCCATCCTTCACATAGCGGTCATTGAGCATCGGCCCGGCGGCACAGAAGATCGTCGGCAGGCCCATGCTGATGGCCCCCATCACCGTGCCCGGCGTGGTCTTGTCGCAGCCGGCGAGCAGCACCACCCCGTCGATGGGCAGGGAGCGCAGCAGTTCCTCCACCTCCATCGCCAGCAGGTTGCGGTACAGCATGGTGGTGGGTTTGACCATCACCTCGCCGAGGCTGAGCGCGGGCAGTTCGAACGGATACCCGCCAGCCATGAGCACGCCCTTCTTCACGCTCTCGGCGCGCTCTCTCAGGTGCGCATGGCAGGGGGACAGGTCGCTCCAGGTGTTGACCACCGCGATGATCGGACGGTCGAGCACGTCTTCGCGACGCAGGCCCATTTGCTGCATGCGCTGCCGGTGCGCAAAGGCGCGCATGTCGTGGGCCGCAAACCAGCGGCGACTGCGCAGATCGGACAGGGCGCGTGACATCGGGGTGTAATGCAGGGGTTGCTGGAAAAGTTTCGAAACTGAAGAATTGTTATCGCTAACATTACCGCCTTCCTCTCATGGCGTCGATCCCGAAAAACCCTCCCCGGCCGGCCGCGGCGTCCCCGCGCCAGCGCCGCGGCCATGGTCGCCAGACGCTGGAGGCGGTGGCCGCGCGCGCTGGTGTGACGGCCATGACGGTGTCGCGCTTTCTGCGGGAGCCGCAGCGCGTCGCCGCCCCCACGGCCGAGCGGATCCGGCAGGCGCTGGCCGACACCGGCTACCTGCCGAACAAGCAAGCGGGCCAGCTGGCGAGCGGCCAGTCGAACATGGTGGCGGCGATCATCCCGAGCATTGCCAACTCCATCTTTGCCGAGACGGTGCAGGGGCTGTCGGACGGTCTCCAGCAGGCGGGTCACGAACTGCTTCTGGCCTCCACCGGCTACTCGCAGGAGCGCGAAGAGGAGCAGCTGCGTGCCTTGCTCGGCTGGTTTCCGAGCGCCCTCGTGGTGACCGGCCGGCACCACAACCCGGCGGCGTGGGCGCTGATGCAAGCCGCGCAGGCCCGCGGCACGCCGGTGGTGGAGGTATGGGACCAACCTGCCGAGGCGCAGATCGAGGTCGAAGCATTCACCCAGGTGGGCTTCAACCATGGCGAGGTCGGACGCACCATGGCCGCTCACCTGCTCTCGCGCGGCCATCGCCGGTTGGCCTATGTGGACAGCGGCGTGGTCGAGGACTTCCGTGCCCATGAGCGTGGCGATGGATTTCTTGCCGCGGCCCGCGATGCCGGCGCCTCCGTACAGCTGCTCAAGGCCCCGGAGGGCGATGCGTTCGACGCCGGGCGGTCTGCGTTGGCGACGCTGCTCGACGCTGGCCCTCAGCGCCCCACGGCGACCGCCTTCGCCAACGACCATCTCGCCTGCGGCGCGCTGCTCGAGGCACGGGCCCGCGCCATCGGCGTGCCTTCGGACATGGCCCTGATGGGTTTCGGTGACTTCGCGATCAGCCGGCAGCTGGAGCCCGGGCTCACCACGGTGCACCCGCCGCGCTACGAGATCGGGCGAGAGACGGCTCGACTGCTGCTGGAGGCGCTGGCTGGCACGGCCATGCCGGCCGGCCTGCCATTGAACACCCGGCTGGTGGTGCGTGGCAGCACCTGACATGCCCCGGCCCGGTCGGCCGCGGTCGCGTGGCTTTCAATAGCCCGTCGTGTTGGCTTCGAGCTCGACCTTGAGGTAGTGCGCCCCGGGGATCGGATTGAAGTAGTACGGCGCGGTCTCCTCGAATCCCAGCGAGGCGTACAAGCCCCGCGCGGCCTCCATGTCGTCGAGCGTGTCGAGCAACATCACCGAGTAGCCGGCGCGACGCGCTTCGTCGAGCAGCGCCTGGGCGAGCAAGCGGCCCAAACCGAAGCGCCGGAAGGCCGGACGCACATACAGGCGCTTCATCTCGCAGGCATTGGCGTGATCGACGTCCGGCAGCGGCCGGAAGGCGCCGCAGCCTGCGAGCTGGCCGTCCACGGTGGCCAGGAGCAGATGGCCGGCCGGTTCGGCGTACTCGCCAGGCAGCGACGCCAGCTCGGCATCGAAGTTCTGGAAGCACAGATCCACGCCCAGGGCTGCGGCGTACTCGCGAAACAGCACCCGCGTGGACTCGAGGGCCGCGGCATCGCGCGGCACGGTCAAGCGCAAGTCGGGTGCCGATGAGGCGTCGGTGTCCACGGCCTCAGGCCCCGAGGCTCACCACCCAGCCCACCAGCGCGGCACTCAGCGCCACCAGCAGCAGCGCGATGCCACGGGTCCCGCCGTGGTCGGTGGAGGCCGGAACGCCAGGCGGCAATGACTTGTCGCCACTGAGCATCGGCCCCACAAGATTGTGCTTCTTGGCCACGCGGTAGAACACGATCGCGACGATGTGCAGTCCGACCAGCGACAGGATCAGCCATTGCCCCCAGCTCTTGTGCCACGAGGTCAGCGACAGGCTGGTGGCCGAGGACACAAACTTGATCAGGGGCCCGGTGTTGGCGATCTCATCGTCGGCCACGAGTCCCGAGCCCACCTGGACCGCCAGGATGGTCAACAGCCCGAACACCGAGAACGCACCGAGCGGGTTGTGACCCACGTCGAGGTGTTCATCGGCACGGCCCTGGCCACGCAGGTAGCGCAGCACCGTCCCGGGCGCGTAGATGAAGCTGGCAAAGCGCGACCAGCGCCCCCCCACCAGCCCCCACACCACGCGGAACAGCAGGAGGGCAAAGATGGCGTAGCCGAAGCGGAAATGCCACACCATCGCATTGCCGCCGATCTTGGCGCTGACCACCGAGGCCACCACCAGGGCGGCCAGCAGCCAGTGAAAGGTGCGGGTGGGCAGGTCCCATACCCGGGTCAATACGAATCCACGTTGCGCTGTGTCCACGCTGCTGGCCTTCCGTCTTCCGATACAGCCCGAAAGATAACCGCTCGGCGGTCCGGGATCCTGCCCCCTAGGTTTTGCGAGGGGGTGCGGAATGATCGGCGCCCGTCGTCCGTACACTCACCAGCGCCTGCAGTCGCGGGCGCTGTCCACCCGCACAAGCCAGGAGTCCCTGCATGAAACGAATTTCCTCGTCGCTCCCTCTGACCGCCGCCGTCCTCGCCGGCCTGTTCACCGCCCTGCCCGCGGCAGCGCAGTTCGCCAAGCCGGAAGACGCGATCAAGTACCGCCAGAGTTCGATGTTCCTCCAGGGTCAAACGATGGGGCGCCTGGGTGCCATGGTCAATGGCCGAGTTCCGTTCGACGCCAAGGTGGCCTCGGAGAACGCGGACATCGTCGCGATGCTCTCCAAGATGTCCTTCACCGCCTTCGTCGATGGCTCCGACAAGGGCACGACGCGCGCCAAGCCCGAGATCTGGACCGAAAGGGACAAGTTCAATGCGGCAGCGGCCAAGTTCCAAGAGGAGGCCGCCAAGCTGAGCACCGCGGCAAAGAGCGGCAACCTTGATCAGATCAAGCCTGCCTTCGGCGCTGTGGGCCAGAGCTGCAAGGGCTGCCACGACAACTACCAGAAGCCGCTCTGACGATCCCCGACCTCTCCTCCCGGGGTAGGTCTGCAGGGGCGGGTCGGACCTCACCGACCCGCCCTTTTTCATCCGGTACCATCCTGGGCGGATCGGCTCAGCCGGTCAGCGGTTCGAGTCGATGGTGCCGAGGCGGCACTTGCTGGATCGAATCCACGGTCCGGGCCGTCCTCGATCGGCCTGCGACCGCCCCCCGTTTCGTGGCCGGCACCTCATGACCTCTTTGCGACTGCGCTTTTTCACCCTCCTGACGGCAGCCCTGGTGTGGTCCGGCCCGAGCGGCTCACAGACGATCGACGAGCCCGCGGCCCCACAGACCTTCAATACGCCGGGCTATGGCGCACCGAACGGCAACCGAGCTGGTGCAGGAGCGACGAGCACCCGTTTGCCGCGCAGCTCCGGCGACACTGACTCCAGCCGCGCAGTGATCGGCAATGGCACACGCGATGGGCGTGACCCGCGCACCGCCGGCAACGGGGAGACCAACGGCAACGCGCCACAGCGCGCGTTCGAGCCGCCGCCGCCCAGGCCGGGTGAGTTCCAGAAGTTCGTCGAAGCAGCCACCGGGCGTCTGCTGCCGATGTTCGGCGCGAGCTTCTTCACCGAAGCCGCACGCAGTCCGATGGGCACGGACAACGTGCCGGTCTCGGCCGACTACACCGTCGGGCCCGGCGACGAGATCGTGATCCGCGCCTGGGGCTCGGTGGACATCGACTACCGCGCCACGGTGGACCGCAGCGGGCAGTTGAACCTGCCGAAGGTCGGGAGCTTCAACGTGGCGGGCGTGAAGGCGGCCGATCTCGAGAAGAATCTGCGCGCTCAGATCGGGCGCCTGTACACCAACTTCAACCTCACCGTGTCTCTCGGCCAGCTGCGGGGATTGCGCATCTTCGTGGTCGGACCGGCACAGCGCCCCGGCGTCTACACCCTGCCCAGCCAGGCGACGATGCTGTCGGCGATGGTGGCGGCCGGCGGCCCAGCGCCCTTCGGTTCGATGCGCAAGGTGCTGCTGCGCCGCGACGGGCGCGTGGTGTCCGAGCTCGACGTCTACGAGTTCCTCGTGCAAGGCGACAAGTCCAAGGACGTGCAGCTGGCCGCGGGCGACGTGGTGGTGTTCCAGCCTGCGGGCCCGCGTGTGGCGGTGCACGGGGCCATCGACGCCCCGGCCATCTACGAGCTGCGCTCGCGCGAAGAGCCCCTGCGTGAGGTGCTGCGCTACGCTGGCGGCACACCGGTGCTGGCCAACCTCAACCGCGCGCAGCTCGAACGCATCGATCCAGCGCAGGCCAAGGCAGCGCGCTTCGTCGAGGAGTTCCGCCTCGACGGCGACAGCCTTCAGCAGCCCGTTGCGCGACGGCGACATCCTGACGCTGCTGGCGATCTCGCCGCAGTTCGCCAACGCCGTGACGCTCACGGGCCATGTGGCGCAGCCGCTGCGCTATCCGCACCGGCCGGGCATGCGCATCCGCGACCTGATCCCCGATCGCGATGCGCTGATCTCGCCCGACTTCTACCGCCGCAAGAACCTGCTGGTGCAGGTGATCGAGGACGACCAGGACCGGCCGCTGCAACGCGAATCCGAGGTGCGCACGCTGGTGGAACCGCAGCGCCCACGCCGCCCGTGGGCGCACGTCCCTATGGCGCAGCACCGCGCGGCGCCGCACTCGCGACATCGCCCGCGGCAGGTCAGGTCGGCAACGGCATGGCCATGCGATCGGCGCGGCATGCGATCACGCCGCAGCAGGCCCGCATGGCCGAGCTCGACGCCGAGCGCGCCGAACGCCAGCGGCCTCGCCGCGCGCCCACGCCGCTGTTCGATGAGCTGAACTGGGACTACGCCGTCATCGAGCGGCTGAATCTCAAGGACCTGAGCACCGAGGTGATTCCCTTCAACCTCGGCAAGGCCGTGCTGCAAGGCGAAGAGGCCAGCAACATCGAGCTGCATGCCGGGTGACGTGGTCACGGTCTTACAGCCAGAAGGACGTGCGCGTGCCGGTGGCCCGGCAGACGCGGCTGGTGGCGGTGGAAGGCGAAGTCGGCGCGCCCGGCGTCTACCAGTTGCTGCCGGGCGAAACGCTGCAGAGCCTGATCGCAGCGCGCCGGCGGCCTCACGCCACAGGCCTACGTCTACGGCCTGGAGTTCAGCCGCGAAGAAACCCGCCAGCGCCAGCGCGAAAACCTCGACCAGGCGCTCGCACGGCTGGAATCGCTGTCGGCCATCCAGAGTGCGCGCGACGCCGCCAACCGCCGGGACGAGGCCAGTGCTGCCAGCACGACCGCCGCGAGCAACGCCGCCACGCAGGCTCAACTCGCGCGGCTGTCGCAGTTGCAGCCGAACGGCCGCATCGCGCTCGAACTCAGCCCGACGCACGACCTCGCTGGAGGCGCTGCCCGACGTGCCGCTCGAGCATGCCGACCGCATCGGCCGTGCCGCTCGCGCCCGGGCTTCGTGACGGTGGCTGGGCGCGGTGGTCAACAGCAATGCCTTCCTCTGGAAACCGGGCCGCACCGCCGGCGACTACCTGCAGCCTGGCCGGCGCCGACGAGGCGGCCGATCCGTGGCAACATGTTCATCCTGCGCGCCGACGGCACGGTATCGCACGCCGGCGACCGCCGCGGCTTCTTGGGCGGCAACAGCCTGGAATCGCAGGAGATGCAGCCGGGCGACGCGCTGATCGTGCCGAACCAGCTCGACTTCGAGACCTGGGGCCGCGCACTGGTGCGCAACCTGAAGGACTGGTCGCAGATCTTCTCGCAGTTCGGCCTGGGCATTGCGGCCATCAACTCGCTGAACAACTGAGCCGCATGGACGAACCGCAGAATCGACGCGCGCCGGGCCACCCAGGACGAGCTGGACGACGACGGCCCGCGCGATCGGCCTGGCTGGACCTGCTGACCTGGATCGGCGAAGGCAAGCGGACTGATCGGCGCGCGTGACGCTCGGCGCTGGCGGTCGTCGCCCTGGCGCGTGGCCCTGCTGCTGCCACCGGTGTTCACCGCGCGCACCACGCTGCTGCCCCCGGGCATCGCAGCAGCAAAGCGGCTCGGCCGCGGCGCTGGCCGCGCTCGGCGCGCTGGGCGGCATGGCCGGCGGGCTGGGCGCCAAGACGCCCGACGAGCTCTACGTCGCCCTGCTCAAGAGCGACAGCGTGCTGCGCGCGCTGGACGAACGTTTCGAGCTGCGGCAAGCGCTACGACGTCAAGACCTTCGAGGCCCTGCGCAAGGCGCTGCCGCAATACGTGCGCGTGTCCTCCGACAAGAAGAGCGGCGTGATCAGCGTCGAGGTCGACGACGAGGACCCGAAGTTCGCCGCTGAGCTCGCCAACGCGCATGCGGGCGAGGTGACCAAGCTGCTCGGCCGCCTGGCGGTGTCCGAGGCCCAGCTGCGCCGCGTCTTCTTCGAGCAGCAGCTCACACGAGACCAAGGAAAACCTGATCAAGGCCGAGCGTCGGCCTGCAGCGCGTGCAGGAGAAGTCGGGCGTGATCGTGCTCGACAAGCAGGCCGAGGCGCTGATCGGCGGCGCCGCGCAGTTGCGCGCGCAGATCGCCGAGCGCGAGGTGCAGCTCAAGGTGCTGCGCACCTCGCGCCACCGGCGCAGAACCCCGACGTGCTGCGCCTGACCTCCGAAGCTCGCGCCCTGCGTGGCGAGCTGGCGCGCATGGAGTCGTCACGCAGGGCGGCAACGCCGGCAGCGCGGTCGACATGCCCGTGGGCAAGCATTCCCGAGGCCGCGATCGATTACGTTCGGGCCCGCCGCGAACTCAAGCTGCAGGAGACGCTGCTGGAGAGCATGCTGCGCCAGTACGAGATCGCCAAGCTCGACGAGGCCAAGGAAGGCCCGGTGCTGCAGCAGGTCGACGTGGCACTGCCGCCCGACCGCAAGTCCAAGCCGTCGCGCGCCATCATCGTGCTCGCCGCGGCGCTCGCAGCGCTGCTGGCCAGCACCGCCTGGGTGGTGACGCGCCGCTACATGGCGCTGCTGACGGCCCTGAACCCGAACGGCGAACAGGCGATGCAGGCCCTCAAGCGGGCCTGGGGACGCGGCGGCGCGGCGCGCTGATCAAGTGTCCCAGCGGGTCAGATCGTCGCGGCGAGCGTGACGCGTCCTCGCGGCGTGTCCAGGTGGCCACGAGCGAACCCGACGGGGCGGGGCGGATCTCCACAGATTCGGGGAGCAGACCCGACACCCCCGCCGGCAGGCCACCCACGGCCAGCGACACGAGCGAGACGCCACTGGCTGGCAGGCTGTCGGTCGGATGGACCTCACCCCACTGGATGAGCGTCGGCAGCGCACCCGCGAACAGGCGCTGGCCGTCGGCGCGCACGGCGATCTGCCAGCGCAGGCGACCCGAGGGCGTGTCGCGCTCGGCCTCGAGCACCTCGCCCCGGTCGACGCCGAGATCGCGCAGGGACTGGCAGGCGCCGCGCACATCGGCACATCGGGCGACCCAGTGCACCAGCGCCGGCCCCTGGTCGAGACGCGCCTGCAAGGCGCGGTCGTCCAGGTCGAACCAGCGCTTGCGGCCCGGGGCCGGTGCCGCCGGATCGACGGCGATGATCTCGAAGTAGCTGCGCGGATGGCGCGTCGAACTGATCGCAAACACGCGGTTGTGGGTGCCCATCAGAGGGTGGGCGCCGCCGGCGGCGGGCACGATGCCGAGCGTGGCTTCGCACCAGGCGATGCCCTCGTCGAGGCGGCGTGCTGCCACCACGAGGTGGTCGACCTCCCAGCTCACAGGGTGATGCGGCCGGTGACCAGCGTCACGCAGTCGCCGCCGACCCAGACCTGCGCCATCGACCTGCTCGACATGCACGCGCCCGGCGCGACCAAGCGCCGTGCCTTGCGCGGCGACGTAACGCGTGGGCGCCATGCCCGCGCCGATGAGCCACTGGCCGAGGCTGGCGTTGAGGCTGCCGGTCACCGGATCTTCCGACGGCCCGATGCCAGGGATGAAGGCACGCACCTCGAACTGCGCGTCGTGCCCTGCGGGGCAAGGCGCCACCACGCCGATCTCCAGCGGCCTCATCGCCGCGAAATCGGGGCGCAGCGCCAGCAGCTCGTCGCGCGAGCCCAGCATGACGGCCACCCAGCCCGGCCCGTTGTCGACCCACTGCGAGGCGCGGATGGCACCCCGCTCGATGCGCAGCGCGCGGGCGATGTGTGCGAGCGTGGTGTCGTCGACCGCACCACCGCGCACGAGCGGCGGCGCCGCGAAGGCCAGGCGCTGGCCCGTGCGCCGCACCCGCACCAGGCCGACACCGCACTGCTGCACCACCTCGTCGGGCTGGCGCGGTCGCCCACCGGCGGCCAGCCAGGCTTTGCAGCTGCCGAGCGTCGGATGTCCGGCAAACGGCAGTTCGCGATCGGGCGTGAAGATGCGCACGCGGTAATCGGCCCGCGGGTCGGTGGGGGGCAGCAGGAAGGTGGTCTCGCTGAAGTTGGTCCAGCGGGCGAAGTCCTGCATGCGCTCGTCGCTCAGTCCCAGCGCATCGTGCACGACGGCCAGCGCATTGCCCCTGAGGGCGGTGGCGGTGAAGACATCGAGCTCGCGGTAAGCAAAGTCGGTCATGGGCTCTCCTTCAAGGTCTGGGCCAGCAGCGCCACGCCCTGCTCGATCTGGGCCGGTGACACGGTGACGAAACTCAGGCGCAGCGTGTTGGCGCGCGGATGGGCGGCATAGAAGGCTGCACCAGGTACGAAGGCCATGCCGCGGGCCACGGCACGCGGCAGCAGTGTCAGTGGCATCATGACGCCTCGGGCAGATCGACCCAGAAGAACATGCCGCCCGTGGGCACCTGCCAGCGGCAACCGGCCGGCATGTGGCGCTCGAGCGCGGTGCGCATCGCGTCGCGCTGGGCGCGGTAGCGGGCGCGGATGGTGGGCACATGGTCGCGCAGGAAGCCGTGGCGGATCACCTCGTGCACCACGCGCTGGTTGAAGCCGGGCGTGTGCAGGTCGGCGGCCTGCTTGGCCTGCAGCAGCTTCGGGCACAGCGCCGGCGGCGCGACCACGTAGCCCAGGCGCAGCCCCGGCGCGAGCACCTTCGAGAACGAGCCCAGGTACACCGTGCCCTCGGGCCACCGTGAGGCCACCGAAGGCGGCGGCGGCGCGTCGAACCAGAGGTCACCGTAGGGGTTGTCTTCGACCAGCGGCAGGCCGAGGTCGTGGGCCCGCGTGGCGATCTGCGCGCGGCGCGCTTCGCTCATGCAGCGCCCGCTCGGGTTCTGGAAGTTCGGCAGCAGGTAGAGGAAGCGTGCGTCGCGCGCGGCGGGCAACGCCTCGGGCACCGGGCCGTCGTCGTCGCAGCCCACGGCGATGAACTCGGGCTCGTAGGGTGCGAAGGCCTGCAGCGCACCGAGGTAGGTAGGCGTCTCCACCGCCACTGCACTGCCCGCGTCGATCAGCACCTTGCCGACGAGGTCGAGCCCCTGCTGCGAGCCGGTGGTGATGAGGACCTGTGACGCATCCACGCGCAAGCCCTGTTCCTGCAGGTGCTCCGCCACCCAGTCGCGCAGCGGGCCGAAGCCTTCGCTGGCCGCGTACTGCAGCGCCTCGCGCGGCGTGTCGCGCAACACGCGCGCGGTGGCTTCGCGCATGGCCTCGACGGGGAAGCTGTCGGGAGAGGGCAACCCGCCAGCGAGCGAGATGACACCCGGCTGCTCGGTCACCTTGAGGATCTCACGGATGATCGACGGGTTCAGCCGTGCGGCGCGACGTGCCATGCGAAATGGCGTCCCGATGTCCGTGGCGGTGGCGGTGCCTCATGTGGCTCTCCTCAGGTCGGCAGGCATGCGTTTGCCGATGAACACGGTGGCGATCACCGCCAGCGAAAAGACGACGGTCGCGGCATCGAGGCGCTCGCCCAGGATGGGCACGGCGAACAGCAGCGACAGAAACGGCTGGACCAGTTGCACCTGGCTCACGCGCACCGTGCCGCCGAGCGCCAGGCCGCGGTACCAGGCAAAGAAGCCCAGCCACATGGAGAACACCGACACGTAAGCGAAGCCGCCCCAGGCCGTGGGACGCACCGGCACCTCAGGCCAGCTCCACAGGGCCACCGGCACGGTCAGTGGCAGGCTCAGCACCAGCACCCAGCAGATCA
This sequence comes from uncultured beta proteobacterium, assembly GCA_963739925.1. Taxonomy (GTDB): domain Bacteria; phylum Pseudomonadota; class Gammaproteobacteria; order Burkholderiales; family Burkholderiaceae_C; genus CAVUBY01. The sequence continues at coordinate 30,559 of CAVUBY010000013.1, read as the reverse complement.
CCTGCTCGGCGCGCATCTGCGCCGCCAGTTGCGCACCGGCCACATAGCCCACCGCGGTACAGGCCACGGCCAGCAGCAGCAGGCCGTCCGCGGCGCTCAAGGCGCCACCACTCTGAAAGAGCGCGAAGGCCAGCACCAAGGCGAAGCCGGTGACCGCGCACACCCAGAAGCCGTTGGAGGGTCGCTGGCGAAAGTGGATCGCCGCCGCGATGGCGGTGGCCAAGGGCATCAGCCCGGTCACCACAGCGGCGTGCATCGCGTCGACCTCGCGCAAGGCGATCCCGGTGAAGAGCGGAAAGCCCACCACCGTGCCCAGCGCCGAGGCCGCAAAGACCCCGAGCTGATCGAGACGCGGCCTGGGCGCGCGCGTGATCAGCAGGTACAGGGCGCTCAGACCGCCCGCCAGCGCGGCGCGCCCCGCCGTCACGAACAGCGGCGACAACTGGGGATCACCCGCAGGGCCGACCGCAAGCCGCGTCATCGGCAGGGTAAGGGCGAACAGGAAGACCCCGAGCAGACCCAGCCACAGGCCGCGCTGTTCGCGCTGCCGTGGGGACAGATGGGGGGCGTTCGGCATGGGCTCAGGGCGGGCGGGGGAGGAGCGCAGTCTAGTCAAGGCCAGCAGTACAGTGGCAGTACACTTGGCGTCTTCTGATCCGATTCTGTACTGCTCCTGTCTGCAGCACACCGCATGCTCGACGCCAACCCATCGCCGGGCCAACGTCCTGGCCCCGAGAACCTCAGTCGCCAGGCCGACCGCTCGCTGTCGCACCAGCTGTCCGAGCGGTTCGCCGAGCGCATCCGTCAGCGGCTTCTGGCGCCGGGAGCGCGCCTGCCTTCGGTGCGCGAGTGCGCCCGCCGGCATCGCGTGAGCCCTTCCACCGTGGTGGCGGCCTACGACCAATTGCTGGCGCAGGGTCTGGTCGAGGCGCAGCGGCAGCGAGGCTTCTTCGTGCGCGGTAGCGTTCCGGAAGAGAGCGCACTTCGCGCCGGAGATCCGGCCGAACGAGCGGTCGTTACCCCGCTGCCGGTGAGTGCCACCACGCTGATCCGCGGCATGTTCCAGGCACCGGGAGGTCTGCCCATGCCGGGCCTGGGCACGCTGCCCGCCGAGTGGCTGAATGCGCCGATGCTCAACGCAGCGCTGCGCCGCGCGGTCACACAACTCGGCGCGGGCGGCCTGCAGTACGGCGAACCCGCAGGCGAGCTGCGGCTGCGCCAGGCGCTGGCGACGAAATTGGCCGATCTGGGCATCTCGGCCACGCCCGAGCAGATCGTCACCACCGTGGGCGCGACGCACGCGCTGGATGTCGTGACGCGCACGCTGCTCAAGCCGGGCGACAGCGTGCTGGTGGACGAACCGGGCTGGTCGGTCGAGTACGCCCGGCTGGCCGCCTTGGGCATGCGCGTGCTGCCGGTGCCGCGCACGGAGGCCGGGCCCGACCTCGCAGTGATGCAGCGGCTGATCGAGGCCCAGGCGCCGGCAGATCGGCCACGGCTGTACGTCACGGTGTCGGTCTTGCACAACCCGACCGGCGCGCTCGCTCTCGCTGCAATCGGCCCATCGGGTGCTGCAGCTCGCGCAGGCCCACGACCTGTTCATCGTCGAAGACGACACCTACGCGCACCTGGCGCCGACTCACCTGCCGCGCCTGGCCGCACTCGACGCGCTGGAGCGCACGGTGTATGTGTCGGGCTTCTCCAAGATCCTCACACCGGCGTGGCGGGTGGGCTACCTGGCCGCACCGCAGCGGTTGATCGAGCGCCTGGTCGACACCAAGCTGCTGTCGACCCTGACCACGCCGGCACTGCACGAGCTGGCGCTGGCGCACTGCCTCGAACAAGGACAGCTGCGGCGCCATGCCGAGCGTGTGTGGCCAGCAGCTCGATGCGGCGCGTGCGCGCTCGGTGAAGCTGGCACTGGCGCATGGCGGCCACTTCGTCACACCACCTCGGGGTCTCTTCGGCTGGGTGGACGTGGGCGTGGACACCGAGCGCCTGGCGCAGTCGCTGCTCGACGAAGGCTGGCTCACGGCCCCCGGCGCACTGTTCCATGCCACCCCCCGGCCGACGCAGCTCATGCGCATCAACTTCGCCACGACGCAGGAGGCACGCTTCTGGCGTGCCCTCGCCGCTGCCGTGCGCGAGCTGTGACGCCCGCATCGGCCGTCGACACGTGCACGCTCTGCGCCAGTAAGCAGAGGTAACAGTAGAATTGCCGATCGATATGCCCGGCGAACTTTTCGAACCCACCATCCCCTTCGGCGATCCGGAGCTGATGCGCGCGAGCGCCTACCAGCGCTACCTCGACGAACTGCATGCCGACACCGGCACGCGCCGCGATCAGCACCCGCATCTCGCAGCTGAGCCCGTCGCTGCAGGCCGACCTGATGCGCTTCGGCCACGACGGCGGCAACTCCGAGGTCGTGGAGGTGCTGGCCGCCTGCGTGCGCCACGCCAAGCGCGTCACCATCCACCTGCAGTGCGGCGATCGTGTCGTGCCGTTGACGGTCTTCGCGCGTGAGCGTCTGGTGCATTGCCCGGTGCCACCGCTCGAGCTCGTGGCCCAGCACATGCTCGACATGCGTGTCATGCATGTCGAGCCCGCGCTGCTGCGCCCTCCGGGGCACCAACAGGCCGACCTGGTCGGAGACCACCACCTGCACTATCCGCTTGGCCCCCTTGCTGTGGGAGCTGGCCATGCGCGGCCTGCGCCGCGACTTGCTGCCCGAGATCGCCGGCCCGGCGGTCTATCGCGTGGCACCGGTGCTCGACATCGAGAAGCTGCCCGCCAGCGGCGCGCTGATGCCGGCCATCGTGAGGCTGGCGCGGCAGACGGCGACGCTGCGCGAGATGGCGGAGTGGCCGGGCATGGACCGCGAGCGGGCCATCCGCCTGCTCAACGCGCTGTACCTGCAGTCGGGCCTCATCGTCAGCCGCTCGCACCCCGACGCCGTGCGCGACAGCTGGTTCTGATGCAACTCGGGTGATTCAGCGCGCGCCGAGCGCTTCCCAGCGTTCGAGCGCCTGCATCAGCTCGTCGTCGATCTGCGCGTAGCGCGACTGGGCCTTGGCGGTGGCGTCGGCATCGCGTGCATAGGCCTGCGCATCCGCCAGCAGGGCGCCGAGCTCCTTCTGTTCGGCCTCCAGGGCTTCGATGCGCGCGGGCAAGGCATCCAGCTCGCGCTGCTCCTTGTAGCTGAGCTTGCGCGTCTTGGGTGCCGCAGGTGCAGCAGCCGGTGCGGCGGGCTTGCCTGAATCCTTCGCCCGTGCCGTGGACGGGGCTGGCGAGGCGGCGCTGCGCAAGCGCTGCGGCGCGCTCGCGCTGCCGCTTCCAGTCTTCGTAGCCACCTTCGTACTCGCGCCAGAGGCCGGGCGCCTCCTGACCTTCCCAGGCGATGGTGCTGGTGACCACGTTGTCGAGGAAGCGCCGGTCGTGGCTCACGAGGAACACCGTGCCGGCGTAGTTCTGCAGCAGCTCTTCGAGCAGTTCGAGCGTGTCGATGTCGAGGTCGTTGGTGGGCTCGTCCAGCACCAGCACGTTGGCCGGCAAGGCGAACAGGCGCGCCAGCAGCACGCGGTTGCGCTCGCCGCCGACTGAGCGTGCGCACCGGCGAATTGGCGCGTTCGGGCGAGAACAGGAAGTCGTTCAGGTAGCTCATCACGTGCTTGCGCGCGCCGTTGAACTCGACCCACTCGCTGCCCGGGCTGATGGTGTCGGCCAGCGTGGCGTCGAGATCGAGCACGCTGCGCATCTGGTCGAAGTAGGCCACCTCGAGCTTGCGTGCCCTGGCGCACGTGCCGCTGGTCGGCTGCAGCTCGCCGAGGATGAGCTTGAGCAGCGTGGTCTTGCCCGCGCCGTTGGGGCCGATCAGGCCGACCTTGTCGCCGCGCAGGATGGTGGCGCTGAAGTCGCTGACGATGACCTTGTCGCCGAAGCGCATCGACACGTCGCGCAGCTCGGCGACGATCTTGCCGCTGGGCGCGCCGGCGTCCACCTCCAGTCGCACCTGGCCGAGCGAGTCGCGCCGCTTCTGCGCGCTGCGCACGCAGCACCTCCAGCCGCTGATGCGCGCCACGCTGCGCGTGCGGCGCGCCTCCACGCCCTTGCGGATCCACACCTCTTCCTGCGCCAGCAGCTTGTCGGCGCGCGCGTTGGCCAGCGCCTCGGCGGCCAGCTGGTCCTCCTTGAGGCGCTCGTAGGCGCTGAAGTTGCCGGGGTAGCTGCGCAGCGTGCCGCGGTCGAGCTCGAGGATGCGCGTGGCCACGGCGTCGAGGAAGGCGCGGTCGTGGGTGATCAGCATCAGCTGCCCTTGAAGCCGCGAGCAGCCCCTCCAGCCAGGCGATCGAATCGAGGTCGAGGTGGTTGGTCGGCTCGTCGAGCAGCAGCACGTCGGGCACCGCCACCAGCGCCTGGGCCAGCGCCACGCGCTTCTTCATGCCGCCGCTGAGCTCGCCGACGACGCGCTCGCCGTCCAGGTGCAGCTGGCGCAGCGTGGTGTCCACGCGCTGCTCCCAGTTCCAGGCGTCGAGCGCTTCGATGCGCGTCTGCAGCGCGTCCAGGTCCACGCCGTCGCGTGCTCCTCGTAGGCCGAGCGCACCGCCTTGGCCTCCGCCACGCCCTCGGTCACCATGTCGAACACCCTGGCCTGGCGTCGAACACCGGCTCCTGCGGCACATAGCGGATGCGCAGGCCCTGCGTGATCTGCAGCAGGCCGTCGTCGGGCTTCTCCAGCCCGGCGAGATCTTCAGCAGCGACGACTTGCCGGCGCCGTTGCGGCCGATCAGGCCCAGGCGTTCACCGGATTCGAGCGAAAACGCTGCGTCGTCGAGGAGCGCGACGTGGCCGAAGGCCAGGTGCGCGTTGGAAAGGGAGAGGACGGCCATGGCGCGATTGTCTCGCGCCGGGTGTGCGTCAGTGCAACGCCGCCTCCAGCGCGTCGATGAACATCTTCGCACGTCGAAGCCGGTCTGCTTCGTGATCTCCTGGAAGCCGGTCGGGCTGGTCACGTTGATCTCGGTGACGCACTCGCCGATCACGTCCAGGCCGACGAGCAGCAGGCCGCGCTGCATCGAGCACCGGTGCGATGGCTTCGGCGATCTCGCGGTCGCGCGGCGACAGTGGCTGTGCCACGCCCTTGCCGCCCACCGCGAGGTTGCCGCGGATCTCGCTGCCCTGCGGAATGCGCGCCAGGGCAAAGGGCGCCGGCACGCCGCCGATCAGCAGGATGCGCTTGTCGCCCTGCACGATCTCCTTGAGGTAACGCTGCACCATCACCGTCTGCGCGCCGCCCTGGTTGAGCGTCTCGATGATGCTGCCCAGGTTGAGCCCGTCCGGGCCGACGCGGAAGATGCCCATGCCCCCCATGCCGTCCAGCGGCTTGAGGATGATGTCCTGGTGCTCGGCGTGGAAGCGGCGGATCTGCTCGGCGCTGCGCGTCACCAGCGTCGGGCCGATGAACTGCGGGAACGCCATGATCGCGAGCTTCTCCGGGTGGTCGCGCAGCGACGCCGGCTTGTTGAAGACGCGTGCACCTTCGCGCTCGGCCTGCTCGAGCAGGTGGGTGGCGTAGAAGTACTCGCTGTCGAAGGGCGGGTCCTTGCGCATCACCACCGCGTCGAGTTCGGCCAGCGCCAGCGTGGCGTCTGGACACCTCGGCGAACCAGGGCGAGTCGCTCCCGGTGAGCGTGATCTGGCGCAGCGGCGCAGTGACGCGGCCGCCGCGCTGCCACGACAGGTCGGCAGGCTCGCAGGCGAAAAGCTCGTGCCCGCGGGCAGCGGCCTCGCGCATCATCGCGAAGGTGGTGTCCTTCGCGGTCTTGAAGTCTTCGAGCGGGTCGGCAACGAACAGCAGGCGCATGGCGGACTCATCGACGCAGGGCTCAGGGCCCCCGGGCCGCCACTGTGGCACAAAACGCGCTGCGCACCAGGCGCAGCGGGCAAGACTGCCGAACGGCTGTCGCCGGTCGTCGATCAGGCCGTGGCCAGTGACGGCGTGCGGCGCAGGTCGATGCTCAGCGGGCCCGCACCCAGCGCGGCCACGACGAACAGGCCACCGGCGACCGACAGGTTCTTCATGAACATCAGCTGCTGCACGAAGGCCTGGTCGGCCGGAACGGCCCAGAACTTGTGGAACAGCACCGTGGCGACCAGCGTGAACAGGCCGAGCGCCAGCGCCGCCCAGCGCGCCTGGAAGCCGATGGCGATGGCGATGCCGCCCACCAGCTCGAGCAGGCCGACCAGGACCGCGAGCACCGCGGGTGCGGGCAGTCCGCCACTGGCGATGTAGCCGGCGGTGCCGGAGATGTCGCCCAGCTTGCTGATGCCGGCGAGGATGAACATCAGGGCCAGCAGCACGCGGCCGGCGACGATGAGGGGGGTCTTGAGGGAATCGAGCATGGTGAACTCCGTGAGAATTGCAGTCGACCGCCGACACGGCGGGGATCTGTGCACCGGAGGAACTCTAGGGCGCTGAGGTGGGGTGTCTGTGCGCTGCGCTTGTCGTCCCCGTTCGGAAAATTTGAGCGTGCCTGCGCCGCCCCGCACCCCCGACTCAGACGCGCCGCCAGCTTTGAACGAGTTGCGCCAGGGCCCCGGCCACCACACCCCAGAATGCCGAACCGATGCCGGCCAGGCTGACACCGCTGAGCGTCACCAGGAAGGTGATGAGCGCCGCCTCGCGGTGCACATCGTCCTTCAGTGCCGCGGCCAGGCCGCTGCCGATGCTGCCCAGCAGTGCGAGGCCGGCCACCGCGATCACCAGTTCGCGCGGGAAAGCGGTCAGCACGCCGGTGACCGCGGCACCGAACAACCCGATCACGACATACAGCAGCCCGCAGCACACGGCAGCGGTGTAGCGGCGGGCCGGGTCTTCATGCGCCTCGCGACCCATGCAGATGGCCGCGGTGATGGCCGACAGGTTGAGCGCGAACGCGCCGAAGGGCGCGAGCACCAGCGTGGCCAGCCCCGTGAGCGTGATGATGCGGGAGATCGGCATGTCGTAGCCGGCGGCACGGATCGCGGCCACACCGGGCAGGTTCTGCGAGGCCATCGTGACCACGAAGAGCGGGAGGGCCAGACTCACCGCCGCCGCGAGGGTGAACTCGGGCGCCACGAACACCGGCATGGTCAGCGCGAACGGTACGCCACTCAGGTGCAGCTGGCCCTGCGCGAGCGCGAGGCCACGCCCACGCCGAGCACGCCGGGCACCGCATAGCGTGGCCAGAGCCGCCGGCCCAGCAGGTAGGCCAGCAGCATGAGCACCACCAGCAGGGTGGCGGACTTGAGTGCCACGAACGCGTCCATGCCGAAGCGCGCCAGCACGCCGGCGAGCAATGCGCTGGCGATCGGCATCGGGATGCGGTCCATGAGCTTCTCGAACCAGCCGGTTGCGCCGAACAGCGTGATCAGCGCGGCGCACGACGATGAAGGCACCCACCGCCTGCGGCAACGTGAAGCCGCCGGACGACGCGGCCGTGGCCAGCACGGCCGCGCCCGGCGTGCTCCAGGCCACCATCACCGGCTTTCGCAGCCACAGCGACGGCAAGGCCGAGCACAGCCCCATGCCCAGGCCCAGCGCCCACATCCAGGAACTGATCTGCGCCGGCGTGGCGCCCAGCGCCGTCGCCGCCTGGAACACAATGGCCACCGAACTGGTGAATCCGACCAGCACCGCCACGAACCCGGCGGTCGCCGCGGAGACCGAGACATCACGAACGAAAGACATGCCTGCTCCGCCATCGACAAGGCGAGCAGCTTAGCCGGGAGAACCGCATGAGCAGCTTGCCCCGCAACGAACTCAAGGCTGCGCTCGCCGCGCGCCAGCGCCTGATCGGTCTGTGGTGCAACTTCACCGGCGCCGGCACGGTCGAGGCGCTGGCGGGCGCGGGCTTCGACTGGCTGTTGCTCGAGATGGAACACGCGCCCAACGACCTGGGCACACTGCATGCGCAGCTGATGGCGCTCAAGGGCAGCGCCACGCACCCCATCGTGCGGGTGCCGGCGCTGGACATCACCACCCTCAAGCGCGTGCTCGACCTGGGTGCGATCAGCCTGATGATCCCCAACGTGCGCAACGCCGCCGAGGCACGGGACGCGGTCGCGTTCACCCGCTATCCGCCCGAAGGCGTGCGCGGTGTGGCCACGAGCACCCGCGCGGGCGGCTACACGCGCATCAAGGACTACCTGCACGCGCCAACGACGAGATTGCGCTCGTGCTGCAGATCGAAAGCCGCGAGGCTCTGGCCGACCTGGACGCGATCTGCCGCACGCCCGGCGTGGACGCAGTGTTCATCGGGCCCGCGGATCTGGCGGCGGAGATGGGGTTTCGCGGCCAGGCCCGCCATCCGCAGGTGCTGGCCGCCATCGACCAGGCCATCGCCGTGGCACACGCGGCCGGAAGAGCGATCGGCATCCTCTACACCGATGGCGAGCTGCAGGCCTTCATCGACCAGGGCATGAGCCTCGTGGCCGTGGGCTCCGACGTCCACCTGCTGGTGCGCGGCGCGGACGCCCTCGCAGCGCGGTACCGCTGAGGCCGGCTTCAGCGGGCGGCGTGTCCCGGCTCGCCCCATCCTAGATCTCGACCTTCGCGCCGAGCTCGACCACGCGGTTGGTCGGGCAGGTTGAGGAAGTCGGCCGCGGCGGCGGCATTGCGGTGCATGCTGGCGAACAGCTTCTCGCGCCACATCGACATGCCTTCGCCGAGCGTGGGGATGACGATGTCGCGCGAGAGGAAGTAGCTCGTCTCCATCTCGTCGAGCTGCACGCCGCGGCCCTCGCAGCAGCTCCAGCGCCTCGGGCACGTCGGGATCGTTCTTGAAGCCGAAGTGCAGCGTCACCTGCCAGCAGTCGTGCCCGAGCGGCTGCGAGTTCGCAGCGGCTTGATCGAAGCCGATCCAGGGCACCTCGTGGTGCTGCACGCGTGACGAACAGGTTGGTCTCGTGCAGCACCTTGTTGTGCTTGAGGTTGTGCAGCAGCGCGTTCGGCGTGATGCCCTGCTCGGCTGACAAGGAACACCGCGGTGCCTTGCACGCGCGCCGGCGGGCTCACGAACACCGCCTCCAGGAAGCCCTTCAGCTCGATCGCGTCTTCGCGCAGGCGATCGGCCATCAGCCGGCGGCCCTGCTTCCAGGTCATCAGCAGCAGGAACATCGACCGCGCCGATGACCATGGGAACCAGCCGCCGTCGAACACCTTGATGATGTTGGCCGCGAAGTAGGTGAAGTCGACGATGAAGAAGAAGCCGGTGGCGGCGAACGCACAGCCACCACGGGTACTTCCAGCCGTAGCGGATGACGAAGAAGGTCATCGTCGTCGTGATCAGCATGTCGATGGTGACCGCGATGCCATAGGCCGCGGCCAGCTTGCTGCTCGAGCCGAACAGCACCACGGCCAGCACGATGCAGCACGTACAGGCCCCAGTTGACGAAGGGCAGGTAGATCTGGCCGGTCTCCCGCACCGAGGTGTGCAGCACGCGCATGCGCGGCAGGTAGCCAAGCTGGATGGCCTGCTTGGTGACGGAGAAGGCGGCGGTGATCAGCGCCTGCGACGCGATGACCGTCGCCGCCGTGGCCAGGCCGATCAGCGGGTACAGCGCCCAGTCCGGCGCCATCTCGTAGAACGGGTTCTGGGCGCGTTCTCGGGTGGGCCAGCAGCATCGCGCCCTGGCCGAAGTAGTTGATCACCAGCGCCGGCATCACCAGGCTGAACCAGGCCAGGCGGATCGGCTTCTTGCCGAAGTGGCCCATGTCGGCGTACAGCGCCTCGGCACCGGTCACGCACAGCACCACCGAGCCGAGCGCGATGAAGGCGATGCCGGGATGCGCCGACCACGAAGCTCAGCGCGTAGTGCGGGCTCATCGCCCACAGGATGGCGGGGTTGCGCGCGATGTGCACCACACCCATCACCGCCAGCACCACGAACCACAGCGCGGTCACCGGCCCGAAGAAGCGCCCGACGCTGGCGGTGCCGAAACGCTGCACCATGAAGAGCGCGGTCAGCACCACCAGCGTGAGCGGCACCACGTACTTGTCGAGCCCGGGCGCCGCCACCTTCAGGCCCTCGACCGCCGAGAGCACCGAGATGGCCGGCGTGATGACGCCGTCGCCGAAGAAGATGGCCGTGCCGAAGATGCCCAGCAGGAGCAGTCGTGCGCGCAGTGCCGGCTTGTCCGCCACCGCGCGCGAAGCCAGTGCCAGCATCGCGATCAGCCCGCCCTCGCCGTTGTTGTCGGCGCGCAGGATCAGGAGCACGTACTTCAGCGAGACGACCACCGTCAACGTCCAGAACATCAGCGACAGCACGCCGTAGATGTTCTCGGCAGACAACGGCACGTGACCGTGAGCGAAGACCTCCTTGAAGGCGTACAGCGGGCTGGTGCCGATGTCGCCATAGACGACGCCGATGGCGCCGAGGGTCAAGGCTGCGAGGCTGGAGTTGGAACTGGGCTGGCTCACGTTCGACCGGCAACCCCCTACTGCGGGCGCCGGCTCGTTCTTGGAGAGGCGCTATTGTGCGCCGCGTCACCCTGCCAGGCTGGCCGATGTTGCAGTGCAGCAACAGAGCTGTTGATGGGCCGGCTCAGCGCCTACTCGTAGACCTCGGCCTCGGGGTCCGTCGCTTCGAGCTCGTAGCTCGCCGCCACCATGGCCAGGCGGGCGATCACGCCGTACATGTAGAACCGGTTCGGCGCACTCGCGCCTGGTTTCGAACCCGGCCTGGGAAGGTGCCCCGACTCGGCGAAGGCCAACGGCACGAAGCTCGCACCGGGCGAATTGAGGTTCTCGTCGATGCCGCGCTCGGCGTTGACCCGGTAGAAACCACCGACCACGTAGCGATCGATCATGTAGACCACCGGCTCGGCCACGGCGTCATTGACGCGCTCATAGGTCGGCACGCCCTCTTGCAGGATGACCTCGCTGACCTCCTGGCCGTCCTTGATGACGCTCATCTTGTTGCGCGTCTTGCGGTTGAGTTCGGCCAGATCCTTGGGATCGCGCACGGTCATGATGCCCATGCCGTAGGTGCCAGCGTCGGCCTTGACGATGATGAAGGGCTTTTCCTGGATGCCGTATTCCTTGTACTTGCGCTTGATCTTGCCCAGCAGCGCCTCGGCGTTGCTCATCAAGCATTCGCTGCCGGTGCCGTCGCTGAAATTGACCTCGCCACAGCGGGCGAACATCGGGTTGATCAGCCAAGGGTCCATGCCCAGCAGCTTGGCGAACTTCTTGGCCACTTCCTCGTAGGCTTGAAAGTGGTTGGTCTTGCGGCGCACTGCCCAGCCGGCGTGCAGCGGCGGCAGGAGGTATTGCTCGTGCAGGTTCTCCAGCACCTTGGGAATGCCCGCCGACAGGTCGTTGTTGAGCAGGATGGTGCAGGGATCGAAGTCCTTGAGACCGAGTCGGCCGCGGGTGCGAACCAGCGGCTCGAGCGTCAGGTTGCTGCCGTCGGGCAGCGCGATGTCGGTCGGCGCGGTGATGGTGTCGTCGAGCGTGCCCAGACGCACGTTCAGGCCCGCCTGATGGAAGATCTGCATCAGGCGCTGCACGTTCGTGAGGTAGAACGTGTTGCGGGTGTGCTTCTCGGGGATCAGCAGGAGGTTCTTGGCCTCCGGGCAGATCTTCTCGATGGCGGCCATGGCGGCCTGTACCGCCAGCGGCAGCATCTCTTCGGTGAGGTTGTTGAAGCCGCCCGGGAACAGGTTGGTATCCACCGGCGCGAGCTTGAAGCCGGCATTGCGCACGTCCACCGAGGTATAGAACGGCGGCGTGTGCTCCATCCATTCGAGGCGGAACCAGCGCTCGATGGCTGGCAGCGACTCAAGAATGCGCTGCTCGAGTTCGTTGATCGGGCCTGTGAGCGCGGTGATCAGGTGTGGAACCATGGCAGTGCCCGGAGGTGGATGCGGTTCGATCGATTCTAGGCATCTGGGGGCGTGGCCCTCACACGCAAGTGGCCTTGCGCACCGCTTCGGCTGAATGGCGGCGCGCATCCAACCGGTGAAAATGCACAATGTCGTTGCGGGACACCCACCGCCACCACCCTCGCATGGGCGTAACTTGTGCTCCAGGGGCGGGCGGCCGGTGGCATGCGCCGGTTGGCGGCATCATGCGAGGTTTGTCGCCCCGGAGAGATCCCTGTTCTCATGTTCGAGATGATTCGCGCCGATTTCCGGTCGCACGGCTCCAGCCTGGGCAGCCAGGGCTTCTGGGCCATGGCTGTCTACCGTTTCGGGCGCTGGCGCTACGGGCTGCGGCCGGCGCTGGTTCGCAAGCCCTTTTCGCTGCTCTACCGCATTCTTGTTCAAGGGCATCCAGATCACGACCGGCATCGAGTTGCCCTGCGAAGCCACGGTGGGGCGCAACTTCGTCATCGATCACTTTGGCGGCATCATCGTGAGCGGTTACGCACGCTTCGGTGACAACTGCCGCATCCGCACGGGCGTGGTGGTGGGCCTGAGCCGCGTCGACGATCCCTGCGCACCCGTCATCGGCAACAACGTCGACATCGGCGCCGGCGCCAAGCTGCTGGGCAACATCACCATCGGCGACAACGTGTGCATCGGCGCCAACGCCGTGGTGACGCGGGATGTGCCCTCGGACTCCATCGCGGTGGGCGTGCCCGCCCAGATCAAGCCCGCCCGAGTCCGTCGTGAGGAGACGGCCGAAGTCTGACGGTTTCGCGTCGCACCCATGAGAAAGGCCACCCGAGGGTGGCCTTTCTTCCAGCTGCCCGCCTCGCCGGCAGCGTTTCAGGACGATCAGTTGTGGTACGCCGTCTCGCCGTGCGACGTGATGTCCAGACCTTCGCGCTCCTCGTCTTCCGGAACGCGCAGACCCACCACCAGATCGACGATCTTGAACGCCACCACCGAGACAATGCCCGACCAGACGATGGTCAGCAGCACGGCCTTGAGTTGGATCCAGACCTGGGCACCGATGGCGTTGGATGTCACCGTTGCCGTGACCCAGTCGCCCACCAGGCCAGGACCACCCAGAGCCTGGGTGTTGAACACACCGGTCAGCAAGGCACCGACGATGCCGCCGACGCCGTGCACGCCGAACACGTCGAGCGAGTCGTCCGCACCCAGCATCTTCTTGAGGCCATTGACGCCCCACAGGCAGGCGAAGCCGGCCACGAAGCCGATGACGATCGCGCCCATCAGGCCCACGTTGCCGCAAGCCGGGGTGATTGCCACCAGGCCCGCCACCGCGCCGGATGCAGCGCCCAGCATCGACGCCTTGCCACGCATCAGCGTTTCACCGATGCACCAGGCCAGCACCGCGGCCGCCGTGGCCGAGAAGGTGTTGGCAAAGGCCAGGACTGCGCTGTTGCCAGCTTCGAGCGCCGAGCCTGCGTTGAAGCCGAACCACCCCACCCACAGAAGCGAGGCACCCACCATCGTCAGCGTGAGCGAGTGCGGGCGTGAACGATTCCTTGCCGTAGCCCACGCGCTTGCCGATCATGTAGGCCCCCACCAGGCCGGCGACCGCGGCATTGATGTGCACCACCGTGCCGCCGGCGAAGTCGAGCGCACCCCACTGCCAGATCAGGCCGGCCTTGCCGTTCATCGCGTCGACCACTTCCTTGCTGGCATACGCATCCGGGCCCATCCAGAACCACACCATGTGGGCGATCGGCGCGTAGCTGAAGGTGAACCACAGCGCCATGAACAGCAGCACCGCGCTGAACTTGATGCGCTCGGCGAAAGCGCCGACGATCAGGCAGCAGGTGATACCGGCGAAGGTGGCCTGGAACGCTGCGAACAGCAGTTCAGGGATGTACACGCCCTTGCTGAAGGTCGCGCCCATCGCGAACGTGCCGGCAGCAGGATCGAAGAGACCCTTCATGAACAGGCGATCGAAGCCACCGATGTAGGCATTGCCTTCGGTGAACGCGAGGCTGTAGCCGTAGACGAACCACAGCACGACGATCAACGAGAACGTCACCATCACCTGCATCAGCACCGACAGCATGTTCTTGCTGCGCACCAGGCCGCCGTAGAACAGCGCGAGACCGGGCACCGTCATCATGATCACCAGCAGCGTGGCCACGATCATCCAGGCCACGTCACCCTTGTTGGCCACTGGTGCGGCGGCTGCCGCAGCGGCAGCAGGTGCGGCTTCGGCGGCCGGCGCAGCAGCGGCAGCAGGCGCGGTGGCCGCAGCCAGCGTCATCTCCACCTTGCGCGACTGTTCACCCTGGCCCGCAGTGATGTCTTCGGGCTTTTGCATGACGATTCGGTCTTCGGCAACGCCGAGACCCTTGAGCGCCGCGGCAACAGCCATCGCACGCTGCTTGGCCAGTTCCTTGTTGGCGTCCGGGGAACCGGTGGAGTCCACGAAGCCGGACAGTTGAACCTTGGCGTCCGGCGTGGCCTTCAGGAAGTCGGCAATCTTCTTGAAGTCCTCGGAGGAGGCCGCAGGCACGTCGGCCTTGCCGCTCTCAAACAGCACCTTGTTGCCGGGGAAGTCCGCGGCATGGGCGATGCCGCCGAGGGCCAGCATGGCCCACAGCAGCATCATCTGAAGCAGTTTTTTCATGATCGGTCTTTCTTCGGAATGATCTTGTGGGCGCCGTTCAAAGCGCGTCTTTGCCGGTTTCGCCGGTACGGATGCGCACGACCTGCTCGAGTGTCGAGACGAATACCTTGCCGTCGCCGATCTTGCCGGTACGGGCGGCGCCTTCGATGGCTTCGATGACGCGGTCGACGATGGCATCGTCGACTGCGGCTTCGATCTTCACCTTGGGCAGGAAGTCGACGACGTACTCCGCACCGCGGTACAGCTCGGTATGGCCCTTCTGACGACCGAAGCCTTTGACTTCGGTCACCGTGATGCCTTGCACGCCGATGGCGCTCAGGGCCTCACGCACTTCGTCCAGCTTGAACGGCTTGACGATCGCGGTCACCATCTTCATGGGTTTCTCCAGTGGATCCAGGGGATGAGTTTCAGAACGTCTTCTTGACCGACAGCACGAGGCCAGGCTTGCCCAGCTCCTTGCCGTTGACCGGTGACGAATAGAAGACCTTGTCGGCGTCGGTGCCGACGATTGCGCCGCTGAACACGAAGCCGGCGAACTCCTTCGAAGCCGTCAGCGAGTAGTCGGAGTAGGTGGCGACGTCAGAGAAGGTGCCCTTGATCTTCTGGTAGCCCACGTGCGGCACCACAGAGAAACCGGCCACGTCGAAAGTGGCGGACAGGTCGACGTAGAAGCTGCCCTTGCTGTCCGGATTCGCGAAGGTGTCGGTCACGCTGTGCGAGTACTTGCCGGTGAACGGGCCGAAGGTCAGCGCACCGTACAGCTCGGTGGTGTTCGCGCTCGGGTTGAGCTTGTTGCTCGGGTACTGGTAGGTCAGCACGCCCACGTCGTAGCTCAGGTCCTTGGCCAGTTCGCCCTTCAGACCGCCGTAGAGATCGATCTCGTAGTCGGCGTCGCCGCCCAGGTCCTTGATCCACTTGATGTTGCTGGCCCAGGCGCCGATGTAGAAGCCCGCGGGCAGGCCGAAGTCCACGCCACCCTGGAGGGCGGGCTTCAGGCGGGTCTGGGAGATGCCGCGGTAGCGGTAGTCCGATGTCAGGCCGACATTGGCGGAGAACTGCGCATACGACACGGTGGGCAGTGCGGTGGCTGCCAGGAAGGCGGCGAGCGCCAACAGGTTCTTCTTCATCAAGCGTGCTCCGGGAGGGTTCAGAAGTGGGAGATCGAGTAACGATCTGCAGCTTCTGTGCCATGCCTCCCCCGCCGGGGGGATCCCTTCCGGAAGCAGCGCTGGACGCCGCCTGACAGCTGAAATTGCACCATGATGGTGCGCTCCCGCCTTCCGCGCCAGATTGGTGCGGGAGCACCGGGCGTCAGCTCATCCCTGGTGGTCCAGCACCAGCAAGCCCGCCGCCGTGTTGGAGATCGGGATGTGGTAATTCGAGTGCGCGCGAGTCACCTTGCCCGGCAGCGCTGCCCGGGCAGCCAGCCACATCACGAGTTCCACGCCCTGGGTGCCGGTCTTCTCCACCAGCTCTTCGATGGAGAAGCGCGCGGCCCATTCAGGGTCGTGCACCAGGCTCTCCATGAATTGCAGGTCGAAGTCCTTGTTGATGAAGCCGGCCCGTTCGCCGTCGAGCTGGTGCGACAACCCGCCGGTGCCCACGATCACCACCCTGGCGTCGGAGTCCCAGGCCTCGATCGACCGGCCGATCGCCTGCCCCAGCTTCCAGCAGCGGCGCGCCGAGGGCATCGGGAACTGCACGGTGTTGATGCACACCGGCACCGTGCGCACCGGCCAGGCGCTCTGACCCGGCCACAGCAGCGCCATGGGCAGCGTGAAGGCGTGGTCGACCAGCATCTCCTGGCAGGTGGTGAGATCGAACTCGGCGTCGATGAGCGAATCGATCAGGTGCCACGACAAGTCCTGGTCGCCCTGGAACGGTGGCACCACCGGGATGCCCCAACCCTCGTCGGCATTGCGGTACTCGGGGGCGGCGCCGACCGAGAAGGTGGGCATCTTGTCGAGGAAGAAGTTCAGGCCGTGGTCGTTGTAGAGCACGACCGCCACGTCCGGCTTGACGCGGTCCAGCCAGGCATGCACCGGCGTGAAACCGTCGAAGAACGGCTTCCAGTAGGGATCGGCCTGCAGGTCGCGGGCGATGGCGCGGCCGATGGCCGGCACGTGCGAGGTGGTGATGGCACCGACGATCTTGGCCATGCTTATCTCCCGGCGGCCACGAGCTTGGCCTTGAACTGTTCCTTGGTCATGCCGGTCTGCTGGGCCCCGAGGTCCTGCACGTCCAGCCCGAAGATCCCGGCGAACTTGGCCAGGTAGTAGACGTTGCCGCCGGCGGCGATGAGCTGCAGCACGTTGCGGGCGCGGATGGCCTCGCGTTGCGGCGGCGTGAGGCCGTAGCGTGTGCAGTAGGCCTCTTCGTCCTGCTTGAAGGCCTCGCGGTTGGCCGCATCGTTGAAGGAGAAGCACATCTTGTTCAGCGCGTAGCCCTTGCGGGCCTGATCGCCGTCGAACAGGGTCGTGCCCGGAATCTGGCGCTTGCGCGCCGTTGCGTTCGGTGTCGTCGTCACGGTGGTCTCCAGGTGCTGGCGTGAGCCCGGGTTTGATCTTCGTCAAGCTCGTGCGGCGTGACCGTGGGCTCGGCGATGTGCCGCAGTGTTGGCGATCGTGCGTTGCGAATAAACCGATCGATACTCATGCCACGCATGAGCGATCCCGATCATTTGGACCTCGACGGTCACCTGCTGCAGTTGCTGGTCGCCGTGATCGACGAAGGCTCGATCACGCGTGCGGCGCAGCGGCTGGGTGTTACCCAGTCGGCGGTGAGCCACCTGCTGGACAAGCTGCGCGCGATCGTGGGTGATCCGCTGTTCGTGAAGTCCGGGCGCGGCATCGCGCCCACCGAGCGCGCGCAGTTGCTGGCCAGCGCGAGCCCGCCCCCTGCTGGACGAACTGCGGCTCTTCGCCACCAGCGGTGGCTTCGACCCGTCGCGCGTCCAGGCCACCGTCACCGTCGCGGCCAACGACCTGCAGCGCGACCTGCTCCTGCCCCGCTGGCTGGCAGCCTTGCGTGCGCAAGCGCCCGAGCTTCGCCTGCGGGTCATCCCCTCGGGCGTGCCCAGCGCGGAGATGCTGCGCGACGAGCACTGCGATCTCGTCATCTCGCCGCGCCCGCCGGACCGCAGCGACATCCTGCAGACCCGCCTGTTCGAGGACCGCTACGCGGTGTTCTTCGATCCGGCATGCCGCTCGGATCCGCCGACGCTGGCCGAGTGGCTGGCCGCCGAGCATGTGACGGTCACCTACGAGCCTCGACGCCCACTCGACGTTGACGACTGGCTCGCTGGCGCACGGGGTCAAGCGCCGCATCGTCGTCCAGGTGCCGGGCTTCGGCGGCATCGCGCCCTTCCTGCGCGGCACGTCGATGCTGGCCACGCTGCCATCACTGCTCGGCGGTGGGCAGTTGCGCGGCTTCGCCCAGGCGCCGGTACCCATGGCCTGTCCCACGATGCCGATGTACCTGCTGTGGCACCTGCGCCGCAACGACGACCCGATGCACCGCTGGTTGCGCCAGACGCTGCAGGCGTGCGTCGCGCCGGCCCTGGCCGCACGCGGCATCGAGGACAACGCAGCCGCGGCGCTCAGCCCGACTGCAGACGCGCCCGATACCGGCTCGGGCTCACGCCCAGGTGCCGCTTGAAGAAGCGGCAGAAGTAGGCCGGATCCTCGAAGCCCAGCTCGAAGGCGAGCGTGGAGACCGGCGCGGCGATGTAGATCAGGCGCCGGCAGGCCTCGCGCAGCAGGCGTTCGTGGATGGGCTCGAGCGCACTGCGCTGGGCCGACGCCCGCACGATGCGGTTGAGCCGCTCGGCGCTCAGGCCCAGCCGCTGCGCATAGCGCGTGACCGGCCAGTGCTCGAGGTGGTGGCGTTCGACCAGCTCCACGAAGCGGGTGAAGAGTGCCTCCTGGCGTGGCGGTCCGTTGCGCGCGCTGATGAAGCGACGGGACGCTGCACGGCCAGACCATGAGGGCCGGTGACCTCGTGTGCCTCGCCTACGGCTCGGGCTACCGCGACGAGCGCCAATACCCCGACCCCGAACGCTGCGACATCGCCCGCAAGCCGCGTGGACACCTGGGTTTCGGCGGTGGCGTGCACGCCTGCCTGGGCACGGCCATCGCGCGCCTGTCGGTGAAGATCGCCTTCGAGGAATTCCACCCGGCCTTCCCGGACTACCGGCGCGTGCAGGAACAGCTCGCCTGGATGCCCTCGTCCACCATCCGCAGCCCGCTGGTGCTCAACCTGGCGGCCCGATAATCCGCTTCCAGCCCGCACGACCATGACCCGCATCACCTACATCGAACCCTCGGGACAAGCCATCGACGTCGACGTCACCGAAGGCTGGAGCCTCATGCAGGCGGCCATCGCCAACGGCGTCGACGGCATCGTCGGCGAATGCGGCGGCTCCTGCGCCTGCGCCACCTGCCACTGTATGTGGACGAGACGCGGATGGCCGGCTGCCCCCCGTCGCGGGCGAGCTCGACATGCTCGCCAACGTGGCCGCCGAGCGCCGCCCAACAGCCGCCTGGCCTGCCAGCTCAAGGCCGGCCCCGCGCTCGAAGGGCTGGGCTCACCTTGCCTGACCAGAGAATAGCAGGATTCACCTCAGGACAACCGAATGGATCCGCACATCGTCATCGTGGGCGCCGGCCAGGCCGGCGTGCAGAGCGCCGAAGCCCTGCGTGCGGGCGGCTTCACCGGCGCCATCACCCTGCTGGGCGACGAGGCGCATGGGCCTTACCACCGGCCGCCGCTGTCCAAGGCCTGGCTGGCGGGCGACATCGATGCGGCCCAGCTGGTGATGCGGGCCCCCGAGATGCTGGCCAAGAAGGGCATCACGCTGCGGACCGGTGTCACGGTGCGCACCATCGACCGTGCGGGGCGCACGCTCACCCTGGCCGATGGCAGCAGCCTCGCCTACACCGGGCTGGTACTGGCCACCGGCGCCTCGCCGCGCCGCCTGAGCCTGCCCGGTGCCGACGCTGCCAATGTGCTGCCCCTGCGCTCACGCGACGACGCCAGCGCGATCGCCGCCTGCATGGCGCGTTGCACCGAGCGCGGCTTGCCGGTGGTCGTGATCGGCGGTGGCTTCATCGGCCTGGAAGTGGCCGCCACGGCACGCAAGAAGGGTCTGGACGTCACGGTGCTCGAGGCCGCGCCGCGCCTGCTGGGACGGGTGCTCGCGCCGCTGCTGTCCGACTGGTTTGCCGAACTGCATCGCCAGCATGGCGTGCAGCTGCGGTTGGGCGCGCAGGTCGAGCGCATCGACACCGACGACGGTGAGGCCACCGGCGTGCACCTCGCCGATGGCACGCGCCTGCCCGCCGGGCTGGTGGTGGTGGGTGTGGGCGTGACCGCCAACGACGCCCTCGCGCGCAACGCGGGCCTGGCCTGCGATCGCGGCATCGTGGTCGATGACTGCTCGCGAACCGTCCGATCCGGCGCATCGTGGCCGCTGGCGACTGCACCGCACGCCGCCTGCCCGACGGCAGCCTTCTCCGGCTGGAGTCGGTGAACAACGCCACCGAGCAGGGCAAGTCGGCCGCCGCCGCGCTGCTCGGCCAGGAGCGGCCCTTCAGCAGCACGCCCTGGTTCTGGTCAGATCAGTACGACAAGAAGCTGCAGATGGCCGGACTGTCGGCCGGCGCAGATCGCTGGGCGGTGCGCGGCGATATGGCCAGCGGCACCTTCTCGGTGTGGCACTTCCGTCGCGACCTGCTGCTGGCGGCGGACACCGTGAGCGCGGCCCGCGACCACCTGCTCGCCCGCAAGCTGCTCGATGCCGGCGTGTCGCCCACGCCGCAGCAGGTGGCCGACAGCGGCTTCGATCTGGCAGGGCTGATGACGCGACCGACCTGACGCACCGGCGCTTCAGGCCCGGCCTCGAAACGCTCAGGCGGTGAGCCAGGCCGCGAGCGCGGTTGACACCTCGGTGGGGCGCTCCATGGTGCTCATGTGGCCGCAATGCTCGACGACCACGAGGCGCGAGCCGGGCATGGCCGCCTGCATGTGTTCGTGGCGCGATGGCGGACTCCATCCGTCCTCGCGTCCGCACAGCAGCAGCGTGGGCACCTGGATCGTCGGCAGCAGCGGCTGGGCGTCGGCGCGCAGCAGCAGGGCATTGATCTGCGCCGCGAACACCTCGGGCGTGCTGCGCTCGATCATGTCGAGCACCTGCTCGAAGAGCGGCGTGCCATGCCGGTCGGGATGCACCATGCCCATGGCCCAGTGGCGTGCCATGGCGCGCATCCCCTGGCGCCGCGCCAGCTCGAGCAAGGCGAGCCGGCCAGCCCGCTCGCGCTGGCCTTCGTCGCCGGCTGCAAGCGGGTGATAGGAGGTGTCCAGCAGCGCCAGCCGTTCCACGCGCTGGGGGGCCTGCCGCCAGATCTCGAAGGCCACGCGCCCACCCATCGAGTGGCCGGCGAGCGCGAAGCGCTCCGTCGGCGCCTCGGCGAGCACCTTCTCGGCCATGGCCGCCAAGGAATCGAGCGTGCCGTAGTGCGGCACCACGCACTGCACGCGGGCCGCCAGCGCGTCGATCTGCGGCGCCCACACCGCGCGGTCGCACATCAGGCCGGGCAGCAGCAGCAGCGTGGGACGGGACATCGTCGAACTCACTCTGGCTCGATCCTGGCGGCGCGGATCACCTCGCCCCAGTGGCGGATCTCGCTGGCCAGCAGCGTCTGCAACTGCGCCGGCGATCCGGCCTGGGCGCGCACGCCCAGGTCCTGCAGCTTGCGCGCGACTGCCGGGTCGGCCAGCGCCTGGCGGGCGGCGGCATTGAGCTTGTCGACCACCTCGGCCGGCGTGCCCGCCGGCGCCGCGAGGGCGTTCCACGACGCCACCGTAGCCTGCCACGCCGGCCTCGGCACTGTGGGCACCTCGGGAAGCGCCGGATTGGGACGATCCGAGCTCACGGCGAGCGCGCGCACCGCCTTGGCCGTGACCTGCGGCACCATCGGGCCGACGATCTCGAACGCGATGTCGATCTCGCCGGCGCGCAGCGCGGTCAGCACCGCCGGTGTGCCCTTGTACGGCACGGTCACCGCGTCGATGCCGGCGCGTGTCTTGAACAGTTCGGCCGCCAGGTGCTGCGTGCTGCCGACGGCGATGGTGCCGATGGTCAGCTTGCCCGGCGTCGACCTTGGCGTAGGCCACCAGCTCGCGCAGGCTCGCGAAGCGCGAGTTCGCGGGCACGAAGAGGCCCAGGTCGAACACGCCGAGCATGCTCACCGGCGCGAAGTCCTTCACCGCGTCGTAGGGCAGCTTCTTGAACAGCCCGGCGCTCACGCGCGTTGCTGTTGCTCATCAGCAGCAAGGTGTGGCCGTCGGGCGCAGCCTTGGCCACCGCCTGAGCTGGCGACGATGCTGCCCGCGCTCGGCCGGTTGTCGATGACGAACGCCTGGCCCAGGTCTGCGGCCCATCACCTCGGCCACGGTGCGCGCGGTGATGTCGGCGATGCCGCCCGGCGCGAACGGCACGATCAAGCGTGACGGGGCGCTGCGGGAAGGTCCCCTGCGCCCGGGCGGACCAGGGCAGAGCCGCTGCAGCCAGCGCGAGCAGCGCCTGCCGGCAGCCGGGCTGCGCGCGGGTCGCTGTCAAGGGGATGCTGGGGCTGGATGTCGTCATGCCGTGAACTCCTCGGTGTCGATCTCGGCCTGGGTCGCGGCGTTGTAGCGGGGCCCACCACGTTGTGCGCGGTTGATCAGCGCATCGAGCCGCGCAGGTGCGATGCATCGAGCGCGACGCCCGAGGCGGCCAGTTGTCCTCGCAGGTGCGCGACGCTCGTCGTGCCGGGGATCGGCACGATGTGCTCGCCGCGCGCCAGCAGCCAGGCCAGCGCCAGCTGCGCCGGCGTGCAGCCGGCCTCGCGCGGCGAGCGCCTCGTAGCCGTCGAGCAGGCGCAGGTTGGCCGCGTAGTCCTCGGGCGCGAAGCGCGGCATGCTGCGGCGGATGTCCTTGGCGTCGAAGCCGGCCACGTCGCGCAGCGTGCCGCCGAGGAAGCCGCGCGCCACCGGGCTGAAGGCGACGAAGGCGGCGCCGATCTCGCGGCAGGCCTCGAGCACGGCGATCTCGGGGTTGCGCGTCCACAGCGAATACTCGGTCTGCACCGCGGCGATCGGGTGCACGGCATGCGCGCGGCGCAGCGTGGCGGCCGACACCTCCGACAGGCCGATGCTGCGCACCTTGCCCTCGCGCACCAGATCGGCCAGCGCGCCGACGCTGTCCTCGATCGGCACCTTCTTGTCCCAGCGGTGCAGGTAGTACAGGTCGATGACGTCGGTGCGCAGGCGCCTCAGGCTCTGCTTCGCAGTTGCGCTTGAGCGTCTCGGGCCGGCCGTCGATCACGCGCTTGAGCCGTCGGGTGACGCCGGCCATGCCGCACTTGCTGGCCAGCGTGAAGCGGTGGCGGTGCGGCGCGAGCACGCGGCCGACCAGCGTCTTCGTTGGCGCCGAAGCCGTACAGCGCGGCGGTGTCGAACAGCGTCACGCCCAGGTCCAGCGCGCCGCAGCAGCAGCGCCTGCGGCCTGCTCGGGCGGCGGCGGCGCGCCATAGGCGTGGCTCAGGTTCATGCAGCCCAGCCCGATGGCCGAGACCTCGAACGGGCCGATGCGTGCGCGTGCTGCATCGGACGCCTCTCAGCCGGCCGCGTCGAGCTGCTGCTCCAGCTGGTGCAGCACGCGGTAGCACGGCAGCACCTTGGCCACGCTGGCGTTCGGCTCGCGGCCTTCGCGGATGGCGGCGAAGAACTCGCGGTCCTGCAGCTCGATGCCGTTCATCGAGACGTCGACCTTGGACACGTCGATCTTCTCGTCCTTGCCGTTGAACAGGTCGTCGTAGCGCGCGATGTAGGTGCCGGTGTCGCCGATGTAGCGGAAGAAGGTGCCGAGCGGGCCGTCGTTGTTGAAGCTCAGGCTGAGCGTGCAGATCGCGCCGGTGGCTGCCTTGAGCTGGATGCTCATGTCCATGGCGATGCCCAGCGTGGGATGGATCGGGCCCTGGACCGCGTTGGCCTGCACGATGTCGCCGCCCGTCTGGTAGGCGAACAGGTCGACCGTGTGCGCCGCGTGGTGCCACAGCAGGTGGTCGGTCCAGCTGCGCGCCTGGCCGAGCGCGTTCGTGTTGGTGCGGCGGAAGAAGTAGGTCTGCACATCCATCTAGAAGCGCTTCGCCGAGGCCGGCGTGCCGATCATCGGCGACGACATGAAGAGCCAGGTCGGCGCGACGATCGTCCATCGCGTGCTCACGCGCCTCATGCGCGAGCGCGGCGTGCGGCTCGAGCGCACGAGCCAGCTCAACGTCGGCGGCAACACCGACTTCCTCAACATGCTCGAGCGTGAGCGCCTCGAGTCCAAGAAGATCTCGAAGACCAACGCCGTCACGAGCCAGCTCGACTACGACATGGGAAGCAAGAACGTGCACATCGGCCCGAGCGACTACGTCGAGTGGCTCGAGGACCGCAAGTGGGCCTACATCCGCATGGAGGGACGCACCTTCGGTGACGTGCCCCTCAACATCGAGCTCAAGCTCGAGGTCGTCGACTCGCCGAACTCGGCGGGGTATCGTGATCGACGCCGTGCGCTGTGCCAAGATCGCCCTCGACCGTGGCATGAGCGGGTCGCTCGAGGGTCCGAGTTCGTACTTCATGAAGTCACCGCCGGTGCAGCACCCCGACGATGAATGCCGCCGCCTCACCGAGGAGTTCATCTCCGGTGAGGGTCGCGGCGCGGCCGCCGTCTGCCAGGGCTAGCGCCGCCCCGCCGACAGAAGTCGACCCGGACGGGCCGGGGCCACGAGGCCCCGGCCCGTCCTTCGTTTCGTCGCTGCGGTAGCATTGGCGGCGTGAGCCACAGCATCGGACTCCTGACCCCTTACCCCTGGACCTCGCCGAGCGGAGTGAACGACCAGGTCGCGGGACTCGCGGAGCGTCTCGCCGCTCGCGGCCACCGCGTGACCGTCATCGCCCCGAGCGCCGACAAGGCGGCGGTGCGCGAGGCGCGCGCCAAGGTACGCGCGGTGCTGCTGGGCGAACGCGAGGCCGTGTTCGCGCCCGAGGAGCCCTCGCCGCGGTACTTCTTCGCCGGGCGCACGCATGTCGACGCCCGGCGGCCACGCCCGGTGTTCAACGCGCCGGTCGATCTCGTCGCCAACATCGACGTCCTCCTCGAGGCCGACGATCTCGACCTCCTCCATCTCTACGAGCCGTTCGCCCCGGCCCTCGGCTGGGTGCCGCTGCGCCACGCCGCGTGCCCTCTCGTCGCGACCTTCCTCGACGAGGACGACGGCCTCGCCCAGGACCTGATGCCGCGGCCCCGCCAGCAGCGGCTCTTCGACTCGCTCGACGTTGCCGTGGCCGGCAGCCAGACCGTACGCGACCTGACCGCGCGCGTGTTCCCCGGCGCGTACCACCTCATCCCGCCGGGGGTCGACCTTACGAGGTTCAGGCCGGTGGACGGCAGGCGGGCCGGCCCGGTCCGCGTCCTGTTCGCTGCTGCCGAGTCGCGTCGTCAGGGCCTCGGCCTGCTTCTGCGGGCGCTGCGTCGCCTCGACGACATCGCCGGCGAGCTTGAGGTGCACGTCTGCGGTCACGACGCCCAGGAGAGCCGCTTCGGCTACAGGGTGCCGACGGCGTTCGCCGGCCGCGTGACGTTCCACGGCAGGGTGTCGCGGGACGGCATGCCGGGCCTCCTGCGTGACGCGGACGTGCTGTGCGCGCCCTCGTTGGGTCCGGAGTCCGCCGGCATCGTGCTGCTCGAGGCGATGGCGGCGCGCACGGCGATCGTCGCTGGTGACGTCGCCGGGCACCGCGAGCTCGTCGCCGACGGCCGCGAGGGTCTCCTCGTCCCACCGCGCGACGCCCGCGCCCTCGCCGCCGCGCTGCGTATCGTCGTGCGCGAGCGCGAGACGCGCGAGCGGCTCGCTGCGGCCGGCGCCCGCACCGCCGGGCGCTTCGACTGGCCGCTCGTCGTCGACGAGCACGAGCGGCTCTACGACGAGGTCGCGCGCCGGCGGCGGCACCCGGCCGCCCGCCGCCGCCGACAGCAGCGCGAGCTGTTCGCCGACTTCCACGTCCACTCGCATCACAGCAAGGACAGCGTCTCGGCCGCGGCCGACATCCTCGTGCGCGCCCGCGAGGTCGGCCTTGACGTGGTGGCGATCACCGACCACGACTCGGTCGCCGGCGGGCTCGAGGCGCGCGAGCTTGCCGACCGCTACGGCGTGCGGGTCATCGTCGGGGAGGAGGTCAAGTCCGCGGAGGGCGAGGTCATCGGCCTCTTCCTCGAGCGGACCGTCCCGCCTGGCCTGACCTTTGCCGAGACGATCGCGGCGATCAAGGAACAGGGTGGATCGTCTACGTCCCTCACCCGTTCGACCGGCTGCACACCGTGCCCAGCGCGGCGCTGCTTCGCGCCAACGTCACGGACATCGACGTCTTCGAGGTCTTCAACTCGCGTCTCGCCTTCCCGGGGTTCAACGAACAGGCGGAGCGCTTCGCCCGGCGGTATCGCATCCCTGCCGCGGCCGGGAGCGACGCCCACGTTCTTGCCAGCCTGGGCACCGCGTTCACGGGTATGGACGACTTCACCGGCCCGGCGGACTTCGTCGCCGCACTCGCCGAGAGCCGCATCGTGCGCCGCCCCAAGAGCTACCTCTACCTACAGTCGCTCAAGCTCGTGCAGACCAGCCTCGAGGCGCAAGCGGCAAAGACGCGAAAGGGCGGCCGGCCCTAGAGACTCGATGCGCGCTGATGCGGCGCGCGGGCACTCTCCGGGTGGCAGGCCCGACCGCCTGCGCGGCCCACCACGCGCCTGTCTCGAGCGTGACGAGGCGAGGAATGCGCACCCGTCCGGCGAACTCCTCAGACGTCCCTTTCGAACCGAGGTCGCGGGTGGCACAGCCGAACGAGATCTACGACAAGTACCTCACGCGGGCGATCTCCGAGATCAACGAGCTCACGGGGGAGGTCCTCCGCTGCCGCCGGTGTGTGCATGCCCGCACCATGCCGGTGATCGGCTCCGGGATCCTCTCGCCGATATCTTCATGCTCAAGTACCAGGCGCGGCCGAGCGAGTGTCACGAGGGCGTCGCGTTCTTCGGGCGCAGCGGCACCGCGCTCATGAAGAGCTGCAGCGGCTCAAGATCGACCCCCTGCAGCTCTACGGCACCAACGTCGTCAAGTGCGGTGACGTGCGCGAGGCCGAGGCCGAGGGGCGCTGTCTCGACCACCTCCGTCGCGAGCTCGCCATCGTCGAGCCCAAGATCATCGTCGTCATGGGTGAGCCGACAGTGGCCGCCCTCAACGCGGCCCAGATCCCGCTTCGCGCGAGCTCAGCTACGCTCCCGGCGAGATCGCCGAGTTCACGCCGGGTATCGAGGTGCTCATCACGCCGGACATCGACGCCTCCCTCGACGAGGAGCGTCTCAAGGCGGGCTTCTGGCGCGCCTTCCGCCGTCTCGGCGACTGGTACGACACCATCCCGCCCTACTGATCCGATGCGCGCTCTGTGGCCGGCCGCCGCCGCCGCCGTCGTCCTCGTCGCCGTCGGCGCGCTTGGCGAGCAGCTGCCGGCTTCGCCCTGCGTCCGGACATCGTCGTCTCTGCGGCGATCACGCTCGCCGTCGTCGCCTGGCTCGTCGCCGCGCTGTACCCGTTGCGGCGCCTGGGCCATTGGGTCCTGCTCGTCGCCGTCGGCGCGCTTCTCGCGGGGCGCTCTGCTCACATGGGCCGACCCCCTGCCTTTGGCGCTGCCCCTGGCCAACGTCGCCAAGGTCGTGGGCGCGTCGGCACTGGGCCTCTGGGTCGCCGAGAACCTCGAGCGCGCGAGCTGGGTCGTGCTTGTCGCCGCCGTCTCAGCCGTGGTCGACGTGCTCAGCGTGTACGGAGGCCCGACGACGGAGCTGCTCGAGGAGGACCAGCTCGTCGGCTACTTCACTCGTGCGCTGACCTGGTTCGGCTACGCTTCGACGGATGGACTACACAGCGCTGGGCATCAGCGACGTGGTCTTCTTCAGCCTCTATCTCGGCGCCGCGCGACGCTTCGGGCTGCGCGCCGCCGGCGAGTGCTGTGGCGATGGTGGCCTCGTTCGTCGCCACCATCGTCGCTGGCCCTGTGGTGGGAGGCGCTGCCGGCACTGCCGCTACTGTCGGTCGCCTTCCTCGCCGTCAACGCCGACCGTCTTGGCGGCTGCGCGGCGGCGGCCACGTCGCGCCGGCGCGGACGCGCGGCGGAGACGCGGCCGGCGGCGCCGGGCGCGCTGCAGGCCTCGCGCACGAACAGGGCGACCGTCTCGACGTGGTGCGTCTGCGGGAACATGTCCACCGGCGCGACGCGCGAGCCGGTAGCCGAGGTGCACAGCTCGGCGCCGTTGCCCGCCAGCGTCGTCGGGTTGCATGAGACGTAGACGAAGCGGTCGGCGCCGAGTGCGGCCGCGCGCTGGAGCGCCTTGCGTGCCATGCCGGCGCGCGGCGGGTCGACGAGCACGCAGCGCCGGCGGCTCGGAGGCGGCCGGCCCCTGCTCGAGCCGTCGCCTTCGAGCAGCCGGCGCACGTCGCCGGCCCGGAAGTCGACGTTGGCGATCGCGTTGCGGCGCGCGTTCTCGCGCGCGGCGACGATCGCTTCCTCCTGGATCTCGATCGCGTGGACGCTGGCGTGCCATACGCGCGAGCGGAAGCGACAGGGACGCCGATGCCGCAGTACAGGTCGTAGGCCTCGCGCTCGGCGTCGGCCGCGGCGAGGCGCAGGCGGTCGCGTAGAGGACCTCGCACATCGCGCTGTTGGTCTGCAGGAACGCGGTGCAGCGGCACGGCGAGCTCGACGCCGGCGAGCCGCTCGCGGAGGTAGGGCGCGCCGGCGAGCAGGTGACGGCGCGTCGCCCACCGCGGCGTCCGCCCGGGAGGCATTGACGGTCACGGCGAAGGACGTGGCGTCACAGGCCTCGGCCACGCGGGCCGCGAGCTCGGTCTCTTCGGCGAAGCGGGCGGCGACGAACAGGTTGAGCGCGAGATCGCCGCTGACGCGCCTCACGGACGACCAGGTGGCGCAGCAGGCCCCCGGGCGCCCGTCCCGGCCCGCGGTGCGGTCGTACGCGGGCAAGCCGAGCGCCGCGGCACGCTTCGGCGACCGCTCGCCGGGCGCCCGTTCATCGCACGCGGACGCGAGACGGCAGTCGACGATCTCGACGATGTCGCGCCACGATCCGCGGCGGTGGAGGCCGAGGACGAGTCGCCGCGGCGGTGCCGAACGAGAACTCCATCTTGTTGCGATAGCGCCAGGGGTCGCCATGCCGGCGATCGGCTCGAGCTCGAAGTCGCGCAGCCCGCCGATGTGCTCGAGCGACTCGACGACCTGGCGCTGCTTGAACTCGAGCTGGGTCGCGTAGTCGAGGGTCTGCCACTCGCAGCCGCCGCACTCGCCGGCATGCGGGCAGCGGGGCGGCGCACGCGGCCGCGGCGACGGCTCGACGAGCTCGACAGGCGCGCCTCGGCGTAGCCGCTGCTGCGGCGGGTGACCTGGCGCGCACGCGGTCGCCGGGCACGGCGCCGCGGACGAAGACGACGAAGTCGTCGTCGCGGGCGATGCCCTGCCCGCCGTAGGCGAGCGTGTCGATGCGCAGGTAGAGGATGTCGCCGCGGTCGCGGGGGCACGGGGCGGTGTAACCGCCACCGTCCGCGACTGCGAGCCCGGCGGCGCCGACCGCATTGTCCACCCCGTGGGGGCGTCGTGGGCAGCGGTCTCGCTCCGGCGCATCTGCTAGAGTGCCTGGTGCCGCCACGGCGCAACGACCGCGATCAGAGGAACGCCCGTGATCCCCTTCGACCTGCGCGCAGTACCGCCGCCGACGCCGAGCAGTTCCCGCCGCCCTCGAAGCCGAGTACTACCGGCCACTTCTCCGGGCTCAAGGAGGAGTGCGATCTTCGCCGCCATCTACGCTCGGTACCCCGAGCTCTTCACGCGCGTGCCGTCGATGGCCGAGCTCACCGGGCTGTATACGAAGGTCCGAGGGCGAAGACGGCGCCCGCTCGTCTACCTGCTCGACTTTCGCCATCGAGGGGTTCACTGGGCGACCAGACCAAGGAACTCGCCGACGAGATCGCCAATACTCGAGAGCCGCCCAAGATCACCGTCGACGGCGAAGAGATCGGGTATCGCGCTTCGTCGGTCGCGCAGGCCAACGAGCCCGACCGGGGGCGCCGGCGCGCATCCACGACGGCCGCCTGCGCCGCCGTCGGCCGCGCACCTCAACCCTCTTCTGGACGCCGGTGGCGGCGCTGTCACGAACTCGCCCCGATCTGGGGAATCGCGAGACTAGCTCGACCTGTTTGGCGAGGTCAGGGGGGTCGACTTCGTGGGCGCTTCGCGCGAACACCGACGCGTTTCTGCACGACGCCGAGGCCTCTACGAGCGTGTATGGACAAGCTGTGCGCGACCGCCTTGGGCATCGGTTGGGCGAGCTCCAGCAATCCGACCTCGCCGTCCTCTGCGGGCCCCGTGTACGACGACGTGTTCTCCGGCGACGCTCCTGGTGCGACCTTCCGGCGCACGCTGGAGGAGATGGGCATCGACCTCGACGCCCAGCCCAACGTCCATCTCGACGCCGAGGCTCGCGAGCGCAAATCGCCGCGCGCCTTCTGCGCGCCGGTCCGTGTGCCGGAAGAGATCTATCTGGTCCTCTATGCCTCAAGGGCGGCCGGGCGGATTCGGCGCGATGCTTCACGAGGGCGGCCACACCGAGCACTTCGCCCACACCCGACCCCGAGCTCTTCCGTTCGAGTTCCGCTACCTCGGCGACAACGCCGTCACGGAGGGGTTCGCCTTCCTCTTCGACCACCTCACGCTGAACCGCGAGTGGCTGGCGAGGTACCTGGGCTTCACCGAGAGCGACGACTACGTACGCTTCGCCACGATCTCCGACCTCTTCTACCTGCGACGCTACGCGGCGAAGCTCGCCTTTTTGACGGAGTTCCATGTTCAGAACGGCCCGCTCGACGGGCTC